>NZ_SSOD01000007.1 GCF_004801305.1 Pseudothauera rhizosphaerae | reverse complement strand
GGCCCTGTCCGCCCGCCTGGTGGGCGCGCTGCGCACCCTGCTCGCCGCGCCGGGCGCGGGCGCGCCGCTCGCGCTGGGCGTGGCCAACGGCCTGCTGCCCTGTCCGCTGGTGTATGCCTTCACCGCCCAGGCCGCCGCCGCGGGCGGCCTGCTGCCCGGGCTGTCCACGATGGCGGCCTTCGGCCTCGGCACTTTTCCGATGATGCTGTTGGCCGGCGGGCTGGGCCTGCGCCTGCATCCGCCGGTTGTGCCGGTCGTCGTGCTGCCGGGCGTGGCCCAAGGCAGTCGCATGAATAGGCGGAGATGCTGCCCGGCGGCGGAGCCCCCTCTCCCTCCGAACGCCCGTTCGGGCACCGGTTTTCTCCCTCTCCCCTCGCGGGAGAGGGCCGGGGAGAGGGGGCTCCCCGCACGTGCAGAAGAAAGCCGGGACTTCGTGCGATTGCCCTGGGGCCTGGCCGCGCGCCGCGGCGGGGTGCGCATCGCCGGCGCCTTCATCGTGCTGCTCGGCCTCGTCACCTGCGCGCGCGGCCTGCTGCCCCTGGCCGGCGCCCTGCACCACGTCCACCTGCCATGAACGCGCCAGCCGCCTGCAGCCACTGCCACCTGCCGGTGGGCCGCCAGGGACTGACCCGCGAGGTCGGCGGCGAGGCGCACGCCTTCTGCTGCTACGGCTGCTGCCTTGCCCACCAGTTGCACCACGGCGAGCGCGAGGAGCCGGAGGCGGCGGCCTTCCTGGTGCGCCTCGGGGTGGGCGCCTTTCTCGCCATGTTCATCATGCTGTTCAGCCTGCTCGACTACAGCGGCGGGCTGGACGGCGCCGAGCCGGCGCTGGTGCGGCTGATCGGCTGGTTGGGCGCGCTGCTCGCCACGCCGCTGCTGCTCATCCTCGGGCAGCCCTTCGCCGCCGGCGCCTGGGCGGCGCTGCGCGACCGGCGCCTGGGCGCGGACGCGCTGGTGGTGATCGGCGCTGCGGCGGCCTACGGCTACTCCCTGTGGCAGTTGCTGGGCGGCGGCGGGGCGCTGTACTTCGACACCGCGGCGATGGTGCTGATGTTGTTCACGCTGGGGCGCTACCTGGAGGCCCAGGGCCGCGTGCGCGCCGCGCGCAGCCTGGCGCCCATGCTGGCGGCCGGGCGTGCGCCGGTGCGCGTGCTGGGCGCCGACGGCATTGAGCGCCTGCACCCGGCCGGCGAGGTACGCATCGGCGAACTATTGCGCGTGCTGCCCGGCGAGCGCATCGGCGTGGACGGCGTGGTGGTGGAGGGCCGTTCGGCCTGCGAGGAGTCCGTGCTTACCGGGCAGTTCCTGCCCTGTGCCAAGGGGCCGGGCGCCCCGGTGCGCGCCGGCAGCGTGAACGGCCACGGCCTGCTGGTGGTGCGCGCCACCGCGGACGGCGCCGCCACCCAGTGGGCCCGCAGCGGCCGGCTGGTGCGCGAGGCGCTGGCGCAGAAATCCGTGCTGGGCGAGGCGGCGGACCGGGCGGCGGCGCTGTTCATCCCGCTGGTGCTGCTGCTGGCCGCCGCCACCGCCTGGTACTGGGGGGCGCGCGCCGGCGCCGACGCGGCGCTGCTCGCCGGGCTGGCCGTGCTGGTCGTGGCCTGTCCGTGCGCGCTGGGCCTGGCCGCGCCGCTCGCCACCGTGCTGGGCATCGCCGAGGCGGCGCAGCGGGGCATCCTGGTGCGCGGCGGCGCGGTGCTGGAGCGCCTGGCGCGGCTGCGCGGCATCGCCTTCGACAAGACCGGCACGCTGACCGGCGGCGCGGCGCGCGTGCAACTGCTGCGCACCGACGGCAGCCCCCTGCGCCCGCTGCTGCGGCGCGCGGCCGCGCTGGGTGCCGCTTCCGATCATCCGCTGGCGCGCGCGGTGCTGGCCTGCGCCGGTGCCCGCGTGCGCCGTCCGCCGGCCGCGGCGGCCGTGCGCGCCCATCCGGGCGCCGGGGTGTCCGGCGTGGTGGACGGCGTGCGCTGCGCCCTCGGCTCGCGCGCCTTCATGGCGCGCCTGGGCTGGGAGCTGCCGGCGGCGCTGGCCGGGGCGCCGTTGCCGCGGGACGGCGCCGTCGTCTACCTGGGCTGGCACGGCCGGGTGCGCGCCGTGGCGGCGTTCGCCGACGAACCCCTGGCCGGGGCCGCGCAGGTGGTCGATGCGCTGCGCCGGCAGGGCATCGCCTGCCGGCTGCTGTCCGGCGACGGCGAGGCGGCGGTGGCGCGCGCCGCGCGGGCGCTCGGCGTGGAGGGCTGGCAGGCGGCGCTGCTGCCGGCCGGCAAGGTGGCGGCGCTGCGTGCCTGGCGCGCGCGCACCGGCCCGGTGGCGATGGTCGGCGACGGGCTCAACGACGGCCCGGTGCTGGCCGCGGCCGACGTGGGCGTCGCGGTGGGGGGCGCGGCCGACCTGGCGCGGGAGAGCGCGGACCTGGTGCTGCCGCGGGACGGCCTGGCCTGGCTGCCGTGGACGCTGGCGCTGGCGCGCGCGGTGCGCCGCTCGGTGCGCGCCAATCTGGCCTGGGCCTTCGGCTACAACGCGGTGGCCCTCGCCCTGGCCGCCGCCGGCCTGCTGCAGCCGGTGCTGGCGGCGGCGCTGATGGCCGGCTCCAGCGTGCTGGTGGTGGCGCGCTCCCTGCGCGCGCAGCGGCGGGTGGCGGTCGACGGTGTGCCCGGCCCGCGTCCGGCGCAGGCGCCCGTGCCGCTGCGCGCGGAGGCGGCGCGATGAAGCCGCGGGGCTTGTGCGTGCTGGCGCTGCTGGGGGCGCTCGCCTGCGCTCCGGCGGGCGTCGCCGACGAAGCCCCGCCGCCCGAGCAGCGCATCGAGCGCGGCATGGCCGGCTGGCCGCTGGCCGAGTTCGCGCTGCGCGACCACCACGGCGCGCCGTTCGCCAACGCCCGTCTGCTCGGGCGGTGGACCTTCGTGCTGGTGGGCGAGACGCGCTGCGGCGCGCCCTGCGACCAGGCGCTGGCCGCGCTGGCGGGGATGAACCGGCGCCTTGCCGGCACGGCCAAGGCGGTCCAGGTGCTGTTCGTCTCGGCCGCGCCGGAGCGCGATCCGCCGGCGGCGCTGGCGGCCCATCTGGCGGATTTCGACGCGCGGTTCGTCGGCGCCACCGCGGCGCCGGAGGCCCTCGCGCCGCTGCTGGCCGACCTGGCGGCCGGCCGTCGCGGCTCCCTGTTCCTGGTGGGACCGGATGGCGCGCTGCGGGCCGAATTCCTGCCGCCCTTCGACGTGCGCCGCCTGACCGCCGCCTATCTCAAGCTGCGCCTGCGCGGCTGATGGCGGGATGCTGCGCCGCAGGATGGGCGGCGCGGCGGATGGCAGGTTAGTATCCGGCCGGCGAGCCGTCGGGCGCCGCTCCGCCGTGGCGCGGGGCGGGCTGGGCCGCGGCAATGTTCCCGGCTACCGAGGCCCCCCGCATGATGCAGATCTACCGCAAGCCCCCGCAGCTCCTGCCGTCCGAAAGCGCGTTCTTCCGCCTGCCGGGCACGCTGCTGATGATTCTCGACGACGACTGGATCATCCAGATGATGAGCGAGTCGTGGCGTGAGGTGCTGGGGCTGGGGCAGGAGGAGCTGCGCTGGCGCCGCTTCACCGACCTGCTGCACGAGCACGATCGCCAGGAGGTGGCCGACTGCCTCGGACGCATCGGCGACGAACTTTCCACCGTGCGCTTCTCCTGCCGCTGCCGCAAGGCCGACGGGCGCTACGTGGGGCTGGCCTGGAGCGTGAGCCACGATCCGGACCAGGGGCTGTTCTACGCTTCGGCCCACGAGACCGCGGTGAATCTCACCGAGAGCGAAGCCAGGCTGCCCGAGGTCTTCGTGGACGGCCTCACCGGCCTGCCCAACCGCGGGCTCTTCCTCGACCGCGTCGGCCACGCCATGCAGCGCGCCGCGCGGCGCCAGGATCTGCGCTTCGCGGTGATCCACTGCGGCGTGGACCGCTTCAGCGTCATCAACCACAGCCTGGGCAACCGCATCGGCGACCTGCTGCTGATCGAGGTGGCCAACCTGCTGCGGCGGAACACCCGCCCCACGGACATGGTGGCGCGCCTGGGTGGCGACGAGTTCGGCATCCTGCTGGAGGACATCCACGACGCCACGTCGCCGGTGCGGGTGATCAAGCGCCTGCTGGACAAGCTGGTGCTGCCCTTCCAGTTGCACGAGCACGAGGTGTTCTCCAGCCTGTCCTCAGGGGTGACCCTGTCCGGCGAGCAGTACGAGGACCCCGACGTGATGCTGCGCGACGCCACCATGGCCATGCGCCGCGCCAAGGGGCAGGGCGGCGGCGGTTACGTGCTGTTCGACCGCGGCATGCACGAGGAGGCCCTGCGCCGCCTGGACCTGGAACTGGACATGCGCCGCGCGCTGGAAAAGGACCAGTTCGAGGCCTACTACCAGCCCATCATGCGCGTGGCCGACGGCCGGCTGATGGGCTTCGAGGCGCTGGTGCGCTGGAACCACCCGGAACGCGGGCTGATCCCGCCGGCGGAGTTCATCCCCTTGGCCGAGGAGAACGGCCTCATCGTGCACATCGGGCGCTGGATGCTGGGCGAGGCCTGCGCCCAGATGCGCCGCTGGCAGCGCGCCTTCCCGCGCCGCCCGGCGCTCACCGTCAGCGTCAATCTCTCCGCGCGCCAGTTGCTGCACCCGGAGATACTGCCGGAGATCCGCCGCATCCTGCGCGAGACGGGCCTGTCGGCGCGCCACCTGAAGCTGGAGATCACCGAGAGCGCGATGCTGGAGGATGCCGAGCGCGCCATCGAACTGCTGGAAGCCCTCAAGCGCACCCGCCTGCAACTGATGCTGGACGACTTCGGCACCGGCTATTCGTCCCTGTCCTACCTGCACCGCCTGCCCATCGACGCCCTCAAGGTGGACCGCTCCTTCGTCATGCACATGCACGAACGCGTGGAGGACCGCAGCTTCGTCGAGACCATCGTCAACCTGGCCCACACCCTGGGCCGCTCGGTGGTGTGCGAAGGGGTGGAACTGCCCGAGCAGGAGGCGCTGCTGCGGGAGCTGGGCGTGGAGTACGCCCAGGGCTACCTGTACTCGCGTCCGGTGACCGCGGCGCAGGCGGAAATGCTCATCATCGACGACGCTGTGCACGCCGGCCGCAGGCGCTGAAGGAAGGCTTCCCACAGGCCGTGCCGGCCGGCACGGCCTATCTCTTTCGTCGAAGAACGAAGTCTTCACAATTCGATACATTGCGCAAACAGTTGCGCAAACATGGCTTGCGACACTGCAGCCGTCAGAAGACTCTGCGCGGCGCGCCCACGGCGTGCCGCCACCCCCGGAACCCACAACGAAAACCGGTCCGGGCGACGAGACAGGCAAGAAACGACCAAAGGAGGATTGGGTATGTCCGACGCTACCGGGCAAACCGCGCTGGATACTTTTCCGCGTCTGCTGATGCACCACGCCCGCGTCCGCCCCGAGCGGCCGGCGATGCGCGAAAAGGAATACGGCATCTGGCAGACCTACAACTGGGCCGAGGTGGCCGAGAACGTGCGCGCCATCGCCTGCGGCCTGGCCCAGTTGGGCTTCAAGCGCGGCGACCGCCTGGCGGTGATCGGCGACAACCGGCCGCGCCTGTACTGGTCCGTGGCCGCCTGCCAGTGCCTGGGCGGCATCCCGGTAATGCTCTACCAGGACGCGGTGGCGCAGGAAATGGCCTACGTGCTGCAGGACGCCGAGATCCGCTTCGCCGTGGTCGAGGACCAGGAGCAGGTGGACAAGATGCTGGAGATCCTGCCCGAAGTGCCCTTCCTGGAACACGTCGTCTACGACGATCCCCGCGGCATGCGCCACTACACCCAGACCCTGCTCATGGGCCTGGACGAACTGCAGGAGATGGGGCGCATCCACGACCGCAACCAGGGCGACTTCCTGGACGGGGAGATCGCCAAGGGCGCGACCGACGACATCTCGGTGATGCTGTACACCTCCGGCACCACCGGCAAGCCCAAGGGCGTGTGCCAGACCCACGGCGCCTTCATCAGCGCGGCCCAGGGCGGGAAGGAGTTCGACCGCCTGACCGACCGGGAGGACATCCTCTCCTACCTGCCCATGGCCTGGGTGGGCGACCACCTGTTCTCCTTCGCCCAGGCCATGGTGGCCGGCTTCACCATCAACTGCCCGGAATCCGGCGAGACGGTGATGACCGACCTGCGCGAGATCGGCCCCACCTACTACTTCGCGCCGCCGCGCATCTTCGAGGGCCTGCTGACCCAGGTGATGATCCGCATGGAGGATGCGGGCTGGATCAAGCGCAAGCTCTTCCACCACTTCATGGAGGTGGCCCGCCGCTGCGGCGCCGAGATCCTGGACGGCAAGCCCGTGTCCGCCGGCGACCGCCTGCAGTACTGGCTGGGCAACCTGCTGGTATATGGCCCGCTCAAGAACGTGCTGGGCATGAGCCGCATCCGCGTGGCCTACACCGCGGGCGCGGCCATCGGCCCGGATCTGTTCCGCTTCTACCGCTCCATCGGCATCAACCTGAAGCAGCTCTACGGCCAGACCGAGACCTGCGCCTACGTCTGCCTGCAGCCGGACGGCCAGATCAAGCTGGATTCCGTGGGCAAGCCGGCGCCCTACGTGGAAGTGCGCCTCGCGGACAACGGCGAGATCCTGGTCAAGGGGCCGATGCTGCTCAAGGCCTACTACAAGCGCCCGGACGCCACCGCGGAATCCATCAACGCCGAAGGCTACTTCATGACCGGCGACGCCGGTTTCTTCGACGAGGACGGGCACCTGAAGATCATCGACCGGGCCAAGGACGTGGGCAAGCTCACCGACGGTTCGATGTTCGCGCCCAACTACATCGAGAACAAGCTCAAGTTCTTCCAGCACATCAAGGAAGCGGTGGCCTTCGGCAACGGCCGCGACTTCGTCACCGCCTTCATCAACATCGACCTGGAAGCCGTGGGCAACTGGGCGGAGCGCAAGGGCCTGGCCTATTCCGGCTACACGGATCTCGCGCAGCAGCCGACGGTGTACGAACTGATCCGCGAAGGGGTGGAGAAGGTCAATGCGGAACTGGCCGCCGACCCGATGATGAGCGCCAGCCAGATCCGCCGCTTCCTGGTCCTGCACAAGGAACTGGACGCCGACGACGGCGAGCTGACCCGCACCCGCAAGGTGCGCCGCAACTTCATCTCCGAGCGCTACGGGGTGCTGATCGACGCGCTCTACGAAGGGCGCAAGGAACAGTACATCGAGACCCCGGTGAAATACGAAGACGGCCGCGAAGGCAAGATCACCGCCACGCTGCGCATCGAGGAGGCGAAGACCTTCCCGTCCCGCGCCGCGCGCCAGGCCGCCTGAGGAGACGACCATGATGATGAACGAAGTGGCGCAGACCGAGAGCGCCGCCGCGGGAGGACGCCGCATCGGCGACGTGATCCTCGACCTGCAGAACATTTCCCTGTCCTTCGGCGGCGTGAAGGCGCTCACCAACATCAGCTTCAACGTCCGCGAGCACGAGATCCGCGCCATCATCGGCCCCAACGGCGCGGGCAAGAGCTCCATGCTCAACGTCATCAACGGCGTGTACCACCCGCAGGAAGGCAGGATCGTCTTCCATGGCGAAGAGCGCAAGGAGATGGAGCCCTACATGGCCGCCTCCCAGAACATCGCCCGCACCTTCCAGAACATCGCGCTGTTCAAGGGCATGAGCGTGCTGGACAACATCATGACCGGCCGCCACATGAAGATGAACTGCGGCCTGCTGTCCCACGTGCTGTACTGGGGCAAGGCCCAGCGCGAGGAGATCGAGCACCGCAAGAAGGTGGAGGAGGTCATCGACTTCCTGGAGATCCAGAGCATCCGCAAGACCCCGGTGGGGCGCCTGCCCTACGGCCTGCAGAAGCGCGTGGAACTGGCCCGCGCGCTGGCCGCCGAGCCCAGCCTGCTGCTGCTGGACGAGCCCATGGCCGGCATGAACGTGGAGGAAAAGCAGGACATGTGCCGCTTCATCCTCGACGTGAACGACCAGTTCGGCACCACCATCGTGCTCATCGAGCACGACATGGGCGTGGTCATGGACATCTCCGACCGGGTGGTGGTGCTCGACTACGGCAAGAAGATCGGCGACGGCACGCCCGACGAGGTCAAGAGCAACCCCGAAGTGATCGCCGCCTACCTGGGCACGGCCCACTGAGCACGCACCGGGCAGAAGAAGGATAAGGAGACAACGATGACGTTCTTTTTCGAAGTGCTGATCGGCGGCCTGCTCTCGGGCGTGCTGTATGCGCTGGTCGCGCTCGGCTTCGTGCTGATCTACAAGGCTTCCGGGGTGTTCAACTTCGCCCAGGGGGCGATGGTGTTCTTCGCCGCGCTCACCTTCGTCGGCTTCACCGAGGTGCTGCCGCGCTGGTTCGGCCTGGAGTCCGGCAGCAGCGTGGTGTTCTGGCTCGCCTTCGTGCTGGCGCTGGCGTCCATGATCGTGCTCGGCATCGCCACCGAGAAGATCGTGCTGCGCCCGCTGGTGAACCAGCCCGCGATCACCCTGTTCATGGCCACCATCGGCCTGACCTTCTTCGTCGAGGGGCTGGCCCAGGGGTTCTGGGGCGCCACCGTGCGCGGCCTCGACCTGGGCATCGGCGACGAGCCCATCATGTGGATCCTCGACGACTTCAACATGATCATCTCCAAGTTCGACATCACCGCGGCCGGCATCGCGCTGGTGCTGTTCGTCGTACTGGCGCTGATGTTCCAGTACACCCGCGTGGGCCGGGCCCTGCGCGCGGTGGCGGACGACCACCAGGCGGCGCTGTCGGTGGGCATCCCCCTCAAGCACATCTGGGCCATCGTGTGGGGCGTGGCGGGTTTCGTCGCCCTGGTCGCCGGCCTGATCTGGGGCGCGCGCAGCGGGGTGCAGTTCGCGCTCACCTTCACCGCGCTCAAGGCCCTGCCGGTGCTGATCCTGGGCGGCTTCACCTCGGTGCCGGGCGCCATCCTGGGCGGGCTCATCATCGGCGCCTCGGAGAAGCTGGCCGAGGTGTACATCGGCCCCTTCGTCGGCGGCGGCATCGAATCCTGGTTCCCGTACATCCTGGCCATGCTGTTCCTGCTGGTCCGCCCCGAGGGCCTGTTCGGCGAGAAGCACATCGATCGCGTATAGCGGCACACGGCCAGTCCGACCACACAACTAAAACGCATTCGGAGACAACGCATGCTTTACCGTGAAGCCGGCCAGTTCAAGGCCAGTTACCAGGAAGACGCCCAGATCTTCCCCATCCGCCAGGACCGCATCGGGTTCTTCGCGCTGATGGCCGTGGTCTTCCTGGTGGTGCCCTTCGCCGCCAGCGAATACTGGCTGCAGGCGATCCTGATCCCCGTGCTGATCTTCTCCCTGGCCGCGCTGGGGCTGAACATCCTCACCGGCTACGCCGGCCAGCTTTCGCTGGGCTCGGCGGCCTTCATGGCGGTGGGGGCCTTCGCCACCTACAACTTCATGCTGCGCATCGACGGCATCCCCTTCCTGGTGGCGATGCTGCTGGGCGGGCTGTGCGCGGCCGGCGTGGGCATCCTGTTCGGCTTGCCGTCCCTGCGCATCAAGGGCTTCTACCTGGCGGTGGCGACCCTGGCGGCGCAGTTCTTCATCGTCTGGGCGCTGGTCAAGTTCCCCTGGTTCTCCAACTACTCCAGCTCGGGCGTGATCTCGGCGCAGACGGTGAACATCTTCGGCTACGCCTTCGTCACGCCCCAGGCCAAGTACCTGCTCACGCTGGCCATCGTCACCGTGCTGGCGCTGGCCGCGAAGAACATGGTGCGCTCCACCACCGGACGCAAGTGGATGGCGGTGCGCGACATGGACGTGGCCGCGGAGGTCATCGGCATCCGCCTGATGCGCACCAAGCTGCAGGCCTTCGCGGTGTCGTCCTTCTACTGCGGCGTGGCCGGCGCGCTGTACGCCTACACCTACCTCGGCACGGTGGAGCCGGAAGGCTTCAACCTGGACCTGTCGTTCAAGATCCTGTTCATGATCATCATCGGCGGGGTGGGGTCGATTCTCGGTTCCTTCCTCGGCTCGGCCTTCATCGTGCTGCTGCCGATCTTCCTGAACGTGGTGCTGCACTCGGCGGTAGGCGCCGCGCTGCCGGCGGGCTTCGGTTCCAGCCTGGAACTGATGATCTTCGGCGCGCTGATCATCTTCTTCCTCATCGTCGAGCCCCACGGCATGGCCCGCCTGTGGCAGATCGGCAAGGAGAAGCTGCGCCTGTGGCCGTTCCCGCACTGAACCACACCGTATTCCCTTTCCACGCCGGACCCTGCTACCGGCCGGATGAACGCGTTACAGCAGGGCACTAAACACAAGAGAGGAGGCAATCCAATGAAGTTCAGTTTCCGCAAGACCCTGGTCGCCGGCGCCGTGGCTGCCGGCCTGCTCGCCACCGGCTACGCCGCCGCCCAGGAGCAGTTCATCGGCCTGCCCAGCTACCGCGTCGGCCCCTACGCCGCCGGCGGTTCGGGCATCTACGGCGGCTGGATCGACTACATGCAGCTCATCAACCAGCGCGACGGCGGCATCAACGGCGTCAAGCTGACCTGGGAGGAGTGCGAGACCGAGTACAACAACGCCCGCGGCGTCGAATGCTACGAGCGCCTGAAGACCAAGGGTGCCGCCGGCAACGCGATGTTCCAGCCCCTGTCCACCGGCATTACCTACTCGGTGCTGGAAAAGGTCGCCCAGGACCGCATCCCCATGGTCACCATCGGCTACGGCCGCACCGACGCCGCCGACGGCCGCGTGTTCCCGTGGGTCTTCCCGATGATCACGACCTACTGGTCGCAGGCCTCGGCCATCGTCAACTACATCGGCAGCAAGGAAGGCGGTACCGACAAGCTCAAGGGCAAGAAGATCGGCCTGCTGTACCACGATTCCGCCTACGGCAAGGAATCCCACGCCATCATGGACAAGCTGGCCGCCAAGCACGGCTTCAGCGTGGAGAAGATCGCCGTCGCCCACCCGGGCAACGAGCAGCAGTCCCAGTGGCTGCAGATCCGCCAGATGCGTCCGGACTACGTGGTGCTGTGGGGCTGGGGCGTGATGAACCCGACCGCGCTGCGCACCGCCGCCCGTACCGGCTTCCCGCGCGAGAAGATCGTCGGGGTGTGGTGGGCGGGGGCCGAGGAAGACACCGTGCCGGCCGGCGACGCCGCCAAGGGCTACACCGCCGCGGTCTTCAACGTCGCCGGTGCCAACTATCCGGTGGTCAAGGAGATCCAGCAGCACGTCTACGCCAAGAACCTGGGCAACATGGAAGACAAGTCGCGCGTCGGCAGCGTGTACTACAACCGCGGCGTGGTGCACGGCATCATCGCGGTGGAGGCCATCCGCATCGCCCAGGACAAGTTCGGCAAGGGTAAGCCCCTGTCCGGCGAGCAGGTGCGCTGGGGCTTCGAGAACCTGAAGATCGACACCAAGCGCCTGGCGGCGCTGGGTGCCGAAGGTTTCATGCCCGAACTGAACGTGACCTGCTCCGACCATGAAGGCGCCGGTGTGGTGAAGTTCCAGCAGTGGGACGGCGCCAAGTGGAACGTGGTGTCCGACTGGATTGCCGGCGACCGCGAACTGGTGCGCGGCATGATCGAGGAATCCGCGGCGGCCTACGCCAAGGAAAAGGGCATCACCCCGCGCGACTGCTCCAAGGAGGGCTGACCGCGCAAGACCCCGCGCGCCGTTCGCGGCGCGCGGGTGCAGGCTCCCCGTGCGCGGGGGGTCTGCAGGCGGCATCGCGGCCATCCCCGCGGTACCGCCTGCAGACCCCATCCGGGATGATCCGGGGGAATGGGACGGAGACGAGAGGCGACAATACAGATGAACACGGCCAACACCACCGCCGCGGCCAGCGCGGCCCCCTACCTCAGCATCAACAACATCGAGGTCATCTACGACCACGTCATCCTGGTGCTCAAGGGCGTGTCCTTCGAAGTGCCCCAGGGCGGCATCGTCGCGCTGCTGGGCGCCAACGGCGCCGGCAAGTCCACCACGCTGAAGTCCATTTCCAACCTGCTGCGCGCCGAGCGCGGCGACGTGACCAAGGGCAGCATCGAGTTCAAGGGCGCGCGGGTGGACCAGATGACCCCCAACGAGCTGGTCAAGCGCGGCGTCATCCAGGTCATGGAAGGGCGGCATTGCTTCGGCCACCTGACCATCGAGGAAAACCTGCTCACCGGCGCTTACACGCGCAGCATCTCGCGGGCCGAGCTGAAGGACAGCCTGGAGAAGGTCTACCACTACTTCCCGCGCCTGAAGACGCGGCGCAGCTCCCAGGCCGGCTACACCTCGGGCGGCGAGCAGCAGATGTGCGCCATCGGCCGCGCGCTGATGGCCAAGCCGGAAATGATCCTGCTGGACGAGCCCTCCATGGGCCTGGCGCCGCAGATCGTCGAGGAAATCTTCGAGATCGTGAAGGACCTGAACAGCAAGGAGCGGGTGAGCTTCCTGCTGGCCGAGCAGAACACCATGGTGGCGCTGCGCTACGCGGACTTCGGCTACATCCTGGAGAACGGCCGCGTGGTGATGGAAGGCGCAGCGCAGGACCTCGCCAACAACGAGGACGTCAAGGAGTTCTACCTGGGCCTCTCGGGCGAGGGGCGCAAGAGCTTCCGCGAGATCAAGCACTACCGCCGGCGCAAGCGCTGGCTGTCGTAAGCCCGGTTTCCTGAACCGCACATTCGTCATTCAATGCGCCGCTCATGAGGGCGGGCGAACGGGAAGGCTCCATGGACCACTACGACACGCTTGAAACCCGCCCCCACGCCGAGCGCGAGGCGGACCTGTTCGCCCGCCTGCCGGCGCAACTGGCCCACGCCAAGGCCCATGCGCCGGCCTTCGCGGCGCTGCTGGCCGACATCGACCCGGCCGCGGTCACGACCCGCGAGGCCCTGGCCCGCCTGCCGGTGACGCGCAAGTCCGAACTGCTGGAACGGCAAAAGGCCGCGCGGCCCTTCGGCGGTTTCGCCGCGGTGCGCTGGGGGCAGGACTGCCGCCGCGTATTCGCCTCGCCCGGCCCGCTCTACGAACCGGAAGGCGCGCGGCCGGACTACTATCGCCTGGCGCGGGCGCTGTTCGCCGCGGGCTTCCGGGCCGGCGACCTGGTGCACAATACCTTCTCCTACCACTTCACCCCGGCCGGCTCGATGATGGAAACCGCCGCCCACGCGCTGGGCTGCACGGTGTTCCCGGCCGGCGTCGGGCAGACCGAGCAGCAGGTCGCGGCCGTCGCGGACCTCAAGCCCGACGCCTACGTGGGCACGCCGTCCTTCCTGCGCATCATCCTGGACAAGGCCGCGGACCTGGGCGTGGCGCCGTCCTTCACCAAGGCCTTCGTCTCCGGCGAGGCCTTCCCGCCCAGCCAGCGCCAGGCGCTGGCCGAGCGCGGCATCCGCGCCTTCCAGGCCTACGCCACCGCCGACATCGGCCTCATCGCCTACGAGACCCCGGCCCTGGAAGGCATGGTGGTGGGCGAGGACGTCATCGTGGAGATCGTCCGCCCCGGCACCGGCGACCCGGTGGCGCCCGGCGAGGTGGGCGAGGTGGTGGTCACCACCTTCAACCCGGACTACCCGCTGATCCGCTTCGGTACCGGCGACCTGTCCGCCGTGCTGCCCGGCGAGTCGCCCTGCGGCCGCACGAACCTGCGCATCAAGGGCTGGCTGGGCCGCGCCGACCAGACCACCAAGGTCAAGGGCATGTTCGTGCATCCCAGCCAGGTGGCCGAAGTCGTGCGCCGCCATCCCCAGGTGCAGCGCGCCCGGCTGGTGGTGGAGAACCCCGACCTGGCCGACCGCATGACCCTGCACTGCGAATGCGCGGCCGGCGACGAGGCCCTGGCCGGGGCCATCGCCGCCTCCATCCGCGAACTCACCAAGCTGCGCGGCGAGGTCGCCTTCTGCGCGCCGGGCAGCCTCGCCAACGACGGCAAGGTCATCGACGACCTGCGCAAGTACGAATGAGGGAACGTCCCGCTCCCCTGGCCGGCTTGCGGGTGCTGGACCTCACGCGGCTCCTGCCCGGCCCGCTCGCCACCCAGCACCTGGCCGACTACGGCGCCGACGTGGTCAAGGTGGAAGACACGGGCGCCGGTGACTACGCCCGCAGCATGGGCGCCATGCACGGCGACACCAGCTATTTCTACCAGGTGGTCAACCGGGGCAAGCGCAGCATCCGCCTGGACCTCAAGCAATCCGCCGGGCGGGAAATCTTCCTGCGCCTGGTGGATACCGCCGACGTGCTGGTGGAAGGCTTCCGCCCCGGCGTGATGGCCAAGCTGGGTCTCGACTACGCCACGCTCGCCGCGCGCAATCCGCGTCTCGTCTACTGCGGCATCACCGGCTACGGCCAGGACGGCCCCTATGCCCTGCGCGCCGGGCACGACCTGAACTACATCGGCTATGCCGGCGTGCTCGACCAGATGGGCGCTGCGGGCGGCCCGCCGGCGCTCTCCAACCTGCAGATCGGCGACCTGCTGGGCGGTACCCTGAGCGCCCTGGTGGGTCTGCTGGTCGCGGTGGTGGATGCGCGGGCGAGCGGGCAGGGGCGCCATGTGGACGTGGCCATGACCGACGCCGCGCTGGCCCACGCCATCTTTCCGTTGGCCGAGGTGCTCGCCCACGGCACGGTGAAGCCGCGGGGCGAGGACCTGCTCACGGGTGGAGTGCCCTGCTACGGCGTCTACGAGACCGCCGACGGCCGCCACATGGCCGTGGGCGCGCTGGAGGAGAAGTTCTGGCACCTGATGTGCGACACCCTTGGCCGCCCGGACCTCAAGCCCGCCCATCTGGCCACCGGCGAGGATGGCGCCCGGGCGCGTGCCGAACTGGCAGCGATCTTCCGCAGCCGCAGCCAGGCCGAATGGATTGCGCTCTTCGACGGCGTGGACTGCTGCGTGACGCCGGTGCTGCGCCTGGAGGAAAGCCTGCAGAACGAACACCTGCAGGCCCGCGGCATGGTGGTGGAGGTGGACGGCGTGCGCCAGTTCGGCCCGCCGGTGAAGCTCTCGCAACATGTGGCCGGACCCTTTGGCGCAGCGCCCGCGGCGGGGGAGCACAGTGACGAGATCCTCGCCGCCCTGGGTCTGGACGGTGCCGAAATCGCCCGCCTGCGCGCGGACGGCGTGATCTGATACGTAGCCCTACGGAGGGCGCGCCGCGCCCGCATGCGGTAGGCTTCCGGACATGCAAAGCCTGCTCCTGCTGCTTCCCGACTTTTCCCTGATCCTGCTCGGCGCGGTACTGCGCCGCGGGCTGCTCGATGCCGACGGCGTGTGGGCGGGGCTGGAGAAACTGGTCTACTTCGTACTGTTTCCCGCGCTGCTGTTCAACGCGCTGGCCAGCGCGCCGCTGGATGCCGGCCGCATGCTGCCGCTCTTCCTCGCCGGGCTGGGAGTGCTGTTCTCCGGCTTCGTGCTGGGCTGGGTGGGGCAGCCGCTGATGGGGCTGTCCTCCATCGCCTTCGCCTCGCGGCTGCAGTGTGCCTATCGCTTCAACACCTACATCGGCATCGCCATCGCCGGCAAGCTGCATGGCGCGCTGGGCGTGGCGACCATGGGCGCCCTGAGCGGGACCATGGTGCCCTTCGCCAACATCCTCGCGGTGGGCATGCTGGCCCGCCACGGCCAGGGCCGGCTGCTGGGCGAACTGGCGCGCAACCCGCTGGTGCTGGCCACCCTCGCCGGCCTGGCCTTCAATCTGTCCGGCCTGGAACTGGCCGAACCCCTGCAGGCGGTGCTCAGGCGCCTGGGCGATGCGGCCGTGGCCCTGGGCCTGCTGGCGGTGGGGGCGGCCCTGCGCTGGGGCAAGGTGGGCGGCAGCCTGGCCGGTGCGACTTGGCTGCTGGCCGTGAAGCTTGCGCTGATGCCGGCCGTGGGTTGGGGCCTGGGGCGGGCGCTGGGCGTCGAAGGCATGGCCTTCGATCTGCTGGTGCTGTTCGCCGCGCTGCCGTCGGCCAGTTCGGCCTACATCCTGGCGATGCGCATGGGCGGCGACGGCCCCGGCGTGGCCTGGCTGATCTCCGCCTCCACGCTGCTCGCGGTCTTCAGCCTGAGCGCCTGGCTGTACCTGCTGGGCTGAGGACGCCGCGGCGTCCGGCTACTTCTTGTCTGCGGGTGCCTTGCGCGACGTGCTGCGCGGTTTCTGCACGGGCTCGCCGGCGGCTTCCGCCGCGTCGTTCGTCTCCCCGGTCTGCGCCGCGCCGGTCATCAGATTCCACGGCCACATCGCCGCGCTGGCGAAGGGGTTGTTGTCGTCCAGGCCCTCGCCCCGTGCGGCCGCCTCCTGGGCGTGCTGGCTCATGGCCTTGACCGCGGCGAGCGCGGCGCGCTGCATCTCCAGGCCCTGGATGGTCATCTGCAGCATGTTGAGGTTCATCTTCAGCCAGCCCTCGACCGCCTTGAAGTCGGCGATGCGCTTGTCGAGTTCGTCCACGTCCAGCGTGGGCGTGACCATGCCCGGCAGCGAGAAACCCATGCTGTTCCACATGCCCCGCACGAATTCGAGCGGGTCCTGGGCGGAATGATCCTGTGCCATCGCGAGTCCTCCCTCTGGTTTGTGCCGGGCGTGTCGGGCGATCCCGCCGCGCCGGCCGTGATGCGCGGGACTGCGGCCCTGCGCGTGACGATTTCATCTTAACCGATGCCCGGGCCGCCGCACACGCCGGCCGCATGCCGCCTGCTCAGTGCCCGCCGTGCAGGCGGTGCAGCAGTGCCCGCAGGCGGGCGGGGCGCACCGGCTTGTGCAGCAGGGGGATGCCGCTGGCCTGGGCGGCCTTCAGCGTGTCGGCGCCGGTGTCGCCGCTGATCAGCACGGCGGGGATATCCTCTTTCCAGTGTGCGCGCAACTGGCCGATGACCTCGACGCCGTCGGCCGGGCCGTGCAGGCGGTAGTCGCTGATCAGCAGTTGGGGCGGCGGGTCGTCCGGCGCGTGCGCGGCCAGCAGTTCGTCCAGGTCGGCGGCCGCGCTCACGTCGCAGCCCCAGGTGGTGAGCAGGCCCTGCATGCCGGCGCGCGCCAGCGGGTCGTCCTCCACCAGTGCGATGCGCCATCCGCGCAGGTCGCCCGGCGATCGTTCGACGACGGCGCCGGGGCGTTCGTGGTCGGGCACCGCGGCGGGTAGTTCGAGCGCGAACACCGAGCCGGCGCCGCGGGCCGAGCGCAGCGTCAGGCGATGGCCGAGCAGGTCGGTCAGGCGCCGCACGATGGCCAGGCCGAGGCCCAGCCCCTTGTCGCGCGCGCGTTCCGGATTGTCGAGCTGGACGAACTCCTGAAAGATGATCTCCTGTTCGTCCGGGCCGATGCCGATGCCGGAGTCGCGCACTTCCACGCGCAACTGCCCGCCGCGCCGCCGGCAGGCGATCATCACGCTGCCGTGCTGGGTGTAGCGGATGGCGTTGCTGGCGAGGTTGGTCAGCACGCGCTCGAACAGCACCGGATCGCTGAGCGCCCACGCCGCGGTGGGGCGCACCCGCAGGCGCAGGTCCTTTTCGGCGGCGGCGGTGCGCTGTTCGGCGGCGATGCGGTCGAAGATGGGCTGCAGCGGGAAGGCGCACACGTTCGGATGCAGCACGCCGGCGTCGAGCTTGGAGATGTCGAGCAGGCTGTCGAGCAGGTTCTCCACCGCCTCGGCCGCGGTGGCGATCTTCTGCACCAGGTGGCGCGCCTCGGGAGCGTGGGAGAGCTGGGCGAGTTCGGTGATGAACAGGCCCAGCGCGTGCATGGGCTGGCGCAGGTCGTGGCTGGCGGCAGCCAGGAAGCGCGACTTGGCGAGGTTGGCCTGCTCGGCTTCGTCCTTGCGGGCGCGCAGTTCGGCGGTGGCCTCCATGATGCGCCGCGCCATGTTGTCGTGCATTTCCTGGAGGCGGAAGGCCATCTCGTTGACCCCGTCGGAGAGCAGCTTCAGGCTGCCGCCGCCCATGTCGGGTACGCGTTCGCTCAGGCGCCCCTGGCCGATGCGCGCCACGGCGCCCGCCACGGTGCGGATCGGGCCGCTCACCCCGCGCGACAGCCAGGTGGCGAGCAGCAGGCTGCCGATCAGCACGAACAGCACGGAGAGCGCCGCAGCCTCCAGGAGTTCGTTGCGCTGCGCCTTGAGGCGCTCACGCGAGAGTTCCACCACCACCGTGCCGAGCGGCGAGCGGTGTGATGCCACCACGCCGGACTCGGGGCCGAAGGCGTCGTCCAGCATCACGTTGCTCGGCTCGATCGGCTGCACCACGCGCAGCAGATCGTGGCCGGCGGCGTCGGTCGGCCGTCCCGGGGGGCGGATGCTGCGGGCCAGCACCCGGTCGGTCGGGTCCACGATGCTGACCGCGATCACGTCGCTTTCGGCCAGCACCGCGTTGGCGAGTTGCTGCAGGGTTTGCCGGTTGCCGGCGAAGGCCGCGTACTCGCTCGCCGCGGCGAGTTGGCGGGCCAGCGCCCGCCCGCGCGCGGCGTGGGCCTCGTCCATGTCGGCCAGGCGCGAGCTGGTGTAGAACACGGTCAGCACGACGGCAAGCGCCAGCACCGGCAGCAGGGCGGCCAGCACGACCCGCGCCCGTACGCCCAGGTTGATCTTCATCGTCCCTGCTCCTGTTTCATCAACCGGGCGGTGAGTCCCTCGGCGCTGTCCAGCTCGATGCCCAGCGAACGCGCGACGTTGCTGTTGACGCTGATCTCGAATTCCCGCGGTGCGGCCGGCAGCGGCAGCCGTCCGCCGCGCAGCACGCCGGCGACGGCGTCGCCGGCCTGGGAGCCGATCTGGGCGGGGGTCGAGTACAGCGCCAGCAGCGCGCCGGCGCGCGCATAGGCGGGCGAGAAGCCGATCACCGGCGAGCGGTGGCGGTAGGCGGTGAGCAGCACGTTCTGCACCGTATAGCTGTTGAAGACCGCCGGATCGGGCGTGGCGGTCAGCACGGCGGGTTCGCTGAATACCTGTTGCAGCGCGACGAACAGGTCTTGCTCGGTATCGACGCGGGCCTGGATGGGCTCGAAACGGAAGGTGCGCCCCGCCTCGGCCAGTTCGTCCACCAGCTCGCGGCTCGCCGGACCCGCCAGCAGCGCGAGGCGGCGGGCGTCCGGCAGGGCGAGGCGGATCAGCGCCACCTGCCGCTGCGCCGGCTGATCGAGGAAGACCGCCGACACCTCGGCCCCGGTGCGGCTCGCTGCCGGCAGGCGGGCGAAACTCGTCCGCGTGAGCAGGGTGTGGAGCACCGGGACGGGCGGGGCCGCGGCCGCCACCGCCTGGGCGGCGCGCCCGCCCACGGTGACCACCACGCGCCGTCCGCGCAGGTGGCTGCCGGCGACCGCGCTCCAGCCGATCTGGTCGACTTCGGTGCCGCGCGGCAGGGCCTGCCGTATCGCCTCGGCCGTCTCCTCGTGGGCCTCGCCCACGTCGCCGAGCACCAGCAGCACCGGCGCATCCGCATGCGCCGCGCCGGCGGGGTGGAGCGCGAGTGCGGTCAGCAGCGCGGTGAGGAGTCGAAACGGACTGGGCATCGGGTCGTGGGTGTTGCGATCCGGGAGCAGGCGGGCGACCCTGCGAGGCCGCCCCGTTCGCTATGCGTTGTGCAAGCGGAGGTGGGATTGTCGCCAACTTTGCGCGCCCTAGATAGAGGGGATGTCAACGGGTCTGTCTGTATTTGCAAGCATGGGTGTTCCCGGTCGGGGAGGGAGCCGCTGCGGGACGCATCGGGGCGGGTGTGCGAAGAGGTTATGAAAGCCGGGGCGCGTGCTATGCTTCACGCATCGGACGATCGTGCCGACCGGAACTTTGGAGCTGATGGTGACGAAGATCCTCATTGTGGAAGACCATGCGCTGGTGCGCGAGGCGCTGGCGCAAACCTTGTCCCGGCTGGCGCCGGACATGACTTGTGTGGAAGCGAGCTGTGCCGACGAGGCGCTGGCCAGGCTGGAGGGCGACGGCGACTGGGATCTGGTCGTGGTCGACCTGATGCTGCCGGACATGAACGGCTTCTCCCTGCTCGGCGTGCTCGCCAAGCGCTTTCCCGACGTGCCGGCCATCGTCGTGTCGGCCATGGACGATGCGTCCTCGGTGCGGCGCGCGATCAAGGGCGGGGCCTCGGGTTTCGTGTCCAAGGCCAGTTCCGGCGAAACCCTGTGCGAGGCGGTGCGCACCGTGCTCGACGGCGGGGTTTACCTGCCGGACGTCAATCACGCCGCCGCCAAGCGCGCCGCGGCGCCGGTCAACGAGCGCTTCGGCCTCACCCCGGCGCAGACGCGGGTCATGGAACTGCTCTCCCAGGGCAAGACCAACCGCGAGATCGCCGACCTGCTGGGCCTGTCGGAAGGCACCGTGAAGGTGCACATGTCGGCCATCTTCCGCGCCCTCAAGGTCAGCAACCGCGCCCAGGCGCTGGTCGTCATCTCGCGCCACGGCACGCGGCTGTAAGCTGCCGCGGGAAACGGAAACGCCCCGTGCGCCACAGGCGGACGGGGCGTCGTCACGACTGGACGCGCAGCTTCAGCGGCGCTGGGCCTGGCTCAAGCGCAGCGGCATTTCGGCGGGCGGAATGTGTACCGTCTCGTCCTCGTCGTCCGCGATCGGTTCGCTGCCGTCGCCGGCGCCGATTTCCAGCACCTGCAGCACCTGGCGCGCGAACGCGCGGCAGGCGTTGGCCAGCGGAGTGGGCAACTGGTCGGGCACCTGTTTCTGCAGCAGCAGCTTGGAGGCCGACAGAGCGCCCACCGGCTTCAGGATGCGGTGGCGGTAGGCGCCCATCAGCAGCGCCACGCTGCGGTCGGCGGCGTCGCGCTGCCAAGCATTGGCCGGCCACTGGGTGGGTACCGCGTAGGCGCGCGGGAACATCTCCAGGTCGCGCAGCACGGTGCGGATGTCCTCGTGGGATTCGCGGAAGGGCAGCAGCACGATGTCCGACAGGGCATACAGCTTGCGGTCCATCTCGGTGCGGTTGCCGCCGCCGTCGATCACGCCCAGCCAGTTGTCCAGCGTGCGCAGTTTGTCCACGACCTTGGTGAGCGCGTCGCGGGTGCGCGCGTCGGCAGTGATGTAGCGCCGCCCTTCCGGGGCGAGCGGTTCGCGCGAGGTGTCGGTCAGCACGCAGGCCGACCGGTGCCCGAGCAGCCCCAGCCCCTGGCAGAGCATGTGCGACAAGGTGGTCTTTCCGGTGCCGCCCTTGTTGCCAATGATGCAGATGATCTCAGCCATGACTCCATTCCCTGACTCGCAGCCTCCCGGCCGCACGATGTCATTATCGGCACGGGAGGGGGTGGACTAGAGGCGAATAAACGGCGCTAATGCGGCTCAATTCCGCGCCTGACCCGCAGCCTGCACCGGGCGGTAGGCGTACAGCCGCGTCCTGCGCCGGTCCGCGACGTCCACCACGAAGGCCGGTTCGACCCCCGGTACCGGGAAGCTGTTGCTGACCAGCAAGGCGTCCGCACGCAGTTCCCGGCAGGCCTTCTGCCACACCATGGCCATCGGCACGGGCGAAAGAAAAGCATACACCACGTCGTAGGCGGACCAAGACTCGGCGAAGAAATCGCCGCGGTGCAGCACGAGGTTGGGCTGGCGGCCGGCCAGCAGGCGGGCCAGCACATGGGGCGCCGGCGCGGCCTCGATGCCGGTGAAGCGGCAGTCGGGGCGCAGGCGGGCGAGGGGGCGCAGCAGCGTGCCGGTGCCGCTGCCCAGGTCGAGCACCTGCAATGGTCTGCCTGCCGGCAGCAGGCGGGCGAACTCGGCCACCGTGGGCTGGTTGCTGAGGTAGAGCGGCACCTGGGTGCGGAAGCTGGTCCAGTACACCGCCACCAGTGCCAGGAAGGCACCCAGGTACCAGCCCGGATGGAGATCCAGGCCGCGGGCGA
This sequence comes from Pseudothauera rhizosphaerae, assembly GCF_004801305.1. Lineage (GTDB taxonomy): Bacteria > Pseudomonadota > Gammaproteobacteria > Burkholderiales > Rhodocyclaceae > Pseudothauera > Pseudothauera rhizosphaerae. Next base: position 220,411 of record NZ_SSOD01000007.1, on the reverse strand, counting down.
GCACGACCAGCGGCGTGAAGCCCAGATGGATGGGCAGCCACCAGCGCGCGCTGCGCAGCGCCACCGCGACGGTCATGGCACCCACCGCCTGCGCCGCCACCAGCACCCACAGCCCGGCCGGCAGCAGGCCGCTGCGCGCGGCCAGCCAGGCGAGCGCCCAGCCGCCGCACTGGGTGAGCAGGGCTTTCAGGGCAGGGGGCATGGACGGGTCCGGGCTTTCCGTGGGGGAAGGCCCGGATCATAGCCCGATCAGGCCACGGCGCGCGCCTCCGCAGGCCGTGGGGGCGACTCCGCGCTGCGCCAGCGGGCCAGCAGTTGGTCGCGCCGGGCGGCCGCCTGCGCCATGTTGTGCGCCTTGACGTGGCCGAAGCCACGGATGCCGTCCGGCAGCGCGGCGATGTCCACCGCCAGCGGCAGGCGCAGGAAGGAGAGCGATTCCAGCATTTCGGCCAGGTCCTGCTCGTACTGCGCGATCAGCGCGCGTTCGGCACGCCGCTCGGCGCTGTAGCCGAACACGTCCCAGCGCGTGCCGCGCAGGCCCTTGAGCCGTGCGAGCAGGCGGAACAGCTTCAGCATGCGCGGGCCGTAGGTCTGCTTGGCGATGCGGCCGGTGTTGGGGTCGGGGCGGGCGAGCAGCGGCGGGGCGAGGTGGAAGCGCACCTCGTAGTCGCCGTCGAAAGTGGCGTGCACCTTGTCCCAGAACGCCGGGTCGGTGTAGAGCCGCGCCACCTCGTACTCGTCCTTGTAGGCCAGCAGCTTGTAGTAATTGCGCGCCACCGCCTCGGTGAGCCGGATCGATTGCTCGCCCGCCACGCGGGTTTCGGCGGCGCGCACCTTGTCCACCAGCGCCCGGTAGCGGGCGGCGTAGGCCGCGTCCTGGTAGGCGGCGAGGGCTTCCTCGCGCACGCGGAGGGTCTCGTCCAGGCCACGGGCGCGGATCGGCACCACCTCGGCCGGGCGGGCGTAGCGCAGCACCGCGTCCAGGTCGTGCGCCGCGCGCCGGCCCCACAGGAAGGCCTTGCGGTTCATCTCCACCGCCGTGCCGTTCAGTTCGATGGCCTGCATCAGCGCGCCGTGGGACACCGGCACCATGCCCTTCTGCCAGGCGTAGCCGAGCAGGAACAGGTTGGTGGCGATGGCGTCGCCCATCAGCGTGGTGGCGAGCTGCTGGGCGTCGAGGAAGTCCGCGCCGGCGTCGCTGACGGCGTCGCGGATTGCCGCCTGCATGCGCGCGAGCGGGAACTGCCAGTCCGGGTTCAGGGCGAACTCGGAGGTCGGCGTCTCGGCGCAATTGATCACCGCGCGGGTATGGCCGGCGGCCATCTTGGCGAGCGCCTCCACGCTGGCCGAGACGATCACGTCGCCGCCGATCACCGCATCGGCCTCGCCGGCGGCGATGCGCACCGCGTGCAGGTCCTCGGGCCGGTCGGCAAGGCGGATGTGGCTGAACACGGAGCCGCCCTTCTGGGCCAGCCCGGTCATGTCCAGCACGGTCACGCCCTTGCCGTCCAGATGTGCGCCCATGCCGATCAGCGCGCCGATGGTGACCACGCCGGTGCCGCCCACGCCGGTGACCATGATGCCGAACGGCTGCGCGGTGTCCGGCAGCGCCGGTTCGGGCAGGTCGGCGAAGTGTGATTCGTCGGCGGCCAGGGCCTTGCCCTTGCGCAGGGTGCCGCCCTCGATGGTGATGAAGCTGGGGCAGAAGCCCTTGAGGCAGGAGTAGTCCTTGTTGCACGAGGACTGGTCGATCTGCCGCTTGCGGCCGAACTCCGTCTCCACCGGCAGGATGGACATGCAGTTGCTGGCCACGCCGCAGTCGCCGCAGCCTTCGCACACCGCCTCGTTGATGAACACGCGCCGCGCCGGGTCGGGGAAGGTGCCGCGCTTCCTGCGCCGGCGCTTCTCGGCGGCGCAGGTCTGGTCGTAGATCAGCGCGGAGACGCCCTCGGTCTCGCGCAGTTCGCGCTGGACGCGGTCCAACTCGTCCCGGTGGCGCACCGGCACGCCGTGGGGCAGGTCCGCCGGTCCCCAGGCGCGCGGGGTGCCGTCGGTGGCCACGACGATGTTGTTGACGCCCTCGGCCCGCAACTGGGCGACGATCTTCGGCACGGTCAGTTCGCCGTCGTGGGGCTGGCCGCCGGTCATGGCCACCGCGTCGTTGTAGAGGATCTTGTAGGTGATGTTGACCTTCGCCGCCACCGCCTGGCGGATCGCCAGCAGGCCGGAGTGGAAGTAGGTGCCGTCGCCCAGGTTGGCGAAGATGTGCTTCTCGTGGGTGAAGGGCGCCTGGCCCACCCAGGGCACGCCTTCGCCGCCCATCTGGGTGAAGGTGCCGGTGTGCCGCTCGGGCATCCAGGTCACCATGTAGTGGCAGCCGATGCCGGCCAGCGCCCGGCTGCCCTCCGGCACGTGGGTGGAGGTGTTGTGGGGACAGCCGGAACAGAAGGTGGGCACGCGGTCGATCTTGAACACGCGGGTCTCCAGCGCCTTCTCCTTGGCCTCCAGGAAGGCGAGCCGCGCTTCGATGCACTCCGAGGTGAAGAAGCGGCCGATGCGCGCGGCGATGACGCGGGCGATCATCGCCGGAGTCAGCTCACCGGCCGCCGGGAGCAGCCAGTCGCCGTGGTCGGTGGTGCCGTCGGCGTGGGCGATGCGCGCCCATTCGCCCTTTTCGTCGAATTTCCCGACCACGCGCGGGCGCACGTCTTCGCGCCAGTTGTAGAGCTCTTCCTTCAATTGGTATTCGAGCAACTGGCGCTTTTCCTCGATCACCAGTATCTCGTCCAGCCCCTCGGCGAAGTGGCGCACGCCGTCGGATTCCAGCGGCCACACCATGCCCACCTTGTACAGGCGGATGCCGATCTCGGCGGCGAGCTCGTCGTCGATGCCCAGATCGTCGAAGGCCTGGCGCACGTCCAGATAGCTCTTGCCGCAGGTGATGATGCCCAGCCGCGGCGCGGGCGAATCGATGACGATGCGGTTGAGTCCGTTGGCGCGGGCGTAGGCAAGCGCCGCATACAGCTTGTAGTGCAGCAGGCGTTTTTCCTGCACCAGGGGCGGGTCGGGCCAGCGGATGTTGAGGCCGTCGGGCGGCAGCGCGAAATCGGTGGGGATGACCACCTGCACGCGCTGCGGGTCGATGTCCACCGAAGCGGAGGTCTCCACCGTGTCCGCCAGCGCCTTGAAGGCCACCCAGCAGCCCGAGTAGCGCGACAGGGCATAGCCGTGCACGCCGTAGTCGATGTATTCCTGCACGCCGGCCGGGGCCAGCACCGGCATCATCACCGCCTTGAAGAAGTGGTCGGTCTGGTGGGGCAGGGTCGAGGACTTGGCTGCATGGTCGTCGCCAGCGATGACCAGCACGCCGCCGAATTTCGACGTGCCGGCCGCGTTGGCGTGGCGGAACACGTCGCCGCTGCGGTCCACGCCTGGCCCCTTGCCGTACCACATGGCGAACACGCCGTCGTACTTGGCTTGGGGGGAAAGATTGACCTGCTGGGTACCCCACACCGCGGTGGCGGCGAGGTCTTCGTTCACGCCCGGCTGGAACACGATGTCGTGGGTGGCGAGGTGCTGCTTCGCCTTCCACAGGGTCTGGTCCAGGCCGCCCAGGGGCGAGCCCCGGTAGCCGGAGACGAAGCCGGCGGTGTCGAGTCCCGCCGCGGCATCGCGCTCCTTCTGGATCATCAGCAGGCGCGCCAGCGCCTGGTAGCCGGTGAGATAGACCCGGCCCGAGACGGTGGTGTACTTGTCTTCCAGGCTGGGGGAACGGGGAACGGGCGCGCTGCCGGCGCGCGGATCGGCTTCCGCCATAGGGAGTCTCCTTCCACAAGATTCGTGTTCTGTGCGTACCGCTTGCGTGCCTTGTGGGCACGTTCGCAGTGGTGATGCCGGAGCAGCCTAGCCGGGGTGGGCCAGCGGCTTCAATCCTTGGATACCCTAATGTCCCGGGCGTTCGGCCCGTGTTTGCGCGGGCGTCAGAACCCGGGCACGACCTTGCCGGGGTTGAGCAGGTTGTCCGGGTCCAGCGCCCGCTTGATCAGGCGCATGGCGTCCACCGCCGCTGCGCCGTGCTCGGCGAGCAGGAAGTCCTGCTTGCCGATGCCGATGCCGTGCTCGCCGGTGCAGGTGCCGTCCAGCGCCAGGGCGCGCTCGACGATGCGCCGGTTGAGCGCCTCGGCGCGTTCGATCTCGGCCTCGTCGTCGGGGTTCACCAGGATCACCGTGTGGAAGTTGCCATCGCCCACGTGGCCGACGATGGGGGCGACCAGCCCGCTGGCGGCGATGTCCTCGCGGGTTCCGGCGATCGCCTCCGCCAGGCGCGAGATGGGCACGCACACGTCGGTGGTGACGCCGCGGCAGCCGGGTTTCAGGTTGAGGCAGGCGAAGTAGGTGTCGTGGCGGGCCTGCCACAGCCGGCTGCGCTCCTCGGGGCGGGTGGCCCATTCGAAGTCCAGGCCGCCGTGCTCGCGGGCGATGTCCTGCACCGTGGCGGCCTGCTCCTCGACGCCGGCCGGCGAGCCGTGGAACTCGAAGAACAGCATGGGGGCCTCCCGCAGCGTGGTCTTGCTGTAGCGGTTGATGGCGGTGACGGTCAGCGCGTCCAGCAGCTCGATGCGCGCCACCGGCACGCCAAGCTGTATGGTCTGGATCACGGTGCGCACCGCGGCATCCACGTCCGGGAAGGTGCAGGTGGCGGCCGACAGCGCCTCGGGCAGCGGATGCAGGCGCACGATGAGTTCGGTGATCAGCCCCAGCGTGCCTTCGGAACCCACCAGCAGGCGGGTGAGGTCGTAGCCGCTGGAGGACTTGCGCGCCCGCCCGCCGCTGCGGATCACCCGGCCATCCGCCAGCACCGCGGTCAGGCCGAGGACGTTCTCCCGCATCGTGCCGTAGCGCACCGCGTTGGTGCCCGAGGCGCGGGTGGCGGCCATGCCGCCGAGGGAGGCGTCCGCGCCCGGGTCGAGGGGGAAGAACAGCCCGGTGCCGCGCAGTTCGGCATTGAGCTGCTTGCGCGTGACGCCGGGCTGGACCACGGCGTCCATGTCCTCGGTGTGCACCGCGAGCACCTTGTTCATCTCGGAGAAGTCCACGCTGACGCCGCCATGAATCGCCAGGATGTGGCCCTCCAGCGAACTGCCGACGCCGTAGGGGATGACCGGCACGCCGTGCTCGCGGCAGGCGGCGACGATGGCCGCGACTTCCTCGGTGCCGTGGGGGAACACGACCGCGTCGGGCAGGGCATCCGGAAAGTGCGATTCGTCGTGGCCGTGGTGGGCACGCACCGCCTCTGCGGTGGTGAAGCGCGTGCCGAAACCGGCCGCCAGGGTGTCGATCAGGCGCTGCGGCAGCGGGCGGCGGACGGGGCGGCTGGGGGCGTTCATGGAATGGGCTCCGGGGGACGGGCGGATCGAACGCGGCATTATCGTCCCAACTCGCTGGAACGCACGCATTCCTTGCGCCGGGGCTCCGTTCGTCTGCTAAAAAAGAAGGTGTCGCAAGCCTACGGGCGGGATGCGCCGGGCGGGGCCGAAATGCCCTGCCGGAGATCGGACGCATGAGGGCAAAAGTGTTTGACAGCCACGCGCTTACCCACTATAGTGCGGCGCTTCTCGCTTGGAGGGGTACCCAAGCGGTCAACGGGAGCAGACTGTAAATCTGCCGGCTCAGCCTTCGAAGGTTCGAATCCTTCCCCCTCCACCAGTAGCTGAAATGCGCCAGGTTTTTCTGGTGTGACGAGAAGTCTGGTGCATGTGGTGAGTGCGGGTCGTCTACGTTGTGCGCGGGTGTAGCTCAATGGTAGAGCAGAAGCCTTCCAAGCTTATGACGAGGGTTCGATTCCCTTCACCCGCTCCAGGTTGTGAGAGCAGCAGGTGTTTTGGCAGTGCCCATGTAGCTCAGTGGTAGAGCACTCCCTTGGTAAGGGAGAGGCCACGTGTTCAATCCACGTCATGGGCACCATTCCCTCTTCTCCGTCCTGGATGTTGAAGGTTTCCTGATTCCTGATACTGACATTCAAGAGGTTTCGACATGGCGAAGGGTAAGTTCGAGCGGACCAAGCCGCACGTAAACGTAGGCACGATCGGCCACGTTGACCATGGCAAGACGACGCTGACGGCGGCGATCACCACGATCCTGTCGAAGAAGTTCGGTGGGGAGGCGAAGGCCTACGACCAGATCGACGCGGCGCCGGAAGAAAAGGCGCGCGGCATCACCATCAACACCGCGCACGTCGAATACGAAACCGCCACGCGCCACTACGCGCACGTGGACTGCCCGGGCCACGCCGACTACGTGAAGAACATGATCACGGGTGCTGCGCAGATGGACGGCGCCATCCTGGTGTGTTCGGCCGCGGACGGCCCCATGCCGCAGACCCGCGAACACATCCTGCTCGCCCGTCAGGTCGGCGTGCCCTACATCATCGTCTTCCTGAACAAGTGCGACATGGTCGACGACGAAGAACTGCTCGAACTCGTCGAAATGGAAGTGCGCGAACTGCTCTCCAAGTACGAATTCCCCGGCGACGACATCCCCATCGTCAAGGGCTCGGCGCTCAAGGCCCTCGAAGGCGACCAGTCCGACATCGGTGAGCCGGCCATCCTGCGACTGGCCGAAGCGCTCGACAGCTACATCCCCACCCCGGAACGGGCCATCGACAAACCCTTCCTGCTGCCGATCGAAGACGTGTTCTCCATCTCCGGCCGCGGCACCGTGGTGACCGGCCGTGTCGAACGCGGCATCGTCAAAGTCGGCGAAGAAATCGAAATCGTCGGCATCAAGCCCACCGTCAAGACCACCTGCACCGGCGTCGAAATGTTCCGCAAGCTGCTCGACCAAGGCCAGGCGGGCGACAACGTCGGCGTACTGCTGCGCGGCACCAAGCGTGAAGAAGTCGAACGCGGCCAAGTGCTGGCCAAGCCCGGCTCCATCACCCCGCACACCCACTTCACCGGCGAAGTGTACGTGCTGAGCAAGGACGAAGGCGGCCGTCACACCCCGTTCTTCAACAACTACCGCCCGCAGTTCTACTTCCGCACCACGGACGTGACCGGCTCCATCGCGCTGCCGGAAGGCACCGAGATGGTGATGCCGGGTGACAACGTGTCGATCACGGTCAAGCTGATCGCGCCGATCGCCATGGAAGAAGGCCTGCGCTTCGCGATCCGCGAAGGTGGCCGCACCGTCGGCGCCGGCGTCGTCGCTAAAATCATCGAGTAATTCCTGACCGGATTGCCCGATAAAAACGAGCGCCCCGCCCGCGGGGCGCTCAGTAGTCTCTGCTGCAGGGGTATAGCTCAACTGGCAGAGCGTCGGTCTCCAAAACCGAAGGTTGGGGGTTCGATTCCCTCTGCCCCTGCCATACATTTCGGATACAGATAACGTCGATGGCCGATAAGTTGAAGTTCGCGCTGGCTCTCGCCCTGCTTGCAGCCGGCGTGGCCGGCTTCTACCTGCTGGCCGAGCAGCCCCTCGTGGTGCGCGTGCTGTCGGTGCTGGTGGGTGTGGGTGCCGGCGTGGGCGTGGCCGTGCTGTCCGAGCCCGGCCGGCGCTTCGTCGATTTCGCCCGCGAGGCGGTGGTCGAGACCAAGAAAGTGGTCTGGCCGACGCGTAAGGAAACGGTGCAGACGACCGGCATCGTGTTCGCCTTCGTGGTCGTCATCGCGATCTTTCTGTGGCTGACCGACAAGAGCCTGGAGTGGGTGCTGTACGACCTGGTCCTGGGCTGGAAGTGATCATGACGAAGCGCTGGTACGTGGTACACGCCTATTCCGGATTCGAGAAGTCCGTGCAGCGGGCCCTCGTGGACCGCATCAATCGCGCCGGCATGCAGGACCTGTTCGGCCAGATCCTGGTGCCCGTCGAGGAAGTGGTCGAGATGAAGGGCGGCCAGAAGAGCATCTCCGAACGCAAGTTCTTCCCCGGCTACGTGCTGGTGGAGATGGAGATGAACGACGAGACCTGGCACCTGGTCAAGTCGACGCCCAAGGTCACCGGCTTCGTCGGCGGCACGGCCACCAAGCCGACGCCGATCTCCGACAAGGAAGTCGACAAGATCATGCACCAGATGCAGGAAGGGGTGGAGAAGCCCCGTCCCAAGGTGCTGTTCGAGACGGGCGAGGTGGTGCGCGTCAAGGAAGGTCCGTTCACCGATTTCCACGGCAGCGTGGAAGACGTGAATTACGAGAAGAGCAAGCTGCGGGTGTCGGTGACCATCTTCGGTCGCGCCACCCCGGTGGAACTGGATTTCGCCCAGGTCGAGAAGACCTGAGCGCGAGGCGGCGGGCGCGGGCGCGTCCACTGCATCTGCCCGTCCCGCGACGGGCGCAACGAGGAGCGTCGGCGCGACCGGCGCGTTTGCACTCACGACAGGAGCATGCCTAGATGGCAAAGAAAATCACCGGCTACGTCAAGCTGCAGGTGCCGGCCGGCAAGGCCAACCCCAGCCCCCCGATCGGCCCCGCGCTCGGCCAGCGCGGCCTGAACATCATGGAATTCTGCAAGGCCTTCAACGCCCAGACCCAGAGTCTGGAGCCGGGCCTGCCGATCCCCGTGGTGATCACGGCTTACGCCGACAAGAGCTTCACCTTCATCATGAAGACCCCGCCGGCCTCGGTGCTGATCAAGAAGGCGGCGAAGGTGCAGAAGGGTTCCGCGAAGCCGCATACCGACAAGGTCGGCTCGATCACCCGCGCCCAGGCCGAGGAAATCGCCAAGACCAAGCTGAAGGATCTGACTGCTGCCGACCTGGAAGCCGCGGTGCGCACCATCGCCGGCTCCGCGCGCAGCATGGGCATCACCGTGGAGGGTCTCTGATCATGGCCAAGCTTTCCAAGCGCGTTCAGGCCCTGCGTGCCAAGGTTGACCGCAACCGTACCTATCCCGTCACCGAAGCGCTGACTCTGGTCAAGAGCCTGGCCACCGCCAAGTTCGACGAATCCATCGACGTGTCCGTGAATCTCGGCGTCGATGCGCGCAAGTCCGACCAGGTGGTGCGCGGTTCCGTGGTGCTGCCCGCCGGCACCGGCAAGAGCGTGCGCGTGGCCGTGTTCGCCCAGGGCGACAAGGCCGAGGCCGCCCGTGCCGCCGGCGCGGACGTAGTCGGCTTCGACGACCTCGCCGAGCAGGTCAAGGCCGGCAACCTAGACTTCGACGTGTGCATCGCCACGCCGGATGCCATGCGCGTGGTCGGCCAGCTGGGCCAGATCCTCGGTCCGCGCGGCCTGATGCCGAACCCGAAGGTCGGCACCGTCACCATGGACGTGGCCACCGCGGTCAAGAATGCCAAGGCTGGCCAGGTCCAGTACCGCACCGACAAGGCGGGCATCGTGCACGCCACCATCGGCCGCGCCTCGTTCCCGGAGGAAGCGCTGCAGCAGAACTTCAACGCGCTGGTGGACGCGCTGGTGAAGGCCAAGCCCGCCGCCTCCAAGGGTGTGTATCTGCGCAAGATCGCGCTGTCGAGCACCATGGGTGCCGGCGTGCGCGTCGAGCCGGCCAGCGTTACCGCCGCCTGAGCATAGGCGGCACAAAGAACTTTGGGCCGTCCCGGTGCACCCGCGCCGGGGCGGATCGTCAAAGACCGCAGGTGTGCGGGTTGATCCCCGCGCTTAAGTGCCTCCCGGGCGGCCTGCGCAGACGGTGAGCCCAGAACAGGATTTGGCCTTTGTTGGCCGCACTCCTGATCCAGGTCGCCGTGGGTGCGAATCGCCGTTGGCGGTTCGCGTGTGGACTTGAAAGGAGGAAAGACCCGTGGGTCTCAATCTCGATGACAAGAAAGCCGTCGTGGCAGAGGTGTCGGCACAGGTAGCCAGCGCCCAGACCATCGCGGTGGCCGAGTATCGCGGCATTGCGGTGGGCGATCTCACCGTGCTGCGTGCCAAGGCCCGCGAATCTGGCGTGTACCTGCGTGTGCTGAAGAATACCCTGGTGCGCCGCGCGATCGCCGATACCCCGTTCGCCGGGCTGGCCGACCAACTGGCCGGTCCGCTGATCTACGGCATTTCGGCCGATCCCGTTGCCGCCGCCAAGGTGCTCAACGATTTCGCCAAGGGCAACGACAAGCTGGTGCTGAAGGCCGGTTCCTACGCGGGCCGAGTGCTCGACAAGGGCGCCGTGCAGGAGCTCGCGTCGATCCCGAGCCGCGAGGAACTGCTCGCCAAGCTGCTGGGCGTCATGCAGGCGCCGCTCTCCGGCTTCGCCGGCGTGCTGGCCGCGCTGGCCAAGAAGCGCGAGGAAGAAGGCGCGGCTGCCTGAGCGACACGCACTACGGTTTTCTGAAAAATTTGGATTTTGGAGTGATTTGAAATGGCAATCAGCAAAGAAGACATCATCGAAGCCGTCGCCAATCTGACCGTGATCGAACTGAACGAGCTGGTCAAGGCGTTCGAAGAGAAGTTCGGCGTGTCCGCCGCCGCGCTGGCCGTGGCCGCGCCGGGTGCCGGCGCCGCCGCCGCGCCGGCCGCCGAAGAGAAGACCGAGTTCGACGTGATCCTGGCCGCTGCCGGCGAGAAGAAGGTCGAAGTCATCAAGGTCGTGCGTGCCGCCACCGGCCTGGGCCTGAAGGAAGCCAAGGACGTGGTCGACGGTGCGCCGAAGGCCGTGAAGGAAGGCATCTCCAAGGCCGACGCCGACGCGCTGAAGAAGCAACTGGAAGACGCCGGCGCCAAGGTCGAGATCAAGTAATCCCTCGGCCTTTCCTGGGGGCTGGTGCTCGTATGAGCGCCGGCCCTTTCGTGCTTTCTGCTCGCAGGAAGCCAGAATACAGCGTCCCGGCCTGTTGGCCGGCGGCGAACGTTCCGAGCGGGGCGCTGTCTTCTGTCTTTTGTTTGTCCGACGTCTGACCTCTACCCGGAGCATCCATGGCGTATTCCTACACCGAAAAGAAGCGCATCCGCAAGAGCTTCGCCAAGCGCAAAGCCGTGCTGGAAGTGCCTTTCCTGCTCGCCACCCAGATCGAGTCGTTCGCGGCCTTCCTGCAGGCCGACACGCCACCGGAAGCCCGCGTGAATCAGGGCCTGCAGGCCGCGTTCACGTCGATCTTCCCGATCGCCAGCCATAGTGGCAACGCACGCCTCGAATTCGTCCAGTACATGCTGGGCGAGCCGGCGTTCGACGTGAAGGAGTGCCAGCAGCGTGGCCTCACCTTCGCCTCGCCGCTGCGCGCCCGCGTGCGCCTGGTGATCATGGATCGCGACGCGCCCAAGGAAACCATCAAGGAGGTGAAGGAGCAGGAAGTGTACATGGGCGAGATTCCGCTCATGACCACCACCGGCTCCTTCGTCATCAACGGCACCGAGCGGGTCATCGTCTCCCAGTTGCACCGTTCGCCGGGCGTGTTCTTCGAGCACGACCGCGGCAAGACCCACTCCTCGGGCAAGCTGCTGTTCTCCGCGCGCATCATCCCCTACCGCGGCTCCTGGCTGGACTTCGAGTTTGATCCGAAGGACTACCTGTACTTCCGCGTGGACCGTCGCCGCAAGATGCCGGTGACCATCCTGCTGCGTGCCATCGGCATGAGCCCGGAAGAAATCCTCGCGACCTTCCATGACTTCGACGACTTCCACCTGTCCGGCGAGACCATCCAGTTCACCCTGGTGCCCGACCGCCTGCGCGGTGAAGTGGCGCGCTTCGACCTCACCACGCCGGACGGCAAGCTGATCGTCGCCCGCGACAAGCGCATCACCGCCAAGCACATCCGTGAGCTCGACCAGGCCGGCGTCACCCGGATGGCCGTGCCCGAAGACTTCCTGCTCGGCCGCATCCTGGCGCGTGACGTGGTGGACGGCGAGACCGGCGAGCTGGTCGCGCGTGCCAACGACGAGATCACCGAGGAGCTGCTGGCCAAGCTGCGCGAAGCCGGCGTGAGCGACATCCAGACCCTGTACGTGAACGACCTGGACCGCGGCGCCTACATCTCCTCCACGCTGCGCATCGACGAGACCGCCGACCAGTGGGCCGCCAAGGTCGCCATCTACCGCATGATGCGTCCGGGCGAGCCGCCCACCGAGGACGCGGTGGAAGCGCTGTTCCAGGGCCTGTTCTACGCCGAGGAGCGTTACGACCTGTCCACGGTCGGCCGTATGAAGTTCAACCGCCGCGCCTATCCGGAGAAGATCGACGACAAGGCGCCGGGCTGGCTCAAGCGTTTCTACGAGAAGGTCGGCGCGCGTGGCGAGGAAGGCCAGGGCGTGCTCGCCAACGACGACATCCTCGCGGTGATCGGCGTGCTGGTCGAGCTGCGCAACGGCCGCGGTGAGATCGACGACATCGACCACCTGGGCAACCGCCGCGTGCGCTCGGTGGGCGAACTGGCGGAAAACCAGTTCCGCGCCGGCCTGGTGCGCGTCGAGCGTGCCGTCAAGGAGCGCCTGTCCCAGGCCGAATCCGACAACCTGATGCCCCATGACCTGATCAACGCCAAGCCCATCTCGGCCGCGATCAAGGAGTTCTTCGGCTCCAGCCAGCTCTCGCAGTTCATGGACCAGACCAACCCGCTGTCCGAGATCACCCACAAGCGCCGCGTCTCCGCGCTCGGCCCGGGCGGTCTGACGCGCGAGCGCGCCGGCTTCGAGGTGCGCGACGTGCACCCGACCCACTACGGCCGCGTGTGCCCGATCGAGACGCCGGAAGGCCCGAACATCGGCCTGATCAACTCGCTCGCGGTGTATGCCCGCACCAACCGCCACGGCTTCCTGGAGACGCCGTACCGCAAGGTGGTCGATGGCAAGGTGAGCGACCAGATCGACTTCCTGTCGGCGATCGAGGAAGGCCAGTACGTGATCGCGCAGGCCAACGCCGACATCGCCGAGGACGGCTCGCTCGCCGGCGATCTCGTTTCCTGCCGCCACAAGGGCGAATTCATGCTGGCGACCGCGGACCAGGTGCAGTACATGGACGTGGCGCCGGGCCAGATCGTGTCGGTCGCGGCCTCGCTGATTCCCTTCCTGGAACACGACGACGCCAACCGCGCGCTGATGGGCGCCAACATGCAGCGCCAGGCCGTGCCCTGCCTGCGCCCGGAAAAGCCGCTGGTCGGCACCGGCATCGAGCGCACCGTGGCGGTCGACTCCGGCACCGCAGTGCAGGCCCTGCGTGGCGGCATGGTGGACTACGTGGATTCCAGCCGCATCGTGGTGCGGGTGAACGACGACGAGAACGTCGCCGGCCAGGTGGGCGTGGATATCTACAACCTGATCAAGTACTCCCGTTCCAACCAGAACACCAACATCAACCAGCGTCCGGTGGTGAAGGTGGGCGACGTGATCGCCAGGGGCGACGTGGTGGCCGACGGCGCCTCCACCGACCTGGGCGAACTGGCCCTGGGCCAGAACATGCTGGTCGCCTTCATGCCGTGGAACGGCTACAACTTCGAAGACTCCATCCTGCTCTCCGAGCGCGTGGTCGCCGAAGACCGCTTCACCTCGATCCACATCGAGGAACTGACCGTGGTCGCCCGCGACACCAAGCTCGGGCCCGAGGAGATCACCCGCGACATCGCCTCCCTGGGCGAAGCGCAGCTCTCCCGCCTGGACGAGTCCGGCATCGTGTACATCGGCGCCGAGGTGGAAGCCGGTGACGTGCTGGTGGGCAAGGTCACGCCCAAGGGCGAAACCCAGCTCACCCCGGAAGAGAAGCTGCTGCGCGCGATCTTCGGCGAGAAGGCTTCCGACGTGAAGGACACGTCCCTGCGCGTGCCCGCCGGCATGGTGGGCACCGTCATCGACGTGCAGGTGTTCACCCGCGAGGGCATCGAGCGCGACAAGCGTGCCCAGTCGATCATCGACGACATGCTGCGCAGCTTCAAGACCGACCTGGCCGACCAGATGCGCATCGTCGAACGCGACGCCTTCGCCCGTCTGCGCCGTCAGATCGTCGGCCAGAAGGCCAACGGCGGCCCGAAGAAGCTCGCCAAGGGCACGGCGGTCACCGACGCCTACCTGGACCAGCTCGAACCCTATCACTGGTTCGACATCCGCATGGCCAACGAGGACCTCGCGGCCCAGCTCGAAGCCGTGCGCGAAGGACTGGAGAAGACCCGCAAGGACTTCGACACCGCCTTCGAGATCAAGAAGAAGAAGCTCACCCAGGGCGACGAACTGCCCCCGGGCGTGCAGAAGATGGTCAAGGTGTACCTGGCGGTCAAGCGCCGCCTGCAGCCCGGCGACAAGATGGCCGGCCGCCACGGCAACAAGGGTGTGGTGTCGCGCATCGTGCCGGTCGAGGACATGCCCTACATGGAAGACGGCACCCCCGTCGACATCGTGCTCAACCCGCTCGGCGTGCCGTCGCGGATGAACATCGGCCAGATTCTCGAAACCCACCTGGGCTGGGCTGCCAAGGGCCTGGGGCAGAAGATCGACCGCATGCTGCGCGCCAACGCCGCGGTCGCCGAAGTGCGCGGACTGCTCGACCAGATCTATAACGAAACCGGTACGCCGGAAGAGATCTCCTCCCTGAACGACGGCGAAGTCGTGGAACTGGCGACCAACCTGTCCAAGGGCGTGCCTTTTGCCTCGCCGGTGTTCGACGGGGCCAAGGAAGAGGAAATCTCCAAGATGCTGGAACTGGCCGGCCTGCCGGTCGGCGGCCAGGTCACCCTGTACGACGGCCGCACCGGCGAAGCCTTCGAGCGCAAGGTCACGGTGGGCTACAAGCACGTGCTGAAGCTGCACCACCTGGTGGACGACAAGATGCACGCGCGTTCCACCGGCCCGTACTCCCTGGTCACCCAGCAGCCGCTGGGCGGCAAGGCGCAGTTCGGCGGCCAGCGCTTCGGCGAAATGGAAGTGTGGGCGCTGGAAGCCTACGGCGCGGCCTACACGCTGCAGGAAATGCTGACCGTCAAGTCGGATGACGTGACCGGCCGGACCAAGGTGTACGAAAACATCGTCAAGGGCGAGCACAAGATCGACGCCGGCATGCCGGAATCCTTCAACGTGCTGGTGAAGGAAATCCGCTCCCTGGCGATCGACATCGACCTGGACCGCTACTAAGAATCCGGCCTCGGGCCGGCGGCAGGAGGCGCTGCGCGTTTCCTGCCGCCGGCCCGGCCCCACTCCTCGCTGGAGATATTGATGAAGAGCTTGCTCGCCGATCTGTTCAAGCAAACCCTGCCGAACGAGGAAGAGTTCGACGCCATCACCATCGGCCTGGCCTCCCCGGACAAGGTCCGTTCCTGGTCCTACGGTGAAGTCAAGAAACCCGAAACCATCAACTACCGCACCTTCAAGCCGGAGCGCGACGGTCTTTTCTGCGCCAAGATCTTCGGCCCGGTGAAGGACTACGAGTGCCTGTGCGGCAAGTACAAGCGCCTCAAGCACCGCGGCGTGATCTGCGAGAAGTGCGGCGTCGAGGTGACCCTGTCCAAGGTACGCCGCGAGCGCATGGGCCACATCGAACTGGCCAGCCCGGTCGCCCACATCTGGTTCCTCAAGAGCCTGCCCAGCCGCCTCGGCATGGTGCTGGACATGACCCTGCGCGACATCGAGCGCGTGCTGTACTTCGAAGCCTTCGTGGTGGTCGAGCCGGGCATGACCCCGCTCAACCGCGCGCAACTGCTCACCGAGGACGACTACCTCGCCAAGGTCGAGGAGTACGGTGACGACTTCGACGCCGTGATGGGCGCCGAGGGCATCCGTGCCCTGCTCGGGTCGCTCAACGTCAACCTGGAGATCGAGAAGCTGCGCGGCGAGCTGGAAACCACCAGCTCCGAAGCCAAGATCAAGAAATTCTCCAAGCGCCTGAAGGTGCTGGAGGCCTTCCAGCAGTCCGGCATCAAGCCGGAATGGATGATCCTCGAAGTGCTGCCGGTGCTGCCGCCGGACCTGCGTCCGCTGGTGCCGCTGGACGGCGGCCGCTTCGCCACCTCCGACCTGAACGACCTGTACCGCCGCGTCATCAACCGCAACAACCGCCTCAAGCGCCTGCTGGAACTGAAGGCGCCCGAGATCATCGTGCGCAACGAAAAGCGCATGCTGCAGGAAGCCGTCGATTCGCTGCTCGACAACGGCCGCCGCGGCAAGGCCATGACCGGCGCCAACAAGCGTCCGCTGAAGTCCCTGGCCGACATGATCAAGGGCAAGGGCGGCCGCTTCCGCCAGAACCTGCTCGGCAAGCGCGTGGACTACTCCGGCCGCTCGGTCATCGTGGTGGGCCCGCAGCTCAAGCTGCACCAGTGCGGCCTGCCCAAGCTGATGGCGCTGGAACTGTTCAAGCCCTTCATCTTCAACAAGCTCGAACTGATGGGTCTCGCGACCACCATCAAGCAGGCCAAGAAGATGGTCGAGGGCCAGGAGCCGGTGGTGTGGGACATCCTGGAAGAGGTCATCCGCGAGCATCCGGTGATGCTGAACCGCGCGCCCACGCTGCACCGCCTCGGCATCCAGGCCTTCGAGCCGGTGCTGATCGAAGGCAAGGCCATCCAGCTCCACCCGCTGGTGTGCGTGGCCTTCAACGCCGACTTCGACGGCGACCAGATGGCCGTCCACGTGCCCCTGTCCCTGGAAGCGCAGATGGAAGCCCGCACCCTGATGCTGGCCTCCAACAACGTGCTCTCGCCCGCCAACGGCGAGCCCATCATCGTGCCGTCCCAGGACATCGTGCTGGGCCTGTACTACGCCACCCGCGAGGCGGTGAACGCCCCGGGCGAAGGCATGATGATGGCCGACGTGTCCGAGATCAAGCGCGCCTACGAGTCCAAGCAGATCAGCCTGCACGCGCGCGTCACCGTGCGCCTGAAGGAAATCGAGGTGACGCCGGAAGGCGAGCACCGCGAGAAGATCACCCGCTACGACACCACCGCGGGCCGCGCCATCCTGTCCGAGATCCTGCCGCCGGGGCTGCCCTTCAGCGTCATCGACAAGCCGCTCAAGAAGAAGGAAATCTCCCGCCTCATCAACGCCTCCTTCCGCCGCTGCGGGCTGCGCGCCACGGTGATCTTCGCCGACAAGCTGATGCAGTTCGGCTACGCGCTGGCGACCCGCGCGGGCATCTCCATCGCGGTCAAGGACATGCTGGTGCCCAAGCTCAAGGACGAGCTGATCCGCGCCGCCGAGGCCGAGGTCAAGGAGATCGCCCAGCAATACACCTCCGGTCTGGTGACCGACGGCGAACGCTACAACAAGGTCGTGGACATCTGGGGCCGCTGCGGCGACCAGGTGGCCAAGGCCATGATGGAGCAGCTCGGCCACGAGGCGGTCGTGGACCGCGCGGGCAAGGAGACCAAGCAGGAATCCTTCAACTCCATCTACATGATGGCCGACTCCGGCGCGCGCGGCTCCGCCGCCCAGATCCGCCAGCTCGCCGGCATGCGCGGCCTGATGGCGAAGCCGGACGGCTCCATCATCGAGACGCCGATCACGACCAACTTCCGTGAAGGCCTGAACGTCCTGCAGTACTTCATCTCCACCCACGGCGCCCGCAAGGGTCTGGCCGACACGGCGCTGAAGACCGCGAACTCCGGCTACCTGACCCGCCGCCTGGTGGACGTGACGCAAGACCTGGTTGTCATCGAGGACGACTGCGGCACCCGCGAAGGCTTCAACATGAAGGCGCTGATCGAGGGCGGCGAAGTGGTCGAGCCGCTGCGCGAGCGCATCCTCGGCCGCGTCGCCGCCGAGGACGTGGTGAACCCGGATACCCAGGAAACCGTGATCGAGGCCGGCACCCTGCTGGACGAGGACCGGGTGGACCTGATCGAAAGCCTGGGCATCGACGAAGTCAAGGTACGCACCCCGCTCACCTGCGAAACCCGCTACGGCCTGTGCGCCAAGTGCTACGGCCGCGACCTGGGTCGCGGCACCCAGGTGAACGCCGGCGAGGCGGTGGGCGTGATCGCCGCCCAGTCCATCGGCGAGCCGGGCACCCAGCTCACCATGCGGACCTTCCACGTGGGCGGCGCGGCCTCCCGTGCCGCCGCGGCGAGCGGCGTCGAGGCCAAGTCCACCGGCACCATCCGCTTCGCCGGCAACATGCGCTACGTGGCCAACGTCAAGGGCGAGAAGATCGTCATCGCCCGTTCGGCCGAGCTGGTGGTGGCCGACGACATGGGCCGCGAGCGCGAGCGCCACAAGCTGCCCTACGGCGCCACGCTGCTGGTGGACGACGGCCAGGCCATCAAGGCCGGCACGCAACTGGCGACCTGGGACCCCCACACCCGCCCGATCATCACCGAGTACGCCGGTACGGTGAAGTTCGAGAACGTGGAGGAAGGCGTCACCGTCGCCAAGCAGATCGACGAGGTCACCGGCCTGTCCACGCTGGTGGTCATCGACGCCAAGCGCCGCTCGAGCTCGACCACGGCCAAGGGCGTGCGCCCGCAGGTCAAGCTGCTGGACGAAACCGGCGAGGAAATGAAGATCGCCGGCACCGACCACGCGGTGGCCATCACCTTCCAGGTCGGTTCGCTGATCACCGTGAAGGACGGCCAGCAGGTGGGCGTGGGCGACGTGCTCGCGCGCATCCCGCAGGAATCGGCGAAGACCCGCGACATCACCGGCGGTCTGCCGCGCGTGGCGGAACTGTTCGAAGCCCGCTCGCCCAAGGATGCCGGCCTGTTGGCCGAATACACCGGCACGGTTTCCTTCGGCAAGGACACCAAGGGCAAGCAGCGCCTGGTGATCACCGAGCCCGAGGGCACCGTGCACGAGTTCCTGATCCCCAAGGACAAGCACCTGATGGTGCACGACGGCCAGGTGGTGAACAAGGGCGAGCCCATCGTGGACGGTCCGGCGGACCCGCACGACATCCTGCGCCTGCAGGGCATCGAGGCGCTGGCCCACTACATCATCGACGAAGTGCAGGACGTCTATCGCCTGCAGGGCGTGAAGATCAACGACAAGCACATCGAGGTGATCGTGCGCCAGATGCTGCGCCGCGTGGTCATCACCGATCCGGGCGACACCAAGTTCATCCGCGAGGAGCAGGTGGAACGCTCCGAGGTGCTGGACGAAAACGACCGCATGGAAGCCGAGGGCAAGCTGCCGGCCCAGTACGAGAACGTGCTGCTGGGCATCACCAAGGCTTCGCTGTCCACCGACTCCTTCATCTCCGCGGCGTCCTTCCAGGAAACCACCCGCGTGCTGACCGAGGCGGCGATCATGGGCAAGCGCGACGAACTGCGCGGCCTCAAGGAGAACGTCATCGTCGGCCGTCTGATCCCGGCGGGCACCGGCCTGGCCTACCACCGCAACCGCCGGGCACAGGGCGACGGCGAGGATCTTGGGGCGGAACATGCCTGGGCGCCGGCCGAGGAAGCCGCGGCGGAAAACCAGGACGTGGAAGCCAGTTGACGGAAAACGAGGTCTTGAACTAAACTCCGGCCTCTTTTTGTGGACTGACCAATCGTAGTCAGCCCAGAGCCGGAATAATCCGCCCGAGGCGGCCCCTGTTGGCTGCCTCGGTTTTTTGGGAAATTCTCAAGCTATGCCAACAATCAATCAGCTTGTCCGCAAGCCGCGGCAAATCGCCGTCACCAAGAGCAAGGTGCCGGCCCTGGAAGCGTGCCCGCAGCGGCGCGGCGTGTGCACCCGCGTGTACACCACCACCCCGAAGAAGCCGAACTCCGCGCTGCGTAAGGTGGCCAAGGTTCGCCTGACCAACGGCTTCGAGGTCATCTCCTACATCGGCGGCGAAGGCCACAACCTGCAGGAGCACTCGGTGGTGCTGATCCGCGGCGGCCGGGTGAAGGACTTGCCGGGCGTGCGCTACCACATCGTGCGCGGCTCGCTGGACCTGCAGGGCGTCAAGGACCGGAAGCAGTCGCGCTCCAAGTACGGCGCCAAGCGTCCGAAGAAAGCCTGATTGTCGGCAAAACACAAGATAAGCAGAGGTTGTCATGCCCCGTCGCCGTGAAGTACCCAAGCGCGAAATCCTGGCCGATCCGAAGTTCGGCTCCCAGGACGTTTCCAAGTTCATCAACGTGATCATGCAGGCCGGCAAGAAGTCGGTGGCCGAGCGCATCGTCTATGGCGCGTTCGCGCAGATCAGCACCAAGTCCGGCAAGGATCCGCTGGAGGTGTTCTCCGCGGCGGTGGCCAACGTCAAGCCGGTGGTGGAAGTGAAGAGCCGCCGCGTCGGCGGTGCCAACTACCAGGTGCCGGTGGAAGTGCGTCCGTCCCGCCGCATGGCGCTGTCCATGCGCTGGCTGCGCGAAGCCGCCCGCAAGCGCGCCGAGAAGTCCATGGCCCAGCGCCTGGCCGGCGAGCTGCTGGAGGCGGCCGAAGGCCGTGGTTCGGCGATGAAGAAGCGCGAGGAAGTGCACCGCATGGCGGAAGCCAACAAGGCGTTCTCGCACTACCGGTTCTGATCCCCTGTTCCGGTAGTGACTCGAGCCCTGCGAAGGGCTCGATTGTTTTGTAACGCAACACTTCAATAATCGCGCCCTGGCGCGATTCAGGAAAGGCAGGAATACACCGTGGCTCGCAAGACACCCATCGAGCGTTACCGCAACATCGGTATCTCCGCTCACATCGACGCCGGCAAGACCACCACCACCGAGCGCATCCTCTACTACACTGGTGTGAACCACAAGATCGGTGAAGTGCACGACGGTGCGGCCACGATGGACTGGATGGCGCAGGAGCAGGAGCGCGGCATCACCATCACCTCCGCGGCCACCACCTGCTTCTGGAAGGGCATGGATCTGTCCTTCCCCGAGCACCGCTTCAACATCATCGACACCCCGGGACACGTGGACTTCACCATCGAGGTGGAGCGTTCCATGCGCGTGCTCGACGGCGCGTGTATGGTGTATTGCGCCGTGGGCGGTGTGCAGCCCCAGTCCGAAACCGTGTGGCGCCAGGCGACCAAGTACAAGGTGCCGCGCCTCGCCTTCGTGAACAAGATGGACCGTTCCGGCGCGAACTTCTTCAAGGTCTATGACCAGATGAAGACTCGCCTGCAGGCCAACCCGGTGCCCGTCGTGATCCCCATTGGCGCCGAGGACAACTTCGCCGGCGTGGTGGACCTGATCAAGATGAAGGCCATCTACTGGGACGAAGCCAGCCAGGGCATGAAGTTCGAGTACAGGGACATCCCCGCCGAACTGCAGGCCGACGCCGAGAAGTGGCGCGAGCAGATGGTCGAGGCGGCCGCCGAGGCTTCCGAGGAACTGATGAACGAGTACCTCGAGAGCGGCGAGCTGGCCGAGGACAAGATCAAGCTGGGTCTGCGCCTGCGCACCATCGCGTGCGAAATCCAGCCCATGCTGTGCGGTACCGCGTTCAAGAACAAGGGCGTGCAGCGCATGCTCGACGCCGTCATCGAGTTCCTGCCGTCGCCGGTGGACATCCCGCCGGTGCAGGGTACCGACGACGACGAGAAGGAAGTTTCGCGCCGCGCCGACGACAGCGAGAAGTTCTCCGCCCTGGCCTTCAAGCTGATGACCGACCCCTTCGTCGGCCAGCTCACCTTCGTGCGCGTGTATTCCGGCGTGCTGGAATCCGGCTCATCGGTGCTGAACTCGGTCAAGGGCAAGAAGGAGCGCATCGGCCGCATCCTGCAGATGCATGCCAACGAGCGTGAAGAGATCAAGGAAGTGCTGGCGGGCGACATCGCCGCCGTGGTCGGCCTGAAGGAAGTGACCACCGGCGAGACCCTGTGCGACCCGGCCGCGCCCATTGTCCTGGAGCGCATGGTGTTCCCGGACCCGGTGATCCACGTCGCCGTCGAGCCCAAGACCAAGAGCGACCAGGAAAAGATGGGCATCGCCCTGTCCCGCCTGGCGGCCGAAGACCCCTCCTTCCGCGTGCGTACCGACGAGGAATCGGGCCAGACCATCATCTCCGGCATGGGCGAACTGCACCTGGAGATCATCGTCGACCGCATGAAGCGCGAGTTCAACGTGGAAGCCAACGTGGGCGCGCCCCAGGTCGCCTACCGCGAGACCATCCGCAAGGCCGCCAACGACGTGGAGGGCAAGTTCGTCAAGCAGTCCGGCGGCCGCGGCCAGTACGGCCACGTGGTGATCAACCTGGAGCCGGCGGAGCAGGGCAAGGGCTACGAGTTCGTCGACGCCATCAAGGGCGGCGTGGTGCCGCGCGAGTACATCCCGGCGGTGGACAAGGGCATTCAGGAAACCCTGCCCAACGGCGTGCTGGCCGGCTTCCCGGTGGTGGACGTCAAGGTCACCCTGCACTTCGGTTCCTACCACGACGTGGACTCGAACGAAAACGCGTTCAAGATGGCCGGCTCCATGGCCTTCAAGGACGCGATGCGCAAGGCCAGTCCGGTGCTGCTGGAGCCGATGATGGCGGTCGTGGTCGAGACCCCGGAGGACTACATGGGCAACGTCATGGGCGACCTGTCCGGCCGGCGCGGCATCGTGCAGGGCATGGACGACCTGCCCGGCGGCATCAAGGAGATCAAGGCCGAGGTGCCGCTGGCCGAGATGTTCGGCTACGCCACCACGCTGCGCTCGCTGTCCCAGGGCCGCGCCACCTATTCGATGGAATTCAAGCACTACGCCGAAGCGCCCAAGAACGTGGCCGAGGCGGTGATCAGCAATCGCAAGTAATCAGCTTCAACGAGGAAAACATTCATGGCTAAAGGTAAGTTCGAGCGGACCAAGCCGCACGTAAACGTAGGCACGATCGGCCACGTTGACCATGGCAAGACGACGCTGACGGCGGCGATCACCACGATCCTGTCGAAGAAGTTCGGTGGGGAGGCGAAGGCCTACGACCAGATCGACGCGGCGCCGGAAGAAAAGGCGCGCGGCATCACCATCAACACCGCGCACGTCGAATACGAAACCGCCACGCGCCACTACGCGCACGTGGACTGCCCGGGCCACGCCGACTACGTGAAGAACATGATCACGGGTGCTGCGCAGATGGACGGCGCCATCCTGGTGTGTTCGGCCGCGGACGGCCCCATGCCGCAGACCCGCGAACACATCCTGCTCGCCCGTCAGGTCGGCGTGCCCTACATCATCGTCTTCCTGAACAAGTGCGACATGGTCGACGACGAAGAACTGCTCGAACTCGTCGAAATGGAAGTGCGCGAACTGCTCTCCAAGTACGAATTCCCCGGCGACGACATCCCCATCGTCAAGGGCTCGGCGCTCAAGGCCCTCGAAGGCGACCAGTCCGACATCGGTGAGCCGGCCATCCTGCGACTGGCCGAAGCGCTCGACAGCTACATCCCCACCCCGGAACGGGCCATCGACAAACCCTTCCTGCTGCCGATCGAAGACGTGTTCTCCATCTCCGGCCGCGGCACCGTGGTGACCGGCCGTGTCGAACGCGGCATCGTCAAAGTCGGCGAAGAAATCGAAATCGTCGGCATCAAGCCCACCGTCAAGACCACCTGCACCGGCGTCGAAATGTTCCGCAAGCTGCTCGACCAAGGCCAGGCGGGCGACAACGTCGGCGTACTGCTGCGCGGCACCAAGCGTGAAGAAGTCGAACGCGGCCAAGTGCTGGCCAAGCCCGGCTCCATCACCCCGCACACCCACTTCACCGGCGAAGTGTACGTGCTGAGCAAGGACGAAGGCGGCCGTCACACCCCGTTCTTCAACAACTACCGCCCGCAGTTCTACTTCCGCACCACGGACGTGACCGGCTCCATCGCGCTGCCGGAAGGCACCGAGATGGTGATGCCGGGTGACAACGTGTCGATCACGGTCAAGCTGATCGCGCCGATCGCCATGGAAGAAGGCCTGCGCTTCGCGATCCGCGAAGGTGGCCGCACCGTCGGCGCCGGCGTCGTCGCCAAGATCATCGAGTAATCATTCGTATCCGGGTGCGGCCCCTGCCGCACCCTCGCTCTTTCGGGATAAAACCATGCAAAGCCAGAAAATCCGCATCCGTCTGAAGGCGTTCGACTACCGGCTGATCGACCAGTCGGCCCTCGAGATCGTCGAAACCGCCAAGCGCACCGGTGCCGTGGTCCGTGGCCCGGTGCCGCTGCCGACGCGCATCGAGCGCTTCGACCTGCTGCGCTCGCCGCACGTGAACAAGGCGTCGCGCGACCAGATGGAAATCCGCACCCACCAGCGCCTGATGGACATCATCGATCCCACCGACAAGACCGTGGATGCGCTGATGAAGCTCGATCTTCCGGCCGGCGTGGACGTCGAGATCAAGCTGCAGTAATCGGGCAGCTTGCAGTGCCAGCGAAAAGGCCGGTATAATCCGGCCTTTCGCCTATTGGCGTTAAAAATTGTTTGATAGGGCCCGGTCAATCGTAACCGGGGATCAGGAGAAGAAAATGAGTCTAGGCCTTGTCGGTCGCAAGGTTGGCATGACTCGCGTCTTCGCCGAGGATGGTCGTTCCATCCCGGTGACGGTGCTGGACGTGTCCAACAATCGCGTGACCCAGATCAAGACGCCTGAAACGGACGGTTATGCCGCCGTTCAGGTGACCTTCGGCAAGCGCCGTGCGAGCCGCGTCAACAAGCCGCTCGCCGGCCATCTCGCCAAGGCCGGTGTCGAAGCCGGTCACATCCTCAAGGAATTCCGCGTCGAAGCCGCCCAGATCGCCAGCCTCAAGGCCGGCGACGTGGTGGGCGTGGATCTCTTCTCGGTCGGCCAGAAGGTGGATATCACCGGCACGTCGATCGGCAAGGGGTTCTCCGGTTCGATCAAGCGGCACAACTTCAGCTCCAACCGCGCCTCCCACGGCAACTCGATCTCGCACAATGCGCCGGGCTCCATCGGCATGGCGCAGGATCCGGGTCGCGTGTTCCCGGGCAAGCGCATGGCCGGCCAGTACGGCAACGTCACCCGTACCACCCAGAACCTGGAAGTGGTGCGCGTCGACGCCGAGCGTCAGTTGCTGCTGGTCAAGGGTGCGGTGCCGGGCTCCAAGGGCGGCGACGTGGTCGTCCGTCCTGCGGTCAAGGCCGGTAACTGAGCGAGGGCGTAATGGAACTGAAACTACTGAACGACCAGGGTCAGGCCTCTGCCACGCTGCAGGCGTCCGACGTGCTGTTCGGTCGCGAATTCAACGAGGCGCTGGTGCACCAGGTGGTCACCGCCTATCTGGCCAATGCCCGTTCCGGCAACCGTGCCCAGAAGGGGCGCTCCGAGGTGGCCAAATCCACCCGCAAGCCGTGGCGCCAGAAGGGCACCGGCCGCGCGCGCGCCGGTATGGCCTCCAGCCCGCTGTGGCGCGGGGGCGGCCGCATCTTCCCGAACTCGCCGGAAGAGAACTTCTCGCAGAAGGTCAACCGCAAGATGTACCGCGCCGGCGTGGCCTCCATCCTGTCGCAGCTCGCTCGTGAAGACCGCCTGGCGGTGGTCGAGAACTTCAGCGTCGAGGCGCCGAAGACCAAGCTGCTGACGCAGAAGCTCAAGGGCATGGGTCTGGAGTCCGTGCTGATCATCACCGATCAGCTCGACGAGAACCTGTTCCTGTCTTCGCGCAACCTGAACGACGTGCTGGTTCTCGAAGTGCGGGAGGCCGATCCGGTTTCCCTGGTGCGCTTCGAAAAGGTGCTGGTCACCAAGGCTGCGCTGGCCCAGATGGAGGAGGCGTGGCAATGAGTGCATACAGCCAGGAGCGTCTGCTGCAGGTGCTGCTCGCGCCGCAGATCTCCGAAAAGGCGACCTATGTCGCCGACAAGAACGAGCAAGTGGTGTTCAAGGTCGCTTCCGATGCCACCAAGCCTGAAGTGAAGGCCGCCGTCGAGCTGCTGTTCAAGGTTCAGGTCGAATCGGTGCAGATCGCGAACGTCAAGGGCAAGGTCAAGCGTTTCGGCCGCAGCTTCGGCCGCCGCAAGGACTGGAAGAAGGCCTTCGTCAGCCTCAAGCCCGGCCAGGAAATCAACTTTGTGGCTGGGGAGTGATCAATCATGGCACTGGTTAAACTGAAGCCCACTTCCGCCGGCCGTCGCGCGATGGTCAAGGTGGTCAATGCTTCCCTGTACAAGGGCCGCCCCTACGCGGGTCTGGTGGAGAAGCAGACCAAGAACGCCGGCCGCAACAACGGCGGGCGCATCACCGTGCGCCACCAGGGCGGCGGCCACAAGCAGCACTATCGCGTGATCGACTTCCGTCGCAACAAAGACGGCATCGTCGCCAAGGTCGAACGCATCGAGTACGACCCCAACCGTTCCGCCAACATCGCGCTGCTGCTCTACGCCGATGGCGAGCGCCGCTACATCATCGCACCGAAGGGTCTGGAAGTCGGTCAGCCCATCGTCAGCGGTGTCGAAGCGCCGATCAAGTCGGGCAACGCCCTGCCGATCCGCAACATTCCGGTCGGTTCGACCATTCACTGCGTCGAGATTTTCCCTGGCAAGGGCGCGCAACTCGCCCGTGCCGCCGGTACCTCGGTGCAACTGCTGGCGCGGGAAGGCATCTACGCCCAGCTCCGCCTGCGCTCCGGTGAAATCCGCCGCGTGCACGTCGAATGCCGTGCCACCATCGGCGAAGTCGGCAACGAGGAGCACGGTCTGCGCAAGATCGGCAAGGCCGGCGCCAACCGCTGGCGCGGCATCCGCCCGACCGTGCGCGGCGTGGCGATGAACCCGGTGGATCACCCGCACGGTGGCGGTGAAGGCCGTACCGGCGAGGGCGGTGTGCCGCGCAGCCCGTGGGGTCAGCCCACCAAGGGCTACCGCACCCGTCGCAACAAGCGCACCGATACCATGATCGTGCAGCGTCGGCACAAGCGTTAAGGGGTAAGAGATGTCACGTTCAATCAAGAAAGGCCCGTTCGTCGACGCTCACCTGCTGAAGAAGGTGGATGCGGCGCGCGGTGGCAACGACAAGCGTCCGATCAAGACTTGGTCCCGTCGCTCGACGGTCCTGCCCGACTTCGTCGGCCTGACCATCGCGGTGCACAACGGCCGTCAGCACATCCCGGTGTACGTCACCGAGAACATGGTCGGCCACAAGCTGGGCGAGTTCGCACTGACGCGTACCTTCAAGGGCCACGCCGCCAGCAAGAAGGCGAAGAGGTAAGGAATGACTACGGAAACCAAAGCGATTCTCCGCGGGGTGCGCCTGTCGGCCCAAAAGGGCCGCCTGGTCGCCGACCTCGTCCGGGGCAAGCCGGTTGATCAGGCGCTCAACATTCTCGCCTTCTCGCCGAAGAAGGGCGCCCAGATCATCCGCAAGGTGGTCGAATCGGCCATCGCCAACGCCGAGCACAACGACGGCGCCGACATCGACGTGCTGAAGGTGAAGACCATCCACGTCGAGGAAGGCACCTCGCTCAAGCGCTTTACCGCGCGCGCCAAGGGCCGCGGCAACCGCATCCTCAAGCCCACGTGTCACGTTTACGTGACCGTCGGGGAGTAAGGAGTACTTATGGGTCAGAAAATCCATCCGACCGGGTTCCGCCTCGCGGTTACGCGTGACTGGGGTTCCCGCTGGTTCGCATCGAGCCGCGACTTCTCGCGCATGCTGCACGAAGACCTGAAGATGCGCGACTTCCTGAAGAAGCGCCTGGCGCACGCCTCGGTCGGCCGCGTGGTCATCGAGCGTCCCGCCAAGAATGCCCGCGTCACGCTGTACAGCGCCCGTCCGGGCGTGGTGATCGGCAAGAAGGGCGAGGACATCGAACTGCTCAAGCGCGAGCTGCAGAAGATCGTCGGCGTGCCGGTGCACGTGAACATCGAGGAAGTGCGCAAGCCCGAGATCGACGCCAAGCTGATCGCCGACTCGATCGCCCAGCAACTCGAGAAGCGCATCATGTTCCGCCGCGCCATGAAGCGCGCCATGCAGAACGCCATGCGCCTGGGTGCCCAGGGCATCAAGATCATGAGTTCCGGCCGCCTGAACGGCGCCGAGATCGCCCGTACCGAGTGGTATCGCGAAGGCCGCGTGCCGCTGCACACGCTGCGCGCCAACATCGATTACGGCGTCTCCGAAGCCAAGACCACCTACGGCATCATCGGCATCAAGGTGTGGGTGTACAAGGGTGAGCAGCTCGGCCGCAACGAGCAGCCGGCGGCTGCCGAGCCGGAAGCCGACAACCGCCGCGGCCGCCGCGGTGCGCCGCGTGGCGACGATGGCCGTCCGGGCCGCCGTCCCGCCCGTCGTGAGGGCGGCCGGCAAGAAGATAGCAGGAGTGAATGATGCTGCAGCCGACGCGAAGGAAATATCGTAAGGAGCAGAAGGGCCGCAACACCGGTCTGGCGACCCGTGGCGCCAAGGTCAGCTTCGGCGAGTTCGGCCTCAAGGCCACCGGCCGTGGCCGCCTGACCGCCCGCCAGATCGAATCGGCCCGACGTGCGATGACCCGCCACATCAAGCGGGGCGGCCGCATCTGGATCCGCATCTTTCCGGACAAGCCGATCTCCAAGAAGCCCGCCGAAGTCCGTATGGGTAACGGCAAGGGCAACCCGGAATACTGGGTCGCCGAGATCCAGCCCGGCAAGGTGCTGTACGAAATGGACGGTGTGGACGAAGCGCTCGCCCGCGAAGCTTTCCGGCTGGCTGCCGCCAAGCTTCCGATCGATACCGTGTTCGTCACACGCCAAGTGGGGTAAGGCATGAATGCGAGTGAACTCCGCGCGAAGAGCGCCGGTGAATTGAATCAGGAGTTGCTCGAGCTGCTGAAGGCGCAGTTTTCGCTGCGCATGCAACTGGCGACCCAGCAGCTGAGCAATACGAGCCAACTCGGGAAGGTGCGTCGCGACATCGCGCGCGTGCGTACCGTCCTGCGGGAAAAGGCAGGTCAGTAATGAGTGAAGAAACCGCAAAGGTTCGCCGCGCCCTGGTTGGCCGCGTGGTGAGCGACAAGATGCACAAAACGGTGACCGTGCTGGTGGAGCGCCGCGTCAAGCACCCGCTCTACGGCAAGATCATCACTCGTTCGGCGAAGTACCACGCCGACGTGGAAGCGGGCGGTGCCGCCGCCGGCGACCTGGTGGAGATCGAGGAATGCCGTCCGATCTCCCGCACCAAGAGCTGGAAGGTCACGCGCGTTCTGGAGAAGGCTCGCGTCATCTGAGCAAGGACGTTCCGTAAAAAAACAGCTTGGCAAGCCCTTGCCAAGCTGTTATATTTTGCAGTCTTTGCTCCGGACCCCTTCCGGGGCTGCTACCCGAACGGGTTCCAAGACTGACCGCGCAGCGGGATAAGTTGGAGATTTAATTCATGATTCAAATGCAATCCAGGCTGGACGTGGCCGACAACACCGGTGCGCGTTCGGTGATGTGCATCAAGGTGCTCGGCGGCTCCAAGCGCCGCTATGCCGGCATCGGCGACATCATCAAGGTCACCGTCAAGGATGCCGCGCCGCGCGGCCGCGTCAAGAAGGGCGACGTCTATAACGCCGTGGTGGTGCGTACCGCCAAGGGCGTGCGCCGTCCGGACGGTTCGCTGATCAAGTTCGACGGCAATGCCGCCGTGCTGCTGAACAACAAGCTCGAGCCGATCGGCACCCGCATCTTCGGGCCGGTGACGCGCGAGCTGCGCTCCGAGCGGTTCATGAAGATCGTCTCGCTGGCGCCGGAAGTGCTCTGAGGAGTCGTCGAGATGAACAAGATCCGCAAGGGTGATGAAGTGGTCGTGCTGACCGGCAAGGATCGCGGCCGCCGCGGTACCGTGCTGCGCCGGGTGGATGACGAGCGTCTGGTGGTCGAAGGCGTCAATCGCGTCAAGAAGCATGTCCGCCCGAATCCGATGAAGGGTGAGGTGGGTGGCATCGTCGAGAAGGAGATGCCCATCCATGTGTCGAACGTCGCGCTGTTCAATGCTGCGGCCCAGAAGGCTGACCGGGTCGGAGTAAGGGTGCTTGAAGACGGCCGCAAGGTCCGCTTCTTCAAGTCGAACGGCGAGCTGGTGGACGCGTAAGGAGTGGCAATGGCTCGCTTGCAACAGTTTTACAAGGAAGCGGTGGTGCCCGAGCTGCTCAAGCAGTTCGGCTACAAGTCCGTGATGGAAGTGCCGCGCATCACCAAGATCACCCTGAACATGGGGGTCGGCGAGGCGGTGGGCGACAAGAAGATCCTGGAAAACGCCATTGGCGACATGACCAAGATCGCCGGCCAGAAGCCGGTGGCCACCAAGGCGCGCAAGTCCATCGCGGGCTTCAAGATCCGCGACGGCTACCCGATCGGTTGCATGGTCACGCTGCGCGGTCCGCGCATGTACGAGTTCCTCGATCGTCTGGTGAGCGTGGCCATGCCGCGCATCCGCGACTTCCGCGGCATCGCCTCCAAGGGTTTCGACGGCCGTGGCAACTACAACGTGGGCGTCAAGGAACAGATCATTTTCCCGGAGATCGAGTACGACAAGATCGACGCGCTCCGTGGCATGAACATCAGCATCACGACGACGGCCAAGACCGACCAGGAAGCGCGCGCGCTGCTGGCTGCGTTCAAGTTCCCGTTCAAGAATTGAGGGTGATATGGCGAAACTGGCTCTGATCAATCGCGAAGACAAGCGTCGCAAGCTGGTGGCGAAGTACGCCGCGAAGCGCGCCGCGCTGGTCGCGCAGGTCAAGGACACCAACCTGTCCGAAGAAGAGCGCATGGCGGCGCGTCTGAAGATTCAGCAACTGCCGCGCAATGCCAATCCGACGCGTACCCGCAACCGCTGCAGCCTCACCGGCCGTCCGCGTGGCGTGTTCCGCAAGTTCGGTCTGTGCCGCAACAAGCTGCGCGAAATCGCGTTCCGCGGCGAAGTGCCGGGCATGACCAAGGCGAGCTGGTAAGGAGAGACCGAAGATGAGTATGTCCGATCCGATCGCCGATATGCTGACCCGCATCCGCAACGCCCAGCAGGCCCAGAAAGGCCGTGTGGTGATGCCCTCGTCCAAGCTCAAGGTGGCGATCGCCAACGTGCTGAAGAGCGAAGGCTACATCGAGGGCTACGCGGTGCGCGACAACGACGGCAAGGCCGAGCTCGACGTGGAGCTGAAGTACTACGCCGGCCGTCCGGTCATCGAACGCATCGAGCGCGTCAGCCGTCCCGGCCTGCGCATCTACAAGGGCAGCGACGATCTGCCGCGCGTGATGAACGGCCTCGGTGTCGCCATCGTGTCCACGCCCAAGGGCGTGATGACCGATCGCGCTGCGCGTGCCAGCCGCGTCGGCGGCGAAGTGTTGTGCGTCGTCGCGTAAGGGGGATGCCATGTCTCGTGTAGCCAAGAATCCGGTGGCCATCCCCGCGGGGGTCGAGGTCACCATCAACGCGGCGGAAATCGCCATCAAGGGCCCGCTGGGTGCCATCAGCCGCGCGCTGAATCCGGCCGTCGCCGTCGAGCGCGAAGGCGCTGCGCTGGTGTGCAAGGCGCGTGATGGCTTCGACAACGCCAACGCTCTGTCCGGAACCATCCGCGCGCTGCTGGCCAACATGGTCACCGGCGTGTCGAAGGGATTCGAGCGCAAGCTGACCCTGGTGGGCGTGGGCTATCGTGCCCAGGCGCAGGGTGACAAGCTGAATCTTTCGCTGGGCTTCTCCCACCCGGTGGTGCATCAGATGCCCGCCGGCGTGAAGGTGGAAACCCCCTCGCAGACCGAGATCGTGATCAAGGGCATCGACAAGCAGCAAGTCGGCCAGGTCGCGGCCGAGGTGCGGGCCTACCGCGCTCCCGAACCCTACAAGGGCAAGGGCGTCCGCTATGCGGACGAAGTGGTGGTGCTCAAGGAAACCAAGAAGAAGTAAGGCGGTTCGTCATGGACAAAAAACAAGTTCGTCTTCGCCGTGCGCGCAAAACCCGCGCCAAGATTGCGGAGCTGAAGGCGGTTCGCCTGACCGTGTTCCGTTCCAATTCCCACATCTACGCGCAGGTCATTTCGGGCTGCGGTTCGCGCGTGCTGGCGGCCGCCTCGACGGTCGAGCCCGCGGTGCGCGCCCAGGTGCCGAACGGCGGCAACAAGCAGGCAGCGGAAGTGGTCGGCAAGCTGATCGCCGAACGCGCCAAGGCTGCCGGGATCGAGCAGGTCGCGTTCGACCGCTCGGGCTTCCTGTATCACGGTCGCGTCAAGGCGCTGGCCGAGGCTGCCCGTGAAGGCGGTCTGAAGTTCTAAGCGAGGATACGAATGGCTAAGCAGCAAACCAAACGCCCGCAGGCCTCCGAGGAGCGCGACGACGGGCTGCGGGAGAAGATGGTCGCGATCAATCGCGTGACCAAGGTCGTCAAGGGCGGCCGCATCCTCGGTTTCGCCGCGCTGACCGTGGTCGGCGACGGTGACGGCGGCATCGGCATGGGCAAGGGCAAGTCCCGCGAAGTGCCGGTGGCGGTGCAGAAGGCGATGGACGAGGCGCGTCGCAAGATGGCCAAGGTGTCGCTGAAGAACGGCACCCTGCAGCACACCGTGGTCGGCAAGCATGGCGCCGCCGAAGTGCTGATGCAGCCGGCGCCCAACGGTACCGGCATCATCGCCGGCGGCCCGATGCGCGCGGTGTTCGAGGTGATGGGCGTGACCGACATCATCTGCAAGTGCATCGGCTCGACCAACCCGTACAACGTCGTGCGCGCCACCATCAACGGCCTGCTGGCGGTCAACACCCCGGCGGAAATCGCTGCCAAGCGCGGCAAGACCGTCGAAGAGATCCTGGGGTAAGCGATGTCCGACAAGAAACTCAAGGTTACGCTGGTCAAGAGCGTGATCGGCACCAAACAGTCCCATCGCGCCACCGTTCGCGGCCTGGGCCTGCGCCGGCTGAATCATACGGTCGAGCTGCAGGACACGCCCGAAGTGCGCGGCATGATCAACAAGGTGTCCTACCTGGTGAAGTGCGAGGCATAAATGCGGCTGAATGACATCAAACCCGGCGCGGGTTCCAAATCGCCGGCCAAGCGCGTGGGCCGTGGCATCGGCAGCGGCCTGGGCAAGACCTGCGGCCGCGGCCACAAGGGCCAGAAGTCCCGTGCGGGCGGTTTCCACAAGACCGGCTTCGAGGGCGGCCAGATGCCGCTGCAGCGTCGTCTGCCGAAGCGGGGCTTCGTGTCGCTGACCGGCGCGCGCAACGTCGAGGTGCGCCTGTCCGAACTGGACAAGCTGCCGGTGGAAGACGTGGACCTGCTGGTGCTGATGCAGGCCGGCGTGGTGCCGGCGGATGCGCTGGCGGCCAAGGTCGTCCTGTCCGGCACGATCTCGCGCAAGGTCAACCTGCGCGGCGTCGGTGCGACCAAGGGTGCCCGGGCTGCCATCGAGGCCGCCGGCGGCTCCGTCGCGGTCGCCGAGTAAGCGTCGAGGTCGGTTGTGGCCAATCCTTCCGCCACGCTCGGGAGCGCAGGCAAGTTCGGCGACCTGAAGCGCCGGGTGCTGTTCCTCCTGGGCGCGCTGATCGTCTATCGGATCGGCGCCCACATCCCGGTGCCGGGCATCGACCCGGACAAGCTGGCCGAGCTGTTCCAGTCGCAGGCCGGCGGCATCCTGGGCGTGTTCAACCTGTTCTCGGGCGGCGCGCTGTCGCGCTTCACGATCTTCGCGCTGGGGATCATGCCGTACATCTCGGCATCGATCATCATGCAGTTGATGACCGTGGCGGTGCCGGCGCTCGAACAGCTCAAGAAGGAAGGCGAGGCCGGCCGGCGCAAGATCACCCAGTACACGCGCTACGGCACGCTGCTGCTGGCGTTCGCCCAGTCGCTGGGTATGGCCATCGCACTCGAAGGTCAGCCGGGGCTGGTGCTGGATCCCGGCCTGATGTTCCGCTTCGTCACCGTTGCCACGCTGGTCACCGGCACGATGTTCCTGATGTGGCTGGGCGAGCAGATCACCGAACGGGGCATCGGCAACGGCATTTCGCTGATCATCTTCGCCGGTATCGTGGCGGGCCTGCCCAGCGCCATCGGCGGCCTGTTCGAGCTGGTGCGCACTGGCGCGATGCACCCCTTTACGGCACTGTTCATCTGCGTGCTGGTGGCGCTGGTGACCGCCTTCGTGGTGTTCGTCGAGCGCGGCATGCGCAAGATCCTGGTGAACTACGCCAAGCGCCAGGTAGGGAACAAGGTGTATGGCGGGCAGTCCTCGCACCTGCCGCTGAAGCTGAACATGGCAGGCGTGATCCCGCCGATCTTCGCCTCCAGCATCATCCTGTTTCCGGCCACGCTGGGGCAGTGGTTCGGCGCCTCCGAGGGCATGTACTGGCTGCGCGACATCGCCGCCACGCTGTCCCCGGGCCAGCCGATCTACGTGATGCTGTATGCGCTGGCGATCGTGTTCTTCTGCTTCTTCTACACTGCGCTGGTGTTCAATGCGCGGGACACGGCCGACAACCTGAAGAAGAGCGGCGCCTTCGTGCCGGGGATCCGGCCGGGCGAGCAGACCGCGCGCTACATCGACCGCATCCTCACGCGCCTGACGCTGGCCGGCGCGGTGTACATCACACTGGTGTGCCTGCTGCCGGAGTTCCTGATCCTGAAGTGGAACGTGCCGTTCTATTTCGGTGGCACCTCGCTGCTGATCATCGTGGTGGTCACCATGGACTTCATGTCCCAGGTACAGGCGTACGTGATGTCGCATCAGTACGAGAGCCTGCTGAAGAAGGCGAACTTCAAGGGTGCGGGTCTGCCGCTCAGGTAAGCGATGGCGAAGGAAGATGTAATCGAGATGCAGGGCGAGGTCACCGAGAACCTCCCCAACGCGACGTTCCGCGTTCGGCTCGAAAACGGCCACATGGTCCTCGGGCATATCTCGGGCAAGATGCGCATGCACTACATCCGCATCCTGCCGGGCGACAAGGTTACCGTGCAACTGACGCCCTATGACCTGACGAAGGGCCGGATCGTGTTCCGGACCAAGTGAATACAGAAACAGGAGCAAGAACATGAGAGTCCAGGCTTCGGTCAAGCGGCTGTGCCGCAACTGCAAGATCATTCGACGCAAGGGTGTCGTGCGCGTGATCTGCAGCGATCCGCGTCACAAGCAGCGCCAGGGTTGATCTACTCGATCCCGGATATTAAAATTTAACGTTTTGCTTTTTGGGGTAATCGGATGGCCCGTATTGCTGGGGTAAACATTCCCAACCACAAGCATGCCGAGATCGCGCTGACCGCCATCTATGGGATCGGCCGTACGCGTGCTCAGAAGATTTGCGACGCCGCCGGCGTGGTCCGCTCGACCAAGGTCAAGGACCTGACCGAGTCGGACATGGAGAAGCTGCGCGACGAAGTGGGCAAGTTCGTCGTCGAGGGCGACCTGCGCCGCGAAGTCACCATGAACATCAAGCGCCTCATGGACCTCGGCTGCTACCGTGGCGTACGCCACCGCCGGGGCCTGCCGCTGCGCGGCCAGCGCACCCGCACCAACGCGCGCACCCGCAAGGGGCCGCGCAAGCCGATCGCCGGCAAGAAGTGATAGGAACTGATAATGGCTAAGACTGCTGCAAAGGTTCGCAAGAAGGTCAAGAAGAACGTTGCCGAAGGCATCGCGCACGTTCACGCGAGCTTCAACAACACCATCATCACCATTACCGACCGCCAGGGCAATGCGCTGTCGTGGGCCACGTCCGGTGGCGCTGGCTTCAAGGGCTCGCGCAAGAGCACCCCGTTCGCCGCCCAGGTCGCGGCCGAGGCCGCCGGCAAGGCCGCGCAGGAATGCGGCGTGAAGAACCTCGAAGTGCGGATCAAGGGCCCCGGCCCGGGCCGCGAGTCCGCCGTGCGTGCGCTCAATGCGCTCGGGATGAAGATCTCCAGCATCACGGACATCACCCCGATCCCGCACAACGGCTGCCGCCCGCCCAAGAAGCGCCGTATCTAAGGAGTAGAAAGTGGCTCGTAATCTCGATCCCAAGTGCCGTCAGTGCCGTCGCGAGGGCGAAAAGCTCTTCCTGAAGGGCGAAAAATGTTTCACCGACAAGTGCGCCATCGAGCGCCGCGCCTACGCGCCGGGCCAGCACGGCCAGCGCTCCGGCCAGCGCCTGTCGGGCTACGGTGTGCAACTGCGTGAGAAGCAGAAGATCCGCCGTCTGTACGGCGTGCTGGAACGCCAGTTCCGCAAGGTGTATGCGGAAGCCGACCGCCGCCGCGGCCAGACCGGCGAAAACCTGCTGCAACTGCTGGAAGGCCGCCTGGATTCCGTGGCCTACCGCATGGGCTTCGGCGCCTCGCGTGCCGAGGCGCGCCAGGTCGTGCGCCACAACGGCGTGCTGGTCAACGGCAAGCGCACCAACATTCCGTCCTACACCGTCAAGCCCGGCGACGTGATCGAGCTGACCGAGCGCGTGCGTGCCTCGCTGCGCGTCAAGGCCGCCATCGAGGCCGCCGAGTCGCGCGGTTTCCCCGAGTGGATCGAGGTGGACGCCAAGGCGGCCAAGGGTGTGTTCAAGGCCTATCCGCAGCGCGCCGAACTGCCGGCCACGATCAACGAAGGTCTGGTCGTCGAACTGTACTCCCGCTGATCCGCGGGACGGTGAAGCTTCCCTAGATTCGAGGAAATGCCGATGCAAAGCAATGCTCTGCTGAAACCGCGCATCATCGACGTCCACAGTGTTTCGCCGGTCCAGGCCCGCGTGACCATGGAACCGTTCGAGCGCGGCTTCGGCCATACCCTGGGGAACGCGCTGCGGCGCATTCTCCTGTCCTCGCTGCCCGGCCATGCGCCGACCGAGGTCGCCATCGAGGGCGTGCTGCACGAGTACTCGACCATCGACGGCGTGCGCGAGGACGTGGTCGACCTGCTGCTGAACCTGAAGGGCGTGGTGCTCAAGCTCCACAACCGCAGCGAAGCCACCCTGCGCCTGGCGAAGTCCGGCGAAGGCGTGGTCACCGCGGCCGACATCGAGATCGGCCACGATGTCGAGATCATCAACCCCGACCACGTGATCGCCCATCTCGCCCCCGGCGGCAAGCTGGACATGCAGATCAAGGTCGAGGAAGGCCGCGGCTACGTGCCCGGCAACGTGCGTCCGGTGTCCGGCGAGTCCAAGAGCATCGGCCGCATCGTGCTCGACGCCTCGTTCAGCCCCGTGCGCCGCGTGAGCTATCTGGTCGAGAGCGCCCGCGTCGAGCAGCGCACCGACCTGGACCGCCTGGTCATCGACATCGAGACCAACGGTGCGGTCGATCCGGAAGAAGCGATCCGCTACGCGGCCCGCGTGCTGATGGATCAACTGTCGGTGTTCGCCGACCTGGAAGGCACCCCGACCGACATCGAGGCGCCCAAGCCGCAGACCATCGATCCGGTGCTGCTGCGCCCCGTGGATGACCTCGAACTGACGGTTCGTTCGGCGAACTGCCTGAAGGCCGAGAACATCTACTACATCGGTGACCTGATCCAGCGCACCGAGACCGAGCTGCTGAAGACCCCGAACCTGGGCCGCAAGTCGCTCAACGAAATCAAGGAAGTGTTGGCCTCCCGCGGGCTGACCCTCGGCATGAAACTGGAAAACTGGCCGCCGGCCGGGCTCGAGAAGCTCGGTTGAACGGTGACAGTGAAGTGAGGTATTGAAATGCGTCACCGTAACGGTCTTCGCAAGCTGAATCGCACCAGCAGCCACCGTCAGGCCATGTTCCGCAACATGGCCAACTCCCTGCTGCAGCACGAAGTGATCAAGACGACCCTGCCCAAGGCCAAGGAACTGCGCCGCGTGGTCGAGCCGCTGATCACCCTGGGCAAGAAGCCCAGCCTGTCCAATCGCCGCCTGGCGTTCAGCCGCCTGCGCGACCGCGACATGGTGGTCAAGCTGTTCGACGAACTGGGCCCGCGCTACGCCAACCGCAACGGCGGCTACCTGCGCATCCTGAAGTTCGGCTTCCGCAACGGCGACAACGCGCCGCTGGCGCTGGTCGAACTGCTCGACCGGCCGGAGGTGTCCGAGGCCGACGCCCCGGTGGAATCCGAGGCCGCTGCCGCCTGAGTCGCATCGGGCTTGTGAAGAAACCGGACGTCGTCCGGTTTTTTTTCGCCTACCATTTCTGCACGGTCCACAAGGGGAAGCGCATGGGCGCAGTACTGGTCACCGGCGGGGCGGGCTACATCGGCAGCCATACCTGCCTCGCGTTGCTGCAGGCGGGTTACGAGGTCGTGGTGGTGGACAACCTCTCCAATGCGAAGCGTGAATCCCTGCGGCGCGTGGAGGCGCTGGCGGGCCGTGCGCTGGCCGCCTTCCATGTGGCCGACATTCGCGACCGGAACGCGCTAGGGGCGGTGTTCGGCGCGCATGAGGTCGCCGCCGTCGTTCACTTCGCGGGACTGAAGGCGGTCGGGGAGTCGGTGCAAAACCCCGGCCTCTATTACGACAACAACGTCTGCGGTACGGTCGCTCTGCTCGACGTCATGGAGGCGAGCGGGGTGCGTGCGATCGTGTTCAGTTCCTCGGCGACGGTGTACGGCGATCCGGCGCGCGTGCCGATCGGCGAAGAGGCGCCGCTCGCGCCCACCAATCCGTACGGGCGGACGAAGCAGTTCATCGAAGCCATCCTGGCGGATCAGGCCGCCGCGGACCGGCGC
Source organism: Pseudothauera rhizosphaerae (assembly GCF_004801305.1). Classification (GTDB taxonomy): domain Bacteria; phylum Pseudomonadota; class Gammaproteobacteria; order Burkholderiales; family Rhodocyclaceae; genus Pseudothauera; species Pseudothauera rhizosphaerae. The sequence continues at coordinate 182,103 of NZ_SSOD01000007.1, read as the reverse complement.
TGGCGGGCCGTGTGCCTGCGTTACTTCAATCCGGTCGGAGCGCACGAGAGCGGGCGCATCGGCGAGGACCCCGCCGGGGTGCCGAACAACCTCATGCCCTATGTCGCCCAGGTCGCCGTGGGGCGTCTGCCCGAACTGCAGGTGTTCGGCGGCGACTACCCGACGCCCGACGGCACCGGCGTACGCGACTACATCCACGTGATGGATCTGGCGGAAGGCCACGTGCGCGCGCTGGAGCGTCTGGATGCGCTGCCCGGGCTGACGACGGTGAATCTGGGCACGGGGCGCGGCTACAGCGTGCTGGAGATGATCAGTGCGTTCGAGCGCGCCAGCGGACGGCCCGTACCCCATCGCGTCGTGGAGCGCCGGCCGGGTGACGTGGCGGCGTGCTGGGCCGATCCGCAGCGGGCGGCCGAACTGCTGGGCTGGAGGGCGGAACGCGGCCTGGAAACGATGTGCGAGGACGCCTGGCGCTGGCAGTCGGCCAATCCGGCCGGTTACGGCGAGGATGAGGAAGGCTGAGCGCCGGCGCCCGGCGCTGCGCTACCAACTGCGCTTGATGCGGTTGCGGTATTGCACGTCGTGGGGCAGCACGTGCTGCATGGCCTCGAGGTGGTTGCGGATGAGTTCGGTGGCCGTCTTGAGCGTGTCGGCGGTCAGCACGCTGATCTCGCTCGGGCGTGCGGTAGTGCGCACCACCTGTTCGATGGCGTGATTGCGCTGGCGCTCGTCGGCCGGCAGATAGACGCCGAGCCCTGCCGACTGCAGGGACTTCAGATAACGGGCCCGGCGGTCGATGCGCTCTAGGAAACGGGCTTGTGGGTCGGTCGGAGCAGTGGCCACTTTGCATACTCCCGGCAAGGGTTGGGGTGCAGTATCGTCGCGCAGCGGCGGACGATATGCAAGTGCGATTACATCGCCAATTGTAAGGCCCGCCGCGCCGCGGCGTGCCCAGCGCCGGCTCAGTTCCGCATGCCGAGCGAGCGCGCCAGATAGCGGGCGGTGTGCGCGAGGCCGCGCGCGGCGATCTCCTCGGGCGTGCCGGCGGCCACGATGGTGCCGCCGCCGTCGCCGCCTTCCGGGCCGAGGTCCACGATCCAGTCCGCGGTCTTGATGACGTCCAGGTTGTGCTCGATGACCACGATGGTGTTGCCGTGGTCGCGCAGGCGGTGCAGCACGGAGAGCAGCATGTCGATGTCGTGGAAGTGCAGGCCCGTGGTGGGCTCGTCGAGGATGTAGAGGGTGCGCCCGGTGTCGCGCTTGGACAGCTCCAGCGCCAGCTTGACGCGCTGTGCCTCGCCGCCGGAAAGCGTCGTCGCACTCTGCCCCAGGCGGATGTAGCCCAGCCCGACGTCGGTCAGTGTTTCCAGCTTGCGCGCCACCGCCGGCACCGCGCGGAAGAATTCCAGCCCCTGCTCCACGGTCATCTCCAGCACCTCGAAGATGGTCTTGCCCTTGTAGCGGATTTCCAGCGTCTCCCGGTTGTAGCGCTTGCCGTGGCAGACGTCGCAGGGCACGTACATGTCGGGCAGGAAGTGCATCTCCACCTTGATCAGGCCGTCGCCCTGGCAGGCTTCGCAGCGCCCGCCCTTGACGTTGAAGGAGAAGCGCCCGGGGCCGTAGCCGCGCGCGCGCGATTCCGGCACGCCGGCGAAGAGCTCGCGGATCGGCGTCATCAGGCCGGTGTAGGTGGCCGGGTTGGAGCGCGGCGTGCGGCCGATGGGCGACTGGTCCACGCTGATGACCTTGTCGAAATGCTCCAGGCCCTCGATCTCGCCGTAGGCGGCGGGCTCCGCGTTGGAACCGTAGAGGTGACGGGCGGCGAGCGGCACCAGGGTGTCGTTGATCAGCGTGGATTTGCCCGAGCCGGACACGCCGGTGACGCACACGAACAGGCCCACCGGCAGCGCCAGGTCCACCCCGCGCAGGTTGTTGCCGGCGCAGCCGCGCAGGTGCAGCCAGCGCTCGCCGGGAACGCGGCGGCGCGTGGGCACGGCGATGCGGCGCCGCCCGGAGAGGTAGTCGGCGGTCAGCGAATCCGGCGCCGCAGCGACTTCGGCCGGCGTGCCGTGGGCGACCACCTCGCCGCCATGCACGCCGGCACCGGGCCCCATATCGACCACGTAGTCCGCGGCGCGGATGGCGTCCTCGTCGTGCTCGACCACGATGACGGTATTGCCCAGGTCGCGCAGGCGCGCAAGCGTGGCGAGGAGGCGGTCGTTGTCGCGCTGGTGCAGGCCGATGGAGGGTTCGTCGAGCACGTACATGACCCCGGTCAGTCCGGAGCCGATCTGGCTCGCCAGGCGGATGCGCTGCGCCTCGCCGCCGGACAGGGTGTCGGCCGAGCGGTCGAGGGAGAGGTAATCCAGCCCCACGTTGATCAGGAAGGAGAGGCGCTCGGAGATTTCCTTGATGATCTTGTCGGCGATCTGGGCGCGGTGGCCGGTGAGCTGCAGGGTGTCGAAGAAGCGCTTGCAGTCGCCCAGCGCCAGCCGGCTGAGTTCGGGCAGGGAACGCCCGCCCACCAGCACCCAGCGCGCCTCGCTGCGCAGCCGCGTGCCCTGGCAGGCGGGGCAGGGACGGGTGGCGCGGTACTTGGCCAGTTCCTCGCGCACGGCGACCGAATCGGTCTCCCGGTAGCGCCGCTCCAGATTGGGGATGATGCCTTCGAAGGGGTGGCTCTTCTGCACTAGGCGGCCGTTGTCGGAGAGGTAGCGGAAGGCGATGGATTCGCGCCCCGAGCCGTGCAGCACGACCTCGCGCACGGCCTCGGGCAGGGTCTCGAAGGGCGTGTCTAGGTCGAAGCCGTAGTGCGTCCCCAGGCTGGCGAGCATCTGGAAGTAGAACTGGTTGCGCCGGTCCCAGCCGCGGATGGCGCCCGCCGCCAGCGACAGCTCCGGGTGGGCGACCACGCGCGCCGGGTCGAAGAATTCCACCTGCCCCAGGCCGTCGCACTTGGGACAGGCGCCGGCCGGGTTGTTGAAGGAGAACAGGCGCGGTTCCAGTTCGCCGAGGGCGAAGCTGCACACCGGACAGGCGAAGCGCGCGGAGAACAGGTGCTCGCGCCCGCTGTCCATCTCCACCGCGACGGCGCGGCCGTCGGCGTGGGTCAGGGCGGTTTCGAAGGATTCCGCGATGCGCCCGCGCAGGTCGGCCCGCACCCTGAAGCGGTCCACCACCACTTCCACCGTGTGGCGGCGGCCCTTCTCCAGCGCGGGCATGGCGTCGAGTTCATGGACCGCGCCGTCCACCCGCACGCGCACGAAGCCCTGGGCACGCAGTTCGCCGAACAGCTCGTGCTGCTCGCCCTTGCGCCCGGCCACCACCGGGGCGACGATCATCAGCCGCGTGTCCTCGGGCAGGGCCAGCACGTGGTCCACCATCTGCGACACGCTCTGGGCCTCCAGCGCCTGGCCGGGGTGGTCCGGGCAATGCGGCGTGCCCGCGCGGGCGTACAGCAGGCGCAGGTAGTCGTGGATCTCGGTGACCGTGCCCACGGTGGAGCGCGGGTTGTGGCTGGTGGCCTTCTGCTCGATGGAGATGGCCGGCGACAGGCCTTCGATCAGGTCCACGTCGGGCTTTTCCATCAACTGCAGGAACTGCCGCGCGTAGGCCGACAGGGACTCCACGTAGCGGCGCTGGCCTTCGGCGTACAGCGTGTCGAAGGCGAGCGAGGACTTGCCGGAACCGGACAGACCGGTGATGACGGTCAGGCGGTTGCGCGGCAGGTCGAGATTGACGCTCTTCAGGTTGTGCGTGCGGGCACCGCGGATGCGGATTTCGTCCATGGAACAGAGGCTGGAGAAAGACGACCCGACACTATAAGAGAGAAGCCGCGGCAGGGCCAATCCACCGTGCGGTGATAGAATCCAGCCCTTTCCCGCCCGCCGGCTTTCGCATGACCACCCCCGAGCACGACACCATGAGCCCGCAGGAGCGCCGCGCCGGCATCAGCCTGGCGGCGATCTTTGCGTTGCGCATGCTGGGGCTGTTCCTGATCCTGCCGGTGTTCGCGGTGCATGCGAACAAGGTGCCGGGCGGCGACGACCTGATGCTGGTCGGCCTGGCCATCGGCGCCTACGGCCTGACCCAGGCCGTGCTGCAGATTCCCTTCGGTGCGGCGTCCGACCGTTTCGGGCGCAAGCCGGTCATCGTCTTCGGCCTGGTCCTCTTCGTGGCCGGCAGCGTGATCGCAGCCCTGGCCGAGAACATCTCGTGGATCATCGCCGGGCGCGTGCTGCAGGGCGCGGGCGCGATTTCGGCCGCGGTCACCGCGCTGGCAGCCGACCTCACCCGCGACCAGCACCGCACCAAGGTGATGGCCATGATCGGCTCCAGCATCGGCCTCGTGTTCGCGCTCTCGCTGGTGGCCGCGCCCATGCTCTACGCAGCGGTCGGCATGGCCGGCATCTTCTGGTTCACCGCCGCCCTGGCGCTTGCCGCCATCTGGGTGGTGCTGCGGGTGGTGCCGGCCGCGCCGCCGGTGCCGCGCGCCACCGGGCGCTTCGCTGAAGTGCTGCTCGACGGCCAGCTGATGCGGCTGAATTTCGGCGTGTTCGTGCTGCACCTGATCCAGACCACGATGTGGGTCATGGTGCCGGCCGCGCTGGTGGCCAGCGGCGGCCTGCCGGTGGCCGCGCACTGGAAGGTGTATCTGCCGGCCGTGCTGCTGTCCTTCGCCGCCATGGTGCCGGCGGTCATCGTCGCCGAGCGGCGCGGCTGGATGAAGCAGGTGTTCCTGGCGGCGGTGGGCCTGCTCGTCGCCGTGCAGCTCGGGCTCAACCTGTTCGGCGAGGGGCTGTGGCCGCTGGCGACGTGGTTGACCCTGTTCTTCGTTGCCTTCAATATCCTGGAGGCTACCCAGCCGTCATGGATATCGAAGATTGCCCCGGCGCACGCCAAGGGGACGGCACTGGGCGTATACAATACGCTGCAGTCGGCCGGGCTGTTCCTCGGCGGCGTGCTGGGCGGCTGGCTGGCGCAGCGCTTCGGCCCCGGCTCGGTCAGCCTGACGTGTGCGCTGCTGGCGGTGCTCTGGCTGCTCGCCGCCGCTTCGATGAACCCGCCGCCGCGTCGCGTGCAAGCGCCCGCGACCGCCGGCTGAAACAACCAGTACTGGAGACTCCGGATGGCTTCCGTAAATAAAGTGATCCTGATCGGCAACCTCGGCCGGGATCCCGAAACCCGCTACATGCCCAGCGGCGACGCGATCTGCAACGTCACCATCGCCACCACCGAGACCTGGAAGGACAAGGCCAGCGGCGAGCGGCGCGAGGCCACCGAGTGGCACCGCGTGGTGTTCTTCGGCCGCCTGGCGGAAATCGCCGCGCAGTACCTGCGCAAGGGCAGCCAGGTCTACGTCGAGGGCCGCCTGCAGACGCGCAAGTGGCAGGACAAGGACGGCCAGGACCGCTACACCACCGAGATTCGCGGCGATGAAATGAAGATGCTGGGCCGCCGCGAAGGTGGGGACGTGCCCATGCGCGAAGGCGGCTACGATTCCGCCCCGCCGGCGCGCCAGGAGCGTGCCCCCGCGCCCGCCGCCCCGCAGGGCAAGCCGGCCGGCAGCGGCGGCTTCGGCGAATTCGACGACGACATTCCGTTCTGAGCGCGCTGGGGGCGTGAGCCCCGTCTTGCAGGGCGGGTGAGGTTTGCCGCCTCTGCCGCAGGAACGCGACTGCCAAGGCCGCCCACACGGGCGGCTCTTTCTTTTTGCAGCCAGGTGCGGAAACTTCCCGCGGATACCCTGGGCCGCTGCTTTACACTCGCGCCCATTCGGCAGTGGGCGGTGCGAGACCGCGTCGCTCGCCGTGCCGTGCGCCGGTCTTGCGGCGCCGGTGCCCCCCGGTCCGCGGCAACCCCGGCCCGGGCGGTTGCACGAGGATCGTGATGAACGCAAACATTTCCTTGCGCCGGCTGCTGCTGGGCCTGGTGGTGCTGTTCGGCCTGCTGGTCGCGGGCGGCCAGTTCACCTTCATCATGCATACCTACACCGCCGAGCTGCTCCACCAGACCCGCCAGATGACGGACCATGCCGGCCGCTTCCTGGCCGCCAATCTGGAAATCGACCTGAGCGCGGATGAACTGGAACACCACGCCCACCATCTGGTGGCGCAGATGGTGTCCCTGCCGCACCTGGTCTACGCGGCTTACGTCGATGCCGACGGCGTGGTGCGCCACGCCACCACGCCCGCGCTTGCCGGACGGCGGCTCGGCGATGCGGACCTGCCGTCCGCCGCGCTCATCGACGCGGCACGGCGGCAGCGCGGCAGTCGGGTTACCGAGGATGCGGCGCACAAACGGCTGTGGGCCGTTTTCCCGGTCCGCCTGCCCGGGGCGGGCGGCGAAACGTCCGCAGCGCGAAGCGGCCTGGTCGTGCTGCTGGTCGATACGGCGATGATCCAGCGCGAGGCGCTGCCCCGCGCGCTGGAGCAGACGCTGTTCGTGCTGGTTCCCATCCTGCTGCTGTCGCTGGGCATCGGTGTGCTGGTGAAGATGCTGCTCACCGACCGCATCGAGCAACTGCTCGCCTACACGCGCTCGCAGGTCGAAGGGCGCAGCCTGCCGCCGCCGGTCACCGGGCGGGACGAACTCGGCCAGCTCGGCGAGCGCCTCGCGGCGCTGATGCGTTCGGTGGTGGCCTCGCGCGACTTCCACGTCCATCTGCTCGACGGCATGCCCAATCCGATCTGGCGCGCCGGCGTGGACGGCAAGTGCGACTACTTCAACCGCGCCTGGCTGCAATTCACCGGGCGCAGACTCGAGCAGGAACTGGGCGACGGCTGGGCCGAGGGCGTGCATCCGCAGGACGCGGAGTACTGCCTGGGCGGCTACCGCGCCGCCGTCGCGGCACGTACTCCCTTCTATCTGGAATACCGGCTGCGCCATCACGACGGCAGCTACCATTGGCTGGCCGACCATGGCCAGCCCATCTTCGGTCCGGGCGGGGAGTTCATCGGCTACCTGGGCAGTTGCTTCGACCTGCAGCAGCAGAAGGAGGCCGCCGCCGCGATCCGGGCCAGCGAGGTGCGCTTCCGCGGCCTCGTGGAGCGCTCCCTGGTGGGCGTCTATCTGATCCAGGACGGCGTGATGAGCTACGCCAATCCGCGCCTCGCGGAGTGGTTCGGCTATCCGTCCGACGAGATCGCCGGCGTGCCGGTCGACGACTTGGTCGCGTCCGAGGACGTATTGCTGGTGCGCGAGATGCTGCGCCAGCGGCTGGAAGCCGGCGTGCTGCATCTGAACTACGGCTTCCGCGCGCGCCGGCGCGACGGCAGCGTGTTCCCGGTGGAGGTGTTCGGTACGCGCATCGACATCGACGGCCGCCTGGCGGTGATCGGCACCCTGCTCGACGTGACCGAGCGCGAACGCGACCGTGCCGCGCTGGCCGCCGCCGCCGAGGTGGTCGAGGCCAGCCCCACAGTGCTCTTCCGCTGGTCGCCGGACGAAGGCTGGCCGGTGCGCTACGTGTCCGAGAACGTCCATCGCTGGGGCTACCGCGCGACCGACATGCTGAAGGGCGACTTCCGCTTCGCCGATGTGGTGCATCCGGACGACATCGATCGGGTCGGGGCCGAAGTGAGCGCCCACCTGGCCGCGGGCCGCCGCGAGTTCGTGCAGGAGTACCGCCTGCGCCGCGCCGACGGCAGTTACATCTGGATCGAGGACTTCATCAGTGCGCACCGCGACGAAGACGGTGCGCTGCTGCATCTGGAGGGACTGCTCACCGACATCAGCGCGCGCCACGCCGCGCAGGAGGCGCTCAGGCAGTTCAACGCCGAACTCGAAGAGCGGGTGGAGCAGCGCACGCGCGAGCTGGGCGTGGTGAACAAGGAACTGGAGACCTTCGCCTATTCCGTGTCCCACGACCTCAAGGCTCCCTTGCGCGGCATCGACGGCTACAGCCATCTGCTGCTGGAGGAACATGCCGCCCAGCTCGACGAGGAAGGGCGCCTTTTTCTCGGCAACATCCGCGCCGGCGTGCGCCAGATGAGCCGCCTGATCGACGACCTGCTGGCCTACTCGCGGCTGGAGCGGCGCAATCTGCAGCACACCGACATCAACCTGCGCGAGATGGTGCATGGCATACTTGCCGAGCGTGCCGCCGAGCTGGAGCGGGGCGGCGCCCGCGTGGAGATCGAGGTGCCCGAAGACATCGTCGTGCGTGCCGATGTGGACGGGCTTGCCCAGGTGTTGCGCAATCTCGTGGACAACGCCTTCAAGTACTCCCGCAATGCGGCGCCTCCACTCGTGCGCATCGGCGCGTCCACGGCCGGCGACGTCCATCACCTCTGGGTCCGGGACAACGGGATCGGATTCGACATGCAATTTCATGACCGCATCTTCGAGATATTCCAGCGCCTGCAGCGTGCCGAGGAATACGGCGGCACCGGTGTCGGCCTGGCTATGGTGAAGCGGGCGGTGACCCGCATGGGCGGCCGGGTATGGGCGGAGAGCGCGCCCGGCGCGGGGGCCACCTTCCACGTGGAGCTGCCGCGATGAGGCAAACCCTGTCCGCTGCCGCCCGGCCCATCCTGCTGGTCGAGGACAATCCGGCCGATCTCGACCTCACCCGGCGCGCCTTCGAGCGCAGCCACCTGGCCAACCCGCTGCAGGTCGCGCGCGACGGCCAGGAGGCGCTCGACTTCGTGCCGCGCTGGGCGGCCGGCGACCCCCTGCCGCTGGTGGTGCTGCTCGACCTCAAGCTGCCGCGTGTGCATGGCCTGGAGGTGCTGCGCCGCTACCGCGAGCATCCGGCGGGGCGGACGGTGCCGGTGGTGGTGCTCACCACCTCCGACGAGGACGTGGACATCGACACCGCCTACCGCCTGGGGGCGAATTCCTACATCCTGAAGCCGGTCGATTTCGACATGTTCGTCCACGTCGCCGGGCAGATCGAACTGTACTGGTGCGCGCTCAACACAGCGCCGCGCCAGTAGGCCTTGCCCCCATGAAGGCCCTCTACGTCGAAGACAACCCGGTGGATGCGGATCTCTTTGCGCGGGCGTTCGCGCGCGAACTGCCGACCGCCGAGCTGCACCTGGCCCGGTCGCTCGCCGAAGGCACGGCGCGGCTGGCCGAAGGTCTGGACGTGGACGTCGTGCTCACCGACCTGTGCCTGCCCGACGGCTCGGGCCTGGAACTGCTCAACTGGGTGCGCGAGCGCCGCCTGCCGGCGGCCGTCGTCGTGCTCACCGGCTCGGGCGACCAGCGTGCCGCCGTGGCCGCGCTCAAGGCCGGCGCCGACGACTACCTGGCCAAGGACGGCGACCACCTGCACCGCCTGTCCGCCACCCTGGACGCGGCGATCGAGCGCGCCCGCGCCGAGCGCAACCGGCGCAGCCGGCCGATCCGGGTGCTGTATGCGGAACACCACCGGTTCGACATCGACCTGACCATCCGCCACCTGGCCCAGGTGGCGCCCCATCTGCGGCTGGACATCGTGGACAGCGCCGCCGCCGTGCTCGAAAGGCTGGAGGGCGAGAGCGGCGGGGGATACGACGTGCTGCTGGTGGATCACATGCTGCCGGGCACCGATGCGCTGGGCCTGACCAAGATCCTGCGCGAGGAGCGCAAGTTCGACATCCCCATCGTCATGGTGACCGGGCAGGGCAGCGAGGAGACGGCGGCGCAGGCCCTGCGCATCGGCGTGTCCGATTACCTGGTCAAGCACCACGGCTATCTGCAGGAACTGCCGCTGGTGCTCGAGAAGGCCTGCCGCCAAGCCGACCTGATGCGCGAGCGCGCGGCCCTGCGCGACGCGGTGGACAAGCTCAGGCTGCACTCGGCGGTCATCGACAGTACCCACGACGGCGTGCTGATCACCGATCTCGACGGCAACATCGTCTCGGTCAACCGCGCCTTCACCGAAATCACCGGCTACCCGGACGAGGAGAGCCGGGGGCGCAATCCGCGCTTCCTGCAGTCCGGGCGCCACGGCCGCGCGTTCTACAAGGAAATGTGGGCCGCGCTGACCGAGACCGGCTGCTGGCAGGGCGAACTGTGGAACCGGCGCAGGAACGGCGAGCTGTTTCCCGAATGGCTCACGCTCAACGCGGTACACGACGAGAACGGCGTGCTCACCAACTACGTGGGCGTGTTCACCGACATCAGCAAGCTGCGCAACGCCGAGGAGCGCCTGAGCCATCTGGCCCACCACGACCCCCTCACCGGGCTGCCCAACCGCCTGCTGGTGCTGTCGCGCCTGGCGCACGCCATCGAGGTGGCACAGCGCCGGGGCCACCGGCTGGCCGTACTGTGCCTCGACCTGGACCGCTTCAAGACCGTCAACGACAGCCTCGGCCATTCGGTCGGCGACGAACTGCTGTGTGCCGTGGCGGAGCGCCTGCACGCGCGCCTGCGCGAGGAAGACACCCTCGGCCGGCTCGGGGGCGACGAGTTCATGGTGCTGCTCGACGACCTGGACGCACCGCAGGATGCCGCCGTGGTCGCCAACGAACTGCTCGGGGCGCTGGCCGAACCCTTCGCCCTGCCCAGCGGGGCGGAGATGTTCATGCATGCCAGCATGGGCATCAGCGTCTATCCGGACGACGGCGACGACTATCTCGCCCTGGTGCGCAACGCGGATGCGGCGATGTACCGCGCCAAGGCCGAAGGCCGCAACACCTACGGCTTCTACACCGAGGACCTCACCCGCCTCGCCAGCCAGCGCCTGGAACTGGAAACCCGTTTGCGCCGCGCGCTTGCGGGCGGCGAGTTCGTCGTGCATTACCAGCCCGTCATCGCGGTGGCCGACGGCCGCCTGCTCGGCGCCGAGGCCCTGGTGCGCTGGCAGCCGCCGGGCGAGGTCATGGTGCCGCCCGGCGCCTTCATCCCCATCGCCGAAGAGACCGGGCTCATCGTGGCGCTGGGCGAATGGGTGCTGGGCACGGCCTGCCGGCAGTGGCGGGAGTGGCTGGACACCGGCCTGCAGCCGGGATCGCTCGCGGTGAACCTGTCGGTGGAGCAGATCCGCCGCCGCGACGTGGAAGGCATGTTGCGCGAAGCGCTGCACGACACCGGCCTGCCGCCCCGGTGGCTGGAACTGGAGATCACCGAGAGCAGCCTGATGGCGCAGGGCGAACAGGCCGAAGCGCTGCTCGCCGCGCTGAAGGCGCTCGGCATCGGCCTGGCCATCGACGACTTCGGCACCGGCTATTCGTCGCTGGCCTACCTCAAGCGCTTCTCCATCGACAAGCTCAAGATCGACCGCAGCTTCGTCCAGGACATCGCCGACGACCGCAACGACCTGGCCATCGCCGCCGCGGTGGTGGCCATGGCGCGGGCGCTGGACATCTCGGTGCAGGCCGAAGGGGTGGAAACCGAAGCCCAGCTCGATCTGCTGCGCGAACTGTGCTGCGGCAGCTACCAAGGCTATCTGTGCAGCCCGGCCCTGCCCGCCGACGAATTCCACGCCCGCTTCCTGGCGCGGCGCTGAATCCGCCCTAGCGCCCCCGCAGGGCGCGCTGCATGCGTGCCAGGGCCTCGGCCAGCGTGGCCGGCGGGCAGCCGAAGTTGAGCCGGACGAACCCCGGGGCGCCGAACGGTGCACCGTCCGAGAGCCCGACCCCGCCCGCTTCGAAGAAGGCCGCCGGATGTTCCAGTCCGGCTCCGCGGCAGTCGATCCAGGCGAGGTAGGTGGCCTCCGGCGGCACGCTGGCGAGGCCGGGCATGTCGGCCACGGCGGCGGCCACGCGCGCGCGGTTGGCGCGCAGCACCTCCAGCAGGGCCTCCCGCCACGGCCCGCCGTCCCGGTAGGCGGCCTCGCAGGCCACCAGGCCGAGCAGGTTCACGTGGGGCACGATGCCGCGCATGGCGTCGCGGAAGCGGCGGCGCAGGGCCGGGTCGGGGATGATGGCCAGTGCGCAGTAGAGGGAGGCGATGTTCCAGGTCTTGGACGGTGCCATCAGCGTGATGGTGCGCCGCGCCACGCGCTCGTCGAGGGCGGCGATGGGCAGGTGCGGCAGCCCGTCGTCGAGCACCAGGCCGCAATGGATCTCGTCGCTGCAGATCACCAGGTCGCGCCGTTCGGCCAGATCCGCGATCCAGCCCAGTTCGTCCCGGTCGAACACCCGGCCCACCGGGTTGTGGGGGTTGCACAGCATGAACAACCGGGTGCGCGGCCCGATGGCCTCTTCTACCGCGGCCCGGTTCCAGCCCCAGCGCCCGCCGGCGAGTTCCAGGGGGCGGCTCACCAGGCGGCGTTCGCTGTTGGCCGGCGCACTGAGAAAGGGCGGATAGACCGGCGTGGCGGTGAACACCTCGTCGCCCGGTTCGCCCACGGCCCGGCAGGCGATGTTGAAGCCGCTCACCACGCCCGGCAGCCACACCAGCCAGTCCGGCTCGATGCGCCAGCCGTGGTCGCGCTCGACGGCGTCGACGACGGCCTCGACGAGGGACGGCCACGGCTGGGTGTAGCCGAACACGCCGTGCGCCACGCGCGCCTGCACGGCGCCGATCACGGCCGGCGGCGCGGCGAAGTCCATGTCCGCCACCCACAGCGGCAGCACGTCGCGGCCGGCGTAGCGGCCCCATTTTTCGCCAGGCAGCGAACCCCTGTCGATTTGCCGGTCAAAGCCGAAGATGTCCGTCATGCACAGCTCCTCACGTTGGGCACAGTGTAACCCGGTGTTCGCTGCCGCCACGGGCCGCCGGGCTGCGGATAGAATTGCGCAAAATTATTCGAGCAGGAAGGAGGGAGACCAAGGTGCAGGACGTGATTGCCCACCCCGACGGCATCTATGCGGTGGATTCCGGCTACGGCCGGCCGCAGCTCGCGGCCATCCATCTGATCGTCCACCAGGGGCGTGCCGCGGTCGTCGATACCGGTACCAACGCCTCGGTGCCGCGCGTGCTGGCGGTGCTGGCCAAGCTCGGCGTCGCGCCCGCGGCGGTGGACTGGGTCATGCTCACCCACATCCATCTGGACCATGCGGGTGGCGCGGGCAGCCTGATGTGCGCGCTGCCGAACGCGCGCCTGCTCGTGCACCCGCGCGGCGTGCGCCACATGGCGGACCCGTCCCGGCTGTGGGAGGGGACCGCGGCGGTGTATGGCGCCGAGCGTGCCTTCGAGCTGTACGGGCGCATCGTGCCGGTGCCGGCCGAGCGCATCGTGCCGGCACGCGACGGCGACGAGATCGACCTGGCCGGGCGGCGCTTCCGCGTGCTCGACACCCCCGGGCACGCGCGCCACCACATCTGCATCTGGGACGAAACGGCGCGCGCCTTCTTCACCGGCGACACCTTCGGCCTGTCCTATCGCGAGTTCGACATGGACGGCCGCGCCTTCGCCTACCCGACCACGACCCCGACCCAGTTCGACCCCGACGCGCTGCACGCCTCCATCGACCGCCTGCTGTCCTTCGCGCCCGAGGCCATGTACCTCACCCACTACAGCCGGGTGACCGAGGTGGAGCGCCTGGCCGGCGACCTGCACCGCCTGATCGACACCCAGGTGGCGGTGGCGCAGGCGGCGCGCGGCGGCGGCGTGGCCCGCCACGTGGAGATTCTCGCCGGCCTGGAGCAGATCGTGCGCGAGGAGGCGGCGCGGCACGGATGGACGCTGTCCGAGAACGACGCGCTGGAACTGCTGCGCGACGACCTGGAGCTCAATGCCCAGGGGCTGGGCGTCTGGCTCGACAGCCTGCGGGTGGCCGAACCCGAGACGGTCTGAGCCCGGCGCCGCGCATGTTTGCCGATACCCTGTTCGAAGTCGATCCCCAGCGCCGTTTCGGCGGCATCGCGCGGCTCTACGGCGACGACGCTCTCGCACGCCTCGCTGCCGCGCACGTGTGCGTGATCGGCGTGGGCGGGGTCGGCTCGTGGAGCGCCGAGGCACTGGCCCGCAGTGGCGTGGGGCGGATCAGCCTGATCGACCTGGACCACGTGGCCGAATCCAACATCAACCGCCAGGCCCACGCCCTGGAACACACCCTCGGCCAGGCCAAGGTGCTGGCCATGGCCGAGCGCATCCACGCCATCAACCCCCAGGCCGCCGTCCATGGGGTGGAGGAGTTCGTCACCGCTGAGAACGCCGCCGCGCTGCTGCGGGGTTACGACTACGTCATCGACGCCATCGACAACGTGCGAGCCAAGGCCGCCATCGCTCTGGCCTGCCGTGACGCGCGCATGCCCCTGACCATGGCCGGCGGCGCCGGCGGCAAGACCGACCCCTGTGCCATCCGCGTGGACGACCTCGCGCGCAGCACGCAGGACCCCCTGCTCGCCAAGGTGCGCAGCCGTCTGCGCAAGGAGCACGGCTATCCGCGCGATCCGCGGCGCCGCTTCGGCATCGAGGTGGTGTACGTGGATCAGCCCCTGCGCCGGCCGGCGCAGGCCTGCGGGAGCGGGCGTGGCCCGCAGGGGCTGGCGTGCGCCGGCTACGGCTCCAGCATGATGATGACCGCCAGCGTGGGCCTCGCCGCCGCCGCGCGGGCACTCGAACGCCTGCTGGCGGCGCAGGTGCAGGGCGGTTCCGAATCATGAATCCCGGCGAGGCGCTGATCCTGTTCGGCCACGGCGCGCGCGACCCGGAATGGGCCGGGCCCATGCGCCGCGTGCGCGAACTGCTGGCCGCGCAGGCACCGGAACTGCGCGTGGAGTTGGCCTTCCTGGAGTTCATGGCCCCCACGCTGGACGAGGCGATCGGCCGCCTCGTCGCGGACGGCGCCTGCCGCGTGACCGTGCTGCCCATGTTCCTCGCCCAGGGCGGCCATCTCAAGCGCGACCTCCCCGCGCTCGTGGACGCCGCCCGTGCGTGCCACCCCGGCACCGCCTTCACGCTGGCGCCGGCGGTCGGCGAGGACGACGGCGTGCTGGCCGCGATGGCGGCCTACGCCGCGAACTTCACGCGCCCCTGAGCCTGCGCCTTCAGGGCTGCGGCCCGCGCAGGCGCGTGGTAACGGCGAGCCCCGCGCCCCACAATGCGGGAACGATGCCGTGCGCGCTCATTTGCGCTGCGCGGATCTTCCCCGTCTCGCGGCGGATCAGGTGCTCGACCGGCGTCTCGGGCGACGAGGGCATGGCCCCCGTGTCCACCTCGCCGCGCCGCAGCGCTTGCCGTGCGACCTCCAGGAAACGGCTTTCCTCGGCCACGTCCAGGGCGTGCTGCTCCAGGTAGTGCAGCACCTGGAATCCGCCCACGATGACGAAGACGATCAGCATCAACACTGCGGTGGTCAGCGCCGTTCCGGTCTGCGGCGCGGCATGCGCCGTCATGGCCCGCGACAGGACGATGCCGCCCAGCAGGATGAGCACGGCACTGCCGGCGAGGCCGTACGCCAGGCGTTCCAGCCGCCGCCTTTCCTTGGCCAGCATCGCTTCGGCCAGTTGGCACAGGGTGGTCCAGGTGCCGGCCGGACCATTGAACCAGGTCGGCCTGCCGACGGATGTATTCTCGTGGATCGTATGCATGATGGTTGTCCTCCAGGGTCGTTGTCGACACCAATGACATAACCGGCAAGACGTCTCCGGGAGGGAATGATCGCCCCGGGAATGCTTGCGTAATATCAGTCGATGCTGTCAATCCGGGGTCGGTAGCCACCGACATGACGTAGGATATCCCCGACAGACGGCATGAGCGGACTTGCCCACGCAGGGGACCGGGCGCGCCCCTCCCGGCGGCGTAGATCATGCTGGCCGGGTGCGGCAGAGGGTGGGGCTGTGCTAGCGTTCGCCCCATGTCCGCCGCCATCGTCCTCTCGCTCCACGTCCGCACCCTGACGGAAGCCCACGCCGCCGCACGTCGGGCCGCTGCGTTGTGCGCCCGGCCGCAGCGGGCCGAGCCCGGCCTCTACGAGCTGCTGGTCAACGCCATCGAACACGGCAACCTGGAGATCGGTCACGCGCTGAAGACGGAGCTGCGGGCTTCCGGGCAGTGGGAGGCGGAGGTGGCGCGCCGCCTGGCCTCGCCCGGACTGGGCGAGCGCCGCGCGCAGCTTGCCGCGTGGCGCACTGCCGAGGGCTGGTGCTTCGAGATCGCCGACGCAGGCCGGGGTTTCGACTGGCTGCCCTGGCTGGCCCTGGACCCGGTGCGCAGCCGGGCGCCCAGCGGGCGCGGCATTGCGCTGGCCCGTGCGCTCCATTTCGATCGCCTGGAGTTCCTGCCGCCGGGCAGCCGGGTGCGCGCCCATGTCCACGAACCATCCGTCGACTAGCGATGTCCACGCTGCGCCTTCCGCCATCGCATACAATCGCGCGCCATGAAAGACACCCCTGCTGCTCCCGCCCTGCACGGCGCCGAAGCCTCGCCCCTCGGCCAGCCGGTCGCCTACCGCGACACCTACGCGCCGGAGCTGCTGTTTCCCATCGAACGCCAGTTGAAGCGCGACGAGCTGGGCATCGCCGCGGGTGCGCTGCCCTTCGTCGGCGCCGACCTGTGGAACGCCTATGAGCTGTCCTGGCTCAACCCGCGCGGCAAGCCGGTGGTGGCGCTGGCGAGCTTCACCGTGTCGGCCGATTCGCCGCGGCTAATCGAATCCAAGTCCCTCAAGCTGTATCTGAACGCCTTCAACCAGAGCCGCTGCGCGGATGCACAGGCGGTGGCCGCGCTCATCCGCGCCGACCTGTCGGCCGCTGCCGGCGCGCCGGTGGAGGTCGCCGTCGAACCGCTGGGCGAGGCGCCGCGGCGCGCGTCCGGCACGCCGGAGGGCATCTGTCTGGACGGGCTGGACATCGACATCGACACCTACCGTCCGCAGCCGGCCTTTCTCGCGGCCGCCGCCGGGCAGCCGGAAGTGGCCGAGACCCTGTACTCGTACCTGCTGAAATCCAATTGCCTGGTCACCGGCCAGCCGGACTGGGGCATGGTGGCGGTGCGTTATCGCGGCGCACCGATCGAGCGCGCCGGGCTGCTGCGTTACATCGTGTCGTTCCGCCGCCACAACGAATTTCACGAGCAGTGCGTGGAGCGTATCTTCTGCGACCTGATGGCGCGCTGCCGGCCGCGCGAACTGCTGGTGTGGGCGCGCTACACGCGGCGCGGCGGGCTGGACATCAACCCGTGGCGCGCCACGCCTGGAATGGCGCCGCCGGCTAATACTATGGAAATACGCCAGTAGGACGCCGGGCGATGCGATTTCCCTTGGGAATCAAGGCGTCGCGAGGCGGTCGGAGTGCTGCAACATTTGTTGAACAGGTAGGCAAGGGTGGGCCGACTGGTTTAGTATCCGCCCACGTTCTACCACCACCATGAGGAAGAAACCATGAAGCTTTTCGTTGCTGCCGCGGTTGCTGCCGGCCTGCTTTCGGCCGCTCCGGCCTTCGCCTCCGCCGATCTGGCCAAGGCCAAGAACTGCCTGGCCTGTCATACGGTGGACAAGAAGCTGGTCGGTCCGGCCTACAAGGACGTGGCCGCCAAGTACGCCGGCCAGGCCGGTGCAGCCGCCACGCTGGCGACCAAGATCCAGAAGGGCGGCGTGGGCGTTTGGGGCCAGATCCCGATGCCCCCCAACCCGCAGGTCAGCGAGGCCGATGCCAAGACGCTGGCCGAGTGGGTGCTGACCCAGAAGTAAGCGCCTGACACGCACCAACAAGAAACCAGCCCGCGGGCTGGTTTTTTGTTGGCATTCCTCGCCGCGTGCCGTTCAGAGCATGGCGCAGGGCGGGGTCTGCAGCCACTGCTCGGCCTCGGCCGCGGCGGCCGGATGGGCGAAGTAGTAGCCCTGCATGACGTCGCAGCCGAGGGAGCGCAGCACTTCGACCTGCTCGGCCTGTTCCACGCCTTCGGCGATCAGTTGCAGGCCGAAGCCGCGCGCGATGCCGGTGATCGCGGAGATGATGGGGTTGAGGGCGGGGCCGTACAGGTCGCCCACGAAGCTGCGGTCTATCTTCAGGCAGCTCACCGGGAATTTCTGCAGGTAGGACAGGGAGGAATAGCCGGTGCCGAAGTCGTCGATCGCCACCCCCAGGCCGGCCGCGCGCAGGGCCTGCACCTTGGCGGCCGCGCCCTCCGTGTCCTGCATCATCATGCTCTCGGTGATCTCGAGTTCGAGCTGGGCGGGCGGGATGCGGTAGCGGGTGACCGCGGCGAGCACCTCGTCCACCATGCCGGCGCGGTCGAAATCGTGCGGCGACAGGTTGAGGGACATGCGCAGGTCCGTGTGTCCGGAGTCGCGCCAGCGCATCAACTGGTGGCAGGAGCGGTCCAGCACCCAGCGGCTGATGTCGGTGATCAGGCCCATCTCCTCGGCGACCGGGATGAACACTGCAGGCCCGATCTGCCCGTGCAGGGGATGGTTCCAGCGCAGCAGCGCCTCCATGCCGACCACCCGCCGCCCGGCCATGCTGACCTGGGGCTGGAAGTGGAGCTCGAACTCGTTGCGTTCGAGGGCGTTGTGCAGGTCGTTCTCCAGCGTCACGCGCTGGCGGTGGTGGGCGTTGAGTTCGGCGTCGAAGAAGCGGAAGCCGTTCTTGCCGGAGCGCTTGACCTTGTACATGGCCACGTCGGCATGCTTGGTCAGCTCTTCCGCGCTCTTGCCGTCGCGCGGATAGATGGAGATGCCGATGCTGACCGTGGCGCGGAATTCGCCTGACGGCAGCGCGAACGGCCGGGCCAGCGTGTCGAGTATCTTGCGCGCGGTGGTCTCGGCGTCCTCGGGACGGGAGATGTCCGGCAACAGGATGGTGAACTCGTCCCCGCCGAGCCGGGCCAGCGTGTCGCCGCGGCGCAGGGCGGTGCCCAGCCGTTCGGCCAGATTGCGCAGCAGGGCGTCGCCCGCGGCGTGCCCGTAGGTGTCGTTGACGAGCTTGAAGCGGTCCACGTCGATGAACATCACCGCCAGCATGCCGGCGCGCCGCTGCGCCTGGGCAACCGCGAGTTCGAGGCGGTCGCGGAACAGCACGCGGTTGGGCAGGCGGGTGAGCTGGTCGTGGTAGGCCTGGAAGGTGATGATCTCCTCGGCCCGCTTGCGCTCGGAGATGTCGCGGGCGACGCCGTAGAGACCGATGCCTGCGCCGTCCTCGCCGGCCATGGGCAGGCCGTTGAGGGCGACGGTGACGTAGGTGTTCTCGCCGTCCTCCACCATGTGGCGGTTGCGGCGCAGGCGCAGTTCGATGCTGAAGCCGTCCGAACGGCCGCTGCGGCAGACCTGCAGCAGGGCCTGGATGCGGTCCTGGTCCTCGGGCATCACCAGCAGGATGAAGGGGCGCCTGAGCAACTGGGCGCGCTCGAAGCCGAGCAGGGCTTCCACGCGCGGATTCAGGTAGCTGAAGCAGCCGTCCGCATCGAGGGTGAAGATGAGGTCGGGCGAACTTTCCACGAGGTAGCGGTGCAGGCGCTCGGAGGCGTGCAGGCGCTGGCTCATGGCGCGGTTGGCACGTTCGAGGGCGGTACGGTGCAGCACGTTCTGCACCGTGCGCTGCATCTGCACCACATGGTAGGGCTTGCGCACGAAATCGTCGGCGCCGCCGCGCAGGGCGCCGATGGCGGCATCGATGGCGTCCTCGCCGCTGATCATGATCACCGCCTCGCCCCGGTGCCGCTCGGCCAGCCAGTCGAGCACCGCGAGGCCGTTGCCGTCGGGCAGGCGGTAGTCGAGCAGGATCAAATCGTATTCGGTGCCGGCGAGCTTCTCGAGGGCTTCGGCGACCGTACCGCATTCGTCGAACTGGCGCGTCGAGTGCGCGAGCACGTGCGGAAGCGTGCGGCGCAGCGCCACGTCGTCATCGACGATCAGGATGCGGCACGGCAGTTCGGCGCCGTCGCGCGTTGCCGCCTGATCGAAGAAGGGTTGCTCTGCCGGGATAACCATGACCCCCCTGAGCTGCGCTGGTTATGGAGCGTTCCGGTACTGCACGAGCTTTCCGTTTTCGTGCCGCGGAGCTTACCGCCACCGGATGCGGGCGGGAAAGCGTTTCGTCATCGAATCCGACGGAAATCTCTTCTGTGCCAAAAGTTTAAACCAAATTCTTAAAGGCATTTAATCGATCCGGAGGAATTTGTACCGGAACGAACAACTGGAAGCCGGTTCCGCTGCCCGCCTGGCTGCGGCAGACGACGGTCGCGTTCCAACGCAAAAGAATATCGCGAACGATTGAAAGCCCGATACCCTGGTGTTCCCCGCCTTTGGTAGTACTGCCGCTGGCGAACAGGTCGGCCATGCGTTCGGCCGACAGACCGGGGCCGTTGTCGATCAGCCGGATCTCCAGGCAGGGGCGTCCGTCGACCACGAGCTGGCCGGGCACGGCGAGCGCGAAGCGGGTGCCCGGCGAGAGCGCCTCGGAGGCATTGCGCAGCAGGTTGAGCAGCACCTGCCTGAGGGCGGAAGCCGGCATGGCGACCCGTGGCAGGACGGCCGGCTTGCGCAGTTCGAAACGGATGCCGTGGCTCTCGAACAGCGGTTCGGCGCACAGGGCGCGCAGTTCGTCGAGCAGGCTGCCGACGGCGCAATGCGGTTCCTCCGGCGCGTCCTGGCCGGGCAGCGCGCTGAAGCGGCCGAGCAGGTCGCCGACGCGGGCCAGTTCCTCGTCGATGAGGGCGAGCTTGTCGCGCAGCGAGGTGTCGTCGGCGTGGCGCTGCTCCAGCAGGCCCACGTAGCTGCGGATCACGGTCAGCGGATTGTTGGCCTCGTGCACCAGCGTGCGCGCGTGCTGGCGGTAGCGCGCCTGGAACTGCTCGGCCTGCTCGGTCTGGGCGCGGACGCGCGCCTGTTCGTCGAGCAGACGGTCGGCGGCGCGGGCGATCAGGATGCCAAGCGTCGACGCCGCGGCGTCCAGCGGCAGATGCTCCAGGGGGCAGCCGAACACCGCCACCGTGCGGGTGTGCGCCAGTGCGAGGGGCACGCAGGCGATAACGCCCGCGCCGAGCCAGCGTCCGATCTGCCAGTCGGCCGCGCTGCGCGTGTCGAGGCTCTCGCCGAGTACCACGGTGGTCGGTGTGGTGCTGCGCAGCGCCAGCGCGATCATGCTCGATTCGTCGTCGCTGCGCAGGGCCAGTTCGTCCACCCACTCGGCAAGCCGCGGAGCGCCGGGCGAGAGCAGGGCCAGCGGGCGGTCGTCGGCGGGGCTGAGGATCAGCGGTTGCTCGACGCCGGCGAGCAGGCGGCAGCCGAGGGCGAGGCGTGCGTGCACGGCCTCGGCATCCAGTCCGGCGAAGGCCCCTTGCAGAAGGCCGCCCAGCGCGGCCGCCTGCAACTGGGGCGGCAGCGGGCCACGGGGCCACGGCGCGCCCGCCGTGGCGGGCGGAGCGGCCCGTCCGCCGGCGAGAAACGCGATGTCGGTGCGCAGGCTGGCGAGCACCTCCGGCGCCAGGTGCGCCATCGCCGCGAAGCGGGGGTCGGATGCGCTGTCCGGCTCGCGGGCGAGCCGCACCGCCGACCACAGGATGCGGGCGAGGGGATGGGCGGCGGCAACGTATTCTTCGAGGGCCTGTTCGATGAGCAGGGCGTCCACGATCGGTGAGGGCAGGCCGCACTGCGTGGCGAGCGCGGCTGCGGCCGCATTGGCCGACTGCCCGCTCGCGCCGCCGACCGCCTGGCCGAGCGCCAGCCACATGCCGGCCAGATAGGCTTCGTCCGGGCGCGGATAGCGATTTTCCTGGGCGATGTGGCGGGCGCATTCGGCGGCCAGCAAGGCCGTCTGCGCGAGTTCGGCCGCAGGGGCGGCGGCACGGGGCGGGTCGGCCTGGGCGAGGTGGAGCATCCAGGCCCGCAGCAGTCCGGTGCCCGCCTGGCGCAGACGCTGTTCGAGCAGCGCCCCGAGGTCGCACGCCTCCCCGCCCGCGAGCGGCCGCGCCGCCAGCAGCGGGAAGCACAGGGTGACGTCGCGCAGGGTGAGTTCGGCGGCGGCGCGCCAGTCGGGTTCGGGATTGCCGAGCAGGCCGAGGAGAGCCTCGCTGCCGCTCGGCACGAGGCTGGGCGCAGCAGGGCGGAGTGCGCTCGGCACCGGGTGGGCCATCAGGGGCTGGCTCCGGGCATTCATTGGACTGCCCGGATATTAGCGACAATCGGCCAGCGGCGACGTGACCGAATGCGCAGAGGCGCAGTGGCTGGTTTCGTCGCGCTCCGGTGCGCGCCGCCCATGCGACGAAAGGCATAGGCCCAACACACAGGGTGCAAGCCCGGCGCGGAAGAGGGCCTGCCGTCCGGTCCGATCCTCCGCTGTCGCCGGACTGCGACGGAGGATCTCTCAGGCCTGCAGGTCGTCGGCGAAGGCGAGGGCGGTCAGGTGGGCGCGGTTGAGCACGTCGGGTGCGAGCTGCAGTTCGTCGGCGGCCTTGGCCAGCGCACTGCCGTCGAAGCTCTCGCACAGCCGGGCGAGCTTGAGGAAGGGGGCGAATTCGCCCTGCTCGTAGAGCAGGGCCTCGGTGACGTTGGGCGGCAGGTTCATCTCGTCGAGCACCGCCTGCATGGAGGTGCCGAGCAGCAGGTTGAGCAGCGAGAAGGCGCCGGTGATGAACAGGTTGTCCCGTTCGGATTTGTCGAAGAATTGCGCCCCCGCTTCCTCCATGAAGCGGCCGCGCGTGATCGCGGTCTGCATCATGGCCGGTGCGCTGGGGTCGCGGCTGGCGGTGACCAGCAGCAGCGACAGCCACTTGTTGAGCTTGTCGTAGCCCAGGATGCTGACCGCGTGGCGGAAGGACTGGATCTCGCACATCAGGCCGAAGCCGGCCGAGTTGATGTAGCGCAGCAGCTTGTAGGACAGGGCCACGTCCTGCTTGAGCACCGCCTCGATCTCCTTGATGTCGCCGTTGTTGCGCACCAGGTTGAGCAGCCGCACGATCTGGGCGTGCCCCGGCGTCAGATCCTTGGGCGGCGGGTTGCCGTGCAGGAAGAACCAGCCCGAGGCGCCGTCGTAGCCCGCGGCCACCGCCTTCTGGAAGGCGGGCAGATCCGCCAGGCCCCAGGCCAGGCTGAGCCCCGGCGCCCCGTTGGGTGCGGCGTTCTTGCGTGCATCGAGCAGCACGAAGCGCCATTCGGCGCCGGCCGGCAGCGCGGTGCCCGGTGCGTACCAGCTCAGGCAGGTGCTGATGCCGGCTTCGCGCAACTGCGGCAGCAGGGCCTGGGTCTGGGGGTGGTTCAGGGCCTGCACCGGAATCTCCACCATGGCGTTCTGCGGCGCCGACCAGTTCATCAGGTCGGGCGTGGGCACGAGCCGCCCCAGGCACACGAACACCGTGTGGCGCGTCGGCCACACGTCGGCCAGGCCGTTGAGCGCGTCCACCACGGCCCCCATGTTCTGGCCGTGGGCGATGAGCCGGTTGGCGGTGATCGCGCGGCTCTTGTTGACGACGGGCTCGCGGGTGAGGATGACGGTCTGGCTCATGGCATCACTTGTTCGAATAGGTGAAGGAATCGGCGAAGAAAGCCGTGTCCGGCAGGCCGCAGCCCGATGCGAAATCCATGCGGGCGGCCGTGATCATCGCCGGCGCGCCGCAGGCATAGACTTCGTGCCCGGACAGGTCCGGCAGATCCTCCATGACCGCACGATGCACCAATCCGCGACGTCCGTCCCATGCGTCATCGGCCGACGGGTCGGAGAGTACCGGAATATAGCGGAAGCCGGGAAGAGCCCCCTCCCACCCGCGAGCGAGTCCGTCCATGTACAGGCCGGCACGGTCGCGCGACCCCCAGTACAGCGTCATCGGGCGGTCGAGGCCGATGTGCCGGGCGTGCTCCACGATGCTCTTGATCGGCGCGAAGCCGGTGCCGCCGGCCACCAGCACGATGGGCTTGCCGCTGTCCTCGCGCAGGAAGAAGCTGCCGAGCGGGCCTTCCAAGCGCAGGATGTCGCGTTCCTTCATGCCCTCGAACACGTGGCTGGTGAAGCGGCCGCCGGGTACCCGGCGCACGTGCAGTTCCAGGTGGCCGGCGTCGTGGGGCGCGTTGGCAATGGAGAAACTGCGCCGTCCACCGTCGGCGAGCAGGATGTCGATGTACTGCCCGGCGTGGAACTGGAACTGCTCCGTGGCCGGCAGTTTGAGGTCCAGGATCATCACGTCGTCGGCCGCGCGTTCGAGCTTCTGCACGCGGCAGGGCAGCTTCTTGACCGGGATGTCGCCGGTGCGCGCCACGGTGCGCGCTTCCAGCACCAGGTCCGAGCGCGCCGTGGCGCGGCAGAACAGGGCCAGGCCGGCGGCCCGCTCCTCGTCGGTGAGCACCGCGCCCGACACGCCGCCGTGATCCACCGTGCCCGCGATCACCTTGCCCTTGCACGCGCCGCAGGCCCCGTCGCGGCAGCCGTAAGGCAGCAGCAGGCCGGCCGCCAGGGCCGCGTCCAGGATGGTCTGGTCGGGTTCGGCCTGGAACTGCTGGCCGCCGGGCTGGAGTGAAATCTGGAAGGGCATCTTGCGTGAGATAATCCTGGCGCTATGAAGAGGATACTGATCGTCGGCAGCGGCGACGTCGCACGGCGCGCGATTCCCTGGCTGGCGCGCCGCTTCCGGGTACTGGCGCTGGTGCGCGACGCCGCGGCCGGTCCGGCGTTGCGGGCGCTGGGCGCCGTGCCCGTGCGCGGCGATCTCGACGACCGCCGCAGCCTCGCGCGGCTGGCCGGCGTGGCCGATGCCGTGCTGCACTTCGCCCCCCCGCCCGCGACCGGCACCACCGACCCGCGCACGGCGCACCTGCTGGCTGCGCTGGCGCGCGGGAGTCTACCACGGTGCATCGTATACATCAGTACGACCGGGGTGTACGGCGATTGCGGCGGGCAGGCCGTGGACGAAACCCGCCCGCGCCGTCCGCAGACCGCGCGGGCACGGCGCCGGGTGGATGCGGAGGACCGCCTGCGCGCCTTCGGCCGGCGCCACGCGTTGCGGGTAAGCCTGCTGCGCGCGCCCGGCATCTACGCGGCCGACCGCCTGCCCCTCGAACGCCTGCGGCGCGGCGATCCGGTGCTGCGGGCCGAAGAGGACGTGCATACCAACCACATCCACGCCGACGACCTGGCACGCCTGGCCTGTGCCGCCCTGTTCCGCGGACGCGGCGGGCGTGCCTACAATGCCGCCGATGATACGCACATGACGATGGGGGCCTACTTCGATCTGCTCGCGGACCGCTTCGGCCTCCCCCGCCCGCCGCGCCTCACCCGCGCCGAGATCGCCGCCCGCCTGTCGCCCATGGCGCTGTCCTTCATGTCCGAATCCCGCGTGCTGTCGAACGCGCGCCTGCGCCGGGAACTGCGCGTGGGCCTGCGCTATCCGACCGTGCTGCACAGCCTTCCCATCGCCATTGCCCAGGAGAATCCTTCCCCATGCTCGTGATCAAAGCCCTGCACATCGTCTTCGTCGTGTCCTGGTTCGCCGGCCTGTTCTACCTGCCGCGCATCTTCGTCAATCATGCGATGGTCGAGGACGCGGCCACCATCGAGCGCTTGAAGCTGATGGAGCACAAGCTCTACCGTTTCATGACCCCGCTGGGCATCCTGGCGGTGGGGCTGGGGCTGTGGCTGTGGTTCGGCTACCCGGAGGTGTACGGCGGCGGCTGGCTGCACGCCAAGACCACCCTGGTGCTCGGCCTGGTGGGCTACCACCTGTACTGCGGCAAGCTGCTGCGCGACTTCGCCGCCGGGCGCAGCAGGAAGAGCCACGTATGGTACCGGGTGTTCAACGAGGTGCCGGTGCTGGTGCTGGTGGCGGTGGTCTTCCTGGCGGTGCTCAAGCCTTTCTGACGGGATTCAGCCCGCCGGCGGCAGGTCGGCCGGGCTGTTGAGGTTGGCGAAGGCCTCGGCCGCGTCGTCGAAGGCCACCTCCACGCGCCGCCGGCTGCGCTGCCAGGCATCCACCTTGCGCCCCCCCGCGGCCAGATAGTCGGCGAGGGCCGGCAGCAGCGCGCGCCGGCACAGGCAGAACACCGGATGGCTGCGCCCGCCGGCCGTGGCCACGGCGATCTCCGCATCCTCGCGCAGCAGCGCCGCCAGCAGGCGGGCGACCAGGTCGGGCGGCAGCAGCGGTGCGTCGCACGGTACCGTGGCGACCAGTTCGTGGCGTGCCCGCGCGAGTCCCGCCTTCAGTCCGGCGAGGGGGCCGGCGAAGTCCGCCATGTCGTCGGCGAACACCGGATGGCCGAAGCGCGCATAGGCGTCCAGGTTGCGGTTGGCGCTGATCATCAGTTCGGCGACCTGGGGCGCGAAGCGTTCCAGCACGCTGGCGACCATGGGCCGCCCGCGGAAATCGACCAAGCCCTTGTCGGCCCCGCCCATGCGCAGGCCGCGGCCGCCGGCCAGCACCAGGCCGCTGACCGGGGGAAGGGGAGTGATGGCGTCCATGGGCGGGATTCTACCGGTGCCGTGGGGCGGGGGCGCCGTTACAATGGGCGCCGATTGCACGGTTTCTCCTTCCATTCCGTGTCCGCCGTGCGGCGGGCGCGCCCAGCCTTGACGGATCATCCATGTCCGAGCAGTTTTTCTCCCCCTGTCCGCGCGGCCTCGAACCGCTGCTGGTCGAAGAACTCGGCGCGCTGGGCGCGCACGCGCCGCAGGCCGTGCCCGGCGGCGTGGCCTTCGGCGGCGACTGGACGACCTGCTACCGGGTGAACCTGGAGAGCCGGCTCGCCACCCGCGTGCTGTGGCGCGTGGCGGGCGGGCGCTACCGCAGCGAGGAGGACATCTACCGCATCGCCTATGCGCCAACCTGGGCGAAATGGTTCACGGCGGACGACACGCTGCGGGTCTACGTGACCGCCAAGCAGTCGCCGCTGAAGAGCCTGGAGTTCGTTACGCTGCGCATCAAGGACGCGGTGTGCGACCACTTCCGCACCGTGGCCGGGCGGCGGCCCAGCGTGGATACCGCCAATCCGGCGGTGCGCATCCACGCCTTCCTGACCCGCGACGCGGTCACGCTCTACGTCGACACCTCGGGCGATCCGCTCTACCGGCGCGGCTTCAAGCGCGCCGCGGTGGAAGCGCCGCTGAAGGAGAACCTGGCCGCGGGCATCCTGCGCCTGACCGGCTGGCAGCCCGACGAAGCGCTGGTGGACCCCATGTGCGGCAGCGGCACCTTTCTCATCGAGGCGGCGCAGATCGCGCTGGACATCGCGCCGGGCCTGGGGCGCAGCTTCGGCTTCGAGCGCCTGCGCCAGTTCGACCGCGCCGCCTGGGCGGCGCTGCGGACGGCCGCCGAGGAGCGCCGCAAGCCCGTGCGGCGGCTGGCGATCTACGGCTCGGACATCGTCGGCGAGCAGGTGCGGCGGGCGCGGGTGAACCTGGAAGCGGCCGGGCTGGCGGAGGGCGTATACCTGGACCGCGCGGACGTGCTGGAGCGTGTCGCGCCGGCGCCGGAGGGCGTGCTGGTGACCAATCCGCCCTACGGCGTGCGCATCGGCGAGGCCGAGGAGCTGGCCGCGTTCTATCCGAAGCTGGGAGATGCGCTGAAGAAGCACTGGAGCGGCTGGCGCTGCTACGTCTTCAGCGGCGACCCGGCCCTGCCCAAGCTGGTCGGCCTCAAGGCCAGCAAGCGCACGCCGCTCTACAACGGCGCGCTGGAATGCCGGCTGTTCGAGTACCGCATGGTGGCCGGGTCGAACAGGCCCTAAACGATATCCAGGTGCTGGATGCCCGACTGCAGGTCGCGGTCGCCGTGCTTGCTGTTGAGCTTGATCTGCAGGCGCAGGTCGTTGATGGAGTCGGCGTTGCGCAGGGCGTCCTCGTAGGTGATCTTGTCTTCCTCGTAGAGGTCGAACAGGGCCTGGTCGAAGGTCTGCATACCCAACTCGCGCGAGCGCTTCATGACTTCCTTGATGCCCGGCACCTCGCCCTTGAAGATCAGGTCGGCGATCAGGGGCGAGTTGAGCAGGATTTCCACCGCCGGCACGCGGCCCTTGCGCCCTTTGAGCGGCAGCAGGCGCTGGGAGATCATGGCGCGCAGGTTCAGCGACAGGTCCATCAGCAGTTGCGGGCGGCGGTCTTCGGGGAAGAAGTTGATGATGCGGTCGATGGCCTGGTTGGAGCTGTTGGCGTGCAGGGTCGCCAGGCACAGGTGGCCGGTCTCGGCGAAGGCGATGGCGTAGTCCATCGTTTCCCGGTCGCGGATTTCGCCCATCAGGATCACGTCGGGAGCCTGGCGCAGGGTGTTCTTCAGCGCGGCCTCCCAGGTGTCGGTGTCGATGCCGATCTCGCGCTGGGAGACGATGCAGTTCTTGTGCGGATGCACGTACTCGATCGGGTCCTCGACGGTGATGATGTGGCCGTAGGAGTTCTCGTTGCGGAAATCCACCATGGCGGCGAGCGACGTGGTCTTGCCGGTGCCGGTGCCGCCGACGAAGATCACCAGGCCGCGCTTGGACATGGCCACGTCGCGCAGCACCACGGGCAGGCCCAGGTCGTCGAAAGTGGGAATCTTCTGCGCGATCGTGCGCAGCACCAGGCCCACGCGGCCCTGCTGGATGTAGGCATTGGCGCGGAAGCGGCCGATGCCGGCCGGCGAGATGGCGAAGTTGCATTCCTTGGAGGCCTCGAACTCGGCGGCCTGGCGGTCGTTCATGATCGCGCGCGCGAGTTCGGCCGTGTGCTGCGGCGACAGCACCTGGTTGGACTGCGGCACGATCTTGCCGTCCACCTTGATCGCCGGCGGGAAGCCGGCGGTGATGAAGAGGTCGGAGCCGTTCTTCTGCAGCATCAGCCGCAGCAGGTCGTGCATGAACTTGAGTGCCTGATCGCGTTCCATCGTGGCGTCCTCCGGCCGGACTGCCGGCTGGGTTGTCGGGTTGCCGTGCCGAGCGCGCCCGGACCTTGTCCGGGCGGCGGGCTCAGTTGAAGTTGTCCTTGTTCTGGGCGCGGAGCTTCGCTTCCGCCGCCGAGACCACGTTGCGCCGCACCAGGTCTTGCAGGCACTGGTCCAGGGTCTGCATGCCCACGTTCTGGCCGGTCTGGATCGCGGAGTACATCTGCGCGATCTTGTTTTCGCGGATCAGGTTGCGGATGGCGGGGGTGCCGATCATGATCTCGTGCGCCGCCACCCGTCCGGTGCCGTCCTTGGTCTTGAGCAGGGTCTGGGAGATCACCGCGCGCAGCGATTCGGACAGCATCGCCCGCACCATGTCCTTCTCGGCCGCGGGGAAGACGTCCACGATGCGGTCGATGGTCTTGGCGGCCGACGACGTGTGCAGGGTGCCGAACACCAGGTGGCCGGTTTCGGCCGCGGTGAGCGCGAGGCGGATGGTTTCCAGGTCGCGCATTTCGCCCACCAGGACCACGTCCGGGTCCTCGCGCAGTGCGGCGCGCAGCGCATTGGAGAAGGACATGGTGTCGCGGTGCACTTCGCGCTGGTTGATCAGACAGCGCTTGGACTCATGCACGAATTCGATCGGGTCCTCGACGGTGAGGATGTGGCCGTACTCGTTTTCGTTCACGTAGTCGATCATCGCCGCCAGCGTGGTGGACTTGCCCGAGCCGGTCGGCCCGGTCACCAGCACGATGCCGCGCGGCTGGTGGGCGATTTCCTTGAAGATCTTGGGCGCGTTGAGCTGTTCGAGGGTCAGCACCTTGGACGGGATGGTCCGGAACACCGAGCCGGCGCCGCGGTTCTGATTGAAGGCGTTGACCCGGAAGCGCGCCAGGTTGGGCACCGCGAACGAGAAGTCGCACTCCAGCGTTTCCTCGAACTGCTTGCGCTGGGAGTCGTTCATGATGTCGTACACCATCGCGTGTACGTCCTTGTGCTCCATGGGCGGCAGGTTGATGCGGCGCACATCGCCATGCACGCGGATCATCGGCGGCAGACCGGCGGAGAGATGGAGGTCGGAGGCGGAGTTCTTGACCGCGAAGGCGAGCAGTTCGGTGATGTCCATAGGTAGGGTACTGAGCCTGGCGACGGGACGGGCCGGCAAGGGGCCGGTGCTATACTTTGCCGGCCTTTTCGCGGCCTGGGCAGGCGCTATATGACATCAATCCCCTCCAACTTGCAAGCCGTGCGCGACCGCATCCGGGCCGCTGCGCGGGCCTGCGGACGGGCTCCGGAAGAGGTCGCCCTGCTGGCGGTGAGCAAGACCTGGCCGGCCGAGGCCGTGCGCGAGGCTGCCGCCGCCGGGCAGCGCGCCTTCGGCGAGAACTACGTGCAGGAGGGCTGCGCCAAGGCCGAGGCGCTCGCGGACCTGGGCCTGGAATGGCATTTCATCGGCCCCCTGCAGAGCAACAAGACGCGCCTGGTGGCGCAGCATTTCCACTGGGTGCACAGCATCGACCGGCTCAAGGTCGCCGAGCGCCTGTCCGCCCAGCGCGACGCGCATCTGCCGCCGCTCAACGCGTGCATCCAGGTGAACGTCAGCGGCGAGGAGAGCAAGAGCGGCGTGGCGCCGCAGGAGGCCGTGGCGCTCGCCCGCGCGGTGGCGGCGCTGCCCCGCCTGCGCCTGCGAGGGCTGATGTGCATCCCCGAACCCACCGAAGACGCCGCGCTGCTGGCGGCGCGCTTCGGCGTGCTGCGCACGCTGCAGGCACGACTGGCCGCGGAAGGGCTGGCGCTGGACACGCTGTCCATGGGTATGTCCCACGACCTGGAGGCGGCCATCGCCGCGGGGGCGACCATCGTGCGGGTGGGCACGGCGATCTTCGGTGCGAGGCGTCAGGCCTGAGCGAGCGGCCGGCGGCCGGCGTTCAGCCCTCACCCCTCACGAAACAGCGAGATGGACATGAAGATTAGCTTCCTCGGCGGCGGCAACATGGCCGCGGCACTGATCGGCGGCCTGACGGACAAGGGTTTCGCCGGTGGCGCGCTGCAGGTGGTGGACCTGCAGGCGGCGAACCGCGAACGGCTGGCGGAACGCTTCGGGGTGCGCGCGGTGGAAACGGTGGACGACCGTGTGCTCGGCTGCGACGTGCTGGTGCTGGCGGTCAAGCCGCAGCAGATGAAGGAGGCGCTCGCCCCGCTGGCCGGCCGGCTGGCCGGGCAACTGGTGGTCAGCATCGCCGCCGGCCTGCGCCTGGCGGACCTGTCGCGCTGGCTCGGTGGCCACCGCCGGCTGGTGCGCTGCATGCCCAACACCCCGGCGCTGATCGGCGCCGGCGTCACCGGCCTGTACGCCGATCCGGCGGTGGACGCGGCCGGACGGGAGGCCGCCGAGCGCGTGCTCGCGGCCGTGGGCAGCACGGTGTGGATCGCCGACGAGGCGCAGATGGATGCGGTCACCGCGATCTCCGGCAGCGGCCCGGCCTACGTGTTCCACTTCATCGAGGCGCTGCAGGCGGCCGGGCAGGGTTTCGGCTTCGACGAGCACACCG
Organism: Pseudothauera rhizosphaerae; assembly: GCF_004801305.1. Classification (GTDB taxonomy): domain Bacteria; phylum Pseudomonadota; class Gammaproteobacteria; order Burkholderiales; family Rhodocyclaceae; genus Pseudothauera; species Pseudothauera rhizosphaerae. Next base: position 150,960 of record NZ_SSOD01000007.1, on the reverse strand, counting down.
CGCGCCGGCTCGCCATCGACACTGTGCTGGGCGCGGCCCGCCTGGCGGCCGATTCGCCCGAGCCGGCGGCGGTGCTGCGCGAACGCGTCACCTCCAAGGGCGGCACCACCGAGGCCGCGCTGAAGAGCCTGGCCGCGGCCGGCTGGCACGACGCCCTGGTGGCCGCGATTGCCGCGGCCGAGGCGCGCGGGCGCGAGCTGGGCGACCAACTGGGCAAGGACTGAACCATGCTCGGCAACATCGTCCTGCTGGTGCTCGACGTCGTCGTCGGCCTGTTCACCCTGGTGCTGCTGGCGCGCTTCTTCATGCAGTGGCTGCGGGTTTCCTTCCACAACCAGGTCGGCCAGTTCGTGCTCGCCGCCACCGACTGGCTGGTGCGCCCCCTGCGCCGCGTGATGCCGGGGTTGATGGGGCTGGATCTGGCCAGCCTGCTGCCGGCCTGGGGGCTGCAGACGTTGTACGTGTTCGTGGAACTCGCCGTGCGCGGCGTGCCCCTGGGCGGCAACCCCGCGGGGGTGCTGCTCGGCCTGTGGGGCCTGGGCCTGCTGGAGACGCTGCGCATGGCCATCTATCTGGTGTTCGGCGTGGTGCTGATCTCCGCCGTACTGTCCTGGGTCAGCCCCCACGCGCCGGCCGCGGCCGTCTTCCATCGCCTTGCGGACCCCTTCCTGCGGCCGTTCCGGCGCGTCATTCCGCCGATCGCCAATGTGGACCTGTCGCCGCTGGTCCTGCTGCTGGTGCTGCAGATCGTGCTGATGGTGCTCGCCGGCCTGCGCGGCAACTTCGCGCCGCTGCTGTTCGGGACATGAGCGGACCCTGGCTGAGGCAGGCGGACGAGGACTGCGTCGTCCTCACCCTGCACGTGCAACCCAATGCCCGCCACACCGAGTTCGCCGGCCTGCACGGCGAGGCGATGAAGCTGCGCCTGGCCGCGCCGCCGGTGGACGGCAAGGCCAATACCGCCCTGTGCGCCTTTCTGGCGCAGTTCTGCGAGGTGCCCCGCAGCGCCGTCAGCCTGCTGTCGGGCGAATCCTCCCGCGCCAAGCGGGTGCGCATCGAGGGCGTGGACGACGAGGTGCTGCGCCGCCTGCGCCGGCTCGGCTGAACGACGCCGCCCGCGCCTGCCGGCGCGGCGGCGTGGTAGCCTCCTCCAAAAAAAGCGGTACGAAAGAGGAGGAGACGACATGACCCATGTGGATCGCTACGCCGATCTGCACGCCGCCCATCGCTGGCAGGTGCCGGAGCGCTTCAACCTGTTCCAGGCCTGTTGCGCGCGCTGGGCCGGCGAAGCCGGGCGGGTGGCGCTGTACGCCGAGGACGCAGACGGGCGCAAGGCCGTCCATACCTACGCCGGGCTGTTCGACGCGGCTGTGAGGCTGTCGGCCGGGCTGGCGGCGCTGGGGGTCGCCGCGGGCGAGCGGGTGGCCATCGTGCTGCCCCAGCGCTTCGAGACCGCGGTGGCCTACATGGCCATCGCCCGCCTCGGCGCGGTGTCCACGCCCCTGTCCGTGCTGTTCGGCCCCGAGGCGCTGGAATACCGCCTGCAGGACAGCGGCGCGGTGGCGGCCATCGTGGACGGCGCGGCCCTGCCGGCCCTGCGCGAACTGCGCGCCCGGTGCCCCGACCTGTGCCACCTGATCGTGGTGGACGAGTCCCCAGCCGGCACGGGCGAAACCGCCTGGCAGGCGCTGCTGGCCGGTTCCGGTGCGCCGCCGCCGGCCGACACGCGGGCCGATGACGGGGCGGTGCTGATCTACACCAGCGGCACCACCGGACCCCCGAAAGGCGCGCTGATCCCCCAACGGGCGATGTTCGGCAACCTCACGGGCTTCGTCGCCAGCCAGAACGGTTTCCCGCGTCCCGGCGACGTGTTCTGGTCGCCGGCCGACTGGGCGTGGACCGGCGGCCTGTGGGATGCGCTGCTGCCCACGCTGTACTTCGGCCACCCCATCGTGGCCTGGCGCGGGCGCTTTTCGCCCGACACGGCCTTCCGCCTGATGGCCGGGTACCGGGTCACCAACACCTTCCTGTTCCCCACCGCGCTGAAGGCGATGATGAAGGCCTGGCCGCGTCCGCGGGAGCATTTCGACCTGTGCCTGCGCGCCATCATGAGCGCCGGCGAGGCGGTGGGCGACACGGTGTTCGAGTGGTGCCGCGATGCGCTGGGCGTCACCGTGAACGAGATGTTCGGCCAGACCGAGATCAACTACATCGTGGGCAACTCCTGCGAGGACTGGCCGGCGCGGCCCGGTTCCATGGGGCGCGCCTACCCGGGCCACCGGGTGGCGGTCATTGATGACGCCGGCCACCCCTTGCCGCCGGGCACGCCGGGGGAGGTGGCGGTGAATCGCTGCGACCGCCACGGCGACCCGGACCCGGTGTTCTTCCTCGGCTACTGGAACAACCCGGAGGCCACGGCGCGCAAGTACAGCGGCGGCTGGTGCCGCACCGGCGACCTGGCGGTGCAGGACGAGGACGGCTACCTCTGGTACAAGGGCCGCGCGGACGACGTGTTCAAGGCCGCCGGCTACCGCATCGGGCCGTCCGAGGTGGAGAACTGCCTGGTCGGCCATCCGGCGGTGGCCAACGCCGCCGTGGTGCCCAAGCCCGACCCGGAGCGGGGCGCGGTGGTGAAGGCCTTCGTGGTGCTGGCGGCGGGCTTCGCGCCGGGCGCAGAGCTGGTGGCCGAACTGCAGGCCCACGTGCGCGGCCGGCTCGCGCCCTACGAGTATCCCAAGGAGATCGAATTCATCGACGCGCTGCCCATGACCACCACCGGCAAGGTGCAACGCCGGGTGCTGCGCCGGATGGAGGAGGAGCGGGCGGGCAGGCGGTAGCAGCCTTGCGGCCGGACGTCCGGCCGCAGGGCTGGGGATTCACTCGCCGAACATCACCTGGCCTTCGACCAGGGTGTAGCGCACCCGGCCGGGCAGTTCGCGGCCGAGGAAGGGCGTGTTCTTGCCCTGGCTCTTCAGCGCCTGGCGGCTCACCGTGGTGGAGGCGGCCGGATCGAACGCGCAGATGTCGGCGCGCGCGCCCGGGGCGAGGTGGCCGGCCTTGGTGATGCCGACGACCTTCGCCGCGTCGGAGGTGACGCGGGCCAGCGCCGCCGGCAGTGCGGTGTCGGTTTCCTGCGCCCATTTCAGCGTCAGCGGCAGCAGCAGTTCCAGGCCGGTGGCGCCGGGCTCGGATTCGGAGAAGGGCGTCTGCTTGCCGTCGTCGTCCACCGGGGTGTGGTCCGAACACAGCGCATTGATGCTGCCCGCGGCAAGGGCGGCGCGCAGCGCGTCCCGGTCGGCCGCGCTCCGGAGGGGTGGAATCAGGTGGCAGTTGGCGTCGAAGTGGCCGATGTCCCGGTCGCACAGGTGCAGGTGGTTGATGGACACGTCGCAGCTCACGTCCATGCCGTCGGCGCGGGCCTGCTCGATCAGGCGCAGGCCGGCGGCCGAGGACAGGCGGGTGATGTGCAGGCGGGCGCCGGTGGCCTGGGCGAGCTGCAGGTAGGTGTACAGCGCCACCGTCTCCGCCGCCACCGGGATGCCGGGCAGCCCCAGGCGGCTGGCGTACTCGCCGTCGTGGGCATAGCCGCCGCGGGACAGGAAGGGCGCGATGGGCTGCAGCCAGACGCGGAAGCCGAAGGTGGCGGCGTACTGCATGGCGCGCATCAGTACGGCGTTGTCCACGATGGGCACGTTGGCCTGAGAGAAGGCCACGCAGCCGGCTTCGACCAGTTCGGCCATCTCGGACAGGCGTTCGCCCTGGAGGCCCAGGGTGAGCGCACCCACCGGGTAGATGTGGGCGCGGTTGAGCTTCTTGGCGCGGTAGCACAGCATTTCGACGAGACCGGGCTCGTCCAGGGTCGGGTCGGTGTCGGGCGGGATCGCCACGCTGGTCACGCCGCCGGCCATCGCCGCTTCCATCTCGGATTCCAGCGTGGCGCGGTATTCGAAGCCGGGCTCGCGCAGGCGCGCGGCCACGTCGATCAGGCCCGGGCAGACCACCAGCCCCGTGGCGTCGATGACACGTTCGGCGGCGAAGCCCTCCGGCGCGCGGCCGTGGGCGAGGACGCGGCCGTCGGCGATGAAGAGGTCGGTGACCGTGTCGAGCTTGTTCGCCGGGTCGATCACCCGGCCGTTCGTGATGCGAATCTTCATCGTGCCTTCCTCAGTGGCTCCCGAGCATGCTCATCACCGCCATGCGCACCGCGATGCCGAAGGTGACCTGGGGCAGGATTACCGCCTGGGCGCCGTCGGCCACGGCGGAGTCGATTTCCACGCCGCGGTTCATCGGTCCCGGGTGCATGACGATGGCGTCCGGTTTGGCGAGGGCCAGCTTCTCGGCGGTGAGCCCCCAGACCTTGAAGAATTCCTGCGGCGTGGGCAGCAGCGCGCCGTTCATGCGCTCGTTCTGCAGGCGCAGCATCATCACCACGTCCACGTCCTTGAGCCCGGCGCGCATGTCGTGGAAGACGCGCACGCCCATCTGGTCCAGCGCGGTGGGCAGCAGGGTCTTGGGGCCGATGACGCGAATCTCCGGCACGCCCAGCGTGGCGAGTGCGCCGATCTGGCTGCGGGCGACGCGGGAGTGCAGCACGTCGCCGACGATGGCCACGGTGAGATTGGTGAAGTCGCGCTTGTAGTGGCGGATGGTGTACATGTCCAGCAGCCCCTGGGTGGGGTGGGCGTGACGCCCGTCGCCGGCATTGACCACGTGGATGTGGTCGCGCCCGGTGGCCTGCAGGTGCTGGGCGATCAGCACCGGTGCGCCGCTGGCGGCGTGGCGCACGACGAACATGTCGGCCTGCATGGCGCACAGGTTGTCCACGGTGTCGAGCAGGCTCTCGCCCTTGGCCGTGGAGCTGGTGTTGATGTTGAGGTTCACCACGTCGGCCGACAGGCGTTTGGCGGCGATCTCGAAGGTAGTGCGGGTGCGCGTGGAGTTCTCGAAGAACAGGTTGAACACGCTCTTGCCGCGCAGCAGGGGCAGCTTCTTGACCTCGCGCTCGGCCACCTCGGTGAAGGGCGCGGCGGTGTCCAGGATGGCGGTGAGGATTTCCCGCGGCAGCCCGTCCAGCGTGAGCAGGTGCTGCAGTTCGCCGTGCTTGTTCAGTTGGGGGTCACGCATCGATCAACCTCAGGGCGAACGTGCCGTCCTCGCCGCGTTCCAGTTGCAGGTTCTGCGAGGTGGGCAGGGCTTGGGGCAGGGTGTGGGCGCAGTAGCGCGCGGCGATGGGCAGTTCGCGCCCGCCGCGATCCACCAGCACCGCCAGTTCGACCCGGGCGGGACGGCCGAAGTCGAACAGCTCGTTGAGCGCGGCGCGCGTGGTGCGTCCGGTGTAGAGCACGTCGTCCACGATGATCACGTGGGCGCCTTCCACGTTGAAGGGGATTTCGGTGCGCTGCGGCTGCGGGTGCAGGCCCTTGGAGCCGTAGTCGTCGCGGTAGAAGGAAACGTCGATGGCGCCCAGCGGCTGGCGGATGCCGAGCGCCTTGTGCAGGCGTTCGGCGAGCCACAGGCCGCCGGTGTGGATGCCGACCAGGGCGGTGTCGGGTCCGACCTGCGGGCGCATCTGCTCGATGAGCTGCGCGCACAGGGCTTCTGCGTCTAGGCTAGGCATGTCGGTGTGCGTCCAGGAAGTGTTGCAGGATGATCTGCGCGGCGGCCGCGTCCAGCACCGCCTTGCGTTCGCGCCAGCGTCCGACGCCGGCTTCGCGCAGGCCGCCTTCGGCCTCGGCCGAGGACAGGCGTTCGTCCACCTCGGCCACCGGCAGGCCGAAGCGGCCGTGCAACTGGTGGGCGAAACGCCGGCAGCGGGCGGTCATCTCGTGCGCGCCGCCGTCGAGATGGGTGGGGATGCCCACCACCAGGCCGACCGGGCGCCATTCGGCGATCAGCTTTTCGATGGCGGCGAAGCGCGGGGCATTGGCTTCGCCGGCGATGGTGGCCAGGGGGCTGGCGTGGGCGGTTTCGAGTTCGCCGACCGCGACGCCGATGCGCGCGAGGCCGAAGTCGAAGCCGAGCAGGGTGCCGCGGGAAGGCAGTCCCGGAATGGCCTCAGGCATGCCCCGCCACGTCGCTGAGATTGGCGAAATCGATGCCCAGGTGCTGCATCGCCGCGACCAGCCTTTCTTCCGGCGGCAGGTCGAAGACGATGGCCATGTCGGCCGGGACGGTGAGCCAGGCGTTGTCGGCCAGTTCCTGTTCCAGTTGGCCGGCGGCCCAGCCGGCATAGCCGAGGGTCACCAGGATCTGTTCCGGTTCGCCCTGGCTGCCGATGGCCTGCAGGATGTCGCGGCTGCTGGTGAGCGCGATGTCGTCGTTGACCTTGAGCGTGGAGTGCCATTCGCCGGCCGGGCGGTGCAGCACGAAGCCGCGGTCGGTCTGTACCGGACCGCCGAAATACACCGGCTGCTCCGAAAAGCCGTCGGCCTCCAGCGGCACCTCGACGCGCTCGAACAGCGCGCCCAGGGTCATGTCGATGGGGCGGTTGACGATGATGCCGAGCGCGCCCTGGTCGTTGTGCTCGGCGATGTAGGTGAGCGTGCGCGCAAAGTTCGGATCGGCCATGCGCGGCATGGCGATCAGGAAGTGATGCGTGAGGTTGGCGGTCAGTTCGCTCATGCGGGTATTTTACGCGCTCCGAGCGCACCCTGCCGGGGGAAGCTGCGGCAGGGCGAATCCGCCGCAGCATGTGCGTAGGCGCTGGCGCGGCCCGTTCGCCGCGCCGGCGGCGGGTTTCAGTGGACGGCGGCGGTGTAATCGGCCAGCAGGCCCAGCAGTTCCTCTTCCTGGAAGGGCTTGCCCAGGTAGTGGTTGGCGCCCACCTCTTCGGCGTAACGCTTGTGCTTGTCCGCCAGGCGCGAGGTGATCATGATCACCGGCACGGCCCGGGTGCGCTCGTCGGCGCGGATGTTGCGCACCAGGTCGAAGCCGTCCATACGCGGCATCTCGATGTCCGAGAGCACCACGTCCGGCACCGTCTCGATGAGCTTTTCCAGCGCATCCACGCCGTCCTTGGCGGTGACCACGCGGTAGCCTTCCCGTTCGAGCAGGCGGCCGGTGATCTTGCGCACGGTGAGGGAATCGTCCACCACCATGATGGTCGGGATGCGCACCACGGCCGGGGCGGCCTCCGCCTGCAGGCCGGCACCGGCGTCCGCCCCTTCCTCGCCGCCCAGGCCGCGGCTGGCCAGGGCGACCGGGTTGAGGATGAGCACGATCTCGCCGTCGCCGAGCACCGTGGCGCCCGACACGCCGACCAGGCGGGCGACCTGCGGGCCGGCGTTCTTGACCACGATTTCCTGGTTGCCGCGCAAGGCGTCCACGTGCAGCGCCAGGGTCTGGGCGCCGGCACGCAGCAGCAGCACCCAGTTGAAGCGCTGGACTTCCGGCTGGGTGTGGTGGTCGCCGAGCAGGCGCGGCAGGTAGCGGTAGCTGTAGTGCTCGCCCTGCCATTCGGTGCCATGCTCGGTGCGCAGGCGTTCGAGCGGATCGGCCTTCAGTTCCAGCACCTGGGCGATCATGCTGGACGGGATCGCCCAACTGCGGTTGCCGGCGCGCACCAGCAAGGCCTGGGTCACGGCCAGCGTGAGCGGCAGGTAGATGCGGAAGCGGGTGCCTTCGCCGCGTTCGCTGCTCACTTCGATGCGGCCGCCGACCGCGGCGGTCTCGGCCTTCACCACGTCCATGCCGACGCCGCGGCCGGCGATGGTGGAGACCGAACCGGCGGTGGAGAAGCCGGGCACGAAGATCAGGTTGGTCAGGCGCTTCTCGTCGGTCTGTTCGTCTGCGCCGAGCAGGCCGTTGGCCCGCGCCCGTTCGGCGATGCGCGCGAAGTTCAGGCCGGCGCCGTCGTCGGCCAGCTCGATGGCGATTTCGTTGCCTTCCTGGCGCACGGTGAGCGTGATCTCGCCGATCTCCGCCTTGCCGGCGGCGCGGCGCGCCTCGGCGTCCTCGATGCCGTGGGCGAGCGAGTTGCGCAACAGGTGTTCGAGCGGGGCGACCATGTGCTCCAGCACGCCGCGGTCCAGTTCGATGCGTCCGCCGCGCAGGTCCAGGTTGGCGCGCTTGCCGAGATCCTTGGCGGCCTGGCGCACGACGCGGTAGAGGCGGTCGGCGAGGCTGTCGAAGGGCACCATGCGCACCTGCATCAGCGCCTGCTGCAGTTCGCGCGAGATGCGCGCCTGGCCGTGCAGCGCCACGTCGGCGCCGTCCAGGTTCTTGAGCAGGTTCTGCTGCACGGTGGTGACGTCGTTGACGCTCTCCGCCATCATCCGCGTGAGTTCCTGCAGGCGGGTGTAGCGGTCCATCTCCAGTGGATCGAAGTCGTCCTCATGGCTTTCGGCCTGGGCGATGCGCGACTGCATCTGCACCTCGGCCTGGATTTCCACTTCGCGCAACTGGTTGCGCAGGCGGATGACGTTTTCCGTGAGGTCGAGGAGCGAGCGGCGCAGCGTGCGCAGTTCTCCCTCGATGCGGGTGCGGGCGATGCCGATTTCGCCGGCCTGGTTGACGAAGCTGTCCACCGCGTCGGCGCGGACGCGCAAGGTGGCACTGGCGGAACTGGCTTCGCCCTCGGCGGCGATCTCGACGGCGCCGGTTTCCGCTGCCCCGGCGGTCTGGGTCGCCGCCGCAGCGGCGGATGCGGCCGCCCCTGCGGGTTCGCCGCCGCTGGCGAGGACGTCGAGGGCCTGTTCGACCACGTCGAGTCCGCCCTCCAGATACTCGATGAGCGCGGCGACGTCCTCGCCCTTCTTGCGCTGGGCCTCAAAGGCCGATTCCATCTGGTGGACGTGCTCGCCGAGGTTCATCGCCCCGGTCATGCGCGCGCTGCCCTTCAGGGTATGCAACTGGCGGGCGATGCGCTGCGGGTGATCGGCATCCGCCGGCGCCTCGCGCCAGGCCCGCAGCGCCGCGTGCAGTTCGCTCAGCAGTTCGGCCCCTTCCTCAAGGAAGATGGGCAGCAACTGGGTGTCGATTTCGTCATGGACCGGAGCGGCTTCCGGCGCCGCGGGTTCGGCCGCCGCCGCTTCCGCAGCGGCCGTCGCCACTGCCACCACCTCGGCCACGGTCATTTCTTCGGCCGCAGCCTCGACGGGTTGGACGGCCTCGTCCGGCTCTTCGGGCTCGGTCGCGAGCTCGGCGTCGGCGGCGAATTCGGCTTCAAGCGCGGCTTCAAGCGCGGCTTCAACCGCAGGTTCGGGCGCGGGCTCGAGAACGATCTCGTCCGCCGCTTCGTACAGCGGTTCGGCGGACACTTCCTCCACCGGGTGGCGGCCGACGGTTTCGAGCTGTTCGGCCAGCTCCGGCACCGGTAGCGGCATGCGGAAGCCGCCGACCTCGGCGACCATCGCTTCGAGCGTCTCCAGCGAGCTCTGCAGCAGGGCGGCCTGTTCGGCCGTCGGGGCGATCTGGTTGTCGCGGCTGCGCGACAGGGCATGCTCCAGGGCGCGTGCGAGCGCCTGCAGCGGGGCCATGCGCGCCGTGCCGGAAATGCCGGCCAGGGTGTGGGCGGCACGGACCGATACTTCGGGCGGCAGCAGTACCGGGTTGGCCTGCAGGCGCGCGAGTTCGTGATGGAGGGTGGCGATGTGGTGGCGCGCCTCGGCGAGATAGAGGTCGTAGAGCGGGCGCGAGATCTCCGCTTCGCCGATGCGCACGAAATCGCTTTCGTCCTCGGCCGGGGCGGTGGCTTCCGCTGTGGGCTGCGGCGCCACGGACGGGGCTTCGCGCTGGATGATGGTGGCGTCCGCGGCCGCCGGGGCGGCTTCGGGTGCGGCAGGGCGCTCGGGCGCGAGCTGCTGCTCGATCTCCAGTGCGGGCTCGAGGTCGAACTCGAACTCTTCGAGCGCTTCGGCCACGACGTCCTCGTCGGCCGCTTCCGCGGTGCTCGGCAGGAACGGGTTTTCGGCCCGGACGTGCGGCGCCGTGCGCGCAACGGTCTCGGGCTCGTGCTGCAGGTCGAACTCCGAGGCTTCGATCGGCGCCAGGATCACCGTGGATTCGGGCTTCCATTCCGCTGTGCCCGTGCTTTCGGCGACCGTTGCGGTGGCTTCCACCGCCCCTTCGGCGTCGCCGGCATCGGCGAGATCGAAGTCGTAGCTGACGGGTTCGGCAGGCTGTGCCGGTTCCGCACCGGCCGGTGCCGTGGCTCCGCCGATGGATGCGGGTTCACGGCTCTGGGCGTCGTCAGCGCGCAGGAGCTCGGCTTCGGCGAGCAGGGCGGTGACGTCACGCCCGTGGGCGCCGCCCTGTTCGAGCTGTTTCACCCAGGCCGAGAAGACCTCCCGGGCGGCTTCGACCAGGCCGTAGAGCGCCGGGGTCGGCGTCCACTCGAGCTGCAGCCAGCGGTTGAGCGTCTGCTCCAGGCCCCAGGCGGCTTCGCCCAGTTCGCGCAGGCCGACCATGCGGCCGCTGCCCTTGAGGGTGTGGAAGCCGCGCCGGACGGCGGTGAGGTATTCGGTGTTCGACGGTTCGGCGCGCAGCAGCCCGAGGTTCTCGGAGATCGTGTCGAGGACCTCGTGGGCTTCCTCGATGAAGATGCCGAGCAGTTCGGCGTCGATCTCCTCGGCGCTGGCTTCGATCAGGCGCTGGGTCTCGGCCGCGGGGGCGGGCACTTCGGCCGGCGCGGGCGGCGGCTCGGTGCTGAAATCCTCCTCCTGCACTTCCTCGACGACGATTTCCTCGACCGGTACTTCCTCGGGCGGTGCCTCCACGGCGGGGGCAGGTTCGGCCTGTGCCTCCACCGCGTCGGCCGGCGCGGGTTCGGGCGCCAGGGACAGCTCCTCGATGGCCGGAGCGGCTTCGGGCAGCTCGGGGGGCTCGACGAGTTCGGTCGCTTCGATCTGTTCGGGGTTCAGGAAACGCGCGAGGCTCGCCGGTCCGTGCTGCAGGGCCTGGATGTAGAAGCCCAGGGCGGACAGGCGATGGGCGAGCGAAGCGGATTGTTCCGCGGCGGGCTCGTCCTCGGCGGCGGCAAGGGCGGCGATCTCTTCGGCCGCCTCGTGCACCACGGCGATCGCCTCCTCGTCGCCGAGCAGGCTGAGCGCTCCTTCGATCTGGCGCAACGGCGTGGCCAGCGCGGCCAGCGGGGCGCGCTTCTCGCTGTTGCGGAAGAAGTCGTCGAGCGCCTGCTCGACATGCGCGAGGCTGGAGAGGATTTCGCGCGAGAGCTGGGTCAGCGCTTCGCGTTCCTGGTTGCGCCGTGCGCCCAGGGTGGTGGGCGACTGGTCGGCCGATTCCACCGCTTCGCCGCGCATCAGGGCGGCGATGCGCTTCAGGGTGTCGGCGACCTGGGCGGAGAAGGTCGTGTCCGGGCCGCCGCGTTCGAGCGCGGATTCGCCGAGCAGCAGCGCGGTGGCCACTTCCATCGAAAGCGCCTCGGTATTCTGCAGCGGATCCTTGCGCAGCCACTGCAGAAAGCCGTTCACGCCGACGAGCAGGCGCACGAAGGGCGGGCGGCCGAGCTGTTCGGCCTGGCGGGTGAGTTCGCCGAGCTGGGTTTCGAAGCGCGCCAGGGCCTCGGCGCTGCCGGTGCAGAACTCGTCCCAGGTTTCCTTGGCCGCGGCGAGCTTGCCGTGCAGGGTCTGCAACAGGGGGCCGAGGGGCGCATCGCTGACCGCCGAGCCGGCTTCAGGCATCAGCGTGTCGAGTTGCCAGGTGTCGCGCACCGCGCGCTGGTGGGCGGTGGAGGCGGGCGCGCGTGCGACCAGGTAGAGCACCTCGCGCATCAGGCGATCCGGGACGGCGCTGTTGCCGCCCAAGGTGCGCCGCAGTTGCGCATCGAGTTGGGCGCACAGCCTGCGGGTCTCGGTGTCGGCCGCGGCTTCCCCGGCGGCCAGCGCCTCGAACAGGGCGATGCTGGCCCACCACAGGGTGCGGGCGGGGGAGTCGGCGAGGGTCTGTTCGATGCCGGTGACGGCGTCTCGCATGGTCTTGGCGCCCGCCGGGTCCTGCGGCGAACGCAGCCAGCCGAGCAGGCCGCGTTCGAACCGGGTACGCAATCCGCGCAGGCGGGTGCGGCGCGCCTCCTCGCCCAGCCGGGGGGCCGCGGCACGGCGCGGCGGGCGACGGCCGAGGTCGGGGAAGAACAGATCCACCGCGGAGCCGGTGCGGCCGCGCGCGGTCTGGATTTCGCCGTACAGCGAGGCCAGCCGCAGCGGCTGGTCGGTGGCGCCATGCACCAGTTCTTCGAGGTAGTTGCCGATGGCCGACAGGCTGCGCCGGCCGAGCGCGAGCAACTCGGCGTCGGCGGCGACGTCGCCGCGCACCGCGGCACCGAACAACTGGTCCAGCGCGTCGGCAAACTGGGTCAGGCCATCCAGGCCGACGATGGACAGCGCGCCGCGGGCCTGGTGCAGATGGGTCTGGGCGAACTGGACCTGGGTCGCGGGATCGTCCGCGGAACCGGCCTGTTCGAGACCTTCGGCGGCGTGTGCGAGCGCGTTGTCGATCTCGCTCTTGACCCAGGTGAGCGGGCCGAGATCCCGTTCGATTGCTTGCGTCATGTGTGGGGTTCTCGCCGGCGGGGTCAGACCTTGAAGCCCGAAACGGAGCCTTTCAGCTCGACCGCGAGGTCGGCGAGCTGACCGATGGACACGGCGGTCTGCTGGGTGCCGCGCGTGGTCTGCTCGGTGATGCTCAGAATGTCCTTCATGGTCCGCGCCACGCCGGTGGCGGTGGCCGCCTGGCGCTGGGTGTCGCTGGAGATCTGTTCGATGAGGCGGGCGGTTTCCATCGACACCTGGCCGATCTCGGACAGGGCCTGGCCGGCGGCGTCGGAGAGCTGGGCGCCCTCGACCACGTCGCGGGTGGCGTTTTCCATCGCGCTCACCGCGTCCTGGGTGTCGGTCTGAATGGTCTTCACGATCGCCGAGATCTGCTTGGTCGCTTCCGCCGAGCGCTCCGCGAGGCGCTGCACTTCTTCCGCAACCACGGTGAAGCCGCGTCCCGCTTCGCCGGCCGAGGCCGCCTGGATGGCGGCGTTGAGCGCCAGCACGTTGGTCTGTTCGGTAATGTCCGAGATCAGTTCCACGATTTCACCGATCTCCTGGGAGGATTCGCCCAGGCGCTTGATGCGCTTGGAGGTTTCCTGGATCTTCTCGCGGATGTCGTTCATGCCGCGGATGGTGTTTTCCACCGCGTCCGCGCCCTTGCGCGCGGAATCCAGCGAGCGCCGGGCGACCTGGGCGGACTGCAGCGCGCGGGCGGAGGATTCGGTCATCAGCTTGGCCATCTGTTCGACCGTGGAGCCGGCGGTCTTCAGTTCCTGCGCCTGCTTCTGGGTGGCGGCGAGCAGTTCGTTGGAGGTTTGCTGGGCGGACTGGGTGGCAGCGGTCACGCGGGTGGCGGCGTCGTTGATGCGGCGCACCAGCACGGAGAGTTCTTCGATGGTGTAGTTCACCGAGTCGGCGATGGCGCCGGTGATGTCCTCGGACACGGTGGCGCGGATGGTCAGGTCGCCGTCGGCCAGGTCGCCCATCTCGTTCATCAGCCGCAGGATGGCCTGCTGGGTCTGGTTGCGCTCGCCTTCGGCGCTCATCCGCTGGCGTTCGGATTCGGCGCGGCGGGCGGCGAGGTCGTCGTTGTAGGCCTTGGCCATCATGACCAGCACGGCGATGCCGGCCAGGGCCGAGACGATGATGAGCAGGATGATGGGGTTGAAGCCGCGGAAGGCCTGGTTGTAGGCCTCGGACAGTTCGTTGGTGCGTTCGAGGAGGGTGGTGGAGTCGCGGAAGATGCGGCTGCCGGCCTGCTTGGCCTGCACCAGCAACTGCATGTTGCCGAGGATGCCGCTGACCGAGTCCAGGGTTTCCTTGGCCGTCTGGTCGAGTTCGGCCAGCCGTGCGCGCGTCTCGGCGTCGTTGGACGACTGCTGCAGTTGCGCCAGGTGCTCGCGGAAGGTGTTGGTGTCCTTGCCGAGCAGGAAGGCCACTTCCGGGTCGATCGCGTTGGCCACCAGCAGGGCGTTGGCGTTCTTGGCCATGCGCTGGGTCAGCATCACCGCGCGGTTGGCGGTGGCGATGTCCTGCGCCTTCGCGCCGGCGAGCAGCTTCAGCGAGGCGATCTGCTCGGTCAGGTCGAGCAGCAGGGCGTTCTGGGAGTTGATGGTGTCCACCGACTGGTTGAGCGTGACCAGGTTCTTGTCCTGTTCGAGCAGCTTGCCGGTGTCCTGTTCGGTCTTGCGCCAGGCTTCGGCCAGCGCCTGCAGCGCCGGCTGGATGGCCGCCGGGCTCGCCGGGACGGCGTTGGCGTCGATTTCGCCGCCCTGGGTCAGGGCGCGCAGCAGGGTGCTGAAGCGGGTGCTGGCGCGGCGCAACTCGTCGAAGGCGGAAGTGTTGCCCTGCAGCGAGAGCTGGGCGGCCTTGGCGATCTGCTGCGACAGCATCTGCATTTCGCCGGCACTGGCGACGTAGGTGGTGGCGTAGCTCGCCTGGCGCCCCTGATACACGAGCAGGGCGGCGGTCACCAGCACCAGCGCGGCGAATAGCACGCCCAGGTTGCGCAGGCGCTCGGCGACCGGGCGGCCGCCCGACGGTGCGTCCTGCCCGGCGGCCGGCGGCACCGCTTCATGGGTTTCCAGGATGGTGGTGTCGGACGTCGTTTTTACCCGGGCGCTTTTCTTTTTCGCCAGGGAAAGCTCTGGAAACTTGAATGCCATGTCGCGTGCTCCGCCACAAAGTGTCAATGCCCGCCGGCGTAAGGCCGGCGGGAAGGATTAGTCGAGTCCTGCATCGAGAAAGCCGGGGTGCGCCAGCAGCTTGGATGCGTCGAGCTTCAGCCACAGGCGGTTCTGGGTGTCGCGCAAACGCTGGGCGACCCAGGGACGCGGGTCCGCCTCGCCGTCGTCGGCTTCGAAATCGTCGCGGCTGCGCAGGCCCAGCGCGCGGGAAACGAGGACGGCGCTGCTGATGCCGTGCTTGGCGCCGACCAGCAGCAGGCGGGCATGGCCGGCCGGCGCGATGGGCGGCCCGTCGTGGAAGGCCGACAGGTCGATCACGCCGAACAGGGTGCCGCGCACGTTGGCCACGCCGCTGAACCAGTTGCGGGTGAGCGGCACCGGGCTGAGCGGCGGTACCGGCAGAATCTCGCCGCTGTCGGCGAGATCGATCAGCCAGTTGTCGTTGCCGGCCTGCAGGCCGAGCAGGGTGCGCCGGTCACCGGTGCGCGCCTCGGCCAGGCGCCGTACCAGGCTTTCCTGAAACTCGCGCAGGCTGATCCGCTTGGCCATCGGTCAGCCCAGGGCCTTGATGCGGGCGAGCAGGTCGGCCTGGTCGACCGGCTTCACCATATAGTCGTAGGCGCCCTGGCGCATGCCCCAGATACGGTCGGTTTCCAGCCCCTTGCTGGTACACATGATGATCGGGATCGTGCGGGTGGCCTCTTCGCGCGAGATCGTGCGGGTGGCCTGGTAGCCGTTGATGCCCGGCATGACCACGTCCATCAGGATCAGGTCGGGCAGTTCGGCCTTGGCCTTGGTGATCGCGTCCTCGCCGTTTTCGGCGGTCACGACCTGGTAGCCGTGCTTGACCAGCATTTCGGTCAGCGCCAGGCGTTCGGTGGGGGAATCGTCAACCACGAGGATTTTCTTGATCGGCATCGTCTTGGTCTTCCGTCTCGTTTCCGTTGCGGTGAATGGCGGTATCAACCCGCCCGCTGCGGCGCATGTTCCGCCACCGTCTTGAGCAGGCTGTCCTTGGTGAAAGGTTTGGTGAGGTATTCGTCCGAGCCCACCATGCGGCCACGGGCCCGGTCGAACAGTCCGTCCTTGGACGACAGCATGATCACCGGCGTGGATGACAGGCGGGGGTTCTTCTTGATCAGCGCGCAGGTCTGGTAGCCGTCCAGGCGCGGCATCATGATATCGACGAAGATGACGTCGGGGTGATGGTCGGCGATCTTGGCGAGCGCGTCGAAACCGTCTTCGGCAAGTAGGACCTGACAGCCGGCCTGGCCGAGAAAGATCTCGGCGCTGCGCCGGATGGTATTGCTGTCGTCGATCACCATCACCTTCAGTCCGTTCAGATCCATCGCGTCCTTATTCCTCGGTGTTTCATGCGGTCCGCCCCTCGCGGGAGGCCACAAGCATACAACAATGCCGCGCCAGGTGCTGCGCGGGCGTCATATCTCGACGAGTTCGAAGTCTTCCTTGCGCGCCTCGCACTCGGGACAGGTCCAGTTCGGCGGCAGGTCTTCCCAGCGCGTGCCGGGGGGAATGCCGTCCGCCGGCAGTCCCGCGGCTTCGTCGTAGATGAAGCCGCAGATCAGGCACATGTAGGTTTTGTATCCGGCGTCCGGCATCTGGCGGCGTTCTCGGCAACGAATGGCGCTAAAATGCGTGAAATATTACCGCATTCGGGCTGGCATGCCAGTACCGCCCTGAATCTGCCTTTCGCACTATGCCCGCCCTGCCGCCCGAATTCCCTCCCGTCGTCCTTTGCCTGGCCGCCAGCGATGCCACCGGCGGGGGCGGCCTGCAGTCCGACGTGCTGACCCTGAGCAGCATGGGCTGCCATCCCCTCGGCGTGGTGACCGCGGTCAGCGTGCGCGACACGCGCGGCGTGGACGACCTGCTGTCCATCGAGCCGGACGTGTTCGCCCTGCAGGCGCGGGTGGTGCTCGAGGACATCGAGGTGCAGGCCTTCAAGCTGGGCATGTGCGGCGGCGTGGAGAACGTCGCCGCGGTGGCCGAAATCCTTTCCGACTACCCGGACGTGCCGCTGGTGCTGGAACCCGCACTGGCCTACGGGCCCGCCGACGAGGCGGAGGCCGAGGACATGGTGGCCGCGCTGACGGAACTGATCCTGCCCCAGGTGACGCTGCTGGTGGCGAGCCGCGACGAAGTGCTGCGCCTGGCCGGCCCGGATTGGGAGGCGGACGCCCCCGAGGACGACCTCGACGACGAGGAGGGTGGCGTGCCCCTGGCGCCCGAGGAGGCGGTCGCCCGCCTGCTGGCGCTGGGCGTGGAGTACGTGCTGCTGACCGGCGCCGGCCAGCACGGCCCGCAGGTGGTCAACCGCCTGTTCGGCGCGGAAGGGCTGGTGCGCACGGACGCCTGGGAGCGTCTGCCCGGCCCCTTCCTCGGTGCCGGTGCGACGCTGTCGGCCGCTGCCGCCGCCGCGCTGGCCCACGGCATGGACGTGCCCGAGGCGGTGCGCGAAGCGCAGGAATTCACCCAGGCCGCACTGGCCGCGGCCTTCCGTCCCGGCATGGGTCCGGCCATTCCCGACCGCTTCTTCTGGGCCCGCCCGCGCAATGACGAGGCGTACTGAGCACGGGCTGCGCGGCCTGTATCTGGTCACCCCCGACGAGGCCGACGACACTCGCCTGGTGGCGCAGGTGGAGGCCGCGCTGCGTGGCGGGCCCGCGCTGTTGCAGTACCGCAACAAGCTGCTGCCCGCGGAGCGCCGGCACACCCAGGCCGCCGCCGTGCTGGCGCTGTGCCGGGCGGCGGGCGTGCCGCTGGTGGTCAACGACAGCGTGGACCTCGCGCTCGCGATCGGCGCCGACGGCGTGCACCTGGGGCGCGACGACGGCGACCCGGCCGCGGCGCGCGCGCGGCTCGGCACCGGGCGCATCCTGGGCGTGTCCTGCTACGACGAATGGGCGCGCGCCGAGGCCGGCGCCCGGGCCGGGGCGGACTACGTGGCCTTCGGCGCCATGTTCGCCTCGCCCACCAAGCCGGCCGCGGTGCGCGCGCCGCTGGAACTGCTCGGCCGCGCGCGGCGCGAGCTGGGCGTGGCGGTGGCGGCCATCGGCGGCATCACGGTGGACAACGCGCCGCAACTGGTGGCCGCCGGTGCCGACCTGCTGGCGGTGATCAGCGACGTGTTCGCGGCCGCCGATCCGGCCGCCCGCGCGACGGCCTACGGGCAGGCCTTCCGCGCTGGACCCGTGCCGGCGGCGCGGCCACAATGATGCCCTTCATTTTCAGCAAGCGAACAAGAACGCCATGACCAGCCGCAACGAAACCCTCTTCCAGCGTGCCCAGCGAACCATCCCCGGCGGCGTCAATTCGCCCGTGCGGGCCTTCCGCTCGGTGGGCGGCACGCCGCGTTTCCTGGCCCGCGCCGAGGGCGCGCGGGTGTGGGATGCGGATGGCAAGGCCTACATCGACTACGTCGGCTCCTGGGGCCCGGCCATCGCCGGCCACGCCCATCCGGCCATCGTCGAGGCGGTGCGGGAGGCGGCCTTGCGCGGCCTGTCCTTCGGCGCGCCCACGGAGGCCGAGGTGGAGATGGCCGAGCTGCTGTGCGAGCTGTTGCCCTCCGTGGAGATGGTGCGCCTGGTCAGCTCCGGCACCGAGGCCACGATGAGCGCGATCCGCCTCGCCCGCGGCTTCACCGGGCGCGACGCCATCGTCAAGTTCGAGGGCTGCTACCACGGCCACGCCGACAGCCTGCTGGTCAAGGCCGGCTCGGGCCTGCTGACCTTCGGCAACCCGTCCTCGGGCGGCGTGCCGGCGGACTTCGCCAGACACACCATCGTGCTGGACTACAACGACCTGGCCGGCGTGGAGGAAGTCTTCAAGGCCCGCGGCAGCGAGATCGCCGCCATCATCGTCGAGCCCGTGGCCGGCAACATGAACCTGGTCAAGCCCGTGCCCGGCTTCCTGGAAGGCCTGCGCCGCTTGTGCACCGAGCACGGCGCGGTGCTGATCTTCGACGAGGTCATGACCGGTTTTCGCGTCGGCCCGCAGGGCGTGCAGGGGCTGTACGGCATCACCCCGGACCTCACCACGCTGGGCAAGGTGATCGGCGGCGGCATGCCGGTGGGCGCCTTCGGCGGCCGGCGCGACATCATGGAGAAGATCGCCCCGCTGGGGGCGGTGTACCAGGCCGGCACCCTGTCCGGCAGCCCGGTGGCGGTGGCCGCGGGGATCGCCTCCCTGCGCCTGACGCGGGAACCCGGTTTCTACGAGCAACTGGCGGCACGCACCCGCGCGCTGGTCGATGGGCTGGCGGGAGCTGCGCGCGAGGCCGGCGTGACCTTCAGCGCCGACGCGGTGGGCGGCATGTTCGGCGTCTATTTCAGCGCCGGCGTGCCGGCTTCCTTTGCCGACGTGATGGCTTCCGACCGGGAACGCTTCAACCGCTTCTTCCACGCCATGCTGGACGCCGGCCACTACTTCGCGCCCTCGGCCTTCGAGGCCGGCTTCGTCTCCGCCGCCCACGGCGAGGCGGAGATCGCGGAAACCGTGGCCGCCGCGCGCAAGGTGTTCGCCGGGCTGGCCGGATGAGCGACCGTTTCGATCTGGCCATCGTCGGCGGCGGGCTGGCGGGCGCCAGCCTCGCCGTGGCCCTGCGCGCGAGCCGGCTCTCCATCGCCGTGGTGGAAGCGCAGCCGCCGCGCCGGGCCGAGGGCTGGGACGCGCGGGTGTATGCGGTCAGCCCGGCCAATGCCGACTTCCTGCGCGGCCTGGGCGCCTGGCAGCATCTGGACGCGGACCGCATCTGCGCGGTGTACGACATGGCGGTGTTCGGCGACGCCGGCGGCCGGCTGGATTTCTCCGCCTACGACAGCGGCCTGGGCGAGCTGGCCTGGATCCTGGAAGCCGGCCTGATGCAGGCCGAATTGTGGGAGACCCTCAAGCGCCAGCACAACGTCACCCTGTTCTGCCCGGCCGCGCCGCAGGCACTCGATCTGGACGAGGCCAGTGCCGTGCTGACGCTGGAAGACGGCCGCAGCCTGCGCGCCCGCCTGGTCGTGGGCGCGGACGGCGCCAATTCCTGGGTGCGCCGCCAGGCCGGCATCGAGGCCCGCTTCACGCCCTACGACGAGATGGGCGTGGTGGCCAATTTCCGCTGCGGCAAGCCCCATCGCAACACCGCCTTCCAGTGGTTCCGCGAGGACGGCATCCTGGCCTGGCTGCCGCTGCCGGACAACCTGATGTCCATGGTGTGGTCCACACCGGACGCGAAGGCGCAGGAACTGCTCGCGCTGGACGGCGAGGCCCTGTGCGCCCGCGTGGCGGAAGCCGGCGGCGGGCTGCTGGGCGACTTCGAACTGGTGACCCCGGCCCAGGGTTTCTCCTTGCGCCTGATGCGCGTCGGGCGCACGGTGGCCCCGCGGCTGGCGCTGATCGGGGATGCGGCCCACGCCATCCATCCCCTGTCCGGGCACGGCATCAATCTCGGCTTCCAGGACGCGCGCGCGCTGGCCGAGGTGCTCGGTGCGCTCCCGGCCTGGCGCGATCCGGGCGAGTTGCAGGCCCTGCGCGCCTATGCCCGGGCGCGTGCCGAGGAGCCGCTGCTGATGCAGTACACCACCCATGCCCTCAATCGTCTGTTCAACACCCGCAACCCGCTGCTCGCCGCGGCGCGCAACCTCGGGTTGAACCTCACCAATGCCCTGCCTGTCGTACGCAACGCCCTCGTCCGCTACGCGGTCAGCGGGCGCTTCTAGACTTCTGGAGAATTCGATGCCGCACACCCTGCTTCGCCCCGCCGTCCTCGCCCTGGCTCTCGCCGGCGGCGGTTTCGCCCACGCGTCCGAGGAGGCGGTCAAGAAGGGCATCGAGGCCTTCCTCGGCGCACCGGCCGTGCAGAGCGTGAGCCGTACCCCCTACGGAAGCCTGTACGAGGTCGTACTGAAGAGCGGCGAGCTGGTTTATACGGATGCCAAGGCCAGCTTCATCATCGACGGGCGCATCATCGACGCCAAGACCCGCGCCGACATCACCCAGGCGCGGCTGAATCAGCTTTCCGCCATCGATTTCTCCACGCTGCCCCTCGACCAGGCCATCAAGCAGGTGCGCGGCGACGGCAAGCGTGTGCTGGTGACTTTCGAGGACCCGAACTGCGGCTACTGCAAGCGCCTGGGCAAGGAGCTGTCCAGGATGGACAACGTCACCCTGTACACCTTCCTCTACCCCATCCTGAGCCCGGATTCCACGCAGAAATCGCGCCACATCTGGTGCGCCAAGGACCAGGCCGGGGCCTGGAACGACTGGATCGTGAACGGCAAGACGCCGGCGGCAGCCGACTGCGACAGCAGCGTGGTGGATAGCAACGTGGCCCTCGGACGGAAGCTGCGCATCAACGGCACGCCCACCATGTTCCTGGCCGACGGCAGCCGCATTGGCGGCTACGTGCCGGCCACCGAGCTGGAGAAGGCGCTGGACGGCGTCGCCACCAAGTAAGCGTTCTTACGCCGTGGCGGGAAAGCGGGGCGCCGATGGCGCCCCGTGTCGTTTCAGGGCCGCGGCGGCTGCATGCCGCGGGGGAGCAGCACCCACATGCGGCCCTGCTGGCGCATGCGCCCCGCGCGCGCGCCGGCGTCGGGGCCGAAGCCCCAGAAGAAGTCCGCACGTACCGCGCCTTTGATCGCGCTGCCGGTATCCTGGGCCAGCATCAGCCGCTCGAGCGGACGGTCCGAAAGCGGCCAGGTGGTGGACAGGAAGACCGGTGCGCCCAGCGGCACCGTGCGCGGGTCCACCGCAACGCTGCGCTCGTCGGTGAGGGGCACGCCCAGCGCGCCGATGGGCCCGCCGTCGGCCTGGGTCAGTTCGCGGAAGAAGACGTAGCTCGGGTTGGCGTTGAGCAGTTCCGACAGGCGCAGGGGGTTGCGCCGCGCCCAGTCCTTGATGCCCTGCATGGACGCTCTGTCCCGGGTCAGTTCGCCCTGGTCGATCAGCCAGCGGCCGATGGAGGCGTAGGGATGGCCGTTCTGGTCCGCGTAGCCGATGCGCACCCGGCTGCCGTCCGGCAGTTCCACCCGGCCCGAGCCCTGCACGTGCAGGAAGAACAGGTCGATGGCGTCCTCCGCCCACAGCAGGACGGGGGCGGGCAGGGCGTCACCGCGCTGTTCCAGCTCCCCGCGGGAGAAGTAGGGCACCACCCGGTTGCCGTCCAGCCGGCCGCGCAGGCGCATGTTCTTCAGTTCCGGGTACTGCCCGCCCAGGTCGATGGCCAGCATGTCCGCCGGCACGCCGTGCACCGGCCAGCGGTAGCGTTCGTCGCGGTTGCGGCTGCCCTTGATCAGCGGTTCGTAATAGCCGGTGACGAGACCCTCGCGGCTGCCGTCCGGGTTGACCACCGCCCAGGGCACGAAATGCGCCTCGAAGAACTGCCGCGCGCCTGCCGGCGACACCCGGTCGCCCTGCGCGGAGGCAGCGGCGCACACCGCCTGCCATTCGGCGCGCGCGCCGAGGGCCGCGCACGAAGCAAGCAGGGCCGGCCAGGCCGCGGCGTGGTCGTCGTCCTGCCAGCCCGCGAGCGCCGACCAGTCGGCGGCCTGCAGCGGCTCGGCGGCCGGCGGCGGGGGGACGGGCGCCTCCACGGCGGGGCACACCGGACAGGCCGGGCACGGCGCCGGCTTCGGGCAGGCGGCCGGTTCGGCGGTAGGGGCGGGGGGCGGCGTGGCGCAACCGCCCAGCGCGGCGGCGAGGAACAGCGCGCCGGCCAGCAGGCGGCGCGCCCGAAGGTTGGGAGGGGTCATCGGCAGGGGCTTCGGGTTACACTCGGGGCGGCTCGCCGCCAGTATACCCGGCGGGCCGGGAGCCGCCCGTACCTGGGGCGGCGACGCAGCCAGGACAGGAACACGGGTGGTGCCATGTGGGTGATCTTTCTCGAAGCCGGCCTCGCGCTGGCACTCGTGCTCATCATCGTGTGGGCCACCTGGCCGAAGAAGGGCCGCAACGACGAGGACCAGCAGGCAGAAGATGAGTAAGCACCAACCCGGGGCGATCCCCGCCTCCACCGATTTCTCCCGTCTCATCGAGCGCGCCGAGCGCGTGCTCGCGCGCCTGGAGGCCACGCTGCCGGGCACCCCCGAAGCCCCCGACTGGACCGCCGCCACCGCCTTCCGCTGGCGCCGCCGGCACGGCCGGGCCTGGCTGCAGCCGGTGGCGCATCCCCATGTGATCCGCCTGGCCGACCTGCAGGACATCGACGAGCAGAAGCAGCGCATCGCCGACAACACCCGCCAGTTCCTCGCCGGGCGGCGCGCCAACAACGTGCTGCTGACCGGTGCCCGCGGCACCGGCAAGTCGTCCCTGGTCAAGGCGGTGCTGGCGGAATACGCGGCCCAGGGCCTGCGCCTGATCGAGGTGGACAAGTCCGATCTGGTGGATTTGCCGGACATCGTGGACCTGCTGGCCGGTCGCCCCGAGCACTTCATCCTGTTCTGCGACGACCTCTCCTTCGAGGAAGGCGAGGCGGCCTACAAGGCGTTGAAGAGCGTGCTGGACGGCTCCGTGTCGGCGGTGCCCGACAACGTGCTGGTGTATGCCACCTCCAACCGCCGCCACCTGATGCCGGAATACCACGACGAGAACCTGCAGGCCCGCCACGTGGATGGCGAGATCCATCCGGGCGAGGCCACCGAGGAGAAGATATCCCTGTCCGAGCGTTTCGGCCTGTGGGTGTCCTTCTACCCCTTCAACCAGGACGAATATCTGGCCATCGTCGCCCACTGGCTGGGCGCCTTCGGCCTCAAGCCCAAGGCCGTCGAGCGCGCCCGCCAGGAAGCCCTGCAATGGGCGCTGATGCGCGGGTCCCGTTCCGGCCGCGTGGCCTGGCAGTTCGCCCGCGACTACGCCGGCCGCGTCGGGGGTTAGGGCGATGAAGAAGATCGTGGACGTGGCGGCTGGCGTGATCACCCGGCCGGACGGCAGTTTCCTGCTCGGTCAGCGCGCGCCCGGCACCTTCTATCCCGGCTACTGGGAGTTTCCCGGCGGCAAGGTCGAGGCGGGCGAAACCCCGGCGCAGGCACTGGTGCGCGAGCTGGACGAGGAACTGGGCATCCGCGTACAGGCCCTCAACCCCTGGCTGATGCGCGAGCACCACTACGAGCATGCCCACGTGCGCCTGCACTTCTTCGAGGTGCCGGCGTGGTCGGGCGAAGTGAACGACCACGTGCACAGCGCGCTGGTCTGGCAGCACGCCGGCCGGCTGGAAGTCGGCCCCATGCTGCCGGCCAACGGCCCCATCCTGAAGGCCCTGCGCCTGCCGCGTACGATGGGCATCACCCATGCGGGCGAGATCGGTGTCGAGGCGCAGCTTGCCGTGCTGGATACGGCGCTGGCCGGCGGCTTGCGCCTGGTGCAGGTGCGCGAGCCGGCGCTCGATGCCGCGGTGCGCGAGTCCTTTGCCATCGAGGCGGTGCGCCGTGCGCGAGCGGCCGGCGCCCTCGCCGTGGTCAACGGCGATGAACAACTGGCGCTGCGCTGCGGCGCGGACGGCGTGCATCTGCCGGCGGTGCAACTGGCCGCGCTGGACGTGCGTCCCGATCTGCCCTGGGTGGGGGCTTCCTGCCACACGCGCGCGGAGCTGGAGCGCGCCGCGGCGCTGGAACTGGATTACGCGGTGCTGGGGGCGGTGGGCGAGACGCCCACCCACCCCGGCCAGGCAGCACTGGGCTGGGAAGGCTTTGCGCGGCTGGCGGCCGGGTTGCCGCTGCCCGTGTTCGCCGTCGGCGGCCTGACGGCGGCCGACATGGCGGCGGCGCGGGCCGCCGGGGCGCACGGCATCGCGGCCATCCGCGGGGTGTGGGGAGCGTTCGCCTAGCTTGTGTGCAAGGCACGAGCCAAGGGTTCAGTCGCGGGGGACGTCCTTGTCCGCATCCGGCGGCGCTTCGGCCGGCACACGGTAGTTCTCGGACGCCCAGGCGCCCAGGTCGATCTGCCGGCAGCGTTCGGAGCAGAACGGGCGGTAGCGGTTTTCCGGCTTCCACTCCACCTGTTTGCCGCAAGTGGGGCACTTCACCGTGCGTGCGGGTTTGTTGCTCATCGCAGCCGGCTCCCCGTGCGGGCGGTCGTGGAGAATGGGGCGGGCGTCAGCGGTTCGGTAACGTTCATGCTTCACCTGGCTTGGCCTTCCCTTGCACTTCGGTTCGGTGCGGAGGGCGGCGTTGGTGGACGAAGGTGACGAGCGTACCGGATTTGCGCGGCCGTTGGCGGCATGGCCGGCGGGCGCGCGTTTACGCTGAGGCGGAAAGCCGCGCCCCTCACCGGGCGGCAGCGCCATAAAGGAAGGCGCGTTCCACCAGCGCCGCCAGGCCGCTCCTGGCGACCCGGCCGCGGCGCTCGGCATCCATCAGTCCGACGAGGATGTTGACCCAGATCTCGGTCAGGGCGGGCGCGGCGATGTCGATGCGGAACATGCCCGCCTGCTGCCCGCGCAGGAAAAAGGCATCGAGCGTGGCATTCCACTCGGCCTCCTCGCTGGGGGTCACCGAGGCGTCCTTCCAGTAGTACATCAGGAAGGCGGTCAGTTCGCGGTGTTCCAGGCTGTTGGCGAGCAGGCGCCTGAGCCCTTCCAGCGGGCCCCCCTGCTCCAGTTCCGCCTTGCGCAGGGTTTCGCTGATCACCTGGGTGGCGTGGTTGATCAGTCGTTCGATCAATTGCTCGCGGGTACGGCAGAAGCGGTACAGCGTCGTCTTGCTGATGCCGATGGCACCGGCCAGCTCCTGCAGGGAGGCCCGCGGCCGATCGACCAGGGCCAGGGCCAGTGCCGCCAGTATCCGGCCGTCTTCCACTTCAACGCCAGGGGTTGCCATTGCAGTTCACCATCGTTCCATACAAGGAAGGGCCGAAATCTTAAATGTGAATCACATTGGATTCAACATCGTAAGTTCCACGGAGATTTAACGATATATAGACGAAAAATGGCCATTTGGATGTTTGTGGTTCCTAATGAATCTTAATTGATTCGTTTTCTTCCGCATGGCACCATGGGCGCCTTTGCGAATCCATAGCTGAAAGGTGCCGACGATGAAGGGTCCAGGAATGCAACGACTGCTCGTGCTCGCCGCCGTGGGGCTGGTCGCCGGATGCGGCGCGGAGCAGGGCGGCCCGCCGGAGGCCGCGCCGCCGGCCGTCGAAGTGGTCACGGTACGGGCCGAGCCCTTCGAACTGAGCAGCGAACTGCCCGGCCGCATCGAGCCGGTGCGGGTGGCCGAGGTGCGCGCGCGGGTGGCCGGCATCGTGCTCCGCCGCCATTTCGAGGAAGGCGCCGACGTCCGGGCCGGCCAACTGCTGTTCCAGATCGACCCGGCGCCGTTCAAGGCCGCGCTGGCGCGTGCGGAAGGCGAACTGGCGCGCGCCGAGGCGGCGCTGTTCGAGGCCGAGGCGGTACTGCGGCGCTACACGCCGCTGGTGGAGATCGAGGCCGTCAGCCAGCAGGACTTCGACGCCGCCCAGGCCGCGTTCAGGAGCGCGCGGGCGGCGCGCCAGTCGGCCGCTGCCGAGGTGGACACGGCGAAGCTGAACCTGGGCTATGCCACGGTCAGCGCGCCCATCACCGGGCGCATCGGCCGCGCCCTGGTCACCGAAGGGGCGCTGGTGGGGCAGGGTGAGGCCACGCCGCTGGCCATCATCCAGCAGCTCGACCCGATCCATGCGGATTTCAAGCAGTCGGCCGCCGACCTGCTGCGCCTGCGCGCCGCGCTGGCCGAAGGCCGGCTGGCGCGGGACGGCGGCGAAAGCGCGCCGATCTCGCTCACCGTCGAGGGCACCGCCGAACGGCGCGACGGCCGCCTGCTGTTCTCCGACGTCACCGTGGACCGCGGCACCGGCCAGGTGTCGCTGCGCGGCCTGTTCGCCAACCCGGACGCGCTGCTGCTGCCGGGCATGTACGTGCGCGTGCACGTCGCCCAGGGCCTCGATTCGCAGGCCATCCTGGTGCCGCAGCGCGCGGTGCGGCGCGGCACCGACGGCACCGCGCAGGTGCTGGTGGTGGGCGTGGACGAGGTGGTCGAGGCGCGGCCGGTGCGCACCGGCGCGATGCGCGGGGCGGACTGGCACGTCGTGGAAGGGCTGCGGCCCGGCGAGCGGGTGATCGTCGGAGGCAGCGCCAATCCCGGCGACAAGGTCGCCGTGGCCGCGCCGGCCCGGCCCGTTTCCGACGCCCGCCCCTGAATCCAGGCGTCGCCGCCGCGCGCGCTTGCCGAGGATAAAGCCCCATGTCCAAGTTCTTCATCGACCGCCCCAACTTCGCCTGGGTGGTCGCCATCTTCATCACGCTGGCCGGCCTGCTGGCGATCCCTTCCCTGCCCGTGTCGCAGTATCCGGTGGTGGCGCCGCCGCAGATTTCGATCTGGGCGACCTATCCCGGCGCCTCGGCGTCCACCGTGGTCGATTCGGTGACCAGCGTCATCGAGGAGGAACTCAACGGCGCCAAGGGCCTGCTGTATTACGAATCGTCCAGCAGCTCGGCCGGCATGGGCGAGATCACCGTCACCTTCGCGCCCGGCACCGATCCCGACCTGGCCCAGGTGGACGTGCAGAACCGCATCAAGAAGGCCGAGGCGCGCCTGCCCAGCGAGGTGCTCACGCAGGGCCTGCAGATCGAGCAGGCCAGCACCGGCTTCCTGATGATCTACGCGCTGACCTACAGGGACGCCGCCGCCGGCCGCGACGTGGTCGGCCTGGCCGACTATGCCGCGCGCAACATCAACAACGAGATCCGCCGCGTGCCCGGCGTGGGCAAGGTGCAGTTCTTCGGCGCCGAGGCGGCGATGCGGGTGTGGATCGACCCGCAGAAGCTGCTCGGCTACGGGCTGTCGGTGGCCGACGTGAATGCCGCGGTCGCCGCGCAGAACACGCAGGTGCCGGCCGGCAGCTTCGGCAGCCGGCCCGGCAGCGCGGAGCAGGAGCTTTCCGCCACCATCGCGGTCAAGGGCATGCTGGCCACACCGGAGGAATTCGGCCGCATCGTGCTGCGCGCCAACGCCGACGGCTCCAGGGTGACCCTGGCCGACGTGGCGCGCCTGGAGGTCGGCCGCCAGGACTACAACTTCGAGTTGTCCAAGGACGGCAAGCAGGCCGTGGGCGCGGCGGTGCAGCTCAGCCCCGGCGCCAACGCGCTGGCCACCGCCTCTGCGGTCAAGGCGCGCCTGGCGGAACTGTCGCAGAACTTCCCGGCCGACATCGAATACTCGGTGCCCTACGACACCTCGCGCTTCGTCGACGTGGCCATCGACAAGGTGCTGATGACCCTGGCCGAGGCCGTGGTGCTGGTGTTCCTGGTGATGTTCCTGTTCCTGCAGAACTTCCGCTACACCCTGGTGCCGACCATCGTGGTGCCGGTGTGCCTGGCCGGCACGCTGGCGATGATGTACGCGCTGGGCTTCTCGGTGAACATGATGACCATGTTCGGCATGGTGCTGGCCATCGGCATCCTGGTGGACGACGCCATCGTGGTGGTGGAGAACGTCGAGCGCATCATGGCCGAGGAAGGGCTGAGCCCGCGCGAGGCCACCATCAAGGCCATGCGGCAGGTCTCCGGCGCCATCGTCGGCATCACCCTGGTGCTCTCGGCGGTGTTCTTCCCGCTGGCCTTCATGAGCGGCTCGGTGGGGGTGATCTACCGCCAGTTCTCGCTGTCGCTGGCGGTCTCCATCCTGTTCTCCGGCTTCCTCGCGCTGAGCTTCACCCCGGCGCTGTGCGCCACCCTGCTCAAGCCGATTCCCAAGGGCCACCACGCCGAAAAGACCGGCTTCTTCGGCGGCTTCAACCGCGCCTTCGGCCGCCTCGTCGAGCGCTTCGGGGGGCTCAACGCCCGTCTGCTGCGGCGCACCGGGCGCTACATGCTGATCTACGCCGTGATCGTGGCGGTGCTGGGCTTCTTCTACCTGCGCCTGCCGGAATCCTTCGTGCCGGTGGAGGACCAGGGCTATTTCATCATCGACGCGCAACTGCCGCCGGGCGCCACCCATGCGCGCACCGCGGCCGTGGTGAAGGAACTGGAAGACTGGCTGCTCGCGCGCGAGACCATGCAGTCGACCACCATGATCATGGGCTTCAGCTTTTCCGGCACCGGGCAGAACGCGGGGCTGAGCTTTCCCATGCTGAAGGACTGGTCCGCGCGCGGCCGGGGCGAGTCGGCCAGCGACGAGGCGGCCGCCTTCAACGCCCGCTTCGCCGGCCTCGCCGACGCCCGGGTGATGGCCGTGGACCCGCCGCCCATCGACGGCCTGGGCAACGCCAGCGGCTTCGCCCTGCGCCTGCAGGACCGCGGCGGCGTCGGCCGCGAGACGCTGCTCGCCGCGCGCGACCAGCTGCTGTACAAGGCCAACACCTCGCCGGTGATCGCCTACGCGATGATGGAGGGCCTGGAAGACGCGCCCCAGCTGCGCCTGGACATCGACCGCGAGAAGGCCGAGGCCCTGGGCGTGGGCTTCGGCGCCATCCGCACGGCGCTTGCCAGCGCCTACGGCTCGGCCACCGTGGCCGACTTCGCCAACCTCGGGCGCCTGCAGCGCGTGGTGGTGCAGGCCGACGTGCGCGACCGCATGACGCCGGAGCGCATCCTCCAGCTCTACGTGCCCAACGCCGGCGGCGAGCAGGTGCCGCTGTCCGCCTTCGCCACCACGGCGTGGGAGAACGGCCCCGTGCAGATCTCGCGCTACAACGGCTACCCGGCCTTCAAGATCGCGGGCGACGCCGCGCCCGGCCACAGCACCGGCGAGGCCATGGCCGAACTGGAGCGCATCGTCGCCGAACTGCCCGAGGGCATCGGCTACGAATGGACCGGCCTGTCCTACCAGGAGCGTTCCGCCGGGGCGCAGGCGCCGATGCTGCTCGGCCTGTCCTTCCTGGTGGTGTTCCTGCTGCTGGTGGCCTTGTACGAGAGCTGGGCCATCCCGGCCGCGGTGATGCTGATCGTGCCCATCGGCGCGCTCGGCGCGGTGCTGATGGTGACCCTGCTGGGCATGCCCAACGACGTGTATTTCAAGGTCGGCCTGATCACCATCATCGGCCTGGCGGCGAAGAACGCCATCCTCATCGTGGAGTTCGCCAAGAGCCTGCGCGCGCAGGGCCATGGGCTGGCCGAGGCCGCGATCCAGGCTGCGCGGCTGCGCTTCCGCCCCATCATCATGACCTCGCTGGCCTTCATCCTCGGCGTGGTGCCGCTGGCCATCGCCACCGGCGCCGGCGCGGCCAGCCAGCGCGCCATCGGCACCGGCGTGATCGGCGGCATGCTCACGGCGACCTCGCTGGGGGTGATCTTCGTGCCGATCTTCTTCGTCTGGGTGCTGTCGCGCTTCTCGCGCAAGCCGGCGCCCGCCATCCGGGCGAGCGAGGAGTGAACCTCCATGACGATCCATCCGATGAAAACCGTTTCCGGCCTGCTGGCCGCCCCGCCGCGCCCGTTGCCGAACAGTGGAGCGAGGCCGGCGAGCATGCCGGAGGCGCCTCGGCGGGCGCCCTGGCGTGGCAGGACTTCGTCACCGACGAACCCCTGCGCGCACTGATCGAACTGGCGCAGAACAACAACCGCGGCCTGCGCCAGACCCTGCTGGACGTGGAGGCGGCGCGCGCGCAATACCGCGTGCAGCGCGCCGACCGGCTGCCGGGCCTCGACGCGCAGGGCACGGGTACGCGCCAGCGCGTGCCGGGCGACCTGAACGGCACGGACCGCTCGCAGGTCCAGAGCAGCTACCAGGCCGGCGTGGGCCTGACCGCCTTCGAGCTGGACCTGTTCGGCCGCGTGCGCAATCTGTCCGAGGCGGCGCTGGAGGAATACCTGGCGAGCGAGGAGGCGGCGCGCGCGGCGCGCGTCGCCCTGGTCGCGGAAGTCATCCAGGCCTACCTGACGCGCGACGGCGCCCAGCGCCGCCATCTGCTGACCGCCGAGACGCTGCGCGCGCGGGAAGCCTCGCTGGCGCTGATCGCCCGGCGGCGCCAGGCCGGCACGGCCAGCGCGCTTGACCACCAGGAGGCGGTGGGGCTGGCCGAGCAGGCGCGCGCCGAGCTGGAACGCATCAGCCGCGAGTTCCGCCAGGCCGGCAACGCCCTGCAACTGCTGGTGGGCGACGCCGGCCCACGCCCGCCGCAGCGCCCCGGCGCGGACACCGTGCTGGTGCAGGACATCGCCGCCGGCGCGCCGGCGGAACTGCTCGCCTACCGCCCCGACATCCGCGCCGCCGAACACCGGCTGCGCGCGCGCAACGCCAGCATCGGCGCGGCGCGCGCGGCCTTCTTCCCGCGCATCTCGTTGACCGGGCTGCTGGGCAGTTCCAGCGCGGAACTGTCCGATCTCTTCGAGGGCGGCCAGCGCGCCTGGTCGTTCACCCCGCAGATCGTCCTGCCGATTTTCGACGGCGGGCGCAACCGGGCCAACCTGGACCTGGCGGCGGTGCGCCGGGACAGCGCGGTGGCCGGCTACGAGCAGACCATCCAGACCGCCTTCCGCGAAGTCTCCGACGCCCTGGCGGCCACCGACACCCTGCGCCGCGAGGAAGCGGCGCGCCGCGCGCTGGCGCGTAGCACCGGGGAGGCGCTGCGGCTGGCGGAGGCGCGCTACCGCGCCGGGGTGGACGACCACCTGCGCTACCTGGACGCCCAGCGCAGCGACTTCGCCAGCCAGAGCGCACTGATCGAGGTCGCCACCCAGCGCCAGATCGCCCTGGCGGACCTGTTCAGGGCATTGGGCGGCGGGTGGCTGGCCGATGTCCCGTTGGAGCCGGCTGCGCGGGAAGCGTCGTCGGCCGCGAACCTGGGGGGATGAGGGAGGGCGGTGCCTCAGACGGGGGCGCCGAAGCGCCCGCGCAGCCGTCCGAGCATGCCGACCAGACCATTCACGGCGGCGCGCTCGCCCTCGTCGCGCGGCGCTTCGGCGGCCCGTGCGACGACGGCCTGGGGCCGTGCGCGCCAGTGTCGGCTCTGGGTCACCGCCGCGTGCAGCGCGCGTTCGAACAGTTTGACGCTGACCGGCTTGAGCACGTAGCGGAAGATTTGCGCCTGGTTGATCAGCGCCAGCAGGGCCTGGGTGTCCTGGTAGGGCGTGGTGACGATGGTGAGCGCGTGGGGGCGCACCTGCGCCAGCGATTTGAGCAGCGGCGCGGTGGCGTGCTCGCCCAGGCGCAGGTCGCTGATGACGATGTCCACGTGCTCGCGGTTGAGGATGGCGATGGCTTCGTCCACCTGGCGCGCCCGGTGCAGATGGTGGCCGTCCACCGCGCACAGTTCGAGCACGCGGGCTTCCACGAGGGGATCGCCGTCCAGCAGCAGGATGGCGATGCCGTGGGGGATGTCGGCCCCGGCCGCGGCGCCGGCGGGTGCGGCCCGGGCGGCGCGCTGGCGCAGGCTCAGTTCGGCGGCCCGGGCAATGGTGTCGTCCATCTCGCGCGGGTTCCAGGGCTTGGTGAGGTAGCGGAAGATTTCGCCGTCGTTGAGCGCCTGGATGGCGGCGTCTACATCGGAATAGCCGGTGAGCAGGATGCGGATGCCCTGGGGCTGCAGGGCGCGGGCGCGGGCCAGCAGTTCGGCGCCGTTCATGGCCGGCATGCGCTGGTCGCTCACCAGGATGTCGATGGGCTCCTGTTCCAGGCGGTGCAGGGCGAGGTGGGGATCGCTTTCGGTGAGAACCTCGTAATCCTTGCGGAACTGCAGCGCCAGGCTGCGCAGGATGCGGCTTTCGTCGTCCACGAACATCAGGCGCACGGGGCGCTGGGTGTCAGGCATGCTCGATCTCCCGTTGGAGTGGCGCTGCCGGCGCGGCGCCGGCCTCGGCTGCATCGGCGGCGCGCCGCAGGGGCAGGGTGATCAGGAAACGGGTGCCGCGCCCCGGGCGCGAGGCGACGCGGATCGTGCCGCCGTGGTCGCGGACGATGCGGTAGCTGATGGACAGGCCCAGCCCGGTGCCTTCGCCCACCGGCTTGGTGGTGAAGAAGGGGTCGAAGATGCGCTCCAGCACCTCGGGCGTCATGCCCTTGCCGTTGTCCTCGACCGACAGATGGACCTGCGCCTCGTCCGCCCAGCTCTTGATCAGGATGATGCCGCTGCCGTCCATCGCCTGGGCGGCGTTGTTGAGCAGGTTCAGCAGCACCTGGTTGATCTGCGACGGGGCGCAGCGCAGCGGCGGCAGCGCCTGCAGTTGCTGGCGCACCTCGACGCGGCCCTTGAGGTTGTTGCGGGCGATGAGCAGCGCGGCGCGCACGCAGTCGTTGAGGTCCACGTCGTCGCTGGGGGCGCGGTCCAGGCGCGAGAAATCCTTCAGCCCGCCCACCAGTTCGGAGATCTGGCGCAGGCCGTAGTCGGTGTCCTCCAGCAACTGGCGGAAGTCCTCGGCCAGGGTGCCGGCATCCACCGCCCGGCGCGCTGCGTCGGCGGCTTCCAGGGCGTGCGCCAGTGCCTCCTCGTCGGTGGCCGGGTCGCCGAGATAGGCGGACAGGTGCGCCAGCGCCTCGTTGAGGGCGAACAGGGGCGCACTCAGTTCGCGCAGCAGGTCCACGTTGTTGCCGACGTAGCCCAGCGGCGTGTTCAGTTCGTGGGCGATGCCGGCCACCATCTGGCCCAGGGACGCCATCTTTTCCGACTGCACCAGTTGCGCCTGGGACTGCTTCAGGTCTTCGAGGGTGTGCTGCAGGGCCTGGTTGCGCTGCAGCAGGCGGGCTTCCATGGCCTTGAGCAGGTGCGGCACGGTGCCCAGCCCGCGGTAGCGGCCCGCGCCGTCCACGAGGATGAAGTCCTCGGTGACCGGGTACTGCAGGCGCGTGGTGACCTGCGCCGCGGCGGTCTCGAAGGGCGTGCCGAGCTGCAGCACCAGCGGCGCCGGGTTCATGACCTTGCTGACCGGCTGGGTGCCCCACAGCTCGCGGCCGAAGCGGCGCATGAAGATGTCCTGCAGGCGGTAGCGGCTGATCAGCCCGCAGGGGCGCTGCACCGCATCCACGACCGGCAGCGACAGGAAGGCGCGATGCTCGTCGAGCAGAAAGCGGCGCGCGACCTCGTCTATGCTGACGTCAGGCGTGAGCGCCTGCACCGGCTTGAGCAGGTGTTCGAGTGCGCCGATGTCGGCCATGCCCCGGGGTCCTCGTCGCAAAACCAATGACGGGACATTGCAGCACGGCGATGTTGCCGGAATGTTGCGCGGGGGCTTGCGAGCGGGCGCGGCCGCTCAGAGACTGCAGAAGGTCAGCTCGAAGGGGACGTCGCGCTCGGCGAGACGCGGACGGGCAAGGGTTTCCGGCATTACGAAGCGGACGTTCAGCGCGTACTTGTTGGCGCTGATCTCGGGCACCACCGCCTCGCCGTGGGTCAGCGTGAGGCGCAGCATCTGCGCGCTGCGCCCGGCCAGGCTGAGCTGGTAGGTGCCGCAGCGTGCGACCTGGTTCTCGGCGCGGCCGCTGGCACGCAGCAGGCGCAGCACGATGCGCAGGCCGTCGCGGATCGGCGTCATCGGCGTGAGCCAGACTTCCAGGTCGCGGCGGCGGTGCTCCGGGTCGCGGTTGAGCCAGAAGTGGTAGGACGGCACGTCGAACTGGCATACCCCGCCAGGGATGGAGGCGCGGCTGCGGATGCCCATCAGCCATTCGTTCTCGCGCAGGTACTGGCCGATCTTGCCGGCCATGGCGAGCAGCGAGGAGGAGGCCTGCTCGATTTCGTACAGCGCGCCCGAGAGCGCCTCCTCGGAGATTTCGGGGTTGTTGCGGAAGCCCATCAGGATCTGGCGCTGGCGTTCGAGTTCCTGCACCAGGTCCACCTTGAGGTCGGCGCGACCGGCGACTTCCAGCACTTCGAACAGGGTGAGCAGGGCGACGTGATGGTCCTGGGGCGCCTCGCCGCGCAGGAAATGTTCGATCTTGCGATAGAGGTCTTCCAGGCGCAGGAGCGTACGGATGCGCTCGTTCAGAGGGTATTCGTAGCTAATCACCGCGCAATGCCTGCAAGAAGGATCGTCTCCGCATGATCGGACGATGATAGCACAGCGTATTGTGCGGAATTGAACATGAATAGCCCCGTTCGTAAGGCTGTTCCGGCCCCCGGAGCGGGCCGGAACGACGTCATCGCCGCCTTGCCAGCGCGAGGTAGCGCTCGTGCAGCGCGTCCACCTGCGCGTGCAGTCCGGCCGGGGTGCCGCCGTTGTCGATGACGTCGTCGGCGCAGGCGAGCCGTTCGGCGCGGCCGGCCTGGGCGGCCATGATGGCGCGCACTTCGGCCTCGGACAGGCCGTTGCGCGCACGCACGCGCTCGATCTGCACGGCTTCCGGGCAGTCCACCACGCACAGCCGGTCGCAGCGTTCGCGCCAGTTGCCCGATTCCACCAGCAGGGGCACGACGAGGACGACGTAGGCGCCCTGGGCGGCCATGCACTGGCGCGCACTTTCGGTGCGGATCAGCGGATGCAGGATGCCTTCGAGGCGCGTGCGCTCGCGCGGGTCGGCGAAGGCCAGGCGGCGCATGGCGGCGCGGTCCAGGGCGCCGTCGGCGGCCACCACGGCATCGCCGAAGGCGGCGCGGATGGCGGGCATTGCGGCACCGGCGGCGGCGGTGAGTTCATGGGCGATGGCATCCGTGTCCACCACCACGGCACCGAGCGCCGCGAAGCGGTCGGCGGCGGCACTCTTGCCGCTGCCGATGCCCCCGGTCAGGCCGACGACGAAGGGGGCCGGGCTCACGGGGTGCTGCACGGGCCCGCCTTGGCGGCGGCCGGCAGACCGGCGAGGCGTGCGTCGACGGCCTCGCGGGCGCCGCGCACCTCCACGTGGTGGAGGGTGGCGCGGCGCGGCTCGATGCCGGCGCTGCGCACCCCCCGGGCGCGCAGCCGCTCCAGGTGCTGGTTGGCGGCGTTCTCGCTCTTGAACAGGCCCAGCGAGACGGCGTACTGGTTGGGTCCCGCTTCCACCACCACGTAGTAGTCGGTCACGTTCAGCCCCCGCAGCTCGCGCGCTTTGCGTTCGGCGAATTCGCGCGTGCCGTCGGGCGGGATCCGCACCCACCACGAGATGATCGCCTCCGCGCCTTCGCGCCGCACGGTGAAGGCCGGCGCGTCGAAGCGGTGCACCACCTCGTCGGCGGTGTCGTTGCCGAGGCCGTCGAAGGCGATGCAAGCCTGATTGTCCGGTTGCGCCGCGGGGGCGGTGGTTTCCGCCGGCGCTGCGGCGGGCGGCGGCACGTCGCGGCCGTTCACCAGGCGCAGGCGTTCCGGGTTGAGCTGGTTGGTCAGGCGCTCGGGTTCGCCGCGCGGCTCGTCCATGGTCAGCAGGCCGGTGGAGGCGGCCAGGGCGAGCAGGTTGAGCAGCAGCAGGATCAGGAAGAGCAGGCGCAGGATGGGCATGGCGGCCGGTTGCGGCGAGAATCAGCCGACCTTGGGCAGGTGGGCCAGCGACCGGGCCACCGCCTCGGCCGGGTAGTCGTAGTTCTCCAGTTCGCCACTGAAGTAGCGGTCGTAGGAACTCATGTCGAAATGGCCGTGGCCGGTGAGGTTGAACAGCAGCGTCTTCGGCTCGCCGCTTTCCTTGCAGCGCAGCGCCTCGTCGATGGTGGCGCGGATGGCGTGGCAGGCTTCGGGCGCGGGGATGATGCCCTCATTGCGCGCGAACAGCACGCCGGCCTCGAAGGTGGCGAGCTGCGGCACCGCCACCGCCTCGATCAGGCCCTCGTGGCAGAGCTGGGACACCAGCGGCGAATCGCCATGGTAGCGCAGGCCGCCGGCGTGGATGCCCGGTGGCATGAAGTCGTGGCCCAGGGTGTACATCTTCATCATCGGCGTGAAGCCGGAGGCGTCGCCGAAATCGTAGGCGTACTGGCCCTTGGTGAGCGTGGGGCAGGAGGTGGGCTCCACCGCCACGCAGCGCAGGTTCCGGGCGCGCCTGTCGCCGGCGGCCTTGTCGGCGAGGAAGGGGAAGGCGATGCCGCCGAAGCTGGAACCGCCGCCGCAGGGGGCGAAGATCACGTCCGGGTAGAGGCCGATCCGGTCGAACTGCTTGCGGGCTTCCAGGCCGATGATGCTCTGGTGCAGCACCACGTGATTGAGCACGGAGCCCAGGGTGTAGTTGGTGTCGGCGCGGCCGGCGGCCTCCTCCACCGCTTCGGAGATGGCCAGGCCCAGCGAACCCTGGTTGTCCGGGTCGCGGGCCAGCGCCTCGCGGCCGGTTTGCGTCATCTCCGACGGGCTGGCGAACACCTCGGCGCCCCAGGTCTGCATCATCAGCCGGCGGTAGGGCTTCTGGTGATAACTGACCTTGACCATGTACACCCGCACCTCCAGGCCGAACATCTGCCCGGCGAAGGCGATGGACGAGCCCCACTGGCCGGCGCCGGTCTCGGTGGTCAGGCGCTTGATGCCGGCCTGGCGGTTGTAATAGGCCTGGGGCACGGCGGAGTTGGGCTTGTGGGAGCCGGCGGGCGAGACGCCTTCGTACTTGAAGAAGATCTTCGCCGGCGTGCCCAGGGCGCGCTCCAAACGTACCGCGCGCACCAGCGGCGCGGGACGCCAGAGCTTGTAGATTTCGCGCACTTCCTCGGGGATGGCGATCCAGCGCTCGGCGCTCATCTCCTGTTCGAGGATCGCTCCGGGGAAGATGGCGCCCATCTGCTCGGGCGTGGCCGGCTTGCCGTCCGGGCCCAGCGGCGGGGCGGGCGGACTGGGCAGGTCGGCGATCACGTTGTACCAGTGGGTGGGGATCTCGTTTTCGTCGAGCAGGATGCGCGTGGCGTCGGTCATCGTTTCTCCGTTGCCGTGGGGCAGGGCCGAATTCGGTGTGGGGCGAATATTAGCCCATCGCCGCGGGCTGCGGACCTTCGCCGGCGACCGTGGCGAGGCCGATCAGGACCAGGTTGTCCACCCGCCGCAGCGGCACCTGCAGCAGGTCCGCGAAGCGTCCGGCCGCGCCGCCGGTGAGCAGGCACAGGGCGCCGGGCTGTTCTGCCAGGGGGCGGAACATGCGCTCCACGGCGCCCGCCTGGGCATGCAGGCAGCCCGTGACGATGGCATCCGCGGTGTTGCGCGGCACATCGCTGAAGTGGCCGTCGGCGAAGGGCAGCTGGGCGGTGTTGCGGGCCAGGGCGCGCAGCATCAGGCCCACGCCCGGCAGGATCACGCCGCCCCGGAAAAGTCCGTCGGCGTCGAGCACATCGGCGGTGGTCGCCGTGCCCGCGCTGACCACCAGGCAGGGGCCGCGATGCAGGCGGCGGGCACCGATCAGCGCGGCCCAGCGGTCCGTGCCGAGCTGGCCGGGTTCGCCGTAGCCGTTGCGCACGCCAGCGCGCTCGGCGGTGGAGGCGAGCCATTCGGCGCGCAGGCCGACGGCCGCCAGCGTGGCGTCCAGCGCCACGCCGAGTGCGGGGCCGGCCACGTTGCTGCCGAGCACGCGGCGGATGCCCGGGTGGGCGGCGAGCACGGCGGGCAGGGCCGCCCCGTCGTCATGGGCGAAGCTGCCGTGGGCGAGCCAGTCGCCCGGCGCCGCGCCGGGTTCGGCCACCGCCCATTTGATGCGGGTATTGCCCGCGTCGATGAGCAGCATCATGCGGCCACCCGCAGGGATACTTCGCCGGACAGGATGCGGGTGGTGAGTCCGTCTTCGGTGCGTATCAGCAGGGCGCCGTCCTCGTCCACGCCGGCGCACTGGCCGAAGATGTCGCCGTTTTCCGCGCTGATGCGCACCGGCAGATCGGCGAAGGCGTTGCGCTGCTGCCAGGCGCCGCGCAGCGCGGTGAAGCCGGCCGTGGCGTAAAGCTCGAACAGTCCGTGCAGTTCGGCGAGCAGCAGACCGGCGAGGGTGTTGCGCTCGGGCGGGTTGGCACAGTGGCTGGCGAGATCGGTGACCGCGGGCTGGTCCGGGATGTGCGCCTCGGCGGGCAGGCGCAGGTTGATGCCGATGCCGATGACGGCCGCCGGGGTGCGGCCGCGCCCCGGGAGCAGCTCCACCAGGATGCCGGCGAGTTTGGCCCCATGCACCAGCACGTCGTTGGGCCACTTGAGCTGGACGCCCTCCACGCCGAGCTTCTCCAGCGTCCGGGCAAGGGCCAGGCCCGCCACCAGCGACAGGCCGGCCGGCACCGGGCTGCCGGGGGCGAAGCGCCACAGGGCGGAAAAGGTGAGGCCGGCGCCGGGCCAGGACTGCCACTGGCGCCCGCGCCGGCCGCGTCCGGCGGTCTGGCGCTCGGCGAGCAGCACGTGGATGCGGCCGTCGTCCGGCGGCGGATGGTCCACCAGTTCGGAATTGGTGGAGCCGCATTCGTCCACCACGCGCAGGGCGAAGGCGGCGGCGTGGGGGGCGAGGGCAGCGAGGATGCGCGCCGGGTCCAGCGGCGGGCAGGAAGGGGTACCGGTCATTGCGGGCTTCGTGCGTGCGGAGAGGCGGCATTATCCGCGATTGCGGAGGGATGCACGAGGGTGGTGCGCCGCCGGGGCCTTCGTGGGAGCGGGCTTGCCCGCGATGGAACCTGTGGGAGAGCGAAAGCCGCATCGCGGGCAAGCCCGTTCCCACGGGTTGGGTGGCTCACTCGGCCGCGTCGTCCTCGCCGTTGCCGCGGCTGCGCTCGTCGTCCATGCCCAGTTCCTGGATCTTGCGCGTGATGGTATTGCGCCCGATGCCCAGCAACTGGGCGGCGTCGATGCGCCGGCCGCCGGTGGCGATCAGCGCGCGGCGGATCAGCGTGCGCTCGAATTCCCGCGTCAGGCGGTCGAAGACCTCGCCCGGGTGGGTGGCGATCAGGCGGTCGGTCTCGACGCTGAGGGCGTCGGTCCAGCTCACCGGCACTTCCTGGTGGGGCTGGTCGCGGATTTCCGGCGGCAGGTCGGCCACTTCCACGGTCTGGCCGGGCGCCATCACGGTGAGCCAGTGGCACAGGTTTTCGAGCTGGCGCACGTTGCCCTGGAAGGGCAGGGCCTGCAGGTACTTGAGGGCGGCTTCCGAGATGCGCTTGGATTCCACGCCCAGGTCCTGGGCGCTTTTCTGCAGGAAGTGGCGCACCAGGATGGGGATGTCCTCGCGCCGCTCCCGCAGCGCCGGCAGGCGCAGGCGGATGACGTTGAGGCGGTGGAAGAGGTCTTCGCGGAACAGGCCCTGGCGCACCCGGTCTTCCAGGTTCTGGTGGGTGGCGGCGATGACGCGCACGTTGGCCTTGATGGGCTGGTGGCCGCCGACGCGGTAGAAGTGGCCGTCGGAGAGCACGCGCAGCAGGCGGGTCTGCAGTTCCGGCGGCATGTCGCCGATCTCGTCCAGGAACAGCGTGCCGCCTTCGGCCTGCTCGAAGCGGCCGCGGCGCTGGGTGGCGGCGCCGGTGAAGGCGCCGCGCTCGTGGCCGAAGAGTTCGGATTCCAGCAGGTCGCGGGGGATGGCCGCGGTGTTGATGGCGATGAAGGGCGCGTCGCGGCGCGGGCTGTGGCGGTGCAGCGCGCGGGCGACCAGTTCCTTGCCGGTGCCGGATTCGCCGTTGATCAGCACCGTGGCGTGGGACTGGGACAGCCGGCCGATGGCGCGGAAGACTTCCTGCATGGACGGCGCCTGGCCGAGGATCTCCGGGGCGAGGGTGGTTTCGACGTCAGCACCAACCTGGTGCGCGTTCTGGTCGATCGCACGCCGAACGAGTGCAACCGCCTGATCCACGTCGAAGGGTTTGGGCAGGTATTCGAAGGCGCCGCCCTGGAAGGCCGCGACCGCGCTCTCCAGGTCCGAGTAGGCGGTCATGATGATCACCGGCACCTGCGGGTAGCGCGCCTTGACCTTCTGCAGCAGGTCGAGTCCGGATTCGCCGGGCATGCGGATGTCGGAGATCAGCACCTTGGGCGGCTGGGACTCGTCCTGCAGGGCAAGCAGGGCCTCGCTGGCGGAGGTGAAGCTGCGGTGCGGAATGTCCTCGCGGCCGAGCGCCTTTTCCAGCACCCAGCGGATGGAACGGTCGTCGTCAACGATCCAGACTGTATTCATGAGCGATGCACTATTCTGGTGCGAGCGATGCCGGAGTCCGGCTCAGGAGCGCTCGGTGATTGGCAGCAGAATGGTGAAGCAGGTGCGCCCGGGGCGGCTTTCCACTTCTATCATTCCCTGGTGCTGCTCGATGAAGCTTTGGGCCAGCGACAGACCCAGTCCGCTTCCACCTTCCCGCCCCGAGACCAGCGGGTAGAAGATCTTGTCGCCGATCTCCTCCGGGATGCCGGGGCCGTTGTCGATCACTCGCAATTCCAATGCCAGCTTGAAGCGGCGTTTGGCCAGCGTGACCTGGCGCGCGACGCGGGTGCGCAGGCGGATTTCGCCGCGGCCGTCGAGGGCCTGGGCGGCGTTGCGCACGATGTTGAGAATGGCCTGGATGAGCTGTTCCCGGTCGGCGGTGAGCGCGGGCAGGCTGGTGTCGTAGTCGCGCCGCACGGTGAGTTCGGGGAACTCGGCGAGGATGAGCCGGCGCACCCGTTCGAGCACGTCGTGGATGTTGAGCTGTCCGGGGCGCATCATGCCGTGGGAGGTCAGCAGGCGGTTCATC
Organism: Pseudothauera rhizosphaerae; assembly: GCF_004801305.1. GTDB lineage: Bacteria > Pseudomonadota > Gammaproteobacteria > Burkholderiales > Rhodocyclaceae > Pseudothauera > Pseudothauera rhizosphaerae. Next base: position 109,811 of record NZ_SSOD01000007.1, on the reverse strand, counting down.
AGGTCCTGCAGGCGGTCGGCCTCGGCGATGATGACTTCGGTGTATTCGCGCAGCAGCGGGTCGGTGAGCTCGCGTTCGAGCAACTGGGCCGAGCCGCGGATGCCGCCCAGCGGGTTCTTGATTTCGTGGGCCAGGTTGCGGATCAGTTCGCGGTTGGCCTGCTGCTGCTGCAGCAACTGCTCCTCGCGGGCGACGCGCAACTGGGCGTCGATGGGGCGGAATTCGAGCAGCAGGCTCACGCCGGCGGCCTCGATGGGGCTCACCGTGCAGTCCAGGTGCAGGGCCTCGGTGCCGGGACGCTGGATGCGCAGATCCTGGCCGGTGTAGCTCCAGTTGTTGTGCAGGGCGTTCTGCAGCGCCGCCGTGAGACCGGGCGGGTCGCCGAGCAGGCGGGCGAGCGGCTGGCCGGCCAGCTTGCGCCGGCTGATCGCGAACAGGTTTTCCGCGCCGGGGTTGAGGTAGCGGATGATCAGGCCGCCGTCCACCAGTACGACGGCCGAGGACAGCAGTTCCAGCCCGGCAAAGGGGCTGTTCGAGTTCAGGGGGGCGGGGTGTGGGGTCATGGGCGCGGCCGGGGTGTAATTCGCTTGCATAGCAAGAGGCGCGCCAGATATCCCCTTACCTCAGTTCCTGCAATTCGCGCTGGATCGCCTCGACGTTGCGCTGGTGCAGTTCCGCCTTGTCCTTGAAGGGCTGCAGGCGTGCTTCGCGCTTGGCCAGGTTGATGGTGGCCGGCCCTACGTCGACGACGGTTTTCTTGCCGCCGTCAGGGGTTGTGATCGTACGGGTCGTGCGTTTCGGCGCGTTGCGGTCCTCCGGCGTATCCCGCGCCTCTTCCTCGGCCAGGGCCTTGCGTGCTTCGGCCAGGGCTTCCTGTTCCTTGGCGAGTTCCGTTTGCAGGATTTCGCGCCGCGTGCCGTCGCGTTCGCGCTGGGTATCGGGGGCAACGCGGGGGAAACCGCCGGGCGTGGCCTGAGGGCTGGGCGTGCGCTCCGGCACGGGGACCGAGGAGACCGGCAGGTCCTGCTTCAGCACCGTGCAGCCCTGCATCGACGTGCGGTCGTTGGTGTAGGTGACGCGTCCTTCGGCATCCACGCACTTGTAGACCTGGGCGTGGGCCGAGGCGGCGAACACGGTGAGCAGCGACAGGAGGAGTTTGCGCATCGCGACCTGCATCGGGAAAAAGCGGTTGAACTGGGACCCGGAGCCGCCGGCGGAGTTCGCCGGCGGGAACCCGGCAATTAGACCGCATAAAAAAGGGACGGGCAATGCCCGTCCCTTCCTGGTCAGCCGAATGCGCGGATTACAGGCTGTAGTACAGGTCGAATTCCACCGGGTGGGTGGTGACGCGCACGCGGTTGACTTCCTCGGTCTTCAGCTCGATGTAGGCATCGAGGAAGTCGTTGGAGAACACGCCGCCGCGGGTCAGGAACTCGCGGTCCTTGTCCAGTTCGGCCAGCGCCTGGTCGAGGCTGAAGCAGACGGTCGGGATCTTCGCGTCTTCTTCCGGCGGCAGGTCGTACAGGTTCTTGTCGGCCGGATCGCCCGGGTGGATCTTGTTCTGGATGCCGTCCAGGCCGGCCATCAGCAGCGCGGCGAAGGCCAGGTACGGGTTGGCGGCCGGGTCCGGGAAGCGCGACTCGATGCGGCGGCCCTTCGGGTTGGCGACGTAGGGGATGCGGATCGAGGCCGAGCGGTTGCGGGCGGAGTAGGCCAGCTTGATCGGCGCTTCGTAGTGCGGCACCAGACGCTTGTAGGAGTTGGTGGCCGGGTTGGTGATGGCGTTCAGCGCCTTGGCGTGCTTGATGATGCCGCCAATGTAGTACAGCGCGGTTTCCGACAGGCCGGCGTAGCCGTTGCCCGCGAACAGGTTCTGGCCGTCCTTCCAGATGGACTGGTGGACGTGCATGCCGGAGCCGTTGTCACCGACGATGGGCTTGGGCATGAAGGTCGCCGTCTTGCCGTACTGGTGGGCGACGTTGTGCACGATGTACTTCAGGGTCTGGGTCCAGTCGGCGCGCTTGGTCAGGGTGTTGAACTTGGTGCCGATTTCGCACTGGCCGGCGTTGGCCACTTCGTGGTGGTGCACTTCGACCGGGATGCCCACGCCTTCGAGCGCCAGCACCATGGCGGCGCGAATGTCGTTGAGGCTGTCCACCGGGGGAACCGGGAAGTAGCCGCCCTTGACCTTGGGACGGTGGCCGGTGTTGCCGCCTTCGAACTTGTCGGCGGTGGACCAGGCCGCTTCTTCGGAGGTGACCTTGCTGTAGACGCCGGACATGTCCACCGACCATTCCACCGAGTCGAAGATGAAGAATTCGGGTTCCGGGCCGAAGAAGGCGGTGTCGCCGATGCCGGTGCTCTTCAGGTAGGCCTCGGCGCGCTTGGCGATGGAGCGCGGGTCGCGGTCGTAGCCCTTGCCGTCGGAGGGCTCGATGACGTCACACGTGAGGACCAGGGTGGTTTCGTCGTAGAACGGGTCGATGTAGGCGGTGGAGGCTTCCGGCATCAGGATCATGTCGGAGGCCTGGATGCCCTTCCAGCCGGAGATGGACGAACCGTCGAACGGGTGGCCGTGTTCGAAGTGCTCTTCTTCGAAGGCCGACACCGGCAGGCCGACGTGCTGTTCCTTGCCACGGGTATCGGTAAAGCGCAGGTCGATGAAGCGCACTTCATTTTCCTGGATCAGCTTCATGACGTCTTGAGCGTTCATATTCACTCCTGGTGAGATGAGGCGAAATTCGGGTAACGGTGAGTCACGCCGGCCTGGGGGCCGGAGCTTCCTCGCCACAAGTTTGTGGAGCCTGCGGCTCCGGAAACGCTGGCCTCGCCAGTCCCGCCATGAAGGCGGGCCTGCGCTCGACCCGTGGTCACTCCGTTGCGGCGCAAGGTAAGCAGCATCCGTGCCATGCGTTCCGGGGACGTGCAACATTGTGCCACAAGGGCGGGAAATACATGGGGTTCCCGCGAATGCACCGAAGCGGTGCGTTCGCGGATGATCGTGCATCGTTATGGTGCAATGCGTACATAGAAAGACATGCTGCGATAGGCCGGATTGCCATCGGTCAGCGCTTGCACGCGCCGTTTGAGTGCATCGGGGTCGACGCCGCCGACGGAAGGCAGCAGGACCTCCACCTCCAGCCGGTCGCCGAGGAAGTGGATCTGCACCCGCTGGGGCGCGGGGGCGTCGGGCGCCAGCGTCTCCTGCACCAGCTTCAGCACCTCGGCGCGGTCCGGCAGCGGGCCAGGGGGGACGATGTGCAGCACGCCGTCGTCCTCGCTGTCGATGTGCACCAGCACTTCCTGCACCTCGGGGTGGGCGGCGCGCACGCGGAAATACACCGCGTCCGAGATGTGGTGTCCCTCGGACACCGTGATGCGAGGGTCCACCCGCACGTGGGCGTCGCACAGCACGCGGTCGGCCATGCGCCGGGTGCGCAGGTCGTGCAGGCCGGCCACGCCGGGGGTCTGTTCGATGGTGGCGCGCAGGCGGGCGAGCTCCTCCTCGGGCAGACCGGTGTCGATCAGTTCGCGGATCGCCCGCCAGGCCAGGCGCGCGCCCATGTGCAGGATCAGAAAGCCCACCACGGCGGCGGCCAGCGGTTCCAGGAAGGGGTAGCCCGCCAGGCTGCCGCCGATGCCGGCCGCGACCACCAGCGAGGAGGCCGCGTCCGAGCGCGCATGCCAGGCATTGGCTTCCAGCACCGGCGCACGCAGGCGGCGGGCCGCGCGCAGCGTGAAGCGGAACAGCACCTCCTTGGCGGCCAGCGTGAATAGCGCCATGGCCAGCGCCGCTCCATGCAGTTCGGGTAGCGCACCGATATTCTGCAGGCGGATGCCGGAACTCCACAGAAAGCCCAGCCCGACCCCCGCGAGGATGAGGCCGAGGGCGAGCGAGGCGGCGGTCTCGATGCGCCCGTGGCCGTAGGGATGGTTCTTGTCAGCCGGTTCCGCGCCGCCGCGCGCAGCGGCCAGCACCATGATGTCGGTGATCAGGTCGGACAGGGTGTGGGTGGCGTCGGCGACCAGGCTGAAGGCGTTGGCGAACAGGCCGACGACGATCTGGCCGACGGTGAGGACGGTGTTGGTCAGGATGGCGATCAGGGCGACACGCTGCATGGCTGCAGCGCGCGCCTGGGCGGTGGAAGGGGCGAGGCGGGGAGGGCTGCGCGACATGTCGTGTTCCGGTGGGCGGGGGTATACTTCCGCGTTCCAGATCGAATTCTAGCCGGACCGTCGCCATGGGAACCCTATCCGACCTGCTCGGGCTCGCCCAGCAACGTGCGCAAGACCGCAAACTGCCCTATCAGGGGGCGCTGACCCCGCAGGAAGCCTGGCAGGTCTGGCAGGCCGCGCCCGGCGCCAAGCTGGTGGACGTGCGCACCCGGGCCGAGTGGGACTGGGTGGGCCACATCCCCGGCGCGGTCGAGATTGAGTGGAACACCTGGCCGGGCGCCCAGCCCAACCCGAATTTCCTCACCCAGCTCCGCCAGCAGGTGGACCCGGAGGCGCTGGTGCTGTTCGTCTGCCGTTCCGGCATCCGTTCCGATGCCGCCGCGCGTGCGGCCAGCGGCGCGGGCTACAACAACTGCTACAACGTCCTCGAAGGTTTCGAGGGCGACAAGGATGCCAACGGCCAGCGCGGCAAGGTGGGCGGCTGGCGCCATGCCGGCCTGCCGTGGCACCAGGGCTGAAGCCCGCTGTCCAACCCGTCCCCCAACGAGTTCGAGTCCCATGCAAGTCGCCACCATCGCCTTCGACCGCTTCAACGCCCTGGCCGACGACCAGGCGCAGGAGCGCATCCGCGCCGCCCGCGCGCGCCTGGGCAGCCGGGCCGTGCTGCTGTGCCACCATTACCAGCGCGCCGACGTGTACCAGCACGCCGACCTCACCGGCGACTCCCTCAAGCTCGCGCGCCTGGCCTCCCAGACCGATGCGGAGTTCATCGTGTTCTGCGGCGTGCATTTCATGGCCGAGGTGGCCGACATCCTGTCGCGGCCCGAGCAGACCGTGATCCTGCCCGATCTGGCGGCCGGCTGTTCCATGGCCGACATGGCCAACCTCGCCAAGGTGGAGCGCTGCTGGCGCGAACTCACCGAGGTGCTGGGCAAGCCCGACGAGTTGATCACCCCGGTCACCTACATCAATTCCGCGGCCGACCTGAAGGCCTTCTGCGGCGAGCACGGCGGCATCGTCTGTACGTCGACCAACGCGCCCGTGATCCTGGACTGGGCCTTCGCCCAGCGCGAGAAGGTGCTGTTCTTCCCGGACCAGCATCTGGGCCGCTGGACCGGCTACAAGAAGGGCATCCCGCTGGACAAGATGGTGGTGTGGGACCCGGACCTGGAGTACGGCGGCCTCACCCCGGAGCAGATCCGCAACGCCAGGATCCTGCTGTGGAAGGGCCACTGTTCGGTGCACCAGATGTTCCAGGAAAGCCACATCCGCCGCTGGCGCATGCAGCATCCGGACGGCTTGGTGATCTCCCACCCGGAAAGCAACCTGGACGTGTGCATCAACTCGGACTACGTGGGTTCCACCGAGTACATCCTCAAGACCATCACCGCCGCGCCGCCCAACACGCGCTGGCTGGTGGGCACCGAGCTGAACCTGGTGAACCGCCTGGCGGAGGAGATGAAGCCCCAGGGCAAGATCGTGCAGTTCATGGCGCCCACGGTGTGCATGTGCTCCACCATGCAGCGCATCGACCCGCAGCACCTGGCCTGGGCGCTGGAAAACCTCGCCGACGGCAAGGTGGTCAACGCCATCCGCGTGCCGCCCCACGAGGCGGAACTGGCCAAGGTGGCGCTGGACCGGATGCTGGCGGTTTCCTGAATCAGCCCTTCGGCCACAGGATCATCTGCGTGCAGCGGAACAGCGCGATGGTGCGCCCGCTGGCGGCGTCGCTGACCACCGCGTCCCACACCTGGGTCGTGCGCCCCAGGTGCTGGGCAGTGGCGATGCAGGAGACGCTGCCGCCTTCCCGCACCGTGCCCAGGTGGTTGCTCTTCAGCTCGATGGTGGTGAAGGATTCCGCCCCTTCCGGCAGGTGGGCCATGGCGGCGTAGCCGCAGGTGGTGTCGGCCAGGGCGACGATGCTGGCCGCGTGCAGGAAGTCGTTGGGCGCCACGTGCAGCTTCTTCACCGGCATGCGGCTGGTCAGCGTGCGTTCGGCCAGGGTCAGCAGTTCGATGCCCAGGTAGCCGGGCAGGTACTCGTTGCCGCGTTCGTTCAGCAGTTCGGCGTGGATGTCGGGGCGCAGCGTGCTCATGGGGTGGTCTCCTCGTTGTCGTTGTGGCAGATCGGGTCAGGCCGGCGCGGTGGCGCGCACCACCGGCGCTTCGCGGATGGGCAGGTTCACCAGCGCGGCGGCCGCGGCCAGCGCGATGTCCGCATACCACATCCACGTGTAGTCGCCGCTCAGGGTGATGCTGACGCCGCCCAGCCAGGCGCCGAGGAAGCCGCCGATCTGGTGGGAGAGCAGCGTGAGCCCGAACAGGGTGGCGAGATAGCGGATGCCGAAGAGCTTGCCCACCAGGGCCGCGGTGGGCGGCACCGTGGCGAGCCAGGTGAAGCCCAGCCCCGCGGCGAAGAGGTAGAAGGTCCATTCGGTCTTGGGCAGCATCAGGTAGAGCGCCACCAGCACCGCGCGCGAGCCGTACATGATCGCCAGCACGTTGCGGCTGCGGTAGCGCGCCACGCAGGCGCCGGCGTACAGGCTGCCGAAGATGTTGGCCAGCCCGATGATGGCCAGCGACCAGCTCGCCACCGTGGGCGGCAGACCGCACAGGTCCACCTCGCCGGGCAGGTGGGTGACCAGGAAGGCGATGTGGAAGCCGCAGGTGAAGAAGCCGGCGTGCAGCAGCAGATAGCTGCGGTCCTTGAGGGCGTTGCCGATCGCACGCATCACCCCGGTGTCTTCCTCGTGGTGGTGCAGCGGCGCAAGACTCGGTTTCGCCACCCTGCCGATCAGCGGCAGGGCCGCCAGCGTCAGCACCGCCAGCGACCACAGCGCGCCCATCCAGCCGAAGACCTGGATCAGCTTCTGCAGCAGCGGGGCGAAGACGAACTGGCCAAAAGAGCCGCCGGCGTTGATCACCCCGGACGCCGTGCCGCGCGCCTCGGCCGGCAGGCGCTGGGCGGCGGCGCCGATCAGCACCGAGAAGCTGCCCGCGCCCGAGCCGATGGCCGACAGCAGCCCCAGCGAGAAGACCAGGCCCCAGGTGGAGTCCATGAAGGGCGTGATGGCGCTGCCCACCGCCAGCAGCAGGATGCCGGCGACCAGCACCGCCCGCGGCCCCCAGCGGTCGGCCGCGGCGCCGGCGATGGGCTGGATCGCGCCCCAGGTGAACTGGGCCACCGCCAGGGCCAGGCTGATGGAAGCGATGCCGAGGCCGGTGGCGGTGTTGATCGGGCTGACGAAGAGGCCGAGGGACTGGCGCGCGCCCATGGTGATGGCGAGGATGCCGGCGGCGGCCAGCGTGACGAACAGCGCCTCGGGCTGGCGCAGGGAACGGAACATGGGGAGGGTCTGGAAAGTGGCAGGGAAGGGCACGCACCGGCGGACGGGCGGTGCGATGGCGTGAGGATAGGTTCCGGATCGGACACGAAAAAGCCCATAATCCGATCCGTTATGTCAACGGATCATTGACAAATGTCCCATACGAATCGCCCCGCGGGCCCGGGGGATGCGCGATGAACTGGCTGCCCGCCTGGGAGGGCTTCATCCGCGTGGTCGAAGGCGGCAGCATGGCCGCCGCGGCGCGCGCGCTGGGCTGCACGCGTGCCCAGGTCAGCAAGCAGATCGCCGAGCTGGAGCGCCGCCTGGACGTGCGGCTGTTCGAACGCTCCACCCGCCGCCTGGCGCTGACCCCGGCGGGTGCGGTCTTCCACCAGCACGCGCTGCGGGCGCTGGAGGCGGTGGAAAGCACGGAGACCGCGGTGCGCAACCTGGGCGACGCGCCCCGCGGCACGCTGCGCGTGAGTGCCACGGTGAGCTTCGGCCGGCACTGGGTGGCGCCGCTGCTGCCGGAGATCACCGCCGTCCATCCCGAGTTGGAGATCGAGCTGATCCTCACCGACCACATCGTGGACCTGGTGGGCGACAACATCGACCTCGCCCTGCGCATGACGCGGCTGCCGCCCGAAGATGCGGTGGCGCGCCGCATCGTGAGCCTGCGCCGGGTGATCTGCGCCGCGCCCGCCTACCTCGCCCGCCACGGCGTTCCGCGCACGCCCCAGGACCTGCTGCAGCACCAGTGTCTGAGCTACGTGCTGGGCGACGGCAAGACCTGGACGCTGGTGGACGAGCGCGGCACCAAGACCCTGGTGCCGGTACGCAGCCGCATCCATTTCAACAACGCCGACTGCATGCTGGACGCGGCGCTGGCCGGCCACGGCATCGCCATCCTGTCCACCTACCTGTGCCATCGCGAACTGGCCGCCGGCAGCCTGCTCACCGTGCTCGACGGCCATGAGCCGGACATCGTTTACGGGCGGGAACTCTACGCCTGCTACACGCCGAGCCGGGTGCGGGTGCCCAAGGTGAGGGTGTTCCTCGATGCGCTGATGCGGCGCTTCCAGCCGCTGCCGCCGTGGGAGCGGGCGTCCGGCGGCGCGTTGCCGCGCTGAACGGCGGTTCAGGGGCGGATGAAGGCCGCCACCTTCGGATCGCGCCGCAGTTCGGCGAGGTCCTCGGGCCCGGGCAGCCGGGGGCGGTCCCGGTCCACGTTGACCATGCACAGGAAGCCCAGGTGGCCGCCCTCGCTGGCGCGGAACTGGTGCCAGCTCAGGGCCGGGATGTGCACCAGGTCGTGCGTGCCCACCGCGCGCACTTCATTGCCCACCAGGCAGGCGCCGCCGCCGGAGAGGATCAGCACCGCGTGCTCGTGCTCGTGGCGCTCCAGCGTGGAATGCCCGCCCGGGCCGATCTCGAAGTAGCGCAGCTCGCAGCCCAGCGCTTCGGTGCGGAACAGCAACTGGCGGCTGATGCCGAGGAATGGCGCGCTGCCTTCCGGCTTGTAGTCCAGCACCTCGACCTCGTCCCAGCGCCGTCCCGCTCGGGCCTTGCGGAAAACGGGGTGGCTCATCGTCCCTCTCCCATGGCATGCACGCGGGCGACGAAGGCACGCGCGGCGGCGCGCAGGTCGTCGGCTTCGAGCAGGGCGCCGCCGATCAGCAGTATCACGTCGGCGCCGTAGAAATCGACCATCTCCTCCACCCGCGCCGGCGTCATGCCGCCGGCCGGCACCGGCAGCGCCGGCGCGAGCGGACCCCAGGGGGCGCTTGCGGCCTCGGCGATGGCGCGGCAGGTCTGCGGCGTGTAGCTGAAGCGGCCGCCGTGGTTGGGGTAGATCACCGCGTCCGCCCCGGCCAGGCGGAACAGCTTGCCGATCAGCGCCTGGGGGGCGATGCGCGCCGCACCCCCGAGGGCCGGATGGGCCAGTACCGGCAAGCCTTCCTCGGCCAGTTCCTGCAGCGCGCCCAGGCCGGACGCCATGGGCGCCAGCATCACCATGCCCACGCCGGCCTCGCGCACGATGCGCATCTGCTCGCGCAGCCGGCGCGGGCCGCCGCCCAGGCTGGGCGCATACACGCAGCGATGGCCGCCGGCGCGGTTGGCCGCGGCGATGGCGCGCTGCACCGCCTCCACCCGGCGCGCGAAGGGCGCCGCGGCCTGGTCGGCGAGGCCGTGGTCATCCTTGACGATGTCGATGCCCCCGGCGGCGAGTTCGCCGGCCAGCGCGGCCAGCACCTCGGGCGGGCTGCCCTGGGGTTTGAGGGCGCTGCAGGTCAGGGGCCGCGAGGTGGCGCCGACGAGCATGCGCAGTCCGGCGATGCCGAAGCGCGGACCGCCGAAACGCGCCAGCGCCTGGTCCGGCATGTGCACGTCGAGGAGTTCCACTTCCGGCTGCAGGGAGCAGTTGCCGAACAGCATGTTCATCAACTGGCCGGCCTCGTAACCCGTGGTTTCCAGCGCCAGGCCCAGCGTGACGCGGAAGTGCTCCGCATCCTCCTGCGCGATCGCCTCGACCCGGCCCACGACCTCGGCCAGCACGCGCGCATCGCGCACCGCCGCGGCGGGCATCTCCACGCTCTGCTCGACGGCGAGGGCGGCGGCGCGCCGTTCGATGTCCGCCGCGCTGGCGCGGATGCGGTAGGTCGCCTGCAGTCTGTTCATGAAACGGGTTTAAATTTCACCTTCAGGGCGCATATTATGCCCTGTGGCCGGAGTGCATCCGGCATCCTGTCCGCCCCCCATGAAGCTGCGCATCTGCACCTACAACATCCACAAGGGCTTCTCGCAGTTCAACCGCCGCATGGTGGTGCATGAGTTGCGCGAGGGCCTGCGCAGCCTGGATGTAGACCTCGTCTTCCTGCAGGAAGTGCAGGGCCTGCACCTGGGCCACGCGGTGCGCCACGGCAACTGGCCGGCCGATCCGCAGCACGAGTTCCTGGCCCGGGACATCTGGCACCAGACCGCCTACGGCGGCAACGCGATGTACGACCACGGCCACCACGGCAACGCTATCCTGAGCCGCCACCTGATCCTCTCCGCGGACAACCAGGACGTTTCCGACCACCGCTTCGAACGGCGCGGCCTGCTCCATTGCGAAGTCGAGCTGCCCGGCTTCCCGCAGCCGGTGCATTGCGTGTGCGTGCATCTGGGCCTGATGGCCGGCAGCCGACGCCGCCAGATGGCCGCCCTGGCCGAGCGCATGGAGCGGCTCGCCGCCGACGGGGCGCCGCTCATCATCGCCGGCGATTTCAACGACTGGCGCAACCACGCCGACGACATCCTGGCGGGCCGGCTGGGCCTCACGGAAGTCTTCCACCTGCAGCGTGGCCGTCCCGCGCGCAGCTACCCCAGCCACCGGCCGGTGTTTCGCCTCGACCGCATCTACGTGCGCGGCTTTTCCGTGCGCGACGCCCAGGTGCATCACGGCGTGCCCTGGTCGCAGTTGTCCGATCACGCCGCCCTCACTGCGGAGCTGGAGCCCTTGGCGTGAGCCGCTTCATCGCCGGCAATGCGCTGACCCTGCTGGAAACGGGGCAGGCCTATTTCCCCGCGCTGATCGACGCCGTGGACGGCGCGCGCCAGGAGATTTTCCTGGAGACCTACATCTTCGAGCCCGACGAGGTGGGCCGCCAGGTGGCCGCTGCGCTCGGGCGCGCCGCCCGGCGCGGGGTACGCGTGCGGGTGCTGGTGGACGGCTTCGGCGGGCGCAGCTTCGTGCGCGAGCTGATGTCCGCGCTGGAGGCCGACGGCGTGCAGGTGCTGATCTACCGCCGCGAGGTGCGCGCCCTGTCCCTGCGCCGCTACCGCCTGCGCCGCCTGCACCGCAAGCTGGTGGTGGTGGACGGCCGGGTGGCCTTCGTGGGCGGCATCAACATCGTGGACGACTTCGACGCCGGTGCCCCCCACCATCCGCGCTTCGACTACGCCCTGCGCGTCGAAGGGCCGCTGCTCGCCCACATGCTGGCCTCGGTGCATCGGCTGTGGCGGCTGGTGTCGTGGGCCAACTTCCGCCGCCGCCTCCACGAGCCGCTGCTGGCCCCGGCCCAGGCGGCGCCATCCGGGCGGCTGCGCGCGGCCTTCGTGATCCGCGACAACATCCGCCACCGGCGCGACATCGAGAACGCCTACCTGGCCGCGATCGGGCACGCCCGCGAGCAGGTGGTGATCGCCTGCGCCTACTTCTTCCCCGGCCGGCGCTTCCGCCGCGCGCTGATCGAGGCCACGCGGCGCGGCGTGCGGGTCACGCTGCTGCTGCAGGGACTGGCCGACCACCCGGTGCTGGCGAGCGCAAGCCGCGCGCTCTACCCCTATTTCCTCGAGCACGGCATCCGCCTGTTCGAGTACCACCGCAGCTACCTGCACGCCAAGGTGGCCGTGGTGGACGACCGCTGGGCCACGGTGGGGTCCAGCAACATCGACCCCTTCAGCCTGCTGCTGGCGCGCGAGGCCAACGTGGTGGTGGTGGATGCCGCCTTCGCCGCCGAACTGCGCGGCAGCCTGGCGCGGGCGATGGGCGAGGGCGCCCGGGAGCTGCGCCACGGGGACTGGCACCGCCAGCGTCCGCTGCGCCGCTGGGGCAGTTGGCTGGCCTACCAGTTCGTGCGCCTGGTGATCGGCGTGGCGGGGTACGGCGGCAAGCACTAGAGGGTAGGTTCCTCCCCCTTCAAGGGGGAGGTCAGGAGGGGGATGGGTTTCGGTTCATTGCGACGCTAAACCCATCCCCACCCCAACCCTCCCCTTGAAGGGGAGGGAGTAAACACCCGGCTCTTCGACACGTTCAAGGCGAATGCCGCCGGTGTTCCGGCACCACCTTTCAGCGCACGTTGGGCAGCAGGGGGCGCTTGGACGAGATCACGCCGGTGTTCACGCCGGCCCAGTTGAGCCCGCCGAACAGGCGTGCGTGCTCGATCTTCACACAGCGGTCCATGACCACCTGCAGGCCGGCGGCTTCGGCGCGCCGTGCGGCTTCCTCGTTGATCACGCCGAGCTGCATCCAGAAGGTCTTCGCACCGATGGCCACCGCGTCGTCCACCAGCGGCGGCACGTCCTCCGGCTTGCGGAACACGTCCACCATGTCCACCGGCACCGGAACGTCGCGCAGGCTGGGGTAGCACTTCTGCCCCAGCACCTCGTCGTAGGCCGGGTTCACCGGGATGATCGTGTAGCCGTGCTCCAGCATGTATTTGGCGGCGAAGTTGCTCGGCCGGTGCCAGTTGGCCGACAACCCCACCACCGCGATGCTGCGGGTGCCGAGCAGCACCCGGCGCAGTCCGTCGATATCGTCGATCATTCCCTGCAAGTCTCCTCGTACGCTCACAACTCCGGGGCCGGCAAGTGGCGCAGCCGGGGCACGGCGGCCAGCACCCAGTGGGCCCGCGCCCACTGCCACAGCTCGGCCAGCGGGGCGCGCTCCAGCCCGGAAGGCGGATTCTGGCCCAGAAAGCGGAGCGCCGCCACCAGGGCGGCACCGGGCGCCAGTTCGTCCACGGCGCGGGCCAGCGTCTGCTTGGAGAGCTTCTCCCCCGCGGCATTGGTCGCCACCGGCAGATGGGCGTAGTGCGGCGTGGGATGGCCCAGCAGGCGCTGCAGGCAGACCTGCCGGCCGGTGGATTCCAGCAGGTCGGCGCCCCGCACCACGTGGCTGACGCCGGCCTCCGCGTCGTCTACCACCACCGCGAGCTGGTAGGCATACAGCCCGTCGGCGCGCAGCACGATGAAATCCCCCGCTTCCCGCGCCAGGTCTTCTTCCTGCCGGCCCTGCACCGCATCGTCGAAGACCACAGCGCCTTCCGCCTTCACCCGCCACGCGCGCGCGCTGCGCCCCGGCGGCAGGCCGTTGCGGCAGGTGCCGGGATAGACGTGGGAGCCGTCGCGGGCCAGCGCGGAATCGGCCAGTTCGCGGCGCGTGCAGGCGCAGGGGTAGACCGCGCCCTGCGCCTTCAGCCGCGCCAGCGCCGCGGCATAGGCGTCCTGGCGCCGGCTCTGCCACACCGGCTCGCCGTCCCAGTCGAAACCGAAGCGCTCCAGCGTGCGCAGGATGTCCTCGGCCGCGCCGGGCACGCAGCGCGGCACGTCCAGGTCCTCGATGCGCAGCAACCAGCGCCCGTCCCGGCTGCGGGCGTCCAGCCAACTGCCGGTCGCGGCCACCAGCGAGCCGAAATGCAGTGGGCCGGTGGGCGAGGGGGCGAAGCGGCCGACGTAGGGCGTGGCGGAACTGTTCATCGGTGCGCCGGATCATAGCACCCGTGTCATGGCCGAGCCGTATCTTCGGCAGGGCGCCGTTGGGCGCCCGCAATGACTTGGCCCGGCATGTCCGGAGCCTCTTGTGCGGCCGGCTATGTACTGCGTACGGTCGTGAGTGACTCCTGGTGACAGCCCCCGGTTGTCGGCATGAGAGTGGCAGAGCACGTCCGGCATGCCATGCAGCGTTCGATTTCGATCGTCAAGGACAGCCGCGGGTCGGCCGGGATGTTCCACCCTGTCAACTTGCGCAGCCGCTCCATCAGTTCCCCGTCCTGAAAGCCGACGCTGCGCCGGCAAGACCGGCATACCAGACGATGCGTCGCTGCGTGGGCCTCGGCCACATGGCGGTGAGGGACCGAATAGGCCGCTCTCGGGCCGCTGTTGCCCGGCACCCACTCGCGGGCCAGCAGACCCGCCGATACGAACTCGCCCAGTACCCGATACGTGGTTCCCATGCTCACCGCCATGCCGCCTTCGGCCAGATTCCTGAAGACATCCTCAGCCGTAACGGGATGCGCCTCGACGGCGACCCATTGCAGGATGCTCACTCGTGCCTGGGTGGGGCGCAGCCGGGCGGCACGCAGTCGTTCGAACACGCTGAGCGTGGGATTCCGCAAGCGTAGCGGCAGGTCGGCGCGGTTCAGGGGCATGGCCGCTTGTCTCCGTGTCGATTTCGGTTGTCGGGCCGGTTTCGGGCTGCCGCGAGGCGACCGCGATCTTCACGTTCTCGGCAATCCGGCAATTGAATGCTCCCGGTTCGCCCGGGCAGCGCTTGTGAAGTTCAGACGTTTTTTCGCGCAAAGCGGCCAGAAATCTGTAGCGGCCCGATCAGAGCCGGACCGTCAGCGCGAGCTTCATCGTGCGCCCCGGCGCCGGCTGCATGACGCGGGCCATGGGGTCGATGTAGTAGCGGTTGGTGATGTTGTTGATGCCGAAGTCGATGCTGATCCGGTCGTCGAGCCGGTAGCTGGCGTAGGCGTCGAAGACCATGACGGGGTCCCAGTAGTAGGGGCGGTTGAAGCCCCAGCCGCTCTGGCCGAACCTTTCCTCGTCCTCGTTCTTCGCCTCGGCGTGGTAGGTCAGCCGGCCGCCGATCTCCAGCCGGCGCTGCAGCAGGCGGGTGCCCAGGTCGAGGTTGATGGAGTACTCGGGCTGCAGGCTGGTGCGGGCGAAGCTGAGCGGGAAGCCGGCGGTCACGCATTCCGGGATGCGGCCCTGGACCGGGTCCAGGTAGGCGGCGTAGTCCTTGTCGCACATCTCCTGCTTGAGCCGGTAGGTCGCCCCCAGGCTGCCGAACCAGGCGCCGGCATCGAGGCGCGACTGCAGTTCGACGCCGGTGAGCTTCTTGCGGTCGAACTGGACGATGTTGAAATTGTGGTCGCGGTCGATGTAGTCGCGGATCTGGTTGTCGAAGTAGTTGATGCGGAAGTCGGCGAACTGCAGGCGGCGGAAGAGGCCGCGCAGGTCGTGCACGTAGCCGATCTCCCAGTTGTAGGCGTGCTCGGGCTTGCTCGCCGCGCTCGTGACGCCGCGGCCATCGGCGTAGCCCCAGGCGGCCTGGGTGTCCTCGAAGATGGTGGGGAAGCGGACGAATTCCGCATAGCGTGCATAGACGCGCGCGTTGTCGCTGAGGAAGGCGGTGACGCCGAATTGCGGCGCCCAGGCATGGCCTTTCTTCTTCTCCGGCTTCTGCCAGGGATTGGAGGGTGCGCTGCCCTGGACGGTGGTACGGCTGCCAACGATGTACCTGCTGACGCTGCCGGTATTGCCCTGGGCGTCCTGGACCTGTTCGGCGACGTCTACCGTACCGTTCTGGAAGGGGTTGTTGGCGGCGAAGCCCTCGTGGGTGCCGTTGTAGGGGATATCGACGTAGGTTTGCTCGTAACGGTAGCCGTTGATCTTCCCCGTGTTTATGTAGTCGTCACGGTTGCCGAAGTACTCCGTCATGATCAGGGAGGCCAGTTCTTCGCCCAGTTCTTCGCCCAGTTCTTCGCCCAGTTCTTCGGCGAGGCTGGCTGCAGCAATGTCATAGTCGTAGGCATTCGCCTGGTCCACCGCAGCGGCGGCCGAGTCCGACATCAGTTGCTGGACGTCGTACCGCAATGCCACTGTCGGCGTGGGCACCCGCCAGTTCGCCTCCTGTTTCGTCCGCATCTCGGCTAGCTTGTCGTCGTAGGACCAGTAGTCGCTGTAGCGCGTGCCGGCGGAAAACTGCAGCCAGTTGGTCGGCGTCCAGTCGAAGTTGAGGCTGTAGTTCTGCTGCTCACGGGTGCCGGAGCGCGGACCGAGGTGGTTGGCGCCCCAGGTCAGTTCCGTCACCCGGTAGCCCTCGGAGGCGTCGCGCTCGCGCAGCTTCTCGCGGGTGAAGTCGCCGCCCACGGTGAGGTTCAGCGTGGGGTGCAGGCGGAAAGTGTTGCTCAGGTTGACGCCCCAGCGGTCGTGGCTGGAGATCTGCAGCGCCTTGGGGTAGATGGTGAACTGGCCGTCGGTGTTCGGCTCGCGTTCGGGCGGTGTGGCGGGGACGCTGGCGCAGCCACCCAGGCTGGTATCGCCGACCACATGGCATCTCACGTAGTCGTTCCAGGCCGTGTCGCCGCGCCGGTATGTCCCGCCGTCTATGCCGAAGACGTAGTCGCCATTCTGGTGCCGGCGGCTGTCGTTCCGGGTCATCCACAGCCCGGCCTTGAGGTCGATCCAGGCGTTGCCTTCCGGCTGCCAGGCATAGTCGAGATGGTAGCTGTCCTGCTTGACCTCGCTGTACGGGTATTGGGCCTGGGTGCCGTCCACGCCGGAGCTGTCGCGCACCGCCCATGAGACCAGCCAGGGGACGCTCTCGCCGAAACTGTGGTCGCTGTGCATGTAGCCCAGCTTCAGCGTCTGCCGGTCCGGCAGACGCAGCGTGCCCTTGAGCAGCGTGGATTCGAGTTCGCTGGAGGTGTTGGCGACCTCCTGGCCGGGCAGGAAGTAGTTGGCGACGTAGGAATGCTCCAGCCCGCCCACGCCGCCGTCCTGGTCGTACTGGGCCTCGGCCTGTTCGCGCCACTTGTCGCTGCGGTAGCTGCTGGCGCCGTTCTTGCCGCTGAAGTAGTTGCCGCGTTTCCGGTAGCTGTAGGCGGCGAGCAGGTCGAAGTATTCCTGCTTGGTCGCCAGGGCGAGGCGGAAGGCCTTGTCGTCGAAATCGAAGTCGGTGCCATTTGAGCCCTTGCGCGGGGTCATCTCGCTGCCATGCCCCAGGCGGAAGGCCAGCGTGCCGTCGTAATTCGAGTACACGCCGGGAATGTCGCGGTAATCCTTGCCGAAGTTGCTGAAGCTGCTTTCGTCGGGTTTGACGGCGTTGGTCGCGGTCTCCAGCTTGACCTCGGCGCCGAAGGTCCGGCCCGGCTGGACGATGTCGTCGACGTCCAGCGTCCTGACCTGCACCGAGCCGCCGATGCCGCTCCTGACGCCGGGCGTCATCGACGGCCCCTTCTCGACCATGATGCTGCCGATCAGGTTGGGATCGAGGTAGTTGCGGTTGGCGACGCCGGCCGGCCCCATCCATACCGAGGTGGCCTGCTCGGTGCCGTCCACCGTCAGCGGGATGCGGCCTTCGCCCTGGATGCCGCGGATGTTCGGGTCGAGCGCGCCGCTGTTGCGCGAGTCGCCGCTATAGACGCCGTTCAGCCCCTTGAACAGGTCGCCGACCGAGGTGCCCTTGTAGCGCTCGATTTCTTCCTTGCCGGCATAGACGTTGGAGACGTCCCTGGCATAGACCTCGTTGCGGCCGGCCTCGTCCCGGCTTTCGGGCCGGCCGGTGACGACGACTTCCTCCAGCGCGGCGGCTTTGGCCTTCTCCTTGTCATCCGTGTCTTCCTTGTCGGCGCCGGCATCGTCGGGCAGGGCCGGTATGGCTGCGCCGGTTTGCTGGGCGTGGGCATGGCCGGAGGAAAGGGCGATGCAGAGGATCCAGGCCAGCAGCCTGGGCCGGAGCCTTCCGGGAAGAGTCAGTGACGACATGGCGAATCTCGATCTCCGTATCTGTGGCTGGGGCATTCCGCTTTGGCGGACCCGGCTGTGGATGGCGGCCGTCGCGCCGAACGGGCGCGGGCCGGGGACGAAGGCCATCAGGGGGATGGCATCCGGCGGAGTCGATTATCTGAATAAATAAGAATGCGTATCAGTTAGATACGTATGCGTAGCGGCGTATTTCCTATGCGTTGCCGGCGGACGCGTGGAAACCGGCCGCGCCGTGGGGAACGGCGCAGCGCCGGCGGGAAGGGTGCGGCGGAGGATGCCTACCGGCGCCTGGCGCCGAAGATGGACTTGGGCGAACGGCCGAAGTAGCGGGTGAAGGCGACGGAGAAGTTGTTGGGGTATTTGTAGCCCACCTGCCAGGCGGCCTGGGCGACCTGCTGGCCCGCTTCGAGCAGGGTGTAGGCCTTGCGCATGCGCAGTTCGAGCAGCACGCCGGCCGGCGTATTGTCGTACAGGTAGCGGAAGCCTTCCTTGAGCTTGTTCTCGTTGATGCCGACCTTGGTGGCGAGGTATTCCGTGGTCAGCGGCTGGTCCAGCTGCTGGGCGAGGATGTCGCGGGCGCGCTCGATGCGTTCGAGATCGTCGGTGGTGAGCGGCGCCGAGTCGGGCGGCGGCGGCGCCAGCAGGTTGAACTGCTCGGCCAGCAGGCTGAGCGCGTGGATCTGCAGGTCCACGCGGTGGTGGCAGTGGGGCTGGGCCATGACGCAGGGCTGCATGTAGCGGTTCAGCGCCGAGGCATGGGCCGAGGTCGCGCCGGTGCTGGCGCGGAAGGCGAGCCGGTGCAGGCCGCCGCTGCCCAGGATCTGGTCGGCGCGCTCGCTGCCCACGTACTTCTGCAGCGCGGCCTCGCCGATCACCAGGCGCAGTTGGGAGACGGCGCAGCCCCCTTCATAGTGGCGCTCGCCGCGCAGCGCGCGGAAGGTGCTGATGGTGGTGTGGCCGGCCTCGAACAGCAGGCTGGAGGCGTCCGTCCCGAGATAGCCGGACTTGCCGTGCAGGCCGACGGTCACGACCATGACGCGCCCTTCGTGCGGACCCAGGCTCTCCTCGATCAGCGGGCGGACCGGGTGGTAGTGCAGCCGGCCGAGCAGGATGTCGTGCTCGAGCTGCATGCATTCGGTGTAGCAGTGGCCGAGGTCGTCGGGCAGCTGCAGCCGCAGCCGGCCGTCGTCCTGGGCACACAGCGCGCGCGGCTGATCGGGCGTCAGGCGGCAGCAACTCTTGTAGGCGCTCATCTGTTTCTCCTGGATTTGCGCATTCCGCATACGAATGACTCCGCTTCGCATAGCCATCGATGCGAATGATTCTCATTGATATATATATCATCAAACGCATCGTTATCGATGTTTGTGATTTGTCTTCGTGTCATGAAGGGAGGAACGCAGTGCGCCATCGACTGAGGGGCGGTGCCCCATCGACATCAGCATCCGCCGGACGTGCGCCCGCGTGCGCCGGAAGCCGGCCCGGGGCGCCGCGGGCGCGCGTGCATCCGTGCGATCCGGAGCCGCGATGATTCCATGTCCCGAACCCGTCACCAGTCCCCACGCCCTGCAGGCGTGCTGGGACATGCAACTGGCCGGCGTGGGCGCCGATGCCCTGCGCGTGGCGCTGGAGTGCGGCCTGTTCGCGCACCTGGCGGGCTACGCCAGCCCCGGCGAAGTCGCCGACAGGCTGGCGCTGGATGCCGCCGGCGCCGGCTATGTCCTGGAACTGCTGTGGGGCATGGAACTGGTGGAGCGCGACGGCGCCGCGCCGCGCTACCGCAACCTGCCGGTGGCGGCGCGCTATCTCGATCCGGCGTCCGGGCAGTACTGCGGCGACGCCCTGCTGTTCCGCCACCGCGTCGTGCGCGAGGTCGGCGCCGGCCTGGGCGACCGGCTCCGCACCGGGGCGGGCCGGGCGGCGAACCCGGATGCCGCCGCCGCGCGGCGCGCCTGGGCGGAGGCGGCGCGCACCCAGATCGCGCAGGAACAGCGCGCCGTCACCGCCGAGGTGGCCGTCGGCCTGCTGGCGGCGCTGCCCGAGTTCCGCCAGGCCACGCGGCTGCTGGACCTCGGCGGCGGGCCGGGGCTGGTGGCCATCGCCGCGGCCAGGGCGCAGCCGGATCTGGGCGGGGTGGTATTCGAGTACGAGGAGGCGGCCGCCGTCGCCCGCGAGCACATCGCCGCGGCCGGCCTGTCGCGGCGCCTGAGCGCCGTGGGCGGCGATCTCGCCACCGACGCGCTGGGAGAGGGGTTCGACCTCGTCTGGTGTTCCTCGGTGCTGCATTTCGTGCCGGACATCCCGGACGTGCTCGACCGCGTGCGCCGCGCCATGCGGCCGGGCGGCGTGCTGGTCTGCTGTCACGGCGAACTGCGGGCCGAGGCGCGCGACGCCTGGCGCGTGCTGCAGTACTACCTGCCGTTGCGGATGCAGGGCCGGCACGTGCTGGCCGAGGGCGAACTGGCGTGCTGTCTGGCGCGCGCCGGTTTCATCGACATACAGCGGATCGACGGCGTGCGCTTTCCGGTGGCGCCCGTCACCGCGCTGATCGCGCGCAAGGCGCGGGGAGAGGGAGAATGACGAAGCTGCGACTGCTGGGCCTGCAACTGGCGTTCGGCTGGATGAACCTGGTGCTGGCGGTGCCCGCCATCTACCTGATGTTCGGCATGCCGCTGGTGATGCGCCAGCACGGCTGGTCGGGGACGGAGATCGGGCTGTTCCAGCTGGCGGCGCTGCCGGCCGTGTTCAAGTTCCTGCTGGCGCTGCCGGTGCAGCGGCTGCGGCTGGGCAGGGGGCATTTCGTGCATTGGCTGCTGCTGCTGGGCGCCGTGCTGCTGGCGCTGTTCTGGCTGATCGGCCGGCACAACCTGATCGAGCAGCGCCTGCCGCTGTTCGCGCTGACCTTCGCCATCAGCATCGCCGCCACCTGGGCGGACATTCCGCTGAACGCCCTGGCCGTGCAGTGGCTGCCGCGCTCCGAGCAGTTGCGCGCGGGCAGCATCCGCTCGGCGGCGCTGTTCGTCGGCGCCATCGTCGGCGGTGGCCTCATGCTGCTGGTGCAGGCGCGCTGGGGCTGGCAGGCGCCGTTCGTGCTGATGGGGCTGGGTCTGGCGCTCGGCTGCCTGCCCTTCCTGGCGCTGCGGGCGCGGGCCGCGCTGCCCGCGCTGGAGGCCGCGGACGCCGCCCAGGGCGTGCTGGCGGACTGGGCCGGCTTCTTCGGCCAGCCGGGCGCGCGCCAATGGACCTGGCTGCTGCTGATCGGCTTTCCCTTCATCGGCGCGGCCTGGCTCTATCTGAAACCGCTGATGCTGGACCAGGGCATGCCGCTGGAGCAGGTGGCGTGGACCGTGGGCGTGGCCGGCGGCGTCACCGGCGCGCTGTTCAGCCTCGTCGGCGGACGTCTGGTGCCGCTGCTGGGGACGGCGCGCGCGATCGTCCTCTATCTGCTGGCCGCGCTGTGCGCCCTGGTGCTGCTGTCGGTGACGGTGTGGGCGCAGCTCGGGCCGCGCTGGCTGACGGGCTGCGTGCTGGCGGTGGCGGCGAGCATGGGCGCGCTGTCGGCGCTGATGTTCGGCCTGACGATGTTCTTCACCCGCAGGCAGCGCAACGCTTCCGACTACGGCTTGCAGTCGACGCTGTTCACGGTGACGCGGCTGGCGGTGCCGGTGGCAGCCGGGCTGATGCTCGACCATCTCGGCCAGCTCGGCATGCTCGCCGGCCTGAGCGTGGGCGTGCTGTGCGCCTTCGCCTTCGCATGGCGGGTGCGGCACAGCGTCGGCGGCAGGGCCGAGAGCCTGCTCGCCGCGGAGTGAAGGCGCGGCGGTGTCCGGAACCGGACTGGGGAGCGGCCGCAATCCCGTTGCTGCATCGCCCGCCAGCCTTGTGCGTAAAGCCGCGGACTCCTGGCCGGTCTCGCGCACGGAGGCTGCATCGGTCAGACGTTGAACAGGAAATTCAGCACGTCCCCGTCCTTGACCACGTAGTCCTTGCCTTCCGCACGCATCTTGCCCGCTTCCTTGGCGCCGGCTTCGCCCTTGTACTGGATGAAGTCCTCGTAGGCGATGGTCTGGGCGCGGATGAAGCCGCGTTCGAAGTCGGTGTGGATGACGCCGGCCGCCTGCGGTGCGGTGTCGCCGGTGTGGATGGTCCAGGCGCGCACTTCCTTCACGCCGGCGGTGAAGTAGGTCTGCAGGCCGAGCAGCTTGTAGCCGGCGCGGATCAGGCGGTCGAGGCCGGGTTCTTCCAGGCCCATGGATTCCAGGAAATCCTTCTTGTCGGCGTCGTCCAGGTCGGCGATCTCGGCCTCGATGGCGGCGCACAGGGCGACCACCTCGGCGCCTTCGGCGGCGGCATGGGCGCGCACGGCGTCCAGATGCGGGTTGTTCTCGAAGCCGTCCTCGGCCACATTGGCGGCGTACAGCACCGGCTTGGCGGTGATGAGGCAGAAGGGTCTCAGCAGCGCCCATTCTTCCTTGCTGAAGTCGAGCGCGCGCACGGGCCTGGCCTCGTTGAGCTGGGCGAGGCACTTTTCCAGCACCGCGACCAGCGCCTTGGCTTCCTTGTCGCCGGAGGCGGCGGGGCGCTTGTAGCGGGTGACGGCCTTGTCCACCGTGGCCATGTCGGCGAGCGCGAGTTCGGTGTCGATGACCTCGATGTCGCGGATCGGGTCCACGCTGCCGGAGACGTGCACCACGTTGTCGTCGGCGAAGCAGCGCACCACATGCACGATGGCGTCGGTTTCACGGATGTTGGCGAGGAACTGGTTGCCCAGCCCTTCGCCCTTGGAGGCGCCGGCGACCAGCCCCGCGATGTCCACGAACTCGACGATGGCGGGCTGCACGCGCTGCGGCTTGACGATCTCGGACAGCGCAGCGAGGCGCGGGTCCGGCACTTCCACGATGCCGACGTTGGGCTCGATGGTGCAGAAGGGGTAGTTCGCCGCTTCGATGCCGGCCTTGGTGAGGGCGTTGAACAGGGTCGACTTGCCGACGTTGGGCAGGCCGACGATTCCGCATTTGAGGCTCATGGCGTGGATTCGTCCTTGGAGTTGTCGGGGGCGCGCGGCGCCTTCGGGGCCTTCGGCGGCTTGGGTGCGGCCGGGCGGGCGTTGAGGCGTTGGGTGGCGGTGTTCCAGTCGCCGGCGGCGATCTTCGGCCAGGCGAGCAGCGCGCGGTCGATGGCTTCGTCGATCAGCGCCTGCTCCTCGCACCGCGCGGGCTTGAGGACGAAGTTCACCACCTCGTTGCGGTCGCCGGGATGGCCGATGCCGATGCGCAGCCGCCAGTAGTCGTTGGTGCCCAGGTGGGCGGAGGTGTCCTTGAGGCCGTTGTGGCCGCCGAGGCCGCCGCCGAACTTGAGCCGCAACTGGCCGGGCGGGATGTCCAGCTCGTCGTGCACGACGAGAATCTCGGCGGGCTGGATGCGGTAGAAGCGCGCCAGCGCGCCGATGGCCTGGCCGGAGCGGTTCATGAACGTCTGCGGCATCAGCAGCCAGACCCCGGCTTCGCGCGCGTTGGCGACCAGGCCGTGGAAGCGCGATTCGTGGGCGAAGCGCGTGCCGAGCTGGTCGGCGAGCCGCTCACAAAACCAAAACCCGGCGTTGTGCCGGGTCTGGGTGTATTCGCTGCCCGGATTGCCGAGGCCGACGACGAGACGCGGGGCTGCTGCGGTCATCGGATAAGGCTCTCCACGATCCGGGCGGGCACGGGCGTTCAGCCTTCGGCGCTGCCTTCTTCTTCGGCAGCGGCCTCGCCCTTGGTCTTCAGCACGGTGACGACGACCGGGTCGGCATCGCCGTGGAGCACCAGATCGACGCCCTCAGGCAGTTTGATCTGCGAGGCGTGGATGGACTGGTCGGCTTCCAGGCCGCCCAGGTCCACCTCGATGAACGTCGGCAGGTCGCCCGGCAGGCAGTTCACATCCAGTTCGGTGATGACGTGGGAGATCAGGCCGCCGCCGAGCTTGACGGCCGGGCTGTTCTCGCCGTTGGCGAAGTGCAGCGGCACCTTCAGGTGGATCTTGTGGGTGGCGTCCACGCGCTGGAAGTCGATGTGCAGCACTTGCGGCTTGTAGGCGTGCCACTGGGCGTCGCGCAGCACCACGGTCTGCTTCTTGCCGTCCAGGTCGACGGTCAGCACGGAAGAGTGGAAGGCTTCCTTGTTGAGCAGGTGGTACAACTCGTTGTGATCCATGGTGATCGGCAGGGCGGCGACGTCGCCGCCGTAGATGATGCCGGGCAGTTGGCCGGCGCGACGCAGGCGGCGGCTCGCACTCGATCCCTGTTCCTCGCGCTGGGTGGCCTTGAACTCGATGGTCATTGTGATGCTCCTGGATTGAAACGCCCCGCCCGCGACCAGGCGGGGCCGGTTGGGCCCGCCGGCACGGGGCCGGCGGGCGAATTCTCGATTACTCCATGAACAGCGAGGAGACGGACTCCTCGTTGCTGATGCGCAGCACGGTGTCGGCCAGCAGCGAGGCCACCGACACCTGGCGGATGCGTCCGCTGGCCTTGGCGTCGTCCCGCAGCGGGATGGTGTCGGTGACGACCAGTTCGTCCAGTTCGGAATCGCTGATGCGCGACACCGCGGCACCGGACAGCACCGCGTGGGTGCAGTAGGCCAGCACGCGCTGGGCGCCGTTTTCCTTCAGCGCGCTGGCGGCCTTGCACAGGGTGCCGGCGGTGTCGACGATGTCGTCCATGATCACGCAGGTGCGGCCTTCGACTTCGCCGATGATGTTCATCACTTCCGAGACGTTGGCCTTGGGGCGGCGCTTGTCGATGATCGCCAGGTCGCATTCCATGCGCTTGGCGAAGGCGCGCGCGCGCACCACGCCGCCCACGTCCGGCGAGACCACCAGCAGGTTGTCGTACTTCTGCTTGTCCAGGTCGGCCAGCAGCACCGGCGCGGCATAGACGTTGTCCACCGGAATGTCGAAGAAGCCCTGGATCTGGTCGGCGTGGAGATCCATGGTGAGCAGGCGCTGCACGCCCGCGGCCTGCAGCATGTTGGCGACGACCTTGGCCGTGATCGGCACGCGCGCCGAGCGCGGGCGGCGATCTTGGCGGGCGTAGCCGAAGTAGGGGATGGCGGCGGTGATGCGGCCGGCGGAGGCGCGCTTGAGGGCGTCCACCAGCACCAGCATTTCCATCAGGTTCTCGTTGGTGGGCGCGCAGGTCGGCTGCAGGACGAAGACGTCCTTGCCGCGCACGTTCTCCAGCAGTTCGATGTTCACTTCGCCGTCGGAGAAGCGGCCCACCGTGGCGGAACCGAGGGAAATGCCCAGCCTGCGCGCCACGTCGGTGGCAAGCTTGGGGTTGGCGTTGCCGGTGAAGACCATCAGGCTGCCGTGGGGCATAACCGCATCTCCGATGCCGATAGAATGACTGCTGCGAAAACGACTCGGGCAGGCGCAAGGCCTGCCCGGTTTGTCTGGCTGGGGAGGAAGGATTCGAACCCTCGAATGCCGGAATCAAAATCCGGTGCCTTGACCAACTTGGCGACTCCCCAAGAAACCTGTTCGACAGCTCAACCGACCAGATCGAAGAGCGGGTGTCGCGGCAGGCTGCGTGCTTTCCACGCCTTCCATCGCGCCGGGCAGCTTTCGACGATGCGCTGGGCATCGGCTTCTGCTGCGACCTGTGCGAACACACAGGCACCGGAACCGGTCATTCTCGCCGGCGCAAACCGCGCCAGCCAGTCGATTGCTGCGGCCACTTCCGGGTAACGGTTGCATGCCACGGGCTGCAAGTCGTTTCGGGTGGTGCTCGCTGCGAAGTCCGCAATTTTGATGGGTTCGGTATTTCGCGTCAACTCCCCCGCGGAGAAAATTTCCGCGGTCGGCACGACGACGCCGGGAGAGACGATGACGTACCACGCCCCGGGCAGTTCGAGCGCCTGCAGGCGCTCGCCCACGCCTTCGACGAAGGCATCGCGGCCGTAGATGAAGAAGGGCACGTCCGCCCCCAGTTCCAGGCCCAGCGCCTGCAGGGCCTCGCGGTCCAGGCCGGTGCCCCACAGGTGGTTCAGGGCGATGAGCGTGGTGGCCGCATCCGAACTGCCGCCGCCCAGGCCGCCGCCCATGGGCAGTTGCTTGTCCACCTCGATGTCGGCGCCCAGGGTACAGCCGCTGCGGCCTTGCAGCAGGCGGGCGGCGCGTACGACGAGGTCGTCGGCTTCCGCCACGCTGGGCACGCTGCCCAGGCGGCGGATCAGGCCGTCGGCGCGGCGGCGGAAGTTCAGCCGGTCGCCCCAGTCCAGCAGGCGGAAGGCGCTCTGCAGCAGGTGGTAGCCGTCCGCGCGGCGCCCGACGACGTGCAGGAACAGGTTGAGCTTGGCCGGCGCGAGGCAGGCGTTCAAGGTGTCGGGGGGGAGACTCACGGCGCGGGGGTCCAGTGGTCGATGATCAGGCGCAGGCGGGCGTCGCCGCGGGAGAGGTCGATGCGGCGCGGCGGGGCGGCGGGATCGTCCGCGGCGTACTCGGGGTATTCGATGCGCCAGCCGGTGTCGACGACCAGCGCCGGACGGCCGCGGGCGTCGCGCGCGCGGACCTCGCCATGGGGGCCGGGCGCGGCCTGCACCCAGGCGGGCAGCAGCGCGACCGGGGCGTCGACGCCGAGCACCTGGGGGAGCAACTCGTCCGCATTGGCGGCGGCGTAGCGGCGGCCGTCGGCGGTGCGCAGCAGCGCGCCGTGGCGGTCGCGCTCCAGTTGGGCGACGATTTGCCCGAGGGGGCTGAGTACCGTCCAGCGGTCGCCGTCGGCCTGGTGTTGCCATTCGAGCCGGCCGCTGGCTGCGCTGGCGCCGTCGCTCGCCGACAGGCGGCCTTCGAGCGTAAAGCCGGCTGCGAGGGGGCGTTCGGCGGCCGGCGTATGGATGGCGAGAGGTGTGGCGCAACCGGCGGCGAGCAGGCTGGCGGCGAGCAGGGCGGCCGGCGCATGGCGCCTGGTGCAGGGGTGCGGCATGGGTTTCCGGGGGCTTCAGCGGCGCAGGCGGTCGATGGTGTCCTGCAGCCCGCGGTGGCCGGGGTGGGCGGCGAGCGCCTCGTCCCAGATCTTCCGGGCTTCCGTCTGGCGGTCGAGGGACCACAGCACTTCGCCCAGGTGCGCGGCGATCTCGGGGTCGGCGCGGATGGCGTAGGCGCGCTCCAGGTGGTCCAGCGCGTCGGCCGCCGCGCCGCGGCGGAAGCGCACCCAGCCCATGCTGTCGAGGATGAAGGGGTCGTCGGGGGAAAGCTCCAGCGCGCGTCCGATCAGGTTTTCGGCCTCGTCCAGACGCAGGCCGCGGTCGGCCAGCGAGTAGCCGAGGGCGTTGTAGGCATGGGCGTGGTCGGGGTCGAGGGCGATCAGCTTGCGCAGGCGCGACTCCATGACTTCGAGGCGCTCCAGGCGCTCGGCGAGCATGGCCGATTCGTACAGCAGGTCGGTGTCGTCCGGGCTGCGGCGCAGCCCTTCATCGAGCAGGTTGAAGGCGGCTGCGGGCTGCTCCGCGTCGCGCAGCAACTGCGTTTCCGCCAGCAGCAGGCGCTTGCGCGTTTCGGCATCGGCCTCGGCGGCGTGCAGCCAGCCGCGGCCCTCGTCGAGCCTACCGTGGCGGGCGAGCAGCTGCGCCGCCCGTACCCGTGCCTGCACCGCGTGCGGACCACTGCCGACGCTGCGGTAATGGGCCAGCGCGCCGTCCAGGTCGTTGCGGCGCTCGGCGATCTGCGCGAGGTTCAGGCGGATGGTGTCGGCCTCCGGGTGGCCGGCGGCGAGTGCCTCGTTGAACAGGCGTTCGGCCTGGTCGAAGTCCTCCAGTTGGGCCGAAAGCAGTCCCACGGCGTAGAGCAGGTCGCGGTCGCCGGGCGCGTCCTGGAGCAGTTGCTGGAACTCTGCGCGTGCGGCGTCGAACTGCTGCAGCGCGACCATCAGGCGGGCGTGCAGCAGGCGGGCGTTGCGGCTGTCCGGATGGCGGACGAGGTAGTCGTCGATCAGCACGGCCGCGGCGCGGTTGTCGTTGGCCTGTTGCAGCAACTGGGCCTTCATCAGCACCGCGGGCTCCCAGTCGGGATGCACTTCCAGCGCGCCGTCGATGGCCGCCAGCGCCTCCTCCGTGTCCTGCGCGACGGCGGCGGCCTGGGCGCGCGCGTAGTGCGCCTCGGGATGGTCGAGATAGGGTTCGGTGAGCCGTTCGACGATGCGCAGCACCGTCTGCTTGTCGGAAATCCGCGCCAGCGCGCGGTTGAGCGCCATCAGGTTCGGTCCCAGGCGTTCGGGCGATTCGGCGAGGATGCGGGCGAAATGGATCTGCACGTCGTCGAGGCGGTCGCCGCCGCTGGCGAGCATGCCGGCGAGGAGCCGCCGCGCTTCCTCGGAGGACGGATCGGCACGGTTCCAGATGCGCGCCGCCTCGATGGCCGCCTCGAAGTTGCGTGCGAACAGCGCGATCTCGGCCGCGCGCCGCGCGATGCGCGGGTCGTTCGTGCGGCGGGCGACTTCCAGATAGGCCTGCACCGACAGGCCCAGTTCGCCGCGGGCGCCGGCAATCTCCGCGAGCAGGAACTGGTACAGCGTCTCCGCGGTGAGTTCCTGGGCGGGCAGGTTGGCTGGCGTCTCGTCGCTTGCCGGCAGTTCCTCCTGCGCCGTGGCGGCGAGCGGCAGGACGAGCGCCAGGGCGAGGCCGAGGCGCCGGGCGAAGCGGGCGAGGTTGCGGGAAGAGGGGGTCATGGGCGCGGTCCGGCAGGACTTCGAGGGGGGGATTGGGGCATGCGCCTTGCGGGGCGTCACATCGTCCCGGGCGGCAGGTTGCCCGGTTTGATGCTTGAACTAGAATTGCGTTCGCCCGATGTTAACCAGTCGAGAGGGGCGAGTCGAGAGCGCGGACGTCATCGGCCCGATTCCCGGACGACATGCCCCTGCGGCCGCCCCCATCGAATCGCCACCTCCAACCGCCACCTCCACCCATGCCCGAACTGCCCGAAGTCGAAACCACCCGCCGCGGCATCCGCCCCCACGTCGAAGGACGCACCCTGAGCGCGCTGGTGGTGCGCAATGCCAGCCTGCGCCTGCCGGTGCCCGCGGATTTGCCTGAACTCCTCGTCGGACACGCCGTGCAGACCGTGGGGCGGCGTGCCAAGTACCTGCTGCTCGGCTTCGAACACGGCAGCGTGATCGTGCATCTGGGCATGTCCGGCAGCCTGCGGGTGGTGCCGGCCGCGCTGCCACCGGACAAGCACGACCACGTGGATTTCGTGTTCGGCGAAATCGCGCTGCGCCTGCGCGACCCGCGGCGCTTCGGGCTGGTGGTGTGGCAGGCCGGCGACGCGGCGTTTCATCCGCTGCTCGCCTCCCTCGGGCTGGAACCGCTGGACGACGGTTTCGACGGCGCCTGGCTGTTCCGCGCCACGCGCGGCCTGCGCCAGCCCATCAAGCACACGCTGATGGACGCGCACCGCGTGGTCGGCGTGGGCAACATCTACGCCTCGGAAAGCCTGTTCCGCGCCCGTATCCATCCGCTGGAACCGGCCGGCGCGCTCGGCCGCCAGCGCTGCGAGCGGCTCGCCGCCAGCGTGCGCGAGACCCTGGCGGAGGCGATCGCCGCGGGCGGCAGCACGCTGCGCGATTTCGTCGGTGGCGACGGCCGCCCCGGATACTTCCAGCAGCAGTACTTCGCCTATGGGCGCGAGGGCGAACCCTGCCGGGTGTGCGGAACGCCGGTGCGCCGTTTCGTCACCGCGCAGCGCTCCACGTGGTTCTGCCCGCGCTGCCAGGTGCGCCGCGGATGAAGCCTGCGGAATCCAATGGAATGGCATGCGCCGCGGTTCGGCGCTATGCTAGCGAAGTGCCAAAAATCTCACGTTCCGCATTCGCGGACTGTCCGGAGCATGACATGAACCTGGTCGATCAGTTTTCCGCCTACGGGCGCTGGCGGTCCGAAGCGGCCGAAGCCGTGGGCCGGTTGCGCAACTGGCTGTCGCGCAACGAGGTGGGCGACGCGCAGGGTGACATGCGGCTGCAGTACATCCTCGACCGCCTGCGCGACGACAAGCTCACCGTAGCCTTCGTCGCCGAGTTCTCCCGCGGCAAGTCCGAACTGATCAACGCCATCTTCTTCGCCGATTTCGGCGACCGCATCCTGCCGTCGAGCGCGGGGCGCACCACCATGTGCCCCACCGAGCTCAAGTGGAGCGAGGGCGACCGCCCGGAGATCCGCCTGCTGCCGATCGCCACCCGCGCCGCGCACGCGGGTGTGAGCGAGCTCAAGCGCTTCCCGGAAGAGTGGGAAGTCACGCCGCTGCCGGCCGATTCGGCGGCCGGCCTGCAGCAGGCACTGTCGCGGGTGGGCGAGACCACCCGTGTGTCGCAGGACGATGCACGCAACTACGGCTTCCACATCGACCCGAGCGGCGAGAAAGGACTGAAACCGGGCGCGGATGGCCAGGTGGAGATTCCGAGCTGGCGCCATGCGGTGATCCAGTTTCCCCATCCGCTGCTCGAACAGGGGCTGGTGATCCTCGACACGCCGGGGCTCAACGCCATCGGTGCGGAGCCGGAACTGACCCTGTCGCTGCTGCCCAATGCCCATGCGGTGCTGTTCATCCTTGCCGCCGATACCGGCGTCACGCAGAGCGACATGGCCGTGTGGCGCGAGTACGTGCACGCCGGCCAGGGGCGGCAGAAGGGCCGGCTGGTGGTGCTCAACAAGATCGACGGCCTGTGGGACGGCCTGCGCGACGAGGCCCGGATCGATGCCGAAATCACCCGCCAGGTGGCGTCGGTGGCCGACACGCTGGAAGTCGGCCGCAACGCGGTGTTCCCGGTGTCGGCGCAGAAAGGGCTGGTCGGCCGCATCAACCGCGACGCCGCCCTGCTCGAACGCAGCCGCCTGCCGGCGCTGGAACGGGCGCTCACCGAGGATCTGCTGCCCACCAAGCAGGAGATCGTGCGCGACAACACCCTGGGCGAGACCGAGGACCTCGCCGGCCAGGCATCGGCGCTGCTGGAGGCGCGCCTGTCCGGCCTGCGCGAGCAGTTGCAGGAACTGACCGACCTGCGCGGCAAGAACCAGAGCGTCATCGAGTACATGATGCGCAAGATCCGCACCGAGAAGGACGAGTTCGAGCAGGGGCTGCAGAAGTACTACGCGGTGCGCTCGGTGTTCACCAACCTGACCAACAACCTGCTCGGCCACCTGGGGCTGGACACCCTGCGCAACGAAACCCGGCGCACCCGCGAGGAGATGCTCGAATCGACCTTCTCCAAGGGGCTGAAGGACGCCATGGAAGGCTTCTTCGCCCGCCTGCGCGCCAACTTCAAGGCCTCCAACGACGAGATCACCGAAATCACCACCATGCTGGAGGCGATGTACAAGCGCTTCTCGGTGGAGCACGGCCTCAAGCTGACGCCGCCCGAGGCCTTCTCCACCCGCCGCTACGTGCGCGAGCTGGACCGGCTGCAGAAAGCCTTCGACCGCCAGATCAACAATGCGCTGGTGCTGGTCACCACCGAAAAGCACACGCTCACGCAGAAGTTCTTCGAAACCGTGGCGCTGCAGGCGCGGCGCACCTTCGAACTGGCCAACCGGGACGTGGAGCAGTGGCTGCGCGCGGTGATGTCGCCGCTGGAAACCCAGGTGCGCGAATACCAGTTGCAGCTCAAGCGCCGCCTGGAGAGCGTCAAGCGCATCCACCAGGCCACCGACACGCTGGAAGACCGGGTGGAGGAGCTCAAGCAGGCCGAGGTGCAGTTGCTGCGCCAGATGGACGAGCTGGATGGCCTGGCCGAGGCGATCCGCAGCGCACTGGGCGTCGCGCGCCCCGGGAGCGGCGGGGTGTCCGCAGCGGCCGACGAGAAAGTGGCCTGAGCGCCGGCGGGCGTCCGGCCGTAGACGAACGGGGGCGGGTCCGAGGACCCGCCCCCGTGTCGTTCATCGCCGCTGGTTCACTTGCTGGCGGTCAGGCGGATGAACTTTTCCATCAACTGCTCGCGGGTTTCCTGGTGGCCGGGGTCGTGCGGGATACAGTCCACCGGGCAGACCTGCTGGCACTGCGGTTCATCGAAGTGGCCGACGCATTCGGTGCACTTTCCGGGGTCGATCTGGTAAATCTCGTCCCCCTGCGAGATCGCGCCGTTGGGGCACTCGGGTTCGCACACGTCGCAGTTGATGCACTCGTCGGTGATCATCAGGGCCATCTGTCACTTCCTCACTATTGCTCAGGTTTCAATTTCAGGCGCAGCCGGTCATTGACGACCGGCTGCACGAACTTGCTCACGTCGCCCCCCAACCGGGCGATTTCGCGCACCATCGTGGCGGAGATGAACATGTATTCGTCGGCCGGAGTCAGGAACACCGTCTCGACGTCCGGATAGAGCTTGCGGTTCATCCCCGCCATCTGGAACTCGTACTCGAAGTCCGAGACCGCCCGCAGCCCGCGCAGGATCAGGCGTGCATCCTGCGAACGCAGAAAATCCATCAGCAGACCGTCGAAGCCGGTCACCGTCACGTTGGGGAAGGGCGCCAGCACCTCGCGCGCGATCTCCACCCTTTCCTCCATGGTGAAGATCGGCGCCTTGCCGGCGCTGCGCGCCACGCCCACGATCACCTTGTCGAACAGCATCGCGGCACGGCGCACGATGTCCTCGTGTCCGCGGGTCAGCGGGTCGAAGGTGCCCGGGTAAACCACCTTGCCGTGTCTCACGCTGCATTCCCCCGCATCAGATGAAAGTGCACCTGTCCGGCGCGCCCCTGTTTGACCGTGGACCAGCCGCCGAGTCCCCGCAGCGGCGCTTCGGCTTCGACGTACAGCCAGCCATCCGGCTCGAGAATCCTGCCGAGCAGCGGCGCGATCCGTTCCAGCCAGCCGCGGTGGTAGGGCGGGTCGAGAAACACGACGTCGAACCTGTCCGTGGCCGAAGCGGCGAATTTTACCGCATCGCCCCGAATCAACTCCACCTGCGCCGCCTGTAGGGTCTTTGCCGCCTGCTGCAGGGCGGCGAAGGCGCGCGGATCGTGCTCCACCAGGGTGACGTGCGCCGCGCCGCGGGAGGCCGCCTCGAAGCCGAGGATGCCGCTGCCCGCGAAGAGGTCCAGGCAGCGGAGGCCGTCGAGCTCCTGCCCCAGCCAGTTGAACAGCGTTTCCCGCACGCGGTCGGGGGTGGGGCGCAGGCCGGTGACGTGGGCCACCTCGAGCTGGCGCGAGCGCCATTGCCCGCCGACGATGCGGACCCGGCTCACCGGGCCGGTCCGGTCGCCGGCGCAGCGGCCGCGTTGCCGTTGCCCTTGTTGTCGCCGTCGCCGCCCACCACCACCGTGACCAGGTGCTCCGGGCGCACCCGGCGGGCGAAGGCGTCGCGCACCGCGGCGGCGGTGACTTCCTCCACGTGGCGCGGGTAGGCGTCCAGCCAGTCCAGCGGCAGACCATAGAAGCCGATCATGGACACATAGCCCAGGATCTTGCTGTTGGAATCCAGGCGCAGGCCGAAGCCGTTGACGATGTTGTCGCGGGCGGCCTGCAGTTCGGCTTCGGTCGGACCCTCGGCGATGAAGGCCGCCAGCGTTTTCTCCACCAGGCCCAGGGCAGCGTCGATCTGCGATCCGCGGGTCTGCAGGCCGATCTGGAACGGGCCGGCCACCCATTGCGGCGAGAAATAGCTATAGACGCTGTAGGCGTAGCCGCGCTTCTCGCGCACCTCGCGGGTCAGCCGCGAGACGAAGCCCCCGCCGCCCAGCACGTAGTTGCCCACCAGCAGCGGGTAGTAGTCCGGGTCCTCCCGCGCCATGCCCGGCAGGCCGAGCAGCAGGTGGGCCTGGGCGGAGGGGTGGGGCACGCGCACCGTGTGGCGCGCCGGCTGCTGCGGCGCGGCGAGCGGGGCGGGCGCTTCACCCGGGGGCAGGTCGGCGGTCAGGCGCCGGGCGATCTCGGCGGCTTCGGCCCGGGAGACGTCGCCGACGATGGCCACGCTGGCACGTCGCGCGCCGTAGTGCTCCCGGTGGAAGCGCACCAGGTCGTCCCGCGTGATCGCGGTCAAGGATTCCTCCGTGGTGACCCGGCCGTAGGGGTGGTCGCCGTAGATCGCTCCCGAGAAACTGCGCGCGGCGAGATTGCCCGGCTGGGTCAGCGCCTCCCGCAGCCCGGCGATGCTGCGCGCCCGTTCGCGCTCCAGCACGTCCTGGGGAAAGCCCGGGCGGGCCAGCAGTTCGGCGCCGAGCGCCACCGCGGCGTCGCGTTCGGCGGGGGCGGACAGGGTGCGCACCGACAGGCTGGCACGGTCGTCGTCCGCGCCGCCGCCGATGCGGGCGCCGATGTCGGCCGTGCGGTCGGCGATGGCCTGTTCGTCCAGGGTGGCGGTGCCGGCGTCGAGCAGGCCGCGGGTGAGGCTCGCCAGGCCGGCCTTGCCGGCCGGCTCGAAGGCACTGCCGGCGGCGAAATCCACCTGAATGTCCACCATGGGCAGGGCGCGGCTCTCGACGAAATACACGCGCGCGCCGGTGTCGGCGATCCAGTGCTGGATCTGCGGCCCGGCCTGGGCCGCGGCGGCGGCGCACAGGCACAGCGTGGTGGCGAGGGCGTGAAGGAAGCGGATGCGGGTCATGGGCATGGCGGCGCTCAGTGTCTCATTCCGGGCAGGGCGGGGCGGGGGCGTTGTTCCGTGAGCGGCAGCGGCTCCAGGTGTGCGGTGGTCAGCGAGACGTCGCTGAACACCTTGCGTGCCACCGCCTGCACCTCCTCGGCGGTCACGCTGCGCAGACCTTCCAGCAACCGGGCCTCATCACGCCAGGACAGCCCCGCGCTCTCCAGGAAACCGATCTCCATGGCCTGGCCCATCAACGAGTCGCGCTTGTATACCTCGGCGGCCACGGCCTGCGCCTTGACCCGGCGCAACTCGTCGGCATTCACGCCATCCTTCGCGATGCGGGCGATCTCGGCGTGCAGCGCCGCCTCCAGGTCCGCCTTGTCGCGGCCGGGGGCGGGCGCGCCGTCCAGGTAGAACAGGGCCGGGCCGCGCCCGGCGCCGTCGTAGCCGGCGCTGGCCGACACCGCCAGGCGTTCCTCCCGCACCAGGCGGCGCGGCAGGCGGGCGCCGTCGTAGCCGGACAGGATGGCGGCGAGCATGTCCAGGGCGTAGGCCTCCCGGTCGGCCACGGGGTCGCGCAGGGCCGGCGCGTGCCAGGCCAGCGCCACGTAGGGCAGTTCGGCCGGCGCCTTGACCGTGGTCTGGCGCGGGCCGCGGGGTTCGGGCTCGCCGGCGATGCGGCGTGCGGGCAGTTCGCGCGCGGAAATCGGGCCGTAATGGCGGCGCGCCAGTTCGAATACTTCCCGGTGGTCCACATCGCCCACCACCACCAGCCGGGCGTTGTTGGGCGCGTACCAGTTGCGGTACCAGGCGCGGGCGTCGTCGGCGCGCATGGTCTCCAGGTCGGTCATCCAGCCGATGACCGGGCGGCGGTAGGGATGGGCCTGCAGCGCGGTGGCCATCAACTGCTCGTACACCAGCGCGCGGGGCTTGTCGTCGGTGCGCAGGCGGCGCTCTTCCTTGACCACCTCGATCTCCCGGGCGAACTCCTCGTCGGTGATGACGAGATTCACCATGCGGTCGGCCTCCAGCGCCATCATCGCGCCCAGGTGCTGGGGCGGGACCTGCTGGAAGTAGGCCGTGTAGTCGCGGCTGGTGAAGGCGTTGTCGCGCCCGCCCAGGGCGGCCACGCGCTTGTTGAACTCGCCCGGCCCGACTTCCTTCGTGCCCTTGAACATCATGTGTTCCAGCACGTGGGCCACGCCCGAGACGCCTTCGGGCTCGTCCATGGAGCCGATGCCGTACCACAGCATGTGCACCACCGAGGGCGCGCGGCGGTCTTCCTTGACGATGACCTCTAAGCCATTGTCCAGCGTGGTTTCGAAGGGATTGGCGACAGCCGGCGCGGAGATCAGGCCCAGCGCGGTGAGCAGTGCGGCGGTCAGTCCGGAAAGGGGTTTGCGAAGCATGGGGATGTCCTGCATCTGGTAGAATTCGCGACGGTTTCGGCGGCCCCCGCGGGTCGCCGGATTCGGCCCGGCGCCGCATGATAGCCTCATCCGGGATCATGCGCCCGCCCGGCCGCAAACGCCCCATCTGACCCGAGTGCCCATGTTTGGTTTCCTGAAGAAGTCCGGCAAGCCCGAGGCGGCCGAGACGCCCGCCCCGGCGGCGGAGCCGGCGGCCGTCCCGGCCGGGGCGGTGCCCGCGCCCGTCGAGGCTGCGTCCCCTCGCGCGTCGTGGGCCGAGCGTCTCAAGGCCGGCCTGTCGCGCACCCGCCAGCAGCTCGGCGGCGGGCTGGCGAGCCTGTTCGGCCGCCGCAGGATCGACGAGGACCTGCTCGAAGAGCTGGAAACCACGCTGTTGATGGCCGACTGCGGCGTGGACGCCACCCAGCACCTCCTCGACGAACTGCGCCGCCGCTGGAAGCGCGACAAGCTGGAAACGGCCGACCAGCTCCAGCAGGCGCTCTCCGAATCCCTGCTGGAGATCGTCGCACCGCTGGAGGCACCGCTGCAGGTGGAAGGCCACCGCCCCTTCATCATCATGCTCGCGGGCGTCAACGGCGCCGGCAAGACCACCTCCATCGGCAAGCTGGCGAAGTACTTCCAGTCCCGGGGCAAGAGCGTGCTGCTGGCGGCCGGCGACACCTTCCGCGCCGCGGCGCGGGAGCAGCTCATGGCCTGGGGCGAGCGCAACGACGTCACCGTGATCGCCCAGGAAGGCGGGGACGCCGCGGCGGTGATCTTCGACGCCATCAACGCCGCGCGCGCGCGCGGGATCGACGTGGTGCTGGCCGACACCGCCGGGCGGCTGCCGACCCAGCTCCACCTGATGGAAGAGATCGCCAAGGTGCGCCGCGTCATCGCCAAGGCCGAGCCTTCCGGGCCGCACGAGGTGCTGCTGGTGCTGGACGCCAACATCGGCCAGAACGCGCTGGCCCAGGTCAAGGCCTTCGATGGCGCCATCGGCGTCACCGGACTGGTGTTGACCAAGCTGGACGGCACAGCCAAGGGCGGCGTGGTGGCGGCCATCGCCCGCCAGTGCCCGAAACCGCTGCGCTTCATCGGCGTGGGAGAGGGCATCGACGACCTGCAGCCCTTCCATGCGCGCGAGTTCGTGGACGCGCTGTTCGCGCCGCTGCCCGGCACGCGGGACGACGCCGACGCATGATCGTCTTCGAGGACGTCTCCAAGCGCTATGCGGGCGGCTACACGGCGCTCGCCGGGGTCAGCTTCGAGATCCGCCACGGCGAACTGATCGTGCTCTCCGGCCATTCCGGCGCGGGCAAGAGCACGCTGTTGAAGCTGATACCGGTCATCGAGCGGCCCACCGCCGGCACCGTCCGCATCAACGGGCAGGCCGTCTCCCGCATGCCGGCGCGCTCCATCCCCTACCTGCGCCGCAACCTCGGCCTGGTGCTGCAGGAATCCCGCCTGCTGTTCGACCGCAGCGTGTTCGACAACGTGATGCTGCCGCTGGTGATCACCGGCCATCCGCCGCGGGATGCCGCCAGGCGCGTCGCCGCCGCCCTCGAACGGGTGGGTCTGGACGGGCGCGAGCGGGAACTGCCGGCGGGGCTCTCCGGCGGCGAGCAGCAGCGCGTGGCGATCGCCCGCGCCATCGTGAACCGCCCCTCCATCCTGATCGCCGACGAGCCCACGGCCCACCTGGACCCGGACTACGCCCGCGACATCGCCGAACTGTTCCGTTCCTTCAACAGCGCCGGGGTGACGGTGGTGGTGTCCACCCACGACGCGACCCTGTTCGCCGCCAGCCGGCCGCGCCGCCTGGTGCTGCACAAGGGGCTGCTGGTGGAGGGCGCCGAATGATCCACTGGCTCTACCTGCACTGGCGCGCTTTCGCCCAGGCGGTCGGGCGGCTGGCGGCGCAGCCGCTGGGCACCCTGCTCTCGGCTCTGGTGGTGGGCATCGCCCTGTCCCTGCCGGCCGGCGGCTACTTGCTGCTGGACAACGTGGCGGGGCTCGCGAAAGGCTTTTCCGGGGCGCCGGAGATCAGCGTGTTCATGGCGCCGGATGCCTCCACAGACGAGGTGCGAGCCATCGACGGCCGCCTCAAGGCCGAGGCGCGGCTCGCCCGCTACCGCTTTGTGCCGCGGGACACGGCGCTGGCGCAACTGGAAAAGAGCGGCCTGGGTGACGTGCTGGGCGGGCTGCAGGCCAATCCGCTGCCGGACGCCTTCGTGCTGGTGCCGGCCGGCAACGAGCCGGAACTCTTCCAGGCGCTGGCCGGCGAACTGCGCACCTGGCCCCGGGTGGCCCACGTGCAGCTCGATTCCGCGTGGGTCGAGCGCCTGCACGCCCTGCTCGGCCTGGGCCGGTCGGCGGTGCTGGTGCTCGCGGCGCTGCTCGGCGTGGCGCTGGTCATCGTCACCTTCAACACCATCCGCCTGCAGATACTCACCCAGCGCGCCGAGATCGGCGTGAGCCGGCTGCTGGGCGCCACCGATCCCTTCATCCGCCGGCCGTTCTACTGGTTCGGCAGCCTGCAGGGCCTGCTGGGCGGGCTGGTGGCCCTGGGTACGGTGTGGGGCGTGGTGCTGGCGCTGCGCGCGCCGGTGGCCGGGCTGGCGCAGACCTATGGCACCCTTTTCCAGCTCGCCGGCCCGCAGGCGGCCGAGAGCGCGGCCATCCTCGGCTTCGCCGCCTTCCTGGGCTGGCTGGGCAGCGCCATTTCCGTGCGCCGCCACCTCGCGGGCGAGTCCATCGGCTAGCAAAATCCGGCGCGCATTGATGGTATACATGGCGGTCGCCGCGCCGGGCGCGTGTTTCCGGCGTGGCGGCGAGCGTGATGCGATTAATCCAGACAATCGCGCATATCTCGACAATCAATTAGATCGATATGGTGCACTGCCGTAACATGCACCCATCGAGTTTTCGTCACGCTGTTCCACCAACCCATTACG
Organism: Pseudothauera rhizosphaerae; assembly: GCF_004801305.1. Lineage (GTDB taxonomy): Bacteria > Pseudomonadota > Gammaproteobacteria > Burkholderiales > Rhodocyclaceae > Pseudothauera > Pseudothauera rhizosphaerae. Next base: position 71,138 of record NZ_SSOD01000007.1, on the reverse strand, counting down.
GAGGATACGCAATGTCCCTGATCAACACCCAAGTCAAGCCTTTCAAAGCCCAGGCCTACAAGAACGGCAAGTTCATCGAAGTGACCGACGAGAGCCTGAAGGGCAAGTGGTCCGTGCTGATCTTCATGCCGGCCGCCTTCACCTTCAACTGCCCGACCGAAATCGAAGACGCCGCCGAGCACTACGCCGAGTTCGAGAAGGCCGGCGCCGAAGTCTACATCGTCACCACCGACACCCACTTCTCCCACAAGGTGTGGCATGAAACCTCCCCCGCCGTGGGCAAGGCCAAGTTCGCGCTGGTGGGCGACCCCACCCACGTGCTGACCAACGCCTTCGACGTGCACATCCCGGAAGAAGGCCTGGCCCTGCGCGGCACCTTCATCATCAACCCGGACGGCATCATCAAGACGCTGGAAGTCCACTCCAACGAGATCGCCCGCGACGTGACCGAGACCGTGCGCAAGCTGAAGGCCGCCCAATACACCGCCGCGCACCCGAACGAAGTGTGCCCGGCCAAGTGGAAGGAAGGCGAGAAGACCCTGGCGCCGTCCATCGACCTCGTCGGCAAGATCTAAGCAGCCGCTGTGTCGCCCGGGGCCGTGCGGCTCCGGGGCGCTTGCTCCGCAGCCGGCCCCGTGCCGGCTGTGTCGTATCTGGCTTGCCGTCCCTGACGGCAGGCAACCCATTACAAGGAAAATCGCCATGCTGGACGCCAACATCAAGACTCAACTGAAAGCCTATCTGGAAAGGGTGACGCAGCCGATCGAGATCGTGGCGTCCCTGGACGATGGGGAAAAGTCGCGGGAAATGCGCGAACTGCTGCAGGACGTGGCCGAGCAGTCCAATCTCATCACCGTGATCGAGAGCCGCGACGGCTCGCAGCGCAAGCCCTCCTTCTCCGTCGGCCCCAAGGGTGGCCAGGCGCGCGTGCGCTTCGCCGGCCTGCCCATGGGTCATGAATTCACCTCGCTCATCCTCGCCCTGCTGCAGTCGGCCGGCTACCCGCCCAAGGTCGAGGCTGACGTGATCGAACAGATCAAAAACCTGGAAGGCGAATACAACTTCGAGACCTATATCTCGCTGTCCTGCCACAACTGCCCGGACGTGGTGCAGGCCCTGAACCTGCTGGCCATCCTCAACCCCAACATCCGCCACACCATGATCGACGGCGCGCTGTTCCAGGAAGAAGTGGAAAAGCGCCAGATCATGGCCGTGCCCACGGTTTACCTGAACGGTCAGGAATTCGGCGCCGGCCGCATGGAACTGGGCGAAATCCTGGCGAAGATTGACACCGGCGCGGCCAAGCGCGACGCCGCCAAGCTTTCCGCCAAGGACGTGTTCGACGTGCTCGTGGTCGGCGGCGGCCCGGCCGGCTCGGCGGCGGCCATCTACTCGGCACGCAAGGGCATCCGCACCGGCGTGGTGGCCGAACGCTTCGGCGGCCAGGTGCTGGACACGCTCGCCATCGAGAACTTCATCTCCGTGAAGGAGACCGAAGGGCCCAAGCTCGCCGCGGCGCTGGAAGAGCACGTCAAGCAGTACGACGTGGACATCATGAACCTGCAGCGCGCGGTCAAGCTGGTGCCGGGCGAGGTGCATGAGGTGCAGCTCGAGAACGGCGCTGCGCTGAAGGCCAAGACCGTGATCCTGGCCACCGGCGCCCGCTGGCGCGAGATGAACGTGCCGGGCGAGAAGGAATTCCGCGGCAAGGGCGTGGCCTACTGCCCCCACTGCGACGGCCCGCTGTTCAAGGGCAAGCGCGTGGCGGTGGTCGGCGGCGGCAACTCCGGCGTGGAAGCCGCGATCGACCTGGCCGGCGTGGTCTCCCACGTCACCGTGCTGGAATTCGCCGACACGCTGAAGGCCGACGCGGTGCTGCAGAAGAAGCTCGCCAGCCTGCCCAACGTGGACGTGATCAAGAGCGCCCAGACGCTGGAAGTGACCGGCACCGACAAGGTCAACGGCCTGGTGTACAAGGACCGCGTCAGCGGCGCGGAAAAGCGCATCGAACTGGAAGGCATCTTCGTGCAGATCGGCCTGCTGCCCAACACCGACTTCCTCAAGGGCGCGGTGGAACTCTCCCGCTTCGGCGAGATCATCGTGGATGCCAAGGGCCAGACCTCGGTGCCGGGCGTGTTCGGCGCCGGCGACTGCACCACGGTGCCGTACAAGCAGATCATCATCGCCATGGGCGAAGGGGCCAAGGCCTCCCTGTCGGCCTTCGACCACCTGATCCGCATCAGCGCGCCGGCCTGATCGCCGCCGCGCCCGCCGGTGCCATGCCCCGCCTCGTGCGGGGCATTTTGCTTTGGGCCGCCGGCAAGGCAAACTTGCACGCTTGCGGGCTGCGCCCGCCCAGGAGAAAACCTTGTTCCGCTGGTTCGAAAACCGCGTCGATCCCTATCCCGAAGCCCAGCCGGCCATAGCACCCCGCGGCTTCTTCGCCTTCCTGTGGGCGGGCACCGAGGGCATGCGCCCCTTCATCGCCGGCATGACGCTGCTGACCGCGGTGATCGGCGCCTTCGAGGCCCTGCTCTTCGCCATGCTGGGCAAGGTGGTGGACTGGCTGGCGGAGGTCGAGCCCGCCCGTCTGTGGGCCGAGGAGGGCGGCAAGCTGCTGCTGCTCGCCGGCATCATCCTCGGCAGCATCGCGCTGGTGGCGCTGCAGACCCTGCTCAAGCACCAGTCGCTGGCGGGCAATTTTCCCATGCGCCTGCGCTGGAACTACCACCGCCTGCTGCTCGGCCAGAGCATGAGCTTCTTCCAGGACGAATTCGCCGGGCGGGTTTCCGCCAAGGTCATGCAGACCGCGCTGGCGGTGCGCGACACCTGCCTGATCATGACCGACATCCTGGTGTTCGTGAGCATCTACTTCATCACCATGGTGGCGGTGGTGGCGGGCTTCGACCTGTGGCTGCTGCTGCCCTTCCTGGGGTGGGTGGCGCTGTACGGGCTGGCGCTGCGCTGGTTCGTGCCGCGCCTGTCCAAGGTGTCCCGCGCCCAGGCCGACGCCCGCTCGCTGATGGTCGGGCGCATCACCGACGCCTACACCAACATCGCCACGGTCAAGCTCTTTTCCCATGCCGGGCGCGAGGCGTCCTACGCCCGTTCGGCGATGAAGGAGTTCATGCACACCGTGCATGGCCAGATGCGCCTGGTGAGCGGTATCGAGATCGTCAACCACACGCTCTCCATGCTGCTGATCCTGTCCACCGCCGGGGTCACGCTGTGGCTGTGGAGCCGCGGCCAGGTGGGCGTGGGCGCGGTCGCCGCAGCCAGCGCCATGGCCCTGCGCCTCAACGGCATGTCCCACTGGGTGATGTGGGAGACGGCCGCGCTGTTCGAGAACGTGGGTACGGTGCAGGACGGCATCAACACCCTGTCGCGCCCGCGCACCGTGGTGGACCGGCCGGACGCGCAGCCGCTGGCCGTTACCCGCGGGGAAATCCGTTTCGAGGACGTGGACTTCGCCTACGGCACCCGCGGCGGGGAAACCCGGCGCGTGATCGAGGATTTTTCGCTGGCGATCCGCCCGGGCGAGAAGATCGGCCTGGTCGGCCGCTCCGGCGCGGGCAAGTCCACGCTGGTGAACCTCCTGCTGCGCTTCCACGACGTGGAGGCCGGGCGCATCCTGATCGACGGACAGGACATCGCCGCGGTCACCCAGGAGAGCCTGCGCGCGGCCGTCGGCATGGTCACCCAGGACACCTCCCTGCTGCACCGGTCGGTGCGGGACAACATCCTCTACGGCCGTCCGGACGCCACCGAGGCGCAGATGATCGCCGCCGCCGAGCGCGCCGAGGCCCACGATTTCATCCAGACGCTGACCGATCCCAAGGGACGCAGCAGCTACGACGCCCACGTGGGCGAGCGCGGCGTGAAGCTCTCCGGCGGCCAGCGCCAGCGCATCGCCATCGCCCGCGTGATGCTCAAGGATGCCCCCATCCTGCTGCTGGACGAAGCCACCAGCGCGCTCGATTCCGAAGTGGAAGCCGCCATCCAGGCCAGCCTCTACCGCCTGATGGAAGGCAAGACCGTGGTCGCCATCGCCCACCGCCTGTCCACCATCGCCGCCATGGACCGCCTCATCGTCATGGACGGCGGGCGCATCGCGGAGGAAGGCAGCCACCGCGAACTGCTCGCCCGCGGCGGCCTCTACGCCCGCCTGTGGGCGCACCAGAGCGGCGGCTTCCTGGGCGACGAGCTGGACGAGGACGAAGCGGCGGCGCTGGCCTGAGGGGTGTGGGGCCTTGGCCGCGATTCGGGCGGTAGAACAACGCGCGCTGCAATCGCGGGCAAGCCCGCTCCTACAGCCGCCGCTCCAGCGGCGCGCCCGAACCCCGTGAGCGCCTCGCCTGTTCACCATACCCGCGTTCGCCGGCCAGCACTGCCCGGGCGTCCAGCACGCGGATCGGCACCTCCGTCTCCTGCGGAATCAGGCCCTGCAACTGCAATTGCAGGTAGCGCGTGCAGGTCACGCGCAGGAAGGAGGTGAAGTTGGCCCGGTCGCCCAGCACGCCGGCCTCGTCCAACTCGTCGTGCAGGCGGGCGACCAGTTGTGGCACGCTCAGCCCGTCGCGCCGGCCGATCTCCTCCAGCGTCCGCCAATAGACGTTCTCCAGCCGCAGGCTGGTGGCCGCGCCGTGCAGGCGGATGGAGCGGGCGCGCGAGGCGTAGAGCGCGGGGTCGGCGGAGGTGAAGATCTGGCACATCGTTCGTTCCGGCGGGCGGTTGCGACCCTCCCAGTGTAGACAGGCCGCCACCGCCCCGCCGGCCGAATGCGCTCCCCGCCGCCGTTCAGTGGCTGATGCGTGTGCCCAGCACCGCAAGGAACTGCGCGATCCAGGCCGGATGCGCCGGCCAGGCCGGCGCCGTGACCAGCTTGCCGTCGGTCACCGCCTGGTCGAGGGGGATGTCCGCATAGGTGCCGCCCGCCAGCTCCACTTCCGCGCGGCAGGCCGGATAGGCCGAACAGCGCTTGCCTTCCAGCACCCGCGCGCCCGCGAGCAACTGCGCGCCGTGGCAGATCGCCGCCACCGGCTTGTCCGCGGTGAAGAAGTGGCGAACCATCTTCACCACCGCGTCGTTCATGCGCAGGTATTCCGGCGCCCGCCCGCCGGGGATCACCAGCGCGTCGTAGCCCGCCGGGTCGATCTCGGCGAAGGTCGCATTGAGGGTGAAGTTGTGCCCGCGCTTCTCGCTGTAGGTCTGCTGCCCCTCGAAGTCGTGGATCGCCATCGCGACCGCCTCGCCCGCCTTCCGCTCCGGGCACACCGCATGCACGGTATGCCCCACCGCCTGCAGCGCCTGGAAGGGCACCATGGTCTCGTAGTCCTCGCCGAAATCGCCGCAGATCATCAGGATCCTCTTGCCCATCGTCGTCTCCTCGTTTCGGTGGATGCGGCGCGACGGACCGCCGCGCCGCGAGGCCAGTGTGCGCGCGGGGAGGGTGGGGTGGGTGGTAATGGGGTACTGCACGAGGGCCGTTCGGAGCGGAGCCTGGATACGGCGGACTCGTCCCGTATTCTCCGCGGGCAAACCGAGGCCGCTTGCTCATGCGAGCCAGGCCGCCATCGACGGCGATGACCTGCCCGGTGATCCAGTCTGGTCTTCGATGGCCGCGCTACTGCCGATCAGTCCCGCCTGCCTGGCGCAGCAGCCGATCGAGTCGATTCGCGAATGCCTGCCGGTCCGCGGCGGTAAACGCAGCCGGTCCGCCGGTCTCCACACCGGTGCTGCGCAGGGTGTCCATGAAGTTGCGCATGGCGAGCACTTCGCGAATGTTCTCCTTCCCGTAGAGCTCACCCCTGGGCGACAGCGCGCGGGCATCGTTCGCCACGACCTCGGCGGCGAGGGGAATGTCAGCGGTGATGACCAGGTGTCCGGCCTGCACGTGGGCAAGGATGTACTTGTCCGCCTCGTCGAAGCCGCCCGGAACCTGGATCATGCGGATCAGCGGGGAGGCGGGCACGCGGATGTACTGGTTCGCGACCAGCGTCAGCGGGCGTCCGGTGCGCTCCGCGGCGCGGAACAGGATGTCCTTGATGACGGCGGGGCAGGCATCGGCGTCGACCCAGATGTGCATGGCGCGTGTCCTTCTTGCAGGCTGAAGAATTGGCAGCCCTTTCCCGGTGCGGGCAGGGGCGGCCATTGTGCGGCGACAGGGTGGCCGGAGGCAAAGGAGACAGCAGGTTTCCGCGGCCGGAGACTGCCTCGTTGGCCGGTGCGGCAATTCTGCGTGAGCGAACGGGCGTGATCTGTTCCGGCTGCGGACCGCGCCGGGAGGCGATACCATCTCGTCATTGCATCCGCTTGTCCCGACGCGCGCCACCCGGACGCTGCCGGCGACTTCTCTCCCATGACCGACCACGCGCCCGCCATTCCGCCTTACTGGACCCGCCTCGGCAGCTTCTTCCTTTATCCCCTCTCCCTGGAGCCCTTGCTGGCCTGCTGCGGTTTCGGGGTGCTGGCCGGGCTGGCGTCCATGTTCTTCGTGCCGGCCAATCTGGTCCTGTGGGCGGTGCTGCTGGTGGCCACGCTGCGCTATGGCTACAAGGTGCTCGAACGCACAGCGCTGGGCCATCTCGACGACTCGCAGACGCTGTTCGATTCCGCCCATGGCGGCAAGTACCTGCCTTACAAGCAGTTCGTCGTCATTGCCGTGGGGCTGACCATTTGCGCCTACGTGGCGAGCGTGGCGGGGCCCCATGCGGCGCTCGTCCTGCTGGCACTGTTCGGCCTGCTGTTGCCGGCCAATACGATGCTGCTGGCCCTCACCAACGAACTGGGCGAATCCATGTCGCCGCCGCGGCTGTGGGCGCTGATCCGCGGCATCGGCATGCCCTATCTGGGGCTGTGCGCCTGCCTGCTGTTGCTCTCGTCCGGCCATGGTGCCCTGTTCGGGCTGCTGGCGTCGGTGGTGCCGGCGGGGCTGCTGGGGGTGCTGTTCGGGTTTCTCGGCGGTTATTTCACCATCGTCATGTTCCGCCTGATGGGCTATGCGCTGTACCAGTATCACGGGGAGCTGGGCCTTGCCGTCGACGTGGGTTTCGAGCGCCAGGCGACGGCGATCGCCCCGCCCGATCCGGTCCGCCAGCGCGCGGCGCAGAGCGCCGAGTTGCTCAAGGAGGGGCGCTACGACGAGGCGATTGCCGTGGCCCGTGGAGATGTCGTCGAACGGCCCGGCGACCTCTCCGCCAACCTGCGCCTGCACCGTCTGCTGCTGGCCGTGCCGGGGCAGACGCAGGCGATGCTGGCCCACGCCCGCGACTGGTTGCCGGCCCTGACGCGGGTGGGCCAGGAGTCCTACGCGATCGAGGTGCTGGAGGCGATCTGGCAGCATCAGCCCGATTACCAGCCGGCGCAGGCGGGTGCGATCCTGCCGCTGGCCACCGCCTTGCTGGCGGCGCGCCGCGGCGACGGCGCGGCGCGCCTGATCAGGGAGTTCGACCGGCGTTTCCCCGGGCATGCCGATACGCCGGCCATCTACCTGCTCGGGGCGCGGCTGCTGATCGAGCACAAGCGCGACGAGGCGCAGGCGCGCCGGGTGCTTGCGGCCCTGCGGCAACGCTATCCGGAGAGCCCGGCGGCAGCCGAGGCGGCGCGGCTGGACGAGTTGCTCGACCGCCTGGCGGCGGCTGCGGGCGGCAACCCGGCCTAGCGGGAAGCGGCGGCCGCCTGCGCCGCGACGCTGTTCGCGAGGCGCTGGATGGGCGCCGCGCGTCCGGCCTCGCCGCGGGCGATGAAGGCGTCTGCCAGGCGAGCGGCCTGGCGCACCGCGATCGGGCGAAATTCCCGGATGGGGAAGAGGCGCAGCAGCAGTCGTTCGGCGCCATCGAGCCGGCCGTCGTCGATCAGGCGGGCGAGCAGGGTTTCCCATTGGACGGCCGCGAGTTTCGGCAAGGCGGCCGGCAGTTCCTGCACCACTTCCGCCAGCAGGGCGGGGCTGGCGGATCGTCCGCGTTCCGCGGCCGCCTGCAGCACGCGGCGGTTGGCGTCGGCAAGCAGTTCAGGCTGGCGGGCCAGGCCGGCGATGCGGCGATATTCGACGATGGATTGCGCGTCCGTGCCGGGATGTTCGTCGAGCAGCTTGCGGTAGGTCAGCGCGGCAGGGCCGAAATTCAGCTCGGCGACCTGGCGGGCGGCCTGGGCCAGCAGGGCCGCAACAGCCTCTTCGTCGTCCTGGCGATGGACGATGTCGGCGCTGCGTCCGTGGCGGCGCCAGCGGTAGAGGCCGACGAGCAGCGCGCCGCTGACCAGCCCGCCGAAGTGCGCCATGTAGTTGGTGCGGCCTTCGGTGTCGAACACGAAGTTCTGCAGCAGTTCGTTGGCCAGCCACAGGGGCAGGATGGCCACGGCCGGCCAGCGCACCGTCCCGAGAACGAAGACCAGCCAGTAGAAGAAGGTGATGCGGCGCAGGCCGAACAGTACCAGGTAGGCCGCCATGACCGCTGAAATCGCGCCGGAAGCGCCCAGGGACAACTGCAGTTCGCTGGCCGGCATCAGCACGTCCGGCACGGAGGCGCCGAGGCCGCCGAGGAGGTAGAGGGCGAGAAAGCCCAGGGGGCCGAGGGCCGCCTCGACGGTGTAGCCGACGACGAAGAGCACGGCCATGTTGCCGGCCAGGTGCATGAGGCCGCCGTGCAGGAACATGTGGGTGAGCAGGGTGACCGGGCGCGGGTCGCGGCTGGAGAGGCTGTAGTGCTCGGTGACGACCCGTTCGCGCAGTGCTTCGTACCGGTCGCGCTTGCTGCGCCACGCCGCATGGTCCGGATGCTCGGGGGTGATCACCTGGTCGCGGCGCAGGCGGTCGATGAAATCGTTGTCCCGCTCCATCGCCTGGAAGGCCTCGACGCCGCTGTTCCGTGCGGTACTGCGGCGCAGGGCGGCGAGTTTCTCCTTCTCGCCGGCCCGCTCGAGATCGGCGAGATAGGCCGCCATCTCCATCCTGCCGATGCCCGATTGCTGGTAGAAGCGCGAGGCGTCCGCCATACGCTGGTAGTCCCCGCCCTGGATCAGGAAAGCGATCAGGCACAGCGCCATGATGGCCAGCGTCGCCAGCGGCGGCCGGGACCAGTCGGGACGGGCCGGAAGCGGGAGTATCAGCATGCGGTGTCCGAGGGTGGGAAGCGAGCGTGAAATTATAACGATCTAATGCCAAAGAGGTAGCGACGAAGCGGCGTTGTGGGCAGAATGACGGGCTGATCGGGTCATCGAAAAGAACGCCATGTCGGGAAAATACCAAGTGATCATTTCGGGGCGGACGCTGAACGGAGCCCCGCTGTCCGGCATCAAGGCCGAAGTCGCACAGGCGTTCCGGCTGCGGGACGACCAGGTCGAGCGCATGCTCTCCGGCAAGCCGCAAGTCGTTTCGCGCAGTACCTCCGCCGAAGGCGCGGAGAGATTGCTCGCCCGCCTGCGTGGCCTCGGTCTCGAAGCACGGGCCGAATTGCTGGCCGAAAGTCGCAACGAGGCGCCGGCGGAGCTGACGCCGAAGGCCGAGAGTCCATCCTCTCCGGCCAGCGACGAACTGTTCGCCCTTGCCGGCCCGGCCCCGGCCGGCCACGGGGCGGCGGCCGGCGGTATCGCCGCGGACGCGCTCCCGGTGGACGAAGTGGTCTGCCCGAAATGCGGAGAAGCCCAGCCGAAGCGCACCCTGTGCCGGGCATGCGGCCTGGACATGCCACGCTACCTGGCCAGCCAGGAAGCCCTGCAACGGGAAGAGCGCGAGGCCCGCGCCGCCGAACTGGCGGCCCGCCGGGCCGGATCGGGTACAGCGCCGCGGACGGGTGGCGGCGGCGGTGGGGCGGCCCTGCTCAGCTTCAGCTTTGCCGGGCGCTTCGGCCGTCTCGACTACTTTTCCGCTTCCCTGCTCAGTTCCGTGATCGCGTTCGCGCTGATCTGGCTGGCGGTGGTGACCGGCGTGAACGGCCTGGCAGGGCTCGGCATGCTGCTGTCTTTCATCTATGCGCTGCGTTGCGTCGCCTTGCGCCTGCACGACACCGGCCGCACCGGCTGGCTGGCGCTGGTTGCCATCGTTCCCTTGATCGGCGCCCTGATGATGCTGGCGCTGCTGTTCATCGGCGGGGAAGAGGAAGACAACGAGTATGGCCCGGCGATTGCGGAGGCCGGTGCCGGGCGCGCGTTGCTCTCGCTGGCGGCCATGGTCGTCGTGTCGGCAGTGACGTACGGCGCCGTCACGGAGAGCCCCGAAAGGATGATGAGCTTTGCCCAGGCGATGGGCGTCGGGCCGGGGGCGCCGGGCTTTGCCGGCGACGCGGACGAGGAAGCCTACATGGACGAGTCGGTCCAGTATGCCCGCAACAACCGGATCGACATCTATGTCATTGCCGGTTGCACGGATTGTGACGCGATGCAGGCCTGGCTGGAGGACAACGGCTTGTATGCCACGGTCTACCACGTCGACAGCGACCGGCAGGCCGCCGAACGCCTGCAGTCCATCATCGGCGGCAACGCCCGCATCCAGTTGCCGGTGCTGGAGGTGAACGGCAAGGTGCTGCCGGGCAATCCCGACGTGGGGGACGTGCACGACCACTTGCGCCTGGCATCGGATTGAGGCCGGCCGGAACGCACCCGGGCAAAAAAAGAGCCCGGGATTCCTCCCGGGCTCTCGTGGCTGTCGCGGTGGTGGGCCCTGCGGGACTCGAACCCGCAACCAAAGGATTATGAGTCCTCTGCTCTAACCGATTGAGCTAAAGGCCCGGCCGCGCCCGCCGGGGAGGCGGGCGCGGGAAAGCGGCTTACTGGTCGCTGTCGAGGAAGCTGCGCAGGCGCTCGGAGCGGCTGGGGTGGCGCAGCTTGCGCAGGGCCTTGGCTTCGATCTGGCGGATGCGCTCGCGGGTGACGTCGAACTGCTTGCCGACTTCTTCCAGGGTGTGGTCGGTGTTCATTTCGATGCCGAAGCGCATGCGCAGCACCTTGGCTTCACGCGGGGTGAGCGAATCGAGCACTTCGCCGGTGGCGTCGCGCAGGCTGGAGTACATGGCCGCGTCGGCCGGGGCCAGGGTGGCGGTGTCCTCGATGAAGTCGCCCAGGTGGGAGTCGTCGTCGTCGCCGATCGGGGTCTCCATGGAGATGGGCTCCTTGGAGATCTTCATGATCTTGCGGATCTTCTCCTCGGGCATCTCCATCTTTTCCGCCAGCGTGGCCGGGTCGGGCTCCTGCCCGGTTTCCTGCAGGATCTGCCGGCTGATGCGGTTCATCTTGTTGATGGTCTCGATCATGTGCACCGGGATGCGGATGGTGCGCGCCTGGTCGGCGATCGAGCGCGTGATGGCCTGGCGGATCCACCAGGTGGCGTAGGTGGAGAATTTGTAGCCGCGGCGGTATTCGAACTTGTCCACCGCCTTCATCAGGCCGATGTTGCCTTCCTGGATCAGGTCGAGGAACTGCAGGCCGCGGTTGGTGTACTTCTTGGCGATGGAGATCACCAGGCGCAGGTTGGCCTCGGTCATCTCGCGCTTGGCGCGGCGCATCTTGGCTTCGCCGGTGGACATCTGGCGGTTGATGTCCTTGAGCTCCTTGAGGGGAATGCCGATCCTGTCCTGCAGTTCGATGAGCTTCTGCTGTTCTTCGAGCACCGCGGGGTGGATGCGCATCAGGCCTTCGGCGTAGTTCTTGCCGGCGGCGATCTCGTCCTTGAGCCAGTCGAGGTCGGTTTCCTTGCCCGGGAAAACCTTGATGAAGTGGGTGCGCGGCATGCCGGCGCGGTCCACGCACAGTTGCAGGATCTGCCGTTCGTGGGCGCGCACCTGCTCGACCATGTGGCGCACGGAGTCGCACAGCTTCTCGATGGCCTTGGCGGTGAAGCGGATGTTGAGCAGTTCGTCGGAGATCGCCTGCTGCATCTTGAGGTAGGTCTTGTCCTGCGAGCCCTTCTTGGCCAGCGATGCCATCATCTTCCCGTACAGGCCGCGGATGGTCTCGAAGCGCTGCAGGCCTTCGGTCTTGAGCTTGAGGAGCGACGCCGCGTTGGCGCTGTCGCTGCCGTCGCCGCCATCGTCGTCATCGCCGTCCTCGTCGCCGTCGCTGTCGTCGGCGCTGGTATCGCCGTCCTCGGCCGCGGCTTCCGCCAGTTCGGCTTCCTCGCCGCCGCCGTTGGGGTCGAGCAGGCCGTCGATCAACTCGTCGATGCGCATTTCGTCGCGCGTGACCTTGTCGGCGATCTCCAGCATCTCGGCGATGGTGGTGGGGCAGGCGGAGATGGCCAGCACCATGTGCTTGAGGCCGTCCTCGATGCGCTTGGCGATCTCGATCTCGCCTTCGCGCGTGAGCAGTTCCACCGTGCCCATCTCGCGCATGTACATGCGCACCGGGTCGGTGGTGCGGCCGAACTCGGAATCGACGGAGGACAGGGCCTGTTCGGCTTCTTCCTCGGCCTCGTCCTCGTCCACGGTGGCGGGCACGTTGTCGGACATGAGCAGGTCTTCGGCGGCGGGCGCCTCGTCGAAGACCTGGATGTTCATGTTGTTGAAGGTGGCGATGATGCCTTCGATCTGTTCGGCGTCGGCGACGTCGTCCGGCAGGTGGTCGCTGATCTCGGCGTAGGTGAGGTAGCCGCGTTCCTTGCCGAGCGTGATCAGGGTCTTCAGACGGGTGCGACGCACTTCCGCGTCGAGCGGGGAAACCTGCGGGCTTTCGGCGACCTGTGCGGTTTTGCCGGCCTTGGAGGCTTTGCCTCGCGGGCTGGTCTTGCGCGAATCCGTGGTCTTTTCGCGGGCCATGGTGCTCCTCGGAATGGGGCCGAATAATCGGGAAAACAGAGAATTATACTGAAAAACTCAGACTTTGCCGGCGCCGGTCAGGTTCCGCTTCTCCAGCAGCAGTTCCGCCAGGCGGTGGCGCCCGGCCGCGTCGAGGCCGCCTTCGCCGGCGAGCGCCGTGAGGCGGGCGATTTCGGCGGCCACCGCATCGGCCTGCAGGGAGCGCAGGGCATCCTCGAACACGGCTTCGACGTTGTCCTCGTCGAACTCGGTTTCCAGCAGCGCGGCCGCCGCACGGGCCAGGGTGTCGCCGTGTTCGGTGTCGCGAAAGCGTTCCACCAGGGCGCCAAGGCCGCCGGCGGGTGCCAGGTCGCCCACGCTGATGGCGTCGATGATCGCCACCAGCGCGCGAGCCTCGGCGCTTTCGCCCGGCACCAGGTCCACCGGCAGGCGGGCGGCCCAGTGGGGGTGGTGCAGCACCAGGCGCAGCAGGGTATCCGCCTTGGACGGCGGCTTGCGCCGGCCGTTGCCGGGGCGCGGGAGGCGGCGTGCCGCGGCCGGCATTTCGCCGGAGCGCTGGGCTTGCCGCACGGGCGCGCCCTTCGGGCTGCCGAGGCCGAATACCTGCTCCACTTCCTGCTGGGTCAGCGCGCTTTCCTCGGCGACGGTCTTGACCAGTTGCAGGCGCAGCAGGGGCGCGGCGATGCGGGTCACCAGCGGGCGTGCTTCATGCACGAAGCGGGCGCGCCCTTCGGCGCTGTCCATGTCGCACTGTTCGCGCAGCGTCTGCACCAGGAAGGCGGCCAGCGGCGTGGCGCCGCGCGTGGCCTGGCGGAAGGCGTCGGCGCCTTCGGCGCGCACGAAGGAATCCGGGTCGTGCTCCTCGGGCAGGAACAGGAAAGCGAGGGTGGCGTCGTCCCGCAGCGCCTCCAGGGCGTTCTCCAGCGCGCGCCAGGCGGCCTTGCGCCCCGCGGCGTCGCCGTCGAAGCAGAACACGACGCGGTCGGTCTGGCGCAGCAGGGTGTTGATGTGATGCGGCGTGGTGGCGGTGCCGAGCGCGGCCACGGCGTTGTCGATGCCGAACTGGGCCAGTGCGACCACGTCCATGTAGCCTTCCACCACCAGCGCGAAGCCCGCGTCGCGGATCGCCTTCTGCGCCTGGAACAGGCCGTAGAGTTCGCGCCCCTTCTCGAACAGCGGCGTTTCCGGCGAGTTGAGGTATTTCGGCTCGCCTTTGTCCAGCACCCGGCCGCCGAAGGCGATGACGCGCCCGCGGCGGTCCAGGATGGGGAACATGATGCGGTCGCGGAAGCGGTCGTAGCGCCGGCCCTCGTCGTTGTCGATGACCAGCCCGGCGTCGAGCAGCACCTTGGCGCGATAGTCCGGGAAGAGTTTGTCGAGCGCCTGCCGCGGCGCGTAGCCGATGCCGAAGCGGGCGGCGATCTCGCCGGACAGGCCGCGGCGCTTGAGGTAGTCGATGGCTGCCGGGCTGTGCTTGAGCTGTTCGCGGTAGAACTGGGCGGTGCGCGTCATGGCCTCCACCAGGCGGTCGAGGGTGTCGTCCGGCGCGCGCGGGGTGAATTTGCCGTCGTCGGGCACCTGCATGCCGACCTGGCCGGCCAGCTCCTTGACCGCTTCGACGAAGCTGAGCCCGCTGTATTCCATCAGGAAGCCCAGCGCGCTGCCGTGCGCGCCGCAGCCGAAGCAGTGGTAGAACTGCTTGCTCGGGCTGACCGAGAAGGAGGGCGATTTCTCGCCGTGGAAGGGGCAGCAGGCGAAGTAGTTGGCGCCGCCCTTCTTCAGCGGCAGGTAGCGCTCGATGACGTCGACGATGTCGACGCGGGCCAGCAGGTCCTGGATGAAGGACTGGGGGATCATCGCCGGCCTTGCCCGCGGCCGTTCAGGCCGACAGCGCGGTGCGCAGCTTGCGCGATACCTCGGCCATGTCGGCACGGCCGGCGAGCCGGCCCTTGAGCTGGCCCATGACCTTGCCCATGTCGGCCGGCGAACCGGCGCCCACGGCGGCGATGGCCGCGGCGATCTCGGCGTCCACTTCCGCCTCGCCCAGTTGCGCCGGCAGGTAGGCGGACAGCACCTCGATCTCGAAGCGCTCGGCGGCGGCCAGTTCGGGGCGGCCGCCCGCGTCGTACTGGGCGGCGGAATCGCGGCGCTGCTTGACCAGCTTCTCGACCACGGCCAGGATCGCGCCGTCGTCGAGTTCGATGCGCTCGTCCACCTCGCGCTGCTTCACCGCGGCCAGCAGCAGGCGGATGGCCGACAGGCGCGCCGCTTCCTTGGCGCGCAGCGCAGCCTTCATGTCTTCCTGGATACGGGCCTTGAGGGACATGATGAACTCCGTGCAGAAATGCAAAGCCGCACCGGGCGCGGTCGAGGACCTGCGCCCGGTGCGGCGGTCTCCGGCCAATGCCGGGGCGAAATCAGTAGAGCTTGGGCGGCAGGGTCTGGCTGCGCAGGCGCTTGTGGTTGCGCTTGACGGCGGCGGCCAGCTTGCGCTTGCGCTCGGCGGTGGGCTTTTCGTAGAACTCGCGCGCACGCAGTTCGGTCAGCACACCGGTCTTCTCGATCGTGCGCTTGAAACGGCGGATCGCAACTTCAAACGGCTCGTTTTCCTTGACGCGAATACCCGGCATTGCGTACTTCCTTGAGATGTCTGTTGGGCAGAAAAGGCGGCAAGTATAACCGCGTGCGGCACGTCCGCCAAGTCCACTGCCCGGATGAGTTTACTTGCTCTGGCCGACGCGCGCGTCCAGCCGGCGCGCCTCGTCGTCGCTGATGTATTCGAACACGCGCACGACCTTGCGCACGCCGTTCGTGGTGCGGGCCACTTCGGTGGCCGCGTCGGCCTCTGCGCGGGTGACCAGGCCCATCAGGAACACCGTGCCCGCCTCGGTGACGACCTTGACGTGATGGGCGCCGAAGGTCTGCGTATCGACGAAGCGCGCCTTGACCTGGGAGGTGGTCACCGCGTCGGTGGCGCGCGCGCTCAGGGGGCTGATGCCGGCGACCTGGGTCTCGTTGATCACGGCGCGCACGTTGGTCACGCCCTTGGCGATGGTCTCGATTTCGGCACGCGTCGGCTCGTCGGGTACTTCGCCCGTGAGCAGCACGTTGCGGTTGTATGAGGTGATGCTGACGTTGACCGCGTCGCCGAAGCGCTCCTTGATGCGGTTGCGGGTGCGCCATTCGATACCCTCGTCCTCCACGTAGGAGCCCGAGGTGCGGCGGTCGGCGAACATGGCGGCGCCGACTCCGGCGCCGGTCGCGACCACCGGGAAGCAGCCTTGCAGGGCGGGAACGGCGCCGAGGGCGGCCAGCGCGAGCAGCGCCTTGCGGCGGGGGATGGATACGTGGGCTGTTTTCGTCATTCTTCCACTCCGAGTAGCAGACAATCGATGCCGTCGCACAGGCAGTGCAGGGCCAGCAGATGGACTTCCTGGATGCGCGCGGTGCGGTCGGCCGGAACGCAGAGATGGACGTCCTGCGCGCCCAGTTGTTCCCCCATCCGGCCGCCGCCTTTCCCCGTCAGCGCGACCACGCGCATGTCGCGTTCGTGGGCGGCGGCGATGGCCTCCATCACATTGGGCGAATTGCCGCTGGTGGAAATGGCCAGCAGCACGTCGCCCGGTTGGCCCAGCGCGAGGACCTGCTTGGAGAACACCTGGTTGTAGTCGTAGTCGTTGGCGATGGAAGTCAGCGTGGAGCTGTCGGTCGTCAGCGCCACGGCCGCCAGCGGCGGGCGTTCCATCTCGAAACGGTTGACCAGCTCGGCGGCGAAATGCTGCGCGTCGGCAGCCGAGCCGCCGTTGCCGCAGGCGAGGATCTTGCCGTTGTTGAGCAGGCAGTTCGTCATCACCTCGATCGCGCCGGCCAGCGGGGCGGCCATGGATTCGACCGCGGCGAGCTTGGTCTGCGCGCTGTCGTGGAACTGGCGGGAGATGCGTTCGATGAGGTCCATGCGTGAGCGTCGGTCGGGGTTCGTGCGGGGCAGAAAGTCTAGCATGCCGGCCCAGGCTGCCCGGCCGCGGGACGGCGGGGCGAGGGGAATGTAGCGCGGATGCCGCGGCGGCGGCGCCTGTGCTTACAGGAATTTACCAAGCGCGCGACCTTCATTCCGCATCGAAGGCGGCGTGGATCCACTCCACGCCGGCGGGGTCCAGATCGCGCAGCAGCACGGCGTCGAAGCGGCAGGGGTGGTCGGCGTACGCCCGTCCCGCGCCGGCCAGCCACCAGCGCGCGGCGAGCACGACGCGCCGGCGCTTGTGGGCGGTGATGCTGGCGGCGGGTCCGCCGAAGGCGCTGCCGCTGCGCAGACGGACCTCGACGAAGACGACGGTGCCGCGCACCAGGCCGACGAGATCGATCTCGCCGCCGCGGCAGCGCACGTTGCGGGCGAGGATGCGCATGCCGTGGGCGGCCAGGAAACGCGCCGCGAGTTCTTCCGCCGCGTGCCCGCGGGCTTGCGCGGCCGGCGCTGCGGCGTCGAGAATCGGTCTTCGAATGCCTGCGAGGAAACGTTTCATGAGCCGCGAGATCATGCCGCTGTCCAGTACGCCGTCATTGTATGTGGTGGCCACGCCGCTCGGGAACCTGCACGACATCAGCCCCCGCGCCGTGGCCGTGCTGGGCGCGGTGGCGGCCATCGCGGCCGAGGACACGCGCCACAGCCAGCGCCTGCTCGATGCCTGCGGCCTCCGCACGCGCCTCATGGCGCTGCACGAGCACAACGAGCAGGCCGCCGCCGGGCAGGTGATCCGCTTGCTGGAAGAAGGCGATTCGGTGGCCCTGATCAGCGATGCGGGCACGCCCGCGGTGTCCGACCCGGGGGCTCGGGCGGTGGCGCGGGTGCGCGAGGCGGGTTTCCCGGTGATCGCGGTGCCGGGGCCGTGCGCCGCGGTGGCGGCGCTGTCCATCAGCGGCTTCGGCGAGCACGGCTTCCGTTTCGTCGGCTTCCTGCCGCCCAAGTCGGCCGCGCGTCGTGCGGCGCTCGATGCCCTGCGCGACGACGCCGATGCGCTGATCTTCTACGAGGCGCCGCACCGCATCGCGGAATGTGTCGTCGATCTGGCCGCGGTGTTCGGGCCGCAGCGCCGCGTGCTGATCGCCCGCGAACTGACCAAGCTGCACGAACAGAGCGTGGTGCTGGCGCTGGGCGAGGCCCCGGGCTGGCTGGATGCGGACCCGAACCGCCTGCGCGGCGAGTTCGTGCTGGTGGTCGAGGGGGCACCGCCGGCGAGCGGCCTGGGCGCCGAGGCCGAACGCGTGCTCGCCCTGCTGCTGGCGGAACTGCCGCTCAAGGCGGCGGTGCGTCTCGCGGCCGAGATCACCGGCGCGCCGAAGAACGCGCTGTACGCCCGTGCGCTGGAACTCAAGGGCGCCTGAAGCGCGCCTATAATGCGCGGGCCGGCGCCTTGCCCAGGCTCCGGCGACATCGACCGGCACACCGCACCATGGATGCAACGAGCATGACCGCACTGACCCTCATCCGCCCCGACGACTGGCATCTGCACGTGCGCGACGGCGCCGCGCTGGCCACCGTGGTGCCGCACACCGCGGCCCGCTTCGGCCGGGCGCTGGTCATGCCCAACCTGCGCCCGCCGGTCACCACCACCACGCAGGCGCTCGCCTACCGCGATCGCATCCTCGCCGCCGTGCCGCGGGGCGTGTGCTTCGAGCCGCTGATGAGCCTGTATCTCACCGACAACCTGCCGCCGGACGAGATCGACCGGGCGAAGGCGAGCGGCGCCATCGTCGCCGCCAAGCTGTATCCGGCCGGCGCCACGACCAACTCCGACGCGGGCGTCACCGCCATCGAGAAAATCCACCCGGTGCTCGAACGCATGGAGAAGGTGGGCCTCGTCCTGTGCGTGCATGGCGAGGCCACCGGCGCCGAGGTGGACGTGTTCGACCGCGAGCAGGTCTTCATCGAGCGCGTGCTGGCCCCGCTGGTGCGGCGCTTTCCGGGCCTGCGCGTAGTGTTCGAGCACATCACCACGGCGGAGGCGGCGGCCTTCGTGCGCGAATCCGGCGACAACGTCGGCGCCACGGTCACCGCCCACCACCTGCTGCTCAACCGCAACGCCATCTTCGCCGGCGGCATCCGGCCGCACCACTACTGCCTGCCGGTGCTCAAGCGCGAGACCCACCGCCTCGCGCTGGTGGAGGCGGCCACGTCCGGCAGCCGCAAGTTCTTCCTCGGCACCGATTCGGCGCCCCATGCGAAGAGCACCAAGGAGGCCGCCTGCGGCTGCGCCGGCTGCTACACCGCCCACGCCGGCATCGAACTCTATGCCGAGGCCTTCGAAGCGGCCGGTGCGCTCGACAAGCTCGAAGCCTTCGCCAGCCTGAACGGCCCGGCCTTCTACGGCCGGGCGCCGAACCCGGACACCATCACGCTGCGGCGTGAGGCGTGGACCGTGCCGGCGTCCTACGATTACCTGGAGGCCGATCCGCTGGTGCCGCTGCGCGCGGGCGAAGCGGTCGCCTGGTGCCTCGTATCATAGAAAGAGAAGACAGCCAAGAAAGAAAAAACAACCGGAGACCGTCCATGCCGTCCATCCTGCGCCGCCTCAGCCCCCTGGTGCTGCTGCCCCTGCTCGCCGCGTGCGAGAACAGTGCCACCGCCTTCATGGTGGAGGGCAACCAGCATGCCGTCGTCCTGGTGCGCGAGCAGCCCTATTTCTGGACCGCCGAGGTCGAACAGGCGGTCGTCGTCTCCCGCCTGCCGGCCTGCCAGCGCAAGGTGGCCATTCATCCGAGCCCCAAGGAACTGGTGGAGGTGGAGGTGTTCGAGGCCGGCAACCTGCTGTGGGCGATGCGCCAGGGGCAGCGCTGGTATCTCGCCAGCACCGAGCGCTGCCTGGTGCAGGACTGGACCAACGAAGCCGGCACGCCGCCGGGGCCGCTGGTCGGCACCTTCCGCCTGGGCGAGGGCAAGCCCGTATTCGTGCGGGCGGGGCAGTGAACGACCGGCTATAATTCCGGCCGGGAAGTTCGCCAGGCAGTCGCTGCGCACCCCGCTGTGCGTGGAGGAAAGTCCGGGCCCCATAGAGCAGGATGCCGGCTAACGGCCGGGCGCCGCGAGGCGACGGAAAGTGCAACAGAGAGCAGACCGCCGATGGCTTTCGTGAGAAAGATCAGGCAAGGGTGAAAGGGTGGGGTAAGAGCCCACCGCGGTCTTGGCAACAAGGCTGGCACGGCAAACCCCATCTGGGGCAAGGCCAAATAGGGGAGCGATGGCGTGGCTCGCGCTGCTCCCGGGTAGGCTGCTGGAGCGCCGCGGCAACGCGGCGCCAAGAGGAATGACTGCCCGACGGCCACGGTGCGAACCGCGGCCGTTCGACAGAACCCGGCTTATCGGCGGACTTCCCGATCCTCATTCGGCAGCACCGACGCGGCACGGAAGTGGGGCGGAACCCCACTTCCGTGCCGCGTCTCCCACTGTGCCCCACTTCTCCGGTCGGGGTGTTCGTAGTTCAAGTCCTTTCTCATGAAAACGCGCTATATGCCTTGATTTTTCAAGGTTTACTTCGTGTGCGCATTTTCTCCGTAAGTCATTGTGTAACAACGGGAAAGCCCCCGGGGCCTCCCTTGACCGGGTTTTGCCTTTGCTCTAGAGTGGGAAACAGTGGTGAAAAGTGGGTGAAAGTGTCAGAAAAGCACTTTCGCCGGATGCTTCAGGGGAATCCATGTTCCAGGGTGCAATTCAGCTCAGTCTCGATGCGAAGGGTCGCCTGGCGATCCCTGCGCGGCATCGGGATGCGCTGGTGCCGGAAGGCGCCCCCCTGGTGATCACCGCCCATCCCCACCAGTGCCTGCTGGTCTATCCGCAGGCCGCCTGGGAACCCATCAGCCAGAAGATCGCCGCCATGCCCGGCCTGGACAAGACCACGGCGGCGCTCAAGCGCCTGCTCGTCGGCTTCGCCCAGACCGAGGAGACCGACGCGGCGGGCCGCGTGCTGGTGGCGCCTTCGCTGCGCCAGTGGGCGCAGCTCGACAAGCAGGTGTGGCTGGTCGGGCAGGGCACCCATTTCGAATTGTGGTCGGATGCGGGCTGGCAGAAGCAGTTGGAGTCCATGCAGGGCCTCGACAGCGATGCCCTGCCGCCCGGATTCGAGAGCCTGGCCCTGTGAACGCAGTGCAGCAGCATGTCAGCGTCCTGCTCGAAGAGGCACTGGACGCGCTGGCGGTCAGGCCGGACGGGGTGTACGTGGACGGCACCTTCGGCCGCGGCGGGCACAGCCGGGCCCTCCTCGCGCGCCTGGGCGCGGCGGGGCGGCTGATCGCCTTCGACCGCGACCCGGCGGCCATCGCGGCCGGCCGGACGATAGCCGATGAACGCCTGACGCTGGTGCATGCGCCGTTCAGCGCCCTGGCCGAGGAACTGGACGCCCTCGGCGTGAATGCGTTCGACGGCCTGCTGCTCGATCTGGGCGTATCGTCGCCGCAACTGGACGACGCCGCGCGCGGCATGAGTTTTCGCTTCGATGCGCCGCTGGACATGCGCATGGATACGAGCCGCGGGCAGACCGTGGCGGACTGGCTGGCGGAGGCGTCCGTCGGCCAAATCACGGAGGTGCTCAGGGACTATGGGGAAGAACGGTTTGCTCATGCGATTGCAAAGGCGATTGCAACTGCTCGGGCAGGGGGGGCTGTTGCGACCACTGGACAACTTGCCACGCTCGTGGAAAAGGCGGTCCGTACGCGCGAGCCAGGTCAGCACCCGGCGACGCGCAGCTTTCAGGCTCTACGGATTTTCATCAATCAGGAGCTCGAGGAGCTGAGCCGTGTCCTGCCCGAAGGCGTGGCGCGGCTGAAACCGGGCGGGCGGCTGGTGGTGATCAGCTTCCATTCCCTGGAGGACCGCATCGTCAAGCGCTTCATGCGCGACGAGTCGCGGGCCGACCGCCTGCCGGCGCGCCTGCCCCTGCGCGCGGACCAGTTGCCCAAACCCCGCCTGGCGCTGGTCGGCAAGGCGGTGCGTCCGTCCGCCGCCGAAGTGGCCGCCAACCCGCGCGCGCGCAGCGCGGTGATGCGCGTGGCCGAGCGCATGGAGGCGGCATGATCCGGCTGGATGCCTTCATCATCGCCCTGGTGGTGGCCAGCGCGCTGGGCGTGGTGGCCGCCCAGCACCAGGCGCGCAAGCTCTTCTCCGAGCTGGAGCGCGAACAGGCACGCGCGCGCGGGCTGGAGGTCGAATGGGGACAGCTCCAGCTCGAACAGAGTACCTGGGCCGCCCACGGCCGGGTGGAGCGCATGGCCCACGAGGTGCTGGGCCTGCGCCCGCCGGCCAGCGGCCAGGTCATCGTCGTGGAGCCGCGCCGATGAAGAAGAAGCCCGTGGCCGTGACCCTCAACCACAACCCCCTGCTCAAGCGCGAACTGCCGGTGTGGCGTTCGCGCGTGGTGCTGGTGGGTCTGCTCGGCTGCTCGGTGGCGCTGGTGGCGCGGGCGGCCTGGCTGCAGGGGTTCAACAACGAATTCCTGCAGGCCAAGGGCGAGTCGCGCTATGCGCGCTCGCTCGAAGTGCCCGCCACCCGCGGCCGCATCACCGACCGCAACGGCGACGTGCTGGCCATGAGCACGCCGGTGCGCTCGGTGTGGGCGATTCCGTCCGACGCGCGCCTGTCGCCCGCCGATGCCCGAGCGCTGGCGGGGCTCCTCGGTATGGACGTGGCGGACCTCAACGACCGCCTCGGCAGCGCGCGCGATTTCGTCTACCTGCGCCGCCAGCTCGCCCCCGAAGTGGCCGAGAAGGTGGCCGCGCTCAAGCTGCCCGGCATCCATCTGCAGCAGGAATACCGCCGCTATTACCCGGCTGGCGAGACCACCGCCCACATCCTCGGTTTCACCGGCGTGGAGGACCGCGGCCAGGAAGGCATCGAACTGGCCTACGACCGCGTCCTGACCGGCGCCTCGGGTTCGCGCCGGGTGATCAAGGACCGCCGCGGCCAGATCGTCGAGGACGTGGAATCCATCCGCCCGCCGCGGGACGGCGAGGATCTGGCCCTGTCCATCGATTCCAAGATCCAGTACCTGGCCTATTCCGCGCTGCGCGAGGCGATGCACAAGCACAAGGCCAAGGCCGGCGCGGTGCTCGTGCTCGACGCCCAGACCGGCGAGGTGCTCGCGCTCGCCAACGCGCCGACTTACAACCCCAACAACCGCGCCAACCTGACCGGCGCGCAACTGCGCAACCGGGTCATCACCGACAGCTTCGAACCCGGCTCCACGCTGAAACCCTTCGTCGCCGCACTGGCCATTGAACGGGGGAAGGTCACCGCGGCCACCCAGATCGACACGGGTGAGGGGCGCATGAACATCGGCCGCAACACGATCCACGACACGTCGCGCCACGGCCTGATCAACGTCGCGGAGATCGTGCAGAAATCGTCCAACGTGGGCACGGTCAAGATCGCCATGGACTTCCCGCCGCAGGAGCTGTGGACCTTCTACGACGCCCTCGGCTTCGGCGCGCAGCTCGGCCTGGATTTCCCCGGCGAGGCGGCGGGGCGCCTGCGTCCCGCATCCACCTGGCGCCCCATCGAGCAGGCCACCATGTCCTACGGCCACGGCCTGTCGGTGACCCTGATCCAACTCGCCCGCGCCTATCTCGCTTTCGCCCGCGACGGCGACCTGCTGCCGGTGTCCCTGGTGCGCAAGGACGGCCTGCCCCGCGCGGGCAAGCGCGTGCTGTCGGTGCAGACCGCGCGGGAGATGCGCGCCATCCTGGAAATGGCCGCCGGACCCGGCGGCACCGCGCCCAAGGCGCAGATTCCCGGCTACCGGGTGGCTGGCAAGACCGGCACCGCGCACAAGCTGGAAAATGGGCGCTACACGAACAAGTACGTGTCGTCCTTCGTCGGCTTCGCGCCGGTGTCCGCCCCGCGCCTGGTGGTGGCGGTGATGATCGACGAGCCCGTTTCCGGCCAGCACTACGGCGGTGCCGTGGCGGCACCCGTGTTCGCACGCATCACCGCAAGCGCGCTGCGGGCGCTGGGCGTGGCGCCCGACGCGCCGCTGCAGCCGCTGCAACTGGCCAGGCCCGCCACGGCTGACGCCGCGGCCCGAGACCGGGAGGCGATGTGAGCGCGCCCGCCGCCCTGACCATCCTCGACACGCTGCGCCGGGCCGGCGTGGCGCCTGCCGGCATGACGGCCGATTCGCGCCGCGTGGTTGCGGGCGACGTTTTCGCCGCCTGGCCGGGCTTCCGTTCCGACGGCCGGCGCTACATCGGCGATGCCGTGGCGCGCGGGGCGGCGGCCGTGCTGTGGGACGACGCCGACGGATTCGAGCTGGACGCCGTGCCGGTGCCGGCCCTGGGGGTGGGCGGCCTGCGCGAACTGGCCGGCTCGCTGGCGGACGAGATCTTCGGCCGCCCCTCCGCAGCCCTGTGGCTGGCGGGAGTGACCGGCACCAACGGCAAGACCACGGTGAGCCAGTGGCTCGCCCGCGCGCTGTCCGAGCTGGGCGCACGCTGCGGCGTGATCGGCACGCTGGGTTGCGGGTTTCCGGGCGAACTGGTGGAAGGGGTGAACACCACGCCGGACGCCATCGACCTGCATCGCCACCTGGCTGAATTCCGCGCTGTCGGTGCAGAGGCCGCGGCCATGGAGGTGTCGTCCATCGGCCTCGACCAGGGGCGCGTCAACGGCGCCCGCTTCGACGTGGGCATCTACACCAACCTGTCCCGCGACCATCTGGACTACCACGGCACGATGGAAGCCTATGCGGCGACCAAGGCGCGCTTCTTCGACCTGCCCGGCGTCGCCACCGCGGTGATCAACCTGGACGACACCTTCGGCCTCACGCTGGCGCGCCGCCAGGCGGAACGGGGCATGGACGTGATCGGCTACACCCGCGTGGCGACCAATGCGGACGCGGTGCGCGGTGCGCGCGTACTGATCGCCGACGGCCTGCACCATGCGCCGGGCGGCCTGCGCTTCGCCCTCGGCTGGGAGGGGCGGCAGCACGACCTGCAGGTACGCATGGTCGCGCCGTTCAACGTCTCCAACCTGCTCGCGGTAGCCGGCGCCTTGCTCGCCCGCGGCGCGGCGGTGGACGACATGGCCGGCGTGCTCGCCCGCCTGACGCCGCCGGCGGGCCGCATGCAGCTCGTGGGTGGCGTGGCCGAACCGCTGGTGGTCATCGATTACGCCCATTCGCCCGATGCGCTGGCCAAGGTGCTCGAAGCCGTGCGCGACACCGCCTCCACCCGCCACGGTCGCGTGGTGTGCGTGTTCGGCTGCGGCGGCGACCGCGACCCGGGCAAGCGTCCGCTGATGGGCGAGGTGGCGAGCCAGCTCGCCGACCGCGTGATCGTCACCAGCGACAACCCCCGCAGCGAGGACCCGATGCAGATCATCGCCGCGGTCGCCGCCGGCGCCCGTGCCGGGGTGGACCGCGTGGTGGACCGTGCCCAGGCGATAGCCCTCGCGATCGCCGAAGCGGCCGCCGACGACGTGGTCGTGGTCGCCGGCAAGGGGCACGAGCCCTATCAGGAAGTGCTGGGCCAGCGCCTTCCGTTTTCCGATCTCGACCAGGCCCGCGCCGCGCTGCAGGCCTGGAACCGCAAGCAGGGGGTGGGCGCATGATGACGCTGCAGGATGCCGCCCGCGCCCTCGACGCCCGTGCCACCGGCGTCGCCCGCTTCGCCAGCGTCGGCACCGACAGCCGCGCGATCAGCCCCGGACAGCTCTTCGTCGCCCTGCGCGGAGAGCACTTCGATGGCCACGACTTCGTCGCCGCCGCAGGCCGGGCCGGCGCGGTGGCGGCCATGGTGGATGGCCGCTGGGCCGCCGCCCACGAACCGGCGCCGCTGCCCCTGCTGGTGGTGGACGACACCCGTCTCGCCCTGGGCCGCCTCGCCGCCCACTGGCGCGCCGGCTTCGACATTCCGCTGCTCGGCGTGACCGGCAGCAACGGCAAGACCACGGTCAAGGACATGTGCGCCGCCATCCTGCGTGCCCAGGCGATCCTCGACGGCGCCGGCCCGGATGCGGTGCTGGCCACCGCCGGCAACCTGAACAACGACATCGGCCTGCCGCTGACCCTGCTCGGGCTGCGCGCCCAGCATCGCGCCGCGGTGATCGAGATGGGCACCAACCATCCGGGCGAGATCGCCTACCTGACCCACATCGCGCGCCCCACCGTGGCCATCGTCAACAACGCCCAGCGCGCCCACCTGCAGGGCATGGGCAGTGTGAGCGAGGTCGCCCGCGAGAAGGGCGCCATTTACGAGGGGCTGGGCAGCGACGGCGTCGCCGTGGTCAATGCGGACGACCCCCACGCCGCCTACTGGCGCGACCTCAACGTGGGGCGCCGCGTGTTGTCGTTCTCGCTGCAGCATCCGGCGGACGTGGTCGGGCGCTGCGCGCTGCACGGCCTGGGGTGCCGCATCGAACTGACCACGCCGGCCGGCCTGGTGGGCTTCGAACTGCAGGTGCCGGGCGAGCACAACGCGCGCAATGCTGTGGGCGCGGCCGCCGCCTGCCTGGCCGCGGGCGCCTCCCTGGAAGCGGTGGCGGCCGGGCTGGCCGGCTATGCCGGAGCCCGCGGCCGGCTGCAGCGCCGCGCCGGGGGCAACGGCGCCACCGTGCTCGACGACACCTACAACGCCAACCCGGATTCGGTGCGCGCCGGCATCGACGTGCTGACCTCCACCCCGGGCCACAAGATCCTGGTGCTGGGCGACATGGGCGAGATCGGCAGCACCAGCGCCCAGGTGCACGACGAGATCGGCGGCTACGCCAAGAGCAAGGGCGTGGATGCGCTTTACGCGCTGGGCGACATGAGCGCCGTGGCGGCACGCAACTTCGCCGACGGCGGCCACCACTTCGCCACCGTGGATGCGCTCGTCGAGGCCCTGCTGCCCGAACTGGACGCGAACACCGTGGTGCTGGTGAAGGGTTCGCGCTTCATGCGCATGGAACGCGTGGCCGACCGCCTGGCCGCGTCCGCCGGCACGGCCGGCAACGAGGATAACGACAAAGATGCTGCTTGAACTTGCCCTCTGGCTTGGCCAGGACACCCGCGCCTTCAACGTGTTCGGCTACATCACGCTGCGCGCGGTGCTGGCCGCGCTGACCGCGCTGGCGATCTCGCTGATGTTCGGCCCGCGGGTGATCCGCTGGCTGACCGCGAAGAAGATCGGCCAGGCGGTGCGCGACGACGGCCCCAAGTCGCACCTGACCAAGGCCGGCACGCCCACCATGGGCGGGGCGCTGATCCTGATCGCCATCGCGGTCACCATCCTGCTGTGGGGCGATCTCTCCAATGAATACGTGTGGGTCACGCTCTTCGTCACCCTCGGCTTCGGCGCGGTGGGCTGGGTGGACGACTGGCGCAAGGTCGTGCACCGCGACCCCAAGGGGCTGGCGAGCCGGTGGAAGTATTTCTGGACCTCGGCCATCGCGCTCACAGCGGCCGTCTACCTGGGGCTCACCGCCTCCACCCCGGCCGAAACCGAGCTGATCGTACCCTTCTTCAAGGCCGTCGCCTATCCGCTGGGCATTTTCGGTTTCATCGCGCTGTCCTACTTCGTCATCAACGGCACCAGCCACGCGGTGAACCTCACCGACGGGCTGGACGGCCTGGCGATCATGCCGACGGTGATGGTGGCGGGGGCGCTGGCCATCTTCGCCTACGTGGCGGGCCACGCCGGCTTCTCCAAGTACCTGGGTGTGCCCTACGTGGCCGGCGCGGGCGAGCTGGCCGTGTTCTGCGGCGCCATCTGCGGCGCGGGGCTGGGCTTCCTGTGGTTCAACGCGTATCCGGCCGAAGTGTTCATGGGCGACGTGGGGGCGCTGGCGCTGGGCGCGGCGCTCGGCACCGTGGCCGTGGTGGTGCGCCAGGAGATCGTGCTCTTCATCATGGGGGGGCTGTTCGTCGCCGAGACCCTGTCGGTGATGGTGCAGGTGCTGTACTTCAAGGCCACCGGCGGCAAGCGCATCTTCCGCATGGCACCGCTGCATCACCACTACGAACTGGGGGGCTGGAAGGAAACCCAGGTTGTGGTGCGCTTCTGGATCATCACCATCATGCTGGTGCTGTTTGGCCTGTCGACGCTGAAACTGCGATGAGCATGCTTGAGAACAAACTCGTACTGGTTCTCGGGCTCGGCGAATCGGGCCTGGCGATGGCGCGCTGGTGCGCGCGCCAAGGTGCCCGTCTGCGCGTAGCCGACACGCGCGCCGAGCCGCCGGGCGCGGCCCGCCTGCGCGACTGCGCCCCCCGGGCCGAGTTGTTCACCGGCGCCTTCACCGACTGCCTGCTGGATGGTGTCGACCTGGTGGCCCTGAGCCCCGGCCTCGATCCCCGGACCGGCGTGATCGCCGAAGCCCGCCGGCGCGGCCTGCGCGTGGTGGGCGAGATGAGCCTCTTCGCCGCCGCGCTGGCCGAACTCGGAGCGCGGGCGCACACCCGCATCCTGGCGATCACCGGCACCAACGGCAAGACCACCACCACCGCGCTCGCCGCGCACCTGGCGCAGGCCGCCGGGCTGGACGCGGTGGCCGCGGGCAACATCAGTCCGGCGCCCCTGGACGTACTGGCCGACCGCCTGGAAGCCGGCGTGCTGCCCCCCGCGTGCTGGGTGCTGGAACTGTCCAGCTTCCAGCTGGAGGCGGCAGACGGCTTCGCCGCCGATGCGGCCGCCGTGCTCAACGTCACCGACGACCATCTCGACCGCTACGCGGATCTGGATGAATACGCCGCCACCAAGGCGCGCATCTTCGCCGGCTCCGGCGCGCAGGTGCTGAACCGCCAGGATGCGCGCGTGGCCGCAATGGCGTTGCCGGACCGGGAGGTGTTCACCTTCGGCACCGACGCGCCGGGCGCGGCCGGCGAGTTCGGTCTCGCGAAGCACGGCGGGCAGCGCTGGCTGGCCGAAGGCGGCACTGCGCTGCTGGCGCTCGCCGACCTGCCCCTCGCCGGTCTGCACAACGCCGCCAATGCGCTCGCCGCGCTGGCCCTGTGCCGCGCCATCGGCCTGCCCCAGGCGGCGCTGGTGGAAGGCCTCAAGACCTTCCGCGGCCTGCCGCACCGGGTCGAACTGGTGGCCGAGCGCGCCGACGGCGTGCTGTATTACGACGACTCCAAGGGCACCAACGTGGGCGCCACCCTCGCCGCGCTGGAAGGGCTGGCGCGGCCAGTGGTGCTGATCGCCGGCGGCGACGGCAAGGGCCAGGACTTTTCTCCGCTGCGCGGGCCGGCAGCCCGCTACGCGCGGGCGGTGCTGCTGATCGGCCGCGACGCGCCGCGCATCGCCGCCGCGCTGGAAGGCTGCGGCAGGACGGTGGAGCACGTGGCCGACCTGGACGCCGCGGTGGTGCGCGCCGACGAACTGGCGCAGCCCGGCGACGCGGTGCTGCTGTCCCCGGCCTGCTCCAGCCTGGACATGTTCCGCAACTACGCGCATCGGGCCGAGGTCTTCGTCGCCGCGGCGCGCCGCCTGCCGCAGGTGGAGGCGCGATGAAGCTGGCGCTGCCGTTCTCCGCGCCGTCCCCCCCGCGCCGCGCCCGCGGCGGGGCGGAGACCGCGCGCGCGGTGAGCCGCCTGATGCGCCCGGCCGCGCCGTCGCGGGAACTCGATCCGCTGCTGATCTGGTCGGCCGCGGCGCTGCTGCTGATCGGCCTGATCATGGTGTATTCGGCCTCCATCGCCATCGCCGAAGGCAGCCATTTCACCGGCCGCCAGTCCCATTACTTCCTGATGCGCCATGGCCTGTACCTGGCGCTGGGCACTGCGCTGGGCCTGCTCGCCTTCCAGGTGCCCATGGGGCGCTGGCAGCAGGCTGCGCCCTGGCTGTTCATGGCCGGCGTGCTGCTGCTCATGCTGGTTCTGATTCCGGGCATCGGCCGTGAAGTGAACGGCGCCCGCCGCTGGATCGCGCTGGGGCCGATCAACGTGCAGCCCTCGGAACTGATGAAGGTCTTCGTCGGCCTCTACGCCGCCGACTACACGGTGCGCAAGCTCGACGCCATGGGCAGCTTCAAGCGCGGCTTCCTGCCCATGGCCGGTGCCATCATCCTGGTGGGCTGCCTGCTGCTGCTGGAGCCGGACTTCGGCGCCTTCGTGGTGATCTGCGCCGTCGCCTTCGGCGTGCTCTTCCTCGGCGGCGTGAATGCGCGCGTGTTCGCGGTGCTGGTGCTGCTGGCGCTGGTGGGCTTCGCGCTGCTGGTGTGGCTGTCGCCCTACCGGCGCGAACGCATCTTCGGCTTCATGGACCCGTGGCAGGACGCCTTCGGCAAGGGCTACCAGCTCTCCCACGCGCTGATCGCCTTCGGCCGCGGCGAGTGGCTGGGCGTCGGCCTGGGGGCGAGCGTGGAAAAGCTCTTCTATCTGCCCGAGGCGCATACCGACTTCCTGCTCGCGGTGCTGGCCGAGGAACTGGGGTTCGCCGGCGTGCTCGTCGTGGTGGTGCTGTTCGCGCTGCTGGTGCAGCGTGCGTTCACCATCGGGCGTGCGGCGATCAAGCTGGAACGCTACTTCGCCGGCCTGGTGGCGCAGGGGATCGGCCTGTGGATGGGCGTGCAGTCCTTCATCAACATGGGCGTGAACATGGGCCTGCTGCCCACCAAGGGCCTGACCCTGCCGCTGATGAGCTTCGGCGGTTCGGGCATCGTCGCCAACTGCCTGGCTTTGGCCATTCTGTTGCGCGTGGACTGGGAAAATCGCCAAGTCATGCGGGGAGGCCGGGCATGAAGACCCTCCTCGTCATGGCCGGCGGCACCGGCGGGCACATCTTCCCGGGCATCGCGGTGGCCGAGGTGCTGCGCGCCAAGGGCTGGCGCATCGTGTGGATGGGCAACGCGGACCGCATGGAGGCGCGCATCGTCCCGGCCCGCGGCTACGAGACCGCCTGGGTGCGTTTCGGCGCGCTGCGCGGCAAGGGCCTGGTGCGCAAGCTGATGCTGCCGGTGAATCTCCTTTCCGGCTTCTGGCAGGCCCTGGGCCAGTTGCGCCGCATCCGTCCGGACGTGGTGCTGGGCATGGGCGGCTACGTGACCTTCCCCGGCGGCATGATGGCCGTGCTCACCGGCCGGCCGCTGGTGCTGCACGAACAGAACTCGGTAGCGGGGCTCGCCAACCGCGTGCTCGCGGAGGTGGCCGACGGCGTGCTCAGCGGCTTCCCGGGCGTGCTGAAGAAGGCGCGCTGGGTGGGCAACCCGGTGCGCGAGGACATCGCCGCGCTGCCGCCTCCGGCCGAGCGCTTCGCGGGGCGCGAAGGCCCCCTGCGCGTGCTGGTGGTGGGCGGCAGCCTGGGCGCATCGGTGCTCAACGCCACCGTGCCGCAGGCGCTGGCGCGCATTCCGGCGGACCGACGCCCCGTGGTCACCCACCAGGCCGGTGAGACGCAGATCGACGCGCTGCGCGCGGCCTACCGGGACGCGGGCGTGGAGGGCGAACTGCTGCCCTTCATCGACGACATGGCGGCACGCTACGGAGCGGCCGACCTGGTGATCTGCCGCGCCGGCGCGCTGACCGTGGCCGAACTGGCGGCGGCGGGCGCGGCCAGCCTGCTGGTGCCTTTCCCGCATGCGGTGGACGACCACCAGACGAGCAATGCGCGCTTCCTCGCCGATCACGGCGCGGCCTTCCTGCTGCCGCAGCCGGAATTGGACGCGGACAAACTCGCCGGCATCCTCGCCGGACTGACCCGCGAACGCCTGCTGGAGATGGCCGGCAAGGCGCGCGAACTGGCGAAACCGCAGGCGGCGCAGGACGTGGCCGCCGCATGCGAACGGCTGGCGGAGGGCCGGCGATGAAACACAAGGTCAAGCACATCCACTTCGTCGGCATCGGCGGGGCCGGCATGAGCGGCATCGCCGAAGTGCTGGTGAATCAGGGCTTCACCGTGAGCGGCTCGGACCTGGGCGACAACGCGGCCACCCGCCGCCTGCGGGCCATGGGCGCGCGCGTGGTGCGCGGGCACGAAGCCGCCCACATCGACCGCGCCGACGTGGTGGTGACCTCCACCGCGGTCAAGGGCGACAACCCGGAAGTGATCGCCGCCCGTGCGCGGGGCATTCCGGTGGTGCCGCGGGCGCAGATGCTGGCCGAGCTGATGCGCTTCCAGCGCGGCATCGCCATCGCCGGCACCCACGGCAAGACCACGACGACCTCGCTGGTGGCAAGCATCCTGGCCGAAGGCGGCATGGACCCGACCTTCGTCATCGGCGGCCGGCTCAATGCCGCCGGCGCCAACGCGCGCCTGGGCAAGGGCGACTTCCTGGTGGCGGAAGCGGACGAGTCGGACGCCTCCTTCCTGATGCTGAACCCGGTGATCTCGGTGGTCACGAACATCGACGCCGACCACATGGACACCTACGGACACGACTTCGCCCGCCTCAAGCAGGCCTTCGTCGATTTCCTCCAGCACCTGCCTTTCTACGGCGTCGCGGTGCTGTGCGAGGACGACCCCCACGTGCGCTCCATCATGCCGCTGGTGTCCAAGCAGATCGTGCGCTACGGCCTGTCGGAGAACGCCAACATCCGCGCCGAGAACGTGCGCGCCGAAGGCGGGCGCATGCTGTTCGACGCGGTGCGCGTCAACGGCACCACCAGCCGGCTGCAGATCGAACTCAACCTGCCCGGCATGCACAACGTGCTCAATGCCTTGGCGGCCATTGCGGTGGCCACCGAGGTGCAGGTGCCGGATGCGGCCATCGTCAAGGCGCTGGCGGAATTCAACGGCGTGGGGCGGCGCTTCCAGCGCTACGGCGAAGTGGCGCTGACGGACGCGGAAGGCAATCCCCGCGGCAGCTTCACGCTGGTGGACGACTACGGCCACCACCCGGTGGAGATGGCGGCGACCATCGCCGCGGCCCGCGGCGCCTTTCCCGGCCGCCGCCTGGTGCTGGCCTTCCAGCCCCACCGCTACACGCGCACGCGGGACTGCTTCGAGGACTTCGTCAAGGTGCTGTCCTCGGTGGATGCGCTGCTGCTGGCCGAAGTCTATGCCGCCGGCGAGACGCCCATCGTCGCCGCCGACGGCCGCACGCTGGCGCGGGCGCTGCGCGTGGCGGGCAAGGTGGAGCCGGTGTTCGTGGAGGACATCGAGGCCATGCCGCAGGCCATTGTGGACGCCGCCCAGGACGGCGACGTGGTGATCACCATGGGCGCCGGCTCCATCGGCGCGGTGCCCGGCAAACTGAGCAAGGACGGGGGAGAGGCGTGAGCACGGATTTCGGCAAGGTCGCGGTGCTGTTCGGCGGTTCGAGTGCCGAGCGCGAGGTGTCGCTGATGTCGGGCGCCGCGGTGCTCTCGGCGCTGCAGCGCGCGGGCGTGGATGCCCATGCCTTCGATCCGGCCGAGCGCGACCTGCATGCCCTCAAGGACGAAGGCTATGCGCGCGCCTTCATCGCGCTCCACGGCCGCGGCGGCGAGGACGGCACGGTGCAGGGCGCGCTGGAACTGATGGGCATCCCCTACACCGGCAGCGGCGTGATGGCCTCCGCCCTGTCCATGGACAAGTGGCGCACCAAGATGGTGTGGCTGGCCGCGGGCCTGCCCACGCCGCGCTACGCCATCCTCGACGAGCACAGCGACTGGGACGCGGTGGCCGCCGACCTGGGCCTGCCCATCTTCGTCAAGCCGGTGCATGAAGGCTCCAGCATGGGTGCCACCAAGGTCACCGACGCCGGCCAGTTGAAAGCCGCCTGGGAACTCGCGGCGCGCTTCGACGACCTGGTGATCGCGGAGGAATTCGTCACCGGCGCCGAACTCACCGCGCCCTTCCTCGGCGAACGTGTCTTGCCGCTGGTGCGCATCGTCGCGCCGGAAGGCAACTACGACTACCAGCACAAGTACTTCACCGACGACACCCGCTATGACTGCCCGAGCGGCCTGCCAGCGGAGCAGGAGCGCGAGTTGCAGGCGCTGGTGATGAAATCGGCCAAAGTGTTGGGATGCCGCGGCTGGGGCCGCGCCGACCTGATCCTGACCGACGACGGCCGCCCCTACCTGCTGGAGATGAACACCGCGCCGGGCATGACCGGCCATTCCCTGGTGCCCATGTCGGCGCGCGTGGCCGGCCTGAGCTTCGAAGAACTGTGCCTGGCGATCCTTGCGGAGGCCCGTCTTGGCTGAACTGGCTCGGCGCCGTCTCGCTTCCTCCCAGCCCGGCCGCGAAGGCGGGCGGGGAGGGCGTGCGCGCGAGTCCGAAGGGCTGTGGAACCGCCCCGCGCTGCTCAACCTGGCCGCCGACCTGCTGATGCTGTTCGCGGCGCTGGGGCTGACCTGGGTGGCGGTGAGCTGGTTCCTGGCGCGTCCCTTCTTCCCGCTGCGCGAAGTGGTGCTGCTCAGCCCGCCGGCCCAGGTCACCACGGCCCAGCTCGAATACGTGGCGCGCTCGGCGATCCGCGGCAATTTCTTCACCGTGGATCTGGACCGGGTGCGCGCCGATTTCGAGAAGCTGCCCTGGGTGCGCCGCGCCGAGGTGCGCCGGCGCTGGCCGGACGTGCTGGAGCTGCGCCTGCAGGAGCACCAGGCGGCGGCCTACTGGACCAGCGGGGACGAGGGCGACACGCACCTGGTCAATCGCCAGGGCGAAGTCTTCGTGGCGGCGAGCAACGCCCGCCTGCCGAGCTTCTCCGGGCCGCAGGGTTCGGCCGCCTACGTGCTGGCGCGCTACGAGCGCTTCTCCCGCCTGCTCGCGCCCCTGGGCCGCAAGCCGGTGGGCGTGGTGCTGTCCGCCCGCGAGGCCTGGCAACTGCGCCTGGACGACGACATGGTGATCGTCCTCGGCCGCGAGCAGGACAAGGCGCCCCTGGACGAACGGCTGGCGCGCTTCGTCGCCGCATGGCCGCAGGCGCAGGAAGGCATAGGCGTGCAGGTGGCGGTGGCCGACCTGCGCTATCCGAGCGGATTCGCCCTCACCCCGGCAGACACCCTGGCTATGAAAGGCAAGAAATGAGCAAGGACTACAAGGACCTGATCGTCGGCCTCGACATCGGCACCGCCAAGATCACCTGCATCGTCGCCGAGGTGCGGCCCGACGGGCGCCTGGACGTGGTCGGCCTGGGTACCCAGCCCACCAACGGCCTCAAGCGCGGCGTGGTGGTGAACATCGAGGCCACGGTCGATGCCATCTCCCGCGTGATCCAGGAAGTCGAGCTGATGGCCGACTGCAAGATCCGCGACGTGTATACGGGCATCGCCGGCAGCCACATCAAGAGCTTCAACTCCAACGGCATGGTGGCGATCAAGGACAAGGAAGTCACGCCCATGGACCTGGAGCGGGTCATCGAGGTGGCGCGTGCCATGCCCATTCCGGCCGAGCAGCAGATCCTGCACATCCTGACCCAGGAATTCATCATCGACGGCCAGGGCGGCGTGCGCGAGCCCATCGGCATGAGCGGCGTCAAGCTGGAAGTGAAGGTGCACATCGTCACCGGCGCGGTGTCCGCGGCGCAGAACGTCATCAAGTGCGTGCGCCGCTGCGGGCTGGAGGTGATGGACCTGATCCTGCAGCCGCTGGCCTCCAGCTACGCGGTGCTCACCGAGGACGAAAAAGAACTGGGCGTGTGCCTGGTGGACATCGGCGGCGGCACCACCGACATCGCCGTGTTCACCCAGGGCGCCATCCGCCACACCGCGGTGATCCCGGTGGCTGGCGACCAGATCACCAACGACATCGCCATGGCCCTGCGCACCCCCACCGCGGAAGCCGAGGAACTGAAGATCCGCCACGGCGTGGCCATGCACACCCTGGCCGATCCCGAGGAAATGATCGAGGTGCCCGGCGTGGGCGACCGCCCGCCGCGCAAGCTCTCCCGCCAGGCCCTGGCCGACGTGATCGAGCCGCGCGTCTCCGAGCTGTTCGAGCTGGTGCAGGCCGAATTGCGCCGCAGCGGCTACGAGGAACTGTTGTCCTCGGGAATCGTGCTCACCGGCGGCTCCTCGGTCATGAGCGGCATGGTCGAGCTGGGCGAAGAGGTGTTCCACATGCCGGTGCGCGTGGGTGCGCCCCAGTACGAGGGCGGCCTGGCGGACGTGGTGTGCCACCCGCGCTACGCCGCGGCCATGGGGCTGTTGCTGGAAGGCGCAGCGCAGCGCCGGCGCGGCATCCAGGCGCGGGAGACGCGCAGCGTGCGCCAGGTGTTCGGGCGCATGAGGGCGTGGTTGGAGAAGAACTTTTGATCCGGGCGGATGGGCCGTCCGGATGACGTGAATGAGTGCCTGTCATGGACCGATATTTAGTTGTAGACTTCGTCCGCAATACTAAATACAGGTCCGGTGGGTGTTCTGTGTGCAGTAGGGCTTTTCAACTCGGAGGCGAGTCAAATGTTTGAAATCCATGAGAAGGTTCCCACCGGAACGATGATCAAGGTCATCGGTGTGGGCGGTGCCGGCGGCAACGCTGTCGATCACATGATCCGCGAAGGCGTGCAGGGCGTAGAGTTCGTCGTTGCCAACACCGACGCGCAGGCGCTGCGCCGCTGCCTCGCGCCCACCAAGATCCAGCTCGGCGACTCGGGCCTGGGCGCCGGCTCCAAGCCGGAAGCGGGCCGCGCCGCGGCGCAGGAGTCGCGCGAAGCCATCGCCGCCGCGCTGGAAGGCGCGCACATGTGCTTCATTACCGGCGGCATGGGCGGCGGCACCGGCACCGGCGCGGCCCCCGTGGTGGCGGAGATCGCCAAGGAGAAGGGCATCCTGACCGTGGCCGTGGTGACCAAGCCCTTCGACTTCGAGAACCGCCTGCGGGTGGCGGAGAGCGGCGTCGAGGAACTCACCCGCAACGTGGATTCGCTCATCGTCGTCCTCAACGACAAGCTGCTCGAAGTGTTCGGCGACGACGCCGGCTTCGAGGACTGCTTCCGTTCCGCCGACAACGTATTGCGCTCCGCGGTGGGCGGCATCGCCGAGATCATCAACGTGCCGGGCCTGGTCAACGTGGACTTCCAGGACGTGCGCACCGCCATGGCCGAGATGGGCCGCGCGATGATGGGTTCGGCCGAAGCCGCGGGCCTCGACCGGGCGCGCATCGCCGCCGAACAGGCCGCCGTGTCGCCGCTGCTGGAAGGCACGGAACTCTCCGGCGCGCGCTGCGTGCTGATCAACATCACCGCCAGCCGCTCGCTGAAGATGTCCGAAGTGCGCGACGCGGTGAAGACCGTGCAGGCCTTCGCCGCGCCGGAAGCCTTCGTCAAGTACGGCACCGTGTTCGAGGAGAGCATGGAAGACCGCATCCGCATCACCGTGGTCGCCACCGGCCTGGGCACGCCCCGCGCCGCGCGCCAGCCGGTGATGCAGGTGGTGCAGGGGACCGGCACCTACGGCCCGTCCGGCGGCGTGGACATGAGCAACCTGGACGTGCCGGCGGTGATCCGCAGCGGCCGCCGCACCACGGTCGAGGCCATGAGCGCCAACGGCATGGGTACCTACGACATCCCCGCCTTCCTGCGCAAGCAGGCCGACTGACGCAGGATTCGCCTCCGCCTGCGTCAGGCGGGCGCCCCGGCACGGACCTCCGCCTCCGGTCCGTGCCCGGGCGCCCGTCCCCGTTCACTGCCCGCTGTCACTGCAATGCAACAAGAGCCCGGACTGCGTTAAACTGTTGCGTCGCAAGGGAAATCCACCATGATCAGGCAGCGCACGCTCAAATCCATCGTCAAGGCCACCGGGGTCGGCCTGCACGGCGGCCGCAAGGTCAATCTCGTGCTGCGTCCGGCCGCGCCGGACACCGGCATCGTCTTCCACCGCGTCGATCTCGACCCGCCCCTGTCCCTGCCGGCGGACCCTTACGCGGTGTGCGACACCCGCATGTGCTCGGGGCTGGAAAAGGGCGGCGAGAAGGTCGGCACGGTGGAGCACCTGATGTCCGCGCTGGCCGGGCTGGGCATCGACAACCTGCACGTGGACGTGGATGCGCCCGAGATTCCCATCCTCGACGGCAGCGCCGGCCCCTTCGTGTTCCTGCTGCAATCGGCCGGCATCGAGGAGCAGAAGGCGCCCAAGCGCTTCCTGCGCGTCAAGCGCGCCGTGGAGTACCGGGAAGGGGACAAGTGGGTGCGCCTGGAACCCCACGACGGCTTCCGCCTCACCTTCTCCATCGTCTTCAATCACCCGGCCATCGACCGCAGCTCCTCCGAGGTCACGGTGGACTTCGCCGAACAGTCCTACGTGCGCGACGTGGCCCGTGCCCGCACCTTCGGCTTCATGCAGGACGTGGACTTCATGCGCGCCAACGGGCTGGCCCTGGGCGGCAGCCTGGACAACGCCATCGTCATGGACGAGTACCGCGTGCTCAATGCCGACGGCCTGCGCTACGGCGACGAGTTCGTCAAGCACAAGGTGCTCGACGCCATCGGCGATCTCTACCTGTGCGGCCATCCGCTGCTCGCCGCCTACTCGGCGCACAAGGCGGGCCATGCCCTCAACAACCAGATCCTGCGGGTGCTGCTGGAAGACCGGAGCGCCTGGGAAATCGTCACCTTCGAAAAAGCCGCGGCCACGCCGCAGGCGGTCAGCCACCAGTTCGACCTCGCGCTGGCCTGAGCCCGGCCGTCGATGCCGATCATCCGTATCCTGGTGCTGCTGGCCGCCGTCGGCATCGGCGCCTCGCTGCTCGCCTGGCTCTTCACCGGCAATCCGCGCTACCGCCTGTGGGCGTGGAACTTCACCCGCGGCACGCTGGCGGCGGTGCTGCTGGTGATGCTGCTGTTCGTGCTGGAACGGATCTTCTTTTCGGGCTGAGGCCGCTTCAGCGGCTGCGCCGGGCCAGGCGTTCGAGCGCTTCGCGCAGGGGCGAGTCCGCGGGCAGCGAGGCGGCGAGATCGGTCAGGCTGCGTTTCCCCTCCGCCGAAATGTGGCGCTCGACCGGTGCCGGTCGCCAGGGTGCGGGTTGATGCACCGCCACCTTGACCTGAATCTCCCGCAGCGCGTGTCCTTGTTCAACCAGCCGGGCGGCCAGGCCGGGGGCCATCTGCTTGAGCTTCGCGGCCACCGCATTGCCCTGCGCGAACACCACCAGCGTTTCCCCCTTCAGATTGCCGACCCGGCACGAAGCCGCCAGCAGCGGCGGCAGGCAGCGCTCGAAGGCCGTCTGCAGGCGACGCAGCCGCGCGGCGTGGTCGTGCAGGCGGGCGAGGGCGTCGCCGCTGCCGAGATAGCGCTGGATGGAGTGGGTCATGGGCGGATTCCGCGGTCCGGACCGGGATGGTAGGCGGGCGAAGGGCGTCCGGCAAGCCGCGCACTTAGAAGGTGCAATCCCTGCATGTTAGACTTGCGCCTTTGCCGAATCCACGCTACGGAACCCCATGATCTCCGGCCTCCTCAAGAAAATCTTCGGTAGTCGCAACGACCGCCTGATTCGCCAGTATCAGCAGACCGTCAACCGGATCAACACCCTGGAGCCCGAGATCTCCGCCCTGTCGGACGAAGCCCTGCGCGCCAAGACCGACGAATTCCGCCAGCGTCTGACCAGCGGGGAGGCACTCGACGCCCTGCTGCCGGAAGCCTTCGCCGTGGTGCGCGAGGCCGGCAAGCGCGTGCTGGGCCTGCGCCACTTCGACGTGCAGTTGATCGGCGGCATGGTGCTGCACAACGGCAAGATCTCCGAGATGCGCACCGGCGAAGGCAAGACGCTGGTGGCCACGCTGCCGGCCTACCTGAACGCGCTCACCGGCAAGGGCGTGCACATCATCACCGTCAATGATTACCTGGCGAGCCGCGACGCGGAGCAGATGGGGCGCATCTTCGGCTTCCTCGGCATGAGCACCGGCTGCAACCTGTCGCGCCTGCCCCACGCGGAGAAGCAGGCCGCCTACGCCGCCGACATCACCTACGGCACCAACAACGAGTTCGGCTTCGACTACCTGCGCGACAACATGGTCTATGCGACCGCCGAGCGCGTGCAGCGCGGGCTCAACTTCGCCATCGTGGACGAGGTGGACTCCATCCTCATCGACGAGGCGCGCACGCCGCTCATCATCTCCGGCCAGGCCGAGGACCACACCGAACTCTACCTGAAGATGAACCAGGTCGCGCCGCTGCTGAAGAAGCAGGAAGGCGAGGGCGACAACGTCACCGAGCCGGGCGACTACACCGTGGACCTCAAGTCCAACCAGGTGCTGCTCACCGAGCAGGGCCACGAGACCGCCGAGCAGCTCCTGGTGCGCATGGGCCTGCTGGCCGAGGGCGGCGGCCTGTACGAGCCGGGCAACATCCTGCTGGTGCATCACCTCTACGCCGCGCTGCGCGCCCATGCCCTGTACCACAAGGACCAGCACTACGTGGTGCAGAACGGCGAAGTGGTGATCGTGGACGAATTCACCGGCCGCCTGATGGCCGGCCGGCGCTGGTCCGACGGCCTGCACCAGGCGGTGGAGGCCAAGGAAGGCGTCAAGATCCAGGCCGAGAACCAGACGCTCGCCTCCATCACCTTCCAGAACTACTTCCGCATGTACGGCAAGCTCGCCGGCATGACCGGCACGGCCGACACCGAAGCCTTCGAATTCCACTCCATCTACGGCCTGGAAACGGTGGTCGTGCCCACCAACCGGGCCATGATCCGGCGCGACGAGAACGACAAGGTCTATCGCACCGCCAAGGAGAAGTGGGAAGCGGTGATCGCCGACATCCGCGACTGCGTGCAGCGCGGCCAGCCGACGCTGGTGGGCACCACCTCCATCGAGACCAACGAATTCCTTTCCGCGCTGCTGAAGAAGGAAAAGATCGAGCACCAGGTGCTCAACGCCAAGCAGCACGAGCGCGAGGCGCAGATCGTCGCCGAGGCCGGCCGTCCCGGCGTGGTCACCATCGCTACCAACATGGCCGGCCGCGGCACCGACATCGTGCTGGGCGGCAACATCGACAAGCTGATCGCCGCGGTGAGCGCCGACGAGGCGCTCGCGCCCAAGCAGAAGGAGGCGAAGATCGCCGATCTGCGCGCCGACTGGCTGAAGGTGCATGAGCAGGTGGTGGCGGCCGGCGGCCTGCACATCATCGGCACCGAGCGCCACGAATCGCGCCGCATCGACAACCAGTTGCGCGGCCGTTCGGGGCGCCAGGGCGACCCCGGCTCCAGCCGCTTCTACCTGTCGCTGG
Source organism: Pseudothauera rhizosphaerae (assembly GCF_004801305.1). GTDB lineage: Bacteria > Pseudomonadota > Gammaproteobacteria > Burkholderiales > Rhodocyclaceae > Pseudothauera > Pseudothauera rhizosphaerae. The sequence continues at coordinate 30,349 of NZ_SSOD01000007.1, read as the reverse complement.
AAGACCCGCTGATGCGGATCTTCGCCGGCGAACGGCTCAACGCCATCATGGTGCGGCTGAAGATGCCCGAGGGCGAGGCCATCGAGCACGCCATGGTGACGCGCTCGCTGGAATCCGCCCAGCGCAAGGTCGAGCAGCGCAACTTCGACATCCGCAAGCAACTGCTCGAATACGACGACGTCGCCAACGACCAGCGCAAGGTCATCTACCAGCAGCGCAACGAACTGCTCGAGAGCGAGGACATCTCCGAGACCATCCAGGCCATGCGCCAGGGCGTGCTGCACGACGCCTTCCGCATCCACGTGCCCCAGGACAGCGTCGAGGACCAGTGGGACGTCCCCGGCCTGGAACAGGCGCTGGCGGCCGACTACCTGCTCAAACTGCCGGTGGCCGAGTGGCTGAAGGCCGAGCCCAGCCTGGACGACGAAGCCATCCTGCGGCGCATCCTGGACGCCGCCGAAGAGGCCTACGCCGCCAAGACCGCGCTGGTGGACCCGGCCGCCTGGCACCAGTTCGAACGCAACGTGATGCTGCAGAGCCTGGACAACCACTGGCGCGAGCACCTGGCCGCGCTGGACCACCTGCGCCAGGGCATCCACCTGCGCGGCTACGCCCAGAAGAATCCCAAGCAGGAATACAAACGCGAGTCCTTCGAACTGTTCGAGAGCCTGCTCGACATCGTGCGCAGCGAGGTCACCAAACTGCTGCTGACCGTGCAGGTGCGTACCGAATCCCAGCTCGAACAGGCCGAAACGCCGCCGGAAGTGGAGAACGTGCAGTACCACCACGCCGACTACGACGAGGCCCTCGGTGCGGCCGCCGCCGCGGGCGACAGCGCCCGCCAGCCGGCGGTGGCCGGCCCCAAGGTCGGCCGCAACGACCCCTGCCCCTGCGGTTCGGGCAAGAAGTACAAGCACTGCCACGGCAAGCTGAGCTGATCGTCCGGCCGCGGCGCAGCGGCCCCAGCAATCCCCACAGGAGCCCTTCATGGCCGTCAATCTGAGCACCCCGAATCCCGCCGACCTGCGCCCGGTGCCGGGCGTGCGGCTCGGCGTCGCCGAGGCCGGCATCCGCAAGGCCAACCGGCGCGACCTGACCCTGATCGAGCTGGCCCCGGGCAGCCGCGTGGCCGGCGTATTCACGCGCAACCGCTTCTGCGCCGCGCCGGTGCAGGTGTGCCGCGAGCATCTGGCGGTTGGCGACATCCGCGCGCTGGTCATCAACACCGGCATCGCCAACGCCGGCACCGGCGAGCCGGGCCTGGCCGCGGCGCGGGGGACCTGCGCCGCCACCGCCCGGCTGCTCGGCATCGCGGCGGATCAGGTGCTGCCGTTTTCCACCGGGGTGATCCTGGAGCCGCTGCCGGTCGAGCGCCTGGTGGCCGGATTGCCCCGCGCCCAGGCCGATCTGCGCGCCGACGGCTGGTTCGCTGCCGCCCACGCCATCATGACCACCGATACCCTGGCCAAGGCCGTGTCGCGCACCGTCGAGGTGGATGGCCGGACGGTCACCATCACCGGCATGAGCAAGGGCGCCGGCATGATCAAGCCCAACATGGCCACCATGCTGGGCTTCGTGGCCTGCGACGCCGTGGTGTCGCAGGATCTGCTCGGCGCGCTGGTGCGTGAGGCGGCCGATCTGTCCTTCAACAGCATCACCGTGGATGGCGACACGTCCACCAACGACTCCTTCATCCTGATCGCCACCGGCCAGGCCGGCAATGCCGAGATCACGGCGGCGGCTGGTGCCGCCTGGGCGGCGCTGCGGGAAGCGGTCATCGACGTCGCCGTGCGCCTGGCCCAGGCCATCGTGCGCGACGGCGAAGGCGCCACCAAGTTCATGAGCATCGCCGTGGAAGGCGGCACCGACCGCGACGAGTGCCGCAAGGTGGGTTACGCCGTGGCCCATTCGCCGCTGGTCAAGACCGCCTTCTTCGCCTCCGACCCCAACCTGGGTCGCATCCTCGCGGCCATCGGCTACGCCGGCATCGACGACCTGGACGTGAGCCGCCTGCGGGTGTGGCTGGGCAATCCGGACGAGAGCGTGCTGGTGGCCGAGCACGGCGGCCGCGCGGCGAGCTACGTGGAAGAGGCCGGTGCGCGCATCATGGCCCACAGCGAACTGACGGTGCGCATCGATCTCGCCCGCGGCAGCGCCGCCGCCACGGTATGGACCTGCGACTTCTCCTACGACTACGTCAAGATCAACGCCGACTACCGGAGCTGATCCCTGCCGTCAGAACAGGCTGCCCTGCACGGGCGGCTCGCCGGCGGGATTCGCCGGGGCGCGGAAGAGATCGCAGCGCAGTTCCTCCATGCCGTGCGGCACCATCCCCAGGCGTTCGCGCACGCGGGCCATGCGTTGGCCGTAGAGGCGGGCGAAGGGGCCTTCGCCGCGCATGCGGTGGCCGAAGCGGGGATCGTTGGCCAGCCCGCCGCGGCTCTGGCGCAGTACGCTCATGACGTGGGCGGCGCGCGCCGGGTAGTGCGTCGCCAGCCAATCCTCGAACAAGGGCTGCACCTCCCGCGGCAGGCGCAGCAGCACATGGGCGGCCTGGTCCGCGCCGGCCGCGTGGGCGGCTTCCACGACGGATTCCAGCTCATGGTCGTTGAGCGCCGGGATCAGCGGCGCGAAGAACACCCCCACCGGAATGTCCGCCGCCCGCAGCGCGGCAATCGTCGCCAGGCGCCGTTCCCCGCGCGACGCGCGGGGCTCCAGGCGACGCGCCAGGGCGTCGTCGAGGGTGGTGACGCTGACCGTGACCCGCACCAGGCCCAGCCGGGCGAATTCGCCTAGCAGGTCGAGGTCGCGCTCGATCAGCGCGGACTTGGTGACGATGGCGACGGGATGGCGGCATTCCAGCAGCACTTCCAGCACGCGGCGGGTGAGTCTCAGCCTGCGTTCGGCCGGCTGCCAGCAGTCGGTGTTGGTGCCCAGCGCAATGGGTGCGCAGCGGTAGCGCGGGTGTGCCAGTGCGCGCCGCAGCAGTTCGGGCGCGTCCGGCTTGTAGAACAGGCGCGTTTCGAAATCCAGCCCCGGCGACAGGTCCATGTAGGCGTGGCTGGGGCGCGCGTAGCAGTAGATGCAGCCGTGCTCGCAGCCGCGGTAGGGGTTGATGGAGCGGTCGAAGGGCAGGTCCGGTGAACGGTTGTAGCTGAGGATGCTGCGTGCCCTTTCCGCGGTCAGTTGCGTGGGCGGGCCGCCGTCCGCGGCGGCGTCGGCTTCCGCCTCGCGCTGCAGGGCGAGAAAGCGCGCATGCGGATTGAACGTGCTGCCGCGTCCGCGCACGCCGGCCACGTGCGCCACCGGGGGGCTGTGTATCTTGATACTGTGCGTTCTTACAGTCATGCCCCATTGCACACTCCGCCCGGCCCGCTGTCAACGGCGCGGACGGCCGTTATGCAGTTTGCCCAAGCTGTCGTTACCCCGTAACATCCGACGCGATGACGCGGCCCGCCCGAGGCCGCATGCGGCCGGCCTGCCACGGGACGGCGACGGCGCGGAGGCGGAATGAGGGGGTCGAAACGTGCAGGATACGCAGCCCATATCGGCGGACGGCCGGTGCAGCAGGATCGCGCCGCCTGCTTCGTCAGCGCGGACGGCACGGTTCATCTGCTCGTCGTGGCCGACGGCATGGGCGGGCGGCAGGGCGGGGACCTGGCTGCCCAGGTGGTGATCGACACCGCCGCTCGCCTGTGGGGCGGGCGGGCCGATCCTCCGGCCGATCCGGGCGCGTTCCTGGAAACCCTGTGCCAGGAGGCGCACGCCGAGATCCGGCGCGGTGCGCAGGATGGCGGCGAGGCGGGCGGCTCCACGGTGGCGGCCCTGCTCGCCACCCCGGAGCGGGCGTGGTGGGTGCATGTGGGCGACAGCCGGGTGTATGGTTTTCGCGACGGCCTGCCGGTATGCCGCACCGAGGATCACACGGTGGTGCAGCAACTGGTGCGCTGCGGGCGCATCGACGCGGACGCCGTTGCCGCACACCCCGAGCAGAACAAGCTGCTGCGCGGGCTCGGCGCGGACGAGACCGTACAGACCACCCACGGACAGATGCAGGTGAGCGCCGGGACCGGCTTCGTGCTGTGCACGGACGGCTTCTGGGAACGGGTTTCCGGCGCCGAGATGGCCGGGCTGCTGCGGGAAGCCGATGCGGCAGCGGCCTGTACGCGTTGGGTGGAGATCGCCGCCGGACGCGGCGGCGCGGATGGTGACAACGCGACGGTGGCCGTGCTGCAGCCGGCCGGGGAACCCCTGCGCATGGCGCACCGGCAACTGTGGCCGCTGTATGCGGCCGTTTTCGCGGCGCTGGCGATGGGACTGTTTCACGCCTTCAGATGACGGAAAGACATGCCATGACCATACGATCGGGCTACTTGCTGCTCGCTCTCTCACTGACGCTCGGTGCCTGCTCCCATCTTCCGCCGTTCCTGCGTCCGGCAGCGACGGCCCCGGCGGAGCCGGCAGCCAAGCCGGTGGCCAAGCCTGCTGCCGCGCCCGAGCCCAGCGCGCCGGCCAGCAAGGCCAAACCCCAGGCGCCGGTGCGCAATCTTTCCACGATCATCAGGATGCTGGAGCGCGGGCGCAACAGCGAGGCGCGCGAAGCGCTCGTGGCCTACCTGAAACGCGAGCCGGGCAGCGGTGTGGCCAGAAAGCTGCTGTACCAGCTCGACTCCGACCCGGTGGCCGTTTTCGGCGAGGAGCATCGCCGCCACGTGGTCAGCTCCGGCGAGACGCTGGGCGGTCTGGCGAAGCGCCACCTGGGCGATGCCATGTATTTCGTCGGTCTCGCCCGCTACAACGGCATCTCCCCGGCCAAGGGGCTGAACGTGGGGCAGGCGCTGAAGATACCGCGCCAGCGGCCCGTGCCGCCGCCCGCCCGGCTGGAGGCCGAGCGGGAGAAGGAGCCGCGGGCCGAGGAAACGACGCAGCGGGACGAGGCGGAGCAGGCAGCAGCGCCGCAGCGGCCGGCGGCCAGGGAGCCGCGGCCCGCCGAAGCGTCCAAAGCCGTCGAAACCGCGGAGTCGGCGCGGGAGCACCAGGAACAGGGGATCAAGCTGATGCGCGCCGGGCATCTGGAAGCCGCGCACCGGGCCTTCGGCCTGGCGCTGGCGCTTTCGCCCGGTCTGGAGCCGGCGCAGCAGCATCACCAGGAGATCGGGCGCAAGCTCGTGGCGGGCTATCACGAAGCGGCGGTGGTGCATTACCGCAACCAGCGTCTGGACGAGGCGATTGCGCTGTGGGACAAGGCGCTCGCCCTCGACCCCACGTTCGAGCCGGCACGGGGCTATCGCACGCGCGCGCTGGAGATCAAGCGGCGCCTGAACGAGCTGGACGCATCCTGATCTTTCAGCGCCTGGTGGCGGGGCCCGCCTTGCGCGCGAGGCGCGTCTCGGTTTCGACCATGCGCGTGGCGGGCTCCGCGGGCTTGCCGCTGGGCACCGCGGCGTTGCGCCGGGCGGAGTGGGCCACGAACATGCGCGCTTCCAGTGAATCCGCCATGCTGTTGTAGGCCGCGAACAGGCGTTCGAATTCGTCGTTGCGGCGCATGCGGATGCGGCTGCCGAAACGCCCCTGGGCGATGTGGCCCAGCGCCCGGCGCAGGATCTCCAGCGGCACGGCGAGCCGCCGCGACAGCATGTAGGCACCGATGAAGACCGTCACCAGGATGACCAGCATGACCGCGACCATCGCCGCCAGCGTGGTGCGATTGGCCGCCTGTACGGCGTTGGTGGCCAGTCCCACGCGCAGGTGGCCGAGCTCGTGGGCCTGGTACTGCACCGGGGTGTCGAACAGGAAATAGGAGTGGCCCTCGGCGTCGGCCACTTCGTAAACCGCCTGGTCGTCGCGGCTGAGCAGGTGGCGTCCGGTGGGCAGGTCGCCGCCGTCGGCGCCGAGCAGGGCCTCATCGGTGCTCGCCACGATGCGGCCGCTGCGGTCGCTGACGGCGATGTAGACGATCTCCCGGTTGAGCACCATCTCGTCCACCAGCGCCTGGATGGCGATGCGGTCGTCGAGCAGCAGGTCCTCGGCACTTTCCGTGGCCAGCGTGCGGGTGAGGGTGAGCCCGAAGTCGAAGGCGACGCGGGTCATGGCCTGGTTCTGCTTGTAGTACACCACGGCCATGCCGAGGGCCACGGTGACCGCCACCAGCATGCCCATCAGCGCGGTCCAGCGTACGCGGATGGGGATGATGCGGCGGCCGTGCCAGGCGGTTTCGCGCTCGGCCAGCGCGTCGTCGATGCGGCGCAGGTCCTCGATCAGTTCGGCCGCGGTCTGGTAGCGTTCGGCGGGGTCCTTGGCCAGCAGCGTGCGCACCAAGTCCAGCAGGGCTTCCGGCGTGGCCGGGTCCAACGGCTTGAGCGGCGGCAGCGGCTCCTTGAGCACCTTGCGCAGCAGGTCGGGCACGTTGTTGGTGCGAAACGGCGTGTGTCCGGCCAGCAGCCAGTAGAGCAGCACCCCGAGGGCGTAGAGGTCGGTGCGTCCGTCCACGGCGCCGCCGCGGATCTGTTCCGGGGACATGTAGTGCGGCGTGCCGGCCACGCCGTCGGTGGCGTTGTCGCGTTCGGCCTTGTGGCGCAGACGGGCGATGCCGAAATCCATCACCTTGACGTTGCCGCTCTCGCTGGTGACGACGATGTTTTCCGGCTTGATGTCCTGGTGCACCACGCCCTGGCGGTGGGCGTAGTCGAGCGCGTCGGCGATCTGCGTGACGATGCGCAGGATCATGCGCAGGGGCAGGCGCCCGTGGCGTTCGACGAAGGACGCCAGCGTCGGCCCTTCCAGCAGCTCCATGGTGATGAAGGGCACGCCGTTGACCACGCCCACGTCGAAGATGGTGACGATGCCGGGGTGGGTGAGGGTGCCCGCGGCGCGCGCCTCGGACAGGAAGCGGTAGCGGTATTCCTCGCGCTCGGCGTATTCCGGGCGCAGCGTCTTGATGGCGAGGATGCGCCGGATGCGCGGATCGTAGCCGCGGTGGATGATGGAGGTCGCCCCGCTGCCGAGCTCTCCGCGCAGGATGTAGCGCCCGAGCGTGACGGACATGGGCGCCGGGCTCAGAAGGCGAGCAGGGCGGCCGCGGCGAGGGCGAGCACCAGGGCCGCCGCGCCCCACACCCAGCCCGGCACGCCGGTCTGCACGGCCTTGGGGCGGACCGGCGGCAGCCCGCCGTGGAAGACGAACTCGGCGCGGCCCAGGCGGATGCGGTCGCCCTCGCTCAGCGTATGGTCGTGAATCCGCTCGTCATTGACGAAGGTGCCGTTGGTCGACAGCATGTTGATGACGCGGTAGCTCCCGTCCTCGTGCAGGATCCAGGCGTGCTGGGAGGACACGCTGTCGTCCGGCAGGATGATGTCGTTGTCCTCGCGGCGGCCGATCAGCGTCTTGCCGCGCTTGAGAACGAAGCGCTGGTCCTCGAAGGGCGGCGTGATGCCGACCAGGGCGGCGCGTTCGACGTCGCCTTCACTGTCGGCCGACGGCGAAGCGATCACTTCGGCGAGTTCGTCCGGCCGGAAAAGGATGGTGCCCTGCGGGCCGGTCCATTCGCCCCTGGCGTCGCTGCGTTGATTGACCACGATTACGTATCCCGTTGCGTTGCGACTTTGTACTTCGTATCAAGGGCGGAGTATGCCCGTTCGGGCGTCGCGCGACAACGGTCGATGCCAGATGCAAGGCAAAAAACTTGATCCAGATCTATGTCTTTAGGCGTATCGGGCGACACGGGTGCCGGGCACCGGCCGGGATCAGTGCAGCACGCGCGGCATCGCCAGCATGAAGGGCGGAATCTCGGCCTCGAACTTGTGGCCGTCCTCGGCCACCATCTGGTAGCTGCCGTGCATGGTGCCCACCGCGGTGGCGATGCTCGAACCGCTGGTGTAGTCGAACTTCTCGCCCGGGGCGAGCACGGGCTGTTCGCCGATCACACCGAGGCCGCGCACCTCCTGCTGCTTGCCGGTGCCGTCGGTGATGACCCAGTGCCGGCTGATCAGTTGCGCGGAGACGGTGCCGGTATTGGTGACGGTGATGCGGTAGGCGAACACGTAGCGGTCGTCGTCGGGATCGGATTGTTCCGCGACGTATTCGGCGACGGCCTCCACCTGGATACGGTATTTCTCGGAATTGCTCACGTTGCGGCCTGCTCTCGGGGGTTGGAACACGTGGGCGATGCAAGTTCTGCACCCGATCTGCTGCTGTCGCGTGCCGGGTGAACGGTAAAATAGCACTCTTTGTCCGGAAGACCCGCCATGTCCGCTTTCGCCCTTACCGCGCTCTCCCCGCTCGACGGCCGCTACCACGCCAAGGTGGCCGGCCTGCGCGACCACTTCTCCGAGCACGGCCTGATCCGCAACCGCGTGCGCGTGGAGGTCGAATGGCTGAAGGCGCTCGCGGCCGAGCCGGCGCTGGCCGAGATCGCCCCCTTCTCCGCCGCCACCGTGGCCGAACTGGATGCCGTGGTGGCCGCCTTCTCGCCGGCCGACGGCGAGGCCGTGAAGGCCATCGAGGCCACCACCAACCACGACGTGAAGGCCATGGAGTACTGGCTCAAGAAGCGCCTGGGCCACAACGCGGAAGTGATGAAAGTGTCGGAATTCATCCATTTCGCGTGTACGTCGGAGGACATCAACAACACTTCCCACGCGCTGATGCTGCGTGGCGGGCGGGACGAGGTACTGCTGCCGGCGCTGGACGCCGTGATCGCGCGCTTCCGCACCCTGGCCCACGGCCTGGCCGAGCTGCCCATGCTGTCGCGCACCCACGGCCAGCCCGCCAGCCCGACCACGCTGGGCAAGGAGATGGCCAACATCGCCGCCCGCCTGCTGCGTGCCCGCGCACAGATCGCGGGGGTGTCCCTCACCGCCAAGTTCAACGGCGCGGTGGGCAACTACAACGCCCACCTGTCCGCCTGGCCGGAATTCGACTGGGAGGGCTTCAACCGCCGCTTCATCGAGTCCCTGGGGCTGGAGTTCAATCCCTACACCATCCAGATCGAACCCCACGACGCCATGGCCGAGCTGTTCGACGCCGCGGCGCGCGCCAACACCATCCTCATCGACGCCTGCCGCGACATCTGGATGTACATCTCCCTGGGCTACTTCAAGCAGAAGCTCAAGGAAGGCGAGGTGGGTTCGTCCACCATGCCCCACAAGGTCAATCCCATCGACTTCGAGAACGCGGAAGGCAACCTGGGCGTGGCCAACGCGGTGTTCCGCCACTTCTCCGAGAAGCTGCCGGTGTCGCGCATGCAGCGCGACCTCTCGGATTCCACCGTGCTGCGCAACATGGGCGTGGGCTTCGGCCACACCGTGCTGGCGCTCGACTCCGCCCTGCGCGGGTTGAACAAGCTGGAAGCCGAGCCGGCGCGCCTGGCGGCGGACCTGGCCGAATGCTGGGAGGTACTGGCCGAGCCGGTGCAGACGGTGATGCGCCGCTACGGGCTGGAGAACCCCTACGAGCAACTGAAGGCGATGACGCGCGGCAAGGGCATCACCCGCGAGGCGCTGCACGGATTCATCGCTGCGCTGGCGATCCCGCAGTCCGAGCGCGAGCGCCTGCTGGCCATGACACCGGCGAGCTACGTGGGCAAGGCCGCCGAACTGGCGCGCCGCGTGTAGGAGCGGCCTTGGCCGCGATGCCGGCCTCATTGGTACAGAGAACCGCCGCATCGCGGCCAAGGCCGCTCCTACAGGGGCGGTTCGCTACATCGAGGAAGAAGAACGATGGCTTTTGCCGACAACCTCAAGACCCTGCCGGGCGTCTCCCATCTGGCCGCGTTGAACCTGATCGGCACCGGCGATACGGTGGTCGCCACCATCGAAAACAAGCCCGGCCAGGCTGGCTCGCTGGCGGTGTACAACCACCTCGCCCAGCTCTACGGCGCCATCTCCCCCGAAGCGGCGAAGAAGGGCCTGGAACTGTACGCGGAGCACACCGAGGACGCGCGCGGGAACCCCGGCAAGCACCCCAACATCGACCGTCTGATCGGCCTCGCGGAGCGGGGCGAGACGCTGAAGGTGAAGCAGGTGTTCGCCGTCTGAGCGGCACCGGCATCGCAGAAAAGAAGAGGGCGCCCGCGGGCGCCCTCTTTCGTTTTCGGGTGCGGCGGCCTTACACCACCGCCTCCTGCTTTTCCTTCTTCGGCTTGACGAACTGCTCCCGCGACATGCCCAGCCACACCGCCAGCGGGCTCGCCACCAGCACCGAGGAGTAGATGCCGAAGCAGATGCCGATGGTGAGCGCGAGCGCGAAGTAGAACAGCGTCTCGCCGCCGAAGACCAGCATGGACAGCACCATCATCTGCGTACTGCCGTGGGTGATGATGGTGCGGGAGATGGTGCTGGTGATGGCGTGGTCCACGACCTGCAGGGTGCTGAGGCCGCGCTTCTTGCGGAAGGTTTCGCGCACCCGGTCGAAGACCACCACGGATTCGTTCACCGAGTAGCCCAGCACCGCCAGGGTGGCCGCCAGGACGGCCAGGGAGAATTCCCACTGGAAGAGGGCGAAGAAGCCCAGGATGATGACCACGTCGTGCAGGTTGGCGATGATGGTCGCCACCCCCAGGCGCCATTCGAAGCGCAGGGCCAGGTAGATGACGATGCCGAAGATCACCAGCAGCAGGGCCATGGCGCCGTCGCTGGCGAGTTCCTTGCCCACCTGCGGGCCGACGAACTCGACGCGGCGCAGCTCCGGAGCCGAGGTGCCGAGCCGGCCCAGCGTGGCCACGACGTTGTCGGCGATGCTCTTGCTGTCCACGTTGTCGCGGTTGGGCAGGCGGATCAGCACGTCCCGTGCGCTGCCGAAGTTCTGCACCAGCATGTCGGTGTAGCCGTCGGCCGCCAGTGCCTGGCGGATCGGTTCGAGCTCGGCCGGCTCACTGTAGCTCACTTCGATCAGCGTGCCGCCGGTGAACTCCACCGACAGGTGCAGGCCGCGCGTGGCGAGGAAGAACACGGCGAGGATGAAGGTCGCCAGCGAGATGATGTTGAACACCATCGCGTGGCGCATGAAGGGGATGTCTTTCCTGATGCGGAAAAATTCCATGATCGCTGTTCCTTGCCGCGCTTACTGGTTGTCCGGCTTCCAGATCTGGCCGATGGAAACGCTTTCGATCTTGCGCCGGCGGCCGTAGATGAAGTTGATCAGCATGCGCGAGACGAGGATGGCGCTGAACATCGAGGTCAGGATGCCCAGGCAGTGCACCACCGCGAAGCCGCGCACCGGCCCGGAGCCGAACACGAGCAGCGCGATGCCCGCGATCAGGCTGGTCACGTTGGAGTCCAGGATGGTGCCCCAGGCGCGCTCGTAGCCGGCGGCGATGGCCGCCTGCGGGCTCGCGCCGTTGCGCAGTTCCTCGCGGATGCGCTCGTTGATCAGCACGTTGGCGTCGATCGCCATGCCCAGCGTCAGCGCCATGGCGGCGATGCCGGGCAGGGTCAGCGTGGCCTGCAGCAGCGACAGCAGCCCCACCAGCAGCAGCAGGTTGGCGGCCAGCGCGATGGAGGACACGATGCCGAACAGGGCGTAGTAGATGCACATGAACGCCGCGATGGCGACGAAACCCCACAGCGTGGAGTGGAAGCCCTTGGCGATGTTGTCGGCGCCCAGGCTGGGGCCGACGGTGCGCTCCTCGATGATCTCCATGGGCGCGGCGAGCGACCCGGCGCGCAGCAGCAGGGCCACGTCGTTGGCCTCGGTGGTGGTCATGCGGCCGGAAATCTGCACCCGGCCGCCGCCGATCTCGGTGCGGATCACCGGCGCGGTGACGACCTCGCCCTTGCCCTTCTCGATCAGCAGGATGGCCATGCGCTTGCCCACGTTCTCCCGCGTGACGTCGCGGAAGATGCGCGCGCCGGCGGCGTCCAGGGTCAGATGCACGGCCGGTTCGTTGGTCTGGCCGTCGAAGCCGGGCTGGGCGTCGGTGAGGCGGTCGCCGGTCAGCACCACCTGGCGCTTGACCAGCAGCGGGGGGCCGCCGCGCTCGGTGTAGAGCTCGGTGCCGAAGGGCACGTTGCCGGCCAGCGCCGCTTCCAGCGCGCCCGGGGTGTCGTCCACCATGCGCACTTCCAGCGTCGCGGTGCGGCCCAGGATGTCCTTGGCCTTGGCCACGTCCTGCACGCCGGGCAGTTGCACGACGATGCGGTCCGCGCCCTGCTGCTGGATCACCGGTTCGGCCACGCCGAGTTCGTTGATGCGGTTGTGCAGCGTGGTGATGTTCTGCTTGATGGCGAAGTCGCGCATGGTCTGCTGCGCCTGCGCGGTGAGGGTGGCGACCAGCTTCAGGTCGTCGGCGCCGTCGTCGCGGTCGGTGAGCTGCAGGTCGGCGGTGGTGTTCTGGATCGCGCGGCGCCCGGTCTCGCGCTGCTCGGCGTCGCGGAAGCGCAGCACCACGGTGTTGCCCTCGCGGGTGATGCCCGCATGGCGCACGCTGCGGTCGCGCATCAGCGTGCGCAGGTCGCCGGCGGTGGAGTCCAGGCGCTTGGTGAGCGCGCCCGGCATGTCCACCTGCAGCAGGAAATGCACCCCGCCGCGCAGGTCCAGGCCCAGGTACATGGGCAGCGCGCGGATGGCGGTCAGCCAGTTGGGCGAGGCCGAGAGCAGGTTCAGCGCGACGATGTAGGACGGATTCTGCGGGTCCGGGTTGAGGGTGTTCTCGATGACGTCGCGGGCGCGGATCTGATCCTCGGTGCCGGCGAAGCGGAAGCGCAGGCTGTTGGCGTCGGAGAAGAAGCCGGTATGGCCGATGCCGGCGGAGCGCAGCGCCTCTTCGACCTGCCCGCCGAGGGCCGCGGGGTCGACTTTCAGCGTGGCCTTGGCGCTGGAGACCTGCACCGCGGGCACTTCGCCGTAGAAGTTGGGCAGGGTGTAGAGCACCCCCCACAACAGGATCAGACCGATCAGGAGGTTCTTCCAGAGGGGATAGCGATTCATGGCCGGAGAGTCAGGAAGGCGGGGGGCCGGCCTACGCCGGCGGGTACGGCCGGCCTTGGGTGGCCGGCCGGGGAACGCTGCTCAGAGCGTCTTCAGCGTGCCCTTGGGCAGCACCGTGGCGACGGCCTGCTTCTGCACGGCGACCACGGTGTTGGCGGCGATCTCGATCTGCACGAAGCTGTCGCCCACTTCGGCGACGCGTCCGGCGATGCCGCCGCCGGTCACCACCTCGTCACCCTTGGCCAGCGCTTCGACCATGGCCTTGTGTTCCTTGGCGCGCTTCATCTGCGGGCGGATCATCAGGAACCACAACACCACGAACATCAGGATCAGCGGCATCAGGCCGAGCAGGCCGCCCCCTTGCGCAGCGTCGGCGGCCTGGGCGTATGCGTTGGAAATCAGCACGTTTTACTCCAGAGGTTGACGTGAAACGGCCGATTATAAGGGGTAGGGGGCGGGGCGAGGGATTTTTTGCCCGGGGGAACCCGGGCGGCGGCGGGGGAGTCCGACGCGCCGGAAGAGGGCATTCGGATGATGTTCGGGTAGCATCGGGCGGGAAATCATGTCGACAGGCCCGATGTCCGGGTGTTATCCGTAGTTCAAATATGGCACGATCCATGCTGTAGTTCCCGCTTCGTTCAAAGCCCCTTCCATGCCCACATCCGAGCATCTCCTGCTGCTTCTGGTGGTGCTGCCCTTCATCGGCAGCGTCGTCGCCGCCTGCATGCCGTCCAACGCCCGCAACCGGGAGGCGTGGCTGGCCGGCCTGGTGGCGCTGATCGGCCTGCTGGTGGTGGTGTATCTGTACCAGCCGGGCGGCGGAGAGGTGCTGCACTACCGCCGCGAATGGATGCCGCTGCAGGGCGTGAGCTTCTCCCTGCGCATGGACGGGCTGGCCTGGGTGTTCGCGCTGCTGGTGCTGGGCATCGGCCTGCTGGTGGTGGTGTATGCGCGCTACTACATGTCGCCGGAAGACCCGGTGCCGCGCTTCTTCTCCTTCCTGCTCGCCTTCATGGGCTCCATGCTGGGCGTGGTGCTGTCGGGCAACCTGATCCAGCTCGTGGTGTTCTGGGAGCTCACCAGCATCACCTCCTTCCTGCTCATCGGCTACTGGCATCACCGCATCGACGCCCGCCGCGGCGCGCGCATGGCGTTCACGGTCACCGCCGCGGGCGGTCTGTGCCTGCTCGCGGGCGTGCTGATCCTGGGCCACATCGCCGGCAGCTACGAACTGGACGTGGTGCTGTCCGTGGGCCAGGCGGTCCAGGCCCACGAGTGGTACGTGCCGGCCCTGGTGCTGATCGCCCTGGGCGCGCTCACCAAGAGCGCGCAGTTCCCCTTCCATTTCTGGCTGCCGCATGCCATGGCCGCCCCCACGCCGGTGTCGTCCTACCTGCATTCGGCCACCATGGTGAAGGCCGGCGTGTTCCTGCTGATGCGCCTGTGGCCGACCCTGTCCGGCACCCCCGAATGGACCTGGATCGTGGGCGGGGCGGGGGTGTGCACGCTGCTGATCGGCGCCTTCACGGCCATCTTCCAGCACGACCTGAAGGGGCTGCTGGCCTACTCGACGATCAGCCACCTGGGCCTGATCACCCTGCTGCTCGGCATCGGCACGCCGCTGGCGATGGTGGCGGCGATCTTCCACACCATGAACCACGCCACCTTCAAAGCCTCCCTGTTCATGGCCGCGGGCATCATCGACCACGAAACCGGCACCCGCGACATGCGCGTGCTGCGCGGCCTGCACGGCGCGCTGCCGATCACCGCCACGCTGGCCATCGTGGCCAGCGGCGCGATGGCCGGGGTGCCGCTGCTCAACGGCTTCCTGTCCAAGGAAATGTTCTTCGCCGAGACGCTGCTGGTGGGCGGCGCCGAGAGCTGGTGGCTGTCGTGGGCCGCGGTGGCCATGGGCGTCTTCAGCGTGGCCTATTCGCTGCGTTTCATCAGCGTGTTCTTCGGCACGCTGCCGGACGACCTGCCGCGGGTGCCCCACGAGCCGCCGCGCTGGATGCGCTTTCCGGTGGAGTGCCTGGTGCTGCTGTGCCTGGTGGTCGGCGTGGCGCCCGGGGTGAGCGTCGGGCCGGTGCTGGAGAACGCGGTGGTGTCGGTGCTGGGCGAACGCACGCCGGACTACAACCTGGCCATGTGGCACGGCTTCAATCTGCCGCTGATGATGAGCCTGGCCGCACTGGTGGGCGGCGTGCTGTTCTACCTGCTGCTGCGGCGCTACTACGGCCTCGCGGCGCGCGAGCGCGTGCCGGTGCTGCACCGCTTCAGCGGCGCGCAGGCCTACGAGACCACCATGCTGCGCCTGTCCGCGGGCGCGGCCTGGCTGGTGAAATGGCTCGGCACCAGGCGCCTGCAGCCGCAACTGCTGCTGCTGATGCTGGCCCTGCTGGTGGTGCCGGCGCTGCTGGTGCAGCCGCTGCCGCGCCCGCGCTTCGATCCGGCCGTGCTCGCCGGCGCCGATCCGCTGTTCGCGCTGATGTGGGTCATCGGCTGCGGCTGCGCGCTGGCCGCCGCCTGGCAGGCCAAGTACCACCGCCTGGCGGCGCTGATCCTGGTCGGCGGCACTGGCATCGTCACCAGCATGACCTTCCTGTGGCTGTCGGCGCCGGACCTGGCGCTGACCCAGTTGATGGTGGAGACGGTCACCACGGTGCTGATCCTGCTCGGCCTGCGCTGGCTGCCGCCGCGCATCGTGCCGCGCGAACTGAACATCCGCATCCCGCACAGCGTCTGGCTGCGGCGCTCGCGGGACTTCACCGTGGCGGTGGCCGGCGGGCTGGCGATGGCGGTGCTGAGCTACGTGGTGCTGATGCGCCCGCAGCCGCCCAGCATCGGCGACTTCTTCCTGCTGCGCGCCCTCTCCGAGGGCGGCGGCACCAACGCGGTCAACGTGCTGCTGGTGGATTTCCGCGGCTTCGACACCATGGGCGAGATCACTGTGCTGACCATCGTCGCGCTCACCGTCTACGCGCTGCTGCGCCGCTTCCGTCCGGCGCCGGAAAGCGTCGCGCTGCCCGCCCAGCAGGAGAGCAAGATCGATCCGGCCTCCACGCAGACCCCCGCCGAGCAGGCCGAGCACGGCTACCTGCTGGTGCCCGGCGTGTATGTGCGCGCGCTGCTGCCCTTCATGGCGCTGGCCGCGGCCTACTTCTTCATGCGCGGCCACAACCTGCCGGGCGGCGGCTTCGTCGCCGGGCTGATCTTCGCGGTGGGGGTCATCGCCCAGTACATGCTCGCTGGCACCACCTGGGTGGAATCCCGTCTGCACCTGCGCCCGCAGCGCTGGATGGCGTGGGGGCTGGTGGTGGCCTGCCTGACCGGCCTGGGCGCCTGGCTGCTGGGCTATCCCTTCCTCACCAGCCATACCGCCCACCTGAACCTGCCGCTGGTGGGCGAGGTGCACGTGCCCAGCGCCTTCATGTTCGACCTCGGGGTATTCATGGTGGTGGTCGGTTCCACGATGCTGATCCTGGTCGCGCTGGCCCACCAGTCCATCCGCAGCCACCGCCTGCCCGCCGGCAGTCCGGCCGAGACGCGCGCGGCCGCAAGGCAGGAGGCCGCCTGATGGAGATCGTCATCGCGGTGGCCATCGGCGTGCTGTTCGGCTCCGGCCTGTGGCTGGTGCTGCGCCCGCGCACCTTCCAGCTCATCACCGGGCTGCTGCTGATGTCCTACGCCGTCAACCTGTTCATCTTCATCATGGGGCGGCTGTGGGTGGATGCGCCGCCGCTCACGCTGGGCGACGGCCCGCCCGATCCGTCGGCCTACGCCGATCCGCTGCCCCAGGCGCTGGTGCTGACCGCCATCGTCATCGGCTTCGCCACCACCGCGCTCTATCTCGTGGTCATGATCGGTTCGCGCGGGCTGACCGGCACCGACCACGTGGACGGCGAGGAGGGCGACGAATGAGCCTTCCTTCCTGGATGCAGCACCTGATCCTCGTGCCGGTGCTGCTGCCGCTGCTGTGCGGCGCGCTGCTGCTGCCCCTCAACGAGAGCCACCACCGTCTCAAGTACGGCGTGAACTTCGCCTCCGTGCTGGGCCTGCTCGCCACCGCACTGGTGCTGATGGGGATGGCCGACGGCGAGCAGTGGCCCACCGGCATCGGCGTCTATCTGGCCGCCAACTGGGCCGCGCCCTTCGGCATCGCGCTGGTGGCCGACCGCCTGGCCGCGCTGATGCTGCTGCTCGCCGCGGTGCTGGCGCTGGCCGCGCTGGTGTATTCGGCGCAGCGCTGGAGCCGCGTCGGCGTGCATTTCCATTCCCTGTTCCAGTTCCTGCTGATGGGCGTCAACGGCGCCTTTCTGACCCACGACCTGTTCAACCTGTTCGTCTTCTTCGAGGTCATGCTGGCGGCCTCCTACGGCCTGCTGCTGCACGGCTACAACACCACGCGCATCCGCGCCGGGCTGCAGTACATCGCCGTCAACCTGGCCGCCTCGCTGTTCTTCCTGATCGGCACGGCGCTGATCTACGCCAGCACCGGCACGCTCAACATGGCCGACCTGGCGGTGCGCGTGCCCGCGCTGACGGGCACCGACGTGGTGCTGCTGGAGGTGGGCGTGGCGGTGCTGGCGATCGCCTTCCTGGTCAAGAGCGCCATGTGGCCGCTGGGCTTCTGGCTGCCCACCACCTATGCCGCCGCCTCGCCGCCGGTGGCCGCGATGCTGGTGCTGATGACCAAGGTGGGCGCCTACGCCATCCTGCGCCTGTGGCTGCTGCTGTTCTCGGACGAGGCGGGGGCCGCCGCCGGTTTCGGCTACGAGGCGCTGCTGTGGGGCGGCATGGCCACCATCCTGTTCGGCGCCGCCGGCCTGCTGGCGAGCGAGGTGCCCGGGCGGCTGGCCGGCTACGGCGCCATCGTGTCCTCCGGCACCCTGCTGGCGGTGGTCGGCTACGGCCAGCCGGCGCTGGTCACCGCGGGGCTCTACTACCTGCTCGGCTCGACCATGGCCATGGCCGCCTTCATGCTGCTGATCGAACTCATCGAGCGCATCCGCTCGCCGGGCGCCGCGCTGCTGGCGGTGACCATGGAAGCCTTCGCCATCGAGGAAAAACCCGATGAGCCCGTCGGTGTGGGCATCCCCGGCGCGCTGGCCTTCCTCGGCCTGGCCTTCGCCGGCTGCGCGCTGATCATCGCCGGCCTACCGCCCCTGTCCGGCTTCGTGGCCAAGTTCGGCCTCTTCCATGCGCTGCTGAACTGGGGCCCCGACGCGGCGGTCACCCCCTACTCCTGGGCGCTGATGGGGCTCATCCTGTTTTCCGGGTTGGCCGCGATCATCGCGCTGATGCGCTTCGGCGTGCGCACCTTCTGGGCCGCCGGAGCGGTCATGCCGCCGCGCCTGCAGCCCACCGAGGTGCTGCCGGTCGGCCTGCTGCTGCTGCTGTGCGTAGGGCTGACGGTGGCGGCCGGGCCGGTGTTCGGCTACCTGGAGCGCACCAGCGCCGACCTGCACCGGCCCGGGCAGTACATCGACAGCGTGCTGTCGGCGCCGGTGGTGCCGGGCGTGGCGGGTGGCCGGGCGGCGAACGTGCCGGAGGTGGGGCAATGAAGCGCTGGCTGCCGTCGCCCCTGTCCTCGCTGGTGCTGTGGCTCGCGTGGCTGCTGCTCAACCAGAGCACGGAGCCGGCCCATTTGCTGCTCGGCGCCGGGCTGGCATGGGGGATTCCGTTGCTGACCCGGCGGCTGCAGCCTCATCCCCTGCTGCGCCTGGCGCGGCCCTGGGTGCTGTGCCGGCTGCTGTGGATGGCGCTGGTGGAGATCGTGCGCTCGTGCTTCAACGTCAGCCGCATCATCCTGTTCGCCAACCCCGAGGGGCTGAACTCGCAGTTCATCCGCGTGCCGCTGGACCTGCACGATCCGCACGGCCTCGCGCTGCTGTCCTGCCTGATCAATTCCACGCCGGGCACGGTGTGGGTGGAGATCCTGCCCGACGGCCACGAGCTCGCGCTGCACGTATTCGACCTGCACGACGAGCAGTGGTGGATAGACACCATCAAGACCCGCTACGAGAAACCCATCATCGAAATCTTCGAGCAAGGAGAGCGCCCGTGACGACGGTGCTGGAACTGGCGATCGGCTTCGTGCTGGTGTGCGTGATCCTGTCCATGGTGTTCTGCGCCGTGCGCCTGGTGCGCGGCCCCACCGCCCAGGACCGCGTGCTGGCGCTGGACACCCTGTGGATGTGCGCCATGCTGCTGGCCGTGGTGCTGGGCCTGCGCTTCGGCAGCCAGGTCTATTTCGAGGCGGCGATGCTGATCGCGCTGACCGGTTTCGTGTCCTCCATCGCGCTGGCCAAGTTCCTGCTGCGCGGGGAGATCATCGAATGAACGCCGCGGCCGAACTGCCCCTGTGGGCCGCCGTGCCGGTGGTGGCGCTGCTGGTGCTGGGCGGCGCCATCGTGCTGATCGGCGCGCTGGGCCTGATGCGCCTGCCCACCTTCTACCAGCGCATCCACGGCCCGGCCATCACCGTGACCCTGGGCGCCGGCTGCCTGCTGATCGCCTCGATGATCTACTTCAGCGTGCTCCAGTCGCGTCCGGTGATCCACGAACTGATCATCTCGGTGTTCATCCTGATGACCGCGCCGGTGGTGGCGATGCTGATCATGCGCGCCGCGGTGTACCGCGACCTGCGCGCCGGCAAGCGCGATACCGGCGCCATGTCCGGCGACGTGTACCACCTCCCGTCCGAGGATTAACGCTCGCCCCGCGCGGCGAGGTAGATGCCGCCCAGCAGCAGCACGAAGCCGGCCAGTTGCAGCGGCGCGAAGCCTTCGCCGAAGAACACCCAGGCCATCGCCGCGCTGCCCACCGGTTCGCCCAGCGTGACCACGGCGACGAAGGTGGCCGAGACGTGGCGCAGCGACCAGTTGTAGGCGGTGTGGCCCAGCAGTTGCGGGCCCAGCGCCATGCCGGCGAGCACGGCCCAGGCCACCACGCTGTGGCCGGTGAGGGCACTGCCCGAGATACCGCTGGCGCTCACCAGGAACAGCGCCGCCACGCCGTAGGCCAGCCAGATGTAGGCCGCCAGCCCCAGCCCGGCACGCAGGCGGCGGCCGATCAGCAGGTAGGCGGAAAAACACCAGGAACCGATCAGCGCCAGCAGGTTGCCGAAGAGCGGGTCGGCGCCCGCGCCGGCGTTCTGGCTGTCGCTCCAGAAGATCAGCAGGCTGCCGCCGAAGGAGAGCGCGATGCCGCCCAGCATCATGCGCGTGGGCGTCTCGCGGAAGAGCAGGAAGGAGGCCAGCCCGATCCACAGCGGGTTGGTGGTGACCAGCGCGGTGCTGGAGGCCACCGAGGTGTATTCCAGGGAGCTGATCCAGGTGGCGAAGTGGGCGGCGAGGAAGAGCCCGGCGGCCAGCGCCATCAGCACCTGCCGGCCGGACAGGGCGGCCAGGTCCCGGCGCGACTGCAGCAGGGCGATGGGGGTGACGGCCAGGGCGGCGATCCCCAGCCGCCAGGTGGCGACCACGAGCGAGTCCACGCCTTCGGCCTGGGCCAGGCGGGCGAAGATGGCGCCGAAGGAAATGGCGGTGAGGCCCAGGCCGAGAACGACGAAGGGCAGCCAGCGGGCGGGGGGAGTGGTGGGGGTGGGCATCTGCTTCTACGCGGGAACGGCACGGGCCGCCCCGTGACGGGACGGCCCGTGCGCATCGAGGATGGACGCGTCCGGCGGCGCGTCCGGGAACGGTCAGCGGATCAGAACGCCGGCACCACGGCGCCCTGGTACTTGTCGAGGATGAACTGCTTCACCTCCGGGGTCTGCAGCGCCTTGACCAGCTTCTGCACGGCGGGGCTGTTCCTGTTGTCCTCGCGCGTCACCAGCGTGTTCACGTAGGGCGACTCGCTGCCTTCGATGGCCAGGGCGTCCTTGCTCGGATTGAGCCTGGCTTCCAGCGCGTAGTTGGTGTTGATCAGCGCCAGGTCCACCTGGTCGAGCACGCGCGGCAGGGTGGCCGCTTCCAGTTCGCGGATCTTGATGCCCTTTGGGTTGGCGGCGATGTCCTTCTGGGTGGCGAGGATGTTGGTGGAGTCCTTGAGCTTGATCACGCCCGCCTTCTCCAGCAGCAGCAGCGCGCGGCCGCCGTTGGTGGCGTCGTTGGGGATCACCACGCTGGCGCCCTGGGGCAGGTCGGCGATGTTGCCGATCTTGCGCGAGTAGGCGCCGAAGGG
Organism: Pseudothauera rhizosphaerae; assembly: GCF_004801305.1. GTDB lineage: Bacteria > Pseudomonadota > Gammaproteobacteria > Burkholderiales > Rhodocyclaceae > Pseudothauera > Pseudothauera rhizosphaerae. Next base: position 9,238 of record NZ_SSOD01000007.1, on the reverse strand, counting down.
TTCCACGTGCACGCCGGCCACGCTGACCAGCTTCGTGCCCTTGCTCTTGTTGAATTCGTCCAGGTAGGGCTGGTGCTGGAAGAAGTTGGCGTCCAGGCGCTTCTCCGCCACCTGCACGTTGGGCTGCACGTAGTCGGTGAACACCTTGACGTTGAGGGTGACGCCTTCCTTCGCCAGGGCCGGTTTGACGAACTCCAGGATTTCGGCGTGGGGCACGGCGGTGGCGGCCACGCTCAGGGTGTCGGCGGCGTGGACGGAGAAGCCGGCAATGGCGGCCAGGGCGGTCAGCAGTTTCTTCATGGTTTTTCCTCTCGTGGAGTGTGTTGCAAGGGAGCGGGACTACTTGCGGGAAAAATGCACCACCAGCCGGTCGCCGATGGACTGCAGGATCTGCACGATGACCAGCAGCAGGACCACGGTGACGATCATCACGTCGGTCTGGAAGCGCTGGTAGCCGAAGCGGATGGCGAGGTCGCCCAGCCCGCCGGCGCCCACCACGCCGGCCATGGCGGTGTAGGACACCAGGGCGATGGCGGTGATGGTGATGGCGGCGATGATGCCGGGGCGCGCCTCGGGCAGCAGGGCGTCGAGGACGATCTCGCGGGTGGTGGCACCCATGGCCTGGCTGGCCTCGATGATGCCCCGGTCCACCTCCCGCAGCGCGGTCTCCACCAGGCGCGCGAAGAAGGGCGTGGCGCCGGCCACCAGCGGTGGAATGGCGCCGGCCACGCCCAGGGAGGTGCCGGTGATCAGCACCGTGACCGGGATCATGACGATCAGCAGGATGATGAAGGGCAGCGAGCGCAGGGCGTTGACGACGACCGACAGCAGGCCGTACAGGCCGCGCCGCTCGAACATCTGGCGCGGCCCGGTGAGGAACAGCAGCACGCCCAGGGGCAGGCCGAACAGCACGGTGAACAGCAGGGAGCCGCCCAGCATCAGCAGGGTGTCCAGCGTGGCCTGCCAGATTTCCACCGGATCGAGGTTGGCGAACAGGGCGTTCATGGCCGCAGCACCTCCAGATGCACGTCGGCCTCGCCCAGGCGGCGCTGGGCGGCCTCCACGTCGCCGCCGATCAGGGCGATGGTGAGCTGGCCGTAGGGGGTGTCCTTGATGTGGTCGATGCGCCCGGCGAGGATGCTGTAGTCCACCCCGGTCTCGCGCGCCACCGTGCCCAGCAGCGGGGCGTAGGTGGCGTCGCCGCGGAAGGTCAGGCGCAGGATGCGGCCGCCCACGTGGGCGAAATCCTGCAGTTGCTCGTGTTCGTCCACCTGCTCCGCTTCGAGCACGAAGCGGCGCGTGGTGGGATGCCGGGGGTGGAGGAAGACGTCCCCGACCGTGCCCTGCTCGACGATGGCGCCGGCGTCCATCACCGCCACGCGGTCGCACACGCGGCGGATCACGTCCATCTCGTGGGTGATCAGCACGATGGTGAGCCCCAGTTCGCGGTTGATGTCGGACAGCAGTTGCAGCACCTGGGTGGTGGTCTGCGGATCGAGGGCGCTGGTGGCCTCGTCGCAGAGCAGGATCCGGGGCTCGGTGGCCAGCGCGCGGGCGATGCCGACGCGCTGCTTCTGGCCGCCGGACAGTTGCGCCGGATACTTGCGCGCGTGCGCCTCCAGCCCCACCCGCGCCAGCAGGGCATCGACCCGCTCGGCGATCTGCGCCTTGCTGCGGCCGCCGGCGAACTTGAGGGGCAGGCCGATGTTCTCCGCCACGGTCTTGGACGAGAGCAGGTTGAAGTGCTGGAAGATCATCCCCACGCGCTGGCGGAAGGCGCGCAGGCCGGCGGGGTCCAGCGCGGTGACGTCCTCGCCGTCCACCACGATGCGCCCGTCGGAAGGTTCTTCCAGCCGGTTGATGAGTCGCAGCAGGGTGCTCTTGCCGGCGCCGGAATGGCCGATCAGGCCGAACACCTCCCCCTGTTCGACGAACAGGTCGGTGGGCCGCACCGCGGGAATGTCGCGCCCGTCCAGCCGGTAAGTCTTGCCAACCTGTTTCAGTTCGATCACGCCGAGCTTCCTGCCGGTGCCACCCGGCGTGCGCCGGGTTGACGAAGCGCCGAGTCTACCCGGGCGGGTAGCGGGCGCAAGAACGATCTATGCATATGGATATCAGTCTGCGCGCTGACGCGGGGCGGCGGTGCGCCCCGCGCCGGAGCGGGGCTCAGCCGTGCGCGCCGCCTTCCAGGTAGGCCGCGCGCACCTCCGGGCTCGCCAGTAGTTCCGCGCCGCTGCCCGCCAGGGTGATCTCGCCGTGCTGCAGCACGTAGCCCCGGTGCGCCACCCGCAGCGCCTGGTTGGCGTTCTGCTCCACCAGCAGAATGGTCATGCCGTGGTCCCGGTTTAGTTCCCGGACGATCTGGAAGATCTTGCGGATGTAGATGGGTGCCAGGCCCAGGGAGGGTTCGTCCAGCAGCAGCAGCTTGGGCCGGCTCATCAGCGCGCGGCCGATGGCGAGCATCTGCTGCTCGCCGCCGGAGAGCGTGCCGGCGCGCTGGTTCTGGCGTTCCTGCAGGATGGGGAACATGGCATACACGCGGGCGATGTCCGCCTCGTAGTTGGCCGGATCGGCCTGGGCCGCGCCCATCTGCAGGTTCTCCAGCACCGTCATGCGCGGGAAGATGCGCCGGCCTTCGGGCACCAGGGCGATGCCGCGGCGGGCGATCTCGTGGGTGGTGAGCCGGGTGATGTCCTCGCCGTCGAACACGATGCGCCCGGCGCTGGCCCTTGGGTTGCCGAACAGGCTCATCATCAGCGTGGACTTGCCGGCCCCGTTGGCGCCGATCAGGGTGACGATCTCGCCCACCTGCACCGACACGTCGATGCCGCGCAGGGCGTGGATGTGGCCGTAGTGGGCGTGCACGCCTTCCATGGTCAGCATCATGACGTGCTCTCCTCCATGACGCCGGCTTCCTCGTCCTCGCCCAGGTAGGCCTTGATCACGTGCGGATCGTTCTGCACCGCGGCGGGCGTGCCTTCGGCGATCTTGCGGCCGTAGTTGATCACGCAGATATGGTCGGAGACGTTCATCACCACGCTCATGTCGTGTTCGATCAGCAGGATGGCGATGCCGAGTTCGCCGCACAGGTAGGTGAGCAGTGCGTTGAGTTCGGCGGATTCGCGCGGGTTGAGGCCGGCGGCCGGTTCGTCCAGGCACAGCAGCACCGGGTCCACGCACAGGGCGCGGGCGATCTCGATGCGGCGCTGGATGCCGTAGGGCAGGGCGCCCGCGGCGTGGTCCGCGTATTGCGTGAGCTGCAGGCGCTCCAGCCAGGTGGCGGCGCGCTCGACCGCGTCGCGCTCGGCCTTGCGGTAGCCGGGCAGGGCGAGCAGGCCGGCGACGGAGAACTTCGATGCGCGCTGCAGCACGTTGTGCTGGGCGACGATGAGGTTCTCCAGCACCGTCATCTTGGGGAACAGGCGGATGTTCTGGAAGGTGCGCACCACCTGGGCGTCCCGCGCCACGCGGTGGCTGGGCAGGGCCTCCAGGCGCAGGTCGCCGCGGGTGGGGTGGGCCAGCACCAGGCTGCCGAAAGTGGGCTTGTAGAAGCCGGTCAGGCAGTTGAACAGCGTGGTCTTGCCGGCGCCGTTGGGGCCGATGATGCCGGTGATGCTGCCGGCGGGTACTTCCAGCGACAGGTCGTCGATGGCGGTGAGGCCGCCGAAGCGCATGCTCAGGTTGCGGACGGACAGCAAGGTGCTCATTGCTCACCTCCCGCCGCCTTGGCAAGACGCAACGTGGGTTCCCGGTGGGCCAGCAGGCCGCCCGGCCGCCACACCATGATCAGCACCATGGCCAGGCCGAACAGCAGCATGCGGTATTCGGCGAAGTTGCGCCCGAACTCGGGGATCAACACCAGCAGCGTGGCCGCCAGCACCACGCCCATCTGCGAGCCCATGCCGCCCAGCACGACGATGGCGAGGATGATGGCCGACTCCGTGAACACGAAGCTTTCCGGTGAGACGAAGCCCTGGCGCGCGGCGAAGAACACCCCGGCGAAGCCGCCCAGCATGGCGCCGATGGCGAAGGCCGAGAGCTTGATGTGGGTGGTGTTCATGCCCATCGCCTTGCAGGCGATCTCGTCCTCCCGCAGGGCCTCCCAGGCGCGCCCCACCGGCAGCTTGCGCAGGCGCGAGACGAAGGCATGGGTGAGCAGGGCCAGCACCAGGATCAGGTAGTAGAGGAAGATCAGCCGGTGCATGGCGGAGAATTCCAGGCCGAAGAAGCTGGCGAAGCTGTGCCCGCCTTCCGGCGCGCTGCGGGTGAACGCCAGGCCGAAGAAGCTGGGCCGGGGAATGGAGCCGATGCCGTTGGGGCCGCCGGAGAACTCGGTCCAGTTCACCAGGATGACGCGGATGATCTCGCCGAAGCCCAGCGTGACGATGGCCAGGTAATCCCCGCGCAGGCGCAGGATGGGGTAGCCGAGCAGGATGCCGAAGCCGGCCGCGATGGCGCCCGCGACCGGCAGCGCCTCCCAGAAGCTCCAGCCGTATTGCGTGGACAGCAGCGCGTAGGCGTAGGCGCCCACCGCGTAGAAGGCCACGTAGCCCAGGTCGAGCAGGCCCGCGAGGCCCACCACCACGTTGAGGCCCCAGCCCAGCATCACGTAGATCAGCACCGTGGTGGCGGTATCCACCACGTAGCGGTTGTCGGAGAAGGCGATGGGCAGCGCCACGGCGGCGCCCAGCGCGATCCAGCCCAGCACGTTGGCGATGGTCTGGGTGCGGCTGATTGCGCTGCCGGCGCGCTGGCGGCTGGCCTTGCGCGCGGCCAGGCGGTCGAAGGCCCAGCGCAGGGCGAGGCGGCCGCCGAAGGCCACGGCGACCGCGGCAGCGAGCAGGCCGAAGCGGGTGTTCACCGCCAGCCGGCCGCCCACGTCCACGGTGGTGAGGCCGATCAGCGGAACGCCGAGGATGAAGGCGACGAAGGCGATCCAGCCCGCGTCGCGCAGGCGCTCGGCCGGGGTCATGCCATGGGCGGCGAAGACGACGGTGCTCATCAGACCTTCTCCACTTCAGGCCGGCCCAGCAGGCCCGAGGGGCGCAGCATCAGCACCAGGCACAGGATGCCGAAGGTGGCCACGTCCTTGTATTCCGCCCACAGGTAGGCGGCCCAGAAGGATTCGATGAGGCCGATCAGCAGGCCCCCCAGCATGGCGCCCGGCAGTGAGCCGATGCCCCCCAGCACCGCGGCGGTGAAGGCCTTGATGCCGGCCAGGAAGCCGATGAAGAAATCCACCACGCCGTAGTACACCGTGACCATCACCCCGGCCACCGCGGCCAGGGCCGCGCCCAGCATGAAGGTGAGGGAGATGGTGCGGTCCACGTTCACCCCCAGCAGGGCCGCCATGGTGCGGTCCTGCTCGCAGGCGCGCTGCTGCCGGCCGAAGGGGGTCTGGGTGATCATCCAGGTGAAGGCGATCATCAGCACCACGGTGGTGACGATGATCAGCAACTGGCTCCAGCCGATCTGCACCGTGAAGGCCGGCGTGCTCCACAGTTGCACGCCGCCTTCGATGACCGGCGGGATGGGCTTCACGCGCGCGCCCTGGGTGAGCTGCACCGCGTTCTGCAGGAAGATGGACATGCCGATGGCCGAGATCAGCGGGGCCAGCCGGGTGGAACCGCGCAGCGGGCGGTAGGCGGTGCGCTCCACCGCCCAGCCGTAGGCCGAGGTGAAGAAGAGCGCCACGATGAGCACGAAGGTCAGCGCCAGCGGTATGGAGGTGACGTCCGCGGCCGCGAGCAGCGTGAAGGCGGTGACCGCGATGAACGCGCTCACCATGAAGATGTCGCCGTGGGCGAAGTTGATCATGCCGATGATGCCGTACACCATCGTGTAGCCGATCGCGATGAGGCCGTACATGGCACCCAGCGTCAGGCCGTTGATGAGTTGTTGCAGTGCGTAGGCCACGCTCGTCTCCTGCTGTGGCGCGCACGACGGCCGCCCGTTCATGGCGGGCGGCCGTGCGCAGAGGGAAGGTCGTTATGGTGTGGGGTGTGGGAGCGGGCTTGCCCGCGATGCGGCGTCCGGTATGCGGAACAAACGCATCGCGGCCAAGGCCGCTCCTACCGGGCGTAGTCGTACTGGCCGCCCTGCCAGCGATAGACCACGAAGCCCGGCGCCTTCTGGTCGCCCTTGGCGTCGAAGGACAGGTCGCCGATCACGGTCTTGAAGCTGCCGTTGCGCAGGGCCTTCTCCAGGTCCGCGTACTTGGTGCTCCTGGCGCCGTTGGCGGCCTGTTCGAAGAGCTGCAGGGCGGCGTAGGCGTAGAGCACGTAGCCTTCCGGCTCCACCTTGGCGGCGCGGAACTTCTCCACCACCGGGGCGGCGTCCGGGTTCTTGCGCGGGTCCGGCGAGAAGGTGAACAGCACGTTGTCCGCGGCGGGGCCGGCGGCGGTGACCAGTTCCGAGTTGGTCATGGTGTCGCCGCTCATCACCGTGAGCTTGAGGCCGGCGGCCTGGGCCTGGCGCAGGATCAGCGCGACCTCGGTGTGGTAGCCGCCGTAGGCCATCACTTCCACGCCCGCCTGCTTGAGCTTGGTGACCAGGCCCGAGTAGTCCTTCTCGCCGGCGGTGATGGATTCGCGCAGGGTGGGCTTCACGCCCTTGGCTTCGACGGCCTTGGCCATCTCGTCCGCCAGGCCCTTGCCGTAGGCGCTCTTGTCGTCCACCACGGCCACCTTCTTGCCCTTGAAGTGGTCGGCGATGTAGCCGCCGGCGACCAGGCCCTGCTGGTCGTCGCGGCCCATGATGCGGAAGATGTTGTTCAGGCCGCGCTCGGTCACCTGCGGGTTGGTGGACACGGTGGCCATGGGGATGTCGGCCTCGTTGTACACCTCGGAGGCGGGGATGGTGGAGCTGGAACACCAGTGGCCGTGCATGAACACGATGTTCTTGTTCACCATGGTGTTGGCCACGGACACGGCCTGCTTGGGATCGCAGGCGTCGTCGCCCACTTCCAGCTTCAGCTTCTCGCCCAGCACGCCGCCGCGCGCGTTGATGTCGGCGATGGCCAATTCGGCGCCGCGCCGGATCTGGTCGCCGACCGAGGCGTACTGGCCGGTCATGGGGCCGGCGATGGCCACCGACAAATCGGCCAGGCTGGTCTGGGAATAGGCGCCGAGCGCCAGGCAGGCGGTGGCGAGCAGGGTTTTCTTCATGAATCCTCTCCTTTCGACAGTGGTGGAAGCTTCAGGGCAGTCCGCACGCCACGGCGTGGCGTTCGTGCCCGGCTACGATAAGCAGTTTTCTTCTTCTTGCCATTCGTGATGCCCCTAACAACGGGCCGCCTGCGGAGCGGGGCGTCTCTCCGCAGGCGGGGTTTTCAGCGGTTCTTCCCCTCCATCAGGCCCCCATCGCCATCAGGCTGGCATTGCCGCCGGCGGCGGCGGTGTTCACGCTCAGGGTGCGCTCATGCACCAGGCGGGCGGGGTCGTATTCCGGCTCGGGGCGCAGCAGGCCGACGATGGGGCCGGGACGGGCGGCCAGGCGCACCCGCCAGGCGTCGGCCTCGGCGTCCGGGCCGTCGAAGAGCAGGGCGCCGAATCCGGCCTGTTCCCAGTTCGCCGAGCGTTCCACGCGGGCGGCCAGGGGCGTGGGCAGGGCGGAAACGAGCTTGCGGGTGATGTCGTTGTCGTCCATCAGCAGGCGGTTGCCGGTGGCGAGCGCGGCCAGCACCTGGTGCAGGCGCGCCGCACTGCCGCTGGCCACGCCGGCGACGAGGCCGCGGGGCACGAAGGCGATGCTGTCGTCCTCGCCGGTGGGGCCGGGCAGGGTGAGGCGCAGGCCGTCGATGCGCCGCGCCCGGTAGGCGTCCAGGCGGTCCCGCAGCACGGCGATGTCGTCCCCTTCGAGGAGCGCCCGGCCCTCCCGCTCCAGCCAGTCGGCGAACAGGGTCAGCGCCGGCTGTTCGTCGCCGGCCGGGCGCTCGAAGCGCGGCCCCGGCGTGCGGGCGAGCAGGCGGTGCAGGTAGAGCGGACCGCCGGCCTTGGGGCCGGTGCCGGACAGGCCTTCGCCGCCGAAGGGCTGCACGCCCACCACCGCGCCGATCATGTTGCGGTTCACGTACAGGTTGCCCACGTGGGCGCGGTCCACCACCCTCGCGATGGTCTCGTCGATGCGCGTGTGTATGCCCATGGTCAGACCGTAGCCGCTGGCGTTGATGGCGTCCACCAGGCTTTCCAGGTCGCGCTCCCGGTAGCGCAGCACGTGCAGCACGGGGCCGAACTGTTCCCGTTCCAGGCGGGCGAAGCCGTCGATCTCGATGAGGGTGGGGGCGACGAAGGTGCCGTTCGCGCACTCGTCCGGCAGCGGCAGGCGGGAGACGCGGCAGCCCGCGGCCTGCATGGCCGCCACGTGGGCTTCCAGGCCCGCCCGGGCGTCGGCATCGATCACCGGACCCACGTCCCGGCGCACGTCGGCCGGGTCGCCCACGGTGAGTTCCCGCGCCGCGCCCTGCAGCATTTCCACCATGCCGTCGGCCACGTCCTCCTGCACGCACAGCACCCGCAGCGCGGAGCAGCGCTGGCCGGCGGAGTCGAAGCTGGAGGCGAGCACGTCGGCCACCACCTGCTCGGGGAGTGCCGTGGAATCCACGATCATGGCGTTCTGCCCGCCGGTCTCCGCGATCAGCGGCACGTTGCCGCCGCGGGCGGCCAGGCTGCGGTTGATGAGCGCGGAGACCTCGGTGGAGCCGGTGAACATCACGCCGCGCACGCGGGGGTCGGCCACCAGCGCGGCGCCCACGGTCTCGCCGCGGCCGGGCAGCAGTTGCAGCGCGGCGGGGGGGATGCCGGCCTCGTGCAGCAGGCGCACGGCGGCGGCGGCGATGAGCGGGGTCTGTTCCGCCGGCTTGGCGAGCACCGGGTTGCCGGCGGCCAGGGCCGCGGCCACCTGGCCGGTGAAGATGGCGAGCGGGAAGTTCCACGGGCTGATGCACACCACCGGGCCGAGGGGCACGTGGGTGCCGTTGTCGAAGGCCCGCGCCTGGGCGGCGTAGTAGCGGCAGAAATCCACTGCCTCGCGCAGTTCGGCCACCGCGTTGGCCCAGGTCTTGCCGGCTTCGCGCACGGCCAGCGCCAGCAGGCGGTCGCCGTCGCGCTCCAGCAGGTCGGCGGCGCGTTCCAGGCTTGCGGCGCGCTCGGCCGGCGGCACGGCGGCCCAGGCGGGTGCGCCGGCCGTGGCGGCGGCCAGCGCGGCTTCCACCTCGGCGCTGCCGGCTTCCACCACGTGG
>NZ_SSOD01000006.1 GCF_004801305.1 Pseudothauera rhizosphaerae | reverse complement strand
CGGCGTACTCCAACTCGGAAAAGCTCGATTGCATCGGCCCACGTCCTGTCATTCGAACACAGCCTCCATTATCTCAAGCGCATCTCTGTGCCGGGGCGCCGGCGGAGGAATAAATCAGCGATTCCCTTACGGTGCGCTCAGAAACTTCGCCGATCGTGTATTGGCATCGGCACCGAACATCGCGCTCGACGGTTTCGTCATGCGGCGGCAAAGGGCGAGCGATCCCATTGTCGAGGCCGAACTGCGCCTCACCCTCAGGTTTGCCGCGCCATGAAGATTCCGACCGCTGGCAAGAAAGGCCGGATTGGGCTGCTGCCGTTCCTGGCGGCGGCTTGCGCCGGAACTGTGGCATGGCAGCTACCGGGGTCGAGGGTGGACACGGCTGTTCCAGGCATCGAGCTACCGACGGTCCGGCCCGCTACGGATGGAGCGGTCGGTGAGGGCGGGGCGGTGTCGCCGAGAGCCTCGTTCCCGGCTTCCTGGACCGGAGCTCGATCCGAACCGCTGGAACGTAGGGACCCGTTCGCGGTACGGACCTGGCAACCGCCACCTCCCGTGGCGCGGCAGAACGTGCTCATCGAGGTACCGGCAGCCGTTCAGCCAAGGCAGTCCGTCCCCCCTCCGCTGCCCTTTCGCCTTCTTGCGCGCATCATCGATACCGGCAGCGGCCGGTCCACCTTCGTCTTCACGCGCGATGGCAGTGTACTGCTGGCACGGGTAGGTGACGAACTGGACGGCGCCTACCGGCTCGACGCCTTCGAACACGGCAAGCTTATTTTTCAGTACAAGCCCATGAACATCCGCCAAACACTCCCCCTCGCTCCGACGCCATGATGCGAAGCAGACACCGAATGCTCGTGGCCGTTGTCGCCGCATGCTGCCTCGTTGCTGGCTGCGCGGGCAACCTTGCCCATCGCGAAGGGCTGCGCCTGCTGGCCGACGGCCATGACGAGGCCGCCCTTGCCAAGCTGGAAGAAGCGACGAAGGCCGCGCCCGGCAACGTCGAATACCGTCTGCGATTCATCACGGCAAGAGAGCGCGTGGTCGCACGCCTGATGGGGCGCGCGCAGGCCGAGCGGGAGGCCGGCCGAGTGGACGAGGCAGCAGCCTACTATCGGCGTGTCCAGGCACTTGAACCCGCGCATCGTGCAGCGGCGGCGGGGCTTTCGGGACTCGCGCTCGACCAGCGCCATGGGGAGCGGCTTTCGCATGCGCGCAAGGCACTTCAGGCCAACGATGCCGCGGCGGCCTTGAGCCAGGTCGCAGCGATATTGAACGAGAATCCGGCCCACGGGGGAGCACGTGCGTTCAAGCGTGAAATCGACGAGCGGCTCGGGCAGGGCGCCGCGGCGGTGCCGATGCTTGGGGCCGAGATGCGGCGTTCGATCTCGATCGAGGTGCGCGATGCGAACATCAAGCAGTTGATCGAAGCCCTGTCGCGTGACAGCGGACTCAACTTCATCCTCGACCGCGAAATTCCCCCCAACCTCACGGTGACGACGTTCCTTCGCAACGTTGCCGTGGAGGAAGCGCTCGACGTGATCCTCTCGACCTACCAGTTGCAGAAACGGGTGCTGAACAGTAATACCGTACTGATCTACCCGAACACAGGCGCCAAGCAGACCGAATTCCAGGATCTTGTCGTCAAGGGCATCTACCTTGCCAATGCCAATGCGGGCGAGGCGCTGAACATGCTGAAATCGGTGCTCAAGATCAAGAACGCACACGTCGACGAAAAGCTCAACCTGCTGATCCTGCGCGAGCCACCCGAGACGATACGGTTGGCCGAGCGGATGGTGGCCATGCTCGATGTCGGCGAGCCGGAGGTCATGCTCGAAGTCGAAGTGTTGGAAGTCACCCGTTCCCGGCTGACTGAACTCGGTGTGAAGCTTCCGGATCAGTTGACCCTCTCGCCGCTGCCCTCTGACGGTTCGACCGTCACGCTGTACGACCTCGCCCACCTGGACAGCCGCGGCACGGCTGCTTCCATTTCGTCGGCGATGGTCAATCTCAGGCGCGAAGTGGGCGATACCAACCTGCTCGCCAATCCGAGGATACGCTCGCGCAGCAAGGAAAAGGCACTCATCCGGATCGGCGACCGCGTGCCGCTCATTACCACCACCACCACCGCCACCGGTCTTGTCTCCGAGAACGTGCAATACGTGGATGTCGGTCTCAAGCTGGAAGTCGAGCCTACCGTCTATCTCGACGACGAGGTCGCCATCAAGCTCGATCTCGAGGTGAGTTCCGTTGTCCGGCAACTCGTCAGCCCGACCGGTAGCGTGTCCTACCAGATCGGCACCCGCAACGCCGGCACTGTCATTCGCCTTCGGGATGGTGAAACCCAGGTGCTTGGCGGACTGATCAACGACGAGGACCGCAAGACCGCGAACCGTTTCCCCGGCTTGGGCGATCTGCCCATCGTCGGACGGCTCTTCTCCAGCCAAAAGAACGACGACACCAAGACCGAACTCGTGCTTTCCATCACTCCGCGGCTGGTTCGCGGCGTACTCCCGCCCGGCGATACCCCAACCGAGTTTTGGTCGGGAACGGAAGCGGCGGCGCGCATCCGTCCGCTTCACACCATCGTCGACGGCACGGAAACCATCATGCAGGGTGATGCATCCCCGGCTACGGCAGAGGTTTCGCGTAGCACAGATGCCACGGCCATGCCCCCTGTGCCCATGACGACGCTTGCGGGCACGGCCTCCGTCGCCTTGCGGTGGAGCGGCGATGCGCAAGGCAAGGTCGGCGACACCGTGAAGCTGGAGGTGCGTGCCAGCGCGGCGGGCGCGGTCACGTCTCTGCCGCTGCAGGTCAAGTATGACCCTGCCGTGCTTGAACTGCTCGATGTCACACCGGCCGTGCCCGCTGGTGGCGCGGAAGCGCCGGCCAACTTCAAGAAGCACGGCATTCCGGCCAGCGGTCTGCTCTTTGCTACGCAGGAAAAACCCGCGCTCACGGAAGGCGGTGGCGCTGTGGTCATGTACATCGCATTCAAGGCGCGCAAGGCCGTGGAACGGACTGTGGTCGCGCTCTTGCCGACCACGCCGAGCGGGCTCGACGGGCAAGCCCTGGCAGCAACCGCTCCGGCTCTGTTCGGTATTGGGATAGCCCCGTGAAAATGCAGGTGCGAAATGGTTTCACGCTGATTGAACTCCTCGTCTCCACCGCGATACTCGGGGTGTTCGCCCTGCTGGCCTTGCCTGCGGCCGATCTCGCCATCCAGCGTAACAACGAAGCCGAACTGCGGCGTGCCCTGCGCGAGATTCGTCAAGCGCTCGACGCCTACAAGCAGGCCGCCGACGAAGGCCGCATCGTCACCGCGCCGGGCTCCTCGGGCTATCCGAAGCATTTGCGCGATCTCGTCGACGGCGTGGAGGATGCGCGCAGCCCGGTAAGGGCCCGCATCCACTTCATCCGGCGCATCCCGCGAGATCCGTTCGCGCCGCCATCCCTTCCTGCCGAAGAAACGTGGGGGCTGCGCAGCTATGCGAGTCCGGCTCATAGCCCGCAACCCGGTGCTGACGTATACGACGTGTGGTCCCGTCATCGAGGCGTCGGTCTCAACGGCGTGCCCTACAGGGAATGGTAAAGATGGAAACATCCGGTCAGCGCCGCTCCGGTTTTACCCTGATCGAACTCCTGGTTTCGATGGCGGTGATTGCTCTCCTGGTCTCGCTCGCCGCACCACGTTACTTCTCGAGCATGGAAAAAGCGCAGGAAACCGCCTTGCGTGAGAACCTGCGGCAAGTCCGCGAAGCCATCGACAAGCACGTCGGCGATACTGGGCGTTACCCGGATACGCTCGGCGACTTGGTCTCGAAAGGCTATCTGCGCCGTCCACCCGTCGATCCCATTACCGACAGCGAGACCACGTGGATTCTCGTTCCCCCCAAGGAACCGGGGCAAGGGGGGCTTTACGACGTGCGCAGCGGTGCCCCCGGCCTGTCGCGGGATGGTAGTGCCTATGGCACGTGGTGAGCGGGGCTCCGTCTATCTCGGGCTTATCTTCCTGGTGGCCATTTTGGGCACGGGGCTCGCTGCGGTCGGTCCGCTCGTGCAGGTTTCCATGCAGCGCGAGCGCGAGGCCGATCTGCTCTCCATCGGCGACGAATTCCGCCGCGCCATTCTTACCTATTACGAATCCTCCCCAGGGGGGAACAAGCGCTACCCCCGCACCCTGGAAGATTTGCTCGAAGACCGGCGTCATCCCGTCATGCGGAGGCATCTGCGTCGAATCCACCGTGACCCATGGAGCGGGGAGCCTCGCTGGGGATTGGTCGAAGCGGAGGACGGTGGTTTCAAGGGCGTGTATAGCCTCGCCGAGCTGACGCCGCTCAAGCATGCCGGATTCCCGTCCCGCTACGAGGCGTTTGCCCAGGCGAGTCGCTACAGTGACTGGCGATTCGAATACGCACCGCCGTCACTCCGGTAGTGTCATGAAGGCGATGCAGACAATCATGCTATTCAAGTTTAGTTGACAAATGAGTAGCTTGTAAGCATAGTCGCATGTCGTTGAGTGCGTGCGGCTTGCAGTCCTGCATGCCTCCTTATGGCCTTCCGGAGAAGTCGATGCGCCGACTCAAGTACAAGAGCCTCGTATGGCTGCTGGCCCAAGCCTTTGTATGTTCGGGTACCTTGGCCGCCACGTGCTCGAAGCCGAATACCCTCATCGGCTACGAGATCGCTGCGCTTGGTGCGCCCACGGGGTCGGGTGCCAGCCGCCAGTACCTGTTCGGCGTTTCTCCCCTGAGATGCAACGCCAGCGGCCAGGTCGTGTACGACCCGGGCCTCGGATTCTCCGACGGCTACGAAATAGGGTGGTATACCCAGGCGGACGTACGAAGCGCCGTCACGACGGGTTTTCTGTACAACATGCGGGTATTCGAGGGATGGTGCCGGCTGCATTACATCGGTGTCCACAGGAACTATACCGGGACGATCGAAGGCACCAACCTGAGTACTTCGGCCTATCCTGTTCGAAGCGCACCGTATCTGGGCGTGTTCGACACGGAGCTTCACCTCAAGATCGGTGCAGGTTCCCAACTCAGCAGGCAGGATGCAGTCGCCAACCAGTCGACAAACATCTGCAATCCGCCCGAGCAGATCAAGTTCATGAGCGGGTCGCAATGCGTGGGTAATCCCATCTTGCCCGGGCAGGCCTGCAAGGTGCAGCGGGAGGAAGACTATGTTGCTGCCGGCATATCTCCCTTGCAGTTCGTCAGGCACTACAACAGCCGGCATCCCTATCACCATCTTTCGGCAATCACGCGCCCGATGGGAAGCCGCTGGCGCCACAACTATGAGATTCGCCTGAATCCGCAGGCGGATGCGAATCTTGCCCTGCTCTTGGCCGACGATGGCAGCATCCTGCACTTCAGGCCAAAGCCGGGCAGCACGACAGAGTGGGTGGGTGATTCCGATGTGGTGGGCAAGCTGACCAAGGGAGCGACGACCTGGACCTATCGCTCCGGCGATGACACGGTGGACACCTTCAATGCGAGCGGCAGGCTGGTGACGCGTGTCCTTCCCGATGGTCGTGCTCTTAGTTTTGCCTACGACACCGGGGGCCGCTTGGTCAGCGTCACGGACAACTTCAACCGTGCCCTCCAGTTTGCGTATGACGGGCGTGGCCTGTTGGTAGAGGTGACCGATCCCGCTGGCCAGAAAATCGCCTACGCGTACGACGCGAACAAGACCTTGACCAGTGCGACCTACCCCGACACCGGGGTACGCTCATACAACTACACGAGTCTCACTGTGACCGGGGGTGTCGAGCCTGCGTTGCTTACGGGCATTACCGACGAAGAGGCCAACCTGTATGCCTCGTGGACCTACGACGCAACGGCGCAGCCGGTCAGCAGCGAACATGCGGGCGGCGTGGACCGCAACACACTCGTCTATCAAAAGGATGCCAACGGGAAAATCTCCGGCGCATCTGTCACGAACCCCTTGTCCGGCGTTACCAACTATGGGTTCCAGTACATTCTGGGGGCAGGGCGCCTGACGAGCGTCTCGCATGCGTTGCTGCCGGCGGTCACACGGAACCTGACCTACGATGCGCAAGGCAACGTCACGACCGAGACGGACTTCAACGGCAACCTGACGACCTACACGTACGATCTCTCGCGCAACCTCGAAACCCAAAGAGTGGAAGCCTCGGGTACGGCCGATGCGCGCACGGTGACGACGGAGTGGCATGCAACTTTCCGCCTGCCTTCGAGAATCGCGGAGCCGCTCAAACTTACGACGTTCACCTACGATGCGCAGGGGCGTGTGCTGACCCGCACCGAGCATGCGACGACGGATGCGGATGGCAGCGGGGGCTTCGGTGCCCCGCTCGCCGGCAGCCCGCGGGTGTGGAGCTGGACCTACAACGCCTACGGCCAGGTGCTCACGGCGGACGGACCGCGCACGGACGTGTCCGACGTCACCAGCTACGCCTACTACGACGTTTCCGACACCGACCCGGGCAAGCGGGGCAACCTCGCCGCGGTGACCAACGCCCTGGGCCACGTCACCCGGATCAGCGCCTACGACGCCCACGGCCGGCCACTCACCATCGTTGCCCCCAACGGCCTGACGACCCAACTGAGCTACGACGCCCGCGGGCGTCTCACCGGCAAGAACGTCGGTGGCGAGCAGACCGCCTACACTTACGACGCAGCGGGTCAACTCACGCGGGTGGCGCTGCCCGACGGCAGCACCCTCGACTACACCTACGACGCGGCGCACCGCCTGACGGCGATCACCGACCCCCAGGGCAACGCCATCCACTACACCCTGGACGCCGCGGGCAACCGGATCCGCGAAGAAATCCGCGACCCGTCGAACGCGGTCGTGCAACTCAAGCACCGGGTGTACGACGCCCTGAGCCGGCTTGCCGAAGAACTGGGCGCGCAGAACCAGAGCCTCGCCCAGTACGGCTACGACGCGCAGGGCAACCGGGTGAGCCTCACCACCCCCTCGGACGCGGGGGTGCGGACCACCACCCAAGCCTTCGACGGCCTGAACCGGCTCATCCGCATCGTCGACCCGAACGCCGGGCAGATCCAGTACGGCTACGACGGCCAGCACCGGCTCAGCCAGGTCACCGACCCGCGCAACCTGGTCACCGCCTACACCTTGGACGGCCTGGGCAACCAGACGCGACTCGTCTCACCCGACACCGGCACTACCACGCGCGCCTTCGACGAAGCCGGCAACGAAGTGGCGCGCACCGACGCCCGCGGGCAGACGACCGCCACCACCCACGACGCACTGGGCCGGCCGACCTCCGTCCAGTGGCACGACGGCAGCCGCGACCATTACGTCTGGGATGCCGGCCCCAACGCCGTGGGCCGCCTGTCGCGCATCGAACAGTACGACGCCGCCAACCAACTGGCGCTCTCGATCGACTACGGCTACGACGCCCACGGCCGGCGCACCACCGAAACCCGGACGCTGGACGGCGTAAGCCACACCACCCGGTACCACTACAGTGCGGGCCGGCTCGTCGGCCTCACCTACCCGAGCGGCAAGCGCATCGACTACGCGCTCGACGCGCTGGGCCGGGTGAGCGAAGTGCGCCTGACCGACCTGGACGGGCAGGTGACGACGATCGCCACGGCCATCGCCTACCACCCCTTCGGCGGTGTTGAGCGGCTGACCAACGGCGCGGGTGAAGTCCTCGTCTGGGGCCAGGACCAGGACGGCCGGCCGGCGAACTACCGCCTGGGCGGGCAGACCTGGCAGATCGGCTACGACACCGGCTCGCGCATCGCCTGGCAGACCAACCTGGGCGACGCGACGCAGACGGCAAGCTACGGCTACGACGCGCTCGACCGCCTCACCCAGGCGGTGTTGCCCACGGTAACGCACGGCTACGGCTACGACGCCACCGGCAACCGTACCAGCCAGACCACGGGCGGTGCGGTACGCAGCTACACCACCGACCCCGCCAGCAACCGGCTCGCGAGCATCGCCGGCGCCGACCCGCGCCGCTACAGCTATGACGCCACCGGCAGCCTGACGGCCGACGGCGCGGGGCTCGCCCTGGGCTACGACGCCCGCGGCCGGCTGGTGAGTGCCACGGCGGCAGGGCAGAGCACCGGCTACCGGCTCGACCCGCTCGGCCAGCGCATCCGCAAGACGGGTGCGGACGACACGCTTTACCACTACGACCTGGAAGGCCGTCTGATCGCCGAGAGCGCGCCCGACGGCAGCGTGCGGCGCGAATACCTGTGGCTGGGCCACCAGCCGCTGGCGGTCATCCAGTAAAGCGTGGGAACAGGGAGAACAAGAACATGAAACGCATCGTCTTGCGCATGGCCATGCTGTGGTTGACCGCCAGCCTGCACATCGGTGCGGCTCACGCCGCCACGCAGATTCTGTATCTGCATGCAGACCATCTGGGCACACCGCGTGTGGCGAGCCGATTATCAGTAACTGCTGATGTTAGTCAGGCCGCACTATCGCTGCCCCGCGCCCATGGCGCGCTGGCGAAGCGTTCGGCCAGGTAGTCGATCAGCGCCTGCACCCGGGCCGGGCGGCTGCGGCCGGGCGGGGTGACGATGTGGAGCGCGATGGGCTCCACCTGCCAGTCCTCCATCGCCGTCTCCAGCGCGCCCGACTGCAGGTCGTCCCAGGCCAGGAATTCCGGCTGCAGCGCCAAGCCCAGTCCGGCGCGCAGGGCCGGGGCCAGGGCCTCGGCGTTGTTGGCGACCAGCGCGGTGGGCATGGCCTGGGCGAATTCCCCGTGGCGGGCATGGCGGAAGCGCCAGGTCCCGCCGCTGCGGCCGTGGCTGTACAGCAGCGCCCGGTGGGCGGCCAGGTCGCGGGGGTGGCGGGGGCGGCCGTGGCGCTCGAACCAGGCCGGCGCGCCCACCAGCAGGATGCGCACCGTGCACAGGCGGCGGGCGAGCAGGCTGGAATCGGCCAGCGTGGAGATGCGCAGGGCCATGTCGAAGCCCTGGGCGACCAGGTCCACCAACTCGTCGCTGAAGTGGATGTCCAGCACCACCTCCGGGTGGCGGGTCATGAATTCCGGCAGCACCGGCGCCAGGTGGGAGACGCCGAAGGACATGGGCGCGGCCACGCGGATGGGGCCGCGCAGGCTGGTGGATTGTTCGGTCACCTCGCATTCCACCGCCTCGCCCTCGGCGAGGATGCGCGCGGCGCGCTCCAGCGCGGCATGGCCGGTCTCGGTGAGCGACATGCGCCGCGAGGTGCGGTGGAAGAGCATGGTTTTCATGCGTTGTTCCAGGCGGGTCACCGCCTTGGAAACGGTGGCCTGCGAAAGGCCGAATTCGGCCGCGGCGCGGGCGAAGGAGCCGGTTTCGGCGACCTTGGCGAAGATCGCCCAGGCTTCCAGGTCGGGGAGTTTTTTCATGGCGTTTCCGCAGGGCGAGCGTTCCTCCCCCTTCAAGGGGGGCGAAGCAGGGGTTTCGGCGAGCATCGCTCGCCGCCTGCGTAGCGGCGGAGGCGAAGCCGAGACTACTGGCAGGAGGGGGATGGGTTTCGGTTCAGTGGGGGAAGTAAACCCATCCCCACCCCAGCCCTCCCCTTGAAGGGGAGGGGGCGAAACGCCTTGCTGTTATACGCTAAAAACGGAAACGATGAAATTCTATTCATTCCGTTCTCAATGTTCCGGCGACTGCCTATAGTGAGCCCATCGCAACCCCATTCAGCAGGAGGACATCATGATCGAACGTCGTCCCTTCGACAGCCTCGGCGGCGCCAACCACGGCTGGCTCGACGCCAAGCACCACTTTTCCTTCGCCGAGTACCACGACTCCGAGCGCGTGCACTGGGGCGCGCTGCGGGTGTGGAACGACGACACCATCGCCCCGGGCACCGGCTTCCCGCCCCACCCGCACGCGGACATGGAGATCATCACCTATGTGCGCGAAGGCGCCATCACCCACCAGGACAGCCTGGGCAACAAGGGCCGCACCAAGGCCGGCGACGTGCAGGTGATGAGCGCGGGCACGGGCATCCGCCACTCCGAGTACAACCTGGAACCGGGCATCACGCGCATCTTCCAGATCTGGATCTTCCCGGATCGCCGCGGCGGCCAGCCCTCCTGGGGGGCCAAGCCCTTCCCCAAGGGCGACCGTTCCGGGCAGTTCGTGGCGCTCGCCAGCGGCAGGGAAGGCGATGACGACGCGCTGCCCATCCGCACCGACGCCCGCGTGCTGGGCGCCACGCTGAAGGCTGGCGAGACCGCCGAGTACCGCCTGGGCGCGGACCGCTACGGCTACCTGGTGCCGGCCAGCGGCCGGGTCGAGGTGGACGGCGTGGCGCTGGAAGCCCGCGACGGCGCGGCGATCAGCGATGTGGACAGCATCCGCGTGACCGCGCTGGAGGATGCCGAGCTGGTTCTGGTGGACGCGGCCGGCTGAGGGACTATGACTATAAAAGTTCCCGACGGCATTGCCCGCCGGGGGCTCCTGGACGCGGGGGACTTTCTGCGGCGCCTCCCGCGTCAGGGTCGCGCAGGCTCCGTCGCCTGGCGTGATCCGTCATACCGTGCCGGCATGAACGGCATTCACGCCGCGCCCCAATCAAGAAAGGAGAGAAACCGTGTCGAACGAATATCTGGAAGTGCTCACGCCGCAGAACAGCCAACTGATCTTCATCGACCAGCAGCCGCAGATGGCCTTCGGCGTGCAGTCCATCGACCGCCAGGTCCTGAAGAACAACGTGGTGGCGCTGGCCAAGGCCGCGAAGACGTTCAAGATTCCGACGACCATCACCACCGTGGAGACCGACGGCTTTTCCGGCAATACCTATCCCGAACTGCTGGCCGTCTTCCCCGAGCACAACATCCTCGAGCGCACCTCGATGAACTCCTGGGACGACCAGAACGTGCGCGACTCGCTGGCCGCCAACGGGCGCAAGAAGGTCATCGTCGCGGGCCTGTGGACCGAGGTCTGCAACACTACCTTCGCCTTGTGTGCGGCGCTGGAAGGCGGCTACGAGATCTACATGGTGGCCGACGCCTCCGGCGGCACTTCGGTGGAGGCCCACAAGTACGCCATGGACCGCATGGTCCAGGCCGGCATCGTGCCCGTGACCTGGCAGCAGGTGCTGCTGGAATGGCAGCGCGACTGGGCGCGCAAGGAGACCTACGACGAGGTGATGGCGATCGTGAAGGAGCATTCCGGCGCCTACGGCATGGGCGTGGATTATGCCTACACCATGGTCCACAAGGCGCCCGAGCGCGTGAAGCACGGCCAGCGCATCGGACCGAACCCGGCCAAGTAAGGGTTCCCGGGCGGGCGGCGCTGCGGGATGCGGCGGCGCCCGTCTTCCCGTGGGTGCGGACGGGGGTGCCCCGGTCCGCGCGGTATCCGGCCATCGGCGCGGCATCCGCCGCGCAGCGAGGAAGCCCATGAAACTCTACGTCCTGTCCCTGGGTGCCGGCCTGCTGGTCGGCATCGTCTACAGCCTGCTCAACGTGCGCTCCCCCGCGCCGCCCCTGGTGGCCCTGGTGGGGCTGCTCGGCATCCTGATCGGCGAGCAGGTCATCCCGGTCGGCAAGCACTTGCTCGCCGGCACGGCATTCAGCACGGCCTGCGACAAGACCCATGCCGTCAAGCACGTGTTCGGCCAGTTGCCCGGGCGCCATGCAGCCGCCCAACAGGCCCAATCCATGGAGGGCAAGCAGTCATGAGCCAATCGACCATTGCCGACGTGGTCCTGCGCAACGGCCGCTTCACCACGCTGGACCGCGGCAGGCCCCAGGCCAGTGCCGTGGCGATTCATGATGGCAAGTTCCTGGCCGTGGGCGAGGACGCCGAGGTGATGGCCCTGGCCGGCCCCGCCACCCGGGTCATCGACCTCAAAGGCCGCGCCGTGCTGCCCGGCCTCATCGACAACCACACCCACGTGGTGCGCGGCGGCCTCAACTTCAACATGGAACTGCGCTGGGACGGGGTGCGCTCGCTGGCCGACGCCCTCGACATGCTGCGCCGCCAGGTGGCCATCACCCCCGCTCCGCAATGGGTGCGCGTGGTGGGCGGCTTCACCGAGCACCAGTTCGCCGAGAAGCGCCTGCCCACGCTGGACGAGATCAACGCCATCGCGCCGGACACGCCGGTCTTCCTGCTCCACCTCTACGACCGGGCGCTGCTCAACGCCGCGGCCCTGCGCGCCGTGGGCTACACGAAGGAGACGCCCGAACCGCCGGGGGGCGAGATCACCCGCGACGCCGCCGGCAATCCCACCGGCCTGCTGCTGGCCAGGCCCAACGCGCAGATCCTCTACGCGACCCTGGCGAAAGGCCCCAAGCTGCCCTTCGACTACCAAGTCAATTCCACCCGCCACTTCATGCGCGAACTCAACCGCCTGGGCGTGACCGGGGTCATCGACGCGGGCGGCGGCTTCCAGAACTTTCCGGACGACTACGCGGTGATCCAGAAGCTGGCCGACGAAGGCCGGATGACGGTGCGGCTGGCCTACAACCTGTTCACCCAGAAGCCGAAACAGGAGAAGGAGGACTTCCTCAACTGGACGTCCACGGTGAAGTACAAGCAGGGCGACGACTACTTCCGCCACAACGGCGCCGGCGAGATGCTGGTGTTCTCGGCGGCGGATTTCGAGGACTTCCGCCAGCCGCGCCCGGACATGCCGCCGCAGATGGAAGGCGAACTGGAAGAAGTGGTGCGCATCCTCGCCCAGAACCGCTGGCCGTGGCGCCTGCACGCCACCTACGACGAGACCATCTCCCGCGCGCTGGACGTGTTCGAGAAGGTCGACCGGGACGTTCCGCTCGCCGGCCTCAACTGGTTCTTCGACCACGCCGAGACCATCTCGGACAGGTCCATCGACCGCATCGCTGCGCTCGGCGGCGGCATCGCCGTGCAGCACCGCATGGCCTACCAGGGCGAATACTTCGTCGAACGCTACGGCGCTGCCGCCGCGGAAGCCACCCCGCCCATCGCCCGTATGCTGGACAAGGGCGTCAAGGTCTCCGCCGGCACCGACGCCACCCGCGTCGCCTCCTACAACCCCTGGGTGTCCCTGGCTTGGATGATCACCGGCAAGACGGTCGGTGGCCTCACGATCTACCCGCGCCGCAACTGCCTGGACCGGGAGACGGCCCTGCGCATGTGGACCGAGAACGTGGCATGGTTCTCCAACGAGGAAGGCAGGCGCGGCCGCATCGAGAAGGGCCAGTTCGCCGACCTCATCGTGCCGGACAAGGATTTCTTCGCCTGCGCCGAGGACGCGCTCTCCTTCCTCACCTCCGACCTCACCGTGGTCGGCGGGCGCGTGGTCTACGGTGCAGGGGATTTTGCCGGCCTGGACGACAACCCCCTGCCGCCCCCCATGCCGGCCTGGTCGCCGGTGCGCACCTTCAAGGGCTATGCGGCCTGGGGCGAACCGGAGGGTGCGGGCCGGAATTCCCTGCGCTACCGGGCAATCGCCTCCTGCAACTGCGCCAGCGCCTGCGGCTTGCACGGCCACGACCACGCCCGGGCGTGGGGCGCGAAGCTGCCGGTGTCCGACCTCAAGGGCTTCTTCGGTGCGCTCGGCTGCTCGTGCTGGATGGGGTAGACGCCGTCCATGACGCACGACACACCGTCCGTCGCCGCCCCGCAAGGCAGCTTCGCCCCCCTGCGCCACACCGTCTTCCTCGTGCTGTGGGCGGCGACGGTGCTGGGCAACGTGGGCAGCTTCATCCGCGACGTGGCCAGCGCGTGGATGGTCACCGAGCTGTCCACCAACCCGGCGGCCGTGGCCCTGGTGCAGACGGCGGCCTTCCTGCCGGTGTTCCTGCTCGCCATCCCCGCCGGCGTGCTGTCGGACATCCTCGACCGCCGCCGCCTGCTGGTCTTCGTGCAGGTGCTGCTGGCGGGCGTCAGCGGCACGCTGCTGGCGCTTTCGCTCGCCGACGCGCTCACCGTCGAATACCTGGTGGCGCTGACCTTCGTCGGCGGCGTGGGGGCGGCGCTGATGGGGCCGGCGTGGCAGGCCATCGTGCCGGAACTGGTGCCGCGTGCCGAATTGAAGAACGCGGTGGCACTGAACTCCCTGGGCATCAACATCGCTCGCGCCGTGGGCCCGGCCGGCGGCGGCCTGCTGCTGGCGAGCTTCGGCGCGGCGGCGGCCTACGGCGCCGACGTGCTGAGCTACGTGGTGGTCATCGTCGCGCTGCTGTGGTGGCGGCGTCCGGTGGCAGCGCGGGACGAGTTGTCGGAAGACTTCTTCGGCGCCTTCCGCGCCGGCCTGCGCTACGCCCGCGCCAGCCGCGAACTGCACGTGGTGCTGCTGCGCGCCGCGGTGTTCTTCGCCTTCGCCAGTTCGGTGTGGGCGCTGCTGCCGCTGGTGGCGCGCAGCATGCTCGGCGGCACGGCGGGCTTCTACGGCCTGCTGCTGGGGGCGGTGGGCCTGGGCGCGATCCTGGGCGCGGTGCTGCTGCCGCGCCTGCGGGAGCGCCTGGGGGCGGACGGCCTGGTGTTGGCCGCCGCGCTCATCGCCGCCGCGGTCATGGCCATCCTGTCCCTGGCCCCGCCCCGGTGGGCCGCCGTGGTACTGATGCTGCTGCTGGGCATGGGCTGGATCATCGCGCTCACCACGCTGAACGGCGTCGCCCAGGCGGTACTGCCCAACTGGGTGCGCGGGCGCGGCCTGGCCATCTACCTGACCGTGTTCAACGGCGCCATGGCCGGCGGCAGCCTGGCCTGGGGCCTGGTCGCCAAGGCCATCGGCGTGCCCTTCACGCTGCTGGCGGGCGGCGCCGGGCTGGCGCTGGCCGCCCTGCTGTTCCACCGTGTCCGCCTGCCGGCAGGCGAATCGGACCTGCAGCCCTCCAACCACTGGCCCGAGCCCCTGTTCAACGTGGAGGCGAGCGCGGACCGCGGCCCGGTGATGATCCAGGTGGAGTACCGCATCTGCGCCGAAGACCTGCCCGCCTTCCTGCACGCGCTGCAGCCGGTGTCGCGCCAGCGCCGGCGCGATGGGGCCTACGCCTGGGGCATCACCCAGGATACCGGCGACCCGGAACGGATCGTCGAGTGGTTTCTGGTGGAGTCCTGGGCCGAGCACCTGCGCCAGCACCGGCGCGTCTCCCGCGCCGACGCGGATCTGCAGCAGGCCGCCCACCGTTACCACGCCGGGCCGGGCAAGCCGGTGGTGCACCACTTCCTCGCCCTCGATCCCCGCACGGCGAAGCCGCGCAGTGCCGGCGGTTGAGGCGCGCGGCCCGGGCGTTGTGCCCGGGTCCAGCCGGTTTCCCGCAGCCCATGCGCCGGCTGTGGAGCGGGCTTGCCCGCGATGCGGCCTACGAGGAAACCACCGCCGCATCGCGGGCGAGCCCGCTCCTACAGCGGGGTTTGGGGGCATGCGTGCGACGGCCCCGGGGATGGCGTCGACGGTGGAGAATAAGGCGCGCCACATCTCGACGACCGCCGACCCCTCCCCGTGCCGCGACGGGGGCGCAGGGTAGCGGAAGGGCACCGGGGAATCCTGATGAAACCGGATGACGCTTCCATTCTGTTGCCCATATTTAAGGGTATCGATCGGACGAATCCGATGTTCATGGACGACGAATAACCTGTTTTAGGATAATCGGCAAGGTGGGCGACATTGCCGCATGCCCAATGCCCTGCATCGCCCCCAATACGGAATCCTGTGCTCCCTGCTGGTGTCCGCCAGGGAACGGGCGGGGCTTACGCAGGAAGCCGTGGCCCGTGCGCTGGGCAAGCCGCAGAGCTTCGTCTCCAAGTACGAGCGCGGGGCGCGGCGCCTGGACGTGACGGAATTCGTCGAGGTCGCGCTCGTCCTCGGCGCCGACCCGGCCGAACTGATGGCCGCCTATCGGAGCGGGATCGAGAGTTCCAGCCTGCTCTCCGACATCGCCGCCAGTGCCGATGGCCCCCGGCGCTCCACGCGGGGCCGCGGCGCGGCAAAGCGCGGCGGCGGCCGCTGACCCTCCCCGGATCGCAGCACAAAGGACGCCGGCCCGGCCGTCTCCGGCAACGGCGGGTAGACAGGCCGTTGCACATCTCCTAAATTACTGACTGGTCAGTTATTAACCGCGCCCGGTCTGCTTGCATGCCGGGCCCTACCGGAGGCGGGCAATGGCGGAGAAATCCCCGGTCGCGGCACAACGCAGCGCGCCGCGGCGCCGGCGCAAGGAGGCCAGGCCGCAGGAACTCACCGCGGCGGCGCTGTCGCTGTTCGTCGAAAAGGGCTTCGCGGCGACCCGGCTGGACGAGGTGGCGGCGCGGGCGGGGGTGTCGAAGGGAACCCTGTACCTGTACTTCGACAGCAAGGAGGCGCTGTTCAAGGCGGTGATCGCCGAAGGCGTGGTGCCGGCGATCGAGGCCGGCGAGGCGATGCTGGAACGCCACGCGGACGATCCGGTGACCCTGCTGCGCGGGTTTCTCTACGAGTGGTGGGCGCTCATCGGCAGCACCGAGCTGGGCGGCATTCCGAAGCTGATGATGTCGGAGGCGCGCAACTTCCCCGAGGTGGCGGCCTACTATCATGAGACGGTGATCCGCCGTGGCCTGCGGCTGATCCGCACCGCCGTGCAGCGCGGGGTGGACATGGGGGTGTTCCGCAGGGTGAATACCGAACTGATCGGCAACGTGTTCATGGCGCCGCTGCTGCACCTCGCGCTGTGGCGCCATTCCTTCGGCGCCTGCTGTGGGGGCGATCTCGATGCGCAGCGCTTTCTGGATACCTGGTTCGATCTGCTGATGCATGGTCTCGGCGCGGCGCCGGCGCCGCGCGAGGAGGCGCGATGAACACCTCACTGCCGCACGCGGGCGCCGCGGCGCTTGCCGTCCTGCTGGCCGCCTGCGCTCCGCAGCAGGCCGAAGAGGCCCCGCCGCGCGCGGTGCGCGTCGTCAGGCCGGATGCGGCGGGCGCGGATGCGCTGGCGCGGGTCTACACCGGCGAAGTGCGTGCGCGGCTGGAAACCGACCTGGCCTTCCGCATCGGCGGCAAGGTGATCTCGCGCCAAGTGGATGCGGGCGACGGCGTGCGGCGCGGCGATCTGCTCGCCCGGCTCGATCCGGCGGACGTGCGTCTGGCGGCGGGCGCCGCGGCGGCGCAGGTGGCGGCGGCCGAGGCCGATCTGGCACTGGCGCGCGCCGAACTGTCGCGCAGCGAGGAGCTGCACCGGAGGAACTTCGTCAGCGCCTCGGCGCTGGACGCGCGGCGCACCGCCGTGCAGGCGGCCGAAGCCGCCCTGCGCGCCGCCCGCGCCCAGGCCGCCAGCGCCGGCAACCAGGCGGAGTATGCCGATCTGCACGCCGACCACGACGGTGTGGTGCTGAATACCTTCGTCGAGCCCGGTGCGGTGGTCGCCGCCGGCCAGGCGGTGCTGCGCGTGGCGCGCCCCGAGGAGCGCGAGGTGCTGATCCACGTGCCCGAGAGCCGGCTCGCCGGGCTGGCGGTCGGCCTGCCCGCGGTGGTGCATCCGTGGGCGGCGGCCGGGCGCACGTTCGTGGCGCAGGTACGCGAAATCACGCCGGTCGCGGATGCGGCGACGCGCAGTTTCGCGGTGCGCGTGGCGGTGCGGCAGGCCGACGACAGCCTGCCCCTCGGCGCCACCGCCAGCGTCGTGCTGGCCGGGCCGGAACAGGCGCCGGCCCTCGTGCCGCTCGGCGCGCTGACCCGGGTCGACGGGCGGCCCGCGGTGTGGGTGGTGGATGCCGAATCGCGGGTGCGGCCGGTGCCGGTCGAGATCGGCGAGTACCGCGAAGGCGGTGCGCTGCTGCGCGGCGGCCTGCCGGCGGATGCGCGGGTGGTGGCGACGGGCGTGCATAAGCTGGTGGAAGGCGAGTCCGTGCGGGCGGTGGAAGACGGCGAACCCGTGCGGCTGGATGCGCGCCGATGAGCAAATGGAATCTTTCCGGATGGGGCCTCACCCACCAGGCGCTGGTGCTGTACGCCATGGTGGCGATGACCCTGGTCGGGCTGTATTCCTACACCCGCCTGGGCCAATCGGAAGATCCGCCGTTCACCTTCAAGGTCATGGTGGTGCGCACCGAATGGGCCGGTGCCGCGGCGGCCGAGGTGGCCGAGCAGGTCACCGACAAGATCGAGAAGAAGCTGCAGGAAATCGCCCAGGTGGACGTGGTGCGCAGCTATTCGCGCCCGGGCGAGTCCATGGTGTTCTTCCTCGTGCGCGACTCCACCCCGCCGCGCGAGATGCCGGACGTGTGGTACCAGGTGCGCAAGAAGATCGGCGACATCCGCCACACGCTGCCGCAGGGGGTGGTGGGCCCCTCCTTCAACGACGAGTTCGGCGACACCTACGGCAACCTATTCGCGCTGCTCGGGGAGGGGCTGGACTACGCGGAACTGAAGCGCTACGCGGAGGCCATCCGCGCCGAACTGCTGCACGTGCCCGACGTGGCCAAGGTGAGCTTCTTCGGCGAGCAGCCGCAGCGGGTCTACATCGAACTCTCCAATACCAAGCTGGCGACCTTCGGCCTTGCGCTGGGCGACATCGTCGAGGCGCTGGCCGAGCAGAACGCGGTGGCCAGCAGCGGTTTCTTCGAGACCGGGGAAGAGCGCATCTGGCTGCGCCCGGACGGCGCCTTCGGCGACCTGGACGCGATCCGCGCCACGGTGGTCCGCGCCGGCGGGCGCAGCTTCCGTCTCGGCGACGTGGCCGAGGTCAGGCGCGGCTACGCCGATCCGCCGCGCGAACGCATGCGCTTCAAGGGGCGGGAAGCCTTCGGCATCGGCGTGGCCATGCGCGAGGGCGGCGACATCATCGCCCTGGGCCGCCACCTGGACGAGGCGGTGGCGCGCATCCAGGCCCAGTTGCCGCTCGGCGTCACGCTGGAGCGGGTGGCCGACCAGCCGCGCGCCGTGGCGCGCTCGGTGGGGGAATTCGTCCAGGTGCTGGCCGAGGCGGTGGTCATCGTCATGGCGGTGAGCCTGATGTCGCTGGGCCTGCGCACCGGCGTGGTGGTGCTGATCATCATCCCGGTGGTGCTGGCGATCACCTTCCTGTTCATGCACCTGTTCGGCATCGGCCTGCACAAGATTTCCCTCGGGGCGCTGATCATGGCCCTCGGCCTGCTGGTGGACGACGCCATCATCGCGGTGGAGATGATGGCCACCAAGATGGAGCAGGGCTGGGAGCGCGCCCGCGCGGCGAGCTTCGCCTACGTGTCCACCGCCATGCCCATGCTCTCCGGCACACTGGTGACCGCCGCCGGCTTCCTGCCCATCGCCACCGCGGCCTCCAGTACCGGGGAATACACCCGCTCCCTGTTCCAGGTCACGGTGATCGCGCTGCTGGTGTCCTGGGTGGCGGCGGTGCTCTTCGTGCCCTGGCTGGGCTACCACCTGCTGCCGGATTTCAGCAAGCGCGACGGCAAGCCGTCCGTGGCGGCCCGCCTGGCCGGCCGGCTGTGGCCCGGGCTGGGCGCGCGGCTGGCCGGGCGCGCGGCGCACGCCCACGATCAGCACGATGAATACGCCATCTACCACACGGCCTTCTATACCCGCTTCCGCGCCCTGGTGCATGCCTGCGTGGCGCACCGCTGGGTGGTCATCGGGCTGACGCTGGCGATCTTCGCCGGCTCGCTGGCGGCGTTCGTGCGCTTCGTGCCGCAGCAGTTCTTCCCCGATTCGACCCGCCCGGAACTGCTGGTGGACCTGCGCCTGGCCGAAGGCGTCTCGCACCGGGCCACCGAGGCGGCGGTGCGCCGCATGGAAGCCTTCCTCGACGGGCAGCCCGGCATCGAGAACTACGTGGCCTGGGTCGGCGGCGGCAGCCCGCGCTTCTACCTGCCGCTGGACCAGCAACTGGCGCAGACCAGCTTCGCCCAGTTCGTCGTGCTCACCGAGGGCATCGAAGCCCGCGAGGCGCTGCGCGCGCGGCTGATCCGCCTGTTCGCGGAAGAAGCCTCCGAACTGCGCGGCGTGGTCACCCGGCTGGAGAACGGCCCGCCGGTGGGCTTTCCGGTGCAGTACCGGGTGAGCGGGCCGGACCTGGACGAACTGCGCCGCATTGCCCACCGGGTGGCCGGGCAGATGCGCGACGACCCGCATCTGTCCAACGTACATCTCGACTGGGAGGAGCCCTCCAAGGTGGTCCGCCTGCGCGTGGACCAGGACAAGGCCCGCCTGCTCGGCGTCTCCAGCAGCGATCTGGCGCGCCTGCTCGACACCTCGCTGCAGGGCACGACGGTGACGGAGTTCCGCGAAGGTTCCGAAACCATCGCCGTGGTGCTGCGCGGCGCCGAATCCGAGCGCGTGCACCTCGGCCTGCTGCCCGACCTCGCGGTGCCCGCCGCGGGCGGGCGCAGCGTGCCGCTGGCGCAACTGGCCACGCTGGAATACGGCTTCGAGCAGGGCGTGATCTGGCGGCGCAACCGCCTGCCCACGATCACCGTGCGCGCCTCCCTGTACGGCGCGGTGCAGCCGGCGGAGGTGGTGGCCCGGCTCGCGCCGGCCATGGCGTCGATCCGCACGGCGCTGCCGCTGGGCTACCACATCGAGGACGGCGGCGCGGTGGAGGAGAGCGCCAAGGGCGGCAAGTCGGTGGCGGCCGGCATCCCGCTGTTCCTGCTGGCGGTGCTCACCGTGCTGATGCTGCAGTTGCAGAACTTCAGCCGGGTGGCCCTCGTGGTCCTCACCGCCCCGCTCGGCATGATCGGCGTCACCGCCTTCCTGCTGCTGTTCGACCGGCCCTTCGGCTTCGTCGCCATGCTCGGCACCATCGCGCTGTCGGGCATGATCATGCGCAACTCGGTGATCCTGGTGGACCAGATCCGCCAGGACCTGGAAGCCGGACGCAGCCAGTGGGAGGCCATCGTCGAATCCACCGTGCGCCGCTTCCGCCCCATCGTGCTGACCGCGGCGGCGGCCGTGCTGGCGATGATCCCGCTGTCGCGCAGCGCCTTCTTCGGGCCCATGGCGGTGGCCATCATGGGCGGCCTGCTGGTCGCCACGCTGCTCACCCTGCTGTTCCTGCCGGCGCTGTACGCCGCCTGGTACCGGGTTAAGCCGGACCGCCAAGTGGGATAGAATGCGCAGGTTTTCTTCCGTCCGTATTGTTGATTGGCTCATGCCAATACTCGCCCCAGGGAGCCCTGAATGAACTTCGAAAAAGCCCGGTTCAACATGGTCGAACAGCAGATCCGCCCCTGGGAGGTGCTGGATCCAGCCGTGCTCGACCTGCTGATGACGGTGCGGCGCGAGGAATTCGTGCCTGCCGCGTACAAGACGCTGGCCTTCGCGGACATCGAGATCCCGATCGACAGCGGCCAGGCCATGCTCAAGCCGGTGATCGAAGGCAAGGTGCTGCAGGCCGTGCAGGTGAAACCCGGCGATTCGGTGCTGGAAGTCGGCGCCGGCTCGGGCTACTTTGCCGCGCTGCTGGCGGCGCGCGCCGAGTGGGTGCGCACCGTCGACATCGAACCGGAACTGGTGCGCCTCGCCCACGACAACCTGGCGCGCTACGGCGTCGACAACGTGATCGTCGAGGAAGGCGACGCGGCCCAGGGCTGGGCGGCGAGCGCGCCCTACGACGTGATCGTGGTTTCCGGCGGACTGCCGGTGCTGCCGCGCACGCTGCTCGAACAGCTCAAGCCGGGCGGCCGCCTGTTCGCCTTCGTCGGCGAAGCGCCGGTCATGAAGGGCCGGCTGGTGACCTGCGTGGGCGAGGGCCAGTTCCAGAGCGAGGACGTCTTCGAGACCCTGGTGCCGACGCTGAAGAACGCGCCCCGGCACGACAGCTTCGTGTTCTGAGCCCGGGGCGATGCGCCGCGTGACGCCCCTGGAACTCGTCGCACGCCTGGCCGACCCGCCGGCGAGCCGGCCGCTGCTGCTGGACGTGCGCGAGCCGTGGGAATTCCAGTACTGCCACATCGACGGCTCGCTGCCGATGCCGATGGCGTCGGTGCCGGCGCGGCTGGCGGAACTGGACTCCGCGCGGGAGACCGTGGTGATCTGCCATCACGGCGTGCGCAGCGCGCAGGTGTGCCTGTTCCTGGAGCACCAGGGCTTCGCCGAGGTCATCAATCTGGACGGCGGCGTCGCCGCCTGGGCCGCCCAAGTCGATCCGAGGATGCCGCAATACTGATGCCTATGAAACGCGTCCTCGCGCTGCTCGCCGCCGGCCTGTTGTCCACCGCGGCATGGTCCGCCGACCTGCTCGACATTTACCGCCGCGCCCAGGCCAACGATGCCCGCTTCGCCGCAGCGCGCGCCGAACGCGAGGCGGGGCAGGAGCGCGTGGTACAGGGGCGCGCCGGCCTGCTGCCCAACATCGGCCTGTCGGCCAACACGACCTGGAACGAGGGCGAGGTGAAGACCGACCTCGCCCGCCAGGACCGCGACTACAACACCAACGGCTACACGGTGCAGCTCACCCAGCCCCTGTTCCGCTGGCAGAACTGGGTGCAGTACCGCCAGGGCGAGCTGCAGACCGCGCTGG
This sequence comes from Pseudothauera rhizosphaerae, assembly GCF_004801305.1. Lineage (GTDB taxonomy): Bacteria > Pseudomonadota > Gammaproteobacteria > Burkholderiales > Rhodocyclaceae > Pseudothauera > Pseudothauera rhizosphaerae. The sequence goes on along the minus strand of NZ_SSOD01000006.1, from coordinate 230,542 downwards.
CCGAAGCGCAGTTCGGCCAGGCCAGGCAGGACCTGATCCTGCGCGTGGCCGAGGCCTACTTCAACGTGCTCAACGCGCAGGATGCGCTCGACGCCGTCACCCAGTTGCGCACCGCGGCGGCCGAGCAACTGGAGATCGCCAAGGTCAGCTTCGAGGTGGGCACGGTCACCATCACCGACGTGCATGAAGCGCAGTCGCGCCACGATCTGGCCGTGGCGCAGGAGATCGCCGCGAACAACGAGCTGGTGGTGCGCCGCCAGACCCTGGTGCAGATCGTCGGCGAAGACCCCGGCCAACTGGCGGGCCTGCGCCCCGGCGTGGCGCTGCTGCGCCCCGAGCCGGAGAGCATCACCGAGTGGGCGGGCGCCGCCGAACTGGGCGGCTACGGCGTGCAAGCCCAGCAACTGGTGCGCGAGATCGCCGTGCGCGAAGTGCAGCGCACGCGCGCCGGGCACTATCCGACGCTGGACGTGGTGGCCACCCATGGGCGCAGCCACAGCGGCTTCAGCCAGAACGCCCCCGGCGGCAGCCGCACCGATGCGTCCACCATCGGCCTGCAATTGAACCTGCCGCTGTTCGCCGGCGGCGGCATCTCGTCGAGCGAGCGCGAGGCGGCCGCCCTCAAGGTCAAGGCCGATGCCGAACTCGACGCAGCCCGCCGCGACGCCGCCCTGGCCGCGCGCCAGGCCTATCTCGGCGTCACCAGCGGGCTGGCCCAGGTGGGTGCGCTGGAGGCCGCGCAACTGTCCTCGACCTCGGCGCTGGAAGCCAACCGGCTGGGCTACGAAGTGGGCGTGCGCATCAACATCGACGTGCTCAATGCCCAGAGCCAGCTCGCCGACACCCTGCAGCAGCTCGCACGTGCGCGCTACGACACGCTGCTCGCCCAACTGCGTCTGAAGGCCGCGGCCGGCACCTTGACCGAGGACGACGTGCAGCGCGTCAATGCGCTGCTGGCCGAGCGCTGAGAATCCCGTCGATCAGCGCCATCGTGCGTGCGGTGGCGCCCCGGTGGGCCTGGGCGAAGGCCAGCCCCGCTTCTCCCATCGCCGCCCGGCGCGCCGGGTCTGAGAGCAGTTCGACGGCGGCCTTCATGCCGTCTTCCGCATCGGCCGCGCGCAGAGCCGCCCCGGCTTCCGCCGCCTGCTCGGCGACCTGGGCGAAATTGAAGGTGTGCGGCCCCATGATCACCGGCGTGCCCACCGCGCAGGACTCGATCAGGTTCTGCCCGCCCAGGGGCTGCCAACTGCCGCCGAGCAGCGCCACGTCGGCGGCGGCATAGTAGGCGAACATCTCCCCCATGGAATCCCCCAGCCACACCCGTGTGGCGGCGGCCAGTGGCTGGCCGTCGGAACGGCGCTGCACGGCGAGACCGCGGCCGGCGGCCAGCGCGGCGACTTCATCGAAGCGCTGGGGATGGCGCGGCACCAGCAGCAGCACGGCGTCGGCCGGCGCGTGGCGCAGGAAGGCGTCGAGCAGCGGCCCTTCCTCCCCGTCCCGCGTGCTGGCGGCCAGGATCGCCGGGCGGGCGCCGATGCGCGCGCGGAAGGCGTGGCCGAGTTCGTGCCGGGCGGCGGGTGGCTCGATGTCGAACTTGATGTTGCCGGTATGCACGACGCCGTGGGCGCCCAGCGCGGCGAGGCGTTCGGCGTCTGCCGTGGTCTGGGCGCCGATGGCGGCCAGCGCGCCCAGCGTCGCCCGGGTCAGCGCCGGCCAGCGCGCGTAGCGCCGTGCCGAGCGCGCGGACAGGCGGGCGTTGGCCAGGATCACCGGCACCCCGTGCTGCGCACAGACCGCGAGCAGGTTGGGCCACAGTTCGGTTTCCATGACGATGCCGAGGCAGGGCCGGAAGTGGCGCACGAAGCGTGCGGCCAGCATGGCCATGTCGTAGGGCAGGTAGGCCTGCAGCACGCGCGGTTCGGTGCCGAACAGGGCCGTGCCGGTGGCCCGTCCGGTGGGCGTCATGTGGGTGAGCAGCACGCGGTGCGCGGGATGACCGGCGAGGAGTGCCCGCACCAGCGGTTCGGCCGCGCGCGTCTCGCCCACCGACACCGCGTGCAGCCAGATCAGCGGGCCGTCCGGCGGCGCGGGGTAGCGGGCGAAGCGCTCGCCCACGTGCCCGAGGTACTCGGGTTGGCGCCGTGCGCGCCACAGCAGGCGCAGCAGTACCGCGGGCAGGGCGAGCAGCCAGAGCAGGGAATAGGGCAGGCGGACGGGCATGGGGCGTGGCGAGCAGGGCGTGCGGATGCCGCACTGCGGCAGCTCCGGCACAAGGCCGCCATTCTGGGTAAAAATACGGCCCATGGCTAGCATTGCGATCGGCGACATTCAGGGCTGTTACGCGGCGTTTTCCCGTCTGCTGGAAAAGATCCGCTTCGATCCGGCCGCGGACCGGCTGTGGCTGGTCGGCGACCTGGTCAACCGCGGCCCCGAGTCGCTGCAGGTGCTGCGCCTGGTGCGCAGCCTGGGCGAGGCGGCGACCGTGGTGCTGGGCAACCACGACCTCTACCTGCTGATGGTGGCTGCCGGCTTCGACCGGCGCGCCAAGGACGACACGCTGGCGCGCATCCTCGAAGCCCCGGACCGCGACGAACTGCTCGACTGGCTGGCCCGCCGCAACCTGCTCCACGTGGAAGGCGACCACGTGCTGCTGCATGCCGGCCTGCCGCCCGGCTGGACGGTGGAGCGGGCGCAGGGGCTGGCGCGCGAGGTCGAGGATGTCCTGCGCGGCGGGCGCCGGGACAAGTTCCTGCTCAGCCTGGCGGGCGACAGGCCGGACCAGTGGTCGGACGGTCTGAAAGGCTGGGACCGCCTGCGTTTCATCGTCAACGCGCTGACCCGCATGCGCTTCTGCACGCCCCAAGGGCGCCTGGTGCTGCGCGCAAAGGGGCCGCCGGAGCGCGCGCCCCTCGGCTCGCTGCCGTGGTTCCGCGTACCGGGGCGGGCGAGCGCCACGCACACGGTGGTGTGCGGGCACTGGTCGGCGCTGGGCTTCTACCGCGACAAGGGGCTGATCGCGCTCGATTCCGGCTGCGTGTGGGGCGGCAAGCTGACCGCGCTGCGGCTGGAGGACGGCGAGGTGTGGCAGGTGGCCGGCTGAGCGGCGGCCGGTGCCGGCAGTTCGGCGGCGTTCAGCGTGGCGACGTGTTCGCGGGTCCGCTGCGCCAGTTCGCGGCGGTCGGTCGTGTGCGGATCGGTGGCGACCGGTTCCGCGGCCTGCAGCCGCGCGATCAGCGCACGTTCACCGACGATGGCGGAAAAGCACTCTCCGAACGACACGTCGCCGTCGTAGGCCGGCGCGCGCGAACGTACGCCGTCCGGGGTGTGGTAGGACAGCGCCAGCGGCTGCACCGGGCGGCCGGCGGCGATCGCCGGCTGCAGCAGTGCGGCGTGGAAATGCAGTACCTGGCTGCCGTCGGTGGTCGTGCCTTCCGGGAACACCGCGACGTTGCGTCCAGCCCCGAGCAGGGCGGCGATCTCGGCATTGACGATCTTCGCGTGGCCGCGGCTGCCGCGGCGCAGGAACACCGTGTCGCTCTTCGCCGCGAGCCAGCCGGCCACCGGCCAGGCGCGCACTTCCGCCTTGGAGACGAAGGCGGAGGGCGCCAGCGCGTTGATGACGAAGATATCCACCCACGAAATGTGGTTGGCCACCAGCAGGCAGCCCGGCGCGACGGGCGTCCCTTCGGCCTGCAGGCGGATGCCCAGGATGGCGAGCAGACGCCGGGACCAGCGTTGGCGCAGCGCCAGATGGCGCGCCTTGCCGCAGAAGGGGAAGACCAGCGCGATGGTCAGCACGCCCTGCACGACGTGCACGGCCATGCGCGCGGTGCGCCAGGCGCGCAGCGCCCGCGGGCTGCGCGCGGCGGGGGAGGTGGCGATGGTATTCAGTCCTTGCGTCCCATGAAGTGGCGGGCGTACTTGTCGTCCACCTTGCTCATCGGCATCAGGATCGGCAGATCGGCGGTGTTGAAGTCGGGGTCCCACGCCGGTTCGCCGCAGATCCATGCGCCGGCGCGCAGATAACCCTTGATGAGCGGCGGCGCTTCGGCCGGGAGGTCGCCGCGCAGGCGCGTCAGCGGCAGCGGGCAGCGCGGGAACATGCGGTACTCCGGCGGCGAGAGGTGGGTTTCCTGCAGCCGATTGTACAGGCTGGCGGCCGCGTGCCCGCCGTCGGCCATGCTCACCGAGGCGCAACCGATCAGGTAGTCGTAGCGGTTTTCCTGCATGTAGCGCGCCAGCCCGCCCCACAGCAGGGCGATCACCGCGCCGCTGCGGTAGTCGGCGGCGATGCAGGAACGGCCGATCTCGACGATGCGGCTGCGCAGATGGGTGAGGCGGGTGAGATCGAATTCGTTCTCGGAATAGTAGCCGCCGACCTTGCGTGCCGCGGCCGGAGACAGGATGCGGTAGGTGCCGACGATGCGGCCGGCGTCCTCGTCGCGCACGATCAGGTGTTCGCAGAAGGGGTCGTAGATGTCCCGGTCGACCCCAGGCGTGCGCGAGGGCAGGCGGGCGCCCATTTCCTCGGCGAACACGCGGTAGCGCAGTTTCTGCGCTTCCAGAATCTCGGTCTCGCAGGTGGCGAGGCCGACGTGGAGATTGCGGCCGGTGCGGTGGGCGGTTTGCGGATTCTTCTGCAGCATGGCGCGGGTCCTCGTCAGCGTGAAAGCCGCGGAGCGGCTTTCGAATCTCCCCTCTCCCGCTCGCGGGGGAGGGGCCGGGGGTGGGGGAAACAGGCAGGGCGGCCTGCACGACCGGGCCGGATGTGCCCCGCCTGTTCGGGGTTTGCGGCATTCTCGAAAGCGCCCGTTGCGCCGGGATGACTCCGCGGTTACCGGAACATGACGAGCGGGCCGGTAACGGAACCGTCATCGGCGGTTCACGCGCCTGTCGCTCAGCCCACGCAGCATGCGCGCCATGGACACGCCGCTCGTTCTCCAGCACCTCGCCACCGCCGCGCGCCAGTTGCGCGTCGCGGTGGTCACCGAAACCTATCCGCCGGAGGTCAACGGCGTGGCCATGACCACCGGCCGCGTGGTGGAAGGCATGCTGCGCCTGGGCCACCAGGTGCAACTGGTGCGTCCGCGCCAGGGCGACGGCGATCAGCCGGCCAGCGCGGCAGGTTTCGAGGAAGTACTCTCCCGCGGCCTGCCGATTCCGCGCTACAACCACCTGAAGGTGGGTCTGCCGGCGCGCAGCGCGCTGCAGCGTCTGTGGGCGCTGCGCCGTCCGGACGTGGTGCAGGTGGTCACCGAGGGGCCGCTGGGGTGGTCGGCGGTGGCGGCGGCGAGGAAGCTCCGGCTGCCGGTGGTCACCGAATTCCATACCAACTTCCACAACTACAGCGGCTACTACGGCATGGGCTGGCTCAAGCAGCCGGTGGAAGCCTGGCTGCGCCGCTTCCACAACAAGGGCGAGGTCTGCCTGGCGCCGACCGCGGAGCTGGCCGCGCAACTGATGGCGCGCGGCGTGCACCGGGTCGAGGTGGTGGCGCGCGGCGTCGATACGGGCTTGTTCTCGCCGGCGCGCCGCAGCGAGACGCTGCGCCGGTCATGGAGCGCGCAGCCGGACACGCTGGTGGTGGCCGTGGTCGGGCGCATGGCGCCGGAGAAGAACCTGGCGCTCGCGGTGCGCGCCTTCGACGCGCTGAAGGGGGAAGCGGCCGACGCCCGCCTGCTCTTCGTCGGCGACGGCCCGGCGCGGGCGGCGCTGCAGGCCGCGCATCCGGAATTCGTCTATGCCGGCATGCGCAGCGGCGAGGACCTGGCCGCGCATTACGCCTCGGCCGACCTGTTCCTCTTCCCCAGCCTCACCGAAACCTTCGGCAACGTCACCACCGAGGCCCTGGCGAGCGGCCTGCCCGTGGTCGCCTTCGACTACGCGGCCGCCGCCGAGCGCATCCGCGAGGGGTACAACGGCTGGCTCGCGCCTTGCGGCGACGAGGTGGCGTTCGCCGCCGCGGCGTGCCGCCTGGCCGGCGACGCGGCGCTGCGCGAGCGGCTGCGCGCCAACGCACGCGCGAGCGTGGCCGATGCGGACTGGGAGGCGGTGACGCACCGCCTGCTGGCGGTGATGGAAGAGGTGGTGCGCACCCACGAGGAGCGCGGCGCAGGCGGACGGGACGTGGTCACGGCCTGAAGGGCGTCGGCCCGGATTCCTTCCGTGGGTTCCATCCAGCCCACAGGGTGCGCCTATAATGCGGGTCCTTTTTGTCCCGTACTTCTGCCCGTCATGTCCATCCTCGTCTGCGGTTCGATCGCCTACGACACGATCATGGTCTTCAACGACCGCTTCAAGAATCACATCCTGCCCGAGCAGATTCACATCCTCAACGTGGCCTTCCTGGTGCCCGACATGCGGCGCGAGTTCGGCGGCTGCGCCGGCAACATCGCCTACAACCTCAAGCTGCTCGGCACCGATCCGCTGATCATGGCCACCGTGGGGGACGACGACGGCCCCTACCGCTACCGCCTGGAGCGCCTGGGGCTGCGCCAGGACCACGTGCGCCAGGTGCCCGGCACCTTCACCGCGCAGGCCTTCATCACCACGGACCTGGACGACAACCAGATCACCGCCTTCCATCCGGGGGCGATGAACCATTCCCATCTCAACAAGGTGTCCGAGGCGGCGGGGGCGTCGCTGGGCATCGTCGCGCCGGACGGGCGCGACGGCATGCTCGGCCATGCGCAGGAGTTCGCCGCGGCCGGCGTGCCCTTCGTCTTCGACCCCGGCCAGGGGCTGCCCATGTTCTCCGGCGACGAACTGCTGCGCTGCCTGCAACTGGCCAGCTATTGCTCGGTCAACGATTACGAGGCGCGCCTGCTGTGCGAGAAGACCGGGCAAAGCCTGGAAACCCTCGCCACGCAGGTCGAGGCCCTGATCGTCACGCTGGGGGCCGAGGGTTCGCGCATCTACGCCGACGGTCGCTGCATCGAGATTCCGGGCGTGAGCCCGGATGCGGTGATCGACCCCACCGGCTGCGGCGACGCCTACCGTGCCGGCCTGCTGTACGGCATTGCAAACGGTTACGACTGGCAGCGCTGCGGTCGGCTAGCCTCGGTCATGGGGTCGATCAAGATCGCGTACCGTGGCGGGCAGAACCACGCGCCGACGCGCGACGAGATTGCCGCCCGCTACCGGGCGGCGTTTGGGGAAGAGGTATGGCAGTAAGCAGGAAGCTCGCGCAAGCGGGAACGGCGGTGCTGGTGGCTGCGGCCATGGCGGTTGCCGGCTGTGCATCCGGTCTGGGCGGCGGCACCTACGAGCGCGCCGAAGCACGGCGGACGATGATGGTGCAGTTCGGCACCATCGAGTCGGTGCGGCCGGTCATGCTGGAAGGCACCAAGACGCCCATCGGCGGTGCCGCGGGTGCGGCGGTGGGCGGCCTGGCCGGCTCCACCATCGGCCACGGACGCGGTGCGGCGGCCGGGGCGATCCTGGGCGCGGTGGCCGGCGGCCTGGCCGGCGCCGCGGTCGAGGAAGGCGTGACCCGCCGCCAGGGCGTGGAGGTCACCGTGAAGCTCGAAGGCGGCAGTTATCTGGCCGTGGTGCAGGAAGACGAAGGCGAGAACTTCCAGCCCGGCGAGCGCGTGCGCCTGGTGCGCGACGCCGGTACCACGCGCGTGACCCGCTAGCCGAACAGCACCAGCCCCCACACCAGCGCCAGGTTGATCAGCGACAGCAGCACGGCGGCGCTGCCGATGTCCTTGGCGCGCTTGGCCAGCCGATGGCGCTCCAGCGACACCCGGTCCACGGTGGCCTCGATGGCCGAATTCAGCAGCTCCACCACCAGGACCAGCAGGGTGCTGCCGATGAGCAGCGCCTTGCCCATGCCGTCCACCGGCATGAACAGTGCGGCCGGGAGAAGGATCGCGGCGAGCAGGCATTCCTGGCGGAAGGCATCCTCGTGGCGGAAGGCGGCGGAGAGGCCGGCGAGGGAATAGCGGAAGGCGTTCCAGACGCGCACCAGGCCGGTCTTGCCCTTGAACGGGCTTTCGTGCGGCGGGTCCTGCGGTTGCTCCATGGATCGTGGTGTCCTGTAGGGGCGGAATCGGGCGCAAATCTGCAATGCTGCGGCGCCCGGGTTACGGTGGCATGACCGCTGCGGCGGGCCCCGTCAAGGATAGAAGATGTAGACCCGGTAGCCGACCGCCTCCAGTCCCGGCGCGTCGAAATGCAGCTCGACCACCTGCTCGCGCCCGGCGGGAAAACCTGCGCGCAGCTTGGCGGTTTCGGCGTGGGCCCATTCGAACGGATCGAGTACCCGGCGCACCAGCGGGCGGTCGCGCGCGTCGGTCAGCGTCAGTTCCAGGTGGGGCCATTCCTGCACGTATTCGGCGCGGTTGCGCACCGTGGCGTGGAGTACGTAGCGCCACGGCGCGCGCGGGTCGGATTGCAGGTCCGAGGCGTCGATGCCGATGCGCTCGGCGTCGCGCGGCAGCGGCAGCGTGCAGCCGAACTGCGCGCACGCCGCGAGATAGAACGGGCGCAGCACGGGCAGGCTGCGCGTGATCTCCTGGCGGAACAGATAGGCCGACTGCACGGCGAGCGCGCCGAGCAGGATGCCGACGCCCAGCCCCCACAGCCAGCGCCGCCCGGCGGATGCGGTGGGCGAGCCGTAGAGCGCGTCCAGCCGTTCGGCGTCCTCGGCGTCCTCGTCGGCGGTGCTGGTCCAGTTCGGCGGCAGTTCCACGTCCGCCTGTCCGGATGGGGGGGGCGCGTCTTCTGCCGTGGTGTCGTCCGCCGGCGCCTCGGCGAAAGCCCGCGCGATGGTCGGTTCGGCCCGGCCGAAATCCGGGGAGGGTTCGTAGTCGGGCTCGCCGGCCGCGTCCTCCTCAAGTGCCACGAATTCGGCTTCCGGAGCAGCCTCGGGAGCGGGCTCCGCAAGCGGCTCTTCAGCGGCGGCGCGCAGACGCTCGCGCGGCGAGCGCCAGACCTCGGGGATGTCGAAGTCGAGACTGGCGCCGTCGGCCGCCTCGGCATGTTCTGCCGGCGCCTGGGCGTCGGCCGCGGCCGGGATGTCGACGGAGGCGGGGGGCGCGGCCGGGGAAACGTCCGGCGGCGCCAGCACGGTTTCGGGGGCGATCCGTTCGCCGGCCTCGGTCACCAGGTGATCGAGGGCGTTGAAGCGATTGAAGCAGTGGCCGCAGCGGACCTCGCCGCGGCGTGCGCCGAGCTGTTCCGGCCGGACCCGGAACAGCGTCAGGCAAGCCGGGCAGCGGGCGAACATCATGGCCCGTCGCGCTCCGGCAGGCGGCCTTCGAGGCGTACCCAGCCTTCGTGGGTGTCGCCCACTTCGAGCCGGATGAAGGGCGCGTAGGCGGCGATGACCTGTTCGGCCTGGGTTTCCAGCACGCCGGACAGCGCCATGCGCCCGCCCGGCGCCACCCGTCCGGCGAGCAGGGGGGCGAGCACGCACAGCGGGTTGGTGAGGATGTTGGCGACGACGACGTCGAAGCGCGCATCCAGCGGCGCGCGCGAATGCTGCAGGCGCAGCGTGACGCCGTTGCGCGCGGCGTTGTCCCGCGCGGCGACCAGCGCCTTGTCGTCGATGTCCACGCCGAGCACGTCGGCGGCGCCCAGCTTGGCCGCGGCGATGCCGAGGATGCCCGAGCCGCAGCCGTAGTCGAGCACGCTCGCCCCCGGCTGCACGGTCTCGCACAGCCACTGCAGGCACAGCCGCGTGGTGGGGTGGGAGCCGGTGCCGAAGGCCATGCCGGGGTCGAGCTCGATGTTGATCGCTTCCGGATCGGGGGCGCTGTGCCAGGACGGCACGATCCACAGCCGGTCGGTGATGCGGATGGGTTCGAACTGGCTCTGGGTCAGTTGCACCCAGTTCTGTTCCGCGACCTGGTCCACGGTGAACGGCGGCACCGCGTCGAAGCCGGCGCTGCCTGCGGCCTGGGCCAGGGCGACGGTGAGATCGGCCTCGGCGTCGAACAGGGCCACGACCCGGCTGTGCTCCCACAGCCGGGTCGGGTGATGGCCCGGTTCGCCGAACTGCGGTGTCTCCGCCTCGGTGCCGGCATCGGCATCCTCGATGCCGACCGACAGCGCGCCGGCTTCCATCAGCGCGTCGGACAACGCCTCGGCGCGTTCGCTATCGGCCTGCAGGGTGACGGAGATCCACATCGGCGCGGCCCGCCTTCAAGCCTTGGCGACTTCGCTGCGGTCGGCGAGCTTTTGCTCGAGGTAGTGGATGCTGGTGCCGCCCTCGACGAAGCGGGCGTCTAGCATCAGTTCCTGGTGCAGCGGCACGTTGGTCTTGATGCCTTCCACCGCCATCTCGGACAGGGCGATGCGCATGCGGCGGATGGCCTGCTCGCGCGTGTCGCCGTAGGCGATCAGCTTGCCGATCATCGAATCATAGTGCGACGGCACGGTGTAGCCGTTGTACACATGGGAATCGACGCGGATGCCGGGACCCCCCGGGGTGTGCCAGTTGGTGATGCGGCCCGGCGACGGCGTGAACTTGAACGGATCCTCTGCATTGATGCGGCATTCCACCGCGTGGCCGCGGAACTGGATGTCCTTCTGCTTGAACCACAGCTTTTCACCGGCCGCGATGCGGATCTGCGTCTGCACGATGTCGATGCCGGTGATCATCTCGGTGACCGGGTGTTCGACCTGTACGCGGGTGTTCATCTCGATGAAGTAGAACTCGCCGTTCTCGTACAGGAATTCGAAGGTGCCGGCGCCGCGGTAGCCGATGCTGCGGCAGGCTTCGGCGCAGCGTTCGCCGATGCGGGCGATCAGGCGGCGCTCGATGCCGGGGGCGGGGGCTTCCTCGATGACCTTCTGGTGGCGGCGCTGCATGGAGCAGTCCCGTTCGCCCAGATAGACGGCGTTGCCGTGCTGGTCGGCGAGGATCTGGATTTCCACGTGGCGCGGATTCTCCAGGTATTTCTCCATGTACACCACGGGATTGCCGAAGGCCGCGCCCGCTTCGGCGCGGGTGGTGGTCACCGCGTTGAGCAGCGCTGCTTCCGTGTGCACGACGCGCATGCCGCGGCCGCCGCCACCGCCCGCGGCCTTGATGATCACCGGGTAGCCGACGGCGCGGGCGATCTTGACGATTTCCTTCGGATCTTCGGGCAGGGCGCCGTCGGAACCGGGCACGCAGGGCACGCCGGCCTCCTTCATGGCGTCCTTGGCGGAGACCTTGTCGCCCATCAGGCGGATGGTGTCCGGGCGCGGACCGATGAAGACGAAGCCGGACTGCTCGACGCGCTCGGCGAAGTCCGCGTTCTCGGACAGGAAGCCGTAGCCGGGGTGGATGGCCTCGGCATCGGTGACCTCGGCCGCGGAGATGATGGCCGGCACGTTGAGGTAGCTCATGCCCGACGGCGCCGGGCCGATGCACACCGATTCGTCGGCGAGCTTGACGTACTTCGCCTCGGTGTCGGCCTCCGAATGCACCGCCACCGTGCGGATGCCGAGTTCGCGGCACGCGCGCAGCACGCGCAGGGCGATCTCTCCCCTATTGGCGATCAGTATCTTTTCGAACATGGCGGGCATCAGCCGATGATGAACAGCGGCTGGCCGTATTCGACCGGTTCGCCGTTGTCGACCAGGATGGCCTTGACGACCCCGGAGGCGTCGGCTTCGATCTCGTTCATCAGCTTCATCGCTTCGATGATGCACAGGGTGTCGCCTTCCGCGACGCTCTGGCCCAAGTCCACGAAGGGTTTGCTGCCCGGCGAGGAGGCGCGGTAGAAGGTGCCGACCATCGGCGACTTGACCACGTGGCCTTCCGGCAGCGCGTTCTCGGCCGGCGCGGCGGGGGCGCCCACGGGGGCCGGCGCGGCGGCGGGGGCCTGGGTGACGTAGGTGGCCTGGGGCGCGACCGTGAGGTGCTTGGCGATGCGGACCTTTTCCTCGCCCTCCGTCACTTCCAGTTCGGAAATCCCCGATTCCTGGACGAGGTCGATGAGTTTCTTCAGCTTGCGCAGATCCATGCTGTTCTCCGAACGGGACGGCGCCTGCTCCTGGGCGGCCGTCGGGGGTGATTGATTAGTGTTGTGTTTCCCGCAGACGCGAGAGGGCGAACTCCAGGGCGGCCATGTAGCCTTGCGCCCCGAGTCCGCAGATGACGCCGGCCGCGCGGTCCGAGAAGTAGGAGTGCTGCCGGAACGGCTCGCGCGCGTGGATGTTCGAGAGGTGTATCTCGACATAGGGGATGTTCACCGCCGCCAGGGCGTCGCGCAGGGCGACGCTGGTGTGGGTGTAGCCCGCCGGGTTGATGACGATGAAGCCGACGCCTTCGGCCGCCGCGGCCTGAACCCGGTCGATAAGCTGGCCTTCGTGATTGCTCTGGAAGGACTCGACCAGGACGCCCTCGGCCCGTGCCCGCGCATCCATGGCGGCGTGGATGTCCGCCAGGGTGGTGCGGCCGTAGATTTCAGGCTCGCGGGTGCCGAGCAGGTTCAGATTGGGGCCGTGCAGAACCAGGATGCGGGCCGCCGGAGGTGGCGGTGTTTGGTTCTTTTGGCTGCGTTTTTGGCGCGTCATGCCTGCAAGTTTGCAGCAAATCGCAACAATTTGTCCAGCGCGGCGAAACCCCTCAGCCGTTCCGGGGCGGCAGCAGTGCGCGAATTCTGCCTTCGAGTTCGTCCGCTTTCAAGGTGCCGAGTTTGACGTGCGCAATGCGCCCGCCGCGGTCCAGGATCACCGTGAATGGCAGCGCTTGGGCCTTGTTGCCGAGCTCGGCGGCGACGCGCAGCGTGTCCGGCGTGCCGACCAGCAGCGGGTAGGGCACGGCGAACTCCTTGTGGAAGGCCCGCACCTTTTCCGCGCTGTCGATGGACAGCCCGACGAACTGTACCGGGTCGCCGGCCAGGCGCTGGCTGACCGCGGCGAAATCGGGGATTTCCTTGCGGCACGGCGCGCACCAGGTGGCCCAGAAGTTGACCACCAGCACCTTGCCCTGCCACTGCGCGAGCGATTGCGGCGTGCCGGCGAGATCGGGCAGGGAGAGCGCGAGCAGGCTGCGGCCCGCATCGGGGGCGACGCCGGCGGCCGCAGGGGGTTGCGGCGCCGTGGCGCGGTTGGTCAGATAACCGGCGGTGGCCGCACCGACGGCGACGAGGGCGATCAATACGATTTGCAGCGGACGCTTCACAGGCTGGACTCCGGGGCCGGGGCCTGGAGCAGCGCCTCGACCTGGGGCAGGCGGGCGCGTTCGTTGGGTTTGCGGCCCACGCGCTCGGCACCCGGCGGGTAGATGGACAGGCGCACCGGGATGTCGTCCCAGTCGAAGGCGAGCACGGTCTCCGGCGGGTTGGGGCCGGGTTGGCGTGGCTTGCGGTGCTCGTAGGCCACGTTCTCGCCGAGGAAGAAGATCTCCACTTCCTTCGCGCTTTCGGGGAACAGGTCGATCTCGATCTCGGCATAGCGGCCGGCCGTGCCGTCGAGCACGCCGCCGGTCAGGTAGGGGCGGAACGTCTCCAACTGGCGCATGATCTCCACGGCGGCCTCGCGCATTTCGCGCACGCGCTCGGTCTGTTCCTCGTCCTGGTACAGGGCCTGCCAGGCGCGCAGCTCGGCTTCGATCTCGGCGTTGGTGGGGAGAGTTTCGGCGTCGACCGCGCCCAGTTGGCGCGCCGCCTTGCGCTTGGCGAAACCGTAGTCGCCGATGCCGTCCTCCGCCATCATGCGCGCCGCGAGCGCGGCGATCTCGCGCCGCAGGTTGCCGTTTCTGGGCAGGCTGACTCGTGAGGCCATGGTTGCGGGGCGGCGGTGCGCCTTCGGGTAGAATGCCGGCCATTCTACACCGGCCGATTGCGCACGCATTCCAGCGTCCGCGGAGTATTCATGCACATCCACATTCTCGGCATCTGCGGCACTTTCATGGGCGGCGTGGCGCTGCTCGCCCGCGCGGCGGGCCACACGGTCACCGGCTGCGACGCCAACGTCTATCCACCCATGAGCACCCAACTCGAAGAGCAGGGCATCGTCCTCACCGAAGGCTACGATCCGGCCCAGCTCGACCTGCAGCCGGACGTGTTCGTGATCGGCAATGCGATCTCCCGCGGCAATCCGCTGCTGGAAGCCATCCTCGACCGCGGCCTGCCCTACGTCTCCGGCCCGCAGTGGCTGGCCGAGCACGTGCTGGCCGGGCGCTGGGTGCTGGCCGTGGCCGGCACCCACGGCAAGACCACCACGACGTCGCTGCTCGTCTGGATGCTGGAGGATGCCGGCCTGAATCCGGGTTTCCTGGTGGGCGGCGTGCCGAAGAACTTCGGCGTCTCCGCGCGCCTCACGGATTCGCCTTTCTTCGTCATCGAGGCGGACGAATACGACACCGCCTTCTGCGACAAGCGCTCCAAGTTCGTCCATTACCGCCCGCGCACCGCGATCCTGAACAACCTGGAATTCGACCACGCGGACATCTTCGCCGATCTGGCGGCGATCGAGACCCAATTCCACCATCTCGTACGCATCATGCCCAAGAGCGGGCGCATCGTCGCCAATGCCGGGGAAGCCGCGCTGAAGCGGGTGCTGGAGCGCGGCTGCTGGTCCGAACTGGAATGGTTCGAGGACGCCGAGGGCTGGTTGGCGGAAGAAGGCAGCCGCGAGGGCGAGGCGGTGTTCCGCTTCGCCGGGCGCGAATTCGGCTGCGCCGTCATGCCGCTCGCCGGACGCCACAACCGCGCCAATGCGCTGGCAGCGGTCGCCGCCGCGCGCCACGCGGGCGTGCCGCCCGAGCAGGCCGTCGCCAGCCTGGCCCGCTTCGCCGGCATCAAACGCCGCCTGGAAGTGCGCGGCGAGGCCGGCGGCGTCACCGTGTATGACGACTTCGCCCACCACCCCACCGCCATCGCGCTGACCGTGGAGGGCCTGCGCCGCAGCCGGCCCGCCGGGCGCGTCCTCGCGGTGCTGGAGCCGCGTTCCAACACCATGAAGCTGGGCGTCATGAAGGCCCAGTTGCCCGCCAGCCTCGCCCAGGCGGACCAGGTGTTCTGCTACACGAACGGCCTGAGCTGGGACGCCGCCGAGGCGCTCGCCCCGCTGGGCGCGCGGGCAAGCTGCCATGCCGACCTGGCGCAACTGGTGGCCGACGTGGCCGCCACGGCGCAGGCGGGTGATCACGTGCTGGTGATGAGCAACGGCGGTTTCGGCGGCGTGCACGACAAGCTGCTCGCGGCGCTGCGCGCCCGCGAGGGTGTCGGCGCCTGAGCGGACCGCCGTAAACGAAAGAACCCGCCGGCGAAGCGGCGGGTTCTGGAATGATGGTGGTGATGGGCGGAATCGAACCGCCGACCTACGGGTTATGAATCCGTCGCTCTAACCGTCTGAGCTACATCACCAACAAGCCTGCTAATATAACGGCTCGAGATTTACCGCGTCAACAAACGCAACGGCTGATGAAGAAGCTCTACATCCGCACCTTCGGCTGCCAGATGAACGAGTACGACTCCGACAAGATGGCGGACGTGCTCGGGGTGGCCGAGGGGCTGGAAAAGACGGACAACCCGGAAGAGGCGGACGTGATCCTCTTCAATACCTGCTCGGTGCGCGAGAAGGCGCAGGAGAAGGTGTTCCACGACCTGGGCCGGGTCAAGCACCTCAAGCAGGCGCGCCCCGAACTGATCATCGGCGTGGGCGGCTGCGTGGCCAGCCAGGAGGGCGAGGCCATCGTGGCGCGGGCGCCCTATGTGGACGTGGTGTTCGGCCCGCAGACCCTGCACCGCCTGCCCAGGCTGATCCAGGCGCGGCGCGCCACCGGGCGCTCGCAGGTGGACATCTCCTTTCCCGAGATCGAGAAGTTCGACGCCCTGCCGCCGGCACGCGTGGAGGGGGCAAGCGCCTTCGTGTCCATCATGGAAGGCTGCTCCAAGTACTGCACTTTCTGCGTGGTGCCCTACACCCGCGGCGAGGAGGTCTCGCGCCCGCTGGACGACATCCTGGCCGAGGTGGCGGGGCTGGCCGGGCAGGGCGTCAAGGAAGTGACCCTGCTGGGGCAGAACGTGAACGCCTGGCGCGGCGCCCTGAGCCGCGAGGGCGGCGAGACCGGCGACTTCGCCTTCCTGCTCGAATGCGTGGCCGAGATCCCCGGCATCGAGCGCCTGCGCTACACTACCTCCCACCCGCGCGAGATGACCCAGCGCGTGTTCGACGCCTACCTGAAGATCCCCACGCTGGTGTCCCACCTGCACCTGCCGGTGCAGTCCGGCTCCGACCGCGTGCTGGCGGCCATGAAGCGCGGCTACACGGTGCTGGAGTTCAAGTCCGTGGTGAAGAAGCTGCGCGCTGCGCGGCCCGACCTCTCCCTGTCCTCGGACTTCATCGTCGGCTTCCCCGGCGAGACCGAGGCGGATTTCGAGAAGACGCTGAAGCTGGTGGAAGAACTGAACTTCGATACCTCGTTCAGCTTCGTCTACAGTGCGCGCCCCGGTACCCCGGCGGCGGACCTGGACGACCCCGTGCCGCAGGAAACCAAGCTCGCCTGGCTGGCGCGCCTGCAGAAGCAGTTGGAAGCCCAGGCCCACGCCATCAGCGAGGCCATGGTCGGCACGGTGCAGCGCATCCTGGTGGAAGGGCCGTCGAAGAAGGATCCGGGCGAATTCTCCGGGCGTACCGGGAACAACCGCGTGGTGAACTTCCCGGCGCACTCGCCCAACCGCGACCGCCTGATCGGCCGGTTCGTGGACGTCACCGTCACCGCCGCGCTGCCCCACAGCCTGCGCGGCGAAATCCTGCTGCGGGAATCCTGAATGGAGCAGACCACCCAACTGGTGCTGGAGCCGGTGGACAACGAGCGCCTGGCCAATCTGTGCGGCGCGCTCGACCAGAACCTGCGCCAGATCGAGACCGCGCTGGACGTGAGCATCGCCCGGCGCGGCGAGCGCTTCACCATCAAGGGCAGCAGCGACGAGGCCGCCGGGCGCGCGGCCGAAGCGCTGAAGCGCTTCTACGCCAGGGCCGACGATCACCTCTCGCTGGACGACCTGCAGCTCGAACTGATGGAGATCGCCGCGCGCGCGCCGTCGGCCGTGGGCAACTCCGCCGCGGCCCCGGTGCTGCTCACCCGCAAGAACGAACTGCACGGCCGCACGCCGCGCCAGGTGGACTACCTGCGCAACATCCAGGACCACGACATCACCTTCGGCATCGGCCCGGCCGGCACCGGCAAGACCTATCTGGCGGTGGCGAGCGCGGTGGATGCCTTCGAGCGGGAGAAGGTGGAGCGCATCATCCTGACCCGCCCGGCGGTGGAGGCGGGCGAGCGCCTGGGCTTCCTGCCCGGCGACCTGGCGCAGAAGATCGACCCCTATTTGCGTCCGCTCTACGACGCCCTCTACGACCTGATGGGCTTCGAGCGCGCGGGCAAGCTCTTCGAGCGCGGCGCCATCGAGATCGCGCCGCTCGCCTTCATGCGCGGGCGCACGCTCAACCACGCCTTCATCATCCTGGACGAGGCGCAGAACACCACGCCGGAGCAGATGAAGATGTTCCTCACCCGCATCGGCTTCGGTGCCAAGGCGGTGGTCACCGGCGACCTCACCCAGGTGGACCTGCCGCGCGGGGCGAAGAGCGGCCTGCTGGAAGCGCGCGAGGTGCTCGCCCAGGTGCGCGGCATCGCCTTCACCGAGTTCCAGAAGGACGACGTGGTGCGCCATCCGCTGGTGATGCGCATCGTCGAGGCCTACGACCGGCAGACGGCGCGGGAGGCACGTGCGCTCCGGCGGGAACAACGGGAAAAGGACCACCCCCATGGCGAAGAAGCCGACCGCCCCGAAGATCGTCGCGGTTGATGCCGACGGCAAGGCCACCCGCATCAGGGCCGAGCGCATCGAGATCGACTTCGGCCGCGGGCGCCGCCTGGTGCTGGACTTTCCGCCCGCGGCCTGGGGCGACCTGGACATCGAGGCGGAATCCGACGAAGGCACGCCCGTCATCGGCGTGCAACCGGGCGCATGCAATCTGCTCACCCTGCGCGTGGACGTGCGCCACCACATGGCGCCGGCCGTGACCGGCAAACCGGAGCGCGTGCCGCAACTCGGGCTGACCGTGCAGAAGGCGCTGAACAAGGCGCAGCTTGCCCAGGCCCCGAAGAAGGACGCCATCCGCCGCTGGGCGCAGGCGGCGCTGGAACGGGACGCCGAAGTCACCGTCCGCCTGGTGGGCGAGGAGGAGGGACGCACGCTGAACCGGGATTTCCGCGGCAAGGACTACGCCACCAACGTGCTGACCTTCGCCTATGGTGACGGGGAGCTTCTGCCCAATGAGGCCGAAGATGCCCCGCTGGCGGGCGACCTGGTGCTGTGCGTCCCGGTGGTGGTGCGCGAGGCGGCCGCCCAGGACAAGGACCTGGAGGCGCACTATGCCCACCTGGTGGTGCATGGCATGCTGCATCTGCAGGGTTACGATCACGAGACGGATGCCGACGCGACGGTCATGGAAGCCCGGGAAACGGCGATCCTGGCCGGCCTCGGCCATGCCGACCCGTATGCTTGAAACGCGAGGCGGTCCGTGTGAGGCGTCAGGCGTGGGCAGGGCAGCACGATTCGTGCTTGCCGCTGGGCACCCCTGACTCCTTACCAGCCAAGCGAGATGGACAGTACCCCCAGTAAACCGTCGTTGATCGAGCGGCTTTCGGCCCTGTTGACGCGCGAACCGGAAGATCGCGAACAACTCCTCGCGCAGCTCCACGCGGCCTTCGAGCGCAATCTGCTCGATGCCGACGCCCTCTCCATCATCGAAGGCGCGCTGCAGATCGCCGACATGCAGGTGCGCGACGTGATGGTGCCGCGCGCCCAGATGGACGTGATCCACCTGAACGATCCGCTGGACAGGATCGCCGCCTTCGTCATCGACACCGCCCATTCGCGCTTTCCCGCGGTGGGTGAGAGCAAGGACGACGTGGCCGGCATCCTGCTCGCCAAGGACCTGCTGCGCTACTTCGCCGGGAGCGCCTTCGACACCGGCGACCTGCGCGCCGTGCTGCGCCCGGCGGTGTTCGTGCCCGAATCCAAGCGCCTCAACGTGTTGCTGCGGGAGTTCCGCGTCAGCCGCAACCACATGGCCATCGTCGTGGACGAATACGGCGGGGTGGCGGGCCTGGTCACCATCGAGGACGTGCTCGAACAGATCGTCGGCGACATCGAGGACGAATACGACTTCGACGAGATCGGCGACAACATCCGCCTCGACCGCCACGGCCGCTACCGGGTCAAGGCCATGACCGAGATCGCCGATTTCAACACCGCCTTCGACACCCATCTGGCCGACGAGGACTACGATACCGTCGGCGGGCTGGTGATCCATCAGCTCGGGCGCCTGCCCAAGCGCGGCGAGAGCATCGCCGTGGAAGGCCTGAAGATCCAGGTGCTGCGCGCCGACAGCCGACGGGTGCATACCCTGCTGGTGGAGCGCGACACCGCTGTGCAGGATACCCCCGGCGGCTGATGCGTCCCGTGTCCTCCCTGCTGCTCGCGTTTGCGGCCGGCGCCGCCTCGGTGCTCGCCTATGCGCCGTTCGGCCTCTTCCCGCTCGTCTTCGTCGCCCTGGCGGTGCTGGCGGCGCTGCTCGCCCGCGCCGGCCGCGCGCGGCGCGGATTCCTGCTCGGCTTCGTGTGGGGGCTGGGCGCCTTCCTCGCCGGGGTGTCCTGGCTGTACGTGGCGCTGAACCGCTACGGCGGCATGCCGGCGCCCCTGGCCGGTCTTGCGATCCTGCTGTTCTGCGCCTACCTGGCGCTCTTCCCCGGACTGGCCGGTGCCCTGTTCGCCCGCCTGCACCCGGAAACTATATTCGCCCGTGCCGGACTGTTCGCTGCCCTGTGGGTGCTGGGCGAGTGGCTGCGTGGGTTCGTGTTCACCGGTTTCCCGTGGCTCGCCGTGGGCTACTCGCAGACGCCGCCCAGCCCGTTGGCAGGCTTCCTGCCGCTGGTCGGTGTGTACGGCGTCGGCGGCCTCGTCGCGCTGGTCGCGGGGCTGCTCGCCTTCGCGCCCTGGCGTCGCCTGGCGCAGGCCTGGCCGGGCGCCGTGGCGCTGCTCGTGCTGGCCGTGGCCGGCGTCGCGCTGGGGCGCGTGGCGTGGACCGCGCCGGTCGGCGAGCCCCTGCGCGTGGCGCTGCTGCAGACCAACATCGAGCAGGGTTTGAAGTGGCAGCCCGGCCGCCTCGCCGACTGGCTGGACACCAACCTGCGCCTCGTCACGGAGAATCCCGCACAACTGGTGGTGCTGCCCGAAACCACGCTGCCGCTGCTGGCCGAGCAACTGCCGGAGGGCTATCTCGAACACCTGGAAGCGCGCATGAACGCCGTGGGCGGCGACCTGGTGCTGGGCGTGTTCACGCGCAACGGGCAGGGGCACATCCACAACGCAGCCCTCAGCGCCGGGCGCTCGCCGCGGCAGGGGTACGCCAAGCGTCACCTGGTGCCCTTCGGCGAATACTCGCCGCCGCTGTTCGGCTGGTTCTACGTCCTCGCCGACATCCCCATGTCCGACCAGACCCGCGGCCCGGCCCGGCAGGCGCCGCTGGCGCTGGGCGACCAGCGCGTGGCGGTGAACATCTGCTACGAAGACCTCTTCGGCGCCGAACTGCTGCACGCGCTGCCCGAGGCCACGCTGCTGCTCAACCTGTCCAACCTCGCCTGGTACGGGGATTCGCTGGCCCAGCCCCAGCACCTGCAGATCGCCCGCGTGCGGGCGCTGGAAACGGGGCGGCCCATGCTGCGCTCCACCAACACCGGCATGACCGCGGTGATCCGCCCCGACGGTTCCGTGCAGGCCGTGCTGCCCGCCTTCGAGCAGGGCGCACTGCGCACCGAGGTGCGCGGTTATCAGGGGATGACGCCCTATGCCCATTGGGGCGACTGGCCGGCGGTGCTCGCCGCCGCGGCCGTGCTGCTCCTCCTGTTCCCGCGTCTGCGCCGCCGGCCGGCTCCATCCGCCGGCCGATAGCGCGCCGGCGGCCGCCCGCGCGCCGGCAAATGCCAGTAAAATCCACCTCTTTGCGTTCGCAGCGCGGCGCCTGCCGCCCGAGACCATGACTGCACAAAAACCCACCTTCCAGCAAGTCATCCTGACGCTCCAGCAGTTCTGGGGCGAGCGGGGCTGCGTGCTGCTGCAGCCCTACGACCTCGAAGTGGGCGCGGGCACTTCCCACACCGCCACCTTCCTGCGCGCCATCGGCCCCGAGCCGTGGAACGCCGCCTACGTGCAGCCCTCGCGCCGGCCCAAGGACGGCCGCTACGGCGAGAACCCCAACCGCCTGCAGCACTACTACCAGTACCAGGTGGTGCTGAAGCCTTCGCCGCTGAACATCCAGGAACTGTATCTGGATTCCCTGCGGGCGCTGGGCATAGACCCCAACGCGCACGACATCCGCTTCGTCGAGGACGACTGGGAGAACCCCACGCTGGGCGCCTGGGGCCTGGGCTGGGAAGTGTGGCTGGACGGCATGGAAGTCACCCAGTTCACCTACTTCCAGCAGGTGGGCGGCCTGGACTGCAGGCCGGTGCTGGGCGAGATCACCTACGGCCTGGAGCGCCTGGCGATGTATCTGCAGGGCGTGGAAAACGTCTACGACCTGGTGTGGGCGGTGTATCCGGACGGCTCGAAGGTCACCTACGGCGACGTGTTCCACCAGAACGAGGTGGAGCAGTCCACCTACAACTTCGAGCATTCCAACGTGGATTTCCTGTTTTCGCTGTTCGGCAACTACGAGTCCGAGGCCAAGCGCCTGATGGAAGCGGGCCTCGCGCTGCCGGCCTACGAGATGGTGCTCAAGGCCGCCCACACCTTCAACATGCTGGATGCCCGCGGTGCCATCTCGGTGACCGAGCGCGCCGCCTACATCGGCCGCATCCGCAACCTGTCCCGCGCCGTGGCGCAGGCTTATTTCGAATCCCGCGAAGCGCTGGGCTTCCCCATGCTGAACAACAAGGAGGCCGCGTGATGACCGGCGCGACTCTGCTCGTCGAATTGCTGACCGAAGAACTGCCGCCCAAGGCCCTGCCGCGCCTGGGCGAGACCTTTGCGGCCAGGATCGCCGAAGGGCTCAAGGCCCGCGGCCTGGCCGGGTTGGACGCGGGCTTCCGCTGGTTCGCCAGCCCGCGCCGCATCGCCATCCTGATGCCGGGCGTGGCCGCCGAGGCCGCGGCGAAGGAAGTCACCGAGAAGCTGATGCCCGTGGCCGTGGCGCTGGATGCCGAAGGCAAGCCCACCCCGGCGCTGCTCAAGAAAATGGAAGCCAAGGGCATCCCGGCCAGCGCGGTTGCCGCTTTCGAGCGCCGCCTGGACGGCAAGGCCGAGGCGCTTTTCCACACTGCCGTGGTGCCGGGCGCGAAGCTCGCCGACGTGCTGGCCGGCATCGTGCAGGACGCGGTCAAGGCGCTGCCCATCCCCAAGGTGATGCGCTGGGGCGACGGGGACGCCACCTTCGTGCGCCCGGTGCACAAGCTGGTCATGCTGCACGGCGCCGACGTGGTGCTGGGCCGGGTGCTGGACTTGGACGCCGGCCGTACCACGCGCGGCCACCGCTTCATGAGCCGCGGCGACATCGACATCGCCACCGCGGAAGCCTACGAGCCCACGCTGCTGGCGGAAGGCAAGGTGATTCCGTCCTTCGCCGAGCGCCGCGCCGACATCGACGATCAGTTGATCGCCGAAGCGAAGCGCCAGGGCGCCCAACTGGGCGAGTACGCCGACCTGCTGGACGAAGTGACGGCGCTGGTGGAGCACCCCACCGTTTACGTGGGCGAGTTCGAGGCCGAATTCCTGGCCGTGCCGCAGGAATGCCTGATCCTGACCATGCGCGCCAACCAGAAGTATTTCCCGCTCTTCGACGCCCAGGGTAAGCTGCTCAACCGCTTCCTGATCGTCTCCAACATGCGCCTCGACAACCCGGTGAACATCGTCACCGGCAACGCCCGCGTGGTGCGTCCGCGCCTGTCGGATGCGCGCTTCTTCTTCGAGACGGACAAGAAGCACAAGCTGGACAGCCGCCTGCCGCGCCTGGCCAACGTGGTCTATCACAACAAGCTGGGCAGCGTGCTCGAACGGGTCGAGCGCTTGGAGGCCCTGGCCGGCGCCATCGCCACCCAGTTGCACGGCGACGTGGCCGCCGCCCGGCGCGCGGCGCGGCTGGCCAAGGCCGACCTCGTCACCGAGATGGTGGGGGAATTCCCCGAACTGCAGGGCATCATGGGCCGCTACTACGCGCTCGCCGACGGGGAGGGCAAGGCGGTGGCCGACGCCGTGCAGGCCCACTACCAGCCGCGCTTCGCCGGCGACGCGCTGCCCGAGGGCAACGTGGCCGCCGCGGTGGCGCTGGCCGACAAGCTCGATGCCCTCGTCGGCTTCTTCGGCATCGGCCTGGTGCCCACCGGCGACAAGGATCCTTTCGCCCTGCGCCGTGCCGCCCTGGGCGTGCTGCGCATCCTGATGGAAAGCCCGCTGCCGCTGGAACTGCCCCGTCTCATCGACGACGCGGCGGCCGGCTTCAAGCCGGGCCTGCTGACGGCGGAAGGCTTTACCGCCCAGCTGCGGGATTTCGTCTTCGAGCGCCTGCGCCACCTGCTGCGGGAAAGCGGGCGCGACGCGGCGGTGATCGACGCCGTGCTGGCCCTCAAGCCCGCGCGCATCGACCTGGTGCCGGCCAAGCTCGCGGCGGTGGAAACCTTCCGCAGCCTGCCGGAAGCCGAAGCCCTGGCCGCGGCCAACAAGCGCATCGTCAACATCCTGAAGAAGGCGGAGGGCGAACCCGGCGAGCCGGACGTCGCCCTGCTGCAGGAAGAGGCCGAGAAGGCGCTGTTCCACCGCGTGGTCGAGGTCGCGCCCCTGGTGCGCTCGCATGTGGACAACGAGGACTACGCCGATGCCCTGCGCGTGCTGGCCGGCTTGCGGGACGCGGTGGACCGCTTCTTCGACGAGGTCATGGTGATGGCCGAGGAGCCGCTCACCCGCGCCAACCGCCTCGCCCTGCTGAACCAGCTCGCCGGGCTGATGAACCGGGTGGCGGACATCTCCCGCCTGTCCGTGTGAAGCCGGCGCCATGAAGCTGATCATCCTCGACCGCGACGGCGTCATCAATCACGACTCCGAGCAGTTCATCAAGTCGCCCGACGAGTGGAAACCCATCCCCGGTTCCCTGGAGGCCATCGCGCGCCTGAACCAGTGGGGCTGGCGGGTGGTGGTGGCCACCAACCAGTCCGGCGTGGGGCGCGGGCTGTTCGGCATGGACACGCTCAACGCGATCCACGAGAAGATGGTCAAGAGCCTGGCCCAGGTCGGCGGCCGGCTGGACGCGATCTTCTTCTGCCCCCATGCGGCGGACGCCGGCTGCGACTGCCGCAAGCCCAAGCCGGGCCTGCTGCTGCAGATCTCCGAGCGCTTCAACATCGCGTTGGACGGTGTGCCGGTGGTCGGCGACAGCCTGCGCGACCTGCAGGCCGGCATCGCGGTGGGCGGCAAGCCCTACCTGGTGCTGACCGGCAAGGGGCAGAAGACGCGCGAGGACCCGGCCCTGCCGGCGGACACGCTGATCTATCCCGATCTGGCGACCGTGGTGGCGGACCTCACCTCGTGAGGGCCGTGGCGCCGCCTGCTTTCCTTTCCTGCAAGTGACCCCGTGATCCTTCTCCGTTCCCTTCTCTTCGCCCTCGTGCTGACGGTGGTCACGCCGCCGTACGTGTTCTTCGGCTTCCTGACCTTCCCCCTGCCGCACCGCATTCGGCATCGCATCATCACCTCCTGGGCGGACGTGGTGATGTGGTTCGTGTGGCATCTGCTGGGTATCCGCTATCGCGTCATCGGGCGGGAGAACATCCCCCCAGGTCCGGCGGTGATCCTGTCCAAGCACCAGTCCGCCTGGGAAACCATGGCGCTGCAGATCATCTTTCCCGCCCTGTGCTTCGTGCTCAAGAAGGAACTGCTGCGCGTGCCCTTCTTCGGCTGGGGGCTGGCGCAGATACCGGGCATCGCCATCGACCGCGCCGCCGGCAAGGACGCTCTGTCCCAGGTGGTGGAGCAGGGCAAGGCGCGGCTCTCGGAGGGCTACTGGGTGGTGGTGTTCCCGGAAGGCACGCGGGTGGCGCCGGGCACCACGCGGCGCTACAAGGTCGGCGGCGCCTTCCTCGCGCGCCGCGCCGGCGTGCCGGTGGTGCCGGTGGCCCACAACGCGGGCGAGTTCTGGCGTCGCAACGCCTTCCTGAAGCGCCCTGGCGAGATCACCGTGAGCATCGGCCCGGTCATCGACGTGAAGGGCAGGAAGGTGGAAGCGATCAACCGGGAAGCGGAGGAGTGGATCGAAGGGGAGATGCGCAGGCTGTTCCCCCATCACTATGCGGCCAGCGGCGGCGAGGCGGTGGTGATCGAGGAGGCGGGGCAGTAGGGTTTCCGTCGGTCCCGCAAGTCGGGCACAGCCGGTAAACGAAAACGGCCCCGCCGAAGCGGGGCCGTTTGCTTTCCGGGGTGCCGGAGGGGCTCAGGCGGCCTTCTTGGAAGAAGCAGCCTTGGAGGTGGTGCTGACGGCCTTGACGGTGGCGTTGGTCGCGGCAGCCACGTTGGCTTCGGCGATCTCGGCGACCTGCTTGGCGGCCTTGGAGAGGCTGTCGTAGGCGCTGTTGGCGGCGGCGATGGCGGACTTGACCGCGGCCACGGCCACGTCGGAGCCGGCCGGGGCGGACTTGGCGGCCTTGTCCAGCGCGGAAGCCACGCCCTTGTTCAGTTCGGCGACCTGGCCTTCCAGCAGCTTGGAGAACTCTTCCTGGCCCTGGGAGGCGATTTCATACACGCTGCGGGCGTAGGCGACGGTCTTTTCGACCAGCGGCTGGGCCAGCGAGGTTTGCAGGTTGATCAGTTCCTGGACGTCCTTGACGCCCAGCAGGGCCTTGGTGTTGGACACGCCGTCTTCCAGCAGGGAGCGGGCGGTGTTCAGGTTCAGCGCAGCCAGGCGCTCGGCGCTGGCGAAGGCGTTGTTGGCCACGGTCAGCAGGGTTTCGATGTTGGCCTTGTTGAAAGCGGCGAACTGCTCGGGGGAGGTGGACATTGAGAACTCCTTCGATGGATGCGGATTGAGGTGGGTGACATCGATGCGGCAACGCTCTTGGCGGAATGTTGCACTGCATCATGTGTCCGGATTATAGAAGCCAAAGGACCGAAGTCAAGCTTTCTCTGATGCGTTGCAGCAAACCGTTTCAATTATCAGATTCAATTGCTTACGGAACGCTGACGTGCAGCCATGGTGCGCGCATGGGGTTGCCCGGAATGGGCAGGATTACCCGGATGGGTTTTCCGGTCCGCTGCGTTGCGGCAGCATGCGCCGGCCTTGTTGCAGCGGAATGAAAACAGCCGGCACGGGGCCGGCTGCGCGGGGGAGCGGGGCGGCCGGGCCCGCTTCAGCGGTGCTTGAAGTCGGGCCTGCGCTTCTCGACGAAGGCGGCCATGCCTTCCTTCTGGTCTTCCAGCGCGAAGGCGGCATGGAACACGCGGCGCTCGAACAGCAGGCCCTCGTTGAGGCCGCTCTCGAAGGCGCGGTTCACCGATTCCTTGATCATCATGACCACCGGCAGCGAGAAGCCGGCGATGGTCTCGGCCGCGGCCAGCGCCTCGTCCAGCAGTTTGTCCGCGGGCACGACGCGGGACACCAGGCCGGCGCGCTCGGCCTCGGCCGCATCCATGAAGCGGGCGGAGAGGCACAGGTCCATGGCCTTGGCCTTGCCCACGGCGCGCGGCAGGCGCTGAGTGCCGCCGGCGCCGGGCAGGATGCCGAGCTTGACTTCCGGCTGGCCGAACCTGGCGCTGTCGGCCGCGATGATGATGTCGCAGGTCATCGCCAGTTCGCAGCCGCCGCCCAGGGCGAAGCCGGCCACCGCGGCGATCACCGGCTTGCGGCAGGTCTTCACGCGTTCCCAGTTGCGCGTGATGTAGTCGCCCTTGTAGGCGTCCATGTAGGAGAAGCCGGCCATGGCGCCGATGTCGGCACCGGCGGCGAAAGCCTTCTCGGAGCCGGTGATGACGACGGCGCCGATGCCCTCGTCGGCCTCGAAGCCGTCCAGGGCGTGGCCGATCTCGTCCACCAGGGCGTCGTTGAGCGCGTTGAGCGCCTTGGGCCGGTTGAGGGTGATCAGGCCGACGCGGCCGCGGGTCTCGACGATGATGTTTTCGTAGCTCATGCAGTCTCCTTGCCGTTCTCTCTGTCGTGAAAAATCACTGCGCCGGGGCGGCCGGCGCGCTGCTGCCCTTGGGCTGGATCACCGCGCGCACGCGTCCGCCGCCGGCGGCCGGCCCGGCGCCGCCGGGGGCGTTGCTGACCAGGTAGTTCTCGCTCAGCGCGTCGTATTCGATGTAGCTGCCGCGCACCTCATCGCCGCCGCTCTTCACGTAGGCGCGGTTGAACAGCTTGGCCCGCTCGGTGCGGCTGTCGTACTCGATGCGCTCGGCCTCGCCCTCCACGTATTCGTTGGTGCCGGCGCGGCGCTGGCGGAAGGTGGCCAGGCGGTTGCCGCCCGCGGTGGCCACGCCCTGCTGGAAGCCGTCGGCGCCCTGGGTGACCACCAGCTTGTCGCCGCGAATCTGCAGCGAACCCTGGGTGAGGATCACGTCGCCTTCGAAGACGTGGGTCTTGCTGCGGTCGTCCACGGTGACGTGGTTGGCCTCGATGTTGACCGGCTGCTCCCGGTCGGCCGGCTCGGCCAGGGCGGCGGAGGACGCGAGGGCGAAGCACAGCAGGAGGGCGGGAGCGTGGCGGTTCATGGCGTATTCCGGCCGCTGCGCGGCATGGTGGCGTTGACCCTGCCGTCGAACTGCAGGGTTCCGAAGATGTTGTCGGCCTGCATGCCGCTGGCGCGGATGACGGTGTCGCCGCGGGTGAGCACGACCGGCGTGCGGCTGCGGGCGCGTTCGTCGTCGGGCCACACGGTCAGGGTGTCGGAGACGAACACCGCCTCCGGTTCGCCGGGGATGCCGCTGCGGCGCACGCGCACCTTGCCGGTGAACAGGATCTCCTCCCCTTCCCGATAGGCTTCGCCGCTGTCGGCCACGAGGTGGAGCAGGCGGCCTTCGGCGGTCTGGGTGAGGCGCGGCCGGGTGAATTCGGTGATGTCGGTGCCGTTTGCGCCGGGGTAGTGGGTGATGCGTTCGGCCAGCAGCTCGTAGCGCTGCCGGCCGTCGGCGCCGAAGCTGACCAGGCGCGTGCCGTCGGCGCTGAAATCGGCCTTGCCCCGTTCGACCACCGGCGTGCGCGCTTCTTCCGGTGCGCTGACGCGCTCCAGCCACAGCGTGGCGCCGGCGAGCAGGGCCAGCGCGACCACGGGATAGATGCGGTGGGCGGGAATGGCCATACCGGTTCAGGTGAGATAGGCGGCCAGCATGGCCTGCAGGCGCCCCTGGCTGGCGAGGATGTGGTCGCACACCTCGCGTACCGCACCGCGCCCGCCGTTGTGCCGGGCGACGTAATCCACGTGGCGGCGCACGAAGCCGTGCCCGTCGGCCGGGGTGGCGGCGAAGCCGCAGGCGCGCAGGATGGGCAGGTCCACCACGTCGTCGCCCATGTAGCCGGCCTGCTCGCGCGCGAGGCCACGCTGCGCGAGCAGGGTGTCGAGGCAGGCGCGCTTGTCCTCCACGCCCATGTGCAGTTCGGCGACGCCCAGGTTGGCGGCGCGCAGTTCCAGCGCACGCGAGCTGCGTCCGCTGATGATCACGACCTCGATGCCGGCGTTCTGCAGCATCTTCAGGCCGTGCCCGTCGAGGCTGGAGAACACCTTGATCTCGTCGCCGTTGGGGGTGAAGTAGAGGCTGCCGTCGGTGAGCACGCCGTCCACGTCGAAGCCCATCAGGCGGAGGTTGGCGGGGGTGCGCGGGGCGTGCATCAGATCACCTTGGCCTGCATCAGGTCGTGGGTGGTGAGCGCGCCGGCCAGCCGTCCGTCGGCGTCCACGACGATGAGCTGGCTGATGCGCAGGCGTTCCATCATCTCGGCTGCTTCCACGGCCAGCGCGTCCGGGGCGATGGTGCGCGGATTGCGGCTCATCAGTTCGGCGAGCCGCGCGCTGCGCACGTCGCAGCCCTTCTCCAGCGCGCGGCGCAGGTCGCCGTCGGTGAAGATGCCTGTCGGGCGGTGTTCGGCGTCCACGATCGCGGTCATGCCCATGCCGCCGCGGGTGACCTGCAGCAGCGCCTCGGCCAGGGTGGCGTCGCCGGCCACCGTGGGCACCCGTTCGGCCGGGCGCATGACGTCGCGCACGTGGGTCAGCAGGCGCCGGCCCAGCGCGCCGCCGGGGTGGGAGCGGGCGAAGTCCTCGGCGCCGAAGCCGCGCGCATCGAGCAGCGCCACGGCGAGCGCATCGCCCAGCGCGAGCGCGGCGGTGGTGCTGGCGGTGGGCGCCAGGTTGAGGGGGCAGGCTTCCTCGGCCACCGCGGCGTCGAGGTGGATGTCGGCCTCGCGCGCCAGCGGCGAATCCGGGTTGCCGGTCATGCTGATCAGCCGCGCGCCCTGGCGCTTGACCAGGGGCACGATGGTGAGCAGTTCCTCGCTGGAGCCGGAGTAGGACAGGGCGATCACCACGTCTTCCGGCGTGATCATGCCCAGGTCGCCGTGGGCCGCCTCGGCCGCATGGACGAAATAGGCCGGCGTGCCGGTGCTGGCCAGGGTGGCGGCGAGCTTGCGCGCCACGTGGCCGGACTTGCCGATGCCGGTGACGATGACCCGGCCGCGGCGCTGCAGGATCAGGGCCACGGCGCGTTCGAAATCCTCGCCCACGCGTTCGGCCAGCGCGGCCACGGCGTCGGCCTCGATGCGCAGCACGCGCCGGGCGAGCGCGGCGGCGCCCTGGGCGGCGGGGAAGCGGGGGGAAGCGTCGGGCATGGTGTGCGTGGTCGGGAACGGAAGGGGGCGGGCCACGCCGGGGAGCCGGCGCGGCGCGACGGGCGATTATAGCAGAGCGCCCCCGCACGGCGCCCGCGGCGCTGCCGCTGCGGGCGCGGGGATGTTGCGCGCGATGCAACACCCGTTACAGGGCATTCGCATCGTCTCTGGTACACTCGCAAGCTTTGTCGAATCCGTCGTCCCGCTGCCCGTGACCGAGCCCGCCGATACTCCCCTGGTATGCCTGCGTAATGTCCGCTTCGCCTACGGCGAGCGCGAGATCCTGCGCGGCATCGACCTGTCGGTGCGGCGCGGCCAGGTGGTGGCGATCATGGGCGGCAGCGGCTGCGGCAAAACCACGCTGCTGCGCCTGATCGGCGGGCAATTGCGCGCCTCGGCCGGCAGCGTGCAGGTGGATGGCCAGGATCTCGCCCGCCTGTCGCGGGACGATCTCTACGCCCTGCGCCGCCGCATGGGCATGCTGTTCCAGTTCGGCGCGCTGTTCACCGACATGTCGGTGTTCGACAACGTGGCCTTCCCCCTGCGCGAGCACACCGACCTGCCGCCCGAACTGGTGCGCGACCTGGTGCGCCTCAAGCTCAACGCGGTGGGCCTGCGCGGCGCGGAAGGGCTCAGCCCGGCCGAGCTGTCCGGCGGCATGGCGCGCCGCGTGGCGCTGGCGCGCGCCATCGCGCTGGACCCGATGCTGATCATGTACGACGAGCCCTTCGCCGGCCTGGACCCGATCTCGCTGGGCGTCATCGGCCAGTTGATCCGCCGCCTCAACGACGCGCTGGGCGCCAGTTCCATCATGGTCACCCACGACATCCACGAGTCGCTGGAGATCGTGGACTACGTGTACTTCGTCTCCGAGGGCCGCATCGTCGCCCAGGGCACGCCGGACGAAATCCGCGCGTCGACCGACCCCTTCGTGCACCAGTTCGTGCATGCGGAAGCCGACGGCCCGGTGCCCTTCCACTATCCGGCCGCGCCCCTGGCGGCCAGCCTGCTGGGGGAGGGGGCGCCATGAAGCGCGTGGCCGAACTGTTGCGCCGCATCGGCGCGCGCGTCGTGGACGGAGTGTGGCGGCTGGGCTTCGCGGCGCGCTTCTTCGCGCTGGTGCTGCTGTATTCCGGGCAGTCCTTCCGCCGCCTGCACCTGACCCTCCGCGAACTCTGGTTCTCCGGCGTGCTGTCCCTGCTCATCATCCTGGTGTCCGGCCTCTTCGTCGGCCTGGTGCTGGGGCTGCAGGGCTACGAAATCCTGCAGCGCTTCGGCTCCAGCGAGGCTACCGGCACCATGGTGGCCCTGTCCCTGCTGCGGGAGCTGGGGCCGGTGCTGGCGGGCCTGCTGTTCGCCGCCCGTGCGGGCTCGGCGGTGACCGCCGAGATCGGCCTGATGAAGACCACCGAGCAGCTCACCGCCATGGACATGATGGCGGTGAGCCCGTTCGCCCGCGTGGTCGCGCCGCGCTTCTGGGGCGGGGTGATCTCCATGCCGCTGCTGGCGGCGTTGTTCTCCGCCATGGGCATCCTCGGCGGCTGGCTGATCAGCGTGGTGTTCATCGGCATCGACGAAGGCGCCTACTGGTCGCAGATGCAGGCGGCGGTGGATTTCCGCTACGACGTCGTCAACGGCGTCATCAAGAGCTTCGTGTTCGGCGTCGCGGTGTCGCTGATCGCGGTGTTCGAAGGCTACGACTGCGCGCCCACCGCCGAGGGCGTCTCGCGTGCCATCACCCGCACCGTGGTGAGCTCTGCGCTGACCATCCTGGCGCTGGATTTCGTCCTCACTTCCTTCATGTTCCGGGGTCAATCATGAGCCGTACCGTACTCGACCTGTGGGTCGGCTTCTTCGTCGCGATCGGCATCGCCGCGCTGTTCTTCCTGTCCCTGAAGGTGGGCAGCTTCGGCGGCTTCAACAACGTGCCCACCTATGTGATCCAGGCACCTTTCGACAACATCGGCGGTCTCAAGGTGCGTGCCCCGGTCAAGAGCGCGGGCGTCGTGGTCGGCCGGGTCACGGACATCCGTTTCGATACGGAGGCTTACCGCGCGGTGGTAAGCTTGGCCGTCGAATCGCGCTACGAATTTCCGCGCGACACCATCGCCACCATCCTCACCTCCGGCCTGCTCGGCGAGCAGTACGTGGGGCTGGAACCGGGGGGCGACGTGGATATGCTCAAGGACGGCGACGCCGTCCAGATTACCCAGTCGGCCGTGGTGCTGGAGAAGCTGATCGGCCAGTTCCTGTTCAACCGCGCTGCCGAGCCCCCGGCCAACTGAGCGCGCAAACGGACGTAGCACCCAACAACAATGAAGAAGCGTCTCCTTCCCATCCTGCGCGCGGGCGCCCTGGCCTGCGGCGTGGCTGTCCTGAGCGGCTGTGCCAGCACCCCGCGCAACCCCGACGACCCGCTGGAAGGCTTCAACCGGGCGATGTTCACCTTCAACGAAAGCGTGGACAAGGCCGTGCTGAAGCCGGTGGCGCAGGGCTACGACTACGTCGCGCCCAAGCCGGTGAAGATCGGCGTGGGCAATTTCTTCAGCAATCTCGCCGATCCCTGGATCGGGCTCAACAACATGCTGCAGGGCAAGCCGGCCGAGGCGCTGTCGGACTGGATGCGCTTCCTGTTCAACTCCACCTTCGGCATCGTCGGGCTGCTCGACATCGCCACGCCGGCCGGCCTGCCCAAGCACGACGAGGATCTCGGCCAGACCCTGGCGGTGTGGGGCGTGGGCGAAGGCGCCTACGTGGTGCTGCCCTTCCTCGGTCCGCGCACGGTGCGCGATGCGGCCGCCCTGCCGGTGGATCTGAGCGGCAACCAGGCCTGGCGGCTGGATCATGTGAGTACGCGCAACGCCTTCCGCGCGCTGGACGTCGTGCATACGCGGGCCGGCCTGCTCGGTGCCGACAGGACGCTGGAAGAGAGCACCTTCGACAAGTACGCCTACCTGCGCGACTTCTACCTGCAGAACCGGCGCTACAAGGTGCATGACGGCAATCCGCCCATCGAGTACGAAGACTTCAACGGCGCGGCCGCCCCGGTGGCGCCGCCCCTGCTGGCCGATGCCGCCGCCGCTTCGGTGGGCCGGCTGGAACTGATAGACCCGACCGCGCCCGGCCCCCCTGGCAACGGCCCCGGTCTCCAACTGGAAGTGACGAAGCGATGAAAGCCCTGATCCTCGGTTTCTCCCTTTCTCTCGCCGCGCTGCTGCCGGCGCAGGCGGCCGTGACCCCGCCGGACGATCTCGTGCGCAGCGTCACCGGCGAGGTGCTGGAGATCGTCCGCAGCGACCGCGACATCCAGGGCGGCGATACGGCCAAGATCCTCGCCCTGGTCGACGAAAAGGTGCTGCCCCACTTCAACTTCCGCCGCATGACCATGCTGGCGGTGGGGCGCGACTGGCGCCAGGCCACGCCCGAGCAGCAGGCGCAGCTCACCGACGCCTTCCGTACGCTGCTGGTGCGCACCTATTCGAATGCGCTCACCCAGTACCGCGACCAGGTCATCGAATTCCGCCCCCTGCGCGCCGGTGCCGCCGACACCACGGTGCAGGTGCGCACCGAGGTGCGCCAGCCCGGCGCCCAGCCGGTCGCCATCGACTACGTGCTGGAGCGCACCGACGCCGGCTGGAAGGTGTTCGACGTCATCGTCGCCGGGGTCAGCCTGGTCACCAACTACCGCGGCACCTTCACCCAGGAAGTCCGCACCGGCGGCATCGAGGGTCTGATCCGCTCGCTGGAGAATCGCAACCGCGAACTGGCCGAGGGCGCCGCACGCTCATGATCGCAAGCGAAGGCGAAGTGCTGCGCCTGGAAGGGCCGCTGACCATGGCCACCGTGGCGCCCCTGCTCGAAGAGGGGTGCCGCGCGGCGGCCGCGGCCGACCGGGTGGTGGACCTGTCGGCGGTCACCGTGGCCGACTCGGCCGCGCTCGCGCTGCTGTTCGCCTGGCTGCGCAGCGCGCGCGCCAACGGCCGGCGCCTGGTGCTGCGCGGCGTACCGGCGGGGCTGCAGAGCCTTGCCGTACTGTACGGCGTAGACGGCCTGTTGCCGCTCGACGCCTGAATCCCTCTCCGGCCGATGTCGTTGCCCGCCATTCGCGTCCGTGGGGTCACCAAGCGTTACGGTGCCCTGCAGGCGCTCGCCGGCGTGGACCTGGAGGTGCATCAGGGCGAGTTCTTCGGCCTGCTCGGGCCCAACGGCGCGGGCAAGACCACGCTGATCTCGGCGCTCGCCGGCCTGGTGCGGCCGGACGGCGGCACGCTGGAGGTCATGGGCCACGACGTCGTCGGCGACTACCGCAACGCCCGCCGCGTGCTGGGCGTGGTGCCGCAGGAACTGGTGTTCGACCCCTTCTTCAACGTGCGCGAGATGCTGCGCATCCAGTCCGGCTACTTCGGCCTGCGCCACAACGACGACTGGATAGACGAGATCCTCGCCAGCCTGGACCTCACCGCCAAGGCCGACGTGAACATGCGCGCGCTCTCCGGCGGCATGAAGCGCCGCGTGCTGGTCGCCCAGGCGCTGGTGCACCGTCCGCCGGTGATCGTGCTCGACGAACCCACCGCCGGCGTGGACGTGGAATTGCGCCAGGGCCTGTGGCAGTTCGTGCGCAAGCTGAACCGCGACGGCCACACCATCGTGCTCACCACCCACTACCTGGAAGAGGCCGAGACCCTGTGCGGGCGCATCGCCATGCTCAAGGCCGGGCGCGTGGTGGCGCTGGACACCACCGCCAACCTGCTGGAGCGCTTCGCCACCCACACGCTGCAGGCGCGCCTGGCCAACCCGCAGGCCGGCGTCGCGCTGGGCGGCCGCGCGGATGAGGACGGCTGGGTGGCGTTCGCCTTCGACAGCTACGCCGACGTGGAGCCGCTGCTCGCCCGCCTGCGCGAGGCCGGCGCCGGGCTGCAGGAGATGCAACTGGGCGAGCCGGACCTGGAGCACGTGTTCGTGGAGGTCATGCAGCGTGCCTGAGCAGCGCGAATCCCGCCTGGCCGGCTTTCGCACCCTGCTGTACAAGGAGGTGCTGCGCTTCTGGAAGGTGGGCTTCCAGACCGTGGCCGCGCCGGTGCTCAATGCCCTGCTGTTCCTGCTGATCTTCTCCCATGTGCTCGACCGCCACGTCACCGTGTATGGCGACATCGCCTACACCGGCTTCCTGGTGCCCGGGCTGGTGATGATGTCCCTGCTGCAGAACGCCTTCGCCAACAGCTCCTCGTCGCTGATCCAGAGCAAGATCACCGGCAACATCGTCTTCGTGCTGCTGCCGCCCCTGTCCTGGGGCGAGTTCTACGCCGCCTACGTGATCGCCTCCGTGGCGCGCGGGCTCTTCGTTGGCGCCGGCGTGCTGCTGGTGGCGCTGCCCTTCGTGGAACTGGGCTTCGCCCATCCGCTGTGGATCCTCGCCTTCGCGTTGCTGGGCAGCGCCATCCTCGGTTCGCTGGGGGTCATCGCCGGCATCTGGGCGGACAAGTTCGACCAGCTCGCCGGCTTCCAGAACTTTCTCATCCTGCCCCTGACCATGCTCTCCGGCGTGTTCTACTCCATCCACTCCCTGCCGCCCGTGTGGCAGCAGGTCTCCCACGCCAACCCCTTCTTCTTCATGATCGACGGCTTCCGCTACGGCTTCTTCGGCCAGTCCGACGTGTCGCCTTGGTTGAGCCTAGCGGTGGTGGGCGTATCCTTCGTGCTGCTCGCGGCCCTGACCCTGGCGATGCTCGCCCGGGGCTACAAGCTGCGGGCCTGAATCCTGACCAGAGAACCACCATGTTTCCAGCACAAGAAATCAAGCGCCTGATCGAGGCCGGCATGGCCTGCGACTACGTCGCCATCGAGGGCGACGACGGCGTGCACTTCACCGGCATCGTCGTCTCCAGTGCCTTCGAGGGCCTGCCCCGCGTGCGCCAGCACCAGGCCGTGTACACCACCTTGGGCCGCCTCATGGGCAACGATATCCACGCCCTGCAACTGCAGACCTATACCCCGGCCAAGTGGGCCGAAGTGCGCCAGGAGCTGGGCCTCTGATGGACAAGCTGCTGATCGAGGGCGGCACCCGCCTGGCGGGCGAGGTCGCCATCTCCGGCGCCAAGAACGCCGCCCTGCCACTGCTGTGCGCCGCGCTGCTGACCCGCGAGCCGGTCACCTTCACCAACGTGCCGCAACTGAACGACATCGGCACGCTGCTGAAGCTCATCGCCCAGATGGGCGTCAAGGTGGAACGGGACGCGGCCGCCGGCACGGTGACGCTGGATGCCGCGGACCTGGACAACCCGGTGGCGCCCTACGAACTGGTCAAAACCATGCGCGCCTCCATTCTCGTGCTGGGGCCGCTGGCGGCGCGCTGCGGCGAAGCGCGGGTGAGCCTGCCCGGCGGCTGCGCCATCGGCGCGCGTCCGGTGGACCAGCACATCAAGGGCCTGCAGGCCATGGGCGCGGACGTGCGCGTGGAGCACGGCTACGTGCATGCCAGCGTGCCGCGCCTGAAGGGCGCGCGCCTGTTCACCGACATGGTCACCGTCACCGGCACCGAGAACCTGATGATGGCCGCCTGCCTGGCCGACGGCGAGACGGTGA
Source organism: Pseudothauera rhizosphaerae (assembly GCF_004801305.1). Taxonomy (GTDB): domain Bacteria; phylum Pseudomonadota; class Gammaproteobacteria; order Burkholderiales; family Rhodocyclaceae; genus Pseudothauera; species Pseudothauera rhizosphaerae. The sequence continues at coordinate 194,146 of NZ_SSOD01000006.1, read as the reverse complement.
TCGAGAACGCCGCCCGCGAGCCCGAGGTGGTGGATCTCGCCAACTGCCTGGCGTCCATGGGCGCGCGCATCACCGGCGCCGGCACCGACGTGATCCGCATCCGCGGCGTGGAGCGCCTCTCCGGCACCACCCACCGCATCATGCCGGACCGCATCGAGACCGGCACCTACCTGTGCGCGGCGGCCGCCACCGGCGGCGAAATCCGCCTCACCAACACCTCGTCCTGCTACCTGGACGCGGTCATCGACAAGCTCATGGACGCCGGCTGCGAGGTTACTTCCGAACGCGACGCCATCCGCCTCAAGGCGCCCCGGCGCCTGACCGCGGTGAGCCTGCGCACCGCGCCCTATCCCGCTTTCCCCACCGACATGCAGGCCCAGTTCATGGCCATCAACTGCGTGGCCGAGGGCGCGGCGATGATCCGCGAGACCATCTTCGAGAACCGCTTCATGCACGCCGTGGAACTGCAGCGCCTGGGCGCGGACATCCGCATCGACGGCAACACCGCGGTGGTGCAGGGCGTGGCGCGGCTGGAAGGCGCCACGGTGATGGCCACCGACCTGCGCGCCTCGGCCAGCCTGGTCATCGCCGGCCTGGTGGCCGAGGGCGAGACCGTCATCGAGCGCATCTACCACCTGGACCGGGGCTACGAACGCCTGGAAGCCAAGCTCGCCGCCCTCGGCGCGCGGGTGCGCCGGCTGGGGTGACGCCGCCCGTGGGCAGGCCCGGCGTGCCGCGTGCCATCGTCGTCGGCGGCGGGCCGGCCGGGCTGATGGCCGCCGAGGTGCTGGCGGCCGGCGGCGCGGCGGTCGATCTTTTTGATGCCATGCCCACGGTCGGGCGCAAGTTCCTGCTCGCTGGCCGCGGCGGGCTCAACCTGACCCATTCCGAAGCGTCCGCCGATTTCCTTGCCCGCTACGGCGCGCGCCGCAGCGAGATCGAACCCCTGCTCGCGGCCTTCGGTCCGCAGGACCTGCGCGACTGGGCGCAGGGGCTGGGCGTGGAGACCTTCGTCGGCTCCAGCGGCCGGGTGTTCCCGGTGGGCATGAAGGCCGCGCCCCTGCTGCGCGCCTGGCTGCATCGGCTGCGCGCGGCCGGCGTGCGTATCCACGTGCGCGAACGCTGGCAGGGTTGGGACGAATCGGGTGCGCTGCTGTTCGACGGCCCCGCCGGGCCACACGCGGAGCAGGCCGACGCGGTGGTGTTCGCCCTGGGCGGCGGCTCCTGGGCGCGTTTCGGCGCGGACGGGCGCTGGATCGCCCCCTTCACCGCCCGCGGCGTGCCGGTCGCGCCCCTGCGGCCGGCCAACTGCGGCTTCGACGTGGCCGGCGGCTGGTCCGCCTACTTGTGCGAGCGCCATGCCGGCCAGCCCCTGAAGAACGTGGGCCTGTCCTTCACCGATGCGCAGGGGAACCAGCAGGGCCGCACCGGCGAATGCCTGCTGACCCGCACCGGCCTGGAAGGCAGCCTGATCTACGCCCTGTCGGCGCCGCTGCGGGATGCGCTGGAAGCGGCGGGGAAACTGGAAATTCGCCTCGACCTGCTGCCGGCGCGGGACGCCGCCTGGGTGGAAACCCAGCTCGCCCGTCCCCGCGGCAGCCGTTCGCTGGCCAGCCACCTGCAAGGCCAGCTCGGACTGGCCGGCCTGAAGGCGGCCCTGCTGCACGAAGTGCTGGGCCGTCCCCTGCCCGCCGCTCCGGCCGCGCTGGCCGCGGCCATCAAGGCGCTGCCGATCACGCTGTCGGCCACCCGTCCCATCGACGAGGCGATCAGCACGGCGGGCGGCATCGCCTTCGAGGCGCTGGACGAACACCTGATGCTGAAAGCCCGGCCGGGCACCTTCTGCGCCGGCGAGATGCTGGACTGGGAGTCGCCCACCGGCGGCTATCTCCTCACCGCCTGCTTCGCTTCCGGCCGCGCGGCGGGCCAGGGCGCGCTGGACTGGCTGTCCGCAGCCGGGATCAGCCCGCCATCGATCCGATCACCAGGGCATTGACCAGGTCGATGAAGAAACCGCACACCAACGGCACGACGATGAAGGCCCGCGGCGCGTTGCCGTATTCGCGCGTCACCGCGCTCATGTTGGCGATGGCGGTGGCCGTGGAGCCCAGGCTGATGCCGCCGAAGCCGGCGCACACCACCGCCGCCTCGTAGTCGCGGCCCATCCAGCGGAACACCACCAGCACGGTGAACACGATCACCAGCAGGATCTGCAGCACCATGGCCGTGCCGATGAAGCCCAGCATGGGCTGTAGCACCCAGAGCTGCAGCCCCATCAGGGCCATGGTGAGGAAGATGCCCAGGCTCACGTCGGAGATCAGCGCGACGCCGGGCTGCATGCTCTGCCAGTTCCACAGCCGGCCGCCGTTCGGCCTGAACAGATTGCCCATCGTGCGCAGGGCGATGCCGGCCATCAGGCAGCCGACGAACTGCGGCAGATTGAGGCCGGTCGACGCGATCAGTGCGCTCACGCCGTGCCCCAGCATCAGGGTGAGGTTGAGCCACAGCATCGCGAGCAGGACACCATGGTAGTCGATGCGCTTGCTGAACTCGTCCTCGTGCAGGGCGCCGATTTCCAGGCCGGCGTCGTGCGAGGGCTGGAGCCGGTGGCGCCGCATCAGGTAGCCCGCCACCGGGCCGCCTATCACACATGCGGCGATCATGCCGATCATGTTGGCGGCCAATCCGATCTCGCCCGCGCCGGCGATGCCCAACTGCTCGACGAAGTGGGGCGTCCAGGCCATCGTGGTGCCGACGCCGCCGGTCAGCGAGATTGAACCGACCATCAGACCGGCGCGTGCATCCATGCCGAAGGCACCGGCAACGGCCATGCCGACCAGGTTCTGCAGGAACATGAAACTGCTCGCCAGCACGATCAGCACGACCAGCGCCTTCCCGCCGTGCCCGAGCATCTTGACGTCCGAGTTCAGGCCGATGGCCGCGAAGAAGTACAACAGCAGCGTGTCGCGCGCCTCCAGCGTGAAGTCCACGCGGACATCGAAACCGTAGTACAGCAGGCATACGACGGCCGCGCAGAACATTCCTCCGACGACGGGCTCCGGAACGCTGTAGCGGCGCAGCCAGCCGATGCGCGCGGTCAATCCCTTGCCGATGAACAGCAGCAGGATCGCCAGGGTGAAGGTGACGAAACCGTCGATCTCGACGGGTCGCATAACGGTGGCCTGCATGATCCCGGCTGGCTCCATTGACTCTCCTCAGCGTGAAAGGGCAGACGTGACGGGGCCGCGCGTGCGGCCTCCTCTTCAGCGTCCCTGCAGGGTGGCCTGTTCCAGCGTCCAGGCCACCAGTTGGGCCGACAGCGCGTCGCCGGCGGTGCCGAAGGCGCGCACCACCTCCGCCACCCCGGTGCCGGACGCGGGCTGGTGGACCTCGAAGCGGCGGCTGGCGAGGATGCGCTGGGTGTCCGGCGCCACCAGGCGCACGTCGAGCAGGATCACGGCTTCGGGTGTGCCGTCGCGGTATTCGCTGTGGAAGGCGCGCAGGTCGCTGACGAGTTCGAGATCGGCGTGCAGCGCCCGGTCGTCGCTGCTGAGCGCGGCGATGCGGCCGTCGGCGCGGAAGGCGTCCAGCAGGCGGTTGCGCAGCAGCACCGGCGCCGGGGCGCTCCAGCTCGCACCCTTGTAGACGCTGACCCGGTCGCCGTCGGGCAGCACCACGATGCGCTGGCCGGCCAGGTGGCGGGCGGCCTCCGGCCGGCTGACCCGCAGCGCGAGCTCCAGCGCGGGCGCCCCTGCCGCCGGCGCGGCGGTGGCCGGCAGCAGGTAGAGGTCCACCGGTTCGGCCTTGGGCAGGACGGAGCAGGCGGGCAGCAGCGCGGCGGCGAGGAGGGCGAGCGCAGCCGAGGGGCGGCGGATCGAGACGAAGTTCATGGCTGGAATTCCCTTGTCGATTCGAGGCCCAGCAGGTAGTCGGCCGGCCTGTTCTCCAGTTGGCGGGTGATGGAATGCAGCGAGGCGAGGGTGCGCCGCAGCTCGGAGACCGCGGGGCCGAGTTCGGCGATGCCGCGCATGCCGCTGTCGAACTGGCTGCGGTTGTCGGCGACGAGTCCGTCCACCCGCTGCATGGTCTGCTCGAAGGCCGCCATGGCGCGCTGCGCGCTTTCCAGCGTCTGCGTGCCCTGGTCGTCGAGCAGGCGGTTGGTGGTGCCGAGCATCCTCCTCGCCTCGGCAAGCATGCCGTTGGCTTGCGCGCTGGCGAGCGCGAGCTGGCGCAGGGCCTCGCCCATGTCCTCGCGCTGGGCCGCCAGCGTGCCGGCGGTCTGTTCGAGGTGCTGCAGGGTGCGGCCGACGGCGGCGGCGTTCTCGCTGGAGAAGAGCGCGCGGGCCTGGATCAGCAGTTCGTTGACGTTGAGCATCACATCGCCGCCCTCGGCCATCAGCTTGGTGAGCGGCGAGGGCTCGGCGACGATCACCGGCACTTCGCCATCGAGCGGCCGCAGAGGCTTGCTGCCGGGGTCGTCGCCGCTGGTGAGGCGGATCGTGTAGATGCCGGTGATGCCGGCCGGCGCGAGGCGTGCCCGCGTGTCGGTGCGGATCGGCGCTTCGCTGTCCACGCGGATGCGGGCCAGCACCCGGCGCGGATCCTGCGGGTCCAGACGCAGGCTATCCACCTCGCCGATCTTGATGCCGTTGAACTCCACCGTGCTGCCCTTGGACAGCCCGGCCACGGCTTCTTCGAAGACCACGTCGTAGTGGTGGAACTGCCTGTCTCTGTCGACCTTCCCCAGCCATAGCGCGAACGCCAGCGCTGCGCCGACGACGATGACGGTGAAGAGGCCGATCAGGATGTGATGGGCGCGGGTTTCCATGTCAGGTGCTCTCCTGTGCGGGGGCGGCCTGAGCCGCTTGCATTGCGGCGCGGCCGCGCGGGCCGTGAAAGTATTCGTGTATCCAGGCGTCGTCGGTGGCGGCGACGGCGGCCAGGCTGTCGTTCACCAGCACGCGCTTCTGCGCCAGCACGGCGACGCGATCGATGATGGTGTAGAGGGTGTCCAGGTCGTGGGTGACGATGAACACCGTGAGCCCGAGCGCGTCGCGCAGCGTGAGGATGAGCCGGTCGAAGGCGGCGGCGCCGATGGGGTCCAGCCCGGCGGTGGGCTCGTCGAGGAAGAGGATGTCCGGATCGAGCGCCAGTGCGCGGGCCAGCGCGGCGCGCTTGACCATGCCGCCGGAAAGGTCGGCGGGGTACTTGTCGCCGGCGTTGGCGGGCAGGCCGGCGAGCGCGATCTTGAGGGCGGCGAGCCGCGCGGCTTCCGGCGCGGGCAGGCCGGCGTGCTCGATCAGCGGCAGGGCCACGTTCTCGGCCACGGTCAGCGAGGAGAACAGCGCCCCTTTCTGGAACAGCACGCCGAAGCGCCGCTCCAGCCGCGAGCGCGCGGTGGGAGGCAGCGTCAGCAGGTCGTGGCCGAACACATGCACCTTGCCGGCCGCCGGCCGGTTCAGCCCGACGATGGTGCGCAGCAGGACCGACTTGCCGGTGCCCGAGCCGCCGACGACGCCGAGGATCTCGCCGCGCCGCACGTCCAGGTCGAGCGCCTCGTGCACCACCTGTGTGCCGAACTGGTTGCGCAGGCCGCGCACCTCGATGACGTTGCCGCCGTTTTCCCGTTCGCCGCTCACCAGCCCATCTCCATGTAGAAGAGCGCGGCCACCGCGTCCACCAGGATGACGACGAAGATGGACTGCACCACCGCCGAGGTGGTGTGCTCGCCCACCGACTGCGCGCTGCCGGCGACCTTGAAGCCTTCCCGGCAGCCGATCACCGCGATCAGGAAGGCGAAGACCGGCGCCTTGGCCATGCCGACCAGGAAGTGGCGCAGGCTGACGTCGTTCTCGAAGATGGAGAGGAACATGGTCGGCGAGATGTCCAGCGTGAGCGCGCACACCAGCATGCCGCCGACGATGCCGGCGAGCATGGCGATGAAGGTCAGTATCGGCAGCGCGATCAGCAGCGCGGCCACGCGCGGCAGCACGAGGAGTTCCACCGGGTCGAGGCCGATCACGCGGATGGCGTCGATTTCCTCGTTGGCCTTCATCGAGCCGATCTGCGCGGTGAAGGCGCTGGCGGTGCGGCCGGCCACCAGGATGGCGGTGAGCAGTACGCCGAATTCGCGCAGGAAGGAAAAAGCGACCAGATCCACGGTGAAGATGCTGGCGCCGAAGTCGGCGAGCACGGTGGCGCCGAGGAAGGCCACCACCGCGCCGACCAGGAAGGTGAGGAGCGCAACGATGGGCACCGCGTCGAGACCGGTCTTTTCCAGGTTGGCGGTGAGCGAGGTGAGGCGCCAGCGCCAGGGCCTCGGCAGGATGCGCAGGCCGCATTCCAGCGTGATGCCGATGAAGCCGAGCAGCCCGGTGAGGTTGCGCCAGAAGATGCCGGTGGCGATGCCGACGTGTTCCAGCACGTCGCCGATGGCGGAACCACTGCGGCGCGGCGCTTCGGCAACGGGGCCGGTCAGGGCGCCGGCGACCGCCTGCAGCAGCGCGCGGCGCTCCGGCGCCAGCGTGGCGTCGGCGAGCACAGTCCGCAGGCGTTCCTGGCCGAGCAGTTCGAACAGCAGGCTGGCGCCGGCCGTGTCCAGGGCGCCGAGGGCGGCGATGTCGATGCGGGTGTCGGCCCGCAGTTGGGCCCGCAGTGCGTCCAGCCGCGCGGCGAGCGGGCGATAGTGGTCCAGGGTCCAGTCGCCGCCGATGTGCAGCATGGGGACCGTCGATGCGGCGGAATCCGCGCTGCGGACGAACGGAGTTTCACTCATGGGTCGGCACTCTGTCGTTGCCCCGGTAGTCGAGTGGTTGTGGATCGCGTTCAGTATGGAGGACCCGGCCTGTAAAGTCAGAATCGGCAGGCAAAACGCAAGCGGACGACATTCTCCCCCGGATTGGGCTTCTTGATGCGGGCGTTGGAGATGTGCTGGGCGCGCACGGAGACTTCATAGGCGTTCCCTTCGCCGAAGCGGTAACCCAGCCCGATCGCTTCCGTGAATTGGAACGCGGTACTGAACCTGTCCGTTCCGGACCTGTAGAGCCGGTCGAAGAGGGTGATGCCCAGGCCCAGGTCGACGAACCAGGAAGTGTCCGCCCCGCCGATGGGATGGCGCCACACGCCCATGCCGGTCAGTTGCGTGAATTGGTGATGCCCGCCCTGCACGCGATCCGTTCGCCAATGGGCCAGGGAGATGTCCCAATGCAGGGACAGGGGGCCGGCCCTGCGCGGGATCGCGGGAAGCAGCGAACTGGGAATCAGCATGCCCAGCGCCGCCGTATGGGCCGGATCGCCGCCCCCCGTGGTGCCCGCGTCCACGTAGAAGCGGTGGCCGGGGTCCGGCAGGGTCTGGGCGTCGGCTGGCGCCGGGGACAAGGCGCTTACGGCGGTGCAGAGGATCAAACCAGGGAATGCGCAGGTCTTCGGGCGGGGCATCGAATGAAACCTCTTCTTATGGGTTGCCACAGGCGGACCGCAGTCGTCGACGGTCCGGGTCAGGCCGCTTCCACGGCCAGCGCCACGCCCTGGCCGCCGCCGATGCACAGCGTCGCCAGGCCCTTGCGGGCGCCGCGGCGGCGCAGTTCGTGGATCAGGGTGACCAGGATGCGCGCGCCGGAGGCGCCTATGGGGTGGCCCAGGGCGATGGCGCCGCCATTGACGTTGACCCGGGCCGGGTTCCAGGCCAGTTCGCGGGCCACCGCCAGGGACTGGGCGGCGAAGGCCTCGTTGGCCTCGATCAGGTCCACCTCGTCCAGCGTCCAGCCGGCCTTTTCCAGGACGCGGCGGGTGGCCGGCACCGGGCCGAGGCCCATCACCGCCGGGTCCACGCCGGCACTGGCATGGGCCTTGATCCAGCCCAGCACCGGCAGGCCCAGGCTCCAGGCCTTCTCGGCGCTCGCCAGCAGCAACAGCGCGGCGCCGTCGTTGAGCGTAGAAGCGTTGCCGGCGGTCACCGTGCCCTCCTGTTCGAAAGCCGGCTTGAGCCGGGCCAGCGCCTCCACGGTGGTGCCGGGGCGGGGCTGCTCGTCGGTGTCGAACACCACCGGGCTGCCCCGCCGCTGCGGCAGGGCGATCGGGGTGATCTCGTCCTTGAAGCGGCCGGCGGCGATGGCCGCGGCGGCCTTCTCCTGCGAGGCGGCGGCGAAGGCGTCCTGCTGTTCGCGGGTCAGGCCGTAGCGCTCGGCCAGGTTCTCGGCGGTGACGCCCATGTGGTAGTCGTTGAAGGCGTCCCACAGGCCGTCGCGGATCAGGCTGTCCTCCAGTTGCGCATGGCCCAGGCGCAGGCCGGTGCGCGCCCTGGGCAGCACGTAGGGGGCCTGGCTCATGCTCTCCTGGCCGCCGGCCAGGATCAGCTCGGCGTCGCCGCTGCGGATGGCCTGGGCGGCCAGATGCACGGCCTTCAGGCCCGAGCCGCAGACCTTGTTGAGGGTCAATGCCGGCACCGCATGGGGCAGGCCGGCCTGGATCGCCGCCTGGCGGGCCGGGTTCTGGCCGCTGCCGGCGGTGATGACCTGGCCGAGGATGACTTCGTCGATGTGTTCCGGCGCGATGCCGGTGCGCTTGAGCACGCTGCGGATCAGCGCGGCGCCCAGGGCCGGGGCGGGCAGGCCGGACAGGCTGCCCTGGAAGCTGCCGATCGCGGTACGGGTGGCCGCCAGAATGGCGATGTCGCTCATGGTCGAACCTCTTTTGGGGACGGGGTGTTCGGGGGGACGAAGCAATGCTGCCATTGGCTGGATCATGGTCGAGCCTCTTGCCTGCATGGGGTGTTCGAAAGGGACGGGCAGGGAGCGGGTCGCTCGCGCAACCCGTCCGCGACGCGACGTGCAGCCGTTCAGTGCATGTGCTGCCCGCCGTTCATGGAGACGTTGCTGCCGGTCATGAATGCGGCTTCCTCGCTGCAGATGAAGCCGACCAGCGCGGCGACTTCCTCGGGCCTGCCGAGGCGTCCCACCGGAATGCGCGCGATGATCTGCGACTCCAGCACGTCCCGCGGCACGGCGGCGACCATCCTCGTGTCGAGATAGCCGGGCGACACCGTGTTGACGGTGATGCCCTTGTTCGCCACCTCCTGCGCCAGCGCCATGGTGAAGCCGTGCATGCCGGCCTTGGCGGCGCAGTAGTTGGTCTGCCCGAACTGGCCCTTGTTGCCGTTGATGGACGAGATGTTGACGATGCGGCCCCAGTGGCGCTCGGTCATGTCGTTGATCACCTGCCGGGTGACGTTGAACACCGAGTCCAGATTGGCGCGCAGCACCGCGTCCCAGTCGTCCTCGCTCATCTTGCGGAAGGTGACGTCGCGGGTGATGCCGCCGTTGTTGACCAGGATGTCCACGTGATGGCCGGCGGTGCGCAGCTTGTGCCCAAGTTCCCGGCACGAGGCCTTGTCCGCGATGTCCACGCCGTAGGCCTGGAATTCATAGCCGGCGGCGGCCTGGCCTTGCAGCCAGGCATCGGCGCGGCTGTTGCCCGGTGAATGGGTGACGAGGACGGTATGCCCCGCATCGTGCAGCACGCGCGCAATCGCCTGGCCCAGTCCGCCCATGCCGCCGGTTATCAGTGCGGTGCGACGCTCAGTTGCCACGGCCCGTCCCTCCTTTGGCCCCCGTGGCCTTGCTCTTGCGGGGGGCCGTCCATGCGGCGCCCCATTGCTCGATCAGATTCTGGAACGGTTGCGGCACGGGGCCGACGCCTTCGAAGGCCTCGGTGACCGTCTTCTGCCAGTCCTGGGCGGCCTGCTGCAGGCCCTCGGTGAAGGCGGCCTGGTTGCCGGCTGCGACCTCGGATACCGCCCGCGTGTTTTCGATGCGCTGCTGGAATGCGGCCTGCGTGCCCTCGATGCGCTGCTGGATCTGGGTCCAGAAGGCCTGGGGAGTCAGGGTGGCCAGAGCCTGCCAGTCTTCGGTCTTGAGCAGGTTTTCGATTTCCTCGCCGGACTCGGCAAGGCTGTCGGCACCCGAGCGCGAAGCGGCTTCCAGCCAGCGCTGCCCGTTTTCCAGCAGCAGGCGGCTGACACGCAACTGGAGTTCGAGGTTGGCCTTGAACAGATCCAGGGGAAGGGTATTGGCACTCATGATGATCTCCTTGACGACGGTGCCCTTTGCGGGGGCGGGAAATCAGGCCATCTGGCTGATGGTCCTGCGGAAGCGTTTCAGCGACAGGGCGAACAGCACGGAGCCGATCACCAGCAGCGCCAGGAAGGGTTTCCAGACCACGTCCAGCCCGGCGCCCCGGAACAGGATGGCCTGGCCCAGTTCGACGAAATGGGTGGTGGGTGCGATCAGCATCACGTTCTGCACCAGCTCCGGCATGCTTTCGCGCGGCGTGAGGCCGCCGGAGAGCACGTTCAGCGGCATCAGCGTGAGCATCAGCAGAAGTCCGAACTGGGGCATGCTGCGCGCGAGCGTCGCCATGTAGATGCCCAGCGAGGTCATGGCGTACAGGCACAGGGCCGCACCGCACATGAACAGGGGGATGGAGCCTTCGATGGGGACCTGCAGCAGGCCGCGCACGACCAGGACCAGCGACAGTGCCGAGGCCAGCAGCACCACCAGCCCCATCGACCAGATCTTGGAGATCATGATCTCGCCCGGCGTGACCGGCATCACCAGCAGGTGTTCGATGGTGCCGTGCTCGCGCTCGCGGATCAGCGCCGCCCCGGTCAGGATGAGGGACAGCATGGCGACCGAGTTGATGATCTCGAAGATGCCGCCGAACCAGGACTTTTCCAGGGACGGGTTGAAACGTGCCCGCAACGCCAGGTCCACGGGCAGTTCGGTGGGCGCCCGGTAGCGGCGCACGAACTCGTCGATTTCGCCCATGACGACCTGCTGCACGTGGCCGTTGCCCGTGAATGCCTGGCTCATGCGGGTGGCGTCGATGTTGAGCTGGATCTCCGGCTGGCGGCCGGCCAGTACGTCGCGCTGGAAGTTGGGCGGGATGTTGAGCGCAAACGTGAACTCGCCGTTGTCCATGCCCGTGTCCATCTCGCCGAGGGTGATCATCCGGGGCCGCGTGAAATGCGGCGGGTAGAACGCGGAGGCGATGCGCGCAGACAGCGGGGACTGGTCCTCATCGACGATGGCGATGGGCGCGTTGTGCAGGGTCTCGGGCATGGCCGTGGCCGCGGTGTAGACGGAGGCCGTGAACGCGTACACGATCAGCACCAGCATCATCGGGTCGCGCCACAGGCTCCACAGTTCCTTGCGCCCCAGCCGGAGGATGTTCATGAGGCGGCGCATTCAGGCCTCCCGCAGGGCCGCCCCAAGGGAGGCCTTAGCCCCCTTGGGGGGGTGAGGCAGGGGTAACGCGTCGTGCCTGCCGAACGGGCCGGCTGTGCAAAGCCGACCCTCCGCGAACGCAGTGAGCGTGGGGGTCGTTGCATGTCAGTTTCTCCACCGCGCGTGGCGTGACCCACGACGCACGAAACGTGGTGGTTTTGCCCCCTCTCCCCTCGTGGGAGAGGGTTGGGGAGAGGGGGCGGCCGGACGAGGGACGCGGTCCGGGTATGCACGACGGCCGCTTGCGTCCCTGCGGGACGCCCCCTCTCCCCGGCCCTCCCCCGCAAGGGGGGAGGGAGAAAGGCGGCAAGCTCCCCGTCCCTCGTCAGGGGGCCCGGATTCTTGGCGGATGTCGTGCAGTTTCACTTCAGGTTTCCTGTTTCCTGAGCAGCGCCACGGCTGCGGCCAGGATCACCGGCACCGCGAGCAGCAGCGGCCACAACGCGCCGTGCAGTTCCCCGAATCCGAGCGCCTTGCTGAACACGCCGCGGCTGACGGAGAACATGTAGGTCGCCGGGTAGATTTCCCCGACGAGGCGGCCGGCGCCTTCCAGCGACGACACCGGATTGATCAGGCCGGCCAGTTGGGTCGCCGGCAGCATCGTTCCGATCATGGTGAAGAACATCGCCGCGATCTGGCTGCGGGTCACGGTCGAGGCGAGCAGGCCCATGCCGGTGGCGGTGATGCAGAACAGGAAGGTGGCCAGGGCCAGGGTCGGGAAACTGCCGGTGATCGGCACGCCGAAAATGGTGACCGCCAGCAGGCACATGCAAAGGAAGTTCACCATGGCCAGCAGCACGTAGGGAATCTGCTTGCCGATCAGGAACTCGGTACGCGTGACCGGGGTGACGTAGAGGTTGATGATGGAGCCCAGTTCCTTCTCGCGCACCACGGCCAGCGCAGTGAGCATGGCCGGCAGCATCAGCAGCAGCAGCGGCACCACCGCCGGCACCATGGCCTTGAGGCTCTCGATGTCCGGGTTGTAGCGGTAACGGGTCTGGACGGCGGCGGTGGCGGCCAGATCGATGCCGGCGCGGCCGGCCTGCTCGGCCAGCCAGTGCTGGTGCATGCCCTGCACGTAGCCCTGCACGGTCTCGGCGCGCGTGGGCATGGCGCCGTCGAACCAGGCGCCGATCTCCACGCGCCGGCCGCGCATCACGTCGCGGCCGAAGCCGGGCGGAATCTCGATCGCCAGCGACAGTTCGCCGCTGCGCATGCGCCGGTCCAGATCCTCATGGCCGGTGATGGGCGGCTGTTCGACGAAATAGCGCGAGCCGGACAGGTTCAGGGCGTAGTTCTGGCTGACCGTGGTCTGGTCGCGGTCCAGCACCGCGTAGCGCAGATCATCCACGTCCAGGGTGATGCCGAAGCCCATCACGAACATCAGGATCAGTGAGCCCGCCAGCGCCAGCGCCGCGCGCACCGGATCGCGCCGCAGTTCCAGGTTCTCCCGCCAGGCATAGCTCAGCAGGCGCTGCAGGCTGAAGCGCCGCTGCCCGGCCGGGGCATGGCCTTCGTCCGTGGGTGCCGGCTCCTGCGCGTCGGCATCCTCGGACGGCTGTTCGCCGCCGGCTTCGACCAGATAGCCGATGAAGGCTTCCTCCAGCGTGGCCACCCCGCGCTTTTCCACCAGCCGGGCCGGCGCATCGCTGTCGAGCACGCGGCCGGCGTGCATCATGGACATGCGGTCGCAGCGCGCGGCCTCGTTCATGAAGTGGGTGGAGATGAAGATCGTCACCTTGTCGCGCCGCGACAATTCCACCAGCAGGCGCCAGAAATTGTCCCGCGCAACCGGATCGACGCCCGAGGTGGGTTCGTCCAGGATCAGCAGCTCCGGCTTGTGCACCATCGCCACCGCCAGCGACAGGCGCTGGCGCATGCCCAGCGGAATGCGGTCGGGCAGGCTGTCCAGTTCTTCTTCAAGGCCGAAGCGCCCGACCATCTCGGCCACGCGGCCGGCAACCTCGTCCTCCGGCACGTGGAAGAGCTGGGCGTGCAGCACCAGGTTCTGGCGCACGGTGAGTTCGCCGTAGAGCGAGAAGGCCTGGGACATGTAGCCCACCCGGCGGCGGGTGGCGATGTCCTTCGGATCGACCGGGTGGCCGAACAGCCAGGCCCGTCCTGCGCTCGCCGGCAGCAGGCCGGTGAGCATCTTCATGGTGGTGGTCTTGCCGCAGCCGTTGGAGCCGAGGAAGCCGAAGATCTCGCCGCGGCGGATGCGGAAGCTGACGTGGTCGACGGCGGTGAAGTCGCCGAAGCGCATGGTGAGGTCCCGGGCCTCGATGGCGATGTCGTCCCCGTCGCCGTCCAGCGGGGGAATCAGCACCGGCTCGTAGCCGCGCGTTTTCTCCTCGGGCAGCAGGCGGATGAAGGCTTCTTCCAGGCCGGCGCAGCCGGTGCGGGTCAGCAGTTCGGCCGGCGTGCCGGTGGCCAGCACCCGGCCGCCGTCCATGGCCACCAGCCAGTCGAAGCGCTGGGCCTCGTCCATGTAGGCGGTGGCGACGATCACGCTCATGCCGGACCGGCCCGCGCGGATGCGGTCGATGAGGTCCCAGAACTGGGCACGGGCGAGCGGATCGACGCCGGTGGTGGGTTCGTCCAGGATGAGGAAATCCGGGTCGTGGATCAGCGCGCAGCACAGGCCGAGCTTCTGCTTCATGCCGCCGGAGAGCTTGCCGGCCGGGCGCGACAGAAAAGGGAGCAGGCCGGTGCTGCGGGTCAGGTCGTCGATGCGCCGCCGGCGCTCGGCTGCGCCGTGGCCGAAGAGGCGCGCGAAGAACTGCAGGTTCTCCTCCACCGACAGGGTGGGATAGAGGTTCTTGCCCAGCCCCTGGGGCATGTAGGCGATGCGCGGGCACACCGCGTCGCGGTGGGCCTTGCTCCCCATGTCGCCGCCCAGCACCTCCACCCGGCCTTCCTGGAGCGCGCGGGCGCCGGCCAGCAGGGACAGCAGGCTGGACTTGCCCACGCCGTCCGGGCCGATCAGGCCCACCATGCGGCCGGCGGGAATCGCCAGGTCGAGGCCGTCCAGCGCCACCGTCTTGCGGTAGCGCAGGCGCACGCCCTGAAGGCGGGCGACGGCGGATGACGGCGATTGCATGGTCATCGTTTACTCGGGGAGGCGGACGGACAGCGAGGCAGGCCAGGGCGCGCCGGCATCGAGCTTGACCCAGGCCACGCCGGGCAGGCCGGTCTTGACCTGGCGCAGGTGCTCGCGCAGCAGTTCCGGCGGAATCTGCGCCTTGACCCGGAACATCAGCTTCTGCCGCTCGCTGGCGGTCTCGACCGTTTTCGGCGTGAATTGCGCGGTACTGGCGACGAAGGAGATCGTTGCCGGAATGGGGTATTGCGGTGCGGCGTCGAGCACGATGCGGGCCTCGCTGCCCAGCGCCACCCGGCCGGCCACGGTTTCGGGCAGGAAGAAGGTCATGTATACGTCCGCCAGGTCCACCAGGTTCAGCACCCGCCCGCCGGCGCCGAGCACCTCGCCCGGCTGGGCGACGCGGAACTGCACCCGGCCGTCGCGCGGCGAGTGCAGGATGCTGTCGCGGATGTCCGCGTCGATGCGGGCGACGGTGGCGGCGGCGGCCACCACGGTGGAGTGCGCGCCCACCCGCTGCGCCTTGGCCGCTTCCACCGCCGCCCGCGCTGCGGCGGCCTGGGCACGGGTGGCGGCCAGGGCGGCTTCGGCGCCGCGCACGGCCGCGCGGTCGTCGTCCAGTTCCTGGATGGAGGCGGCGCCTTCGCCGGCCAGCGTCTGCGAACGCGCCAGGCGCCGCTGGGCGGCATCCAGCTCGGCTTCGCGCTGGGCCACCAGGGCCTGGGCCGCGGCCACGTCGCTCTCGCGCTGGACGACCTGCGCGTCCGCGGCGGCCGCCATGTGCTCGGCCTGCTGGCGGCTGGCCTCGGCCTCGTCGCGCTGGGCCTGCAGCACGTCGATCTGCATCCGCGCCAGCGGTTCGCCGGCGGTCACGAAGTCGCCCTCGCCGGCGAGAATCTCGTCGATGCGGCCGCCGAGCTTGGTGGCGATGTCGATCTCGGTGGCCTCGATGCGGCCGTTGCCGTTGACGAAGCCGTCGCCGGGGCCGTCGCCCGGCAGTGCGGACCAGGCCCACCAGGCCAGGGAGGCGATGGCGGCTGCGGCCGCTGCGGCGACGATCTTTTTCTTGAGGGCAGGGGACATGTTCATGGGTCGGTGGGGAGGTTTCATCGGGTCGAAGCGGAAGGGGCCGGCGGCAGGCCGGCGCCCCCGCCCAGCGCGGCGTACAGCGCTACCCGGCTCGACAGCAGGGTGCGGCGGACCTGCACCAGTTGCTGTGCGGCATCGAGCAGGTCGCGCTGGGCGTCCAGCACTTCCAGGTAGGCGGCCGAGCCGTTGTCGTAGCGCAGTTGCGCTAGGCGCGCCCGTTCGGCCTGGGCGTCCAGGGCGACGCGCTGGATGTCGAGCTGTTCGGCCAGCCAGCGCCGCGCCGACAGCGCGTCGGCCACTTCGCGGAAAGCGGTCTGGATGGTCTGCTCGTAGCCGGCCACCGCGATGTCGCGGCGCACCTCGGCCAGATCGAGGCCGGCGCGCCGGCGCCCGCCGTCGAAGAGGGGCAGCGACAGCGTGGGCACGAAGGTCCAGGCCCGGCTGCCGGAGTCAAAAAGGCCGTCGAGTTCGGCGCTGGCCGTGCCCCAGGTGCCGGTCAGGGCGATGCGGGGGAAGAACGCGGCGCGCGCCGCGCCGATGTCGGCGTGGGCGGCGCGCAGACGGTGCTCGGCGGAAAGGATGTCCGGCCGGTTCGCCAGCAGTTCGGAAGGCAGGCCCGGCTGCAGGTCGGCCAGTGCTGCGGTCTCCGTGAGCGGCGCCTGCGGCAGCGGGCCGAGGTCGTTCCCGACCAGTTGCACCAGGGCGTGGAACTGGCTGGCGCGCGCCTGGGCGAGTTGGGCGTGCAGCGACTGGGCCTGGGTCAGCAGGGTCTGCACCTGGACCAGT
Source organism: Pseudothauera rhizosphaerae (assembly GCF_004801305.1). Taxonomy (GTDB): domain Bacteria; phylum Pseudomonadota; class Gammaproteobacteria; order Burkholderiales; family Rhodocyclaceae; genus Pseudothauera; species Pseudothauera rhizosphaerae. The sequence continues at coordinate 177,889 of NZ_SSOD01000006.1, read as the reverse complement.
TCGAGCTTGGAGGTGGCGCCCACCTCGAAGCGGCGCCGGAAGATGCGGTAGGACTCCTCGCGGCTGGCCACGGTCTGCCGCGCGATGGCGACGCGTTCGTCGAGTTCGCGCAGGCCCAGGTAGCCGTCCGCCACCTGGGCGATCAGGGCGACGCGCACGGCCTGGCGCGCGGCGTCGGTAGCCAGCCAGGCCTGCAGGGCGGATGTCTCCAGGCTGCGTACGCGTCCCCACAGGTCCAGTTCCCAGGTGCTCAGCCCCACTTCGGCGCGGTATTCGCCGCCGACCACGGAGTCCCCGCTGACGTTGAGATCGCCCGGCGTGCGGGCACGGGCGCCCTGGGCACCGACGTCGATGCCGGGGAAGCGGTCGGCGCGCTGGATGCGGAAGGCCGCGCGCGCTTCGTCGACCCGCAGCGCCGCCGTGCGCAGGTCGCGGTTGTTGGCGAGTGCTGCCTCGATCAGGCGCTGCAGCGCGGGGTCGGTGAAGTATTCGTTCCAGGGCAGGCCGTGGGCGTTCACCGCGGACGCCACGGAAGTCCGGCCGTCGGCCGGGTAGGTGTTCGGCACGGGCAGCGGCGGCGTTTCGTGCTGCGGCGCCAGGGAGACGCAGCCGGCGAGGCTGGCGGCGGCGAGTCCGGCCGCCACGGCGCGCAGGCATTTCAGGGCGAGACGGGGGGCTGCGCCGCCCTCCCGCGGCGTCAGGGCCATGTCATTTCTCCTTCACGTATTCGCCCGGCGCGTCGCCGAGTACCTTGTAGCCCTTGGTGGGCGCGCCCAGGCGCGGCGGTTTGGCCGGCGCGCCCGAGCGCTGGCGCAGCCATGCGGCCCATGCCGGCCACCAGGAGCCCTGCTGCACCGGCACCGTGGCCTGCCACTCCTCCGGCGCGATGTAGCCGCCGCCCGCCGGGCGGGTGTGCAACTGGTACTGGCGCCGGGGCCGGCCCGGTTCGCTGACGATGCCGGCGTTGTGGCCGCCGCTGGTCAGCACGAAGGTGATTTCCGTCGGCGACAGGTAGTGCAGCTTGTAGACCGAGCGCCAGGGCGCCACGTGGTCGGCGACGGTGCCGACGCAGAACACCGGCAGCTTGATGTCGCCCAGGGACACCGGCCGCCCGTCCGCCGGGTGGCGGCCTTCGCTCAGGTCGTCGTCGAGGAACAGCCGCCGCAGGTACTGGGCGTGCATCTTCGCCGGCATGCGGGTGGCGTCGGCGTTCCAGGCCATCAGGTCGTTGGGCGGCCGGCGCTCGCCCAGCAGGTATTCACCGACCAGGCGCGACCACAGCAGGTCGTAGGAGCGCAGCATCATGAAGGCGCCGCCCATCTGCTCAGCGCACAGGTAGCCGGTATCGGCCATCTGCGCCTCCAGCAGGGCGACCTCGCTCTCGTCGATGAAGAGAGCCAGTTCGCCGGGTTCGCTGAAATCGGTCTGCGCGGTGAAGAGATTGAGCGAGGCCAGGCGGTCGTCGCCGTCGCGGGCCATGGCCGCCGCCGCGATGGCGAGCAGCGTCCCGCCCAGGCAGTAGCCGGTGGCGTGCACCTTGCGACCGGGCACGATGGCGGTCACCGCGTCCAGCGCGGCGCGGAAGCCCAGGTCCAGGTATTCGTCCATGCCCAGGTCGCGGTCGTCCGCGTCCGGGTTCTTCCACGAGATGCAGAACACGGTGTAGCCCTGTTCCACCAGGTAGCGGACCAGCGAGTTGTGCGGCGACAGGTCGAGGATGTAGTACTTCATGATCCAGGCCGGCACGACCAGGATCGGCTCGGGATGGACCTCGTCCGTGGCCGGCGTGTACTGGATCAGCTCGATCAGCCGGTTCCGCAGCACGACCTTGCCCGGCGTGACTGCCACGTCGCGCCCGGCCACGAACTGCTCCGCGCCCGCCGGCGGCAGGCGCGCCACCTGGCGGGTGAGGTCGTCCAGGAGATAGCCCAGGCCGCGCGCCAGGTTGGCGCCGCCCTCGTCGAGGCTTCGCTTGAGCACGACGGGATTGGTGGACAGCAGGTTGCCCGGCGAGAACATGTCCAGCCACTGCCGGGCGGCGAAGGCCACGGCGTGCTCGTGGTGCGGGTCGACGCCCCAGACGTCCCGGGTGGCTTCTTCCCACCAGCGCTGCTGCATCAGGAAGGACTGGTGCAGCAGATTGAACGGCCAGTGGTCCCAAGTGGGATCCCGGAAGCGCCGGTCGTCCACCGGCGGCGAGGCCGTCGATTCCTCGCCTTCATGCAGGCCCGCCACGCATTCGCACAGATAGGCCTGCAACTGCCCCGCCTGTTCGAACGCCAATCGTGCCAGTTCCAGGCGTTTGCCCGGGCTGGCCGCCAGGTGGGTGGCCCAGTCCGCCCAGGCGAGCAGGGCGGAGTGCGGCGAGATGGACAGGCATGCATGGGACAACGCGGCATGGACGCTGGCATCCAGGGCCTTCCACGGCGCCGCCGCCTCGGGTTTTTCTTCCGGCATTTTCTTGTTGGCTCCCTATTTCCTTACCCGGATCAAGATCCCCAGGCAATTAGAATGACCATTCGGTCGTTTTCACTCTAGCACACGAATACAACCGATTGTTCGTTTTCTGGGGCGGCGGCCGTGCGCCGGCCGCGAGGGGCGCGCCGGGCGATACCGTGCGCTCGCCGCGCGGTGAGCGGGTACAATTATTTCTTTACGCGATGCGCTTCCGCGCCGTCCCAGAAAAGGAACCGCCTTGACCACCGGCACGTGCCAGAAAACCGCAGTCCGACGACCGCGCCGCTACCTGTCCTCGGTCGAGCGCAAGCGGGAAATCCTCGATGCGGCACTCATCGAGTTTACGAATCATGGCTATGCCGCCACGACGATCGAGCGCATCGCCATGCGGGCAGGCCTGTCCAAGGCCGGCATCTACGCCCACTACAAGAGCAAGGAAGAGATCTTCGAAGACCTGCTGGCGGCGCTGGTGCCGCCCGACGATCCCGGCGGGATGCCGCCGCTGGAGGCAGGGGTGCCCCTGGTGGCGGTCGTGGACACCTACATCGACCGGCTGTACGCCAGGCTCGAGAATCCGGTCATCGTGTCGACGTTCCAGATGCTCATTGCCGAAAGCAGGCGCTCACCGGAACTGGTCCGGCGCTGGTACGACGAGGTGGTGGAAAGCCGTGTCGCCAAGGATCAGTCCTTGGTAAACGAATACGTCAGGCGGGGCGTCATGCGCGGCAGCGCGCTGACCGACAATTTCTCGCTGGCCGCCTCGCCGCTCGTGCATTGGATGATTCTGCGCATGGTGTGCCAGTACGACCTGCCCATGTCCCTGGAACAGGCACGGGAGGCCCACCGGCAATTGCTGCTGGACGCGCTGCAGCCGAGATGAGGCCGGGGCGCGTCCCGCCCGCGGCTCATGCGGGATGTGCGGGCTGCACCACTTCCATCACCCGGATGCGGATGGCCTTGCCCTCGGGGGTGTGCCAGTCGATGCTCTGCCCGGTGGATAGCCCCAGCAGCGCGCTGCCGGCGGGGGAGAACACCGAGACCTTGCCGCCGTCCTGGCCGGCCTCGTGGGGATAGACCAGGGCCAGCGCATACTCCTTCCCGCTCACTTCCTCGCAGAAGCGCACCCGGCTGCCCATGGTGATGACATCGCCGGGCAGGTCCTCCCCGTCGCGCACGTCGGCGCGCGCCAGTTCTTCGCGCAGGCCGTCCAGATCGCTGCGGCTGCGCGCGTTGGCGGCGTGCAGCAGTCCTTCCAGGCGTTCGAGGTCGGTCGAGGAAACGATGATTTCGGGCTTCATGGCAGTCTCGCTAGGGTTCCATCCGGTCGTCACAGGGATTCGAAAAAGAAAAAAACGGCCGAACCGCCGCATGCGGTTCAGCCGAGGCACCAAGGCTAACAGAAGCCGTGGCGGGGTACAATGACCCCCTTTTTCGCATCCCGAGGCGCCGAGTTCGTGTCCAGCGTGTCCAGCATCACCCTCGCCCTGTCCAAGGGCCGCATCTTCGAGGAAACCCTGCCGCTCCTCGCCGCGGCCGGCATCGTGCCCGCCGACAATCCGGAGACCTCGCGCAAGCTCATCATCGGCACCAACCGCGCCGACGTGAGGCTGGTGATCGTGCGCGCCACCGATGTGCCGACCTACGTGCAGTACGGTGCGGCCGACCTGGGCATCGCCGGGCGCGACGTGCTCCTCGAACATGGCGGGGCGGGGCTGTACCAGCCGCTGGATCTCGACATCGCCCGCTGCCGCCTGTGCGTGGCGGTGCCCAAGGGTTTCGACTACGCGGCGGCCAGCAAGCCGGGTGCGCGTATCCGCGTGGCCACCAAGTACATCCACAGCGCCAAGGCCCACTTCGCCGCCAAGGGCATGCACGTGGACCTGATCAAGCTCTACGGTTCCATGGAGCTGGCGCCCCTGGTGGGGCTGGCCGACGCCATCGTGGACCTGGTGTCCACCGGCGGCACGCTGCGCGCCAACAACCTGGAAGAGGTCGAGGAAATCATGCCGATCAGCTCGCGCCTGGTCTGCAACCAGGCCTCGCTGAAACTCAAGCGCGAACTCATCCAGCCGGTGCTGGATGCCTTTGCCGGAGCGGTGAAATGAGCGACGCCATCCGCAGGCTGGACGCCCGCGAACCAGAATTCCTCGCCACCCTCGGCGCCCTGCTGGCCTTCGAGTCCGAGGCCGACGAGCGCATCGACGCGGCGGTGACCGAAATCCTGCGCGCGGTGCGCGCCACCGGCGACGCGGCGGTGATCGAATACACCCGCCGCTTCGACCATCTGCACGTGGGCTCGATGGCGGACCTGGAACTGCCCCACGCCGAGCTGAAGGCGGCGCTGGACGGCCTCACGGTCGAGCAGCGCGAGGCACTGCGCACCGCCGCCGACCGCGTGCGGCGTTACCACGAGCGGCAGAAGATCGAATCCTGGTCCTACGGGGAGGCGGACGGCACCAAGCTGGGCCAGCAGGTCACCGCGCTGGACCGTGTGGGCCTCTACGTGCCGGGCGGGCGTGCTTCCTACCCCAGCTCGGTGCTGATGAACGCGATTCCCGCCAAGGTGGCCGGCGTCGGGGAACTGATCATGGTGGTGCCCACCCCCCGCGGCGAGAAGAACCCGCTGGTGCTGGCCGCGGCGGCCATCGCCGGCGTGGACCGCGTGTTCACCATCGGCGGCGCCCAGGCCGTGGCGGCGCTGGCCTACGGCACCCAGACCATTCCCCAGGTGGACAAGATCGTCGGCCCCGGCAACGCCTACGTGGCCGAGGCCAAGCGCCGCGTGTTCGGCACCGTGGGCATCGACATGGTGGCCGGGCCCTCCGAGGTGCTGATCGTCTCCGACGGCAGCGGCAACCCGGACTGGGTGGCCATGGATATCTTCGCCCAGGCCGAGCACGACGAACTGGCCCAGTCCATCCTGCTGTGCACGGACGCGGGCTTCATCGACGCGGTGGCCGCAGCCATCGACCGCCTGCTGCCCACCATGCCGCGGCGCGAGATCATCGCCAAATCGCTCGCCAACCGTGGTGCGCTGATCCACGTGGATAGCCTCGAGCAGGCCTGCGCCATCGCCAACCGCATCGCGCCCGAGCACCTGGAGCTGTCCCTGGCCGACCCCGAACCCTGGGTGGCGAAGATCCATCACGCCGGCGCCATCTTCGTCGGCCACCACTCGGTGGAGGCCCTGGGCGACTACTGCGCCGGCCCCAACCACGTGCTGCCCACCATGCGCAGCGCGCGCTTCTCCTCGCCGCTGGGCGTGTACGACTTCCAGAAACGGACCAGCATCGTGCACATCTCCGAAGAGGGCGCGCAGGTGCTCGGCAGGGTGGCCTCCGTCCTCGCCCACGGCGAGGGGCTGCAGGCGCATGCGCGGTCGGCGGAGATGCGGCTGAAGGGCTGAACTTTCCATTTGCCCAAAGAAAACGGCCCGCGCGATGCGGGCCGTTTTCATTTCAAGGGGAGAAGTCAGCCCAGCAGTTCGCCGAGCACTTTCACCAGTTGTCCGCACTGGGCGTCGGTGCCCACCGTGATGCGCAGGAATTGGTCGATGCGCGGCGCCTTGAAGTGGCGCACCAGGATGGCGCGGTTGCGCAGTGCCAGGGCCAGTTCGGCGGCGTCGTGCTTGGGGTGGCGGGCGAATACGAAGTTGGCCGCCGAAGGCAGCACCTGGAAGCCGAGGGCCGCGAGATCGGCGGTGAGCTGTTCGCGGGTGGCGATCACGCGCCGGCAGCTTTCGCGGAAGTGGGGTTCGTCCTCCACCGAGGCCACCGCGCCGGCGATCGCCATGCGCCCCAGGGGGTAGGAGTTGAAGCTGTTCTTGATCCGCTCCAGCCCGGCGATGAGGTCCGCGTGGCCGACAGCGAAACCCACCCGCAGGCCCGCCAGCGAGCGGCTCTTGGAAAAGGTCTGCACCACCAGCAGGTTGGGATGGCGGTTCACCAGCGCGATGGCGCTCTCGCCGCCGAAATCCACGTAGGCTTCGTCCACGACCACCACCGCGTCCGGATTGCCGGCGACGATGCGCTCGATCTTCGCCAGCGGCAGCGCGCGCCCGGTGGGGGCGTTGGGGTTGGCGACGACGATGCCGCCGGCCCGCTCATCGCCCTGGGGCAGGTAATCCTCAGGACGGATGGCGTAGTGCTCGTCCAGCGGCACGGTGCGGTATTCGATGCCGTACAGCCCGCAATACACCGGGTAGAAGCTGTAGGTGACGTCCGCGAACCACAGCGGGCGTTCGTGGCGCAGCAGGGCGTGGAAGGCGTGGGCCAGCACTTCGTCCGAGCCGTTGCCGACGAAGACCTGCTGCGGCTCCAGGGAGAAGCGCGCGGCCAGCGCAGCCTTGAGGCGGTCGGCGTTGGGGTCCGGGTACAGGCGCAGGCTGTCGGTGACTTCCTTGCGGATGGCCTGCAGCGCCTTGGGCGAGGGGCCGTAGGGGTGCTCGTTGGTGTTGAGCTTGACCAGATTGTCGATCTTGGGCTGTTCGCCCGGCACGTAGGGGGTCAGGCCGTGGACCACGGCGCTCCAGAAGCGGCTCATTTCCAGGGTAGGGATCGTAGGGGGAGTGTGCGGCCTGCCGGTTGCAGCAGGATTGTGCGGCGATGGTATCATGGCCTTCGTTCATTTCCCTCGTGCGAAGCACTGCGCCATGCGGCAAGCCGACGTCACCCGCAACACCCTCGAGACCCGCATCTCCGTCCGCATCGACCTGGACGGCACCGGCAAGGCCGAACTGGCCACCGGGGTGCCCTTCTTCGACCACATGCTGGATCAGATCGCCCGCCACGGCGCGATCGACCTCGTCGTGAAGGCCGAGGGCGACACCCACATCGACGACCACCACACGGTGGAAGACGTGGGCATCACGCTGGGCCAGGCCTTTGCCAAGGCCCTGGGCGACAGGAAGGGCATCCGCCGCTACGGCCACGCCTACGTGCCGCTGGACGAGGCCCTGTCGCGCGTGGCGGTGGATTTCTCCGGCCGCCCCGGCCTGCATTACTTCGTGGACTACACGCGGGCGCGCATCGGCAACTTCGACGTGGACCTGGCGCGGGAATTCTTCCAGGGCTTCGTGAACCACGCCGGCGTCACGCTGCACGTCGACAACCTGCGCGGCGACAACGCCCATCACCAGTGTGAGACCGTGTTCAAGGCCTTCGGCCGTGCGCTGCGCATGGCCGCCGAATGCGACGAGCGTGCCGCCGGCACCGTTCCATCCACCAAGGGTGCGCTCTGACGCGGTTCCGCCTCACGGGCTCCGATTCCTCTTCCTTCTAGCGAGAACCTCGTGATGACCAAGGTGGCCATCATCGACTACGGCATGGGCAACCTGCGCTCGGTGGCCAAGGCCATCGAACACGTCGCCGGCGACAGCCCCGTCGTCATCACCTCCGACCCCGCCGTGGTGCGCGCGGCCGAGCGGGTGGTGTTTCCCGGCCAGGGGGCGATGCCCGACTGCATGCGCGAACTGGACGCCCGCGGCCTGCGCGCGGCGGTGCTGGAGGCGGCGCGGGACAAGCCCTTCCTCGGCATCTGCATCGGCCAGCAGATGCTGTTCGAGCACAGCGAGGAGGGCGACGTGCCCGGCCTCGCCGTCATGCCCGGCGAGGTGGTGCGTTTCGACGACGCGCGCATGGTCGCGGCCGACGGCAGCCGGCTCAAGGTGCCGCACATGGGCTGGAACGAGGTCTGGCAGGCCGCCCCCCATCCCCTGTGGGAAGGCATCGGCGACGGCGAGCGCTTCTACTTCGTGCATAGCTACTACGTTGCTCCGGCCGATCCGGCGCTCGCCGCCGCCCATACCGACTATGGCCTGCGCTTTACCAGTGCGGTGGCTCGGGCTAATATCTTCGCGGCCCAGTTCCACCCGGAGAAGAGCGCGGCGGCAGGCCTTCGGCTGTTGTCCAATTTCATCCGCTGGGCGCCCTGACGGCCTCGCGCCGCGCTTGCCGCCCCTTCCCGTTCATACCACTCCACGTACCCGTCATGCTGCTGATTCCCGCCATCGACCTCAAGGACGGCCATTGCGTCCGCCTCAAGCAGGGCGAAATGGACGAAGCCACGGTGTTTTCCGAACAGCCGGCCGCCATGGCCCGCCACTGGATCGAGCAGGGCGCGCGCCGCCTGCACCTGGTGGACCTCAACGGCGCCTTCGCCGGCAAGCCCAAGAACGAAGCCGCCATCCGCGCCATCTGCGACGAAGTCGGCGACGACATCCCGGTGCAGCTCGGCGGCGGCATACGCGACCTGGACACCATCGAGCGCTATCTGGACAACGGCATCTCCTACGTCATCATCGGCACCGCCGCGGTGAAGAACCCCGGCTTCCTGCACGATGCCTGCGGTGCCTTCCCCGGCCACATCATCGTCGGCCTGGACGCCAAGGACGGCAAGGTGGCCGTGGACGGCTGGTCCAAGATGACCGGCCACGACGTGGTGGACCTGGCGAAGAAATTCGAGGATTACGGTGTCGAGGCGGTGATCTACACCGACATCGGCCGCGACGGCATGCTTTCCGGGGTCAACGTGGAGGCTACCGTGCGCCTGGCGCAGTCCTTGCGCATCCCGGTCATCGCCAGCGGCGGCATCGCCAGCCTGGTGGACATCGACGCCCTGTGCGCGGTGGAGGCCGAAGGCGTGATGGGGGCGATCACCGGGCGTGCGATCTACGAGGGCACGCTCGATTTCGCCGCCGCCCAGGCGCGCGCCGACTCGCTCTCCGGCGGCGCCTGATGCTCGCCAAGCGCATCATTCCCTGCCTGGACGTCAATGCCGGGCGCGTGGTCAAGGGCGTGAACTTCGTCGAACTGCGCGACGCCGGCGATCCCGTGGAGATCGCCCGCCGCTACGACGAACAGGGCGCGGACGAGATCACCTTCCTCGACATCACCGCCAGCTCCGATGCGCGCGACATCATCCTGCACGTGGTGGAGCAGGTGGCCGAGCAGGTCTTCATTCCGCTCACCGTGGGCGGCGGCGTGCGCACCGTGGAGGACGTGCGGCGGCTCCTCAACGCGGGCGCGGACAAGGTCAGCATCAACACTGCGGCGGTGAACAACCCCCAGGTGGTGGCGGACGCCGCCGGCAAGGTGGGCAGCCAGTGCATCGTGGTGGCCATCGACGCCAAAGAGACCGCGCCGGGCAAGTGGGAAGTGTTCACCCACGGCGGGCGCAACAACACCGGCCTGGACGCCATCGAATGGGCAAAGAAGGTCGAATCCCTCGGCGCCGGCGAGATCCTGCTCACCAGCATGGACCGGGACGGCACCAAGGCCGGCTTCGACCTCGGCCTGACCCGCGCCATCTCCGACGCGGTGCGCATCCCGGTGATCGCCAGCGGCGGCGTGGGCACGCTGGAGCACCTGGTGGAGGGCGTCACCGAGGGCCGGGCCGACGCGGTGCTGGCGGCCAGCATCTTCCATTTCGGACAACACACGGTGCGCGAAGCCAAGGAGCTGATGCGCAGCCGCGGCATCGAGGTAAGACTGTGAGCGGGCTCAACGGCAAGTGGCTCAACGAGGTGAAATGGGACGAGCACGGCCTGGTGCCGGTGATCGCCCAGGAAGCCGGCAGCGGCGACGTGCTGATGTTCGCCTGGATGAACCGCGAGGCCCTGCAGCGCACCGCCGAGACCGGCGAGGCCATCTACTGGTCACGTTCGCGGCGCAAGTTGTGGCACAAGGGCGAGGAGTCCGGCCACGTGCAGAAGGTGGTCGAGCTCCGCATCGACTGCGACAACGACGTGGTGCTGCTCAAGGTGGAGCAGGTGGGCGGCATCGCCTGCCATACCGGCCGTCACAGTTGCTTCTTCCAGAAATATCTCGCCGATGGCCGCTGGGAGGCCGTCGAACCGGTTCTGAAAGACCCGAAGGACATCTACAAATGATCGACATCGAAGTGCTGCACCGCGTCGCCGCCACGCTGGCCGAACGCAAGAAGGCCGACCCGGACTCCTCCTACGTTTCCAGCCTGTACGCCAAGGGCACCGACGCGATCTGCAAGAAGGTCGCCGAGGAGGCGGCCGAGACCATCATGGCGGCCAAGGACAAGGACATGCTCCACATCGTGTGGGAGGTGACCGACCTGTGGTTCCACTCCCTGGTGCTGCTGACGCATTTCGGCCTGTCGGTGGACGACGTGCTCGCCGAGTTCCGCCGCCGCGAAGGCGTGTCCGGCATCGACGAGAAGAAATCGCGCACCCAGGGCTGAGGAGACGCGCATGAGCGACTGCATCTTCTGCCGCATCGTCAAGGGCGAGATTCCGGCGAACAAGATCTACGAAGACGACCTCGTGTTCGCCTTCCACGACATCCGGCCGCTCACGCCGGTGCATTTCCTGGTGATCCCCAAGGCCCACATCCCGTCCATGGCCGAGCTTTCCGAAGAGCACGAGGCGATCATGGGCCGGGTCATGACCGTGGCCGGCAGACTTGCGCGGGAACAAGGCGCCACGGACGGGTTCAGAACCATCATCAACACCGGCAGGGTGGGCAGGCAGGAGGTGTATCATCTGCACGTTCACGTCCTCGGTGGACCGGAAATCCTTCCGGGCATGTTGAAGCGTTAAGGAGACTGGAATGGGTTCATTGAGCATCTGGCACTGGCTGATCGTGCTGGTCATCGTGCTGCTGGTGTTCGGCACCAAGAAGCTGCGCAACATCGGCCAGGATCTGGGTGGTGCGGTGAAGGGCTTCAAGGACGGCATGAAGGAAGCCGACAGCGCTGCCGACGCCGGCAAGCAGCAGAAGATCGCCGAGGGGCAGGTCATCGACGCGGAGGCCAAGGAAAAGGTCGAGAAGGCCGGTTCCTGAAGCCTGCGGACTGGTTGAGCGATAAGGGGGGCGCCGCGCCAGTGCGCCCCTTCGTTTTGTTGTCCGGGCGGTAGAAAATGTTCGATTTAGGCTTTTCCGAGCTGCTGGTGATCGCCGTAGTGGCGCTGGTCGTCGTCGGGCCCGAGCGCCTGCCGAAGCTGGCTCGCACCGCCGGGCATCTGCTCGGCCGGCTGCAGCGCTACGTGAGCGACGTGAAGTCCGACATCCAGCGCGAAATGCAGCTCGAAGAGCTGAAGAAGCTGCAGCAGCAGGTGCAGGACCAGGCGCGCGACCTGGAAGGCTCGATCCGCGGTGAGGTGGCCAGCGTGGAAGCCGACCTCCACAAGACCGCAGCGGAACTCGAAGCGACGGTTGCCGGCAATGACAGCGCCGGGCAGGGCGAAGCCGCCGCGCAGCCGCCCGCCACCGGCGGCGAACTGCCGGCCGGCGAAGGGAGCGACACGCCGGCCGCGCCGCCCGAAACGGTGCCGGCCGGGCCCGAAACCCCCAGCCCGCAACTCGAACTCGGCCTCGACCCGGCCGCGGCCCGCCAGCCGGTGGAGAAGACATGAGCGGCGACGCCCAGGAAACCTTCGTCTCCCATCTGGTGGAGCTGCGTGACCGGCTGCTGCGCGCCATCGTCGCCGTGCTGGTGGTGTTCGTCTGCCTGATGCCCTGGGCCGGCGACATCTACGACCTGCTCGCGCTACCGATGATGGACACCCTGCCGGAAGGCACCCACATGATCGCTACCGGGGTGGTCACGCCCTTCTTCGTGCCGGTCAAGGTCACGCTGATGGTGTCCTTCGTGCTGGCGCTGCCGGTGGTGCTCTACCAGGCCTGGGCCTTCATCGCGCCGGGGCTCTATGCTCACGAGCGCCGCCTGGCGATTCCGCTGGTGCTCGGCACCTCCCTGCTGTTCCTGCTCGGCATGGCGTTCTGCTACTTCTTCGTGTTCGGCACGGTATTCAAGTTCATCGCCGAATTCGCCCCCAAGAGCATCGTGCCCGCGCCGGACATCGAGCAGTATTTGTCCTTCGTGATGACGCTGTTCATCGCCTTCGGCCTCACCTTCGAGGTGCCGGTGATCGTCGTCGTGCTGGCCAAGGCCGGCATCGTCAGCGTGGAGAAGCTGAAGGAGGCGCGGCCCTACGTCATCGTCGGCGCTTTCGTGATCGCCGCCATCGTCACCCCGCCGGACGTGGTGTCGCAGATCATGCTCGCGGTGCCCATGTGTCTACTCTATGAACTCGGCCTGGTGATCGCCAGGATGGTCACCAAACCCGCCACACCGGCCGGCGGGACCGAACTGGACCGCATCGAAGCACACGGACCGGGCGAAAGGTAGGAGCGGGCTTGCCCGCGATGCGGCCGTTCCGAGTGCAAATGACGCCGCATCGCGGGCAAGCCCGCTCCTACAGGCTCAGTTGCGTGTCGTGACGGCCGGCGTCGGACGGCGGCCGACCTCGACGTTCAGATCCAGTTCGCCGCTGGCGCGGCGGATGCGGAAGCGGGCCACGTTGCCCGGCGGCAGGGCCGCCACCATCTCCAGCATGCCCTTGGTGTCGCGCACGTTGCGGCCGTCCACGCCGATCAGCACGTCGCCCGGGCGGATGCCGGCGCGTTCGGCCGGGCTGCCGCGCAGCACGCCGGCGATCAGCGCGCCGTTGGGATCGGAGAGGCCAAAGGATTCCGCCAGCTCGGGGGTGATCTCCTGGATTTCCACGCCCACCCAGCCGCGCGTGACCTCGCCGGTGGCGACGATCTGTTCGAGCACGTTGCGCGCCAGGGAGACGGGGATCGCGAAGCCGATGCCGAGCGATCCGCCCGTGCGCGAATAGATCGCGGTGTTGATGCCCACCAGGTTGCCGCCGCTGTCCACCAGTGCGCCGCCCGAGTTGCCCGGGTTGATCGCGGCGTCGGTCTGGATGTAGTTCTCGAAGGTGTTGATGCCCAGGTGGGTGCGCCCCAGCGCGGAGATGATGCCCATGGTCACCGTCTGGCCGACGCCGAAGGGATTGCCGATGGCCAGCACCACGTCGCCCACGCTCAGGGAGTCGGGCGGTGCGAAGGCGATCACCGGAAGCTGGGCGTCGGTCTGCAGCTTGAGCACCGCGAGGTCGGTCTCGGGGTCGCGTCCGGCCAGGCGGGCCGGGAATTTGCGTCCGTCGTTGAGGGCGACTTCGATCTCGTCGGCCGCCTCGATGACATGGTTGTTGGTCAGCACGTAGCCGTCCGGGCTGACGATGACGCCCGAGCCCAGACCCGCCGAACGCTGGCGCGGCGCCGATTCGGACGGATCGCCGAAGAAGTGGCGGAACACCGGATCATCCAGCAATGGATGGCGGGGGGTGCGGATTTCCTTGCTGGTAAAGATGTGTACCACCGCGGGCATGGAGCGCTGGGCGGCCACGGCGTAGGAGCCCTGGGCGACGCTTGCCTCGCCTTCCGGCGTGCTCCCGGGCGCCTCGAAGATCGCCACCACCGAGGACGGCGCCGCACCGCGCAGCCATTCCGGCTTGAGGGTGCTGACCACGAACAGGACGGCGACGCTGATCGTCACGGCCTGGGAGAAGATGAGCCAGAGGCGGCGCATAATGTGCTTTCTTGCGTCGGTCGGCGGAAGGGTCCGCCGGCATGCCGAAACCGATGAGTGTACGGAGGCGGGGATGCAACTCGAAGCGCTGCGGACCTATCTCGATGAACTGCTGGAAGCTCCGCGCCTGAAGGATTATTGCCCAAACGGGCTGCAAGTGGAAGGACGCCCCGAAGTGCGCCGCGTGCTGTGCGGGGTCACCGCCAGCCAGGCCCTGCTCGACCGTGCGGTGGCGGGCAGTCATGACGCGCTGCTGGTCCACCACGGCTATTTCTGGAAGGGCGAGGACGGGCGCGTCACCGGCCTGCGGCGGCGGCGGCTGAAAACCCTGCTGTCCCATGACATCAGCCTGTTCGCTTATCACCTGCCGCTGGACGTGCATCCCGAACTCGGCAACAACGCCCAGCTCGGCCGGCTGATGGGCTGGCTGCCCGAGGGGCGCTTCGCCGATCAGGACCTGGGTTGGACCGGCAGGCTGCCCCATCCCGAGACGGCGACCCAGGTCAGCCGCTCGCTGGCCGCGCGCCTGGGGCGCGACCCGCTGCTGGTGGGCGACGGCGAGCGTGTGGTGCGGCGCGTGGCGTGGTGCACGGGCGGCGCCCAGGGCTATTTCGAACAGGCCATCGCGGCCGGGGCCGATCTCTACGTGTCGGGCGAAATCTCCGAGCAGACGGTGCATCTGGCGCGCGAATCGGGTGTGCCCTACGTCGCCGCCGGCCATCACGCCACCGAGCGCTACGGCGCCCGGGCGCTGGCGCAGCACCTGGCCGAACAACTGGGGCTGGAGGCCGAGTTCGTCGATCTCGACAATCCGGCCTGAAGCTAGGCGGCTTTGTCCAGCGGCTTGTAGCGTCCGAGTTCGTCCTCCAGCACGGCGGAGAGCAGCAGCAGTTCGTCTACCACGCTGAGCGGGAAGCCCTGGCGCGTGCCCTCGCGATTGTCGCGCAGCAGGCGTTCGACGTAGGCCTGGGATTCGGGGGTGCCCCAGGTGCGGGCCAGTTCGTCGATGATGTGCGGCATGTCCTCGAGGTACTGGACGGCGGCGCGTGCCTCGTCGTAGTTGTCCCAGGTCACCGCCTTGACGTTGAAGGTCTTGTTGAGCTGGCGCGCCAGGCCGTCGAACTCGGCCCGCATGCCGGCCGCGCGATACACGTCGAGCAGCTTCAGCCAGGGCTGGACCGCCTGGCGGGGATTGCCGCGAATGAACTCGGCCAGCGTCTCCGCCGCACCCTGCACGCGGCCGAAACTCATCATGATCTCCGCCAGCTCGACCGCCGATTCGTGCTCCTCGGCACTGTCGAGCTCGACCGCGGCCGGCAGCGGCATGACGGAGGGCACCGCCCATTCGTAGCCGGGCTGCGGCGTCGGGGGCGCGGTCTGAGTCGGCGCAGGCCCTTGCGCCGGCGTGGCGGTGCGCGCGGTTTCCAGCCCCGCCGTCGCCCTGGTTTCTTCCGGCCACCGCGCGGGGGTGGCGGCCGGTGCCGCGGTGCGGGACGGATGGAGCGGCTTTCCCCCCTGTTGCCGGCGGCGTCCCTGCAGGCGCTGCAGGCCGAGAATCCCGGCGATCACGGCAACGAACAGAACGAGATAGGTCGGCCAGTCGCTGCCGGACTCCCTGGCGACAGGCGGAGGCGGGGCGATGCGCGGCACGTCGCCGGCGGGCGCTTCCTCGCTTGTTTCCAGGGGAGCGGGCGCCGGTTCGGGCGCGGGCTGCGGCTCAGCCCTGGAGGCCAGCCCCGGCGGCAACGGGATGTCGACGCCCAACTGGTTGGCGCGCGCGATCAGCGCGGCCTGTACGCGTTCGAGCTCGCGGATGCGCTCCAGGAGCTCGACCTGGTCGTGGATGCTGCGGTCCACCGCGGCGACGATCTGGCGCTCGCGGTCATCCGCGTTGGCGCCGGGGTCGAGGCGCAGCGCGGTGGCGGGCGCCCCTTCCGTTTCGGACGGGGTTGCGGCACTGACGAGGAGACGGTCTTCCCCCATCGGGCGCGGGCTTTCCGGGCGCGCAAGCGCGGGTGCCGGCCGAGGGGCCGGGCGTGCGGCAGCCTGCCGCGCGGGCGGCGGGGCGGTGACGCGGCCGGGGGGCGGAACGAGCACCTCCGTTCCAGCCGGCAGAGGCCGGGAACGGGCATCCCCGCCGGGGAACAACTCGGGGTTGGCGCGCGCCGTGGCGGCGATGAAACGCTCCTGCAGCGCGCGGTCCTCGGGGTAGAGGGCCTGGGCGATGCCGTCCAGCGATTCGCCCGCGGCGGCGGTCCATTGCTGGTAGCCTTCCTGCCGCTGCGAACCGGGGGCCGGGGCGGGAGCGGGGGGAGTGCGCGGCTGCGCCGCACGGGCGGCTACCGGCGCGGCGGCCCGCGGTAGCGACGGCTGTTCCGGAAAGGGCAGCAGCAAGGTGTATTCGCGGCGCAGCCGCGAGTCACAGGCGTCCTCGATGCCGAGTTTCAGCACGGGTTCGGTCGCCGGTACGGGGCTGGTGATGCTGATCACGCCGCCGTCGCGGCGGTGGGCGGCCGAGATGCGGGCGCGCTCGACCCAGGGGCCGGCATCCACGGCGCCCGGGACGATCCGCAGGCATTGCCCGGCTTCGTCCACGCTGCCGCCGGAGAGGCGCAGATCGACCTGCAGCGGTTCGCCGATCGTCGACAGGGACAGCACTTCGCCCAAGGCCACGGCCGCCGCCGCCGATGGGAAAAGGAGCACCACCACCGTGGCAAACAGGGGAAGCAGCGTGGGTGTTCTTCTTGTCATGATCCGCGTAGCTGGCGGCCGAACGGGCACGTGGGAAGGTCCATGCTTCAATTCTCAAGCCATTCTAGAAGGCAGTGTGCCGAATCGCATCCTGCCTGTGCATAAAGTCACTTTAGCTTACGAACCCGCGGGATCGGCGGAACGGGTGCCATCCGTGCGGCGAAATCGCGGTAAGATCGCCGGAACCATACGTTACCGTACGTCCAGAATGCCGCTTTCTCCCCCCAAGCGCCCGCGCCAGCGGGTCCATACCCGCCGCATCGTGGTCGAGGGCTTTCGCCGCGACGACGGCCTGCTCGAACTCGAGGCCTGCCTGGCCGACGTGAAGGATCTGGATTACCCGATCGCTTCCGGCGTGCGCCGTGCCGGCGACCCCGTGCACGAGATGCGCGTGCGCGTCACCCTCGCGCCCGATTTCACCATCGTCGATGCCGAGGCCTGTTCCGACTGGGTGCCCTATCCGGGCGGCTGCGACACCATCGGCCCGGCCTATGGCCAGCTCGTCGGCCTGAACCTGGTGCGCGGCTTCCGCAAGACCGTGGGCGAGATGTTCGCCGACGTGCGCGGCTGCTCGCACATCACCGAACTGCTGTCGAGCCTGCCGACCGCGGCCATCCAGACCTTCGCGACTTTCCGCCGCGACAATGAGGACACCGGCGAGAAGCCCTTCCAGCTCGACCGCTGCCACGCGCTGGAGACTTCCAGTGCGGTCGTGCGCCTGCACTACCCCAAGTGGTATCGCGGCACGGACGGGGAGAACTGAGCCCCGAGGCGCCCGCAGCCTGTGATGGTGCACTGCGGGCACGGGCCGGTTGTGGTGGGCAAATCCGGTTATAATCCGCCGGTCCTGCAGCGGATGCGGCCCGTCCGGGCCGTCCGCCGCCGGGCCGGAGACGGCCCCGGCGGTCGTTCCGCAGGCGATGCAGATGTCGGGCGAGGGAGGCTGGCAGGCATCGTGGCGCAGGGCTCCGAGACGACCCATCAACCTGTTCGCGGGCGTGTTCGCGCCGCGGCTTCGATCGAAGGGCAACCATGAAGATTCACGAGTATCAGGCAAAAGAACTGCTGAGGAAGTACGGCGTCGTCACCCCGCGTGGCATCCCGAGCTTCTCGGTGGATGAAGCAGTCAAGGCGGCCGAGCAACTGGGCGGCAAGATCTGGGTGGTGAAGGCCCAGATCCACGCCGGCGGGCGCGGCAAGGGCGGCGGCGTGAAGCTCGCCCGCTCGCTGGATGAGGTGCGCAAGCTGGCCGGCGAAATCCTCGGCATGCAACTGGTGACCCACCAGACCGGCCCCGAAGGCCAGAAGGTGCGCCGCCTGCTGATCGAAGAAGGCGCCGACATCAAGAAGGAATACTACGTTGCCGCGCTGACCGACCGTGCGACCCAGAAGGTGGCCATCATGGCCTCTTCCGAGGGCGGCATGGACATCGAGGAAGTGGCGCACAACACCCCCGAGAAGATCATCAAGGTGTTCGTCGATCCCCTCGTCGGCCTGACCGACGCGCAGGCCACCGAACTGGCCAAGGGCATCGGCGTGCCGGAGGCCTCCATTCCGCAGGCCATCGACGCCTTCAAGAAGCTCTACACCTGCTACATGGAAACCGATGCCTCGCTGGCGGAAATCAACCCGCTGATCCTCGAAGGCAACGGCAACATCAAGGCCCTGGACGCCAAGTTCAACTTCGACTCCAACGCGCTCTTCCGCCACCCGGAAATCGTCGAGTTCCGCGACCTGGACGAAGAAGACGCCGACGAGATCGAAGCCTCCAAGTTCGACCTGGCCTACATCAGCCTCGACGGCAACATCGGCTGCCTGGTGAACGGTGCCGGCCTCGCCATGGCCACCATGGACACCATCAAGCTGTTCGGCGCCGAGCCGGCCAACTTCCTCGACGTGGGCGGCGGCGCCACCACCGAGAAGGTCACCGAAGCGTTCAAGATCATGCTCAAGAACCCCAAGGTCAAGGGCATCCTGGTCAACATCTTCGGCGGCATCATGCGCTGTGACACCATCGCCACCGGCGTGGTCGCGGCCGCGCGCGAAGTGCATCTCTCCGTCCCGCTCGTGGTGCGCATGAAGGGCACCAACGAAGACCTCGGCAAGAAGATTCTCGCCGAGTCGGGCCTGCCGATCATCGCCGCCGACACCATGGCGGAAGCCGCGACCAAGATCGTCGCTGCGGTCAAGTAAAGGAGCGTTGCGAATGTCCATCCTGATCAACAAGGACACCAAGGTCATCACCCAGGGCATCACCGGGAAGACCGGCCAGTTCCACACCGAGAAGTGCATCGAGTACGCCAACGGCAAGAACTGCTTCGTGGCCGGCGTGAACCCGAAGAAGGCCGGCGAGAAGATCTTCGACGTGCCCATCTACGCCTCGGTCAAGGACGCCAGGCAGGCCACCGGCGCCACCGTGTCGGTGATCTACGTGCCGCCCGCGGGCGCGGCCGATGCGATCTGGGAAGCGGTCGAAGCCGACCTGGATCTCGCGATCTGCATCACCGAAGGCATTCCCGTGCGCGACATGCTGGTCGTGCGCAACAAGATGAAGGCCAAGGAAGCCGCCGGCGGCAAGAAGACCCTGCTGCTGGGGCCCAACTGCCCGGGCCTCATCACCCCGGACGAGATCAAGATCGGCATCATGCCGGGCCACATCCACCGCAAGGGCCGCATCGGCGTCGTGTCCCGCTCCGGCACGCTGACCTATGAAGCCGTGGCGCAGCTCACCGAGCTGGGCCTGGGCCAGTCCTCCGCGGTCGGCATCGGCGGCGACCCGATCAACGGCCTCAAGCACATCGACGTGATGCAGGCCTTCAACGACGATCCGGACACCGACGCGGTGATCATGATCGGCGAGATCGGCGGTCCGGACGAAGCGGAAGCCGCCCAGTGGTGCAAGGCCAACATGAAGAAGCCGGTGGTCGGCTTCATCGCCGGCGTCACCGCGCCGGCCGGCAAGCGCATGGGCCACGCCGGCGCGCTGATCTCCGGCGGTGCCGACACGGCCGATTCCAAGCTCGCCATTATGGAAGACTGCGGCTTCAAGGTGACGCGCAACCCGTCCGAGATGGGCAAGCTGCTGAAGTCCCTGCTGTAAACGCAGCGCACGCTGGCTGGAAAGGGCGCCGGGAAACCGGCGCCTTTTTTTGCTCCCGCCGCGGCACAGTTCGCGCAGTGCGCGCGACAGCCCGTCGCGCCCGCTGCTAGAATGCGGCGCATGTGCCGGAGCCCCAGCATGCCTCGTTCCTCCGGCTGCCAGCCTGTCCGGGAGTATCGGATGCCAGCCTCTTCCCTCGGTGTTCGCTGGGCCGCGCTCAGTGACATCGGCCGCCAGCGTACGCGCAACGAGGACGCGTTCCGGATCGTGCCGGAGCGCGCCTATGCGGTGCTGGCCGACGGCATGGGCGGGCATCGCGGCGGCGACGTGGCGGCCCGCATCGTGGTCGATACCTTCTGCAGCGAGATGGAGCGCCATTTCGCCGAAGCGGCGGGGGACGGCGATTGCGAACAGGGGATGCTCGCGGCGGTGAACGGTGCGAATTCCGCCGTGCTCGACGCGGCCGCCCGCGAACGCGGCTTTCTCGGCATGGGGGCGACCCTGGTGGCCCTGGTGGCGGATGCGGACGGGCTGGTGTTCGCGGGCGTGGGCGATTCGCGCCTGTACCGCTATCGCGGTGGTGCGCTGGAACAGCTCACCCATGACCACACCATGTTGCAGGAACTGGTCGATGGGGGCATGATTTCCGCGGAGCAGGCCAGCAAGGCGCCGTTTCGTGGCATGCTCACGCGGGCGCTGGGTGTGGCGCCGGACGTGGAGGTCGAAGTGGCGCACACCGACCTGCAGGCGGGTGACCTGCTGTTGCTGTGCTCGGACGGTCTGACCGACATGGTCGGCGACGACGTGATCGCCGCTGCGCTGGCCGGCGACCGGAGTCTCGACGAGCGCGCGGCGGCACTGGTGGCGCTCGCCAATGCGGCCGGCGGACGGGATAACGTCACCGTGGTGCTGGCCTGCGCGGTGAACTGAAGCGCGCGCATGCGCGGGTGGCCCGGCGCAGGTCCGGGCCGGAATGAATGAATGGGTGAAGGGCGATGCCGAAGTTGATCCTCAGTATGGACGGTCTGGTGCTCAAGGAGGTCATTCTCAAGAAGGAGAAAACCACCATCGGCCGCAAACCGGACAATGACATCCAGATCGACAATCTGGCCATCAGCGGCCATCACGCGGTGATCGTCAGCATTCTCAACGACGCCTTCCTCGAAGACCTCAACAGCACCAACGGCACGTACGTGAACGGGCAGCAGGTCAAGAAGCACGTGCTCAAGAATCACGACGTGATCGAACTGGGCAAGTACCGCCTCAAGTTCCTCGTGGATGCGACGCCCTCCGGCCTGGGTTCCTTCGACCTGATCGCCACCGGCACCGTCAACACCATCGGCAGGCCGGAGGTGGACGCGTTCACGCCCACTGCGGAGCGCACCCACACCGCCACCCAGGTGTTCACTCCCGAGGCGCTGGAGCGCGGCGACGAGGCGGCTGCGTCCGAGTTGCCCACCGGCATCATCCAGGTGCTGAGCGGGGCCAACGCCGGACGCGAGCTGGTGTTGACCAAGTCCCTGACCACGCTGGGCAAGCCGGGCAACCAGGTCGCGGTGATCACGCGCCGCCCGCACGGCTACTACATCACCCACGTGGAAGGCGCGACCTTCCCCACCGTCAACGGCGGCACCCTCGATGCCCAGGCGCGCCGCCTGGAAGACCACGACATCATCGAGATCGCGGGGATCAAGATGGAGTTCTTCCTGCGCGCCTGAAGTGCTGTGCCGGAGATGGCCACGGGTGTGATTTTGTGCAGCCCATGACGCGGGACGCCGGTGTTAGGCTTGGTGCCGGTGTGGCGTGCAGCCTTTCGACCGGCCGCGAGCCGGCTGGTGGAATTCCCGCATGGAACTGACGGTACTCGGCTGTAGTGGTGGCATCGGCGGAGCCAGGTCGCGGACCACGGGCTTTCTGGTCGATGGCGACATCCTGCTCGACTGCGGTACCGGCGTCGGCGACCTCGAACTGGATGCGCTGCGGGCGATCGACCACGTCTTCGTCACCCACGCCCACCTGGACCACATCGCCTCCATTCCGCTGCTGGTGGATTCCGTCGGCGAAGCGCGCCATTTTCCGCTCACCGTCTACGGCACCCCGGAAACCATCCGCATCCTGCGCTCGCACATCTTCAACTGGCTGATCTGGCCGGATTTCACCGCCATCCCCAACCGCCATCGCCCCTACCTGCGCTTTCAGTCCATCAAGGTCGGCGAGCGCGTGCGCCTGGGCGGGCGGGCGATCACCTCGGTGCCGGCGCACCATACGGTGCCCGCCGTCGGCTACTGCCTGGACAGCGGCGCCGGCCAATTGCTCTATACGGGCGACACCACCTACAGCAAGCCCTTGATCGCGGCCATCAACCAGCAGCCCGCGCTGCGCCACCTGATCGTGGAGACCGCCTTCCCCGACGAGCAGCACGGCCTGGCGCTCGCCTCGCGCCACCTGTGCCCGAACCTGCTGGCGGCGATGCTGGACGAGATCACCGTGTCGCCGCAGGTCCATGTCAGCCACCTCAAGCCGGGCGTCGGCGAGCGCATCATGGCGCAGCTCGATGGCTACCGCGGCCGCCTGCGGCCGCGCGCGCTCGAACAGGGGCAGGTGCTGGCGTTCTGAACCCGGCAGGGCGGGCACGGTCCACTTTCCGTATCGTCGCCGGGCGGTGTGCCGATGCACCGGGTGCGGCGCCCCAACAAGGCAGGAACGCGCATGAATGCATCCCATACCAGAACGGCTGCGGGCGGCGACGTGTCCCGGCGCCTCGCCTTTTTCAAGGGCCTGCAGGCGATCACCAACCGCATTCACTCGGCCCTCGACATCGACCAGATCGTCTTCGAGCTGGCCAGCGACATCTGCGCCCTGTTCGATGCCGAGCGCCTGAGCATCTACACGCTGGACGACGGCGGCGACGCCATCGTGACCAAGGTCAAGATCGGCCTGCGCGCCGTGCGCAACATCCGCCTGCCCATCGACGAGCAGAGCATCGCCGGCTACGTCGCCTGCCGCCGCACCCTGGTCAACATCGCCGACGTGTACGACGAGGACGAGTTGCACGCCCTGTCGCCCGCGCTGCACTTCCGCAAGGACGTGGACGAGCGCTCGGGTTTCCACACCCAGGCGATGCTCGCCGCCCCCATCGTCGAACCGGAGAGCGGCCAGCTCGAAGGTGTCATCCAGTTCATGAACGCCAAGGATGGCGGGCGCTTCTCCACGGTTGCCGAGGAAGGCCTGCTCGGTCTGGTGCAGGCGCTCGGCGTGGCCTTCGCCAAGCACAGGACCGCGCCGGCGGCGTTGCGCTCGCGCTTCGATGGGCTGGTGGCCGACGGCCGCGTCACCGTCGATGAGCTCGGCGAAGCCACCCGGCTCGCCCGCGAGCAGGGCATGTCCACGGAGCGCATGCTGATCGACGACTACGGCCTGTCCCATGGGGAGCTGGGCGAGGCGGCGGCGCGCTTCTACGGCGTGCCCTACGAGCCCTACCGGGCCGATCGCATCAAGCCCATGGACCTGCTGCGCCACATCAAGCGCGAGTACGTGCAGCAGACCCACTGGCTGCCGCTGGAGGAAGCCCGCGAGGGGCTGGTCATCATGGCCGTAGACCCGGAGCAGATTCGCACCTCGCGCATCGCCAACAACGTATTCCCGCGTGCGCGGCTGGCCTTCCGCGTCACCACGCGCGACGAGTTCGAGCGCACGGTGAACCAGTTCTTCGAGTCCTCGCTGGACGCGGCCTCGGTGGACGACCTGCTCTCCGACCTGGCGGAGGAGGAGCACGAGGCTTCGATCAGCGACGACGTCAATGCCGCGGTCGACAACGAACTCGTCAAGCTGGTGAACAAGATCATCATCGACGCCCACCGCCAGGGCGCCTCCGACATCCACATCGAACCGCGCCCCGGCAAGGACAAGACCCTGATCCGCTTCCGCCGCGACGGTGCACTGGTGCCCTACATAGAGGTGCCGGCGAGCTACCGCAACCCGCTCGTCACGCGCATCAAGATCATGTGCGACCTGGACATCTCCGAGCGCCGCCGGCCGCAGGACGGCAAGATCCGCTTCCGCAAGTACGCCCCGCTGGACATCGAGCTGCGCGTGGCCACATTGCCCACCGCGGGCGGCACCGAGGACGTGGTGATGCGCATCCTGGCCAGCAACGAGCCCATTCCGCTGGACAGGCTCGGCCTCTCGTCCGCCAATCACGCCCGCCTGCGCGAAGTCATCAGCCAGCCCTACGGCATCTTCTTCGTCTGCGGCCCCACCGGCTCGGGCAAGACCACCACGCTGCATTCCATCCTGGGGTTCCTGAACACGCCCGAGGCAAAGATATGGACCGCCGAGGACCCGGTGGAAATCACCCAGAAGGGGCTGCGCCAGGTGCAGGTCAACCGCAAGGCCGGGCTGGATTTCGCCGTGCTGATGCGCGCCTTCCTGCGCGCCGACCCGGACATCATCATGGTCGGCGAAATGCGCGACCAGGAGACCATGTCCATCGGCATCGAGGCTTCGCTGACCGGCCACCTGGTGCTGACCACGCTGCACACCAACAGCGCGCCGGAATCCATCGTCCGCCTGCTCGACATGGGCATGGACCCCTTCAACTTCTCCGATGCCCTGCTCGGCGTGCTGGCCCAGCGCCTGGCGCGGCGGCTGTGCACCCAGTGCCGGGAAGCCTACCATCCGGACGAGGCCGAAATCGGCCACCTGCTGGACGAATACTGTGCCGACATGCACCTGACCCCCGAGTTTCAGGAGGACCCCCACGTGGCCCGCGTCCGCGTGCTGTCCGAATGGCGCGCGAACTGGGCGGACGAACAGGGCCGCTTCACGCTGTACCGGCCGGTCGGCTGTCAGGAGTGCAACAAGGGCTACCGCGGCCGCGTGGGCCTGCATGAACTGATGATCGGCACCGACGCGATCCGCCAACTCGTGCAGGAGCGCGCCCACGTCAGGGAACTGTTCGCCCGGGCGCTGGAGCAGGGCATGCGCACGCTGCGTCAGGACGGCATCGAAAAGGTGCTCGCCGGCATCACCGACCTCGCCCAGGTGCGCAAGGTGTGCATGCGCTGAAGCCGGCGCGCGCTTCGGGATAGAATTCCGCGCTGAACCCCGCCCGGAGTCTCCCCATGTTCCGCATCGCCCCCAGCATCCTGTCCGCCGATTTCGCCCGCCTGGGCGAGGAGGTCAGGAACGTCATCGCCGCCGGCGCCGACTGGATCCATTTCGACGTGATGGACAACCATTACGTGCCCAACCTCACCATCGGCCCGCTGGTGTGCGAGGCCATCCGCCCCCACGTCACCGCCCCCATCGACGTGCACCTGATGGTCAAGCCGGTGGACCGCATCATCCCGGACTTCGCCAAGGCCGGCGCCAACGTCATCACCTTCCACCCGGAAGCCTCCGAACACGTGGACCGCAGCCTGGGGCTGATCCGCGACGCCGGCTGTCAGGCCGGCCTGGTGTTCAACCCGGCCACGCCGCTGAACTGGATGGACCACGTCATGGACAAGCTCGACGTGGTGCTGCTGATGAGCGTGAACCCCGGCTTCGGCGGGCAGAAGTTCATCCCCGAAACCTTGTCCAAGCTGCGCGCGGCGCGGGAGAAGCTGGACGCCTACGAGGCCAAGAGCGGGCGGCGCATCCTGCTGGAGATCGACGGCGGGGTGAAGGTGGACAACATCGCCGAGATCGCCGCGGCGGGCGCGGACACCTTCGTCGCCGGGTCGGCGGTGTTCGGCGCGGGCCGGGCCGAGGACCCCCACCGCTACGACTCGGTGATCGCCGCCCTGCGCGCCGCGCTGGCCGGCAGCGGCCCGCGATGAGTGCCCTGCGCTATCCCGCCGACGGGGTGCTGTTCGACCTGGACGGCACGCTGCTGGACACCATCGCCGACCTGGCCGAAGGCGCCAACCGCATGCTGGCCGAACTGGGCCGCCCGCGGCGTTCGCTGGCGGAAATCCACAGCTTCGTCGGCAAGGGTTTTCCCAACCTGGTGCGGCGCTGCCTCACCGAGGACGCCTCCGCCACCGAGGCCGAGATCGAAGCCGCGCTGCCGGTGTTCCGCCGCCATTACGGCGCGGTCAACGGCAGCCACACCCGCATCTACCCCGGCGTGCTCGACACCCTGGAAATCCTGCGCGCCCAGGGCCGCAGGCTGGCGGTGGTGACCAACAAGGCCGAGGCCTTCACCTTTCCGCTGCTCGAACGCATGGGGCTGGTCGCGTACTTCGGCGCGGTGGTGGCCGGCGATACCCTGCCGGTGAAGAAACCCGACCCCGCGATGCTCTTCCACGGCTGCGAACTGCTGGGCGTCGCGGCGAACCGTTCGGTGATGATCGGCGACTCGGCCAACGACGCGCTGGCCGCCCGCGCGGCGGGCATGCCGGTGCTGCTGGTGAGCTACGGATACAGCGAGGGTATGCCGGTGGACAGCATCGATTGCGATGGGCTACTATCGACCGCACTCGAGGCGCTGGACCGCCTGCAACCCTTGTAGCACAAGGGATTCGGCCGGTCCGCCCGCACAATCTTTCCATTTTCGCCACCCTCCCGCCGGACCGCATCGTGACTCCCACAGACCGGGCTTCGGACAACAGCATCAGGCTTCCCGACCACGCCGCCCGCCAGGGCTGGCGCTGGTGGCCTGCGGGCCGATAAACGCACCCACCCGCAGCGGGTGGCCGGGGCCGCCCCGGCGCCGCACCCGCAACCACCGCCCGTCCGTACCGCACCGCCTTCCGTGGAGTCTCCATGCGCGAGCAAGAATTCAACGCCCTGGCCGCCCAGGGCTACAACCGCATTCCGGTCACCCTCGAGACCTTCGCCGATCTCGACACCCCGCTCTCCATCTACCTGAAGCTCGCCAACGAGCCGTGGACCTACCTGCTCGAATCCGTGCAGGGCGGCGAGCGCTTCGGGCGCTATTCCTTCATCGGCCTCGCCTCGCCCACCCGCATCGAGGTGTACGGCCGCTCCGCGCTGCTGCTCACGGGCAACCGCCTGGTGGAGCGGCGCGACTACGGCGACCCGCTCAACTTCGTCGCCGAGTTCATGGAGCGTATCAAGGTGCCGCCGCGCGACCACCTGCCGCGCTTCGCCGGCGGCCTGGTGGGCTGCTTCGGCTATGACACGGTGCGCTACATCGAGCCGCGCCTGGGCCGGACGGAGAAGGAAGACCCCGTCGGCACGCCGGACATCGTGCTGCTGCTCTCCGAAGAGATCGCCATCGTGGACAACCTCTCCGGCAAACTCACCCTGGTGGTGTATGCGGAGCCGGAGGTGCCCGGCGCCTACAAGCGCGCCCAGAAGCGCCTCAAGGAACTCCTCGCCCGCCTGCGTGCCCCCGTGCAGATTCCCGCGGAGACCCGCTGCGAGTCCCAGCCGGAAGTCTCCAGCTTCGGCGAGGAAGCCTTCAAGGATGCGGTGCGGCGCGCCAAGCAGTACATCGTGGACGGGGACGTCATGCAGGTGGTGCTGTCCCAGCGCATGAGCAAGCCCTTCGGCGCCAGCCCCCTGGCCCAGTACCGGGCCATCCGCACCCTGAACCCCTCGCCCTACATGTTCTACTTCCACTTCGACGACTTCCACGTCGTCGGCGCCTCGCCGGAGATCCTGGTGCGCCTGGAGGACGGCCAGGTGACCGTGCGCCCCATCGCCGGCACCCGCAAGCGCGGTGCCACCCCGGAAGAAGACCTGGCCCTGGAGCGGGATCTGCTGGCCGACCAGAAGGAGCGCGCCGAACATCTGCAACTGCTGGACCTGGGGCGCAACGACGCCGGCCGGGTGGCCGAGGTGGGCAGCGTGCGGGTGACCGAGCAGTTCGCCATCGAGCGCTACTCCCACGTCATGCACATCGTCTCCAACGTGGAGGCGAAGCTCAAGGAAGGGCTCAACGCGCTGGCCGTACTGCGGGCGAGCTTCCCGGCCGGCACCGTGTCGGGCGCGCCCAAGGTGCGGGCCATGGAGATCATCGACGAACTGGAGCCGGTCAAGCGCGGCATCTACGCGGGTGCCGCGGGCTACATCGGCTTCCACGGCGACATGGACCTGGCCATCGCCATCCGCACCGCGGTGATCAAGGACGGCCAGCTCCACGTCCAAGCCGGCGCGGGCATCGTGGCCGATTCCGACCCCGAATTCGAATGGCAGGAGACCCGCAACAAGGCCCGCGCCCAGTTGCGCGCCGCCGAGATGGCCGAGGCCGGGCTGGACACCCGCATCGACTGATCCCGCGCAGCGGGCGCGCCCCGCACCGCAAGGAGACCGGCATGAACGAGGACACCCACGTCTTCTACCGCAACCCCTTCACCGTCTATCCGGTGATCGCGCGCGGGGAGGGCGCCTACCTGTTCGACCAGAAGGGCAAGCGCTACCTGGATGCCTGTGGCGGCGCGGTGGTTTCCGCGCTGGGCCACGATGTGCCGGAAATCGTCGCCGCGCTCAAGGCCCAGCTCGACCGGGTGGAGTTCGCCCACACCAGCCAGTTCACCAACGCCCCGCAGGAAGAACTGGCCGAACTCCTCGCCGACCTGTCCCCGGGCGGGCTCAACCACGCCTATTTCGTCTCCGGCGGCTCGGAGGCGGTGGAATCCGCCATCAAGATGGCGCGCGCCTACTGGGTGCAGATGGGGCGGCCGGAAAAATGGATGGTGATCGGCCGCGAGCAGAGCTACCACGGCAACACCCTGGGGGCGCTGGCCGCCGGCGGCAACCGCTGGCGGCGCGCGCTCTACGAGCCCATGCTCTACCAGCGCCCGCGCGTGGCGCCCTGTTACTGCTACCGCTGTCCCTTCGACAAGGACCCGGCCCACTGTGCGCTGGAGTGCGCGGACGACCTGGAGCGCGCCATCCTCGAAGTCGGCCCCGAGAAGGTCTCCGCCTTCATCGCCGAACCGGTGGTGGGCGCCACCGCCGGCGCGCTGGTGCCCCACGAGAACTACTTCCGCCGCATCCGCGAGATCTGCGACCGCTACGACGTGCTCCTGATCGCCGACGAGGTCATGACCGGCCTGGGGCGCTGCGGCTCCTGGTTCGCCATCAAGCAGTTCGGCGTGGTGCCGGACATGATCTGCCTGGCCAAGGGCCTGGCCGCCGGCTACGTGCCCATCGGCGCCACGCTGGTGCACGACCACATCGTCGACACCTTCCACAACCGCCGCAACATCTTCCAGCACGGCCACACCTACATGGGCCATCCGCTGGCGGCGACGGCCGGCGTGGCGGTCATCAAGTACATCCAGCAGCACAAGCTGATCGAGCGCAGCAGGAAGATGGGCGAGGAGTTGATCGCCCGCCTGCGCGAGGCCCTGCTCGACCACCCGCACGTGGGGGACATCCGCGGCCGGGGGCTCTTCGTCGGCATCGAATTCGTCCT
Organism: Pseudothauera rhizosphaerae; assembly: GCF_004801305.1. Taxonomy (GTDB): domain Bacteria; phylum Pseudomonadota; class Gammaproteobacteria; order Burkholderiales; family Rhodocyclaceae; genus Pseudothauera; species Pseudothauera rhizosphaerae. The sequence goes on along the minus strand of NZ_SSOD01000006.1, from coordinate 148,799 downwards.
CGACCGCGCCACCAAGCAGCCCTTCGAACCGGAACTGGGCTTCCACCGCGTGCTGGGCGAAACTGCCTTCGCCAACGGCCTCATCGTCTATCCCATGGGCGGCACGCTGGACGGCCGCCGCGGCGACCACGTACTGATCGCGCCGCCCTTCATCATCACCAAGCAGCAGATCGGACGCCTGGTGGACCTGCTGGTCAAGTCCCTGGACGCCACGGTCTACAAGCTGCGCGACAGGATCGCCGCGGCCATGCTGCCATGAGCGTCCCGGTGGCCATCACCGTCGCCCCCAACGGCGCGCGCCGCGGCAAGGGCGACCATGCCGCGATCCCCCTCACGCTGGACGAGATCGTCACCGAGGCGCGCGCCTGCCGCGCCGCCGGCGCCTCCATCCTGCACCTGCACGTGCGCGACGCCGATGGCCGCCACAGCCTGGACCCGGCGCGCTACCGCGACACCCTGGCGGCGGTGCGGGAAGCCTGCGACATCGTGCTGCAGCCCACCACCGAGCGGGTGGGGATCTTCTCGCCGGCCGACATGATGCGGGTGCAGCGCGAGCTGGCGCCGGAGATGATCACCTTCAACCTGCAGGAGCTGCTGGACCCGGACGACGCCGGCCAGACCGCCACAGTGCGCGGCTTCCTCGCCGACACGGCCGCCGCCGGCACCGTGCCCCAGTACATCGTCTACAGCCCCGAACAGCTCGCCGTGCTGCGCCGCTGGTGGGAGGATGGCTGGCTGCCCCAGGCCGAACCGTACGTGCTCATCGTGCTCGGCCGCTACGCCGGTTCCGTCAGCCGCCCCGCGGACATCCTCAACTACCTGCCTTTCCTGCCCCAAGGCTGGCGCTGGGGCGTGTGCGCCTTCGGGGGCGAGGAACTGGCCTGCGTGGTGCAGGCAGCGCTGGCCGGCGGGCACTGCCGGGTCGGCTTCGAGAACAATCTCGTTGCCGCCGACGGCACGCCGCTCGCCGGCAACGCCGAGCAGGTCGGGCGGCTGGCGGGCATCCTCGTCCAACTGGGTTTCTCTGTTGCCGACCCGGCCGCGGTGCGGCGAATGTTCGGCATCGCCCCGTGATTCGTACCGCCGCTGCGGGTGGCCCATCACCAGCCCGGCCGATGCACGCTGCGCTGCATGACCATGCCGTTGGAGGGCGCACGGTATACGGACCCCGCGGGGATGGCGTCGGGGGCGTCCAGGGCGCCGATGGCCTCGTCGCTGACGGGTTCCGAGAGGTCGCAGCCCGCGGGTTTGTATTCCGGACGGATGGTGCCGAGGAAATTGAGTTGCAGCCTTCGATTCAGTGGCAGCGGCAGGACCGGCCTTCGCATCGGGGTTCCTTTCCTGCCGCAGTTGCGGCAGCGAAACGGCAGAAAAGGCAAATATCGCATTAACGATATTTCGTGTAAATCGATGTGTCGATATTCTGGCGTGACGCATTTCGCATGAAGCGCCCGGTTCAGGGCACTTTGCCGCCGGGCACGGGGTCAGCGCTTGTGCCTGGGGCGCTTGAGCGGAGGGGGATAGCAGGTCAGAGCGACGCCCACCAGTTCGCAACTGCCATCGAGCGGCTGCGCGCTGTCCGGGGCGTCGGTCGTCAGGTACTCGGCGCCCTGGACGGCGATGATCCGGCGCAGCACGGGAGGGCCGCCCGCGATGCGCGCCAGCACGATGTCGCCCGCGCGGTGTTCGGCCAGGCGGTCGATCCACACGTGGAATCCCTTGGAAACGGACATGGCGCCCGGACCGGCCAGGGCTTCCTGAGCGATCCAGACGAACTCGTCCGCATAGCGTTTCGCCATGACTTCCTCGGCCAAGAATACCGGGAGATTATGCACGGGAACTGACGCCGTTCGGTCCGCATAGTAGGACGGCCTGTCATGGCCTTCGCTTCCCGCCTCGCCCTTCCGCGAGCCAGAGTGCTTCGACGCCGAGCGCTGCAGCGAGCTTGGGGGTGAAAGTCGATGTCGGAACGTGATTGTTCTCGATGTCGGACAGGTTGCCCTGCGACATGCCCACCGTCCTGGCAAGCTGCGCCTGCGACAGTCCGGCCTCCTTGCGCGCCGCCTTGAGGCGTGATCCGAAAGTTCTCATATCGGCATTCTGATATCGCCGCTGATCGTTGCATCGATTCGGTCCTCGAATGGGCATCGGCAGGCCGATATTTCCTTCTTGCCGGGGATTGGTGCAGACGTCATCCGGGCCTCGGGCCGTTCGTCATGCCGGCATGGACGGCTCCCGGGGTGTCGGCGGCGCGGGAAAGGCCGGTGGGTAGCCCGGCGGGTATAATCAGCGGTTTCCGTACGGCGCGTCTTCCCGGCGCGCGAAAATGCGGGTACCAAGGCGGGTATCAAACCATGCTGCTGATGATCGACAACTACGACAGCTTCACCTACAACCTGGTGCAGTACTTCGGCGAGCTGGGCGAGCAGGTCAAGGTGTATCGCAACGACGAGATCACCCTGGAACAGATCGGGCTGCTGAAGCCGGACCACCTGGTGATTTCCCCGGGCCCGTGTACGCCGGCCGAGGCCGGCATCTCGGTGCCGGCCATACGCGAGTTCGCGGGGAAAATCCCCATCCTCGGCGTGTGCCTGGGCCACCAGAGCATCGGTGCGGCCTTCGGCGGGCGCATCGTGCATGCGCAGAAGCTGATGCACGGCAAGACCTCGCCCGTGCATCACATCGACGCCGGCGTGTTCCGCGGCCTGCCCAACCCGCTCACCTGCACGCGCTACCACTCGCTCGCCATCGAGCGCGCCAGCCTGCCGGACTGCCTGGAGATCACCGCCTGGACCGACGACGGCGAGATCATGGGCGTGCGCCACAAGACTTTGGCGGTGGAGGGCGTGCAGTTTCACCCCGAATCCATCCTCACCGAGCACGGCCACGACCTGCTCCGGAACTTCCTCGAACAGACCCGGGAGACCGTGCAATGACGATCACCGCCCAGCAGGCCCTGCAGCGCACCATCGACCATCGGGAGATTTTCTTCGACGAGATGCTCTCGCTGATGCGCCAGATCATGGCGGGCGAAATCTCCCCGGTGATGACCGCTGCGATCCTGACCGGCCTGCGGGTCAAGAAGGAGACCATCGGCGAGATCACCGCCGCGGCCACGGTGATGCGCGAGCTCTCGCTCAAGGTGCGCGTGGCCCCGCCCCACGACCACTTCCTCGACGTGGTCGGCACCGGCGGCGACGGCTCGCACACCTTCAACATCTCCACGGCCACCATCTTCGTCGCTGCCGCGGCCGGCGCGCGGGTCGCCAAGCACGGCGGGCGCAGCGTGTCGTCCAAGTCCGGCGCGGCCGACGTGCTGGAGGCGCTGGGCGTCCGGCTCGACCTCACCCCCGAGCAGATCGCCGCCTGCGTGGAAGCGACCGGCGTCGGCTTCATGTTCGCCCCCGCCCACCACGCCGCGATGAAGAACGTCGCCCCGGTGCGGCGCGAGATGGGCGTGCGCACCCTCTTCAACATCCTCGGGCCGCTCACCAACCCTGCCGGCGCGCCCAACACGCTGATGGGCGTCTTCCATCCCGACCTGGTCGGCATCCAGGCCCGCGTGATGCAGCGCCTGGGCGCCAACCACGTGCTGGTCGTGCACGGCCTGGACGGCATGGACGAAGCCAGCCTGGGCGCGGCCACGCTGGTGGGCGAGCTGAAGGACGGGGAGGTGACGGAGTACCAGATCCACCCCGAGGACTACGACCTGGCCATGGCCGGCACGCGCAACCTGCGCGTGGAGGACGCCGCGGAATCCCGCCAGGTGCTGCTGGGCGCGCTGGAGAACAAGCCCGGCCCGGCCCGCGAGATCGTCATCTTCAACGCCGGCGTGGCGCTCTACACCGCCAACCTGGTGGATTCCATCGGCGCCGGCATCCTGCGCGCGCGGGAGACCGTCGCCAGCGGCGCGGCCCGCGCCAAGCTGGACGAGTTCGTGCGCTTCACGCAGCAGTTCGGGAGTGCTGCATGAGCGACATCCTGGCGCGCATCAACGCCGTCAAGCGCGAGGAAGTCGCCGCCGGCCGGGCCGCCGTGCCCCAGGCCGGGATCGAGCGCGCCGTCGCCGCCCAGCCGCCGGCCCGCGACTTCGTCGGCGCGCTGCGCGCCAAGATCGCCCTCGGCCGCCCCGCGGTGATCGCCGAGATCAAGAAGGCCAGCCCCTCCAAGGGCGTGCTGCGGGAGGACTTCCGTCCCGCCGAGATCGCCGCCTCCTACGAGGCCGCCGGCGCGGCCTGCCTGTCGGTGCTGACCGACCGCCAGTTCTTCCAGGGCGCGCCGGAATACCTGCAGGCCGCCCGCGCCGCCTGCGCGCTGCCGGTGTTGCGCAAGGACTTCCTGGTGGACCCCTGGCAGGTGTACGAAGCGCGCGCCATGGGCGCCGACGCCATCCTGCTCATCGCCGCTTCCCTGTCCGTGGCCGAGATGCGCGAGATGGAAACCATCGCCCATCGCCTCGGCATGGGGGTGCTGGTGGAGGTGCACGACGGCGCCGAGCTGGACCTCGCGCTGCAGCTCGCCACGCCGCTCGTCGGCATCAACAACCGCAACCTGCGCACCTTCGAAGTCTCCCTGCAGACCACGCTGGATCTCCTCGCACGCATCCCGGCCGGGCGCATCGTGGTCACCGAATCCGGCATCCTGCGCCCCGACGACGTGGCGCTGATGCGCGCCCATGCGGTCAACGCCTTCCTGGTCGGCGAAGCCTTCATGCGCGCCGACGACCCCGGCGAGGGCCTGCGCACCCTGTTCGGCTGACGGATCGTGGGCGGGACGCAGGACGCCACCCCGCCCGCCGCGCGCCGCCCCTGGCTCGCCGCGGCCGGCCTCGCCGTCGCCGCGCTGCTCGCGCTGGCGTGGCTGCTGGGCAGCGAATCCGGCCTGCACGCCGCCCTGCGCCTGGCGGGTTGGGCCAGCGGCGGGCAGTTCTCGGCTTCGGCGGCTTCCGGTCGCCTGCTCGGCCCGCTGGCGGTCGGTAGCCTGCGCTTCGACAACCCCACGCTGCGCGTCGCCGTCGAGGGACTGCAGTTCGACTGGCAGCCGGCCGCGCTGCTGTCCGGGCGCGTGCACATCGACCGCCTGGCGGCGGCCGGACTCGCCATCGCCAGCGCGCCGGACGAAAGCCCGTCCACCGCGCCGCCCACGCCCCCCGCATCGCTGCGCCTGCCGTTCGCGTTCGCCCTCGACCGCCTGCAGGTGGACCGTGTGGCCGTGCTGCCCTGGCAGGCGGAAGCCGACGCCGCGCCGCTCTTCGCCGTCGAGCACATCTCCGGCACCGCCCGGGGCGGAGCGGAGGGGCACCGGGTCGCGGACCTCGCCCTCGATCTGCCGGGCGTCCGCGTGGTGCTCGAAGAATTCGAGCTGGCGGGCGATGCGCCCTTCGCGCTGGCCGGCCTGGGGCGGGTGGAAGGCCGGCTCGCCGAGCGCCCCTTCGCCGCGCGCTATGAGCTGGCCGGCGACCTGCTCGCGCCGCGACTGCGCCTCGACGCCCAGGGCGAGGGCCTGGCCGGGCAGGCCGACGTGCTCGCCGCGCCCTTCGCCGCCGTACCGGTGCGTCGCCTGCAGCTCGCCCTCGGCGAGGTGGACCCGGCCGCCTTCGTCGAAGGCGCGCCCCAGGCCGCGCTGCGCCTGAACGCCGACCTGCAGGGCGAAGCGGCGGCTCCCGGCGACGATGCCGCACAGGCATGGGCCCTGGCCGGGCCGTTGAGCGTGGACAACGCTCTGCCCGGCACCTTGGACGCGAACCGCCTGCCCTTCACCCGGATCGCGGGCCGTCTGCACTGGCACACCCGGCAGACGCGGGTCGATGCCCTCGAAGCCCTCCTGCCCGGCGACGGCCGGCTGACCGGCTGGCTCGCCTGGACGCCGCCGCCCGCGGCGGAGGAAGGGGAGGAGGACGCGCCGCCCAGCCTGCTCCCCGGCCGCCTGCAGGCCGAGATATCCCTGACCCGCATCGTCCCCGCCCTGCTGCATGCGGCCCTGCCGGAGCTCTCCGTGTCCGGCGAAGTCACCGCGGAGGCGGCCGGCGCGCAGCAGAACCTCGCCCTGCGCCTGCAGGCGGAAGGCGCGAAGCTGGATGCCCGTCTTGCGTTGGACGGCAGCGCCGACGCCACCGCGCCCGCGTTCGACCTCACCGCCGCGCTGCGCGGCCTGGACCCACAGCGGGTGCAGGCCGAACTGCCGGCCGGCCGGCTGGGGTTCGACGCAGCGGCGCGCGGCCGGCTCGGCGATCCGCTGCGGGCCGAACTGGACCTCAAACTGGCCGACAGCCTACTGTCCGGCCAGGCGTTCACGGGCGGCGGGCGGCTGAAGCTGGAGGGCACGCGGCTCACGGATGCCGACCTGGCGCTGGCGCTGGCCGGCAACCGGGTGCTGCTCGCCGGCGCCTGGGGCGCGCCCGGCGACCGCCTGCACGTGGCGGTGGACGCGCCGCGGCTGGCCGCGCTGGGATTCGGCCTCGGCGGGCGGCTCGGCGTGTCGGCCATGCTGACCGGCACGCCCGCCGAACCGGCGGGGGAGTTCGCCCTCTTCGCCGAGCGCCTGACGCTGCCGGGCGGCGTGTATCTGGTCGGCGCCAACGGGCAGGGCCGCCTCGACGCCGGGCTGGAGGGGCCGTTCCAGTTGGCGCTCGGGCTCTCCGGCCTGGGCGCGGCGGATGGAGAAGGCGCCGCCTGGCTGGATACCGCCCACCTCGCCGCGGCGGGTACGCGGAGCACTCATCGCGTCGGCCTGTCCGCCGTGCGCGGCGAGGACACGGTGACGGCCGAGCTGGACGGCGGCCTGCACGAGGGCGAGGGCAGGAACGCCGCGCTCCACTGGCGCGGACGACTGAGCCGGCTGGAAAGTACGGGCGTGTTTCCGGCCCGTCTGGTCGAGCCCGCCGACCTGCAGGCCGGCCCCGAGCGCGTCGAACTCGGCCCCGCGCAACTGGATGCCGGCGGGCAGGGCAGTATCCGCCTGGCGCGCACCCTGTGGACGCCCCGGGCCGCGGAACTGCGCGGCACGCTGACGGGGCTGTCCTTCGGCCTGCACCAGCGCGCCGACGGCCGCCGGCGGCGCGGGCCGGGGGCACTGGTGCTGGGCGCGGAGTGGGACCTGCGTCTGGCCGACGCGGTGGAAGGCGAACTGCGCCTGTACCGGGAGTCGGGCGACCTGGAGGTGAGCGGCGAGATCAGCACCCGCCTGGGCCTGGAGCATTTCGAGGCCTGGCTCACCGCCCGCGACAACCGTTTGGCCCTGTCGCTGGACGCCCGCGGCAGCGAGTTCGGCACCCTGTCCGGCTCGGCCACCGCCCTGGCCGAGCGTGCGCCCGCGGGCGGCTGGCGCCTGGTGCCGGACGGCGAACTGCTCGGCTCGGCGCGTCTCGCCATGCCGTCCATCGCCTGGATGGGGCGGCTGATGCAGCAGAACGTGGACACCGCGGGCAGCCTGGAAGCCGAATTCACCGTGGCCGGTACGCCCGCCGATCCGCTGGCGAGCGGGCGCATCGCCGGGCGCGACATCTCCATCGCCCTCGTGGACCAGGGCCTGCACCTGTCCGGCGGCGAGATCGCCGCCCAGTTCGACCGCGACCGCCTGCGCCTCGCGCGCCTGGCCTTCGTCTCCCCCAACCGGGTGCGCCCCCACGATCCGCGCCCGCCGGTGGACCGGCTCACCGCCACGCCGGGCACGCTCACCGCGAGCGGCGAGATCGCGCTGGACAGCGGCGCCGGGCACTTCGCCTTCCGCGCCGACCGCCTGCCGCTGCTGCAGCGCCCCGACCGCTGGCTGATCCTGTCCGGCACGGGTGAAGCCCGTTCCACCTGGACCACGCTCAGTCTCGACGCCGATTTCCGCGCCGATGCGGGCTACGTGGAAATCGCCGACACCCCGGCCCCCAGCCTGTCCGACGATGTGGTCGTGCTCGGCCGCGAACCCGCCAGCGGCGGCGGGCTGGGTGTGGAAGCCGACATCCGCGTGGCCCTCGGCGACCACCTCTACCTGTCGGCGCTGGGTGTGGATACCCGCCTCACCGGCGAACTCCACCTGCGCCGCAGCGATGGCCGTCCCCTGGCCGCCACCGGCACCATCGCCACCGCGGGCGGCACCTTCCGTGGCTATGGGCAGAACCTGACCATAGAGCGCGGCCTGATCAACTTCCAGGGCGCGCTGGACAATCCCGGCCTCAACGTCGTCGCCCTGCGCAAGGGCCTGGCGGTGGAAGCGGGCGTGGCCGTAGTCGGCACCGCACGCCGGCCCCAGGTGCGGCTGGTGTCGGAGCCCTCGGTGCCGGACCCGGAAAAGCTGTCGTGGATCGTCCTCGGCCGCGCGCCGGACGCCGCCGCCGGTGCCGACCTCGGCCTGCTGCTGCCCGCCGCGCAGGCGCTCCTCGGCGGCCCCGGCGGCGGCATGACCGACCAGCTCTCCCGCAGCCTGGGCTTCGACGAATTCTCCATCGGCGAAGGCGAAGTGGGCGGCGTGTCGCGCCGCGCCACCAGCCGCGTGGTGGGCAGCGGCACCGCCGTGGACGGCGGGGGCACCGTCGGGGGGCAGGTGCTCACGCTGGGCAAGCGGCTGTCCTCGGACGTCTTCCTGTCCTTCGAGCAGAGCCTGGGCGGCGCCGAAAGCCTGGTCAAGCTCACTTACCAGCTCAGCCGGCGGGTGTCGCTGGTGGCCCGCGGCGGCACCGACAACGCCATCGACGCCTATTACACATTTTCCTTCCGATGAGCCGGAATGCTTCCGTGATGGCACGGTCTTAGCTTGCGAGATCAGAACAGACCCGACAGAGGAGGACGCCATGAACGAGAACCTGACAACCCCGGTAACCGAAACCGCCATCCTCGGCGGCGGCTGCTTCTGGTGCCTGGAGGCGGTGTTCCGTGAGGTGGAGGGGATACGGGCCGTGACCTCCGGCTATGCCGGCGGCCACCTGGAAGCACCCACCTACCGCGAGGTCTGTGAAGGCGGCACCGGTCATGCCGAAGTGGTGCGCATCGAATACGACCCCGTGGCCATCGGCTTCCGCGACCTGCTGGAAATCTTCTTCACCATCCACGACCCCACCACGCTCAACCGCCAGGGCAACGACATCGGCGCCCAGTACCGCTCCATCATCCTCGCCACCAGCGACGCGCAACTGCACGAGGCGCTGGCGGTGATCGAGGAGATGGGTGAAGCGCGCATCTTCCCGTCGGCCATCGTCACCAGGGTGGAGCGCGCCGGCACCTTCTGGCCCGCTGAAGTCGAGCACCACGAGTATTTCGTGCGCCACTCCGACCTGCCCTACTGCCAGTACGTGGTGGCGCCCAAGGTGGCCAAGTTCCGCGAGAAGTTCGCCGCGCGCCGGCGCAAGGGGTGATCCGCCGGGGGCGGGCGGGGGCTTCCCCGCAGTCTCGTCGGCTCACCCCTTCACGCACAGCACCTGCTTGAGCGTGTGCAGGGTCTCGGTCAGATCCTTCTGGTTTTCCATTACCGTATCGATGTCCTTGTAGGCACCGGGAATCTCGTCCACCACGCCGTTGTCCTTGCGGCAGATCACCCCGTCGGTCTGGCGCGCGAGGTCGGCCGCGGTGAACAGCTTTTCCGCCGCGGTCCGGCTCATGCGGCGGCCCGCGCCATGGGCGCTCGACGTGAAGCTCTCGGGATTGCCCAGGCCGCGCACGATGTAGCTCTTCGCCCCCATGCTGCCGGGGATGATGCCCAGATCGCCCTCGCGGGCGCGGATCGCGCCCTTGCGCGTCACCCACACGTTGGTGCCGAAGTGGTTTTCCTGCGCCACGTAGTTGTGGTGGCAGTTGACCACCTCGCTGGTCACGTCGAACTCCGGCAGATGGCGGCCCAGCGCCTTCAGCACCAGATCGACCATGCACTCGCGGTTCTGCAGCGCGTATTCCTGCGCCCAGCTCACCGCCTCGACGTAGTCGTCGAAGTGCTCGCTGCCTTCGGGGAAATAGGCGAGATCCCTGTCCGGCAGATGGATCATCCAGCGCTCCATGTCCTCGCGCGCCAACTGGATGAAGTAATCCGCCAGCGCATTGCCGATGCCGCGGCTGCCCGAGTGCAGCATCACCCAGACCTGGCCGGATTCATCCAGACAGACCTCGATGAAATGGTTGCCGCCACCCAGCGTGCCCATCTGGTTCATCCATTTGGAGAACTTGCCGAAGGCCTTGAGCAGTTGCGGATGCTTCTCCGTCATCCTGTCCAGGCGCGCCTCGAAGGGCATGGCCGCGTGCAGCAGCACGTCCGCGTCCTTGTGCTGGGCGCGGCCGACCGGCACGTCGCGGCTGATCTGGTCGAAGACCTTCTTCAGCGATTTCTCGTCGATGTCGTTCGCCGTCAGCGACAGGCGGCAGGCCACCATGCCGCAGCCGATATCCACGCCGACTGCCGCCGGAATGATCGCCCTGTGGGTGGCGATGACCGAGCCGATGGTCGCGCCTATGCCCAGGTGCACGTCCGGCATAGCCGCGACATGGTGATGGACGAAGGGCAGGCTGGCGATGTTGGCCAGTTGCTGCCGCGACCTGTCGTCGATGTCTTCGGTCCAGATCTTGATCGGGACGCGCTGTCTGGCGATGACTTCACGAATGGGCATGAAACACTGCTCCCTGTATCAAATGGGTGGGGCGACAAGATCGTTCCGGCGGGGAGCCTTTTGCCGGCGGCTCCCGGCATCCCCGAAGGGATGCCCGCACGGTTTCCCGACCATGCTGCCGGTGCTGCCTGTCGGATGTAGTCGAAACGGCATTCGCCCCGAAAAGGGTGCGACGACAAGAGGGTGGTCAATCCACTGGATGGCAGTGGTGCGTTTGGAGCGCTATGGATGTATTGACCAATGCATTCGTCGCGAAAAATTGCAGCGACAAGGTTGCCGGCACGCAGGGCTTGCGCCCCCGTTGCTCTACCGACTGAGCCACACGATCCGGTGCGCTGGATCGCGGGAGGACTCGAACCTCCGACCCACGGTTATCGAGATGTAGTGTCGACGGCATTCGCTGCGTAAAGGGTGGTGCGACAACAATCGACGGGTTGTGCGCGGGCAGAGCCCACGGATTATCAGTCCGATGCAGTCCCGTCCGCATTCGCGCCGTGAGCCTCTTCGAGTTTCACCTCATCAATCTCCTTGATCCAGAAATCCGCCCCCATCTGCCCGGCCGCGAAGCTCGCCAGCAGATCGAAAACGGCGTCTGAAAAGCCGCCTACGTGCAGCACGTCATCCCGCGGCGCGGCCTGTACGGTGCCGTAGGGCTGCAGGTCGATGCACGCCAGCCGGGCATCCCGATTGCGCTGGCGGAACGCTTCCCACTGGCGCATCGTCTCCGTCGGCCCTCTGCCCGTATCCGCCCAGGACTGGTTGTCCGAGACGAGGATCACGGTGTCGCCTTGCGCGGCCTCGCGGTTCAGCAGGGCGAAGGCGCTGGAGACGGCCGTGCCGCCACCGAGCTGCGCCGCGGTCCGGCCGGTGTTGGTCGCCACACTGTCGCGCGGGTTGAGATCCAGCATCCGCGCGGCGGTATCGAAGGCGATCACCCCGGCAAGCGGATTCCTGCGCAACACCGCCGCGGCGATCAGACCCGCCACATCCACGCAGCGCACCGCCGTCGTCGCACCCCGGCGATAGCCGGTGACCGGCGAGCCCATGGAGCCCGACACATCCACCAGTACCCAGGTCCGGCCGGGCAGTTCCGGCACGTTGGCGAGCGAGGCGTCCAGCGCATCCTGCAAGGCCAGCTTCACGACCGCCGGCACCTCGGGCACGGCCTGGGCATGCGCCACCAGCAACTGGTACGGGTAGGCGCGCGCCCGGCGGATCGCTTCCGGATCGCACAGGCGGCGGGCGACGACCTCGTCCGCCTCGCCGCCGAACACGCCGTGGCGGGCGAAGGTGTTGAGGTTCATGCGCGTCATCTGCCACGGCGCGCGCAGGGCGATGTCCGTCCATTGCGCCGTGCTCAGTGGCGCGCCGGTCAGCAGGCGGAACTCCGCGTCCGGCATCGCGCCTTCGCCGCGCTTGAACGCTTCGAAGGCGCGCACGATCTCCGGCAGCCTGCTCTCGTCGACGGACTTGCCGATCAGCCAGCCGTAGAAGGCCTCGCGGGTGGCGTCCGCCGGGCGCGGATGCATCATCTTCACGATGTCGGCCAGCGAAGGCTGGTTGCCCACGGAGGCGTTGAGCAGGCGGCGGTCGTCGGCCTGCTCAAGCCAGCGCTGGACCAGCCGCTTGGGCGCGGTGCCCAGCGACTTCCGCCCGGTCCGGCCGGAGCGCACGATCTGCACGAAGTTGCGCAGCATGCGGCCGTTGTCGATGACCCGCTCGAAGACGATGCGCGCCAGGCGGCTGTCCTTGCGCGTCAGGATGGCGGCGATCAGCGCCGGTACGTCCTTCATGTATCCCCGCTGCCGGGCGTAAATGGCCGCCCGGGCGAGGAATTCCGCGTCGACTTCTTCCGCCAGCCCGAGCAGCGCGTCGAGCTGGGCCGCCGCGTCGGCGTAGAAGGTGCCGTTAAGCGTCCCCGTCATCAGATACTGGGCGAGCCGGGCAGGGGCGGGCAGCCGGTACGCGCTGCCGCCCGCCTCGTTGCCGGCATCGGCCGCCGGTAGCAGGCGCCCCCGGCTGGATGCGAAGAGTTGCGTGTTTGCCATGTTCTTGTTCTCCTTTCCTGCCATTGCAGGGGCATTGTCGTCCCGTGGCAGGCTCACGGAATGAGCCTGCCGGACTGGGGTGTTCGACCGGTTACGATCCGGTACCTTCTGGGTCACAGCCAGACATGCAGACCACTACACCACGAACACCATCCAAGCTGGTGCCTCCCCGCCGAATCGAACGGCGTCCTCCTGTTCTTCAGACAGGCGCGCAGACCACTTACGCCAGAGAGGCTTGGGCCGGCCGAAGCATTGGCAGCGGCACACTCCCAGCAATGCGCTGCTGCAAGTACTCCGGCACACGCTTCGACTCGCGGCGGAGCGCGGCCTTTGCCTGCCGCCGCTGCGCCTTTTCCGTTTTTCCATGCGCTCCGGCCTTGCGGAACTTAGCGCTGGCCACGTAGGGGTTACGCGGTTTCGTCCTGGGTTTCATGGTTTCATCTCCCTGAGCATTTCCCGCGCGGCGGCTTCCCGCCGCAGTTTTCCAAACCCGCAATGGCCCAGTTCCCGGTGCTTTGCCCACCCGTTCATCTTGTTGGGCTTGCACAGCAGGCACCCGGCGCGGGCGTTCTTGCTGCGTTTGCGTTTGTGATGCATGGCGCTATTCCTCATGCCGAAAAACAAAAAGCCCGGATTCCTTGCGGAGATCCGGGCTGGGCGATTGCTGCCGCCGTGGGAGGGATGGCTATGCCATGCCGCGCTCCCGCCTGAATCTCCGCGCACCCGGATTCCGCCAATGGCCGTAACCCGCCTGGCCCTTGCCTGTGCCAAAGCCGGTAAATCGCGATTCGCCGCCCATCGAGCCCATGGCCCGCTCGCCCGCCAGGCGGCAAGCCACGGCCGGGCAGGCGCCGAAAGCGGCCTGCCGGCTGGTCGGTATCGAAGCGATGGACATGGTTTTCATGATAATTGGATGCGGGAAACGGATTCGAACCGCCGACCTCTGGGTTATGAGCCCGGCACGCTGCCACTGCGCTGCCCCGCGTCTGTTCCTTGTGCTTGCCGCCCCGAAGGGGCAATGAAGAAAGAATGTCGGCGGATCATACGGACAGATTCTGCGATGGTCAATCGTTTTATGAAAGATTTTTGCTGATTAGGGTGTTTTGCTACACTGCGCGCACAACAGTCCGTCCGAACCCCTTCCCGTCCTGAGGAATCGCCCCATGCTCCGCCCCGTCCCCGCCCAGGGCAGCCCGGTCACCCTGGCCTTTCGCATCCGCGTCGTCATGGCCGAACGGGGCATCCGCTCCGTGGCGGCCCTGCAACGGATGTTGAAAACCATAGGCGTCGATATTTCCGTCCCCCAACTGATCCGCATCGTCGACGGCCAATCCACCCATGTGTCCACCGCCGTGCTGGGCGGACTGGTCGCCGTGCTCCGGTGCGGCATCGAAGACCTCATCGCCGTGACCCCGACGGAAAACCGGCAGGAAACCGTTCCCAGCGCCTGACGGCGCTCGCTGGGTCGGGGCCACGGCTGTTCCAACAGACCGGCGAACGCCGCAATCACAAACATGGCCGGATTGTGCGCGGGGCGCAGGCTCACTGTGTGAGCCACCGGCGGTAGAACAATGGCCGCATCCTTATCCCCGCGAGACGCTCCATGGAAAACGAAACCTCCGTGCTGCCCGGCCATGTCGTCCTGCTCGGCCAGGCCCTGCGCCCGCTGCGGGCCGCCCTGGCGCGGCATCTGGAAACGTCCGTGGCGCAAACCGGGTTCGACGCGGACTTTGCCGCCACCGCGCGGCACAGCCTGGATGCCATCGACCTGGACGTCCGGCGCATCTGCGCCGCCGCGCTGGAACCCATGGGGCGGCTCGCGGCGCTGGACCGCTGCGGCGACGCGGAAATTCTCGGCGCGGCTCAGGATTTCCAAGCCGTCCTTCTGCCGCTCATGAATGGCCATACGCGGATTGCCGCCCTGCGGGTGCCAGGCGAGGATGCTCACGCGCACGGGCTTCTGCTGGATACCTATCGCCATCACCTGCGCAATGTGCTCTGCTGGCTGGAAGAGCTGACGGACTCCATCGCCGATCCCGTGGGCGCGTTGCGGCGGCGGGGTTTGCCGACGACGGGCCGCGTGGAATTGCGCGTCAGGCTGACCTCGACGCTGGCGCCGCAGCGCATCGAACTGGGAGTCTGGATCGCGCAGCGGGAGTTGCTGACGGCCCAACGGCACCGGAATACCCTGCCGTCCGCCCGGCCTGCGGTACGAACGGACTACGGTTCGGGCGGATTCGCCCCGCTGCCGGCTTGCCCCAAAGCCGGGCTCGGTTTCTGGGGGACGCTGGGCGCCGTCGTACTGGGCGTCGGCATTGCCGGCATGCTGTTCGGCGACGATTGCGATTGTGAATGAGGGATGCGTAATGACCCGGAGGCATTGCAGTTCACGGAATTGCGAGCCGGAAGGACGGTGAGCCATGGGCGGGGACGAATGAACGGCGCGTTGGGCTGACGGAGGAAGCCCGACATCTTCCGGTGGGAGTGTGCGCTGCGTGTTGGGTTTCGCTGCGCTCGTCCCGACCTGCGGGCCGATCCTCCCCGGCAACCGGCGGGATTCAGGCCGTCTTGGTAAACAGGACCACGCCCGGCAGCCCTTCGAAATGGGCGTCGCAGGTGAGCAGTTCGGCGCCCCCGCGCAGTGCCGTCGCATAGACGATGGCATCGGCGGTGGCCAGCCTGCGGGCGCGGTGCAGGTCCGCCGCCCGCAGCGCAATGGCGGTATCCAGCGGCACGACCACGCATTTCTGCGTGTAGGCGATCACCTGGTCGGCCCGGTCTTCGCCGAGTTCGCGCACCAGCCACTTCGATAGTTCGAGCTGCACGATGGTCGGAACGATGAGCCGGGGCTTGTCCGGGAACTGCCCGCCGAGCGTCCTGCCCAGCGCGCTGCCGGTGAGCCATTCGATCCAGGCCGAGGTATCGACCACGCGCGGCGGCGTCGCCATCAGTAGCGGTCTTCCCGGTCGCGGTAGCCGTCGGTGCGGACGCCCTGGGCGATGCCGGCCAGTTCGTCCAGTTCGGGTACGGGCATCACCAGCACGCCCTTGCCCTTGGGGATGAAAACGAACTCCTGCCCGGCCTGCCAGTGCTGTTCCTCGCGTACGGCCTTGGGAATGGAGATCTGGAACTTGCTGGACAGGGTGGCGGTAGCGGACATGGTCGTACCCTCTGAATATCGATTGCGGTTTGGTAAGAATAAGTGACTTTGCCCTGGGCGGCCAGCCGCATGTCCGCCCTTTTCCAAGGCACGCGCTCCGCCGGTTTGTGCGGAAGGCACAGGCTCATCGTGTGAGACTCCGGAGGGGGAAGAATGTCTCCCCCGTCCAAAAGGCGAGGATGCCCCCATGAGCGGAGAAGAACCCATCCTGTCATCCAATCTGGCCTTCATGGTCCAGGCCATGCGGCCGGTGGCGCGGCGCCTGTCGAAACGGCTGACCACGCCCGCTCCACGGACCGTATTCGAGGCCGACATGGCGGGCGAGGCGTACATGCACGTGCGTACCTTCGGATACGCGCTGGAACGGATCTCCACCGCCGTCAACGACCTCATGGAGCACGTCGTCGGAAACGCCGGCAGCGGTGAACCCGAAGCCCAGCGGTGGGTTGGGCGATTGGAGGCTGCGGCCGACATGGCGGTGGGGGAATACGAGTGGGCGGAGTCCCTGTCCACCGCGGGGGACGATATGCTGGTACACGACCTGCTCTCATGGGTCTGTCGCCACAATCTGGACGAACTGCGGGACTGGCTGGACCAGCTCATCCACACCCTGGACGACCCCCTCGGGGTGATCTGGCGGAACGGGGCGCCCTCGGACAGGCCCGTCGAACTGTCCGTGCCGCTGACGTTTACCGAACCGCCCGCACTCGAACGCCTGCGAACCGTTCTTGCGGCACGCGAGCCGCACAAATCGGGCATCGGCCTGATGGGTACGCTGGGGCTCGGGGTGCTGGGCTACTGGGTTGTCGACTGCCTGTCTGGCGATGACGAGTAAGCGGCAGCCCCGCAGGTGGTGCGGGAAATGGAATGCCAGTGCCGGCAGGGCGCCACAGGCACCAGCCCCATCGCGCGGGATGGAAATCGGGTCGGTCGCTGCCTCCGCGACTTGTTGGCGTATTCGTTATTGGTTATCTTGAATACGTTCATACCCCCGGAGGAAGGCATCATGACCCGAACCACACAGCCGACAACCCTGACGGTCCGTCTCAACGGCGCGCTCGGCGACTTCGTGGCCGCGAACGTGGGCGAGGAGGGCGCCTACGAAAACGTCAGTGAATACATCCGCGACCTCATCCGCCGCGACAGGGCGCGCGTGGAACAGGAAAGGGTCGACCGGCTCAAGGCCGAACTGGCCCATGCCTTCGCGGCCCCCGAATCCTCCTACCAGCCCCTGACGGCGGCCGAAGTCATCGCACGCAACAAGGGCTGAACGCATGGCCCGCGTCCGCATCCAGGAGGCGGCCTCCTTCCGTCTCGACGAAATCTACCGCTACACGCGGGATCGCTGGGGAACGGAACAGGCCGACCGCTACATCACGAGCCTGTTCGAAGCCTTCGAACGAATCGCAACCCACGCGGTGAACTCTAGGCCCATACCCGCCGAGTTCGGCGTCGAAGGGTACTTCTTCCGCCACGAACGGCATTTCGTCTATTGGCGCCGCCTGTCCGGCGGAGACATCGGCATCGTCACCATCCTGCACGAGCGCATGCACCAGATCGACCGGTTCCGGGAAGACTTCGGGCTGTAAGAACTCCTGACAGAATGAAACGCCCCGCGCCGGGCTGTCTAGGGTGCAGCGCAAGGCACGGCCCTGCTGGCGTCGACGCCGAAGCTGATCACGGTTTCGTCGGGGGCCGCTTTGCACGGATCGCGTCATAGCCCGGTACGCCGTATTCCGCGTCGAACCGACGCTTGCGCTCGATAGTGGCATCGGCATAGCTGATCGCGGCAATCACGCTTTCGTCCGTCTGATCCAGCTCCAGCAGCGACGCGCGCCACAACTCCCATTTTTCGATGGGTACGCCGAATTCGGGGGGGGGCGATCATCCACATAGCTTTACCTCGCCTGCGCAATGGCGTCCACGTTCAACCCTGCAGGCCGTATAGCCCGTCCTCCTGCTTCACCATGCCCAGCGCTTCCAGGGCTTCGAGGACGGACAGGACCGGGGCCCTGGGCGAGCGCTTGAACTGGCCGGCAATGGCCTCCAGCGGAAGGCGCTGGTGGGCGAGCGCGGTGCGGACGGCGGCGACCTGTTCGCGCATGGTTTTGGGCCAGGGCTGTTTGCCGGCGGCGGGGGGCTGGGCCGGCTTCGGTGCCCCGGCATCGTCCGGCGGGAGATCGAGCGGGGTTTGTTGGGCTTCGCTGGCTTCTGCTTCGCTCAGCCAGCGACCCCCCGCTCCCTGAGCGGAGCCGAAGGGAGCGGAGCCGGAGCCGGCGGAAACGGCCGGGTTCTGGTAGTCCGGGCGCAGCCATAGGATGTGGCCCCGGGCTTCTTCGGCGGCGCGTTCGGCGTTCAGCGCGACGAGGCGGGAAAGGAGTTCTTCCTCGGCTTCGGCCTGGTCTTCGGGCTTGTCGGGCAGCGGGGTGGTGGCGCCGGGGCGGCCGACCAGCGCGGGGGCGAGGTCGGACCAGCCGTAGGCTTTGAGGACGGCGGCGTCCAGGGCGTCGTGCAGTTCACGCAGCACGGAGACGAGGCCCTGTTCGTGGATGAGCTTGTCTTTCGCGGAGAGCGGTTCGCCCGCCCGCAGTTTTTCCAGCACGTTGTAGATGCCGGTCAGCGTCAGTTCCGGGTGTTGGGCCTGCTGGCGCTTGCGGTAGGCATCGATCTGTTCGGCGATTTCCGCGATTTCGCTCGGTCTGCGACCTCGCGGCTCGCTTCGCTCGCCGCGAGGTCATTGCCAATCGATGGGAAAGGGAACGCTTCGAAGCAGGTCGTTTTGTTGTAGACCGGCCTATCTTCGAGTGTTGCGCCTGTAGCCAGCGCCCAAACAACGTGAATCCGCGACGACAGGACACCAAGCCATGTCGAGTCATCCATGGTAATGGCAATCAGCTTGTCATCAGGCAGAACAGCGACATCAAGGAAAGTGAACAGTCGATGCTTGCTGGTCTGCACCGTTGCAACGTATCGGTTTATGCCCCGCATCGAATTCCGTAGATCCTCGTTGTTTCTCCTATGGAGCCACCACTTTTCGCGAAGGTCTCGGTCCTTGTTCTGGTCTCGCTCGGGTTTAACGCGCTCCGATAGCCATTGATATACCGCAGGAAACTGCTCGCGTACTTGCTCGGCACTGAGACCATGCATGTCAATGACGCGAACATTGCGTGGGGTCTGTGTCAGGTCGCGACCATTACGGTAGGGACGTAGCCTCGCATCCAAACCCGCTACGACGCCGAGACCGAGCGCAGTTGCTTGCTCCTCGGTGACCGTCATGCCTTCGCCGTGCGGAATCACGCCGCGATTACTGATGGCGCTGTTTGCGGTGAGAGGACGTACCGCAGCGACATTGACGCCGATTTTCAAGTCAGGGAACAAGCGGCCCGTACTTTCCTGCAGTTGTACGGCCACCTCGTCCTGATCGGTGGCTGTTTCCTCGCGAACTTGCAGTATACGTCCGTCGTGTGTGCCCGCCTCACCGACCGTCATGGCAATACGCACCGCTGCACCGTCGGCGGCATCCACCCATGGATGGTCGGGAATGGCAAAGACGATGGACAGTGGGTCGTTCGCGCGCAGTTGCGCTTCGACCACGCGGCGGTTGAACGCTTGTTTGATGCTATTGGTGGTGATGAAGCCGAAGTGCTTCGCCTCCCCAGCGCGCACGGTCTCGGCCGCGATGTGCCACCAGTACATGACGAAGTCGGCAGATTCAGGCACTTCCGGCCGGGTGTCACGTACGGCGTCCACGTAGCCGTCGCCCAACGCGGCGCGCATGCGCTTGTTCCCGATGAACGGCGGATTCCCCACGATGTGATCCGCCTGTGGCCATTCGGCCTTTCTCGGTTCCACGTAGCGGTACAGCGGCATCTGCGCGGTTTCGTCCGGCACGGGTTCGCCGGTGACGGGGCTGGTCCGGTAGCTTTCGCCGTCCCAGCGGGTGACGGGACGGCCGGCTTCGTCCGTGACGAGTTCTTCGCGCTCGTAGGCGATCAGCGCGTCGCGGTTTTCGATGTTGCGGAAGTCGCGCAGCATGGGTTCGGGCACGGTGGCCTGGCCCATGCTGCGGATGTGCCATTGCAGGTAGCCGATCCACAGCACCATCTCCGCGATGTCGCGGGTGACGCGGGCGGAGCGGCGTGCGGGGTCGAGGCTGGCCGGGTCCAGCCAGACGGCGCGCAGGCGCTCGCGGATGTCGTCTCGGCGCAGGTCTTCGAGGCGGATGCGGTGGGCGCGGGGGTCGGGAAAGGGCGTGTAGGTGGCGCCGGAGCGGGAGAATCCGGCGTAGAGCTCGATGTTGCGGCCCACGTCCACCACGAGGATGAAGGGCGGCCGGCCTTCGTCGGCGGGCAGGGCGCGCACGTACTGGTCGGCCTGGTTGTGGGCGCGCAGCATGGCCTTGTCCCAGCCGGAGGTGTCCAGCGTCCTGCCGGTCTGCTTGGCTTCGCAGACGAATGCGCCGCGGCGGTAGAGGTCGATGAAGCCGTTGCTGGCGCTGCCGTCTGGCGCACGCAGTACGACGCGGCGTTCGAACACGTAGGCGTTGTCGCGGGTGTCGTCGCCCGCCGGGTCGGGCGGGGGAGGTCGAGCAGGGTGCAGAGTTCGGTGAGGAAAAGCTGGTAGTTGGCCCGCTCGCTGCCGCCGGCGTTCTGCCAGCGGGCGATGAAGGCGTCAATGTGTTCGGCGGTGGCAGTCACGCGGGCGGGTTCCATGACGGGGGGAAGGGGATTGTAGCCGTGGGGGCGTAGAATCCGGCCTTCCCATCCACAGACAGACGTCCAGGAGTTTCCATGTCCCAGACCACCGCCAGCGGCCTCGTCATCGAGGAGCTGGAAGTCGGCAGCGGCGCGGCTGCCGCCAAGGGCCAGACCGTGACCGTGCATTACACCGGCTGGCTCACCGACGGCAAGAAGTTCGATTCCAGCAAGGATCGCAACGACCCCTTCGAATTCCCGCTCGGCGCCGGCTACGTGATCCGCGGCTGGGACGAGGGCGTGCAGGGCATGCTGGTGGGCGGCAAACGCAAGCTCACCATTCCGCCGGAACTGGGCTACGGTGCGCGCGGCGCGGGCGGGGTGATTCCGCCGAATGCGACGCTGGTATTCGAGGTGGAACTGCTGGGCGTGCGCTGAGGCACGGTAGGAGCGGGCTTGCCCGCGATGCGGCCTACGGAGAAACGATCACCGCATCGCGGGCAAGCCCGCTCCTGCATCGGCGAACCATACGCTGAAGCGCTCAGCCGGCCTCGGCGACGATCTCCAGGATGGCGGCGCCGTAGGCTTCCAGCTTGCGGTCGCCGATGCCGCTGATGCCGCCCAGTTCGGCCAGGGTGTGCGGGCGGGCCAGCGCGATCTCGCGCAGGGTGGCGTCGTGGAAGATGACGTAGGCCGGCACGTTGCGTTCCCGCGCGGTTTCGGCGCGCCAGGCGCGCAGGCGGTCGAACAGGGTGGTGGGGATGCCGGCGGGGATCTCGGTGGAGGCGCTGCGGCGCTTGGTGCGGCCGCGTTTCTCCGGCACCAGGCGCAGCATGAATTCGTCTTCGCCGCGCAGCAGGGGGCGGGCGGCGTCGGTGAGGGCCAGCGCGCCGTAGCGTTCGTGGTCCACGGCGAGCAGGCCGCGGGCGACGAGTTGGCGGAAGAGGCTGCGCCAGGTCCTGTCGTCCACGTCGGCGCCGATGCCGAAGGTGCTCACCGCCTCGTGGCCGCGTTCGATCACCTTTTCGCTGCGTTCGCCGCGCAGCACGTCGATGAGATGCCCGGCGCCGTAGCGCTGGCCGGTGCGATAGACGCAGGACAGGGCCTTGCGCGCCGCATCGGTGGCGTCCCAGGTGCGCGGCGGCTCCAGGCAGTTGTCGCAATTGCCGCAGGGGCCGCTGGCCTCGCCGAAGTAGTCGAGCAGGTGCTGGCGGCGGCAGGTGGTGGATTCCACCAGGCCCACCAAGGCATCGAGGCGCGCGCGCGCCAGGCGCTTGAAGTCCTCGCCGCCTTCGGATTCGTCGATCATGCGGCGCTGCTGCACCACGTCGGCCGCGCCCCAGGCCATCCAGGCTTCGGCGGGCAGACCGTCGCGGCCGGCGCGGCCGGTTTCCTGGTAGTAGCCTTCCACCGAGCGCGGCAGGTCCAGGTGGGCGACGAAGCGCACGTCCGGCTTGTCGATGCCCATGCCGAAGGCGATGGTGGCGACCATGACGATGCCGTCCTCGCGCAGGAAGCGCACCTGGTTGGCTGAACGCTCTTCCACCGGCAGGCCGGCGTGGTAGGGCAGGGCGTCGACGCCGTGCTCGGCGAGCCAGGCGGCGGTTTCCTCCACCTTGCGGCGCGACAGGCAGTAGACGATGCCGGCTTCATCCTGATGGTCCTCGCGGATGAAGGCGAGGAGTTGCCGACGCGGATCGGCCTTGTCCACGATGCGGTAGCGGATGTTGGGGCGGTCGAAGCTGGAGACGAAGCGGCGGGCGTTTTCCAGGCGCAGGTTGCGGGCGATCTCCTCCCGCGTGAGCTGGTCGGCGGTGGCGGTGAGCGCGATGCGCGGGATGCCGGGGTAGCGCTCGGGCAGGACGGAGAGCTGCAGGTATTCGGGGCGGAAGTCGTGGCCCCATTGGGACACGCAGTGCGCCTCGTCGATGGCGAAGAGCGCCAGCCGGTGCGTGTCGCGCAGTTCGTCCAGGGTGTCGAGGAAGCGCGGGGTGAGCAGGCGCTCCGGCGCCACGTAGAGCAGGTCCAGCCGCCCGGCGAACAGTTCGCGCTCCACGGCGCGGGATTCTTCCAGTGACAGGCTAGAGTTAAGGCAGGCCGCGGCCACGCCGGCTTCCACCAGCGCGCTGACCTGATCCTGCATCAGCGCGATCAGCGGCGAGACGACGATGGCCGTGCCCGAGCGCAGCAGCGCCGGAATCTGGTAGCACAGCGACTTGCCGCCACCGGTGGGCATCAGCACCAGGGCGTCGCCACCGGCCGCCACGTGCTCGACGATGGCTTCCTGTTCGCCACGGAAGGCGGTGTAGCCGAAGACGTGTTCGAGGATGTGGCGCGCGGGAGCGGTTGCCGGATGGGGTGCGTTCATCGCGCGTATTCTACTTGGGCTGTCCGCCCTTTCGCGCGCGGCGCTGCACATTCGCCTGCGGCGCAAGTCAGTTGTCGTACTTGACCGCCGCCGCAATGACGCCGATATTTGCGCATGCATCGGCTGCACGGAAGTCGAGAGGAAAAACGAAATGTCGAAAACGGACACCACCAGACTGTTCGCCGCTTATCCGCACCTGGCGAAGATCGAACAGACCTGGGGCACGCGCGAGTGCCGCCAGTTCATCAGCAGGGTATTGAACGATTCCCGCGACGGCGGGCGGCAGGGTTTTCCGCCCGAGCACGCCAGGACGCTGATGGCTCTGTTCATGGAGCACGACAGGGAGTTTCCCGCCTTCGAAGAACGCCTCGGCACGACGTGGTGGGAGCAGGAGGGCGCGCGCCGGGGAACGAGGGACTGACCGGCCGCGGGCGGTCGGTCGCGGGGAACAGGGGGGCAGATGAGCGATGATCTGATCGAGTTCGCGGACGAGCATCCGCCGGCCGCCGCGGAGAGATCGCGCCCGGTGTGGAAGGTGCTGATCGTGGACGACGACGAGGACGTCCACCGCAGCACCGAGCTGGGGCTGGCCGGCGTGGAAGTGGTGGGACGCCGGCTGCACTTCCTGCATGCCCATTCGGCGGAAGAGGCGCGCGGCTGCTTCGCCCGCGACCCCGAGCTGGCGGTGGTCCTGCTCGACGTGGTGATGGAGACGCAGGACGCCGGCCTGGCGCTGGTGGACGAAATCCGCAACCGCTACGGCCTGCGCGATACCCGCATCATCCTGCGCACCGGGCAGCCGGGCTACGCGCCCGAGCTGGATGCGATCCGCGACTACGACATCAACGACTACCGCAACAAGTCCGAGCTCTCCCGCAGCCGGCTGTACGCGGCGCTGACCGCGGCCATTCGCACCTACCAGCAGTTGCGCATCGTCAACGCCAGCCGGCGCGGCCTGGCCCAGATCGTCAACGGCAGCGCCGCGCTGCTGCGCACCGAGGGGCTGGCCGAATTCGCCGCCGGCATCATCACGCAGATCGCCGGCCTGTTCGGCCTGCAGCCCGAAGGCCTGGTGTGTGCGCGCCGCGACGCGGCCGAGGAAGCGGTGGTGGTGGCGGCCGCGGGGCGCTTCCAGCGCTCCATCGGCCAGCCCCTCGACGCCCTCGAACACAGTCCGGTCAGGCAGATGCTGCGGCGCGCGCTGGCGGGGCGGGAGAACGTGGTCGAGGCCGGGTACGGCATGGCGCTCTACTTCGGCGGGCGCGAGGGGCGCTGTCTGGCCGCGTGGATGGACGCCGAGCAGGCCGACGCCGACCTGGACCCCGCGCTGATCGAGGTGTTCTGCACCAACGTGGCCATGTGCCTGGACAACGCGGGCCTGGTCGAGCGCCTGAACGGCTATTCCTACTACGACCAGTTGCTGCACCTGCCCAACCGCCGCCTCCTGGTGGAACGGCTCGACGCCTATCTGGCCCTCACGCCCGCGGGGCCGGGCGTGCTCGCAGTGCTGGACATCGACCATTTCGGCGATCTCAACGGCACCTTCGGCCACCGCTACGGCGACCGCCTGCTGCAGGCGGCGGTGGAGCGCCTGCGGCAGGGCTGCGGCGACAGCGTGGTGGCGCGCGTGGGCAGCGACATCTTCGCGGTGTTCTGGCCGCAGGGGCTGCCGGCGGAAGGCTGCCTGCAACGCCTGTTCGGCGAGCCGCTGACGATAGACGGGGAGGCGATCTCGGTGTCGGTGACCGGCGGCCTGGTGGCGCTGGCCGAAGTCGGCGGCGACGGCGACGGCACCGAGACGCTGGAAAACGCCTTCCTCGCGCTCAAGCAGGCCAAGCAGGCCGAGCGCGGCAGCATCGCCACCTACACCCGCAGCATGGGCGAGGAGATCCGCGACCGCGTGCGCTTGCTGCGCGAACTGCGCGACGCCTTCGCCGCCGAGCGCCTGTTCCTGGTCTTCCAGCCGCAGATCGACCTGGACTGCGGGCGCTGCGTCGGCGCCGAGGCGCTGCTGCGCTGGCGCATCGAGGACGGCAGCATGATCCCGCCCGACCGTTTCATCCCGCTGGCCGAGCAGTCCGGCCTGATCGTCGCGCTCGGCGAATGGGTGCTGCGGCGCGCCTGCCGCGAGGCCGCGGCGATGGCCGTCCGCGGCCACGGCGGCGTGCGCATGGCCATCAACGTCTCCCTCACCCAGTTCCGCGACCCGCACTTCCTCGACCGCCTGCGCGGCGCGCTGGACGAATCGGGTGTGGACCCGAGGCAGATCGAGCTGGAGATCACCGAGTCGGTGGCCATGGGCGAGGCGGCGCGCATGATCGAACTGTTCGAGCACATCCGCGCCATGGGGCTGGAACTGGCCATCGACGACTTCGGCACCGGCTATTCCTCCCTCGGCCAGTTGCAGCGCATGAACGTGGACCGGCTCAAGATCGACCGCGCCTTCGTGCACGAACTCGGCCACGCCGGGCGCGGGGGCGAGATCGCCTCGCTGGTGTGCGGACTGGGGCGGCGGCTGGGCATCGAACTGATCGCCGAGGGCATCGAGGAAGCGGCCCAGGTCGAACGTCTGCGCGAACTGGGCTGCCAGCTCGGGCAGGGCTATCTGTTCGCCCGCCCGATGCCGGCCGAGGACTGGCACGCCTGGCTGGATGCCCATGCCGCGGCCGGCAGCGCCTGAAGCGTACTGGCGCGGCCGGCTGGCGGCCGCGTGCGCGCTGCTGGCGCTGGCCGCCTGCGCGCCGCCCGAGCCGGTGCGCATCGGCTTCGTGGGCGGCCTGTCCGGGCGGGTGGCGGACCTGGGCGGTGAAGGCAAGGACGGCGCCCAGCTCGCGGTGGAACGGGCGAACCGGGCCGGCGGCGTGCATGGGCGGCCGATCGAACTGATCGTGCGCGACGACGCCCAGGATGCCGACACCGCCCGCCAGGCCATGAGCGAACTGATCGCCGCCGGCGTGCAGGTCGTCGTGGGGCCGATGACGAGCGCCATGGCCGAGGTGCTGATTCCCCTCGCCGACGCGGCCGGGGTGGTGCTGATCTCGCCCACGGTGACCGGTTCGCGCTTCTCCGGGCGCGACGACAACTTCTTCCGCGTCATCTCGGCCACCACCGAGTACGCCCGCGCGGCGGCGGATTTTCTCGCCCGCGAGCAGGGCGTGCGGCGGGCGGCGCTGATCATCGACGAAGGCAACCTGGCCTACACCGCCGACTGGGCGGCGCAGTTCCGCCTTGCGCTGGTGGCCGCCGGCGGTGCCGTGGTGGCGCAGGAGGGCTTCAGTTCCGCCGTGGACGACAGCCTGCTGGCACGTGTCGCCCGCCTGCTGGAGGCCGGCCCCGATGCACTGGTCGTGGTGGCAGGTGCGGTGGATGCGGCGCGCGTGGTGCAGATCCTGCGCCGCCAGGACGGGCGGGTGGGTGCACTGGTGGCGGACTGGGCGGCCACCGAGCGCCTGGTCGAACTCGGTGGCCGGGCGGTAGAAGGCTTGTTCGCGCCCCAGTATTTCGACCGGGAGGACGACACGGAGCGCTTCCGGGCCTTCCGCTCCGCCTACGAGCAGCGCTTCGGCGCCGCGCCCGGTTTTGCCAGCGTGGCCGGCTACGACGCGGCCAGCGTAGCGATCGCCGCGCTGGCGGAGCAGGGCGAGGGTCCGCTGAAGGCGCGTCTGCTGGCCCGCGGCTTCGACGGCGTGCAGCAGCCCGTCGTCTTCGACCGCTACGGCGATGCGAGCCGGCCGGTCCGCTTCACCGTGGTGCGCGACGGGCGCTTCGTTCCCTACCGGCCGGGGGGCGGACGATGAAGCCCTGGCCCCTGTCCCGCCTGCTGTTCCTGCGCTCCGCGCTGGTGGCGCTGGTCACCTTCGTCGTCGTCTATCCGCTGGTGATCTACTGGCTGATGCCGCAGACCGTGCGCGAACTGGAACGGCGCCAGACCGAGCTGGGGGAGGCGATCGCCGGCCAGGTCCAGGCCCATCTGGCCGGGCCGGCCTTTGCCCTCGAAGGCATGGCGCGCATGCTGGCCGTCGAACGCGCCCTGGACCCGCAGCTCTTCTACGCCATGCTGGACGGCTTCCTCGAACAGCCGGGCAGCTTCTCCTCCCTCTACCTGGTCGATGGCGACGGCCGGGTGATCGCGGTCGGCCTGCCGCCCCCGCGCCGGGCGCTGCGCAGCGATCTGCTCGGCACCGACCTGTCGGCCCATCCCCTGTGGCGCAGCGCCCGTGCCGCCGACGGCCTGCACTGGACCGACACCTTCCTGTCCACCGTGGAGGGCGGCTTCACCGTGGCCGTGGCACGCCGCGCCGGGCAGTACACGCTGATCGGCGAACTGGCCTTCACCCGCCTGATCGACCGCATGACGGCGACGTCCGACGACAGCGGCCTGCGCACCCTGCTGCTCGACCGCCGCGGGCGGGCGCTGGCCGATTCGCGCGACGAACTGCGCGGGCGCCAGCAGGATTTCGGCGACCTGGACTTCGTCCGCATGCCGGAGCCCTTCTCCGGCGAGGTGGTACACCTGAGCTTCGAGGGCGAAGCGATGCTCGCCACCATCGCCACGGTGCCCCACCTGGACTGGCGGGTGCTGGTGATGCGGCCGCAGGCGCTGGCCTATCAGCCGGCGCGCAGCGCCAGCCTGCTGATGGTGGGCGCGCTGGTGATCGCCGTGCTGCTCGCTCTGGCGGGCTCGGCCATCCAGGCGCGCTACTTCGGTCGCCAGTTCGCCCGCCTGTCTGCCTTCGCGGGGGACATCGGCGAGGGCCGCTATGAACTGCCATGGCGGCCGTCGCGGGTGGCCGAGATCAACGGCCTGGCGGCGGCGGTCGCCCGCATGGGCAGCGCGGTGCACGCCCGCGAGGCCGAGGCCACGGCGAGCCAGGCCGCCTACCGGGAACTGGTGGAGAACACCACCGAACTGGTCGTGCGCCTGGACGCCGACTGGCACCTCACCTATGCCAACCCGGCCCTGTGCCGCCTGCTCGGCATCGCCGAGGACGAGGTGGCCGGCCAGCCCATGAAGCGCTGGCTGAGCTTCGACGAGGACGACTGGCAGCGCGATCTGTACGACAAGCTCGCGGCCGGGGCCGCCAGCGTCGCCTTCGAATGCCCCATGGTGGACAGCGCGGGCAGGACCTGCCGCGTGGCGTGGACGCTGCATGCGGGGAGCGACGAGGGCGGGGCGCGGCGCTACGGCGCCATCGGCCGCGACATCACCGACCGCTGGCAGGCAGGCGAGGCCCTCGCCCGCAGCGAGGAGCGCCTGCGCGCCACGCTGGAAGCCGCCACCACCGTGGCCATCCAGTGGTACGACGCGGGCGGCCGCGTGCTGTACTGGAATCCGGGCTCCACATTGCTGTACGGCTATACGGCCGAGGAGGCGCTGGGCCGCAGCCTCGACGAGCTGCTGTTTTCGCCCGAGCAGATGCGCGAGTTCCGGGCCATGTTCGGCCGCGTGGCTGCGGACGGCGTCGCCGAAGGGCCGCAGGAAGTACCGGTGCGCACGCGCAGCGGGGAGACGCGCTACATCCTGTTCACGACCTTCTCCATCCCCGCGCGCGAGGGCGGCCGCTACTTCGTGTGCATGGACGTGGACGTCACCGGGCGGCGCGAGGCCATCGACCGCCTGCGCGAACTCAACGAGACGCTGGAGAGCCGCGTGGCCGAGCGCACCGCGGAACTGGAGCGCTCCAACGGGGAACTGGCCGCCGCGCTGGACCACCTGCGCCGCGCCCAGGAAGAGCTGCTGCGGGCGGAGAAGATGGCCGCCCTCGGCGCGCTGGTGGCGGGCGTGGCGCACGAGCTGTCCACGCCCCTGGGCAACGGCCTGATGGCGGCCAACACGGTGGCAGACCATACCCGCGGCCTGCGCCGCGAACTGGAATCCGGGCTCAAGCGCTCGGCGCTGGAGCAGTACCTGGCCGACACCGAGGCCGGCACCGAGATCATCGAGCGCAACCTGCAGCGCGCCGCCGAGCTGGTGGCGAGCTTCCGCCAGGTGGCGGTGGACCAGGCCAGTTCCCAGCGCCGCGAATTCGAACTGGCCGAGGTGGTGGACGAGATCGCGCTGACCCTGCGCCCGTCGTTCCGGCGCCAGCCGTGGCAACTGGAAACCGACGTGGAGCCCGGCCTGCTGCTCGACAGCTACCCCGGCCCCCTCGGCCAGGCGCTCGCCAACCTGGTGAACAACGCCCTCGTGCATGGCTTCGCGGGGCGGGACAGCGGCACGGTGACCGTGCGCGGCCGCGCCGCGGGCGCGGAGGCGGTGGCGATAGAGGTGTGCGACGACGGCTGCGGCATCCCCCCCGAGAACCTGCGCCGCATCTTCGATCCCTTCTTCACCACCCGCCTGGGGCAGGGCGGCAGCGGGCTGGGGCTGCACATCGTGCACAACCTGGTCACCGGCCTGCTCGGCGGCAGCATCGCCGTGGACAGCACGCCCGGCAAGGGCACCTGCATGCGCCTGCGCATCCCTCGCAGCGCACCGCGGACGCAGGCGGATTCACCAACCGCCCCGTAGGCGCCTCAGGGGATCCGCACCACGTCCAGCCTCGGGATGGCGCTGGGTTTGCGCACGCACGAAGGGGCACAGGGCGAGAATCCTGTAGCCGCCCGCGCGGGCGTCATCCACCAGCCGCTGGGCGAGCCGGGTGCCCGCGCCGGTTTCGCGCATGGTGTCGGGCACCCCGGTATGGTCGGCGATCAGCAGTTCCGGGCCGGCCTTGCTGAAGGTCAGTTCGGCCTCGCCTTCGATGCCGGCGATGCGCCCCACGCAGCGGCCCCTGGTGGGCGAGTCCTCGCGGGTGATTTCGATGTCGGCCATGGGTGGCTCCTTGCGGTATGCGGGCGAGTCCGGTGCAGCTTCCTACAGGCTGCGGATGCGGCGGATCAGGTCGGTGGTCGAGCGTTCGTGGAGGAAGGGGATGGAATGCACGCTGCCGCCCCAGCCGCGCACCTCGGCGGTGCCGACGATGCGCTCCGGCGCCCAGTCGCCGCCCTTGACCAGCACCTCCGGACGGCATTCGAGGATGCGCGCCAGCGGCGTGTCCTCGTCGAACCAGGTCACCAGATCCACGCATTCGAGCGCGGCCATGACCGCCAGGCGGTCTTCCAGCGGGTTGACCGGGCGGTCGTCGCCCTTGCCCTGGCGGCGCACGGAGGCGTCGGTGTTGAGCGCCACCACCATGGCCGCGCCCAGCGCGCGCGCCTGGGCCAGATAGGTGACGTGGCCGCGGTGCAGGATGTCGAAGCAGCCGTTGGTGAACACCAGCGGACGCGCCAGCGAGCCGGCGCGCCCGGCGAGCGCCGCGGGCGGGCAGATCTTGTCTTCGAAGGCGGGGCGGGGGTAGTCCATCGGCGCGGCGGGGAAGGGGGCGGGCGAGGATTGTAGCAGGCGGTCCCGACAGGCTTCACGCGGCCTCGGCCACCGCGGCCTGGTCGGTGTCGGCGGCGCCGTCCGGCGGCGGCGCCACGCCGGCGTCCAGGGCGGCGAGGTAGTGCGCCGCCTTGGCCGTCTGCTGCGCGGCGCGGCGCAGCAGGCTGGCGTGGCGCAGGTGGTCCTGCATGTCGCGGATGCTCATCTGGGCATGGGCGCCGGCCGCCAGCAGGGCTTCCTTGAGACGGGCATAATCTTCCTCGGTCTCGCGCAGGCGCTGGTTGACCTGTTCGCCGCCGAACTCCGCGCGGCTGGTGTCCGCCGCGTCGGCCAGGGCGTCCGCGGCGGTGGCGAAGGCGGTGAGCGCGCCGTGCAGCGTGGGGGTCAGCGGGCTCAGGCTGGCGGCCTGGTCGGCGGCCTGCAGGCTGCTTTCCGCGGCGTTCTCCTGGTACTGCAGCACGCGCAGGCTGCGCGCGAGATGGTCCACCAGCACCGGCGGCAGGTGCTCGGTGTTGAGCTTGCCGGTGTAGCCGGCGATGGCGGCCGACAAGGTCTGCAGGGTGTCGCGCTGCCGGCGGATGGCGGCTTCGCCCGCCTGCTCGGCGGCCGCGCCGCGCAGGCAGGCGGTGGCCATCGCCTGGCTGCGGTTCAGCTCCATGCGCAGCGCGCGCAGGGCGAGGTCGGGAACCGCCGCGGAGTTTGCGTCCAGATACTGCGGGCGGGCGACTTCTTCCTCGCGGCTCTTGAAGTGGCCTTCCAGTGTGCGCAGCAGCCAGTTGCTGAGCGGGACCATCAGCAGCACGCCGAGCACGCTGAAGGCGGTGTGGAACAGCGCGATGGTGGTGGCCGGGTCGCTCGCGTTGCCGAACCAGTCGCGGATCAGGCCGAGCAGGGCGATCAGCATGGGCAGCATGAG
Organism: Pseudothauera rhizosphaerae; assembly: GCF_004801305.1. Taxonomy (GTDB): domain Bacteria; phylum Pseudomonadota; class Gammaproteobacteria; order Burkholderiales; family Rhodocyclaceae; genus Pseudothauera; species Pseudothauera rhizosphaerae. The sequence continues at coordinate 117,668 of NZ_SSOD01000006.1, read as the reverse complement.
CAGCGCCACCACGCCGGTGATCAGGTTGAAGAACACGTGCGAGGCGGCCAGCCGGCGTGCGTTGGAGGTGGCGCCGATGGCCGCCAGGATGGCGGTGAAGGTGGTGCCGATGTTGGTGCCGATGACCAGCGCACAGGCCGCCTCGATGGACAGCAGGCCGCCCGAGGCGGCGGTGATGACGATGGCGATGACCGCGCCGGAGGCCTGCATCAGGATGGTCATCAGCGTGCCGATGAGCACCAGCAGCAACTGGCCGAGCAGGCCGCCGGCGAGGTAGTCCTCGACGTTCATCTCCTCGCCGAAGGCGGAGAAGGTGTCCTTGAGCACGTCGATGCCGAGGAACAGCACGCCGAAGCCGGCCAGCGCGCGGCCCAGCGCGCGCGTGCGCATGCCCGGCGCGGCCAGCATCAGCGTGGCGCCGATGCCGACGAAGGGCAGCGCGAAGGCGCTGATCTTGAAGCCGAAGCCCAGCCAGGCCACCAGCCAGGCGTTGGTGGTGGTACCCAGATTGGAGCCGAAGATCACCCACAGGCCGTTGCGCAAGGACAGCAGGCCGGTATTGACGAAGCCGATGCAGGCCAGCGTGACCGCCGTGGAGGATTGCACCAGCGCGGTGATCAGGATGCCCGCGCCCAGCCCGCGCAGGCGGGTGGAGGTGAAGCGCTCCAGCAGTCCTTCCAGCGCGCGCCCGGCGGCGAGCTTGAGCCCGTCGGTGAGCAGGTGCATGCCGAGCAGGAACAGGCCGATGCCGCCGAAGGTACCGGCGATCACGGTGTACAGCGAGGGTTCGGTGGCTTCCAGGGGCGTCTCCTCGTGGTGCGCCGACGCGCGGTTTTTCACGGAAGCGTAATACGCGCGCCGCGTTGCGCAAAGTGCGGCATGCGATAATCGGCGCCTGTTCCCGCACGCGAGATCGACGCGCATGAAAGTCCTCGTCACCGGCGCCGCCGGCTTCATCGGCATGCACACCTCCGAACGCCTGCTCGCCCGCGGCGACGAGGTGGTCGGCCTGGACAACCTCAACGACTACTACGATCCGCGCCTGAAGGAAGACCGCCTGGCGCGCCTGACCCCGCATCCGGCCTTTCGTTTCGTGAAGCTGGACGTGGCCGACCGCGCCGGCATGGAACGCCTGTTCGCCGAAGAGGGCTTCGACCGTGTGATCCACCTGGCCGCCCAGGCCGGGGTGCGCTACTCGCTGCAGAACCCCCACGCCTACGTGGACAGCAACCTGGTGGGCTTCATGAACATCCTGGAAGGCTGCCGCCACGGCAAGGTGGGCCACCTGGTGTATGCCAGCAGTTCCAGCGTGTACGGCGGCAACACGAAGATGCCCTTCTCCGAGCACGACAGCGTGGATCACCCGGTGAGCCTGTATGCCGCCACCAAGAAGGCCAACGAGCTGATGGCCCACACCTACAGCCACCTCTACGGCCTGCCCACCACGGGCCTGCGCTTCTTCACCGTGTATGGGCCGTGGGGCCGGCCGGACATGGCGCTGTTCCTGTTCACCCGCGCGATGCTGGAAGGGCGGCCCATCGACGTGTTCAACCACGGCCGCATGCGGCGCGACTTCACCTACATCGACGACATCGTCGAAGGGGTGCTCCGCACGCTGGACCACGTGGCCGAGGCGGATGCCGGCTTCGATGCCGACCGCCCCGATCCGGGCCGCAGCAACGCCCCCTACCGGGTGTTCAACATCGGCAACCACGATCCGGTGGAGCTGATGGCCTTCATCGAGGCCATCGAGACGGCCATCGGGCGCAAGGCGGAAAAGAACTTCCTGCCCCTGCAGGACGGCGACGTGCCGGCGACCTATGCCGACACTGCGGAACTGAACGCATGGACGGGCTTCGCGCCGGCCACCCCGGTGAGCGAGGGGGTGGCGCGCTTCGTTGCGTGGTATCGGGCGTATTACGGCGCTTGAGCCGTCGGTAGGAGCGGGCTTGCCCGCGAATGCGGCGTCATTTGTAGCTGGAACCGCCGTATCGCGGGCAAGCCCGCTCCTACAGTACCCCCGCAGGGGCGTCAGCCCAGCCGGCGCAGGTATTCGCGCGTGAACATGCGTTCGGGCAGGTCGCGCAGGTTCATCGCCTCGTAGGTCAGTTCCGAGGTTTCGCCGGCCTTCAGCGCGTCTTCCATGACCAGGCGGGTGGGGCGCACGCGGCCGGCCATCTCGCGGAAATCCAGGTAGCGGCAGGTCTTCAGCAGGCGCCCGGAGAGGGCGTAGAACTCCGCCTTGACCGGCCAGGCGTTGTCCTCCCGGACCCAGTACTTGACCCGCGCGTAGGTCACGCCGCGATCGGCGGCGGCCAGATCCAGCACCTGGCAGGGCAGGCCGTCCACCACGTCGCGGCCGGTGAGCGTGGGGTTGTAGTCGCCGGCGAAGTTGGCGCGCGCCAGATCGCCGTTGGCCACCTGGCCGGTGAGGCGCTGGGCCAGCGACAGGCGCACCGGCTGCGACACCGAGGGCATGAAGATCCACAGGTCGCGGCCGCGCATCAGCAGGGCCTGGCCGCGTTCCGAGGCCGGCTCCATGGTCAGTACGATGGTGTTCTCGTTGCCGCGCGACAGCACGCGGTACTTGCGTTCGTCGCCGGCCTGGCCGTTACTGAAATTGCGCACGGTGATGTCGGTCTGGAAGCTTGCCTGGGGGAAGCGGATCTCGTCGGCATGGGCCACCAGTCGGCGGGCGGGGTCCACCTCGTCGCTTTCCGCCGCGAAGAGCAGCGTGGGCGTGGTGATGCCCAGCACGGAGAGCGCGAGAAACCGGCGGCGGGAAGGTGATCTGTGCGTCATGGGTGCTATCCTTATGGCAGTCTCGTCCCCAGTGTGGCCCGCGAAATGGCGATCGTACAGGTGGAAAACGTCAACAAGCGCTACCTCCTCGGCGAGCAGGAGGTCCAGGCGCTGACCGACATCAGCCTCTCGGTCGAACCTGGCGTTTTCCTGGCCATCGCGGGGCCTTCGGGCAGCGGCAAGTCTACCCTGCTCAACATCATCGGCTGCATAGACACGCCCTCGAACGGACGGGTTCTGATCGACGGGCGCGACGTTTCCGGGCAGACGCCCGACGAACTCGCCGATCTGCGCGCGCGCACCATAGGCTTCATCTTCCAGACCTTCAACCTGCTGCCGGTGCTGTCCGCGGAAGAGAATGTGGAATACCCGCTGCTGCAGTTGCGCGAGCTGTCGCGCAGCGAGCGGCGCGAGCGCGTGAAGCACTATCTGGCCATGGTCGGCCTGGGCAAGTATGCCACCCACCGCCCCAACCAGCTCTCCGGCGGGCAGCGCCAGCGCGTGGCCATCGCCCGTGCCCTGGCGACCCATTCCAAGGTGGTGCTGGCCGACGAGCCCACCGCCAACCTGGACCACAAGACCGGCGAGGGCATCCTGCGGCTGATGAAGGACATCAACCGCAAGGCTGGCACCACCTTCATCTTTTCCACCCACGACCGCCGGGTCATGAACATGGCCGACCGCCTGGTGCGCATCGAGGACGGCCAGATCAATGCGCTGGGCATGCGCGCGGGCGACAAGTGGGTGTTCGTGCAGGACCGCCGCACCACCGACGAGGAACCGGAGATCTGATGGAGCCATCCCCCATGCGACCGAAGCGACTCCTCCCGCTGCTGCTTGTCCTGGGCCTGAGTGCGGGTGCGGCCACGGCCGCCGACGAAGGGCTCGACGATCTGTTCGACCTGGACGCCGATCCGGCTGCCGCGTCCGGGGCGGATCAGGCGTCCGGCCCGCGCGTCTCGGGCCATGCCGAGTTCGGCGCGGCCTACACCTGGCCCGACGACGGGCACTGGTCCAAGCTGCGCGGCCGGCTGGAACTGGGGGTGGGCGCGAGCCTGGGGCCGCGCAGCCGCTACAAGCTGTCCGCACGCGCCGACGTGGACGCGGCCTACGACCTGGAGGATGGCTACTACCCGCGCGCGGTGCGGCGCGACCAGCGCAGCGGCTTCATGATCCGCGAGGCCTACGCCGATTTCGGCACCGGCGACTGGGAATTCCGCCTCGGCCGCCAGCACGTGGTGTGGGGCGAGATGGTGGGCCTGTTCTTCGCCGACGTGGTTTCCGCCCGCGACCTGCGCGAATTCTACCTGCCCGAGTTCGAGGCCCTGCGCACGCCCCAGTGGGCCGTGCGGGCCGAGCACTTCGGCGAGGACACGCACCTGGAACTGCTGTGGATTCCGGTGCCGAGCTTCGACGAGGTGGGCAAGCCCGGGGCGGACTTCTACCCTTTCCCCTTGCCGGCCGGCACGCGGGTCAAGGAGCGTGACACATCGGCCACCCTGTCGAACACCAACTGGGGGCTGCGCCTGTCCCGCCTGATCGACGGCTGGGACCTGGCCGCATACCATTACCGCAGCCGCGACGTGTCACCCACGCTGTACGCGCTGGACGGCGGCACGCGCTTCGAACTGCGCCACGACCGCATCCAGCAGACCGGTTTCACCCTGTCCAAGGACCTCGGCAGCCTGGTGCTCAAGGGCGAGGCGGTCTATACAGGGGGGCGCAGCTTCTCCACCACCGACCCGGCAGCGCGCTACGGCCTGCACGATTCGGACACGCTGGACTACGTGGTCGGCCTGGACATCCCGGTGCGCGACGTGTGGCGCTTCAACCTTCAGTACTACGAGCGGGTGTTCTACGACCACGAGCGCCTGATGCCCAACGACCGCCACGAGGGCGGCATGACCTTTCTGGTCAACCGCAGCTTCGGCGACGCGCTGGAGGCGGAACTGCTTTACGTGGCCAGCCTCAACCGCAGCGACTACATGCTGCGGCCCAAGCTGGTGTGGCGGATCGCGCCGGAATGGCGCGGCGTTTTCGGTGCGGACCTGTTCGGCGGGCGCACGGACGGCATCTTCGGCCGCTACGACGAGCGCGACCGGGTCTATATCGAACTGCGGCGCTGGTTCTGAGTCCGGCCCGTGGTCAGGAAATCGCCTGGCTGAGCGGCTCGCGCAACTGGTCGAACAGCCGCCACTGCTCCTCGAGCGGGAAGAAATGGCGGTACAGGGTGCGCCCCTCGCCGCGTTCGCGGATGTGGCGTTCCACGTCCGCCAGGGAGATGTGGAGCAGCACGGCCGGCGCGCCGACCCGCGGGCACACCTTTTCGGGACCGGCGAGGCGGTAGCCGAGCATGCGGCGGTAGTAGTCGCTGTGGCGCGGATGGACCTCGGCGAAGAGGTCGGTCATGCCGTGCACCATGCGGGCGAGGATGAAGACCAGGTGGAAGAGCTGGGCCATCACGCGGTGGGAGCCGAATTCGGGGTCGATGGCGAGCCGGGTGACTTCGCACACGCGGCCGCCGCTGCGGCGGATTTCGTCGATTTCGTCCTGGTACAGCCCGTCGGCCATCAGCCCGTCGCACGAGTCGAGCCCGAGCGTGACGGTGCCGAACAGATGGTGGTCGTCGCGGCAGGCCACCAGCGTGGTCTGATGCGGAAGCGGCGCCACGTTCGCATGGCTGGCCTGCAGGCCGCGCCAGGCATACAGTTTCTCGATGAGCAGGCTGATGCGCGTGCGCAAGGTGTCGGAATGGTCGGCAAGGCGAATCTGGTAGCCGTCGCAGTCGATCGTGAAATGCTGATCGAAGGTGCTAGGCTGAAAGTCGTCCTGGGCATGGGCCGGAGAAGAAGCAAACGCAGGCAATACGCGCGCTCGGGGCTCGAGCAGGGCGTGTTCTGGCTTCATCGTCGCCTCCCTGGCGAAAGTTATTGTAGAAATGCATCGGACTGTACCGGGCGACCCATGCCGGCGCTGTAAGCGGTTGTGTATTTGTTCCTTTGGGGGTGTTCAATCGCCCCTTAGCATGACCACAATATGCAGGGCGCAATATATCGTTCTGGCCTGAGAGGGGAGTTGACCATGATCATGTTTCCATCCGGCTTCGCGGCCTCCATGCGTCGAGTCTGGCTGGCGGTACTTGCGGCGGCGATGGCCGCGGGATGTGCGTCGAGCTACCCGCCCGCGCCGGCGAGCGCGGCGGATTCCGAGTACAACTACGTGATCGGGCCGGGCGACAGCGTCAACATCGTGGTGTGGCGCAACCCGGAACTGTCCATGACCGTGCCGGTACGCCCCGACGGCAAGATCACCACGCCGCTGGTCGAGGATCTGCCCGCTCTGGGCAAGGACGCCACCACCCTGGCGCGCGACATCGAGCAGGCGCTGGGCAAGTACATCCGCGAACCGGTGGTCACCGTCATCGTGACCAGCTTCGTCGGCCCCTACAGCGAGCAGATCCGCGTCGTGGGCGAGGCGGCCAAGCCGCAGATCCTGTCCTACGTGCAGAAGATGACGCTGCTCGACGTGATGATCGCGGTCGGCGGCACGACCGAGTTCGCCGCCGGCAACCGCGCCTCCATCCTGCGTACCAGCGAAGGCAACAAGCAGTACAGTGTGCGCATCGACGACCTGCTCAAGGACGGCGACGTGTCGGCCAACGTGGAAGTGCGTCCGGGCGACGTGCTGATCATCCCGCAGAGCTGGTTCTGATGAGACTCCGGCCGCGCATGCGGGCCTCGCGCAATTTGCTGGTGGGTTGAGCAATGGAAGATATCCTCCGACAGGCTGTGGGCGTGCTGCGCAGCATGTGGCGCTTCCGCTGGTGGGGGCTGGCGCTGACCTGGGTGGTGGGGGCCGCCGCCGCGGTGGTCATCTACACGATGCCGGACCGTTACGAATCCACGGCGCGCGTTTACGTGGATACGCAGTCGGTGCTGCGTCCGCTGATGTCCGGCCTGGCGGTGCAGCCCAACCTGGACCAGCAGATCGCCATTCTCAGCCGCACGCTGATCACCCGGCCCAACGTCGAAAAACTGATCAACATGGCCGATCTGAACCTGGAGGTGACCTCCGGCCCCCAGCGCGAGCAGTTGGTCGGCGAGTTGATGAGCGGGCTCAGGATAGGCGGCACCGGGCGCGACAACCTGTTCACGCTGGCCTACCGGGACGGCGACCCGAAGCGCGCGCAGCGCGTGGTGCAGGCGCTGATGTCGCTGTTCGTCGAATCCGGGCTGGTCAGCAAGCGCCAGGACACCGATACGGCACGCCGCTTCATCGAGGAGCAGATCCGCAACTACGAGGAAAAGCTCACCGCCGCGGAAAACCGCCTCAAGGATTTCCGCCTGCGCAACATGGCCCTGCTCGATGCCGGCGGGCGCGACTACGTGGGACAGTTGGCCGCCGTGAGCGCGCAGCTCGAACAGGCCCGCCTGGAGCTGCGCGAGGCGATCAACTCCCGCGACGCGACCCAGCGCCAGTTGCAGGGCGAGGATCCGGTGCTGCTGCCGCAGATGCCCAATGCCGCGGGCGTGTCCATCCCCGAAATCGACGGCCGCATCGACGCCATGCGCAAGACGCTGGACGCCCTGCTGCAGCGCTACACCGAATCCCACCCCGACGTGATCGGCACGCGGCGGGTGATCGAGGACCTGGAGGCGCAGAAGCTCAAGGAAATCGAAATGCGCCGCGAGGCTGGCCCCGGGCAGTTCGGCTCGCTCAACGCCAACCCGGTCTACCAGCAGCTCAAGCTGGTGCTGTCCGAGACCGAGGCGCGCATCGCCTCGCTGCAGGCGCGGGTGGGTTCCCACGAGGCGCGTCTCGCGGAACTGCGGGCATCGGCCGAGCTGCTGCCCAAGATCGACGCCGAGCTGGCCCAGCTCAACCGGGATTACGACGTACACAAGCGCAACTACGAAACCCTGGTGCAGCGCCGCGAATCGGCCAACATCTCGGTGGAGATGGGCGCGACCTCGGGCATCGCCGAATTCCGCGTCATCGATCCGCCCAGCCTGCCGCTGAAGCCCGCCGCGCCCAATCGTGCGCTGCTGATGCTCGCCGCCAGCGTCGCCGCGATCGGCGCCGGTGCCGCGCTGACCTTCCTGATCAGCCAGTTGCGACCTTCCTTCGCGGACGGGCGCTCGCTGCGCGAGGTGACGGGCCTGCCGGTACTCGGCACGGTGTCGCTGCTGGGCGATCCCCGCCGCGAGGCCAGCGAGCGTCGCGGGCGCTACGCCTTCGCCGGGGGCGTGGCCGGCTACGCCGGCGCGGTGGCGGTGGTGACCGCGGCGTTGAAGATGTTGCAAGGCTAGGGTCTGTTGACATACGTTTCATGGGTCGCGTTGTGTCCAAACGCTCTCGCTACAAGGCGCGCGACGCCGTCAAGGGCGGCCCCCTTGACAAGGAGCGCAACGCCGTAGCGGGGGCGTTTGGACACAACCCGAAGGGCTCGGCCGAGTGGGCCCCCATTGCCGCGTTGCGGCTCCTTGATTGGGGGCCACCCAATCCGCGTCGCCGCGCCTTGCACTGGAAGCCCACTCGGCCGAGCGCGACCCATGAAACGTATGTCAACAGACCCTAGGCGCATGCCCAGACGGACCCCAGGCGGAGGCAGTCGATGAGCTTGATCGAAAAGGCCGCCGAGCGGCTCGAAAAGCTGAAGCAGGCCGGCGGCCTGCCGGCGCAGGAAGCGGACGGGGCGGTGCCGTCCCCGGCGCCCGCGGCGCCATCGCCGGCCTCCGCGCCTGCGGTGGCGCCAGAGCGTGCGGGGCCGGCCGGGATCGCGGTGCCGCCGCTGCGCCCGGGCGGGCGCAAGGTGTCGATAGACCTGGGCATGCTGGCGCGCGTCGGCATGGTGACGCCGGACAAGCCGCGCTCGGCCCTCGCCGAGGAGTTCCGCGTCATCAAGCGCCCGCTGCTGCGCAACCTGCAGGGCAAGGGTGCCGCCGACATCGACAACGGCAACCTGATCATGGTGTCGAGCGCCCTGCCGGGCGAAGGCAAGTCCTTCACCGCCATCAACCTGGCGCTTTCCATCGCCATGGAGCTGGACCATACGGTGCTGCTGGTCGATGCCGACGTGTCGCGCCCGTCCGTACTGCAGCGCTTCGGGCTGGCGCCGGAGAAGGGGCTGATGGACGTGCTGACCGGCGGCGCCGAACTCCAGGACGTGCTGTTGCGCACCAACGTCGAGAAACTCACCGTCCTGCCGGCCGGCATGCCGCAGCCGCGTGCCACGGAACTCCTCGCCTCCGAGGCCATGAACCGGCTGCTCGAGGAAATGGCCACGCGCTACGCCGAGCGGGTCATCGTGTTCGACTCGCCGCCGCTCCTGATCACGACCGAGGCACACGAACTGGCCACGCACATGGGCCAGGTCGTGCTGGTCGTGGAAGCCAACCGCACCACGCACGCCGCCGTCAAGCAGGCGCTGGCGGCCATCGACAACTGCCCGGTCAAGCTGCTCGTGCTCAACAAGTCCGGCGACCGGGGGCCGGGCGGCTACTACGGGTATGGATATGGCTACGGCTACGGCAACGAGGCACGTCCGGATGCGGCCTGAGCGCGGGGAAGCGAGGGGGGCGTCCATAGCCGCCGTGCTGTGCGCGCTGGCCGCCTGGTGGAGTGCTCCGGCCGCGGCGCAGCAGGCGTTCATCGAACCATCGCTGACGGGCAGTCTGACCTGGTCGGACAACGTGGGCGCGGACAGGCGGGACAAGGGCAGCGGCTTCGTGGCCGAAGTGTCGCCCGGCGTGGCCGTCTCGCGGGAAGGCGGACGGGTCAGCGGGCAGTTGAACGCCCGTTTGCGCAACCAGGTGGATTTTTCCGGTCGCGGGAAAGATACGTCCTTCCTGTCCCTGGTCGGCCGCGGCAGCGTCGAGGCGCTGGAAAAGCTGCTCTTCTTCGATCTCGATGCCTCCGTCACCCGCGACAACCTGTCCCTCTTCGCCGGCCGTGCGCGCGGTGACGCCCTCAACACCGACAGCGACAGCGAAACGCGCAGCTTCGGTGTCGCGCCGCGGCTCGAACTGCGCCACGGCGATACCGCCGCCACCCTGCGCTACATCGCGCGCTGGCTCGACGGTGGCGCCGACGAGTTCGACCGCCAGCGCCTCGGCCAGTGGACGCTGGACGCCGGCAATGCCACCGCCTTCGGCTATCTCGGCTGGGGGGTGAGCTACAGCCACGCGGATACTGCCTACGGCGACAGCGACAGCCCCGACGTGACCCAGGAAATCGCGCGCGCCACGCTCTTCATCAACGCCACGCCGCAATTGCGCCTGCGCCTGATCGGCGGGCACGAATCCAACGACTATGCGGTGCGCAAGGGCGAAAGCGGCAGCATCACCGGCGCCGGTTTCGACTGGACCCCGAACCCGCGCACCAACATTTCGGCCACCACCGAAAAGCGCATCTTCGGCCGCGGCCACAACGTCAGCATCGATTACCGGCGGGCCCGTTCGGCCTTCCAACTGGGCTGGTCGCGGGACATCACCTCCTCGCTGCAGACGCTGGCGACGCTGTACCAGGACCCCTTCTTCCGCCTGTTCTACGACGCCCTGGCCGCCAGCATCAGCGATCCCCTCGAGCGGGAGCAGGCGGTACGGGAATTGCTGCAGGCGCTCGGCTACGGCGACGTGGGCCTGCGCGACGCCGTGATCGCCAACAACTACTTCCTGGACCGCCGCCTGCAGGCCGGCTTCTCGCTGATCGGCGTGCGCAACGTGCTGAGCCTGTCGTTCACCCGCTCCCACCGCGAGCGCCTGGGTGAAGTGGCCATGGTCAATCCCCAGGACGACCTGTCGGTGTTCGACGAGGTCCGCGAGAAGACCGCCGCGCTGAGGTTCACCCATCGCCTGTCGGGGAAAAGCTCGCTCAACGCCGGACTTGCCCGCACCGAGGCCCGTGGCGCGGGCATCAGGAGGATCGATACGCGGCGCACCCTGTTCTCCCTCGGGCTGAGTACCCAACTGAGTCCCGATACCACCGGCAGCCTCGCCTACCGCCGGCAGAAGTCCGCGGGCAGCAGCTCCTTCACCGAGAACGCCATCACCGCCAGCGTGTTCATGCGCTTCTGAACCGGTGCGCCCCGAGCGCGCCGCCGTGCGCCGGGCCCGCCCCACGGGAAAGCCGATGTACGAATCCTACTACCGCCTCAGCGGCAAGCCCTTCCAGCTCAACCCGGACCCCGCCTTCTTCTTCGGCAGCCGCGGGCACCGGCGGGCGATGGCCTATCTGGACTACGGCCTGCACCAGAGCGAAGGCTTCATCGTCATCACCGGCGAGATCGGCGCCGGCAAGACCACGATGGTGCGCAGCCTGCTGGAACGCCTGGATGCCGACAAGGTGGTGGCGGCCAATTTGGTGAGCACGCAGATCGACGCCGCCGACATGCTGCGCATGGTGGCCACCGCCTTCGGCGTGCCCTCGCGCCACCTGGAAAAGGCCGATCTGCTGCTGGCGCTGGAAACCTTCCTGGTGTCCACCGCGGCGGCCGGCAAGCGCGCGCTGCTGATCGTGGACGAGGCGCAGAACCTCAGCCCCGCGGCGGTGGAGGAACTGCGCATGCTGTCCAACTTCCAGCTCGAGGACCACGCCCTGCTGCAGAGCTTCCTGGTGGGCCAGCCGGAATTCCGCGACATCATGCAGAGCCCGCGCATGCAGCAGTTGCGCCAGCGCGTGATCGCCTCCTACCACCTCGGTCCGCTCGATGCCGGCGAAACGCGCGCCTACATCGAGCACCGCCTGCACCACGTGGGCTGGCAGGACGACCCCCAGTTCTCGCCCCAGGCCTTCCGCGCCATCTATGCGGCGACCACCGGCATTCCCCGGCAGATCAACACCCTGTGCGACCGCCTCATGCTCGCCGCCTTCCTCGGCGAGCGCCACACCGTGGGCGAGGCCGACGTGCACGAGGTGGTCGAGGAAATGCATCAGGAGATGAGCGCCCCCGCCGCGCAGCCGGCACCGGGCGCCGCGGCCCGCGGCAATGGAAACGGCCACGCGCACCCGGTGGCGGAGGGCTTCGACGCCGGGTCGTTCGATCCGGCGCGGCTCAAGATCGGCGCGGAACTCGCGCGCGAGGTGGAGGCGCTGGCTGCCGGCACCGACCTGCAGCGCATCGAGGCGCGCCTGACCCGGCTCGAACAGTCGGTGTCCGCCACCCTCGGCGTGCTCAACCGGCTGCTGCAGGCGGTGCGCCCCAAAACCCCAGGCACCCCTGGAACCCCCGACGAAGGACATCGGCATGAGCACTGAGACCGGGGCCGGCGCGCCCATCCTGTGCGTGGTCGGCGCGCGCCCCAACTACATGAAGATGGCGCCCATCATCCGCGCCTTCGCCGTCCAGCATCCGCGCCTGCCCACCCTGCTCGTGCATACCGGCCAGCACTACGACGCGGCCATGAACGACCGCCTGTTCGCCGACCTGGACCTGCCCGCGCCGGACGTGAACCTGGGCGTCGGTTCGGCCAGCCACGCGGTGCAGACCGCGGAAGTCATGAAACGCTTCGAGCCCATCATCGACCAGCATGGTGCGCGCGCGGTGCTGGTGGTGGGCGATGTCAATTCCACGCTCGCCTGCGCCCTGGTGGCGGCCAAGCGGGACATTCCGGTGATTCATGTGGAGGCCGGCCTGCGCAGCTACGACCGGCGCATGCCGGAAGAGATCAACCGGGTGCTCACCGACCAGCTCGCCGACCTGCTGTACACCACCGAGCGCAGCGCCCACGACAACCTGGCGCGGGAAGGGCTGCCCGCGGAGCGTGCGGTGTTCGTCGGCAACGTCATGATCGACAGCCTGCTCGCCAGCCTGCCGCGCGCGGTGCCGCCCGGGAACCTGCTGCGGGAGGCGGGGCTGGACCCGCGCATCATCGGGGACGGCTACGGCGTGGTCACCCTGCACCGGCCGTCCAACGTGGACCGCGCCGAGGTGCTGGGGCCCCTGCTGGAGGCCCTGCGCGAGGTCGCCTGCCGCCTGCCCCTGATCCTCGCGCTGCATCCGCGCACGCGCAACAACCTGGAACGCTTCGGCCTGCTGGGCGGCCTCGATGCGCCCGGCCTGCTCGTGCTGCCGCCCCAGGGCTACCTGGAGATGCTCGGCCTGATGTCCCGCGCCGTGATGGTTCTCACCGACTCCGGCGGCATGCAGGAAGAAACTACGGCCCTGGGCGTGCCCTGCCTGACGATACGCGAGAACACCGAGCGGCCGATCACCGTGGAGCAGGGCACCAACACCCTGGTCGGCATCGACCCGCAGGCGCTGCTGGCCGGCGTGGACGACATCCTGACCCGCGGCGGCAAGCGCGGGCGGGTGCCGGAACTGTGGGACGGCCGCGCCGCCGAGCGCATCGCCGCCCACCTGGCCGGCTGGCTGGACCAACACGAGCGACTGTCCTGAATGCCTTCCCCATCCATCACCAACGCACTGACCATAGACGTGGAGGACTACTTCCAGGTCTCCGCGCTCGCGCCGCACTTTCCGCGCGCCCAGTGGGATGCGCTGCCGTGCCGGGTGGAGGCCAACGTGGAACGCATCCTGGCGCTGCTCGAAGCGCACGACGCGCGCGCCACCTTCTTCACGCTGGGCTGGATCGCCGAGCGCTATCCGCAACTGGTGCGCCGCATCGCCGACGGGGGCCACGAGGTCGCCAGCCACGGCTACGGCCACGAGCGGGCCAGCGCCCAGAGCCCGGAGGCCTTTCTCGCCGACATCCGGCTCGCCAAGGCGGTGCTGGAAGACATCACCGGCCAGGCGGTCAGCGGCTACCGCGCGCCCAGCTTCTCCATCGGGCGCGGCAACCCGTGGGCGCACGACTGCATCGCCGAGGCCGGCTACCGCTACAGTTCCAGCGTCTATCCGGTGCAGCACGACCACTACGGCATGCCGGATGCGCCGCGCTTTCCGTGGCGCCTGCCCAACGGACTGCTGGAGATTCCGGTGAGCACCGTGCGCTGGCTGGGGCGCAACTGGCCGGCGGGCGGCGGCGGCTACTTCCGCCTGCTGCCCTATGCGGTGTCGCGCTGGCAGATCGCCCGCGTCAATCGCCACGACCGCCGCCCGGCCATCTTCTACTTTCATCCCTGGGAGGTGGACCCGGAGCAGCCGCGGGTGCAGGAAGCCGCCGCCAAGGCGCGCTTCCGCCACTATGTGAATCTGGAGCGTACCGAAGCCCGCCTGCATCGCCTGCTGGCCGATTTCGCCTGGGGGCGGGCGGACGCCGTGTTCCGCGACGCCGCCTGAGGAATGCCCATGCAAGCGGCCGCCGTCACGGTCCATGCCCTCGCGGCCGCCGACCGGCCCGAGTGGGACGCCTTCGTGCAGGCGAGCTCGCAGGCCACCTTCTTCCACCTGTCGGCCTGGCAGGGGCTCATGGAAGAAGTCTTCCGCCACCGCACGTATTTTCTGTACGCGCGCCGTGCGGGCGCCATCGTCGCCGTGCTGCCGCTGGCCGAGGTCAGGAGCAGGTTGTTCGGTCATTCCCTGGCCTCGCTGCCTTTCTGCGTCTATGGCGGCGTCGCCGGGGAGGACGCGGAGGCCGTGGCCCTGCTGGAGGCCGAGGCCGACACCCTGGCACGCCGGCTGGGGGTCGCCCATCTGGAATACCGCAACCTCGGCCCGCGCCACCCCGACTGGCCGCGGCAGGAGCTCTACGTCACCTTCCGCAAGGAAATCCTGCCCGAGGTGGAGGCCAACATGCTCGCCATACCGCGCAAGCAGCGCGCCATGGTGCGCAAGGGCATCGCCAACGGCCTCGCCGGGCATTTCGATGACGACGTGGAACGCTTCTTCGCCCTCTACGCGGACAACGTGCGCCGCCACGGCACGCCGGCCCTGCCGAAACGCTTCTTCGCCCGCCTGCGGGAGGACTTCGGCGACGCCTGCGAGGTGCTGACCGTGACCGACCCGGCCGGGCGGGCGCTGTCCTCGGTGCTGGGCTTCCGCTTCCGCGGCGAGGTGCTGCCCTACTACGCGGGCGACGCCCCGGCCGCCCGGGCGCTGGCCGCCAACGACTTCAAGTACTGGGAACTGATGCGCCGCGCCTGCGAGCGCGGCGACCGCCTGTTCGACTACGGCCGCAGCAAGATCGGCACCGGTCCGTATTCCTTCAAGAAGAACTGGGGTTTCGAGCCGCAGCCGCTGTCCTACGAATACCGCCTCTACAAGCGCGACGGGGTGCCGCAGAACAACCCGATGAACCCGAAATACCGGCTCTTCATCGCGGCATGGAAGCGGCTGCCGCTGTCCGTCGCCAACGCCCTCGGGCCGCACATCGTGCGCAACCTGGGCTGAGGGGCGGGACATGAAGCAGGACGCGGAAGCTCTGCTGTCGCCGCCCGGTGCGACGCCGGGCCGGGGCGGCGGACGTTTCGCCCTGGTGGCGGGCCTGCTGGCGCTGACCTTCGCCTGGGTGGTCGGCTGGTACTGGGGAACGGCCGCCGAGATCGCGGGCATCTGGTGGCGTTCCGACACCTTCGCCCACGGCCTGGCCGTGCTGCCGCTGTTCGCCTGGCTGGTGTGGCGCAAGCGTGCCGCGCTGGCAGGGCTCGCGCCGCACCCGGCGGCGGCGATGCTGCCGGTACTGGCGCTGGGGGGGCTGGGCTGGCTGGCGGGGGAGACGGTCAGTGCCGCCGTGCTGAGCCACTTCAGCCTCGCCCTGGTGCTGGTGGCGGGTTTCGTGACCGTGTGCGGCTGGCGCATCGCCCGCGTGCTGCTGTTTCCCCTGCTGTTCCTGTTCTTCGGCGTGCCCGCCGGGGAGTTCCTGCTGCCGGTGCTGATGCGCCATACGGCCGACTTCACCGTGTTCGCCCTGCGTGCCACGGGCGTGCCCGTGTATCAGGAAGGCCTGCACTTCGTCATCCCCAACGGGCGCTGGTCGGTGGTGGAAGCCTGCAGCGGCCTGCGCTACCTGGTGGCCTCGCTGATGGTCGGCGCCCTCTACGCCTACCTGAACTACGTCAGCCTGAAGCGGCGCCTGCTGTTCATGCTCGTGGCCCTGCTCGTGCCCATCGTCGCCAACTGGCTTCGCGCCTACATCACGGTCCGCATCGGTTATCACTTCGGCTCCGAGTTCGTCGCCGGCTTCATCCACATCGTCTACGGCTGGGTCTTCTTCGGCATCGTCATCGTGCTGATGTTCTGGATCGGCAGCGGCTGGCGCGAGGAAGCGCCGACGCCGGCTGCGGGTGTCGTGGAAGCCGGCCAGGTGTCGTCCCGCAGGGGATGGGTGGTCGCGGTCGCCGCGGCGCTGGCCGCGCTGTTTCCCCTCCTCGCCGGCACGCTGCAGGGAGAAGTGGAAGGGCGTGCGGCGAC
This sequence comes from Pseudothauera rhizosphaerae, assembly GCF_004801305.1. GTDB lineage: Bacteria > Pseudomonadota > Gammaproteobacteria > Burkholderiales > Rhodocyclaceae > Pseudothauera > Pseudothauera rhizosphaerae. Next base: position 101,557 of record NZ_SSOD01000006.1, on the reverse strand, counting down.
GCTGCAGGCGCCGCCGGAGCTGGGGGATTGGGTGCTGGTGACGGACGGGGCGTTCGACTACCGGCCCTCGTTCAAGGGCCAGCGTGGCGAACTGTTACAGTTCTATCGCCGTGGCGATGGTGTGGAAGTCGGACTCTATGCCGCATTCTTCGCGGACCAGCGCAAGGGCGAGGAACTGGTCATGCACGGCAACACCCTGGAAGGCATCGAGGCCGGCGGCTGGCACAGGGGGCGCCTGTCGGGCGAAACGCTGCCCGTCGGCAAGGTACGCAAGAGCGTGCTGATCCGGGGCGGGGAACGCCTGACCCAGTGGGGCTGGTACTGGGTGAACGGCCGCGTCGGGGACAACGGCTACGTCACCAAGGCGCTGCTGGCCTTCGACCGCCTGGCCGGGCGGCGCGACGATTCGGCCGCGGTCCTCGTCCTCGTGCCTGCGGCGTCGCCCGAGGCCGATGCGGCGGCGCGGGACTTCATCGGAACCTACGGGGACGACATCGACGCCATGCTGCGCAAGGCCGGGGAGGGCCGGTGAACGGTCTGCCGCCGCTGGTCATGCACGTGGTGTTCCGCTTCGGCGTGGGCGGGCTGGAGAACGGGGTGGTCAACCTGATCAACCGCATGCCGCCGGACCGGTTCCGCCACGCGGTGGTCGCCCTGACCGAGTGCGAACCCGCCTTTTCCGCCCGCATCACCCGCCCGGACGTGGGCTTCGTGTCCCTGCACAAACCGGCCGGGCATGGGGTCCGGCTCTATCCCCAGCTCTACCGCCTGTTCCGCGAGCAGCGTCCGGCGGTGGTGCACACGCGCAACCTGGCTGCGCTGGAAGCGGCCGTGCCGGCGCGGGCCGCGGGCGTGCCGGTGCGCATCCACGGCGAGCACGGCTGGGACGTGTCCGACCCCCAGGGCCTGCGGCGCAAGTTCCAGTTCATCCGCCGCCTGTACAGTCCCTTCGTGGGGCGCTACGTGGCCCTGTCGGGGCAGATCGAGGCCTACCTCGCCGACCGGGTCGGCATCGGCGCCCACCGCATCGAGCGCATCTGCAACGGGGTCGATACCCTGCGTTTCCGTCCGGCCGCGGCCGGCGAGACGGCCCTGCCGGATTGCCCCTTCCGCGAGCCGGGCCTGATCCGGGTGGGCACGGTGGGCCGCCTGCAGGCGGTGAAGGACCAGCTCAACCTGGTGCGCGCCTTCGCGCTGGCCTGCCGCGAGGGCGGGACTGCGGACGCCCTGCGCCTGGTGATCGTGGGCGACGGGCCGCTGCGGGGCGCCGTCGAGGACGAAATCCGCGCCGCGGGGTTGGCCGACCGGGTGTGGCTGGCCGGCGAACGCAGCGACGTGCCGGAGGCCATGCGGGCGCTGGATGTGTTCGTGCTGCCGTCGCGGGCGGAAGGCATCTCCAACACCATCCTGGAAGCCATGGCCAGCGGCCTGCCCGTGGTGGCCACCGACGTGGGGGGCAACGGCGAGCTGGTCGTGGCGGACGAAACGGGCCGCCTGGTGCCGCCCGCGGCGCCCGATGCGCTGGCCCGTGAATTGTGCGCCTATGCGCGGAATGCCGCACTGCGGCATGCTCACGGCGTGGCAGGGCGGCGGCGCGTGGAGGCGGAATTCAGCCTGGACGGCATGGTGGCCCGCTACGCGGAGATGTACCGCAACGAACTGGCCGCCAGCGCGCCCTCGCGCCTGTCGGCCTGACCAGGGATTCCAGCATGTGCGGCATTGCAGGCCTTTTCGACACCCGCGGCAGGCGCGACTTCGACCGGGAGTTGATGCGCCGGATGAACGACGTGCAGTTCCACCGCGGGCCGGACGAAGGGGGCTATCACTTCGAACCCGGCGCGGCGCTGGCCCACCGCCGGCTGTCCATCATCGACCTCGCCACCGGGCAGCAGCCGCTCTTCAACGAGGACGGCTCGGTGGCCGTGGTGTTCAACGGCGAGATCTACAACTTCCAGGAGCTGGTGCCGGAACTGGAAGCCCTGGGCCACGTGTTCCACACCCGCAGCGACACCGAGGTCATCGTCCATGCCTGGGAGGCCTGGGGCGAGGACTGCGTGGGGCGCTTCCGCGGCATGTTCGCCTTTGCCCTGTACGACCGCAACCGGGAAATCCTCTTCCTGGCCCGCGACCGCCTCGCGGTCAAGCCGCTGTTCTATGCGTTGCTGGACGACGGCACCCTGGCCTTCGGCTCCGAACTGAAGGTGCTGCTGCAGCACCCCGCCTTCCGCCGCACCCTGGACCCCCTCGCGGTGGAGGAATATTTCGCCCTCGGCTACGTGGCCGAGCCGCGCACCATCTTCACCGGGGCGAAGAAGCTCGGGGCCGGCGAAACCCTGTGCGTGCGTCGTGGCCGGTCCCTGCCCGAACCGCGGCAATACTGGGACGTGCGCTTCACCCTGGACAACCGGCTGTCCCTGGCCGACGCCGTCGACGAACTCACCGCGCGCCTGCGCGAATCCATCCGCCTGCGCATGATCGCCGAAGTGCCCCTGGGCGCCTTCCTGTCCGGCGGCGTGGATTCCAGCGCCGTGGTCGCCACCATGGCGGGGCTGTCGCAGGAGCCGGTGAACACCTGCTCCATTTCCTTCGACAACCCCCTGTTCGACGAAGCGGAATTTGCCCGCCAGGTGGCCGAGCGCTACCGCACGCGGCACTACGTGGAGACGGTGAAGTCCGACGATTTCGACCTCATCGACACCCTGGCCGCCCTGTACGACGAACCCTATGCGGACAGCTCCGCCATTCCCACCTACCGAGTCTGCCAGCTCGCCCGCAAGCGCGTGACCGTGGCCCTGTCCGGGGACGGGGGCGACGAGAGCTTCGGCGGCTACCGCCGCTACCGCTCCCACCTGATGGAGCAGCGCTGGCGCGACCATCTGCCCCACGGCCTGCGGCGCCCGGTGTTCGGCCTGCTCGGCCGCATGTATCCCAAGGCCGACTGGGCGCCGCGCCCGCTGCGCGCCAAGACCACCTTCCAGGCCCTGGCGCGGGATGCCGTGGAGGCCTATTTCCACAGCGTGTCCATCCTGCGCGGCGACCTGCGGCGGCGCCTGTTCTCAGCGGATTTCCGGCGCCAACTCGGCGGCTACGACGCACTGGAAGTGTTTCGCCGCCACGCCGGCAACGCCCGCACCGATGATCCCCTGGCCCTGATCCAGTACCTGGACCTGAAGACCTACCTGGTGGGCGACATCAACACCAAGGTGGACCGGGCCAGCATGGCCCATTCCCTGGAAGTGCGCGAACCGCTGATGGACCACGAACTGGTGGAGTGGCTGGCGACCCTGCCGTCCGCCCTCAAGATCCAGGGCAACGAGGGCAAGTACCTGCTGAAGAAGGCCCTGGAGCCCCTGCTGCCCCACGGCGTGCTGTACCGGCCCAAGAAAGGCTTCGCGGTGCCCCTGGCCCAGTGGTTCCGCGGCCCCCTCGCCCGGCGGGTGCGGGAGGTCGTGCTGGGCGACCGGCTTGCGGCCACCGGCATGTTCGACCGGGCCTTCCTGCAGCACCTGGTGGATGCCCACCAGTCCGGCGCGCGGGACTACAGCTCGCCCCTGTGGACGGTGATGATGTTCGACGCCTTCCTGCGCAATCTGGAAGCCGGCGCGCCAGGCGTGGCGCGGGCGGCCGAATCGGTGCCGGCCTGAGCGATGCGCATCCTCCACGTCCTCGACCATTCCCTGCCGCTGCACAGCGGCTACACCTTCCGCACCGCGGCCATCCTGCGGGAGCAGCGGGCGCTGGGCTGGGAGACCTTCCACCTGACCACGCCCAAGCAGGGGCCGTCGCCCGCCGAGGCGGAAGAGGCGGCCGGCCTGTGCTTCTTCCGCACGCCCGCGCCAGCCGGCACCGGCCTGGTGGCCCAGATGCGGCTCACCGCCCGCCGGCTCGACCGGCTGGTGGATGAACTGCAGCCCGATCTCATCCACGCCCACTCCCCCGTGCTCAACGCCCTGCCCGCCGAATGGGTGGGCCGGCGCCGGGGCGTGCCGGTGGTGTACGAAATGCGTGCCTCCTGGGAGGACGCCGCGGTGGACCACGGCACCACTACCGAAGGCAGCCTGCGCTACCGCCTGTCCCGGGCGCTGGAATCCTTCGCCCTCCACCGGGCGGACCAGATCACCACCATCTGTGAAGGACTGCGCGGGGACATCGAGTGCCGCGGCATTCCCGCCGACAAGGTCACCGTGATTCCCAACGCGGTGGACGCGGAAGCCTTCCAGTTCGGCGCTGAAGCCGACCCGGAGCTGCGCCGCGAACTCGGTCTGGACGGCTGCACGGTGCTGGGCTTCGCCGGCTCCTTCTACGGCTATGAAGGGCTGGCCCTGCTGGTGTCGGCGCTGGCCCGGCTGGCCGCCCGCTACCCGGGCATCCGCCTGCTGCTGGTGGGCGGTGGCGTGCAGGAAGAGAACCTGCGCCGGCAGGCCGCCACCGAAGGCGTGGCCAACCGGGTGATCTTCACCGGGCGCGTGCCCCACGAGCGGGTGCAGAAGTACTACGAACTCATCGACGTGCTGGCCTATCCGCGCCTGCCCATCCGCCTCACCGAGCTGGTTACGCCCCTGAAGCCGCTGGAGGCCATGGCCCAGGGACGCATGTTCGTCGCCTCCGACGTCGGCGGACACCGGGAACTGGTGCGGCACGGGGAAACGGGTTTTCTCTGCAGGGCGGGCTGCGCGGATGCGCTGGCGGCGGCCATCGCCGACGTGCTGGACCACCGCGAGCGCTGGCCCGCCATCCGCCGGCAGGCGCGGGATTTCGTCGAGCGGGAGCGCACCTGGGCCAACAGCGTGGCGCGCTACCGGGAGGTGTACCGCCGCGCGCTGGCCACCCGCGGGCGGGAATCCGTCCTCGCCGGAGCGCGCTGAGCATGTGCGGCATCCACGGCCTGTACCGCTTCGACGGTGAGCCCGTCGCCCCGGCCCTGCTGTCGGCCATGGGGGACATCACCCGCCACCGCGGGCCGGACGACGAAGGCCTGCACATAGCGCCGGGCGGGCGCTGCGGCATCGCCATGCGGCGCCTGTCCATCATCGACCCGGCCGGCGGGCACCAGCCCATCTCCAACGCGGACGACCGCCTGTGGGTGGTGTGCAACGGGGAGATCTACAACTTCCGCGAACTGCGCGCCGAGCTGCAGGAACGGGGCTGCCGCTTCAAGACCGGTTCCGACACCGAGGTGCTGCTGCACCTGTACGACCTGCACGGCGACGACTTCGTGCACCGCCTCAACGGTATGTTCAACTTCGCCCTGTGGGACGAGCGCCGCAAGCGCCTGCTGATCGGCCGCGATCCCCTGGGCGTCAAGCCCCTGTACGTGCACCGGTCGGCCACGATGCTGGGCTTCGCCACCGAGGCCAAGGCCCTGCTGCAGTTGCCCGGCCTCTCCGCGGAACTGAACCGGGACGCGTTGGCCGACTACCTGCACCTGGGCTATGTGCCGGCGCCGCAATCCATGCTGGCCGGCATCCGCAAGCTGCCGCCCGCGACCCTGCTCGCCGTGGAGAACGGGGAGGTGAAGGAATGGCGCTACTGGCGCCTGCCGTCCCGCATCGACCGGGCCACCACGGAAGCCGAATGGGTGGAACGCATCCGCACCGGCATGGATGCCGCGGTGCATCGCCAGATGGTGTCCGACGTGCCCATCGGCGCCTTCCTGTCCGGCGGCGTGGATTCCAGCGCGGTGGTGGCCTGCATGGCGCGCCATTCCGACCGGCCCATCCGCAGCTACGCCATCGGCTTCGAAGGCGGCGAGGCCGAGCGCCTGTACAACGAACTGCCCTACGCCCGCCGCGTCGCCGGTCTGCTCGGCACCGAGCACCACGAGATCGTGGTGAAACCCGACGTGGTGGGCCTGCTGCCAAAGCTGCTGTGGCACATGGACGAACCGGTGGCGGATTCGGCCTTCATCACCACGTATCTCGTGTCCGAATTCGCCCGCCGGGACGTGAAGGTGATCCTCTCCGGCGTGGGTGGCGACGAGCTTTTCGGCGGCTACCGCCGCTACCTGGGCGACCACTACGTGCGCAAGCTCCAGCGCCTGCCGCGCTGGTCCCGGCGGCTCATGTCCCGGGTGGCGGGGCAACTGCCCAGCGACCGCCATTCCAAGCTGCTCAACCACCTGCGCCTCGCGCGCGGCTTTCTCGCCTCGGCCGAACTGTCGCCCGACGAGCGCTACCGCAGCTACCTGCAGGTGCTGGACCGGGGCACCGTCGCCGCGCTGACCCGCAGTGCGGCCGGTGGCGATGCGCTGGACGCGGCCTTCGCCGCCGCGGGCGACGAGGACGCCCTGAACCGCATGTTCGCCGTGGATGCGGAAACCCAGTTGCCCGACGACCTGCTGCTGCTCACGGACAAGATGAGCATGGCCGTGTCGCTGGAATGCCGGGTGCCGCTGCTGGACCTGGAGCTGGTGGAACTCGCCGCGGCCATCCCCGAATCCCTCAAGGTGAAGAACGGCCGCCTCAAGCACCTGATGAAGCAGGCGCTGGCCGACGTGCTGCCGCCCGACATCCTGGACCGCAGGAAGCGCGGCTTCGGTACGCCCATGGGTGCCTGGCTGAAGCGCGACCTGGCCCCCGTGCTGCGGCGGCTGCTCGCCCGCGACGTGGTGCGCGACCGGGGCCTCTTCGACGCCGACGTGGTGGCCCGCCTGGTGGCCGACCACGAAGCCGCTCGCATGGACGGCACCGACGCGCTGCTCGCCCTGATGAACCTGGAAATCTGGAGCCGGCTCTACCTGGACGGCCGTTCCCCCGACGACGTCACCGCCGAACTGAAGAGCCTGATCGCATGAAGATTCTCTACGTCTGCCACCGTTTCCCCTTCCCGCCCAAGCGCGGCGGCAAGATCCGCCCCTTCAACATGATCCGCCACCTGTCGCAGAACCACGAGGTAACGGTGTGTTCCCTCGCGCGCTCGGAAGCCGAGGCCGAGGAGGGCCGGGGCATCGCGCCCCACTGCGCGCGCTTCGAGATGGCGGTGGTGTCCAACCCCGTGCAGACCGCGCGCATGGTGGCGCGGCTCCCCACGCCGGTGCCCTCGTCCATGGGCTTTTTCCATTCCCCCGAACTGGCGCGCAAGGTGGATGGCCTGCTGGCCCGGGAGCGCTTCGACCTCGTCTTCGTGCACTGCTCCTCCGTGGCCCAGTACGTGGAGAAGGTGGCCGGCGTGCCCAAGATCCTGGACTTCGGCGACATGGATTCCCAGAAGTGGCTGGAGTACGTGAACTACAAGCCCTTCCCCCTGAAGATGGGCTACTGGCTGGAAGGCCGGAAGATGGAGCGGGAGGAAAAGCGCCTCGCCCGCCGTTTCGACCTGTGCACCGCCACCACCCGCGCCGAATGGGAAACCCTGGAGTCCTACCGCACCGGCGTGGCCTCCGACTGGTTCCCCAACGGCGTGGATACGGAGTTCTTCAAGCCCGACGGCGAGGGCTACGACCCGGACACCATCAGCTTCATCGGGCGCATGGACTACTACCCCAACCAGGAGGCCATGTTCCGCTTCTGCGACGAGGTGTGGCCGTTGCTGCGGGCACGCCGGCCCGGGATGAAGCTGCTGATCGTCGGCGCCGACCCCATTCCGGCGGTGAGGAAGCTCGCCGAGCGGCCGGGCATCACCGTCACCGGCTCGGTGCCGGACGTGCGGCCGTTCATCCTGCGCTCGGCCGCCATGGTGGCGCCGCTGGCCATCGCCCGCGGCACGCAGAACAAGATCCTGGAGGCCATGGCCATGGGCGTGCCGGTGGTGTCCAGCTCCATCGCCGCGGGCGGCGTCGATGCCGTGGGTGGGGAACATTTCCTCGTGGCCGACAGCCCGCAAGAGTACGCTGAGGCCATCTGCAGCATCGCCGACCAGCCGGCCGAACGGGCGCGCCTGGCCCACGCGGGGCGCGAACGCATGCTGTCCCACCACGCCTGGCCGCGCTCGATGGAACGGCTGGACGCCATCATCGGCCGCTGCGTCGAAGAATTCCACGGCAAACGGGCAATGCCGTCCAGATGACCCGTTCGCCCTGAGCCTGTCGAAGCCCCCCATGCGAGGGCTTCGACAGGCTCAGCCCGAACGGTATTTCGGTAAACGGGGAGCATAGCAATGAAGATCAGCATTTTCGGCCTCGGCTACGTCGGCGCGGTGTCGCTCGCCTGCCTCGCGCGGGACGGCCACCAGGTCATCGGCGTCGACATCGACCAGACCAAGCTCGACCTCATCAAGTCCGGCACCACCCCGGTGGTGGAAGAGGGCATGGTGGACCTCATGGCCGCCGTGGCCGCCGGCGGGCGGGTCCAGGTCACCACCGACGTGGCGGAGGCGGTGCGCGCCAGCGACATTTCGCTGATCTGCGTCGGCACGCCCTCGGCCTCCAACGGCAGCCAGGACCAGGGCGCGGTGCTGCGTCTGGCCAAGGACCTCGGCCGCGCCATCGCCGCCAAGGCTGCCGGCGGTGCCGCGCCCCACGTGCTGGTGTTCCGCTCCACGCTGGTGCCGGGCACGGTGGAGAGCACGCTGGTGCCCATCGTCGAGGCCGAATCCGGCCTGCGGGACGGCGAGCATTTCCACGCCTGCTTCCAGCCCGAATTCCTGCGGGAAGGCTCGTCCATCCGCGACTACGACAAGCCGCCCTTCACCGTCGTCGGCGCCAACCACGACTACCCGCTGGAGCGCCTGCGCGAACTCTTCGGCCACCTGCCGTGCAAGTTCCTGCGCACCTCGGTGCGCTCGGCGGAGATGATGAAGTACGCCTGCAACAACTTCCACGCGCTGAAGATCACCTTCGCCAACGAGACCGCGCGCCTGTGCGAAGCCCTGGGGGTGAATCCCTTCGAGGTCATGGAACTGGTGTGCCAGGACACCCAGCTCAACATCTCGCCCGCCTACCTCAAGCCCGGCTTCGCCTTCGGCGGCTCCTGCCTGCCCAAGGACCTGCGCGCTTCCACCTACCTGGCCAAGATGCACGACGTGGAACTGCCCATGCTGGGCGGCATCATGCTGTCCAATCGCCAGCACATCGACCGCGCCATCGCCAAGGTGCTGGAAACCGGCTGCCGCAAGGTGGGCATGCTGGGCCTGTCCTTCAAGACCGGCACCGACGACCTGCGGGAAAGCCCGCTGGTGGTGCTGGCCGAGCAGCTCATCGGCAAGGGCGTGCAACTGTCCATCTACGACCCGGACGTGCAGCTCTCCCGCCTGCTGGGCGCCAACCGCCGCTTCATCGAGACGCAACTGCCCCACATCGGCGACCTGCTCAAGCCCGACCTCCACGCCATCATCGACGAGGCCGAAGTGCTCGTCGTCGGCGTGTCCAGCCCGGCCATCTTCGATGCGCTGGCGACCCGGGCGCGGCCGGAGCAGAAGGTGCTCGACCTGGTGAATCTGCCCGGCCCCGGCACGCTGCGGGCGCAGGTGGAGGGGCTCTGCTGGTGAAATCCGGCGCGGCCCGGCTCTGGCTGCGGCTGTCCTGGGCAAGCGCGGTCGTGGCGCTGACCGTAGCCGCCTCGCTGCTGCCCCACCTGCGGGATTCCGCCGAACTGGTGCGCATGCGCAACGCCCTGCTGGTGCAGGCGGAGCCGGCGGTCCATGAGTGGACGCCGGCCGCCGTCCCCGCGGATTTCGCGCTGGAAACGACTCCGCCGCTGCCTCTCTACGCCGACACCGTCGCCCGCCACGGGCTGAAGGTGACGGGCGACGAGGGGAGGCAGGACGACTGGGCCACCGCGCTGGCCATCGGCCGCCACCTGCTGCCCGACGGCCGGCGCAGCGGCGGGCCGATCCAGGCCGATCTCGCCGACACCTACACCCGCATCACCCGGGGCGGCGAAGGCTATTGCGGCGACTACGCCGACAGCTTCACCGGGCTCGCCACCGCCGCCGGCCTGTTCTCGCGGCCGTGGGCCTTCTCCTTCGACGGCTTCGGCGGCCGCGGCCACATCTTCAACGAGGTGTGGGACAGCGGGCGCGGGCGATGGGTCATGATCGACGTGTTCAACAACTTCTACGTCACCGACGGTGCCGGAACGCCCCTGTCGGCCATGGCCTTCCGCGAGGCGCTGCTGCGCGATGCGCCGCACCTGAAGCTGGTGCCCGTCGACCCCACGGCCAGCCCCGGCTTCCGCCACGACGACAAGGCGCTGGACTACTACCGCCGCGGCCTGCCGGAGTGGTACATGTGGTGGGGCAACAACGTGTTCGAATACGACCGCTCGCCCGTGGTCCGCACCCTCGGCGGTGTGCATCGGGCGCTGGAACAACTGGGCGGCGTGGCGGCAGGCGTGCATCCGCAGATTCGCGTCCTCGCGCTGCCGGAGAACCAGGACCAGCGCGAGGCCATCCGGTGGCTACGCGTGCGGCTGCTCGCCGTGGTCGTGCTCGGTGGGGCGACGGTCGTCTTTCTGGCGGGCTGGCTGCTGGTGCGCCGCAGGGGGCAGCCGTGAATGCGCCCGCGCCCCTTTCCATGCCGGCCGGCACCGAAGCCCGGGCCGAGGCGGTGCCGCCTGTGTGCATCGTCGGCCCGCTGCCGCCGCCTTCGGGCGGCATGGCCAACCAGTGCGAACAACTGCTGCGCCTGCTGCGGCAGGAAGGCGTCCAGGTCGAGCTGGTGCGCAACAATCCGCCCTACGCGCCGCAGTGGATCGCCCGCGTTCCGGGCCTGCGCGCGGTGTTCCGCCTGCTGCCCTATCTGGCGCGGCTGTGGGGCGCGGCGGGGCGCGTGCAGGTCATGCACGTGCTCGCCAATTCCGGCTGGGCCTGGCACCTGTTCGCCGCACCCGCCGTCTGGATCGGGCGCCTGCGCGGTGCGCGCGTGATCGTCAATTACCGGGGCGGAAACGCCGACGCCTTCTTCTCCCGTGCCCCCCGCCACGTGCTGGCCACGCTGCGCCTGGCCCATGCCCGGGTCACGCCCTCGCCCTTCCTGCAGCGGGTTTTCGCGCGCCACGGGCTGGATGCCGCCATCGTGCCCAACATCGTGGATCTGTCCCGCTTCGGTCCGGCCCCGCCGCGGGATTTCGGCGACGCGCCCCACCTGATCGTCACCCGCAACCTGGAGCCGATCTACGACATTCCCACCGCGCTCCGGGCCTTCGCCCGCGTCCGCGGCGCCTGGCCGGGCGCACGCCTGACCGTGGCCGGCAGCGGCCCGGAGCGCACGGCGCTGGAGGCGCTCACGGCCGAACTTGGCCTGCAGGGCTGCGTGCGCTATACCGGTCGCATCGACAACGCGGAGATTCCGGCCCTGTATGCCTCGGCCGACTGCATGCTGAATCCCAGCACGGTGGACAACATGCCCATCTCCATCCTCGAAGCGCTCGCCAGCGGCGTGCCGGTGGTCAGCACCCGCGCCGGCGGCATCCCGGACATGGTGGCGCACGAGGTATCGGCGCTGCTGGTGCCGGTGGGCGACGCGGAGGCCCTGGGCGAACAGGCGTTGCGGGTGCTGGCGGACCGGGCGCTGGCCGGGCGCCTGCGTGCCGCCGGCGGAGAGGCCGTGGCCGCCTACGCCTGGCCGGCCGTGCGCGAGAAGTGGTTTGCGGTGTATCGCCGGCTCGCCGCGCGGGCGGCATCGACGGGATGAGGAAGGATTGCGATGTCCATGCGTGACCTGCTGCTGTTCCTGATCGTCATGCCCGGAGGGCTGATCGCCCTGCGGCATCCCTTCGTGGGCGCGATGCTGTGGACCTGGATCAGCATGATGAACCCCCACCGCCTGGCATGGGGCTTCATGTACGACGCGCCTGTGGCGGCCTATCTGGGCCTGTGCACCCTGATCGGCGTGCTGCTGACGAAGGAAAAACGCCCCAGCCCCTTCATCGGGGCGCCCACCGTCTGGCTGGCGATCCTGATCGGCTGGATGTGCCTGACCACGCTGTTCGCATTCGATCCCGGAGCGAGCTTCGGCCAGTTGCAGAAGGTGCTCAAGATCGACCTGATGGTGCTGATCACCATCATGCTGCTGCGGACGAAGCGGGAGATGATGGTCTTCGCCTGGGTGATCGCCCTGTCCATCGCCTTCTACGGCGTGAAGGGGGGCATCTTCACGTTGGTGACCGGCGGCGGTTCGCGGGTGTGGGGGCCGCCCGGCTCCTACATCTTCGAGAACAACGCCCTGGCCGTGGCCCTGATCATGACGGTGCCGCTGCTGCGTTTCCTGCAGACCACCCTGATGGAGAAATGGCAGAAATACGCCATGACCGCGGGCATGGTGCTGTGCGGCGTGTCCATCCTCGGGTCGCACTCCCGCGGCGCCCTGCTGGCCGTCAGCGGCATGCTGGCGGTGCTGTGGTGGCGGGGGCGGAACAAGTTCATGAGCGGCCTCGTCATCCTGGGTTGCGGGGCACTGGCCCTGTCCATGATGCCCGAGCGCTGGTGGGAGCGGATGGAAACCATCGCCGCGCCGGAAGACCGCTCCGCGCAGGGGCGGATCAACGCCTGGATGATGGCGTACAACATCGCCAGGGACAATTTCCTCGGCGGCGGTTTCAGCATCTACAACCCCGGCGTCTATGCGGCCTACGCGCCCGACCCGACCTTCATCGTCTCGGCCCACAGCATCTATTTCCATATGCTGGGCGAGCACGGTTTCATCGGCCTGACCATCTACCTGCTGTTCTGGTTCTCGGTCTGGCGCTGCGCCGGATGGCTGCGCAAGCACGGCAAGGCGCAGCCGGAAACGATGTGGTGCGCGCACCTGGGGGCCATGGTCCAGGTTTCCATCGTCGGCTTCGCCATCGGCGGCGCCTTCCTGAGCCTGGCCTACTTCGACCTGCCCTACAACGTGATGGCCCTGACCGTCGCCGCCCGCTACTGGGTCCAGTCGCGGGGATGGGAGCGGGAGCCCGCCTTCGAGCCCAACGGCCGTTTCATGAAGATTCCCCTGTTCTTCGGCGACAGGCTCGTCCCCAAACGCCCGGGGTTGGGCGACGGCAAAGGCCGGCACGCCGGCCGGGAGGCGGCGCGGGCGGCGAATCCGGGCGTTTCCGGCTAACCAGCCGCCTTTCCGGCAGGAGTTTCCTCCGATGATGTCCCGCGCCCCCGTTCTCGCAAGCCTGCTGGCGCTGCTGCCGGTCGCTGCCGCCGCCCAGGCGCCGATCTCCGATGCGCTGGACGGCATGACCTGCGGCGCCTTCGTTTCCGCTGCCCACATGGCCTGGCAGCGCAAGGGCGGGGACTGGGTGGATGCGGATTCGAAACCCTTCGGCACGGTAGCCTACGCGGAAACCTACGTTGCGTCCGGCGCCGTGGGGCAGACGGTCCGCATCGACGTCACCCGCCTGGCCCGGGCGTGGATGCAGGGAACGGAGCCGGTGGGGGCGGTCTTCCTGGCCGTGCCGCCCGGCGGCGAATCCGGACGGGCCCGCTTCCACAGCCGGGAGAGCGCGGACCGGGGGGCGCGGCCGAAGCTGGTGCTGCGGCAGGCCGGCGGCAGGACGTCCGAATTCGAGCCGACGGCCGACAGCACGCTCAACTGCACCACCACCAAGAGCCTCGGCACCGCCAAGACCATCACCGTGGGCCCCGACTCCAACGCCATCCTCGCGCTGCCTTTCCCGCGGGAAGGCCTGGCTGGCATCGAGCAGGCGGAACTGGTGCTGACCGTGCAGAAGCAGTACGGCGGCGGGGCGATGGTCGCCCTCTATCGCCCGCTGCTGCCGCGGGCGGAGAAGCAGGAGGTGGAGCCCGGCCTCTCCCGCGCCTATCCCGGGGACCGGGGCATCGCCGGGCATCCCGCCGTCGTGTTCGCCGAGAGCTTCGAGGACGACGGCTGGAAGTCGCGCCTGTCCAGCGTCACCAGGACCAGTCATGCGGCGCTCTCGGGATCTGCGCGGGAGGGCCGCTTCGAGCCCTTCGACGGCCGGGCGCTCAAAGTCACGGTTCCCAAGGGAAGCCTGCTGGGGCTCAACGCCCTGTACCGCTTCAAGGAAAAGACCGGGCAGGAGCCGGAGGAGATGTACTTCCGCTACGCGCTGCGTTTCGGCGACGACTGGGATCCCCACATCTCCGGCGGCAAGATGCCCGGCTTTGCGGGAACCTACAACCGCGGCGGCTGGGGCGGGCGGCACGCCGACGGCACCAACGGCTGGTCGGCGCGGGGCACCTTCTTCCAGGCCCGGGACCACGGTTCCGCGGTGAGCCGGCTGCGGGGCATCGGTTCCTATGTCTATCACGCCGACAAGAAATCCGGTTATGGCGCGACCTGGGGATGGAACCTGGGGCCGACCGGGGCGCTGGAGAAGAACCGTTGGTACAGCGTGGAGCAGTACGTGCGGATGAACACGCCGGGTAGGAAGGACGGCGTGCTGCGGGCGTGGATCGACGGCCGGCTCGCCTTCGAGCGCACCGACCTGCGCTTCCGCGACGTGCCCGATCTCAGGATCGAAACCCTGTGGCTGAACGTCTACCACGGCGGTACCAAGCCCACGCCGCAGGAGATGTCGCTCTACATCGACAACCTGGTCATCGCCCGGGAGTACATTGGGCCGCCGAGGCACCCTTGACAGGTTGAATCAGGGGCGCGCCCGTTCCACCGCGTCGGCGATCATCCAGCCGAGCGTCTCGCCCAGGCAGGCATGGATGGCGTCGGCGTTGGCGCGCTGGAGGTCGCGGTCCTCGGTGGCGAGGTCGAAGCGGCCCTGTTCGGACCAGTGCTCCATCACCTGGTAGCGCGGCATCAGCCCGACGTTTTCCCGGCGCGACACCCACCACAGATAGCCGCGGTAGGGTTTGGCGTTGGTCAGCAGTTCGGTGTAGGGGCCGTACTGCATGTCCATCAGGATCACGTCGGCGCCGCGCTCGCGCAGGCTCTTCAGGCCGCGCGCCACCGCACGGCCGAACTGCTGCAGCGAGGCGTTGCGCACGGCATCGGCCGTGCCGGTCTGCCAGATCACCAGGTCGGGCCGCAGCGCCTGCACCGCGCCGATGTTGCGCAGCATCCGCACGGCGGTATGGCCGGGCTGCGACACCACCTCGACGCGGATGTCGGCGGAGGGATAGTGCCGCGCGAGGCTGGCGCGCAGATGGGCGGGATAGGCCTGGCTGGTGCCGCTGGCGCCGTCGGTCGATGAGCGCGTGCCCCACACCACCACCGTCAGCCTGCCGCCGCCGAGCGCGCGCGCGCTGTTGGCGAGCGGCGGGTTGTGCTGCAGCAGCTCGGCGGGCACGCCGCAGGGCGGCGCTTCGGCTTCCTCCGCGGCGGCGGACGCGGGCGCGCCGCCGAGCGCGCAGGCCAGCGCCGCGGCGATCAGCCGATGGACGAAACGCCGCGGGCGTGCCGCGTATCCGACCCGTTTCATCGTGCCTCCAGCTCCCGTTTCCGTAGCGCCGCACTGCGCACCCGGCCGCCATACCAGCTCAGAACATACGCGAGCGCGCACATCGCGGCTATCCCCGCGACGCTCACCGCCAACTGCGCGGCCACGCTGCCGTTGAATTCGATCAGCACGAGGTGGCCGGCGAAGGACAGGAAGATGCCCAGGCAGAATACGTGCAGTGAATGCCGCCCGCACACGATCAGCGGCCGCACCCAGCGCCGGGCGAGCCAGTGGGCGTCGCGCGGCACGCAGCGCAGCGTGAGGTGGGCCAGCGCGAGGAAATGGGCGAGGCGCAGCGTGTCGAGGCTGGTCTTGTCGATGGGGTACATCCAGTCGGCCAGCCAGCCGGGTATCCAGGCCTCGACCGCGGGGACGCTCCAACTGGCGACGACGACCGCGGCGGCGGCGAGGTAAACCGCCGCCGCCACGTCGACCGCGCGCCGCCAGCCCGCGGGCCACTTGCCGACGGCCGGATGGAGGGCGCACCAGGCGCCGATCACGAACAGGAACTGCCAGGCGAAGGGATTGAAGTACCAGCCGTTGCCGGGCGGGTAGGCGGGCAGGTTGAGTTCGGTGAAGCGCACCGCGACGAAGAGCGCGAGCGAGATCGCCAGCGCCGCCGACGGCCGCCGCAGCAGCAGCCACAGCAGGGGCGGGAAGCCGAGCAGCAGCACGATGTACATCGGCAGCACGTCCATGTTGGCCGGCCGGAATTCGAGCAGCAGCGCTTCCAGCAGGGCGAGGTGGGGCGCGTCGAGCAGCCGCGTGACGTTCATCTCGTCCATGTACATCGGGTTGCCGAAGTGCTCGGCGACGTAGCTGATCTGCGCGGTGTAGAACAGGAACAGGATGAGGTGGGCGACGTAGAGCTGCCAGCAGCGCCGCCACACGTGCAGCGTGGTGAAACCGAAACCCTGCTGCTGCAGCGGCCGGCGGTAGGCGAGCGCCGCCGCGTAGCCGGAGATGAAGACGAAGATCTCGGTGGCGTCGGAGAAGCCGACGTTGCGCACCGTCAGCCAGCTGAAGAAGTTGTCCGGGATGTGGTCGAGGAAGATCCACCACAGCGCCAGGCCGCGGAAGAAGTCCAGCCGCAGGTCGCGCGTGCCGGCGGGGGGCTGGATCGGGGCGGGGAGCGGCGGGGAGCGGAACATGGGCGGGTGCGCGACGGTGGCGCATTCGGCCGCCGGTTCAACGAGTTGGCGGCCTGGACATTCAGACAGGGCCTTTTACCATGATTCAGAACCGCATCGTTCCCGCGACACTTTTCGAGAAGAACTGCGTCGTCCGGATTCAGGCCGGCGGCTTGCCATCGTCGCCCCGCGGCACGTAATCAGGACGGGAGCAGTTTCCGCACGACGTTGCGCAGGTCGGCGAAGAAGGGCCGGGGGTCGTCGCCGCTCCACAGGTAGTAGCGCACCTTCGGGCGCAGGAAATCCCGCAGGTAGCGCCAGGCCTCATGGGCCGGGCGGCGGCGGAAATGGGGGTCGGCGATGCGTCCGGGCTGGAACAGGATGCGGGCCAGGCGCTTCAGTTCCGTGCTGCCCATGCGGCAGCGCAGGTCGTCGGCGAGCGGGGGCAGTTCCGGCATGCGGCCCAGGCCCTGCAGGCCGTAGGCGAGGAGTGCGAAGCCGGCGCCGGCATGGACCGCGAGGGGAAAGCTGCCCCAGAAGCGCCCGTTGATCTCCATCAGCACCGCCTCGCCGGTGGCCTCGTCGAGGCGGTATTCCACCATGGCCACGCCTTCCCAGCCCAGGGCCTGCAGCAGGGCGATGGAGCGTTCCTGCAGATCGGCGTGCTGCGACAGGGGCACCGCGTCGCAGACGCTGGAAAAACCCCCTTCCGGCGGCCATTCGGCGATGCGCAGGTGCTGGAAGCGGCGCACGGCGCGGCCCTCGTGCATGAAGAAGAACTGCCCCAGGCCGCGCCCCGGGCAGTATTCCTGGACCAGGGGCCAGACGCCGGCCGCCTCGTAGCGCCTGCCGATGGCGAGCAGGGCGTCCGCGTCCAGGGCGTATTCCAGCTTGCGCGGCTTCAGGTTCAGGGGCTGCAGCCGCCGGGCGGCGCTCATGGGGTCGGCCCACTTGACGATCACCGGGTAGCGCACCGAAGCGGCCGCCCGCTGCCAGTCGGCAAGAGTCTCGCAATGGACGCTGACGGGCACCCGTATGCCCACCTGCCGGGCAAGTTCCAGCGTGCGGGTTTTGTCCAGCACGCTGCGGAAGGCTTCCGGCGGCGGCGTGACCGCGCGGACCCTGCCCAGGCGGTTGGCGTTGGCGATGAGCCAGGTGAGGTCGGTTTCCGAGATGGCCAGCAGGACCGCCTCGCCGTACTCCTCTCCCAGGGCGCGGATGCGTGCCACCAGCGCTTCGTCCCGCCGGGGGCCGGCCACCAGGCCCCGGTGCAGGTAGCGGGACGTAAGGCCGATGGAGTTGGCGCGATTGGCGAGCCCGATCACGGGAATGCCGGCCCGGCCCAGTTCGCGGATCACGCCGAGGCCGATCTGGGTGTCGATGCCCAGCACGAGGCAGGGCGGGGAGGGCGGGGCCGTCGTTGTCACGGAAATCCTCGTTCAGTTCAGCCGGCGCAACGCCTGCTCCACGAGGCGCCGCCCGGTCGCCAGGCGCCCGCTGCGGGCGAGGGCGCCATCCGGCGGTGCCGGCGTCCACTCCAGCGCGTCGTGAAAGCCCCGCGTGGGCAGGGTGTCCCGGTGCCGGGCCAGGTGGCGGCACAGGGCTTCGAAGCGGGACACCACCACCTTGTCGGGTTTGCTGCTGCCGGCCCGCAGCATCTCGAAATTGTGGGACAGGAGGGTGACGCACCCGTGTCCGCGGGCCGCGGAATCCGCCAGCACATCCTTCAGCTCCGCGAAGCTGCAGGCGCCCACCTGGGCCGGGCGCAGCCGGCCGCGGCCGTCGCGGAAGACGGTCATGGGCACCAATTGCAGCGCGCCGTGGGGGCGCGGGAAATGGAAGGGCTCGGCGTCGCGGATGTCCCGGCCGGAAACGGAGGCACACATGTTCAGGCTGGAGTCGTAGCGCAGCCCGCAGGCTTCGGCGGCCAGCAGGGTGTCCCGGTTGGCGCCGAAGCTGCCGGCGCGGAAGGCGTTCACATCCCGGGCGCCGGCCCCGCGCAGCAGGTCCAGGCCCAGGGCGATCAGCCGGGTCTGCTCGTCCAGGGAGTAGTGGAAGAGATGCTGGCGCTTGTAGGGCTTGTCCGGGAAGACGGCGGGGCGGATTTCGTCCGTCCATTCCGGGTGCAGGTGGAGCTGCACTTCCTGCCCGGCGTCCTGAATCATGCCGACGATGGTTTCCAGGTGGCGGGCGCCGAAGCGGGCCGAGAACAGGGGTTCGACGAAGAACACCCCCTTCAGGCCGTGGGCCGCGAGGAGTTCCAGCGTCCTGGGCAGGGCATATTCCCCCGCCGCCGAGCGCCCGTAGACGTAGCGCTCGAAGGCCGCGGGGAAGCGCTCGTCCAGCGCGTTCCAGTCGTTGCACCAGATCTCGATATCGAAGGTGAGGAAGACGTTCATGGGCGCGTGCTCGGGCTGTCGGCCGCGGCCAGTTCGGCCACCAGGCGGCGGACGGCGGGCTGGATGACGGCGAAGCAACTGCGGTAGTACTCCACCGACAGGGTGTGGGGGTCGTGGATGTGGTAGCGGATGGGCCGCGCCCAGTGGCCGAGGAGCGCGATCTGCCGGGGTGGGATGCCCCGCGCCGCGAGGCGGTGGGCATGGCGCAGTTCCATGACCAGCAGCAGGTCGCCGGGCTGCAGTTCGTAGTCGCCGATGTCCGTGGCCCGGTGCCCGTCCAGGGAGATGCCGAACTCCGGCGCGATGCCGCGGGCGATCTCGGTGGCGCGGGCGCCGGTGGTGGTGGCGAGCCCGATGGACGCGCAGCGGGCCTTGCCCGCGGCGGCCACGGCGTGGGCGAAGGCGCTGCGGTTGATGTTGCCCAGGCAGACGAAGACCAGCCGTTCCACCGCGGCCGGCTCGATGTGGCGGAAGCGCTCCCGCGGGCCGAACACTCCTTCCATCTGCCCCAGCAGGTAGCGCACCCAGCCCCGGTGCGTGCCGTGGTTGGTCTCGATCAGGTGGAGGATGCGCGCGAACCGTCTGCGCACGCCGGGCGGGATTGCGTTCATGTGGGTCGTGGGGCCGTCGTTTTCCGCCGGGCGCGGGGGGCCAGCAGGCGCTTGATTTCCATGAAGCCGGAGAGTTCGGCCTCGAATTCGAGTTCGGAGACGCGGTCCCCGTCCAGGATGCGCGGCAGGGCCAGGCGTTCGTGGCCGGGCGCGCACAGGCCGTTGTCCGTGGTGGTGGCGCTGACGACGCCGGCCGCACGCAGGTGGGGCAGGTGTTCGGGTTCCCACTCGCCGCTGGGGTAGCAGAAGTGGGTCGCCGCGGTGGCGGTGACGGCCGCCAGCCGGGCGCGATTCGCCGCGATCTCCTCGGCGATGCAGGGTTTGCCGCCAGCCGTGACCCGGTGGCGGTGGGTGTGCAACTGGAAGTCGATGCCTTGGGCAGCGCATTGCGCCGCCTCGTCCAGGCTCATCAGGTGGAAGAAGCGGCCGTCCCGGATGGCCGGCCAGTCGGTGCCGAGGGCCTCCGCCACCGAGCCGAGCAGGTTGTCGTGCTGCGCCGCATCGAGATGGGCGGCGGCATGATCGCGGATCGCCGCCTGCACCTCTTCCCGCGCGGTGGCATCGTCCAGGTCCACCCGCCCGCCGAAGGGGAGCGGCAGCCGGGCGCAGTCCAGGGTGCGCTGCGGACCCGTCTGCAGCAGGTACTGCAGGGCGACGCCGAACACCGCGGTCTGCTTCTCGGCATGGTAGGTGGTCAGATAGATGGTTGCCGGCAGGCCCCGGCGCACCAGTTCCGGCACCATGTGGCGGTAGCTGCCGTACCAGCCGTCGTCGATGGTGATCGCCACCGCGGCGGGCGGCAGCGTGCCGTGGTCCAGCCGCTGCAGGGCCTCGCCCAGGGGCAGCACGGGATAGCCCCAGGCGCGCAGCAGGTCGAGGCGCCGGGCGAAGCGCCCGGGCTGCATGTAGAGGAAGTTGAAGGGGTTGGGCTGCCCCTCGGCCAGCCAGATGCCGTGGTAGCACAGGATGCGCAGGCGGTCCGCGGTCAGCCGGCGGGCGAATCCGAACAGGCCCGCCGCCTTCGCGGCCCGCAGGGCGGTTTCCTTGAGTCCGGGGGCCATGTCAGCGGTCGTCCTCGTGCCAGCGGAGCAGGGCCTTGCGCGGCCAGACCATCATGTGGATGCGGGGGACGTAGGCGCCTTCCCGGAACAGCCGCTGCCGCGTGGGCGAGCGGGCCAGCGCCCCCGACGTGCCGACCCTGTCCACCCCGGTCAGGAACATGCGCGCGCCGTGCCGTTCCGGGTAGTCGCGGAGATAGCCCAGCCGGGGGCTGATGGTCCGCAGCGCGGGATCGCGGAACCAGCTCGATGCCATGACACCCCGGTACGCGGGATTGAGCTGCAGGATTTCGGCGAGGCGATGGTAAGTGGCGCGCCAGCCTTCCTCGTGGAAGGTAGCGAGGCTGTCCGGATGGGCATGCAGTTCCAGCAGGGGGCGGAAACCGCCCGTCTCCAGGGCCACGGTGCGCAGCATCCGCAGTTGCTGGGCGAAGCCTCCTCGCAGCAGCAGGCTGCGGGGGATGCCGGAGGCAGGCTGCGCGAATTCCGCGCCCACCGGGATGAGCTGCCCGGTGAGGATGGCGTGGTTCTTCTTCCAGCGGTCGGCGGCGGGGGCCACCGGGGTGCCTTCGTCTTCGAGGGCTGCGAGGATGCGTTCGTGCTCCGCGGCGTAGAGTGCGGTGACGGAGGCGGGCAGCGCGATGGGGGCGCGTTCCGGACCCGCCTCCCGCAGCAGCGAGGCGAGTTCGTGGCGGGCGAGTGGATCGGCCGCCGCGGGCGGGATTGCGGTGGCCGGCAGGGGGCGGCCCGCCTCGCAGGCCTGCCACAGGTCCGGCCAGTCCGCGGCGAGACGGGAAGCGAGCGTCTCGCACAGTCTGGCGGCGCGGTCGCGCACGCCAGGAATGTCGGGGGACGGCGGGGCGTTCATGGGGGCTCAGTGGGCCGGCAGCAGGCGGCGCACGGCACGCAGGGCCTGCCCGGGGAGCTTGCGCAGGCGGCGGCGGACGGTGAGGGCGAAGGGGGCGGGGTCCGTCCGTTCCGCATAGACGCCCTTGATGGGCCGTCCCACCAGGAAGGCGGGATGGTGCAGCAGCAGCCAGCCCAGGGCCGCCGGATCGCGTTCGCCGTTGATCCACAGGCCCTTGCCCGTCTGGGTGCCGGCCTGGGCGCCGAGCCCGGCGCCGACCCGGTATTCGATCAGGGGCAGGTTCACGCCGTTGGCGATGCACAGGCCCACCCAGAAGTCCGTCCGGCCCACCGTGGGCTCGATGACCCAGGAGGTACCGTCCGCATCCTTCTTGAGTTCCAGCGAGACCGGGCCGGACAGCTCCAGGCCTTCGAAGAAGCGCACCGCGAGCTCGTTTACCTCGTCGGACGGTTCGGACACGGCGATGGTGGTGTGACCCATGGGGCGCGAGCGCAGCTTGCGGCCCTCGAAGCGGGCGACGACCCGGCCGCGGTCCAGGTACAGGGCGCCGAAGCGGATGTGGCCGTCGTCCCCGGGGATGAATTCCTGCACGATCACCGGCATGCTCTGGGCCAGGCGGGGCCGTGCCGCGTCCAGTTCCGCCGCGGAGTGGGCGACGATGGTCTTGAAGGCGGAGACGGGGCGTACCGGTTTGGCGATCACCGGGAAGCGCAGGCCGGCGAGCTGTTGCGCGAGCTGCTCGAGATTCTTTACCAGGACCGTGCGCGGATAGGCGATGCCGGTCTGTCCGCAGCGTTCCTCGATGTGCTGCTTGTGCAGCAGGGGCAACAGCCTCGCGGCGGCGTGGCCCCAGCTCAGCACGTAATGCCGTTCGATCTCGTCCACGTGGCGGCCGATGGTCTCGGCCATGCGGTCGTTGGTCAGGAGCAGCACCGGCCTGCCGGCATCGCCCAGTTCCGGGGCGAGCCTCAGCAGCGCATCCACCAAGCCCTCGCCGTTGATGTCCGCCACCGGATGGATGCGTGCGCAGGCCGTGCGCAAACCGGGAAGCTGGGGATTGGCTTCAAGGGCATGCACCGGCACGCCGGCACCGTGGAGGGCGCGGGCAATGCCGAGGCCATGCGCGCAGAGTCCGACGACCACCGCGGGCGGATGGGCAGGATCTATCATGGGCAAGTTCCGTGTCATTGCACCCATTTTGTCACGAGGACGGCACCCCTACTGCACATATAATCCACGAATCATGCGTTGCCGTGGCACGAAGAGAGAACAGCATTGGACCTGCTACAACAGATACTGACGATTCTCGACAACACGCTCAGCCTGCAGGGCCGCACTGCGGGAATGGAGCGCGAGTCCCCCCTGCTGGGCGCCATTCCCGAACTCGATTCCATGGCCGTGGTGGCGATCATCGCCGCGGTCGAGGAGCGTTTCGACGTCGTGTTCGAAGACGACGAGATCGATGGCCAATCCTTTGCCACCGTCGGGTCGCTGGTCGATACGGTGGCCGCCAAGCTCGGCTGAACTGCGGTGACGTCCGGCATCCAGGCTTTTCACCTGCCGGTGCCGGACGGTTTCCGGTTCTGCGTCCTGCGCGCGCCGCCCGCAGGGGTGGAGCGCAAGGGCGGGGTGGTGCACATCCCGGCCTTCGGCGAGGAGATGAACAGGTCCCGCCGCATGGTGGCGCTGCAGGCCGACCTGCTGGCCGCCGACGGCTGGCTGGTGATGCAGATCGACCCCCTCGGCACCGGCGACAGCAGCGGCGACTTCGGCGACGCAGGTTGGGACGCCTGGCTGGCCGACGTGAAGCTTGCGGTGGACTGGATGCGGGGCCAGGAGGTGGGCGAGATCTGGCTGTGGGGCCTGCGGCTGGGGGGGCTGCTCGCCGCCGAGGCCGTCCGCCGCTTCGATCTGCGCTGCGGCCTGCTGCTGTGGCAGCCTGTGACCAGCGGCAAGCAGCATCTGCAACAGTTCCTGCGCCTGTGGAAAGCGGCTCGGATCGTCGGCAAGGCGGTGGACGAGACCCGTTCGCCCCAACAGCGGCTCGATGCTGGCGAGCCCGCCGAGGTGGCCGGCTATTCCATTTCTCCCGCGCTGGCGGGCGGCATGCAGCACGCCGCCCTGAGCGCCGTCGCGGCAGTGCCCGCGGTGCATTGGCTGCACATCGGTGCCCCCGGAGCGCTGGAGCCGACCCCCGCCTTCGCGCGCCTGCATGAAGCGTGGACGGCCCGGGAAGTGCCCGTTTCCTTCGCCGCCGTGGAGGGGCCGCCCTTCTGGCAGACGCAGGAGATCGAGGAAGTCTCCGAACTGCTCGCCCGCACGCGGGCGCTGATGGCGGCCGGCATCGATGCGGCGAGGCGTCCCGCATGAGCGAGACACCCCTCGTCTTTCCGTGCGCGGGCGAGCTCCTGGTGGGCGTGCTGCACCGGCCCGTGCAGCCGGCAAGCGTGGGCGTGGTCGTCGTCGTGGGCGGACCCCAGTACCGGGCCGGCAGCCATCGCCAGTTCACCTTGCTGGGCCGCGAGCTGGCCCGCGCCGGTTTCCCCTGCCTGCGCTTCGACTACCGGGGCATGGGCGACAGCGCCGCACCCCGGCGGGATTTCCAGGCGGTGGACGAGGACATCCGGGCCGCCATCGACGCGCTGCTGGGGCAATGCCCGGAACTCGGTGGCGTGGTGCTGTGGGGGCTGTGCGACGGGGCCTCGGCGGCGCTGATGTATGCCCCCGCCGATTCCCGCGTGGGCGGCATCGTCGCGGTCAATCCCTGGGTGCGCAGCGAAGCCACGCTGGCCCAGGCACGCGTCAGCCACTATTACGCCCGGCGTCTGTTCGATCCCGCCCTGTGGCGCAAGCTGGTGTCGGGGGATTTCGCCTGGCGGAGTTCCCTGGCGGATGCGGCCACATCGGTGTGGCGCGTGCTGCGTGCCCGGTCGTCGAAGCGGTCGCCGGCCGGCAAGAGGCCGGCGGGTTTCCAGCAGCGCATGGCCATCGGCTGGCAACATCTGCAGGGCAAGGTGCTGTTCGTGTTGAGCGGCAACGACCTCACGGCGGCGGAGTTCCTCCACCACGCCCGCAGCACGCCGTCGTGGCAGCCCTTCCCGGAAGAGGGCGGCGGTGCCCTGCACGTCGTCGCCGAGGCCGATCACACTTTCTCGCGGCCCGAGTGGAATGCCCGCCTGACCGACCTCACGCTGCAGTGGCTGGGCACGGTCGCGGCATCCCGGCCGCATCCATCGCCGCTGCGCGAGCCGTGCGCGCAGCCGGACGCAGCATGAGCGCAGAAGCCATGAACGCACCGCAACCCCTCGTCTCCGTCGTCCTCCCCGCGTACAACGTGCGCGAGCACATCGGCGAGGCGATCCGCAGCATCCATGCGCAGCATTACGGCAATCTGGAGATCGTCGTCGTGGACGACGGCTCCACCGACGGCACCGCCGACCACGTGGGCGCCGAGTTCCCGGACGTGCGCCTGTTCCGCAAGGCCAACGGCGGCGCGGCCACGGCGCGCAACCTGGGGATGCGCGAGGCGCGCGGCGAGTACGTGGCCTTCCTGGACGCGGACGACGTCTGGCTGCCCGGCAAGCTGAAGGCGCAGATCGATTACCTGGACGCCCATCCGGACCTGGGCCTGGTGTGCGGCGGTTTTTCCTTCTGGACGGCGGATGCGGACGGTTCTTTTCCCGACCCCGACACCCTGTTTCCGCCGGTGGGCGAAGCCCCGCCCGAGGCGGAGAACTCCGGCTGGGTCTACCACAAGCTGCTGCTGAGCAACTTCGTATGGACCTCCACCGTGGTGATGCGCCGCGCCCTGATCGAGCGCATCGGCGGCTACGACGAGAAACTGCGGCTGGGGCAGGATTACGACTACTGGCTGCGCGCTTCGCGGGAGACGGAAATCCATCGCCTCGGCGCGGTGATGGCCCTGTACCGGCGCCACGACGCCAGCGCCACCGCGCGGGGGCGGGGGAGCCCCGGCACGAACCACGCGGTGGAGATCATCCAGGCCGCGGTGCAGCGCTGGGGGCTGGCGAGCCCGAACGGGGAGGCGATCTCGCAGGACGAGTTGTCCGCCCGGCTTTTCGGCATGCGCGTGCGCGCCGGCTACGGCTGGTACCACAAGGGCCGCACGGCCAAGGCCCGCAACGAGTTCCGGGAGGCCGTGAAGCTCAAGCCCTTCAGCCTCAAGCCCTGGCTGTATCTGGCGCTGTGCGCCCTGCGTCCGGCGCGGGATGCGTAGCCTCCCATGAGCCTGGGCACCCTCATCGCGGGCTACCGGCGGGCGGTGGCCGATGCCGTGAAGCTGGGCGGAAAGTCCGTCCCGGTCGCCTGGGCGCAAGTGCTGTACGCCCGGCTCGTCCATGGCTTCGGCCCGTTCTATTACGCCCAGTTCTCCCTGTACCGGGTGCCCGCCGGGGCCTGGGGAAGCTTCGTGGAGAGCGTCGAGGTGAATGCCTGCACCCGCAGGATGAACGCCGCGGGGCAGCGGCTGGTCACGGACAAGCTGCAGTTCCATGCCTGGCTGACGGCGGCCGGGGTGCCGACGATCCCCATCCTGGGTGTGCTGGCCGGGCCGGGAGCGTCGCCGTCTGCGGAAGGGTTCGCCGTCTTTTCGGATGCGGAGTCCTTCGGCCGGGCCGCCGACGGCTTTCCCGACGGATTGTTCTTCAAGACGGTGGACGGCGCCCACGGGGATGGCGCCTTTCCCGCCGTGCGGCGCGGGAGCGGCTGGTGCTTCGCCGGGCGCGAGGGGACGGCGGCGGATCTCTTCGAGCACTGCATGGCGCATCCCGCCGGCCATTCGGGCTGGCTGGTGCAGCCGCTGATCCGGCCCTGCGCGGAACTGGCCGCCGGGCTGATGCCGCGGGCGCTGGGGACGGTGCGCATCGTGACCCTGCTGCGGGGTGGGACCGTACATCTGTTGGCCGGGTTGTTGAAGATTCCCGTGGGCGACAGCGTCACCGACAATTTTTCGGAAGGTGCGAGCGGCAACCTCGTTGTGCCCGTCGATCTGCAAACCGGGACGCTGGGCGCCGGTGTGATGTCCCGACACCGGGACTGGCCGACCATGGTGACCCTGGATCGCCATCCCGACACGGGGTGCAGGATTTCCGGCTTCCAACTGCCGTTCTGGGACGACACCATCGGCCTGATTCGCCGCACTCAACTGGGCTTGCGCGAAGCGCCCACCCTGGGCTGGGACGTGGCCCTGACCGACGGCGGGCCGCTCATCGTCGAGGCGAACGCCGGCTACGGCGTGGAACTCCACCAGGTCGCCGAACAGCGGGGCATGCGCAGGGAGCTGTCCGCCATTCTGGAGGCACGGGCATGAGCGCCGGAAAAGCGGAGCCGGTCCCATCGTGCTGACCCGGTTGCGTTCGTTCTCGGCCGTCATGGCGCGCAAGGCCGGTGCGGGCGGGCTGCCCTTCTCCCGCCAGCTCGCGGAGATGGCCTGGCTCTATGTCTTCCGTGGCCTGGGGCCGGGCTACTACCTGATGGCCCGCTTCTGGCGCCCGGAGCTGCCGTTTGCGGAAAAGGCGAAGCACTGGAACGGGCGCAAATTCCTCCGCTTCGTCCATCGCATCAACGATCCGGCCTATTTCAAGATTTCCCAGAACAAGCTCAGCGAGAAATGTCTGCTGGCGGGGCTGAGGATTCCCACCACGCCGCTGATGGGCCTCTTCCATCCACGGCAGGGCCATGCCGTGGCCGGCCGGCCGCTGACCACGGTCGCGCAACTGGAAGCCGTGCTGAAGGAAGCCGGTGGCGGCGGATTCTTCTTCAAGCCGGCCGAAGGCGACAGCGGGCGGGGCGTGTTCGCCCTCGATACGGTGGTGGACGGCGAGCGCCTGCTGTTCTCGGACCCGATTTCCGGCGCAGCCGTGAGTGCCGATGAACTGGAGCAGCGCCTGCTGTCGTCCCCGGCGGGGTATGTCGTCGAGCGCACCATCGCGCAGCACGAGGCCCTGGCACAGTTGAATCCCAGTTCGGTGAATACGCTGCGCATCTGGGTCGTACACGATTGCGGCGGCGTACACGTGGTGGGTGCCTTCCTGCGCGTGGGCCGCGTCGGCAGCGTGGTGGACAACACGGCCGCGGGGGGGCTGGCCTGCGCCATCGACCTGGAAAGCGGCGTGATCGTGCGTGCGCTGGACCTGACCCTGGAACGCAACGAGCACCTGTGCCATCCGGATTCCGGGCGACCCCTGCAGGGATTGCAGATTCCATATTGGAAGGAGTGCGTCGAGGTGGCCTGCACGGCGCTGCGCGTGCTGCCGGGAGCGCGTTTCTCCGGCATGGACATCGCCGTGACCGGTGAAGGGCCGCTGGTGGTGGAATACAACGTGGAGGCCAACCAGCGGGGCGCGACCCATTTCGATGTGCCGCACGGGACGCTCTTTTCCGGCTTCGAAACCCAATGACCGATTCCCGGCCGCGATGACCGGGTGACGAAAGAAGAACATGCCGAACGTATCCTCCAAGATCGTCAGGGGTGCCGCCTGGATGGTCGGGTTGCGCCTGCTGCAGCGCAGCCTGGGGCTGATCAGCACCGTCGTCCTGGCGCGCCTGCTGCTGCCCGAGGATTTCGGCCTCGTGGCCATGGCCCTGGCCTTTTACGCGCTGGTGGAGCTGATCGGTTTCCTGGGCTTCGATGCAGCCCTGATCCGCAAGAAGGCGGCCGACCGGGTGCATTACGACACGGCGTGGACCCTGGGAATTCTGCTCAAGGGGGCCACCGCCCTCATCCTCTACCTGTCGGCACCCGCGGTCGCCGCCTTCTACGACGAGCCGCGCATCCGGGAGATTCTGTACGTTTTCGCCCTCGTCTCCCTGGTCGGCGCCTTCGAGAACATCGGCATCGTCAACTTCCGCAAGGAGCTGAGCTTCGACCAGGAGTTCCGCTTCCAGTTGATGAAGAAGCTGATCAGCGTGGTTGCCACGGTGGCGCTGGCCCTCTATTTTCGAAGCTACTGGGCGCTGGCCTTCGGCATGCTCGCGTCGGCCATCGTCGGCGTGCTGCTGAGCTACGTGATGCACGCCTACCGCCCCGGGTTCTCCCTGGGGGCCTGGCGCGAAATGCTGGGGTTCTCGGTCTGGATGTCCATCGACCACATCATTTCCTTCATCCGCGAGCGCGGCTCCGATTTCGTGGTCGGCAAGTTCCTGCCCGCCCAGGCCCTCGGCGCCTATCGGGTGGGCAGCGAGCTGGCATCCTTGCCGACGACCCAGTTGTACCTGCCGGTGATGCGGGCGGTTTTCCCCGGCTACGCGAAGATCGTCGACGATCCGCAAGCCCTGCGCAGCGTCTATCTGTCCACCCAGGCGAGCATCGCGACCATCGTGCTGCCGGTCACGGTCGGACTCGTCCTGCTCGCCGAGCCGCTGGTGCTCCTGCTGCTCGGGCCCCGCTGGGGGGAGGCGGTGCCGCTGGTCCGGGTGCTGGGCCTGTACGGCATCACCCGGCTGCTACAGGGCAACCGGAACGCGCTTTTCGTCGCCAAGGGCAAGCCGTCCTGGCTCGCGGCGCTGGGCCTGCTGGAGGTGACCGTCATGTTCCCGCTGATCTTCTACTGGCTGCTGAACGGCGGTGAGGTGGTGATGGTGGGGTGGGCGAAAGTCATCGCGTCGCTGGTGATCCTGCCCTTGGGCGTGTATCTGGTGTGTTCGGTCGTGGCCATGAGCGGGCGCGATTTCCTCGGCACGGTGTGGCGGCCGGTGCTGGCCTGCGGGGCGATGAGCCTCGCGGTATGGCTCGTGGGCCGCAGTCTGGACTTTGCGCCGGACGAAGGCGGGGCGGCGCTGGCATTGGCGGCGCTGGTACCCCTCGGCGCCCTGGTCTATCTGGTTGCCCTGGGCGCGTTCTGGCTGGTGGCGGGAAGGCCGCGGGGCATCGAGTATTCGGCCCTCGCCCTGCTGGGCCGGTGGCCCCGCATCGCTGCGCTGGTGCGCAGAATCCTGCCGAAGTGAAAGGCATGAACGCCCGGCCCGGCCGCGGCTCCCGGTCGTTCTGGCGTCGGTTCGTGTGCATGGCGGCGCTTGCGCTCGGGTGCTTCGCCGGGGGCGGCGCAGCCGAGGCGGCGCCGGACGCGCTCGCCAGCCTGGCCCGGCAGACCGAAGCGGGCACCTTCCGGCGTTTCGACGCGCCTCTGCCGGCGGGAACGGGAAGCTTCAGCGAACTGTTGCGGGTCGATACCGAGGACGGCAAATCCCTGGCGATCCACGGCTGGTCGGATTCGGGACACTGGGACCCGAAGCGCAAGCGGGCGTACTTCCTGGGCCTGCGCCGCTACCTGAAGTTCATCTGCTTCGACGAGCGCCGCGGTGCATGGCTCGAACTGGGCTGGCAGGGGGATGCGCCGGCGCGCTACGAGCAGTTCGGGCACATCTACGGCAGGACCGCCCTGGACTGGCGCCGCGGCCACTATTACCGGCTGGGCGGGGAGGCGGGTCTCTACCGCTACCTGATCGACGAGGAGCGCTGGGAGGCGCTGCCCGGCGCGCCGGTGACCGGGTTCGTCCCGATGGAATGGCACTACGGGCTCGACAGGCTGGTGGCGCTGGGGCGGGGCGGCCATCTGTTCGCCTTTCGCGACGGCGAATGGACCCGTATGGGGCGTTCGGCCGTGGACGGCTACCATTCGCTGGCCCGCTTCAACGCCAAACGCGGCGACATGCTGGTGGCCGGCGGCAACGACAGCCCGCGCAAGGTGGATCTCATCGACGGCAAGGGGACGGTGCGCCACCTGCGCGACGCGCCCTTCGACATGCTCATCAAGAACACCGACCTGAGCTACGACCCGGTTTCCGGCAACTACCTGGTGTTCTGGTCGGGGGGCAGGGTGATGTACGAACTGGACCCGGAGCGGGACGAATGGCGCCTCGCGGCCGAATGGAACGCCATCACCTGGCCCTTCGGCTACAGCCCGGGCGGGGCCGGCATGGTGCCCATCCCCATCGACGAATACGGCGTGATCCTGTGGCTGCACGAGAGCGGGGCGTTGGTGTATCGCCACCGTAGCGTGTTCCATTAACCCGGCAATCAATCAGGTGATGTCAAGTGAAGTACGGCGCCGCTGCTCCCTCCCCTTCAAGGGGAGGGCTGGGGTGGGGATGGGTCTATCGACGGGCTGAACCGAAACCCATCCCCCTCCTGACCTCCCCCTTGAAGGGGGAGGAACAAACCATCCGGACCATTACGTGTATTTGATTGCCGGGTTAATGGCCCCCTTCGGCCCGGCTACGCAGGATCGCGCGGATGTGTGCCGGGGCACCGAGCAGCAGGGGCGGGTCGGCGGCGAGCAGGGACAGCAACTCCCGGGGCGGGAGTTCCCGGCGCTTGAGGGTGGACAGCAGCCCCCGCCACACTGCGCGCCGGGCGCCGGCGATCTTTTTCTGCAGGCGTTCGGCGGCGACCGGGTGGCCGGAGACCAGGGGTTTCATCAGCAGCCGGGAACGCAGGAAATAGATGCTGCGCATGAGGCTCTGGCGCGAGTTCCAGCCGCCCGAGGAGAAGATGTTGACGCCCCGGCCGAGATGCGTGTCGATGCGGCGCGAGATGAACACGCGGGGGCGGCGGGCGGCGATGGTGGTGGCGAACAGGCCGTCCTCGCCGGCCGTGCGCAACCCGCCGGCGAAACGGATGCCGCTCACCAGTTCGCGCGTCAATACCATCGAGCACGTCGAGCCGATCGGGCCGTAAACGGTGTAGTTGATCAAGTCGTCGTCCAGTTCCACGGCCCAGTCGACGCCGGCGATGGCTCTGGTTTTCAGCGCATCGCCGTAGAAATGCCCATGGGCGCGGGTGCCCTTGTCATCAATGCACCAGTCGGCGGTGTAGAAGTCGTAGCCGTGGTCGAAGGCGTACCTGGCGGCGCTCAGATGATAGGGGGCCCAGCAGTCGTCCGAATCCACGAAGGCGACGTAGCGTTCCTCACCCAGATGGTCGAGGCCGAGGTTGCGCGCCGAGCCCGGGCCGCCGTTCCTCTTTTTCAGGATGCGGACGCTGAAATGGGCCGGCCAACTCACCTGGGCGACTTCGGGCTCGGGCGGAGCGGGCGATTCATCGTCGACCACATAGACATGGACCGGCTCTGCCACGTCCTGCAGGGCGACCGATTCCAGGGTACGGGCCAGGATGCCCGGCTGGCGCTGGAAGTAGGGAATGATTACGGCGAACACGGGGGGACTCCTGGGTGCTCTGCGTCGAGTTCGGGGTGGGCCGCGCCCAGGGGCAGCACGAAGGACCAGGATTGCGTGCCGGCCTGAAGCGCAATCGGCTCCCCGGCGCAGGCGTGCCCGTCGGGCAGGCTGGAGTGGAACGGGGTGCAGCGGATGCCGGATGCCGCCGGCAGGGGGGCGGTCAGCGCGTGGCCGAGGGGGTTCAGGTAGATCGCGGAGGCGTCGGGGGCTGCCGCGATTTCCAGCGTGGAGGCGATGCGCAGCACGGGCGCGTCGCTCACGTCCAGGGACAGCCGTGCCCGCAGGCCGGCCGCGGCCTTGCGGTGGAGGCTTGCATGGCGTCCGAAGCGGCCATGGAACAGGCGCCAGTCCAGCGCCGAGATCGCGCGTTCCAGCAGGGAGCGGGCGGGCGGGCGGAAGACGATGCGCGGCTGGCCTTCCAGTTCGATGCGCACGCCGTCTTCCAGGGGCGTCACAGTCACCGTGTCGAAGTCCGACAGGGCATGCAGTTCGCCCGCCACGTCGAAGATCGGCGTCCACCCGGCCAATGCCGGGTTTGCCAGCAGGTTCGCCTTCTTCAGCCGCAGCGGCGGGGGAACGCGGGGGGCTCCGTCGGTGCCGGCCAGGTGCAGGATCACGCCGCCCGCGTAGCGCAGGTCCGCCGCGTTGCGGCTGAAGGACTGGGGCGGCTGGCCCCGGGTCGTGAGCAGGGCATGGGTGCCGCGGGGAGAATGCCAGGACAGGAGGCCGGCCTGCGCATCGTGGAAGCAGCCGGGGTCCGGCTTTCGCCAGATGAAGTCGCCGGTCCGGGGTTTCAGCGCCGCGAGATGGCAGGCCATGCCGACGACGGCCGCCGCCCAAGCGTTGTACACCGACAGGTGCATGTAGCCGTCCCAGCTCGCGGTGCCCGATTGCGCGCCGCCGGGAGTGAGCCACAGCAGGCCGTCGGGGCGCCGCTGGGCGGACAGGCGGGTGGCGAGGGCGGCGACGGATTCCGGTGCGGATTCGTGTACGCCGAGCAGGAGCATCGCCGCGAGCAGGCAGGCGTCGCCGAACAGGGCGTGGTTGCTACGCCCCAGCCCGCCCGCGTAGCCGGCTGGGTTCCAGCTCCGGGCGGCCCAGTCCAGCAGGCGCCGGGCGTGGTCGGCGAGGGCGGGGGCGTCGTGGAAGCGGCTCGCCAGCGCGGCCAGGAACAGGGCCTTGTGGTGGTAGGCGAGGGGCGTGGCGAGGTGTTCCGTCGGCCGTTCGGGGAAGTCGATGAACCCGCCCGCGGGCGTGGTCCAGCGTTCGAACAGTTTGCACAGGCGGGCGGATTCCCGCTCCCGCCTGTCGGGCGGTGCTTCGAGCAGGCGGCAGGTCTGGGCGAGAAGGGTCCAGTTATTGGAGGGATAGGTCGCGCGCAACCGGCAACGCCGGATCGCGGCGCGGACTTGCCCGAGCTCGCTGGCGTCGGCGCGGCGTTGCTCCATGACCTGGGCGAGCAGGACCAGCAGCAGGCGATTGAAGGGCAGATGGCCGAGTCGGGCATCGTCCGTGGTGATCCAGGCCTGCAATGCTTGCCGGGCCCGGGGCCAGTCGTCGGCGCCGCGCACAAACAGGGCCAGGGCGGCGGCGGTGTTGCCGTAGTGGTCGGGCGGTGTGGGCGCCTGCCGGATGGGGTCCAGCAGGCCGCGCTCGGGGTCGATGTGGGCGCGGAGGGCGGCGGCGAGCCCGTCGAGCAGGGTGTCGACGGCCGCCGGCACGGAAGGCATGTGTCCGGGCATGGTCAGTGCGCGCCGGCCAGGGTGCGAAGCATGCGCAGCATGAAGCGGGTCGGGGTGTTGTCCCACGGCGTGTAACGGGGGAGCTGGAAGGGGTCGTGCCGCCCGGCGGCGGCGACCGGCGCCGTGCTCACGGCCAGCTCGAAGCCGCAGTCGCGGACCATCTGCGCATGGCGGTCGGCGTAGTCCTTCTCCGGGCGGCCGTTGGGGTAGGCGAAGCTGCGGACCGGCGCTTCCAGCAGGGTTTCCAGCCTTTCCTTGCCGGCGCGGATCTCGTCCAGGGCTTCGTCGTCGTCGAGGCGGGTCAGGATGGGATGGCTGCGGGTGTGGCCGCCGATCTCCACGTCCGGGCTGCGGTGCAGCGCGCGCAACTGGTCTGTGCTCATCATCAGGTCGTCGGGCAGGTCCACCCGGAAGCGCCGGGCCAGGGCTTCGGCCGCGGCGAGGCGCTGGGCGGGGGGCTGGTATTTGAAGTGGCCGATGAGTTTGCCGATCAGGGCCCGGCGGTCGGCCAGCGTGCGGATGTCGATCGTGCCGAGACCCTCGTCGCCGAAGTCGTGGCGGCCTTCCGGGAGGCGCCGGGCGAGTTCGATCAGGGTGTCGTTGAACATGCGCCCGCCGTCCAGGAAGGCGGTGGCGACGAAGAAGGTGGCCGGCAGGCCGAAGGACTGCAGCGCGGGAAGCGCGGTGGTGTAGTTGTCGGCGTAGCCGTCGTCGAAGGTGATGCAGGCGGCCCGCGCGGGCAGGCTGCCGTCCTGCAGCCGCCGGGCCGCTTCCCGCAGGGGCAGCACGCGGAAGTGGTCGGCGAGGAGCTTCATCTGCCAGCGGAAGCGTGCCACGTCCGGCAGGCCGGACAGCAGCGGGTCGGGCCGCTCCAGGACGCGGTGGAAGATCAGGATGGAGAGCTTGCCGCGCCGGCCGCCCGGGGACGCGAGGCCGGCGCCGAGGGTGAAGGGGTGCAGGGGCTTCATGGGGTTTGCCGTCCGTCTTGGGGGCTGACCTTGCACACGATGTGGCGGAATTTCCCGTTCGCCAGGGGCGGGATGTCGTCCACCTGCCGGATGCGGGTGCCGGTGCCGGGGCCGAGCAGCCGGCGCACGTGGCCCGCGAGCCGGGTGGACACGGACTCGGCGAGGGGCTGGTCGAGCACGAGCAGGATTTCCAGGGATTGTAGAGCGTCCTGGACGATGCGGTAGGCCTTCAGGCCGGGTATCTCCCGCATCAGGTGGTTGATGGCGCTGCCGTGGATCCACGCGCCGTTCTCGCCGACCAGGCCGTCGTTGCTGCGGCCGGCGACTTCCTCCAGCACGGGCAGGCCGCGGCCGCAGGCGCAGGGGGTGGCGGCCAGCCGGCCGCGGTCGCCGGTGCGGTAGCGGATGAAGGGGAATTCCGGCCCCACCAGGTTGGTGACCAGGATGTCGCCCTCGACGCCGGGCGGCACGGGCCTGCCCTGGGCGTCCACGACCTCGACGATCACCTCCTCGGCGGTGACGTGCAGGCTGCCCGCGGGGCATTCGCGGGCGATGAAGCCCGCGTCGCGGGCGCCGTATTCGTTGGCGATGCCGCAGCCGAAAGCCTCGTGGATGGCCTGCCGCCATTCGGGGCGCAGCACTTCCGAGGTGCAGAAGGCCACCCGCACGCCGACGTCGTTCAGCGGGCGGCCCTTGTCGAGGGCACGCCAGGCGAGCCGCGCCAGGGCGGAGGGGTAGCCGAACAGCATCTTCGGGCGGAAGCGGCGCATGTCGTCCAGGACCCGATCCAATTGGGCAGGGCCGAGCTCGCGGGTGGGGACCAGGCGGGAGCGGAACAGCCAGTCCCGGAACCGGCGCACGCGGTCTTGGGCGTCGTTCTCCAGCGCCGAGTTCCACAGCACCATTTCCCGGTCGCCGACATCCACGTCCCACCAGCGCGTGGCGCGCCACTTGGCGGCGATGTCGAAGCTGATGCGATGCAGGCCGAGTCTGAAGTGCAGGGGCTCGCCGGAGGAACCGCTGGTCTGCAGGGCGATCAGCCTGTCCGCGCCACGCGCGCACCAGTCCGTGGCGTGGCTGCGGATGAGGGTCTTGTCTACGATGGGGAGCGTGGACAGCAGTTCGAGCGGGTCATCGGTCTTCGCCGCGGCGGCGGGGTCGCCCACGCGGTCCCTGTAGAACGGGACGCTGCCGGCGACCGCCTGCAGCAGCGCCTTCAGGCGTGCGGCCTGCAGGGCGCGCAGCCGGTCGGGGGCGTACCACTGGGTCGCCTCCAGTTCCCGCAGGATGCGCGTCGTGTCGTGTCCCTTGAGGCGCTCGTGGAGCGGGAACAGGATGTTTGCGACGATGGGCGTGTAGAGGCTCATCTCGTCTTTGTCAGGATGCCGGCAGCGTGGCGGAATGGCTCTCTATTGTGTGATGTTTCCTTGTCTGCCGCCCGTGGCGAAGCGCACGCTTGCGGACGTTGCGGCAAGAACCCGGTGTTACGGATCGAGCTTATGGACCTGAGACGGCATGTATCGAGGGTATTGCTGGTGTGCGGCGGGCTGGCCGTGCTTGCCGGCGCCCATGCGCAGGAGATGGATTGCGGAGATCCCTTCGCGAAGACGTCGAACGGACCCTACGACTATCGCACCACGACCGCGGACAAGAGGGCGATGGTCGAGGGGCGGCACTTCACCGAGGACGTGCGCATGATGCGCAAGGGGAGTTCGACCAAGAACCTTGCCGGCGACATCGCCTATACGCTCAACGTCTATCCCAACCATCCCCAGGCGCTGATGACCATGGCCGAGTGGTCCATGCGCTCGGGCCGCAATCCCCCCGAAGGCACGCGCTACACGGTGGAGTGCTGGTTCGAGCGCGGCGTCCGCTTCCGCCCGGACGATCCCATGGTGCGCATGGCCTACGGCATCTACCTGTTCCGCAAGGCCAGGCACCAGGCTGCCGTCACCCAGTTCGAGGCGGCGCTGAAGAACGGCGGCGACTCCCCCAACCTGCGCTACAACCTGGGGCTGGCCTACTTCGAGGTGGGGGATTTCGACAAGGCGCTCGCCAGCGCCCATTCCGCCTACCGGGGCGGATTCTCGCTGCCGGGGTTGCGGGACAAGCTGAAGCGGGCCGGGCGCTGGAGCGAGCCGGAGCAGCAGACCGCCACCAACTGAAGCGGCAATCGAACGCCGGCAGCCATCGGGGTGGGAGCGGGCTTGCCCGCGATGCGGCGTCCTTTGCACCCGGAACTGCCCTATCGCGGGCAAGCCCGCTCCCACAGGTGTCTTCACACGAGCACTTCGGTCACGGGCGGGTGGCCGAGGAATTGCTGCGGACTCGCGCTCGCCCCGTAGGCGCCGGACTGGTAGATCACTACCAGATCGCCCGGCTGGGCCGCGGCGAGATTCATGCGGTCGGCCAGCAGATCCAGGGGTGTGCACAGGGGGCCGACCACGGAGACGTTTTCCGTGGCCTCGGCGCCCATGCGGTTGCCGATCACGACCGGGTAGTTCTTGCGGATGACCTGGCCGAAGTTGCCCGACGCGGACAGGTGGTGGTGCAGGCCACCGTCGGTGACGAGATAGGTGTGGCCGCGGGAGACCTTCCGGTCGATCACGCGGGCGACGTAGAGGCCGGCTTCGCCCACCAGGTAGCGGCCCAGTTCGATGACGAGTTCGGCCTGGGGCAGCCTCGCCGCGGCCTCGGCAGCGATCGCGGCGAGGTTGTCGCCGATGGGCGCCAAGTCCAGGGGCTGCTCACCCGGGAAATAGGGAATGCCGAAGCCGCCCCCCAGGTTGAGGGTCCTGACGGTTGCCGGGGCGTGCTCGGCCAGGCGCAGGGCCAGGGCGAAGCTCTTCTGCTGGGCTTCGGCGATGGCTTCGGGCTTCAGGTTCTGCGATCCGGCGAAGAGATGGAAGCCTTCGAAGGCGAGCCCCACGCGGCCGATTTCGGCCAGCAGCGCGGGCACTTCTTCCGCATCCACGCCGAACTGCTTGGGGCCGCCGCCCATCTTCATGCCCGAGGACTTGAGTTCGAAGTCCGGGTTGACGCGCACCGCGACCCGCGCCGGCAGGCCCAGGGCCTGCTGCGCGGCGGCCAGGATGGGTACTTCGCGGAAGGATTCCACGTTGACCAGGATGCCCGCCGCCACGGCCTGGCGCAGTTCCGCCTCGCTCTTGCCGGGGCCGGCGAAGCTGATGTCCCGCGGGTCGGCGCCCGCGTCCAGCGCCACGCGCAGTTCTCCCGCCGAGGCCACGTCGATGCCGTCCACCAGTCCGGCCATGTGGCACACCAGCGCCGGCATGGGGTTGGCCTTCATGGCGTAGTGCAGTTTGACGGCCGGCGGCAGGGCGGCGCGCAGCTCTTCCACGCGCGCGGTGAGCAGGCTGCGGTCGTAGGCATAGAACGGGGTGCGGCCGACCCGGGCGGCGACGCGGGAGAGGGGGATGCCGCCCACCAGCAGTTCGCCATTTGCGACGGGGAAGCGGGTCATGGGGGCGTGGGCGGGCGCCGCCTTGGGCGGGAGGGGATTGGTCATGGGGAGGGGGTCGTCCATGGGAGTGGGCCGTTCGTCTCGTGCCCGCGCAGCCAGAACTCCATCATCATCATGATCCACACCATTTCGCCGTAATAGCCCGGATGGGCCGGCAGGTGGGTGGACAGAAGTTCGTCGACGAAGGCCGGGCGCACGATGCCGCGGCCCTTGAAACCGCCCAGGGCGTCGGCGGCGAGCGCCTTGAGGGGGGCGTGGCGGCAGGCCCAGACGCCGAAGGGCAGGCCGAAGCCGTGTTTCTTCTTGGCGATGATCTCGTCGGGCAGGAAACCGCGCAGGGCTTCCTTGAAGAACCAGCGCAGGGTCAGGCCCTTGAGCTTCCACGCCGGCGGCAGGGTGAGGGAGAAGTCGGTGAGTTCGTCGCTGAGCAGCGGGAAGGCCACGTCGATGCCGGCAAGCCCGGTGGTGCCGATGACCTTGGGCAGGTCGTTGTCGGCCAGGGTGTACTTCCAGTCGTAGTGGAGCATGCGGTTGATGTGGGAGCGGGCCGCGGTGGACGCCCACACCGCGCGCTGGCCGCGGGCGGGGCTGCCGATGTCCACACGGGCGAGGAAGTCCGGCTCGAACACCGTATCGGTGCCCAGACGCACCAGCATGTTGTACATGTGGATGCGGTCCGGCATGGGCACGCGGGCCTGCTCCACGTAGCTGACGCCCTTTTTCACCACCGGGATGCGGTCCATGCCCGGCAGGGCCAGGGCCGGTTCCAGCAGGCCGCGGCGCAGCGGGCCGGGGATGCCCTCGTACCAGCCGAAGATGCGCTGCTTGGCGTAGCGGCTGTTGCCGCCGAAGAGTTCGTCGCCGCCGTCGCCGGCGAGCATCTTCCCGATGCCGTCCTCCCGGGCGCGGGTGGCGCAGATCCAGCCCGGCAGGGCGGAGGAGTTGCCGAAGGGCTGGTCGTAATGGGTGGCGACCCGGGGAATGCCGGCGACCAAGTCGTCGGGGGTGACGTAGTACTCTTGGTGGTCGGCGCCGAAACGCCGGGCGGCGAGGCGGGCGTACTCCATCTCGTCGTAGCCGCTGGCGTCGAAGCCGATGGAGTAGCTGCGCGCCGGCTCGCCCCAGACCTTGCACAGCATGCCGGTCACGGTGGAGCTGTCCGTGCCGCCGGACAGGAAGCAGCCCACGTTCGCCCCTTCCGCCTCGCGCCGCACGCTGTCCTCGACGATTTGCAGGAAACGGGCCTTGGCGTCGTCGAAGCCGTGCGCCGTGTGTTCTTCGAAGACCGGCTGCCACCAGCGCACGCATTCGGCCTCACCGTTGCGCCATTTCAGCAGGTGGCCGGCGGGCAGGCGCGAGACGCCGGCGAAGATGGTCGTCGGCGCCGGGATCATGTGGAAGAAGAGGTATTCGAGCACGGCCTGGGAAGACACACGCCGGGGGATGCCGGGCAGGGTGTCGGCCCGGTCGGAGAAGGCCAGCCGGCCATCCTGTTCCCCGTAGCAGATCGGCCAGGTGCTGAAGCGGTCCGTGGCCAGCAGGGCCTCGCGGCCGCCGGCGCGGATCAGCACCACGCAGAAGCGGCCCCGCACCTGCTGCAAAGCCTCGTCGCCATGCCGGCGGAAGGCCTGCGCCCAGGCCGCTGCGGCCCCGTGCTGGAGGTTCGTCTGTTGCAGGGCCGTGTCGTCGAAGCGGGGCGTGCCCAGCGCCAGGCAGAGGTCGCCGCCGTCTTCGAAGACCGTCACGCCGGGACGAAAGGCCAGCGTGCCCCCCGGAAAATCGAGGCGGGCCACCTGGGGCGAGGGGGCTGCCGCATCGGGGGCAGGGGTGTCGCCGTAAAGAATCCCGCTGAACTGTTCGAGCACAGTCGTCTCCGTGGTGCCGGCGTCAGACTTCGCCGGCCAGCGTCTTGCGGTCGATCTTGCCGTTGGGGTTGCGGGGCAGGGGGCCGCTGCGCACGTCGATGCGGCCGGGCACCATGTAGGCCGGCATGCGCGCACGGCATTCGGCGAGGAGGGCCGCGGCGTCCAGCGTACCGCCTGCCGGTGGCGTGGCGATGACGACGATGCTCTGCCCCAGGGTGTCGTGGGCGACGCCGAAGGCGGCGCATTCGCCCACCAGCTTCGTGGCGTAGAGGATTTCCTCCACCTCGTTGGGGCTCACGCGGTAGCCGGAGGTCTTGATCATCTCGTCGCGGCGGCCGATGAAGTACAGGAAGCCTTCCTCGTCGCGGCGTACCGTGTCGCCGGAGAACACCGCCAGTTCGGGGATCATCAGGCCCGTCTCGCGCCCGGCGATGCCCGCGGGCAGCGGCTTGTAGCGCTCCGCGGTCTTCTCCGGGTCGTTCCAGTAGCCCATGCCCACCAGCGCGCCACGCTGCACCAGTTCGCCCGGCTCGTTGGGTGCGCATTCGGTGCCGTCCTCCCGCAGCACCAGCACTTCCGCGTTGGGGATGGCCTTGCCGATGGAGTCGGGGCGGCGGTCCGCTTCCTCCGGCGGCAGGTAGGTAGCGCGGAAGGCTTCGGTGAGGCCGTACATGAGGTAGGGGCGCGTGCGCGGCAGGGCGGCGCGCAGCCGGGTGAGCGTTTCCAGCGGCATGCGCCCGCCGGTGTTGGCGATGTAGCGGAGGTGTTCGGCGATGCCTGCCGGCCACTGTTGCTGCGAGAGCTGGATCCACAGGGGCGGCACGGCGGTGAGCCCGGTGACACGCTCCTGTTCCAGGGCCTTGAGCACGTCCCGCGGCAGCAGGTAGTTGAGCAGCACCACCCGCGCGCCGGCATGGAAGGCCGTCGTCAGTTGCGAGAAGCCGGCATCGAAGGACAGGGGCAGCGCGGCCAGCAGGGTGTCGTCGGCGCGGTTTTCCAGGTACTGGGCCACGCTCTTCGCCCCGGCCACCATGTTGCGGTGGGACAGCACCACGCCCTTGGGGCGACCGGTGCTGCCGGAGGTGTAGAGGATGGCCGCCATGTCCGTGTCGATGATGCGATGGCCCACCGCCGCCGGCGCGGCGAGCAGGTCGGTCCAGGTGTGTACGGAGGTGCCGGGCAGCGGGGCCATGTCGCCCGGCGTGCCGGTCAGCACCACGTGGCGCAGGTCGTGGCAGGCGGCCAGGGTCTCCCGCAGGGGGGCGTAGCGTTCCGGGCTGGTGACCAGCACGCGCACGTTGCAGTCGCGCAGGATGTAGCCCACCTGCTCGGGCTTGAGGATGGGGTTGACCGGCACGAACACGCCGCCGGCCGCGGTGGCGCCGAAGCTGGCGATGACCGTCTCGAAGCGCTTGTCCAGGTAGATGGCGACGCGCTCGCCGCGATCGAGGCCGAGGGCGATCAGCCCGGATGCGAAGGACTGCACCGATGCGTGGAACTGGCCGTAATCCTGCGTGACGCCGGAGAAGGTCAGCGCGGCGGCGTCCGGGTTCCGTTCGGCGGAAGCGCCGATCAGGTGGTGGAGGGCGTAGCTCTGCTGCATGCGTGGGAGCCGGTCGTGGACAAGAGTCGTTGCGGATGCGGCGAGTTTAGTGGATTTGCACGCATATCGCCGTGACATCCGGCCGGCAGGACTGCGGCCGTTCAGTCGGAACTGCCGTCCAGCGGCAGTTCGGTGCTCTGAAAGGCCCCGGAAACCCATTCCGCGGGAGCTTCCAGCCTGCGGGTGCCGAGGGGAAAAGCGAATTCCGCCGTGGGGGCCAGGGGGCCGGCAGGCGCGGACGGCAGGCCGGCCCAGCCGCGCAGGATGGAAGACTGGCCGAGGGTGATGTCGAAGGTGCCCGGATCGAGAATCCAGGGGGGAAGGTGGACATTGCCGCCATGCGTGCCCCGCGTCAGCGTGGTCAGCGTGCCGAAGCCGGCCGTGAGGTTGTTGCGGGTTTCCACCGTGGTGCCGGCGGGCAGCCGGCCGGGCCAGGTGCGCAGGAACCAGGCCGGGCGCCAGCCTTCGGTGAGCAGCGTGTTGTGGGCCAGCCGCAGCCGGCTCCCGGGCCAGGCATGGCTTTCCGCGCCGAAGGCGACCACCACCGGGTTCTGGGTGGCGGCGCTCTGGCCGATGACGTTGCCCACGACCAGCGCGTCGCCGCCGTTGGGCAGGTCGATCTCGTAGGAAGCGCCGCCGCCGGGACCGTCCACGATCAGGTTGTAGCGGATCTCGCTGACCTGGGCACGGGACTTGATGAGGTGGCCCCGGAAGCCGTTGTGGAAACGGCTGCCTTCCACGCTGAAATGGGCGATCCGGCCCACGTACAGCAGATGGGGCAGGCGGGCGTCCCGCGGCGCGTTGGCGAAGACGCTGCGGCGCACGGAGAGGCGGGAGTCGTTGAAGTTGGCGGTGAGGATGCCGGTCTGGTTGTCGTCGAACACGCAGTCTTCCACGGACAACTCGCCCCGTTCGAAGCGGATGCCGTTGCCGTTGCCGTCCGGCACCCGCGCGCCGCGGAATTCGAGGTTGGAGACGGTGAAGCTGCCGTTGCGGAACACCCAGATGGCCTTGCCTTCCGCGCTCTTGCCGGCGGCCTCCAGCACCGGCCGCGGTTCCATGCCGCGGATTTCCAGGCGCTTCTGCGTCCACACCGCCACGTCGCCGCGATAGGTGCCGGGGAGGATCAGCACCGTGTCGCCGTCCTGCGCCAGCCGGGCCGCGTCGCCGATGCGGGTGATGGCCTCGCCGGGGCCGACGACCAGCACGGCGGCAGCGGCCGAGGTGCCGGTCAGCAGTCCGCAGAGCAAGGCGAGGCAGGCCCGGCGCTTCCTGCCCATGCCTGCCACGCCCTTACTT
This sequence comes from Pseudothauera rhizosphaerae, assembly GCF_004801305.1. GTDB lineage: Bacteria > Pseudomonadota > Gammaproteobacteria > Burkholderiales > Rhodocyclaceae > Pseudothauera > Pseudothauera rhizosphaerae. Next base: position 59,031 of record NZ_SSOD01000006.1, on the reverse strand, counting down.
GCTCTTGATCATCGTCCCCACCCCGTGGTCGGTGAGGATTTCCAGCAGCAGGCAGTGCTCCACGCGGCCGTCGATGATGTGCACCGATTTCACGCCGTTCCGCGCCGCATCCAGTGCCGAGCCGATCTTGGGCAGCATGCCGCCGGAGAGCGTGCCGTCCTCCACCAACTCGTCGATCTGGCGCGGGGTGAGGCCGGTGAGCAGGTTGCCGGCCTTGTCCAGCACGCCCGGGGTGTTGGTGAGCAGCACCAGCTTTTCGGCCTTGAGGATCTCGGCCAGCTTGCCGGCCACCACGTCGGCGTTGATGTTGTAGGTCTCGCCGTTCTCGCCCACGCCGATGGGGGCGATCACCGGGATGAAGTCGCCCTGGTCCAGGAAGGCGATCAGGCTGGGGTCGATGCCGGTGATCTCGCCCACCTGGCCCACGTCGACCACGTCGCCCGCCGGGGCGTCCTTCTTCTGCATCAGCAGCTTCTTGGCGCGGATGAAGCCGGCGTCCTTGCCGGTCAGGCCCACGGCCTTGCCGCCGTGCTGGGTGATGAGGTTGACGATCTCCTTGTTCACCTGGCCGCCCAGCACCATCTCCACCACTTCCATGGTCTCCGCATCGGTCACCCGCATGCCCTGGACGAATTCGCCCTTCTTGCCGATGCGGGTGAGCAGGCTTTCGATCTGCGGGCCGCCGCCGTGCACCACCACCGGGTTCAGGCCGACCAGCTTGAGCAGCACCACGTCGCGGGCGAAGCAGTCCTTGAGGTGCGGATCGGTCATCGCGTTGCCGCCGTACTTGATGACGATGGTCTTGTCGAAGAAGCGCTTGATGTAGGGCAGGGCCTCGGCCAGGACGGCGGCCTTGAGGGCGGGGGTGACGCTGCTGGTGTCGGCGCGGGTGGAGTCGGTCATGGGGGCATCCGTCTGGGGTGGGAATGTGCGGCGGATTCTACCGCGCCGGGCGTGCCGAAAGAATTTCGCCCGGCCGGCGGGTGCCGGTCGGGCGAAAGGTCCGGTGAAAGCGGGCGCTGGGCCTAATCGATGGTCAGGCGCTTGGCCTGGGCGGCGGCCTTCTTGGGCAGGGTCAGCTCCAGCACCCCCTCGTTGAACTTCGCCGTGGCGCGCCCCTCGTCGATGTCCTGGCCGAGCTGGAAGCTGCGCGAGACCTTGCCGAAGTAGCGTTCGGTGCGCAGCACGCGCTCGCCTTCCTTGACTTCCTTCTCCTGCTTGCGTTCGGCGCTGATGGACACGACCGGGCCGTCGATGTTGACGTGGATGTCTTCCTTCCTGATGCCGGGCAGTTCGGCATGCACCTGGTAGGCGTCGTTGTCTTCCTTCACGTCCACCTTCACCTGGGGCGCTTCGGCCTGCAGATTGCCGACTTCGACCGGGCGGACGAAGAAACCGCGCAGCAGATCCTCGAAGGGATCGCGATTGATGATGTTGGCCATGATGATGCCTCCTTTCACGCTGGGTGGGTCGGATGGATCGGGCTGCTATGAATATAGGTTCGGGCGGACCGTTTTCAAGCGGCCGACGGGAACCGGACGGCAGCGCTCAGGGCCGGGCGGGGAGAGGTGCGAAGAGGATCAGGCGACGGCCGTCCCGCGCCAGCTCCGCGGCCGCCTCGGCGAAGATTTCCAGCGCGCTGCGGTAGTCCTCCGGCGCGGCGGCGCGCAGGGGCCGGCTGCCGGCGAAGGCCACGGCGACGCAGTCGCCGGGCAGCCAGGACAGGTCGCCCAGGCAGTCCGAGAGGGCGTCCCAGTTGTGGCCGAACCAGGACGGGAAGGCCAGCGCGGCGGCGATGGCGCGCAGCAGGCCGGCCTTGTCGCGGCAGGCGGCCAGTTCCACGCGGTGGAGCGGGACGCCGGCCGCGCGGGCGGCGGCTTCCAGGCCGCGCAGGCCACCCCGCGGCAGGGGACGGACGCCGGCGGCGTCGAAGAGGGAGGCGGCATTCATCGGCGGGGCTCGATGGGGCGGAAGCTGCGGTAGTGGTCGGTGGTGTAGTAGAACACCTCGGGCGGCTGCCCGCCGGTGACGATGCGCCTTGCGCCCCGGTCGCGCGCGCCGGGCGTGGGCACGGTGTATTCCCGGTAGTAGCCGCGCGGGCGTTCCGGCAGCAGGCGTTCCCGGTTCTGGAACACGGTGCCGTCCTGGCGGTAGGGGAAGGGGCCGCCGGCCTGGATCAGCGCGAGCGTGGCGTGGGCTTCGGACGGCAGGCCGCCGCCCCGTGGGGCCTCGTCCGCAGCCGGCAGGCAGGCGGCCAGCAGCGGGAGCAGCAGGACGAGCAGCCAGCGTTTCATGGCGAGAACTACCGGGGCGCGGCGCGCTCAGATCGCATCGGAGCCGTTGCGCGTGCGCTCGCGCGGCTGGATGGCGTATTTCTTGAACAGGCCGTGCATGAAGGCGGAGATCGCCGCCAGGCGCGGGCTGGCCGGGTCGAAGCGGCGCGCGCGCACGATCAGCGCGCTCGCCTGGCTGGCGAAGCGTTCGTTCCAGCCGCGGTGCTCCACGTGGCGCAGCAGGGCGAGCGCGGCGTTGAACAGCACGTGCGGATTGCCGGGCATCTTGCGCACCGCGCTCATCATCTCGCTCACCGCGCCGTCGTAGTCGCCGCTCTTGGCCTTGTCCGCGCCGCGCGCGATCAGGCTGCGCACCTCCTCGCGCGTGCGGCCTTCGAGCTCCTCGGCGAGCAGTTCCCGGCCGCGCTCGCGCAGGGCGTCGCGGGTCACTTCCACGGTGCGCTCGTCGGGGGCGTTGCGCAGGATGTCGAGCACCAGTTCGCTGCCTTCGGCTTCCAGGTCATTGTCGAAGCAGGCCTTGACCAGTTCCTGCTTGAGGCCGATGGACAGGGAACTGCTGTCGGCTCCGGTGGCGACCGCTTCGTGCAGTACGGCACGCGCCTTGTCGGGTTCGCCGATGCCGGTATGGTAGAGCGCGCGGGCCAGCGCGGCGCACATGGGCGTCTTGGCCTGGCCGAGCATGCTGCGTTCCAGGTCGCGGATGGTGGCGCGCGCCTCCGCGCTGCGCCCCTGGCCGAGCTGGGCCTGGACCAGCCGCACGTGGTCCTCCGGATCACGGAAATCGGATGCCTTGCCCTTGCGCACGACCTCGGCCAGGGTCTGCTCGGCGCGCTTGTGGTCGCCCAGTTCGAGGGCGATCTCGCCCAGGTGGCGCAGTCGTCCGACGCGGTACGGGGAGCGGTTGGTGGCCGCCACCAGGGCGTCGCGGGCTTCGTTCAGGCGGCCGCCTTCTTCCCGGCAGCGCGCCAGCAGGTCGTAGGCGTCGATGTAGTTGTCGTACTCGGCGACCAGGCCGGTGAGCACTTCCTCGGCTTCCATGTAGCGCTTGCGCAGCATCATGAGGCGCGCGAGGCCGAGCTTGGCCCAGGGCAGGTCCTTGTCCCGCAGCGCCCTGGCGTAGGCAGCCTCGGCTTCGTCGGTCTGGCCGATGGACAGGTGCAGTTCCGCCTGCAGGCGGAGCAGATCGGCCAGATGGCGGGGGTGTTCCCGTTCGGCGGCGCGGAGAAGCTCGACCGCACCGAGCGGATCGCCCATCTCGATGCGCCGGTAGGCGGGCAGGAAGACGTCGCGCTTGCCGAGGGCGCGCTGCAGGCGGTGGTGCAGGGCGTGGGCCGCCAGCGGCCTGAGCACGTAGTCGTTGGGGGCCAGCTCGGCGGTGCCGACCACGCGCTCGTAGTTGCGCTCGCCGGTGACCATGATGAACAGCGTGGCGAGCGGGATGATGTCGTTGTGGCGCAGGTCTTCGAGCAGGTGCTGGCCGTCCTGGCCCTCGCCCAGCTTGAGCTCGCACAGCACGATGTCGAAGCGCGCCTCGCGCAGCTTGCGGATGGCCGTGGCCGCGTTGGGGGCGAACTGGACCTGGGTGACGCCGAAGCTCCCCAACATGGAGCGCAACTGGTTGCGCATGTTGGCGTTGGCGTCGATGACCAGTACGGAAACGCTTGCTAGATCGGCCATGGTGCGCGGTAGGGCGGGCAAGAGGAACGGAGTACCGTGTTTAACGGCCGTTCCGCTGCCACCCTTGAGAAAGGGCTTCGGTAAACGGCAAAAGGGCGGACGTTCGTCCGTCCGCCCATCTTGCCATATCCGTGTGTAGCGGATTCAGTTGCGCGCGACTTCCACCTGGGTTTCCACTTTCTGGCGCAGGCGCACGTGCAGTTCGCGCAACTGCTTTTCGTCCACCGCCGACGGCGCGTCGGTGAGCAGGCACTGGGCGCGCTGGGTCTTGGGGAAGGCGATCACGTCGCGGATCGATTCTGCGCCGGTCATCAGCGTGACGATGCGGTCCAGGCCGAAAGCCAGGCCGCCGTGGGGCGGCGCGCCGTACTTGAGCGCGTCGAGGAGGAAGCCGAACTTGGCCTGCTGCTCCTCGGGTCCGATGTTGAGCGCCTCGAACACCTGGGCCTGCACGTCGGCGCGGTGGATACGCACCGAGCCGCCGCCGATCTCCCAGCCGTTGAGCGCCAGGTCGTAGGCCTTGGCCAGGCATTCGCCCGGGTTGCTCCCGAGCAGTTCGAGATGGCCGTCCTTGGGGCTGGTGAAGGGGTGGTGGCAGGCCACCCAGCGCTTGTCTTCCTCGTCGTACTCGAACATGGGGAAGTCCACCACCCACACCGGGCGCCAGGCGTCGCCGGTGACGTAGCCCTTCTCGTGGCCGAGCTTGACGCGCAGCGCGCCGAGGGCGTCGTTGACCACCTTGGTCTTGTCGGCGCCGAAGAAGATCAGGTCGCCGGATTGCGCGCCGGTGCGTTCCAGAATGGTGCGCAGGGCGGTCTCGTGCAGGTTCTTGACGATGGGCGACTGCAGGCCTTCTTCGTTGGGACTGGAGGCGTCGTTGACCTTGATGTAGGCCAGGCCCCGGGCGCCGTAGATGCCGACGAACCTGGTCAGTTCGTCGATCTCGCCGCGGGTCAGGGCCTTGTCGCCCGCGCCGCCGCCAGGCACGCGCAGGGCCGCCACGCGTCCGCCGCTGGTGGCGGGGCCGGAGAACACCTTGAAGGCCACGTCCTGCACCGCGTCGGTGACGTCCACGAGTTCCAGCGTGACGCGCAGGTCGGGCTTGTCCGAGCCGTAGCGGCGCATGGCCTCGGCGTAGGTCATGCGCGGGAAGGGGGAGGGCAGTTCCACCGCGAGGGATTCGCGGAACACGAAGCGGATCATCTCCTCCACCAGGGCGGTGATGGCATGCTCGTCCATGAAGGAGGTTTCCAGGTCCACCTGAGTGAATTCCGGCTGGCGGTCGGCACGCAGGTCCTCGTCGCGGAAGCACTTGGTGATCTGGTAGTAGCGATCGTAGCCGGCCACCATCAGCAACTGCTTGAAGAGCTGGGGCGACTGGGGCAGGGCGAAGAACTGGCCTGGATGCACGCGGGAGGGCACCAGGTAGTCGCGCGCGCCTTCCGGCGTGCTCTTGGTGAGCATGGGCGTTTCCACGTCGATGAAGCCGGCAGCGTCGAGGAAGCGGCGGAAGGCCATGGCCACCTTGTAGCGCAGCATCAGATTCTTCTGCATCTGCGGGCGGCGCAGGTCGATGACGCGATGGGTCAGGCGCACGTTCTCGGACAGGTTGTCGTCGTCGAGCTGGAAGGGCGGCGTGGCCGCCACGTTGAGCACCTCGATGTCCTGGCACAGCACCTCGATCTCGCCCGAGACGAGGTTGGGGTTCTCGGTGCCGGCGGGGCGGCGTCGCACGCGGCCGCTCATCTTCAGCACGAATTCGTTGCGCACCGATTCGGCGGTGGCGAACATCTCCGGGCGGTCCGGATCGCACACCACCTGCACCAGGCCCTCGCGGTCGCGCAGGTCGATGAAGATCACCCCGCCGTGGTCGCGGCGGCGGTGCACCCAGCCGCACAGGGTGACGGTCTGGTCGAGGTCGGCGGCGGTTACCTGGCCGCAGTAGTGGGTTCGCATGGTGTCGGTGTTCCGGCTAGAGGCAATGTCAGGGTTGGCGCGCCGCGCGGGCGGCGCAGGTCATTCGTCGAGCAGGGCGGGACGCGGGGCGAGCTTGCGCGTGGGCGGCGCCACGACCCCCATCGAGATGATGTACTTGAGCGCCTCGTCCACGCTCATGTCCAGTTCGATGACGTCGTCCCGGGGCATCATCAGGAAGAAGCCCGAGGTCGGGTTGGGGGTGGTCGGCACGTACACGCTGACGTATTCGCCGTGCAGGTGGTGGGCGGCGTCACCGCCCGGGCGTCCAGTCAGGAAGGCGATGGTCCACGAACCCTGGCGCGGGTACTGCACCAGCAGGGCCTTGCGGAAGGCCTGGCCGCTGCTGGAGAAGAGGGTGTCGGAGACCTGCTTGACGCCGTAGTAGAGCGACTTGACCACCGGAATGCGCGCGAGCAGGGCTTCCCAGTAGGCGACCAGGCGCTGGCCGAGCACGTTGGCCGCCACCAGCCCGGTGGCCAGCACGATCAGCACGCTGACCACCAACCCTGCGCCGGGGATGTGAAAGCCCAGTGCAGCCCGCGGCTGCAGGCCGTTGGGCAGCCATTCGATGATCCGGTCCAGCGTGCCTACGATCCAGGCCAGCACCATGAAGGTGATGACCAGCGGGATCCAGATCAGCAGACCGGTGATGAAGTACTTCTTCACGGAGAGGGGCGGTCAGTGCGGATGGCAGGCACAGTTGCCGCCGCAGCCCCCGGGGGCTGCTTCCGCCGGCTTCGCCGCCGCGCCGCCGCCCTTGAAGTCGGTGGCGTACCAGCCCTTGCCCTTGAGCTGGAAGCCGGCCGCGGACAACAGCTTGACGTAGGTTTCCTTGCCGCAGGACGGGCAGGTGGTGAGCAGCGCATCGCTCATCTTCTGCATGTGTTCCTTCTGGAACCCGCAGCTCTCGCAACGATATTCGTAAATGGGCATGACGACCTCCGGAAAGGCAAGCGCGTAAGTCTAGCGCAATGCAGCATGAGGGAAAAGAAAGCCGGGGGCGCGTACGCGCGCCGCCTCGCGCCGATCTGGGGGCGCAGGGCGCGACTTTCAAGCCGGGGTGTCTGCAGTCAGAAAGCGCCGAGATAGAGCCGGGTGAGGGATTCGCCCCAGAACAGGGCCAGGATGCCGGCAGCGGCGAGGTAGGGGCCGAAGGGGATGGGCACGCTGCGCCCGTGACGGGCGAAGACGATCAGGGCGATGCCGACCGCCGCGCCGACCAGCGATGAGAACAGGATGGTCAGCGGCAGCAACTGCCAGCCCAGCCAGGCGCCGATCGCCGCGAGCAGCTTGAAGTCGCCGTAGCCCATGCCTTCCTTGCCGGTGGTGAGCTTGAACAGCCAATACACGGACCACAGGGCGAGGTAGCCGGCCATGGCGCCGATCACCGCGCTCGGCAGGTCGGTGAAGGTGCCGCCGAGGTTGAAGGCGAGGCCGATCCACAGCAGCGGCAGGGTGAGATCGTCCGGCAGCAACTGGGTATCCAGGTCGATGAAGGCCAGCGCGATCATCATCCACAGAAAGATGATCGCGCCGAGTGCCGCGAGGCCGAAGCCGAAGTGCCAGGCGGCATAGCCGGCGAGCACCGCCGACAGCGATTCGACCACCGGATAGCGTCCGCTGATCGGCGCGCCGCAATGGCGGCAGCGCCCGCGCAGCAGCAGGTAGCTGACTACCGGGATGTTCTCCAGCGCCGTGATCAGATGGCCGCAGTGGGGGCAGCGCGAGCGCGGCGTGGCGAGATTGAAGCGTTCCTGTTCGGGCGGCGTCTCGCCGCGCAGTTCGGCTGCCTGGGCCTGCCAGTCGCGTTCCATCATGCGGGGCAGGCGGTGGATGACGACGTTGAGGAAACTGCCGACGAACAGGCCGAGCAGAGCGGCCGCCGTCGTGAAGGCGAGCGGCGCGTGGAGGAATTCGATCATGAGGGGATGCGCAGGAGCCGCCCGGCGGACATCCCGCCGGGCGGTGGGGTTCGATCAGACTACGGCGCCGAGCTTGAAGATCGGCAGGTACATGGCCACGACGAGGCCGCCGATGACGGTACCGAGGAAGACCATGATGATCGGTTCGAGCAGTTGGGAAAGACCGGCCACCGCGTCGTCGACCTCCTGTTCGAAGAAGTCGGCGACTTTGGCGAGCATGGAATCGAGCTGGCCGGATTCTTCGCCGATGGAGACCATCTGTACCACCATGGTGGGAAATACAGAGGCGTTCTGCATTGCCACGGTCAGGCTGGTACCGGTGCTGACTTCATTCTGGATCTGCTTGGTGGCGGTCAGATAGACGTAGTTGCCCGAAGCGCCGCCCACCGAATCGAGCGCTTCGACCAGCGGCACGCCGGCGGCGAACATGGTAGACAGCGTACGAGCCCAGCGCGCCACCGTGGCCTTGCGGATGATGTCGCCGATCACCGGAAGCTTGAGCACCATGCGGTCGACAGCGATCTGCATGCCGGTCGAACGCTTGTACAGATAGCTGATCCCGAGCACCGTGCCGATGATGATGCCGAATATCACGTACCAGTATTCGACGAAGAAGTCCGACATGGCGATGACCATCAGCGTCGGGGCGGGCAGGTCGGCGCCGAAGCTGGCGAATACGTTCTTGAACTCGGGGATCACAAACAGCATCATCACCGCGATCACCAGCGTGGCCACCACCACCACCGCGATCGGGTAGAACAGCGCCGATTTGATCTTGCTCTTGATGGCGAGGATCTTTTCCTTGTAGGTCGCAATGCGGTCGAGCAGGTTGTCCAGGATGCCGGCCTGTTCGCCGGCAGCGACCAGGTTGCAGAAAAGTTTGTCGAAATGGACGGGGTGTTTGCTGAATGCCTGCGACAGGTTGGAGCCGGTTTCCACGTCGTTGCGCACGTCGTTCAGCAGGCGTGCCAAGGCAGGGTTGCCGGAGCCCTTGATGCCGATATCGAAAGCCTGCAGCAAAGGTACGCCGGACTTCATCATCGTGGCGAGCTGGCGGGTGAACAGAGCGATGTCCTTATCGGTGATCTTGCCACCCCGCGACATGCGCTGCTGCTTGACCTTGGTGACCATCACCCCCTGGCGGCGCAAGGTGGCCTGGACGACCGATTGAGCCGTGGCACGCATCTCGCCACGTACGATCTTCCCCGTCTTGTCCTTGCCTTCCCAGTTGAAGAGCAGTTCCTTGGGGCCGGTCCGTACGGCGCGTCCAGCTTGGGTTGCAGTCGCCATGTCAGTGTTCCTTGTCTTACTCGTTGGTCGTGGCCAGCACTTCTTCGAGCGAAGTGACGCCCTGCTTGACTTTCAACAGTCCCGACTGGCGCAGATCGCGCACGCCTTCGCGCTGGGCCTGCTCGGCGATGTCCATGGAATTGCCGTTGGTCATGATGATGTGGGCGATGTCCTCGCTGATCGGCATCACCTGGTAGATGCCGACCCGCCCCTTGTAGCCGCTGCCCTTGCAGCGTTCGCAGCCGACCGGCCCGTAGGGTTGCCAACTGCCGTCGAGGTCGGCTTCGGAATAGCCGGCCTGCAGCAGCACCTCGATGGGGATGTCTACCGGTTGCTTGCAGGTGCATAAGCGACGGGCCAGGCGCTGGGCGGTGATCATGATCACCGAGGAGGCAATGTTGAAGGGCGCCACCCCCATGTTCTTCAGGCGTTCGAGCGTGGTCGGGGCGTCGTTGGTGTGCAGCGTGGACAGCACGAGGTGGCCGGTCTGGGCGGCCTTGACAGAGATCTCGGCGGTTTCCAGGTCGCGGATTTCACCGACCATGATCACGTCCGGATCCTGGCGCAGGAAGGCGCGCAGCGCTGCGGCGAAGGTGAGGCCGGCCTTGTCGTTGACGTTGACCTGGTTGATGCCCGGCAGGTTGATTTCGGCCGGGTCCTCCGCGGTCGAGATGTTGACTCCGGCCTTGTTGAGGATGTTCAGGCAGGTGTAGAGCGACACGGTTTTGCCGGAACCGGTCGGGCCGGTGACCAGGATCATGCCGTAAGGGCGCTCGACTGCGTCCATCAGCGCCTTCTTCTGGTCCGGCTCGTAACCCAGGGCGTCCACGCCCAGCATGGCCGAGGACGGGTCCAGGATACGCATCACGATCTTCTCGCCGTGCAGCGTGGGCAGCGTGGATACCCGGAAGTCGATGGCCTTGGTCTTGGACAGCACCAGCTTCATGCGGCCGTCCTGGGGGACGCGCTTTTCCGAGATGTCCAGGCGCGAGATCACCTTGATGCGGGCGGCGATCTTTTCCTTCAGCACCAGCGGCGGCTGGGCGATCTCCCGCAGCACGCCGTCGGTGCGCACGCGGATGCGGTAGTACTTTTCATAAGGTTCGAAATGGATGTCCGAGGCGCCTTCGTTGATCGCGTCGATCAGCACTTTCTGGATGAAGCGCACCACCGGCGCATCGTCCACCTCGGATGCCGCATCGTCACTGCTGCTCTCAGTCGTTCCCTCCTGGTCGAGCATGTCCATGTCGAACTCGTCGCCAGTCAGATCCTTGAGCGTCTGCTCGGTGGATTCGGACAACGATTCGGCCAGCTTGGCCAGCTTGTCGGCCTCGGCCACCACCAGGTCCACCTGCAGGCCGGTCTGGAAGCGGATCTCGTCCAGCACCCGCATGTTCGACGGGTCGGCGATCGCCACCACCAGGCGGTTCTGCCGCTTGCCCAGGGCGACCACCTGATGCTTGCCCGTGAGCTTGCGGTCGATTGCGTCGCGCGGGACGAAGGACTTGTCGAGCGCGGCGACGTCGAGGAGCGGATAGCCGAAGGTCTCCGCCGCGAAGCGGGCGACCTCGCGCGTGCTGATGAGCTTGCGCTGGGCGAGTTCGATGAGGAAGCCGTTGGTGGAACCGTTCCCGGTGCCGGCGGCACAGGACAGCGCGTCGGCTTCGGACAGCCGTCCGTGCTGGACCAGGGCGCGGGCGAGCCCGCTCAGGGCAGTTTGGGGATTGGCGGCCATTTCAACGCGCTTAGCTAACTGACATTCGATCTTGTCACGCCGCCGTCCGCCTTGTAAAGGCCCGACAGGCCGAGGTCCCGCGCGCGCTGCCGCAAAAAGCGGCACGGACGATCGCGCATGCCGGTTTCAGTTTGCGCGTGCGAGCAGCACTTCGATGACGAAACGGCTGCCCACATAGGCCAGCAGCAGCGTGACGAAGCCCGCCAGCGTCCAGCGCAGCGCCACTCGCCCGCGCCAGCCGCGGATGTGCCGTCCGGCCAGCAGGATGCCGAACAGCAGCCATGAAATGAAGGCGAAAACGGTCTTGTGGTCGACGCGGAAGGCCTGGCCGAACAGCGACTCGGAGAAAACGGCGCCGGAAACCAGGGTCAGCGTGAGCAGCACGAAGGCGATGCCGATCAGGCGGAACAGCAGCGCTTCCATGGTGAGCAGCGGCGGCAGGTTGGCCAGGGCACGGGTGAAGCGGGCATGGTGCAGTTGGCGCTCGGCCACTGCCATCAGCATGGCGTGCAGCGCGGCCAGCGTGAACAGGCTGTAGGCCAGCATGGCGATGATGAAATGCGCGCGGAAGGCCGGCGAGCCGGCATTGGTCAGCACGTGCTCGCCCGGGAAGAGCGCCGGCAGCAGGGCGCCGATCACGCCCGCGGGCATGGCCAGCGCGTGCAGGCCGTCCAGGCGGGCGTAGAGGGTTTCCACCCAGTAGAAGCAGATCGCCAGCCAGATCATCAGCGACACCGCCACGCCGAAGCCGAAGCGCATCTCGCCGCCGGGGAACAGCGCCGCGTGCAGCGCCGCGCCGTGTACCACCAGGGCCGCCAGCAGCACGAGGCGTTCGCGCGTGGACATGCACTGCCGCACGGCGGCATCGCCGCTGCCGGCCCAGCAGATGCGCCAGAAATACAGGCCCAGGGCACCGTACAGCGAGGCGGGAACGAGATGAAGTAGAATCGAGGCCATAGAATCCGCAGTTTACCCCAACGCGCAAATCCCCATACACCGATGCTCGACAATCTCACCCAACGCCTGTCCCAGGTCGTCAAGTCCCTGCGCGGCCAGGCCCGCCTTACCGAGGACAACATCCAGGACGCCCTGCGCGAAGTGCGCATGGCGCTGCTGGAGGCGGACGTCGCCCTGCCGGTGGTCAAGGACTTCATCGCGCGGGTGAAGGAGAAGGCGGTCGGGCAGGAAGTCGTCGGCTCGCTGTCGCCCGGGCAGGCCCTGGTCGGCGTGGTGCACGACGAACTGAAGGCGCTGATGGGCGGTACCCACACCGGGCTCGACCTCGCCACCCAGCCGCCGGCGGTGATCCTGATGGCCGGTCTGCAGGGCGCCGGCAAGACCACCACCACCGGCAAGCTCGGCAAACTGCTCCACGAGCGCATGAAGAAGAAGGTGCTGGCGGTGTCCACCGACGTCTATCGCCCGGCGGCCATCGAGCAGTTGAAGACCGTGGCCGGCCAGGCCGGCATCGCCTTCTTCCCGTCCAGCCCGGAGCAGAAGCCGGTGGACATCGCGCTGGCCGCCCTCGACCACGCCCGCCGCCACTACTTCGATGTGCTGCTGGTGGACACCGCCGGCCGGCTCGCCATCGACGAAGCCATGATGGCCGAGATCCGCGACCTGCACGCGGCGGTCAAGCCGGTGGAAACCCTGTTCGTGGTGGACGCCATGCTGGGCCAGGACGCGGTCAATACCGCCCGCGCCTTCAACGAGGCGCTGCCGCTCACCGGCGTGGTGCTCACCAAGCTCGACGGCGATGCGCGCGGCGGTGCGGCCCTCTCGGTGCGCCACGTCACCGGCAAGCCGCTCAAGTTCGCGGGTGTGGGCGAGAAGCTCTCCGGGCTGGAGGAGTTCCACCCCGAACGCATGGCCAGCCGCATCCTCGGCATGGGCGACATCCTCGGCCTGGTGGAGGAGGCGCGTCGCGGCGTGGACGAGGAGAAGGCGCGCGCCTTCGCGCACAAGCTCAAGACCGGCAAGGGCTTCGACCTCAACGACTTCAAGGAGCAGATCGGCCAGATGCGCAGCATGGGCGGCATCGGCGCCATGCTCGACAAGCTGCCGGCCCAGTTCGCCCAGGCCGCCGGCAAGCTGCAGGGCGGGACCGAGCAAAAATCCATCGGCCGTATCGAGGGCATCATCAATTCCATGACGCCCCAGGAGCGCACCAAGCCGGAGATACTCAAGGCCAGCCGCAAGCGCCGCATCGCCGCCGGCGCCGGGGTGAGCGTGCAGGAGGTCAACCGCCTGCTCAACCAGTTCGAGCAGACGCAGAAGATGATGAAGCAGTTCTCCAAGGGCGGCATGCAGAAGATGATGCGCAGCCTCAAGGGCGTGCTGCCCGGCGGCATGATGCGCTGACGCGGCCGCCCCTTACGCCATGCAGCCGATCTTCGTCTCGCTCGCCCGCGCCCTGCGCAGCCTGGGGCAGCGCGGCATCCTGTGGCAGTTGATCTGGCCCGGCCTGGCCGCCGCCGTGCTGTGGCTGGTGGTGGGGATTCTGAGCTGGGCCACCCTGGTGGAAAGCCTGGTCGCCTGGGTTGAGGGCCTCTCCTGGGTCGGCCCCTGGATCGGTGAATCCGAACTGGCCGGCGGCGTGCTGCTGGTGCTTGCCAAGGTCCTCGTGTTCCTGCTCTTCATCCCGCTGATCTACGTCACTGCGGCGGTGCTGGTGGGCGTGGTGGCGCTGCCCATCATTCTGGAGAGGGTCGCCTTGCGGGAATACGGTGAGCTCGAACGCCGCCGCGGCGGCTCCAATCTGGGCAGTGCGTGGAACTCGGTGCTCGCCGCCGTGCTGTTCATCGTCGGGCTGCTGGTGTCCCTGCCGTTCTGGCTGATTCCCGGCGTCGGCCTGGTGGCCTCGGTGGCGCTGACGGCTTGGCTCAACCAGAAAGCCTTCGGCTATGACGCGCTGATGCTGCATGCAGACACGATCGAGATGCAGACCCTGCGGCGCGACCTGCGCCCGCCCATGCTGCTGCTGGGCGGTCTGTGCGCGCTGCTCGCCTACGTGCCCTTCGTCAACATCGTGGCGCCGGCCTTCTGCGGCCTGGCCTTCGTCCATTACCTGCTCGAGGCCCTGCGGCGCGAGCGGACCGAACGCGGCGTGTCCATCCTCGACCCGCTGCCCATGCCGACCTCCACCAGCGGGAGCAAATGATGGCCTTCGGTGCCCTGATCATCGGTGACGAGATCCTCTCCGGCCGGCGCAGCGACAAACATCTGGCCCGGCTGATAGAACTGCTCGGCGCGCGGGGCTTGAGGCTCGCCTGGGCGCGCTACGCGGGTGACGACCGCGCGGCCCTGACCGAGACCCTGCGCCAGACCTTCGCCACCGGCGACGTGGTGTTCAGCTTCGGCGGCATCGGCGCCACGCCGGATGACCACACCCGCCAGTCGGCCGCCGCCGCGCTGGGTATCGAACTGGCCCTGCACCCGGAGGCGGAGGCCGAGATCCGCGCCCGCTTCGGCGCCGAGATCACGCCTGAGCGCCTGCAGATGGGCGTGTTCCCGGTGGGCAGCGCCATCATCCCCAACCCCTACAACCGCATTCCGGGCTTCGCCATCCGCGGGCACTGGTTCACACCCGGTTTTCCGCAGATGGCTTGGCCCATGGTCGAGTGGGTGCTGGACACCCACTACGCCCACCTGCACCACGCGGACGACTACGTGGAGCAGGCGATCACCGTGTGGGACGCCTACGAGGGCCAGTTGATCGACCTGATGCAGGCGATCACCGCCGATTTCCCCGACGCCGCCCTGTTCAGCCTGCCCACGCTGGCCGGCCCCGGCGAGCGGCGCAGCCTGGAACTGGGCATGAAGGGGCCCGCGGCGCGCGTGGCGGAGGCCATGGCGCGCATCGAGGCGGAACTCGACCGCCGCGGCCACCCGTGGGAGGCGCGCAACTGATAGGCCGTCTGCTGCGGCGGCGGACGGCGCCGCGCGAGGAAGCCTGCGAAACCGTCCTCGGCGGGCGGCGGGTGCGCTACACGCTGCGCCGCTCGGCGCGCCGGACTCTGGCCCTGCAAGTGGATGCGCGCGGCGTCAAGGTGGCGGTGCCCCTGCACTGTCCCGCGGCCGAGGTCGAGCGCTTCATCGCTACCCACACGCAGTGGCTCCTGGACAAGCTCGACGCGCTGGCCGCACGGCCGGCGGTTGTGCCGTTCAAGGCCGTCGACGGCGCTGAATTCCCCCTGCTGGGCCGGCCCTGCCGGCTGAACCTGGGTGGCAGCGGACGGGCGGTGCGCTGGCGCGTCGCGCCCGACGGCATCGACGAACTGCTGCTGCCGGTGGCCACGGTCGATACCGCTGCGGCGCTGGAGCGGGCGCTGCGCCGGCGCGCGCTGGCCTGGTACCCCGGTCGTGTCGCGGAATACTGCCATCGCCTGGGGGTGCCGGTGCCAACCGTGCGGCTGAGTTCGGCGCGCACGCGCTGGGGCAGTTGCAGCCGGCACAGCGGCATCCGCCTGCACTGGCGGCTCATCCATCTGGCGCCGGCGCTGGTGGATTACGTGGTCGCCCACGAGGTCGCCCACCTGGCGGAAATGAACCACTCGCCGCGCTTCTGGTCCGTGGTCGAGTCCCTGTACCCGGACTGGCGTGCCGCGCGCCGGCAGTTGCGCGAGGCCGCCGCGACGCTGCCGGTGATTGCCGCCGGCGACGAAACAGCCATTACCGAAGAGGACTGAACATCATGCGCATTCTCCATACCATGCTGCGGGTCGGCGACCTGGAGCGTTCCCTCGCCTTCTACGCCGAGGTGCTCGGCATGCGTCTGCTGCGTCGCCAGGACTACCCGGAAGGCCGCTTCACGCTGGCCTTCGTCGGCTACCAGGACGAGGCCGACGGCGCGGTGATCGAGCTGACCCACAACTGGGACACCGCGGCCTACGAGCTGGGCAACGCCTTCGGCCACATCGCGCTGGCGGTGCCGGATGCCTACAAGGCCTGTGACGAGATCCGCGCCCGCGGCGGCAAGGTGGTGCGCGAAGCCGGGCCGATGAAGCACGGCAGCACCGTGATCGCCTTCGTCGAGGACCCGGACGGCTACAAGATCGAGCTGATCCAACACACCTGAACGCCCGCGGATCAGTTCTCCGCACCGAACCGTTCGCGGATGGCCAGCACCTCGTCCCAGTTGGCGAGCAGCGCATCGACGCAGGCCGGCTCGAAATGGCCGCCGCGCCCTTCCTTCAGCCAGGCGACTGCCCGTTCGAGCGGCCACGCGGGCTTGTACGGGCGGGGCGAGGTCAGCGCATCGAACACGTCGGCCACGGCGACGATGCGCCCTTCGAGGGGGATGTCGGTGCCGGCGCGTCCGCGCGGATAGCCGCTGCCGTCGAATTTCTCGTGGTGCGACAGGGCGATGCTGGCGCCGAGCTGGATGATGGCCGAGCCCGAGCCCTTGAGGATGTCGTAGCCGATGACCGGGTGCCGGCGCATGATCGTCGTTTCCTCCGGGGTCAGGCGGCCGGCCTTGAGCAGGATGTAGTCCGGGATGCCGAGCTTGCCCACGTCGTGCATGGGCGCGGCCAGCAGAATGGCGTCCACGTAGTCGCGGTGCAGGCCCAGGTGGCGGGCGATCAGCGCCGAGTAGTGGCCCATGCGCAGGATGTGGGCGCCGGTTTCCGGGTCGCGGAACTCCGCGGCGCGCGCCAGCCGGGTGACCGTTTCGCGTTCGCGCGCCTGGATTTCGGCCGTGGCGCGGCGCACCTCGTCGGCCAGGACTTCGGCCCGCTGCCGGGTCGCCAGGTGCGCCTCGCGCAGCATCAGCATGTTGCGCACGCGCGGGTTGAACTCGTGGGCGTCGATGGGCTTGATCAGGAAGTCGTTGGCGCCGGCCTCCAGTGCGTCATAGCGGATCTTGCGCTCGTCGCTGGCGGTGACCATCAGGATGGGCACGTCGTCGCGTGCGTGCTCGGCGCGCACGCGGCGGATGAAGCTGAGGCCGTCCAGGCCCGGCATCATGTAATCGACGATGATCAGGTCCGGCTCGTTGGCCAGACACCAGGCCAGGGCCTGCTCCGGCAGGCTGAAGGGCAGCGGCGTCCACCCCGGATGATGGCCGACCAGCTTTTCCATCAGCACCAGGTTGAGGGGGGTGTCGTCGACGATGGCGATCTTCATCAGCACGGCCCATGCGTTGCCTCGTCGTGCATTGTAGGTACTTTGCATTCCGCCCGGGGCCAACTGCGACACGGCGGGCTGCCGGCACGCCTGCGGCGCTGCAGTAGAATGCCGCCTCCGACGAACGGACTGGGAACATGAAGGTACTGGGCATCGAGTCTTCCTGCGACGAAACCGGCGTCGCGCTCTACGACACGGAGCGCGGCCTGCTGGGCCATCGCGTGCATTCGCAGATCGACCTGCACGCGGCCTACGGCGGCGTGGTGCCGGAACTCGCCTCGCGCGACCACATCCGCCGCCTGCCGCTGCTGGTGCGCGAGACGCTGGCCGATGCGGGCTGCGCGCTCGGGGAACTCGATGCGCTCGCCTACACGGCCGGGCCCGGACTGGCCGGCGCGCTGCTGGTCGGCGCCGGCATGGCCGAGGCGCTCGCCATGGCGCTGGGCGTGCCGGCCCTGCCGGTGCATCACCTGGAAGGCCATCTGCTGTCGCCGCTGCTGGCGGCCGATCCGCCCGCGTTTCCCTTCGTCGCGCTGCTGGTGTCGGGCGGTCATACCCAGTTGATGCGGGTGAGCGGCGTGGGCGAGTACGAATTGCTCGGCGAATCCCTCGACGACGCCGCCGGCGAAGCTTTCGACAAGACCGCCAAGCTGCTCGGCCTGGGCTACCCGGGCGGGCCGCAACTCGCCCGCCTCGCCGAACAGGGCACCACAGGGCGCTTCCGCCTGCCGCGTCCGATGCTCAACTCGGGGGATCTGGACTTCAGCTTCAGCGGCCTCAAGACCGCAGTGCTCAACGTGGTGTCCGCGCCCGGCTGGCACGCCGTGGATGCGGTCGATCTGGCCGCCGATTTCCAGCAGGCGGTGGTCGAGGTGCTGGTCAGGAAGGCGCTCGCGGCCCTGCGCCGCACCGGTCTGCGGCATCTGGTGGTGGCCGGCGGGGTGGGGGCCAACCGGCAGTTGCGCGCGCAACTGGACGAGGCGGCGCGGCGGCGTGGCTGGCGGGTGTACTACCCGGAGCCCGAGCTATGTACCGACAACGGCGCCATGATCGCTTTTGCCGGCGCGTTGCGGCTGGCGGCCGGGGAGCGGGTTGCGGGCGACGGCGAGATCCGCATCCGCCCGCGCTGGCCGCTCACGGAACTGGTCAAGCCGGTCTGAGCGTGGCGCGGGCTCAGCCCGCTTTGCCGGATTTATCGCCGATGCGCCCCTCGGTACCGGCGATCAGGCGGCGGATGTTCGCTGCGTGGCGCCAGATCAGCGTGGCGGCCATCACCAGCAGGGTGGCGACGATGGCCGGTGTGCCCAGCAACAGGTAGCCGGCCAGCGGGGCGGCGAGCGCGGCGGCGAGCGCGGCGGCCGACGAATAGCGGCTCAGCACCGCCGTGGCCAGCCACACGCCGAGGCAGACGAGCGCCAGCCACGGGTGGATGCCCAGCAGTACGCCGAGGGCGGTGGCCACGCCCTTGCCGCCGTTGAAGCGCAGGAAGAGCGAGAATACGTGGCCGAAGAAGGCCGCCAGCCCGGCAAGGGCCGCCTCGGTGCCGGAGAACCCCAGCGCTCCCGCCAGCCACACGGCGGCGCTGCCCTTCAGGCAGTCGCCGACCAGCGTCAGCAGCGCCGCGGCCTTGTTGCCGCTGCGCAGCACATTGGTGGCGCCGGGATTGCCCGAGCCATACTTGCGCGGATCGGCAAGGCCGAACAGGCGGCTGGAAATGATGGCGAAGGGCACGGAGCCGAGCAGGTAGGCAGCGGCGAGCAGCAGGAATAGATCCATCGGAAGTACGGGATTCGGGAAAACGGGAAGGGCCGGTGCAGCGGGCCGATCAGGATACAATCGACCGCGGATTGCGGGATTCTAACGGGTTGGCGTCATGGATTTCATATTTATCGAAGAATTGCGCGTACGGGCCTGGATCGGCATCTATGCGCGCGAAAAGGCGGCACCACAAATGGTGGAGCTGAACCTGACCTTCGGTGTTCCGGATGCCGCGGCCGAGCACGACGACATTGCGGACACGATCAATTATGCCGAAGTGATCGAGCGTATCCGCAGCGAGCTGGCCGAGCGCCATTTCAACCTCATCGAAACCCTGGGCGAATTCGTCGTGAAGCTGCTGTTCGATGAATTCCGCGCGCCGTGGGTAAAGATCCGTATCGCGAAGATGGGAGTGATGAAAGACGTCCGCCGCGTGGGCGTGTTCATCCAGCGTGGCCGCGAAGGGCATTCCCTGCCGGATACGGCCGGCTGAGCCGCGCGCTTCATACGCCGGGAATGCGAAGAGGGCGGTGATGATTCACCGCCCTCTTCATCCTTGTGTGCCAGCGCTCAGGCGGCTTGGATGAGCAGCGCTTCGAGCGCCTTGCCTTCGGCCAGCCAGCGTTCCACCCACAGCGGCTTGCGGCCGCGACCGCTCCAGGTCAGCGCGGCATCTTCCGGATGACGGTATTTCGCCGGTACGCGCGCAACGGGTTTCTTTGCTGCGCCTTTCGCGGCGCGGCGGGTCTTCGGCGCCGCGGGCTTGGCCTTCTTCTCGGCCGTGCCGGATTGAAGAACGTCGGACAGCGACAGGCCTTCTTCGGCCGCCAGCTTCTGGATTTTCTTGAGCAGATCACGGCGGGCCGTATCGCTGCGGCGGCGGATTTCGGTTTCAACCTTGCCTTGCAGGCGGCGCAGTTCTGTCAGCGACAGTGTGGAAAGCTCCATGGTTACTCCTCTATTCGATTCGGGTTGTATTTGGAATCACCGCCACGGAATGAATGCCGAAGTATGCATTCGCGTGATGCCGCACATTCTGCCAGCAATCAATCCCGATAACAAAGCCTTCTTATTGAAAAAAAGATTATTGCCCGACCTGTACCATCTGCGGCTGCAGCACGCGCAGGATGTCGTGCGGGTGCACACCGACCAGAAAACCCCGTCGGCCGCCGTTTATATAGACCAGCGGCAGATCGAGTATCGTCTTTTCCATGAATACCGGCATCTTCCTCTTGGTGCCGAAGGGCGAGGTGCCGCCGATCAGGAAACCGGTGTGGCGATTGGCCACCTCCGGCTTGCACGGTTCGATGTGCTTGCGTCCTGCCTGGCGCGCCAGTTCCTTGGTCGATACCTTCATGTCGCCGTGCATCAGCACGATCAGGGGGCTGGCCTTTTCATCCTCCATGACTAGGGTTTTCACCACGGCATGTTCGGGCACGTTCAATTCCCGTGCCGATACGCGCGTGCCGCCGTGTTCCTCGTACGCATAAGGGTGATTGGAAAAGGCGACGCCGTGCTGGCGCAGAAAGCGGGTGGCGGGTGTTTCCGGCGCATGCGGATCGTTCTTGCTCATGATTGTTTCCTTGATTACGGTCCGGGTACACGCTGCCGGGCCGATGAATCTGCGACAGCGAATATCGCCGCTGGTTTTCCACTACGCGATTATCCGCGCGGGTGGTGGCGGGCGTGCAGGGCCTTGAGGCGTTCGCGTGCGACGTGGGTATAGACCTGGGTGGTGGAAATGTCCGCGTGGCCGAGCAGCATCTGCACCACGCGCAGGTCGGCGCCGTGATTGAGCAGGTGGGTGGCGAAGGCGTGGCGCAGCGTGTGCGGCGAGATGCGTTCCGGAGCGATGCCCGCCGTCAGCGCATGGCGCTTGACGATGCGCCAGAACATCTGCCGGCTCAGACCGCCGCCGAAACGGTTCACGAACAGGTGGTCGCTGGTTTTTCCGGCGAGCAGTATCGGGCGTGCTTCCCGCGTGTAGCGGGCGATCCAGTCCACGGCGACCTCGCCCAGGGGCACCAGGCGTTCCTTGCTGCCCTTGCCCATGACCCTGACCACGCCTTCGGCCAGCCCCACCGAGAAACCGTGCAGGCCGACCAGTTCGGACACACGCAACCCAGTGGCGTAGAGCACTTCCAGCATGCAGCGGTCGCGCAGGCCCTGGGGCGTGTCCAGGTCGGGGGCATCGAGCAGGGATTCCACCTGGGCCTCGGACAGGGTCTTGGGGAAACGCTGTCCGGGCAGGGGTGAGTCGAGCAGGGTGGTGGGGTCGTCGCTGCGCTGGCCGCTGGCCAGCAGGTGCCGGTAGTAGCGCCGCCAGGCCGACAGCAGGCGGCGCTGGCTGGCCGGCTTGGAGCGGTTGTAGAAATCGGCCAGATAGGCCGACAGCTCGGCGTGGGTGGCCGTGGGCAAACGGCTGCCCCGTTCGGCCAGCCAGACGGCGAACAGCGCCAGGTCGCTGCGGTAGCCGGCCAGGGTGTTGCGCGCCAAGCCGTGCTCCAGCCACATGGCGTCGCAAAAGGCGTCCAGTTCGGCCCGTTCGGCGGCCGGCAGGGCGGCGTCGGCGCTCATGGCCGGGCGGTGGGAGCCGCGTCTAGCGGCGCACCTCGCCGTTGCCGAAGACGATCCATTTCTGGCTGGTCAGCCCTTCCAGGCCCACCGGGCCGCGGGCGTGGATCTTGTCCGTGGAGATGCCGATCTCCGCACCCAGGCCGTATTCGAAGCCGTCGGCGAAACGGGTGGAAGCGTTGACCATCACCGAGGCGGAATCCACCTCGCGCAGGAAGCGCATGGCGCTGGTGTAGTTCTCGGTGACGATGGCTTCGGTGTGGCCGGAGCTGTAGGTGTTGATGTGGGCGATGGCCTCATCCAGGCCGTCCACCAGCTTCACCGCGATGATGGGCGCCAGGTATTCCTCGCGCCAGTCGGCCTCGGTGGCTTCCCGCAGGCGATCGGCAGGGATGCCGGCCTCCCGCAGCAGGGCGAGGGACTCGGCGCAGCAGCGCATCTCCACGCCCTTGCCCGCCAGTACGCGGCCGATCTCGGGCAGGAAGAGGTCGGCCACGGTGCGGGATACCAACAGGGATTCGGCGGTGTTGCAAGTGCCGTAGCGCTGGGTCTTGGCGTTCTCGACGATGGGCACGACCTTGGCGGGGTCGGCCTCGTCGTCGATATAGACGTGGCAATTACCGTCCAGATGCTTGATCACCGGCACCCGGGCGTCCCGCGAGATGCGCTCGATCAGCCCCTTGCCGCCGCGGGGCACGATGACGTCCACGAACTCGGGCATGGCGATCAGTTCACCGACGGCGGCGCGGTCGGTGGTGTCCACCACCTGCACCGCGTATTCGGGCAGGCCGGCGGCGGCGAGCCCCGCGCGCACGCAGGCGGCGATGGCCTGGTTGCTGTGCAGGGCCTCCTTGCCGCCGCGCAGGATGGCGGCGTTGCCCGCCTTCAGGCACAGGGCCGCGGCGTCCGCGGTGACGTTGGGGCGGGCCTCGTAGATGATGCCGATGACGCCCAGCGGCACGCGCATCTTGCCCACCTGGATGCCGGACGGGCGGCGCTTGACGTCGGTGATCTCGCCCACCGGATCGGGCAGGGCGGCGACCTGTTCGAGGCCGGCGGCCATGGCCTCGATGCCCTTCTCGCCCAGGGTCAGGCGGTCGATCAGCGCGGCCTCCAGGCCGGCGGCGCGGGCTTCCTCCAGGTCGCGGGCGTTGGCGGCCAGCAGGGCCTCGCGGCGGGCGCGAATCTCCACGGCCATGGCCTGCAGGGCGGCGTTCTTGGCTTCCGTGGAAGCGGCGGCCACGGTGCGGGAGGCGGCGCGGGCCTGGCGGCCCAGGGTGTGCATGTAGTGCTGGATGTCCATCGTCGGAATCGTGGGAACGCGTGTGGCCGAGGCAAAGGAGGATTAGAGCATCGAACGCCGCGTTTGTGGGCGTTGGCGTGCGGACCTCAGCGCCGCGCGAGGCGCAGGGCGAGTTGCAGGAATTCGTCCCACACGTCGCCGGCGACCAGCCCCTTGATCATGCGGTCGATGCGCGCCGCGTGCAGCAGCGCGGCCCGCAGGGCGCCGCCGGTGAGGCGCGGCAGGGCGCGGGTCACGGCCTGCCTGCGGCGCTCGTCGAACACGCGCTCGGCCTTCAGCAGCATGGGCAGCGGCTGGCCGGCGTCCTGGCCGGCCTTGAGGGTGGCCAGGGTGCGGATTTCATTGGCCAGCGCCCACAGTACCAGCGGCGGCGCGGCGCCTTCGCCAGCGAGGCCTTCGAGCAGGCGCACGCAGCGCGCCGGGTCGCCTTCCAGCACGGCCTGGCGCAGCTTGTCGATGTCGTAGCGGGCCACGTTGAGCACCGCGTCCTGCACCTCGCCCAGCGTCAGCCGGCCTTCGCCGTGCAGCAGGCCGAGCTTGCGGATTTCCTGGTGGGCGGCGAGGAGATTGCCCTCCACGTGGTCGGCGATGAACTGCAGCGCCTCGCGTTCGGCCGTCTGGCCCTGGGCGGCGAGCCGGCCGGCGATCCACTCGGGCAGGCGTTCGCGTTCCGGGGCGTTGAGTTCCAGCACGTTGCCGGTTTGGGCGAGCGCGGTGAACCACGCGCTCTTGCGTGTCTGCCAGTCGAGTTCGGGCAAGGTGATCAGGGTCAGCGTGCCTTCGGGGAGCGCCCGGGCGTGGCGCTGCAGGGCGTCGCCACCGTCGCGCCCGGGCTTGCCGGTGGGGATGCGCAGGTCGATGAGCTTGTTGCCGCCGAAGAGCGACATGTTGCCGGCCGCCAGCGTCAGGGCGTCCCAGCGGAAACCCTGGCCGACCACCAGGGTTTCACGTTCCTCGTAACCCTGCTTGCGGGCGGCGGCGCGGATGGCGTCGGCGGCTTCGAGGACCAGCAGCGGCTCGTTGCCGTGCAGCAGCCACAGCGGCGCGAGCGGGCGCTCCAACTGGGCGGCGAACTGGTCCGGGCGCAGGTTCACTGGCGCACGGCGGCCAGCCGGCGCATGAGCTGGCGCACGAGTTCTTCCTGCATGTCGCGCTGCAGCAGCTCTTCTTCCTGTTCCTTGGCGAGAATGCGCTCGTCCTGGAAAGTGTAGTCCCGCTGCGCCGTGAGCATGGTGGGCGGGATCAGCGCATTGCCCTGATTGTCGAGCAACTGGAAGCCCAGTTCGCGCGTGAGCTGGTATTCGCGCACCTTGCCGGCGCCGGTCAGGCTGAGAATCTCGCGCAGGGAAGCGTTGCGCAGGATCTGCAGGCGTGCCTCGGCCTGGGCCGGATCGGCGACCACTTCGGTGGCACCGGAGGCGCGGATGCGGCGCGCCAACAGGGCGCCCAGTTCGTTGTTCTCGCTGATGCCCAGATGGATGGTGGAGAAGGCCAGCGGTTGCGGGCCGCGCAGGCGGAAGCCGCAGCCGGTGGCGAGCCCGCCGGCGAGCAGCACGCTGGCGGCGGCGAGAAGGCGGCGGCGGGAGAGGGATGTCATCGTTCGGGTCCTCACACCACGATATTGACCAGACGGCCGGGCACGACGACCACCTTCTTCGGCGGCTTGCCTTCCATGAACTTCTGCGCGGCCTCGGAGGCCAGCGCGGCGGTTTCGATGGCGGCTTTGCCCGCATCCGCGGCCACCTTGATGCTGCCGCGCAGTTTGCCGTTGACCTGCACCACCAGTTCGATCTCATCCTGGGCGAGGGCAGCCTCCAGCGGCTCCGGCCAGGCGGCGGCGAGGATGTCGGTGCCGAAGCCGCAGTCCTGCCACAACACGTGGCAGATGTGCGGGGTGATCGGCGACAGCAGGCGCAGCAGGATGGCGAAGCCTTCCTCGGCCACCTCGGCGTGGGCGGCTCGCATTTCCGTGCCATCTTCCCGCGGGGCCTTCTCCAGCGCGTTGAGGATCTTCATCGCCGCGGAGACCACGGTGTTGAACTGGTGCTTGCCGAAGTCGTAGTTGGCCTGCTTCAGATGGGTGTGGATTTCGCGCCGCACGTCGGCAAGCAGAGCTGGCAGCTTGCCGGCGGTGAGCCGGCGGGCGGCGGGCAGCACCGGGCGGATGTCGCTGGCGAAGGCGTGGCCGAATTGCCACACCCGGCGCAGGAAGCGCGCGGCGCCCTCGACGCCGGAGTCCGACCATTCGAGCTGCTGGTCGGGCGGGGCGGCGAAGATGATGAACAGGCGCGCGGTGTCCGCGCCGTACTGGTCCACCAGGGCCTGCGGGTCCACGCCGTTGTTCTTGGACTTGGACATCTTCTCGGTGCCGCCGATGACCACCGGTTGGCCGTCGGCGGCAAGCTTCGCGGCCACGACGCGGCCCTTGTCGTCGCGTTCCACCTGGACCTCGGCCGGGTTGATCCACAGCTTCTTGCCGCCGGTCTGGTCGCGGTAATAGGTCTCGGCCACCACCATGCCCTGGGTGAGCAGGTTGGTGAAGGGCTCGGACACGTTCACCAGCCCTTCGTCGCGCATGGCGCGGGTGAAGAAGCGCGAGTACAGCAGGTGCAGGATGGCGTGCTCGATGCCGCCGATGTACTGGTCCACCGGCGCCCAGTAATTCACTCGCGCATCGACCATCGCCGTGGCGTTGTCGGCGCAGGCGTAGCGCAGGAAGTACCAGGACGACTCGACGAAGGTGTCCATGGTGTCGGTTTCGCGCCGCGCCGGCTTGCCGCATTTCGGGCAGGTGCAGCGGTAGAACCCGGGCATCTTCGCCAGCGGCGAGCCGCGCCCGGTGATCTCCACGTTCTCGGGCAGCACCACCGGCAGTTGCTCGTCCGGCACCGGCACGTCGCCGCAGTCCTCGCAGTGGATCATGGGGATGGGGCAGCCCCAGTAGCGCTGGCGCGAGATGCCCCAGTCGCGCAGGCGGTACTGGGTGCGCTTGGCGCCCAGGTTTTTCGCGGCGAGGTCGGTGGCGATGGCATCCACCGCGTCCTGGAAGTGCAGGCCGTCGTACTTGCCGGAGTTCACCAGCTTGCCGTGCTCGGCATAGGCGTCGGTCCACGGGGCGGCGACGTTGTCGTAGGCGTCGTGGGTGGAGCGCACCACCATCCTGATCGGCAGCCCGTACTTGGCGGCGAAGGCGAAATCGCGCTCGTCGTGGGCGGGTACCGCCATCACCGCGCCCTCGCCGTAACCCATCAGCACGTAGTTGGCGACCCACACCGGCAGGTATTCGCCGGTGAGGGGATGGACCACGCGCAGGCCGGTGGGCATGCCCTTCTTTTCCATCGTGGCGAGGTCGGCCTCGGCCACGCCGCCGTGCTTGCATTCGTCGATGAAAGCGGCGAGTTCCGCGTTGCCGGCCGCGGCCCGGGTGGCGAGCGGGTGTTCGGCGGCCACGGCCACGTAGGTTGCGCCCATCAGCGTGTCGGCGCGGGTGGTGAACACCTTGAGCACGCCGGAGGCGCCGATGGTGGACAGGTCGTAGGGGAAGTGCACTTCCACGCCTTCGGAGCGGCCAATCCAGTTCTTCTGCATCAGCTTGACCTGCTCCGGCCAGCCGGGCAGATCGTCCAGCGCCGCCAGCAGTTCGTCGGCGTAGGCGGTGATCTTCATGTAGTACATGGGGATTTCGCGCTTTTCCACCAGCGCGCCGGAGCGCCAGCCGCGGCCGTCGATGACCTGCTCGTTGGCGAGCACGGTCTCGTCCACCGGGTCCCAGTTCACCGTGCCCAGCTTCTTGTAGATCAGGCCCTTTTCGTACAGGCGGGTGAACAGCCACTGCTCCCAGCGGTAATACTCGGGCGTGCAGGTGGCGACTTCCCGCGACCAGTCGATGGCGAAGCCGAGTCGCTTCAACTGGCCCTTCATGTACTCGATGTTGGCGTAGGTCCACTTGGCCGGCGGCACATTGTTCTGGATCGCGGCGTTCTCCGCCGGCATGCCGAAGGCGTCCCAGCCCATCGGCTGCAGCACGTTGCAGCCCTTCATGCGGTGGAAGCGTGCCAGTACGTCGCCGATGGTGTAGTTGCGCACGTGGCCCATGTGCAGCTTGCCCGACGGGTAGGGGAACATGGACAGGCAGTAGTACTTGGGACGGCCGGCGTCTTCGGCGACGCGGAAGGCCTGGGTGTTTTCCCAGTGCTGCTGGGCGGCGGTTTCGACCGTGGCGGGCTGGTATCTGTCCTGCATGAGGGCTCTGTTGTTCGGCGCGAATAGAACGCGCAAGTATAGCGCGAAGGCGGTGCCCCACGTAGCGCCACACCGCCGCGCCAGGCCAGGGGTGCGCCGGTCGGGGGCACAAAAAAAACGGCACCCGGATTGCGCCGGATGCCGAACTCCTATTGAAGGAGAGGAGGGAGACGGTGGCCGGGCCAGCGGGCCCGGCGCTGCGGGGCCGTCAGGCGGCCCGGCGGAAAATGTCGAGATTGCGTTGCCAACTGGCCGCGAAGGCGCAAAGCACGTCTTCCATGGCGGTCAGCGGCAGGCGCAGCATGCGGTTCTGGCTGCGCACCAGCGGCGTGACGCGCGGCGCACAGAGGGTGTCCTGTTCCTCTTCCAGCAGACGCTGGAAATTGGCCATGGCCGCGCCCCAGTATTCGGAATTGCCGACCCAGCCGGTTTCGGCAGTGGCCTTGCGCACGGCCTTGCGCCACAGCACGGCGGCACGCTCTTCGGAAACGCCCGCCTTGCGGGCATACCACGGAAGTAGTTTGGGCGTCTTCATAGATTCATTCTCCTATCGGCCTTGTGCGGCCTCTTGCGCCTGCCGGGCCTTGTGGGCCATGGGTGGGCGCGATCTGTCAGGGGTGTGCACTGCAACGAAAATTTATGTAGCTGATTTTAGGTTTAATTACCGGTTTACAAGTATTCCGTTCGTCACAGATTGTTGCTACGCACAATCGCAAAATAGCCCAACAGGCATTCCACTGCAAGCCTTTTGTTGTTGCGCTGCAACAACGTCTCCTGCGGGTGCCTTCCTCCGCGGCCGGGCTCGGCGCTTGCCGCGGGCGGGTAAAATGGGACCACACAAGGAGTCCCGATGTCCGACCTGCTCGCCAACCTCAACGACCCACAACTCCAGGCCGTCACCCTGCCGCCGCAACACGCGCTCATCCTGGCGGGCGCCGGCTCGGGCAAGACCCGGGTGCTCACCACCCGCATCGCCTGGCTGATCAGCAGCGGCCAGTGCGACCCGGCGGCCATCCTCGCGGTGACCTTCACCAACAAGGCCGCCAAGGAAATGCTCGCGCGCCTGTCCACCATGCTGCCGATCAACACCCGCGGCATGTGGATCGGCACCTTCCACGGCCTGTGCAACCGCCTGCTGCGCGCCCACCACCGGGACGCCGGGCTGGCCCAGTTGTTCCAGATCCTCGACTCGGCCGACCAACTCGCCGCCATCAAGCGCCTGCTGAAGACGCTCAACATCGACGACGAGAAATTCCCGCCACGCGAACTGCAGCACTTCATCAATGCGCAGAAGGAAGCCGGCCTGCGGCCCGACGCGGTCGAGGCCTGGGACGACTACACCCGGCGCAGGGTGGAGCTTTACCGGGAGTATGAGGGACAGTGCCAGCGCGAGTCAGTTGTGGATTTTGCGGAGTTGCTGTTGCGCAGCTACGAGCTGCTGGAGCGCAACGAACCGCTGCGGCGCCACTATCAGCGCCGTTTCCGCCACATCCTGGTGGATGAATTCCAGGACACCAACCGCCTGCAGTACCGCTGGTTGAAGCTGCTCGCCGGGGGCGATCCGCCCGCCTGCCTGTTCTGCGTGGGCGACGACGACCAGTCCATCTACCGCTTCCGCGGCGCGGAAGTGGGCAACATGCGCGACTTCGAGCGCGAGTTCCACGTGGCCAACGTGATCCGCCTGGAGCAGAACTACCGCTCCCACGGCAACATCCTGGATGCGGCCAACGCCATCATCCGCCACAACGCCGGGCGGCTGGGCAAGAACCTGTGGACCGAGCAGGGCGCAGGCGAGCCGATCCGGGTGTTCGAGGCCTTCTCCGACGCCGACGAGGCGCGCTGGATCGTGGAGGAAGTCCAGCAACTGGTGCGCGACGGCGCATTGCGCTCCGACATCGCCCTGCTGTACCGCTCCAACGCCCAGTCGCGGGTGCTGGAACACGCCCTGTTCTCGGCCGGCATCCCCTACCGGGTGTACGGCGGCCTGCGCTTCTTCGAGCGCCAGGAGATCAAGCACGCGCTGGCCTATCTGCGCCTGATCGCCAACCCGGACGACGACACCGCCTTCGCCCGCGTGGTGAACTTCCCCACCCGCGGCATCGGTGCGCGCTCCATCGAGGTACTGCAGGACGCCGCGCGCACGTACAACACCAGCCTGTACGCCACCGTGCCGCACTTGACCGGCAAGCCCGGCACGACGCTCGCCCAGTTCGTCCGCCTGATCGAGGATCTGCGCCGCGAAACCGCCCGCCTGCCGTTGCCGGAACTGGTGGATCACGTGCTGGAACGTTCCGGCCTGCGCGACCACTACAAGGCCGAGAAGGAAGGCCGCGAGCGCCTGGAGAACCTGGACGAGCTGATCGGTGCGGCGGCCAACTTCGTCGCCGAATCCCAGGCCGACCCCGAGGCGCTGGCCGCAGACCACGCGCTGCTGGCGGACTTCCTCGCCCACGCCTCGCTGGAGGCCGGCGAGCACCAGGCCGAGCAAGGCATGGACGCGGTGCAGTTGATGACCGTGCATGCGGCCAAGGGCCTGGAGTTCGATGCCGTGTTCCTCTCCGGCCTGGAGGAGGGGCTGTTCCCCCACGAGAACAGCATCCTGGAAGCCGAGGGGCTGGAGGAGGAGCGCCGGCTGATGTACGTGGCGGTCACCCGCGCCCGCAAGCGGCTGTACCTGTCCTTCGCCCAGAGCCGCATGCTGCACGGCCAGGCGCGCTACAACCTGCGCTCGCGCTTTCTGGAGGAAATCCCGGAGCCGCTCACGCGCTGGCTCACGCCGCCGAAGCCGCGCGGCAACGCGGCGACTGGCTTCGGCGGCTATTACGAGCCGCCGCGGGGCGCCTTCGCCACCCGGCCGGCCGCGCCCGCCGTGCCAAGCCGGCGCGAGGAGGGCGGCCTGCATATCGGGCAACTGGTGTCCCACGCCCGTTTCGGCCAGGGGGTCATCGTCGCCGCCGAAGGCAGCGGCGCGAATGCCTGCGTGCAGGTCAATTTCGGCGCCAGCGGAATCAAGTGGCTGAAGCTGGCAGTGGCGAAGCTGGAGCCCTGCTGAGCTTCAGGTGCCGTAGCGGCGCGCCAGGCTGTCGTGCAGGTCGAGGAATTCCTGCGCCAGCTTGTGGCGCGGGTCCAGGTGGATCATGGGTTTCGCTTGCTCGTGGGATTCCTTGATCTTGACCGAGGACGACAGGTAGGGGGCCAGCACCGGCAGGCCCTCGGCCAGCAGTTCCTCCACCACCTTGCGCGGCAGGCTGGCGCGGGGCTGGAACTGGTTCACCACGATGCCTTCCACGTTCAGGTCCCGGTTGTGGTCGGCCTTGATCTCCTCCACATTTTCCAGCAGCGCGTACAGCGCGCGGCGGGAGAAGTCGTCGCAGTCGAAGGGGATCAGGCAGGCGTTGGCGGCGATCAGCGCCGAGCGGGTGTAGAAGTTGAGCGCCGGCGGGGTGTCGATCCACACGCAGTCGTAGTCCTCGGCCAGTTCGTCGAGGGCGTCGCGCAGCTTGTAAATCTTGTAGCGCGATTCCAGCTTGCCCTGCAGTTCCTCCAGTTGCGGATGCGAGGGCATCACGTGCAGGCCCTCGAAGGGCGAGGCGACGATGAAATCGGAAGTTGCCTTGGGGTTGAGCTTGAAGTTCAGCGTCTGGTCGAAGAAGTCGGCGAGCGTCGCATCCAGCTCAGCCCCGTCGGTGCCGAGCAGGTACTGGGTGGAATTGCCCTGCGGGTCCAGATCCACCACCAGCGTGCGCAGACCCTTGTGCGCGCCGATGGCCGCCAGGTTGCAGGTGATGGTGGATTTGCCGACCCCGCCCTTCTGATTGAATACCACGCGTCGCATCGTCTTCCCTCCCGGTTGGCTGGTGCGATTATGCCGAAAATGGGCGGCGCTGTACGGCGCCGTGGCGCAGCGCTAAACTTCGGTTTCGTCAGTCATGCACGCCCTGGCCCACTCCCCGAAGCCGGCGTCATGCGGGCCTGGGCGGCCCGGTCCGCGGCGGGCGTCGGGTAGCCGGCGCCGATCAAAAATCCGAACACGCTGCGGATGTTCGCAATAGGCGAGGCGCCGCCGTGTGCCCACCATTGCGCCTGACGAGCATTTCCGCACCTATTCCGAGAGGGAGAATCATGGATCAGGATTTCATCGCCGCGGCGTTGGATTATCACCGTGCACCGACGCGCGGCAAGATTTCGGTCGTGCCGACCAAGGGCCTCACCAACCAGCGCGACCTGGCGCTGGCCTATTCGCCGGGCGTGGCCGCGGCCTGCGACGCCATCGTCGCCGACCCGGGCGAGGCGCGCGAACTCACCAGCCGCGGCAACCTGGTGGCCGTGGTCACCAACGGCACCGCGGTGCTGGGCCTGGGCAACATCGGCCCGCTGGCGGCCAAGCCGGTCATGGAAGGCAAGGGGTGTCTGTTCAAGAAGTTCGCCAACATCGACGTGTTCGACATCGAGCTGGCGGAGAACGACCCGGACAAGCTGATCGACATCATCGCCTCCCTGGAACCCACGCTGGGCGGGGTGAACCTGGAGGACATCAAGGCGCCGGAGTGCTTCTACATCGAGAAGAAGCTGCGCGAGCGCATGAAGATCCCGGTCTTCCACGACGACCAGCACGGCACCGCGATCATTTCCTCGGCCGGCCTGATCAACGGCCTCAAGCTCGTCGGCAAGGACATCGGCCAGGTCAAGCTGGTGTGCTCGGGCGCGGGCGCGGCGGCCATCGCCTGCCTGGACCTGATGGTGAGCCTGGGGCTGAAGCGCGAGAACGTCTTCGTGTGCGACTCCAAGGGCGTGATCTACAAGGGCCGCGACGAGAACATGGAGGCCAACAAGGCCCGCTACGCGCAGGACACCTCCGCGCGCACGCTGGGTGACGCCATCGCCGGGGCCGACGTCTTCCTGGGCGTGTCCACCGCGGGTGTGCTCAAGCCCGAGATGGTCGAGAAGATGGCCGACCGGCCGCTGATCTTCGCGCTCGCCAACCCCAATCCCGAAATCCTGCCGGAAGACGCCAAGCGCGCCCGTCCGGACTGCATCATCGCCACCGGCCGTTCGGACTATCCGAACCAGGTGAACAACGTGCTGTGCTTCCCCTTCATCTTCCGCGGCGCGCTGGACGTGGGCGCCAGCACCATCAACGAGGAGATGAAGCTCGCCTGCGTGAAGGCCATCGCCGAACTGGCCCAGGCCGAGCAGAGCGACGTGGTCGCCTCGGCCTACGGCGGCGCGGACCTGTCCTTCGGCCCCGAATACATCATCCCCAAGCCTTTCGATCCGCGCCTCATCGTCACGGTGGCGCCGGCGGTGGCCAAGGCGGCGATGGATTCCGGCGTCGCCACCAAGCCCATCGAGGACCTGAAGGCCTACACCGCCAGCCTGACGGACTTCGTCTACCAGTCCGGCGTGATCATGAAGCCGGTGTTCTCGGCCGCCAAGCGCGTGCCCATGGAACAGAAGCGTGTGGTGTACGCCGAAGGCGAGGACCCGCGCGTGCTGCACGCGGTGCGCGTGGTGATCGACGAGGGACTGGCGCGTCCGATACTCATCGGCCGCCCCGGCGTGATCGAGATGCGTATCAAGAAGATCGGCCTCTCCCTGGTGCCGGGGCGCGACTTCGAGGTGGTCAATCCCGAATCCGACCCCCGCTACCGCGACCTGTGGAACGAATACTTCCGCCTCATGAGCCGCGACGGCGTCACCCCGGACATCGCCAAGGCCAAGATGCGCCGCGACACCACGCTGATCGGTGCCATGCTGCTGCGCACCGGGGACGCCGACGCGCTGGTGTGCGGCACCTTCGGCACCTACGACTACCACCTCAAGCAGGTGCAGGACGTGATCGGGCTGAAGCCCGGCTGCAAGCAGTTCGCGGCCATGAACATCCTGCTGCTGCCCAAGCGCACGCTGGCGATCACCGACACCTATGTGAACGAGAGCCCGAGCGCCGAGGAAGTGGCCGAGATCGCCCGCATGGCCGCCGACGAGCTGCGCCGCTTCGGCGTGGAGCCGCGCGCGGCCCTGCTGTCCCATTCCAACTTCGGCAGTTCCTCGTCGGCCTCGGCACGCAAGATGCGCGCGGCCAGCGACATCCTGCGCGCCACCGACCCGGGTCTGATCTGCGACGGCGAGATGCACGGCGACGCCGCGCTCAGCACCGAGATCCGCGCCAAGGTGAATCCGGAATCCACCCTGCAGGGCGAAGCCAACCTGCTGGTCATGCCCAACCTGGACGCCGCCAACATCTCCTTCAACCTGATGAAGATCGCCAACGGCGACGGCGTTTCGGTGGGACCCATGCTGCTGGGCGCCGCGCAGCCGGTGCACATCCTCACCCCGTCGGCCACCGTGCGCCGGCTGGTGAACATCACCGCGGTGGCGGTGGTGGATGCCGCCGAACAGCGCCGGCAGGCCCAGGGCTGAGGACCGTCCCGCCGCCACCCGCGGGTTTTCCGCGGGTGGCGGCGGACGCGGCCGGGCAACCATAATCGAAAACCCGGAACCAGCCCCTGACCGAGGAGACTCCCCATGCCTCATGCGATCCGCTTCCACCACGCCGGCGGCCCCGAAGTCCTGCAATGGGACGAGGTGGCCGTGCCGCCGCCCGCCGCCGGCGAGGCGCAGGTCCGCCACCACGCCGTCGGCCTGAACTACATCGACACCTACCACCGCACCGGCCTGTACCCGGTGCCGCTGCCCTCGGGCATCGGCCTGGAAGGCGCGGGCGTGGTCGAGGCGGTGGGCGAGGGCGTCGCCGACGTGGCCGTGGGCGATCGCGTGGCCTATGCGGGCGGCCCGCTCGGAGCCTACTCCCAACTGCGCAACATCCCCGCCGACCGCCTGGTCCGGCTGCCCGCGGCGCTGTCCTTCGAGCAGGGCGCGGCGATGATGCTGCAGGGCCTCACCGCCCAATACCTGCTGCGCCGCACCTACCGCGTGCAGCCCGGCGACACCATCCTGATCCACGCCGCTGCCGGTGGAGTGGGGCTCATCGTCTGCCAATGGGCCAAGGCCCTGGGCGCCACCGTGATCGGCACCGTGGGCTCGGACGAGAAGGCGGCGCTGGCGCGCGCCCACGGCTGCGACCACCCCATCGTCTATACCCGGGAGAAGTTCGCCGGGCGCGTGCGCGAGATCACCGGCGGCGAAGGCGTACCGGTGGTGTACGACTCCATCGGCGCCGACACCTTCATGGATTCGCTGGGCTGCCTGCGCCCCTTCGGCACCCTGGTGCTGTTCGGCGCCGCCTCCGGCCCGGTGCCGCCCTTCGACATCGGCCTGCTGGCGCAGAAGGGCTCCCTGTTCCTCACCCGTCCGACGCTGTTTACCCATACGGCCAAACGCGCCGACCTGCTGGCCATGGCGGCCGAATTGTTCGACGTGGCGACCGCCGGCAAGGTCAGGATCGAGGTCAACCAGCGCTACGCGCTGAAGGACGCCGCCCAGGCCCATCGCGACCTGGAAGCGCGGCGTACCACCGGCTCCACTCTTCTGCTGCCCTGACGGCCGCGGCCGCCGGGCGCGTGCATTTTTTGTTGCATGGCAGCAGAAATATCGGGCCGAAGCATTTCCGGCGCATTTTCGGACCTAGAATGAATACGCAGTTGTCTGGGCGGGGTTTTCCCGAGCGCCGCCCAGGCAGCGGTCGGACACCATCCCGGGTGCCGGCGTCCGTATTCATGGGAGATCCAAGGCATGGAACAACAACAATCGATGTGGGGCGCGCTGGGCGCCACTCTGGGCGGTAGCCTGCCGACCATCTTCGGCGCACTGGCGATTCTGGCGCTCGGCTGGTTCGTCGCGGTCAGCCTGCGCGCGGCGGTGCGCCGCCTGCTGCGTATCCTGGGTGTCAACCAGCGTCTGGCGGACAGCACCGGGCAGGCCCTGGACCTGGAGAACGCCGGGGCGCTGGCGGTGTTCTGGCTGATCCTGCTGGTGACGCTGATCGCCGCCCTCAACGCACTCGACCTGCAGACCGTCTCGGCCCCCTTCGCGGCCCTGCTGGAACGCATCACCACCTATCTGCCGCACCTGCTCGCGGGCAGTGCGCTCACGCTGGTGGTGTGGGTCGCCGCGACGCTGCTGCGCTCCCTCGTCGCCAAGCTGCTGGCGGCGACCTCCATCGACGACAGGCTGGCCGCCGAGGCGGGCATGGAACCCATGAGCAAGAACCTGGCGAACGTACTGTTCTGGCTGGTGATCCTGCTCTTCCTGCCCGCCATCCTGGGCGCCTTCCAGTTGCACGGGTTGCTCGAACCGGTGCAGGGCATGATCGACGAGGCGCTGGGCATGGTGCCCAACATCTTCGCCGCGGCGGTGATCGGTTTCGTCGGCTGGCTGGTGGCCAGCGTGCTGCGCGGGCTGGTGGGCAACCTGCTCGCCGCGGCCGGCGCGGATCGCCTGGGCGGCAAGCTGGGGCTGGCCGAAGAGGTCAAGGTGTCGCGCCTGGCGGGCATCCTGGTGTTCATCGTGGTCTTCGTGCCGTCGCTGATCGCCGCCCTCGACGCGCTGGAAATCGAGGCCGTGTCCGGGCCGGCCATCGGCATGCTGGAGCAGTTCTTCGGCGCCGTGCCCCACATCCTGGCCGCCGCGGTGATCCTGACCGTGAGCTGGTTCGTCGCCCGCTTCGCCTCCGGCCTGGTGGCCAAGCTGCTGGCGGGCGTGGGCTTCGACCTGCTGCCGGCGCGGCTGGGCTTCGAGCACGCCTTCAAGGGCGAGCTGACCGCCTCGGTGCTGGCCGGCCGCGTGGTGCTGTTCTTCGCCATGCTGTTCGCCACCGTGGAGGCCGCCAACCGCCTCGGCTTCGATCAGGTCAGCGACATCGTGGCCCTGTTCATCCAGTTCGGCGGCGACATCCTGCTCGGCGGCGTGATCCTGGTGATCGGCTTCTGGCTCGCCAATCTCGCCTACGCCGCCATCAACCGCGCCAGCGGCGAGCAGACCAGCGGCCTGGCCGGCGTGGCGCGGGTGGCCATCCTGGGTCTGGTCATCGCCATGGGCCTGCGCGCCATGGGCATCGCCGACGACATCGTCAATCTGGCCTTCGGCCTGACCCTGGGCGCGGTGGCCGTGGCGGTAGCGCTGTCCTTCGGCCTGGGCGGGCGCGAGGCAGCCGGCCGGCAGATGGAGTACTGGCTGGCGCAACTGCGCAAGGACAAGGCGTCCAAGGACTGACGCACCGTCCGTATTCCGGGGCCGCCGCGGGTAACCGCGGCGGCCCTGTTCTTTGCGCCGGGCAAACACGAGGTGCAGCAGATGGTCCCGGCAGGGTCGGGTAGAATTCAGTCCCATGAACGCCCCGCTTCCCAGTCCCTCCGAACCCCGCTTCATCCACCTGCGCATGCACACCGAGTTCTCGGTAGTGGACGGCATCGTGCAGATCGACCAGGCCCTGAAGGCCGCCGCCGCCGACGGCATGCCGGCGCTGGGCATCTCGGACCTGGGCAACCTGTTCGGCATGGTCAAGTTCTACAAGGGCGCGCGGGGGCGGGGTCTGAAACCCGTCATCGGGGTGGACGTCTGGATCACCAACGACGCCGAGCGGGACAAGCCCGGCCGGGTGCTGCTGATCTGCCGCAACCGGGAGGGCTACGGCCAGCTCTGCGAACTGCTCACGCGTGCCTACCTGGAGAACAAGTACCGCGGCCGCGCCGAACTGCGCCGGGAATGGTTCGAGGGCGGCGCGGCGAGTCAGTTGCTGTGCCTGTCCGGCGCCTTGCAGGGCGACGTGGGCGTGGCGCTGGCTAACGGCAACCCGGCCCTGGCCGAGCAACTGGCGGCGGACTGGGCGCGGCTCTTCCCCGGCGCCTTCTACGTCGAACTGCAGCGCGCCGGACACCCCGGCACGGAAAGCTACATCCGCCAGGCCGTGCAGCTCGCCGGCAGGCTGGGCCTGCCCGTGGTGGCCACCCACCCGGTGCAGTTCCTCAAGCCGGAGGACTTCCGCGCCCACGAGGCCCGGGTGTGTATCGCCGAAGGCTATGTGCTGGCCGACAGGCGGCGGCCGAAGAACTTCACCGGGGAGCAGTACTTCAAGAGCCAGGCGGAGATGTGCGAGCTCTTCGCCGACCTCCCCGAGGCGCTGGAGAACGCGGTGGAAATCGCCCGTCGTTGCTCGCTGACGGTGCAGCTCGGCAAGAACTTCCTGCCGCTCTTCCCGATCCCGGACGGCATGAGCCTGGACGATTTCCTCGTGCTGGAGGCGAAAAAGGGCCTGGAAGAGCGTCTCGCCCAGCTCTACCCGGACGCCGACGAGCGCGAACGCCAGCGCCCGCGCTACGAGGAACGGCTCAAGTTCGAGACCGACACCATCATCCAGATGGGCTTCCCCGGCTACTTCCTGATCGTGGCCGACTTCATCCAGTGGGCCAAGAACAACGGCGTGCCGGTGGGTCCGGGGCGGGGGTCCGGCGCCGGTTCGCTGGTGGCTTATTCGCTCAAGATCACCGACCTGGACCCGCTCGCCTACGCCCTGCTGTTCGAGCGTTTCCTGAACCCGGAGCGGGTGTCCATGCCCGACTTCGACATCGACTTCTGCCAGGACAACCGCTACCGCGTCATCGAGTACGTGCGCGAGCGCTACGGCAAGGACGCGGTGAGCCAGATCGCCACCTTCGGCACCATGGCCTCCAAGGCGGTGGTGCGCGACGTGGGCCGCGTGCTGGACCTGCCCTACGGCCTGTGCGACCGCCTTTCCAAGCTGATCCCCATCGAAACCGCCAAGCCGGTGGCGCTCGCCAAGGCCTACGAGATGGAGCCGCAGATCGGCGAGATGATGGCCGACGGCAACGACGGCGAATCGGTGCAGGAACTGTGGAAGCTGGCCGAGCCGCTGGAGGGCCTGACCCGCGGCGTCGGCATGCACGCCGGCGGCGTGCTGATCGCGCCGGGCAAGCTCACCGATTTCTGCCCGCTCTACATCGCCGACGGCGACGACGCCACGCCCGTGTCCCAGTTCGACAAGGACGACGTGGAAGCCGTCGGCCTGGTCAAGTTCGACTTCCTCGGCCTGCGCAACCTCACCATCATCGAGCTGGCGCTGGAATACGTGGAGCGCCAGGAGGGCAGCCGGCCCGATTTGATGAGCCTGGGCTTCGAAGACCCCGCCGCCTACCAGATACTGAAGGACGCCAACACCACGGCGATCTTCCAGGTGGAATCGGACGGGATGAAGAAGCTCCTGAAGAAGCTCGCGCCCGACCGCTTCGAGGACATCATCGCCGTGCTCGCCCTCTACCGTCCCGGCCCGCTCGGCTCGGGGATGGTGGACGACTTCATCCTGCGCAAGAAGGGCCAGCAGGAGATCGACTACTTCCATCCCGACCTGAAAGCCTGCCTGGAACCGACCTACGGCGTGATCGTGTACCAGGAACAGGTGATGCAGATCAGCCAGATCATCGGCGGCTACACCCTGGGCGGCGCCGACATGCTGCGCCGCGCGATGGGCAAGAAGAAGCCGGAGGAGATGGCCAAGCACCGCGCCACCATCGCCGACGGCGCCAAGCAGAAGGGCTACGACCCGGCGCTCGCCGAGCAGCTCTTCGACCTGATGACCAAGTTCGCGGAGTACGGCTTCAACAAGTCGCACACCGCGGCCTACGCGGTCGTCACCTATCACACCGCCTGGCTCAAGGCGCACCACTGCGCGGCCTTCATGGCCGCCACCATGTCCGCGGACCTGGACAACACCGACACCATCAAGGTGTTCTACGAGGACACGGTGGCCAACGGCGTCCAGGTGCTGCCGCCCGACGTGAACGCCTCCGACTACCGCTTCGTGCCGGTGGACCGCAAGACCATCCGCTACGGCCTGGGCGCGGTGAAGGGCTGCGGCGAGCCGGCGGTGCGTGCCATCCTCGCCGCCCGCAAGGACGGCGGCGACTTCCGCGACCTGTTCGACTTCTGCGCGCGGGTGGACCGCCGCCTGGTCAACCGCCGCGTGGTGGAGGCGCTGATCCGCGGCGGCGCCCTGGATACCTTGCCGGGCCATGCCGGCATCGACCGGGCGCAGATGCTCGCCACCGTGGGCCTGGCCATGGACGCCGCCGAGCAGGCCGCGGCCAATGCCATGCAGGGCGGGCTCTTCGACCTGATCCCCGAGGCGGCCGGCGCCGCGCCCGAGTTCGCCCGCGTGCGGCCCTGGTCCGAGCGCGAACGCCTGAAGGAGGAGAAGACCGCCATCGGCTTCTTCCTCTCCGGCCACCCCTTCAACGCCTTCAAGGCCGAGGTGCGCCGCTTCGTGCGCCGCACGCTGGCCCAGCTCGAACCCTCGCGCGATCCGGTGACCATGGCCGGGGTGGTGATGGAAGTGCGCACCAAGATGGGCAACCGGGGCAAGATGGCCTTCGTGCAGCTCGACGACGGCACCCAGCCGCGGGAAGTCACCGTGTATTCCGAGGTGCTGGACGCCAGCCGCGGCAAGATCGTCACCGACGAGGTGCTGGTGGTCGAAGGCAAGGTGAGCCGGGACGACTTCAACGGCGAGAACGGCGTGCGCATCATCGCCGACCGCCTGGCCACGCTGGGCGAGGCCCGCGCCCGCCACGCCCGCGCGCTGCAGATCTGCATCAACGGCGAAGTGCCCGAGGCCGGCGGCGCGGCGGCCGCGGCCGACCGCCTGCAGAACCTGCTCGCGCCCTTCCGCGACGGCGGCTGCACGGTGCGGGTGCGCTACCGCAACGGGGAGGCCGAGGCCGACCTGCCCTTCGGCGAGGGCTGGCGGGTGCGCCCGGAAGACGCGTTGCTGGAAAGCCTGCGCGAATGGCTGCCGCCCGAGGCGGTGGACGTCATCTATCCCTGAACGGGCGGTGCGCCGGGCGGCGCGAACAGCAGTTCGAGGACCGTGCCACCCTCGTCGCTGCGCCGGATTTCCAGCCGCCATTGCAGCCGCTCGCAGATCAGGCGGACGATGAAGAGCCCCAGGCCGTCCTCCGGCACCCGGCGGTCGCTGCCATCCGCAAGCCGGGCGCGCACGTGTTCCGGCAGGCCCGCACCGGTGTCGACGATGCGCAGGCTGTCCGCGCCGATGTGGATGTTTACCCGGTCCGGGGTGTGGCGAATGGCGTTCTGGATCAGGTTGCGCAGCAGCATGCGTACCAGCGCCGGGTCCGCCTGCACCGTCGGCGCGGGACCGGTGGCGTAGCAGGTGATGCGTCCGGCGTGCTCGGGGGCGCCGCTTTCCAGTTCGGTCACGACCTCGCGCACGCTCTCGGTCAGCGCGACGTCCTCGGCTTCGTCGT
Source organism: Pseudothauera rhizosphaerae (assembly GCF_004801305.1). Taxonomy (GTDB): domain Bacteria; phylum Pseudomonadota; class Gammaproteobacteria; order Burkholderiales; family Rhodocyclaceae; genus Pseudothauera; species Pseudothauera rhizosphaerae. The sequence continues at coordinate 18,898 of NZ_SSOD01000006.1, read as the reverse complement.
CCGCGCCCGAGCGGCGTGCCAGTTTGAGCAGGGTTTCCACGTCGGCGCGCATCTCGTCCGCCGCGCGGCGGATGCGCGCCACGGTGCGGCGGTCCGCCTCGCCCAGGGAGTTGCGCTGCTCCAGCACGTCCAGGGCGCCGGCGATCACCGCCACCGGCGTGCGCAGTTCGTGGCTGGCCAGGCTGACCAGCGACTTCTCCCGCTGCACGTAGGCTTCCAGGGTGTCGAGCAGGTGGTTGAGGGTGGCGGCGATGTCCGCCAGTTCCTCGTCGTCGTAGTGGGCGGTGATGCGGGTGAAGGCCGTGCCCGGGTGGATGTGTGCGATGTGCCGGCTCAGGCCGTGCAGCGGTCCGGCGATGCGGCGCGTGCCGACGCGGGCGAGGGCGAAACAGAGCAGCAGCATGCACAGGCCGAGCAGGGTCATGCCGACCTGCATCACGTCCTCGCGGCTTTCCAGCAGGCTGATGTCCTGGGCCAGGTAGAGCACGCCGGCCCGGTTTGCGGTGCGTTCGATGGAGATCAGGTAGGTCTTGTCGCCGATCATGACCTCGGCGGAGAAGGGCACCGGCCGGCCGCGGAAGATCTCCGGCAGTTCGTCGGTGGCGCCGTCGGGGTGGTAGACGGCGGTCAGCAGGGAGGAGTGCCATCCCTGCCGCCCCGCCTCGCCGATGCCCTGTTCCAGGTAGGCGCGTTCCTGCGCGAGTTCCAGGCGCAGGATGGTGTCCTCCATGTCCTCGTAGATGAACTCGACCGCGATCAGCGTGACCAGCACGTTGATCAGCCCGACGGCGAAGATGGTGCGGAACAGTCGGCGGGAGAGGGAAGCCTTCATCGGGCGGGCAGGGGTCAGGGGCCGGCCAGGGCACGGGCGTGGCTGGCGAGCAGCAGTTTCCAGTCGTGATCGTCGAACAGGTTCTGGTGGCGGCGCAACTGCGCGAGGTCGTGGCGTGCGGCCCGGCACCGGCTCAGGCGGCGGCGCATCTTTTCCAGGTCCAGCAGCGCGACCTCGGGCGGGGCGTCGCCGTGCACGCGGATCATAACGTGTTTGTCGTACAGGCAGCCGTGTTGCAGGCGCGCCCGGTGCAGGCGGCCCAGCACTCGGCCGAGCGCGCCGGCGATGGCGGCGCGCCGGGCGGGCGGCAGGTCGCCCAGCTCGCCCATGGCGCGGTAGCCTTCCAGCGCCGCGGTGGCCAGCACCGCCTCGACGCCGGCGCTGGTGTGCCGCATGGCGTGAAAGAGCGGGCGCGGCGCGGCGATGCCCAGCGCCTGCAAGCGCTGCAGGAAGTGCCACTCGCGGCCCGCCGTGGGCCAGCCCAGGGGATGGCGCAGGCTGCGGCACAGGTGGCCGCGCTGGCGCTTGACGTAGACCAGGGCGTCTCCGGCCCTGCCGCGGATCACGCCGCTCCAGCCGTTGCGGCGCTCGTTGGGTTCTTCCACCCAGTTGCCCGGCAGCGTCCACCAGTACTCGAAGCCGTCCTTGCCGGGTGTCGCGAGTCCCGTCGGCGGCTCAGGCGCGGCGCAGTACATAGACGCGCCACATCGAATGCAGGGGCAGGAAGTCGAGATGGCCGGCGATGGCGAAGCCGGCAAGGGCGAACTCGGCTTCCGCCGCCGAGCGCGCCAGCACGTGGCGGTTCTGGAAACCGTTCCTGCCGTGCCGGTGCCTGCGCGCTTCCTGCCGTCCGCGCCGCAAGGCCAGGTAGTTGCCGTCCACCCACAGGGACAGGATCGCCGTGTCCCGTGTGACGCGGTGGAATTCGCGCAGCAGCGCCAGACGGTGTTCGGACTCGCCGATGTGGTGCAGCAGGCGCATGCAGAAGATGCTGTCCACCGACTGGTCGGGCAGGTCGATGGCGAAGGCCGAGGTGTGCAGCGGGCGGATGCGTTCGAGCAGTGCCGGCCGGCAGTGGCGCAACGCCACCTCCAGCATGGCGGCGGAGTTGTCGGCGGCGATGATGCGGCGCTCCGGGCGCTCGGCCAGGGTTTCCCAGAAGCGCCCTGCGCCGCAGGGCAGATCCAGTACCTGCGGCGGCTCGCCCGCCAGGGCCAGGGCGCGGCGCGCCAGTTGCTGATCGCGCCAGTTGGACAGGCGGCGGCGCAGGTCGCCGTGGTGCTTGTCGTGGTAGGCCTGGGAATGCTCGGCGTCGTACTTGGCGCTGAACGGCAGCTCAATGCCGGCCGGGACGGTGTTGCGGGACATGGGGGACTCCATCCGATGCAGAGTCCCCGCAGGGTAATCAGGGCCGGGTCAAGGAAAAGTCGTGCGGGTGTGAAGGAAACGTAAAGTGCCCCGGGCTTCCGCCGGGCGGCTCAGGCGCGGCGCAGTACGTAGACGCGCCGCATCGAGTGCAGGGGCAGGAAGTCGAGATGGCCGACGATGCGGAAACCGGCGCCGGCGAATTCCGCATCCGCCGTGGCCCGGGGCAGCACGAAGCGGGTGGGGGCGAGTTCCTCGCCGTCCAGCAGGCGGCGCCTGTGCCGGCACTGCCGGCGCCAGGCCTGGTAGTTGCCGTCCACCCACAGGGAGACGATGAGCGTATCCCGCGTCACCCGGTGAAGTTCCCGCAGCAGCGCCAGGCGGAGGTCCGGTTCGCCGGCGCGGTGCAGCAGGTCCATGCAGAAGATGCTGTCCACCGACCCGTCGGGCAGGTCGATGGCGAAGGCCGACGTGCGCAGCGGGCGGATGCGTCCGCCGAGTTGCGGTGCGTAGTAGTGCATGGCCACGTCGAGCGCGGGTACCGAGTCGTCGGCCGCGATGATTTCGCGGGTCGGGTGCTCGGCCAGGGTGTTCCAGAAACGGCCGGCGGTGCGGGACAGGTCGAGCACCTGTCGCGGCTCGCCGGCCATGGCCAGTGCGCGGCGGGCGAGTTGCTGTTCGCGCAGGTCGGACAGGTGGCGGCGCAGGCCGTCGCGGTGCTTTTCCAGGCAGGCCCGCGAGTGCTGCACGTCATACGCGGCGCTGAAGGGCAGTTCGATGACGGGGGTGATGTCATAGGACATCGCGGACTCCATGGGTGCGGAGTCCCTAAAATAATCAGGGCAGGTTCAAGGAATGGTTGCCAGGACGTGAAAAAAATGTGAAAGCCGTTCAGGATTCGGCCAGGCGGTAGCCGATGCCATGCACCGTGTGCAGCAGGGGCCGGTCGAAAGGCTTGTCGATCTGCTGGCGCAGGGCATGGATGTGGCTGCGCAGCGCGTCGCTGTCGGGCGGGCTGTCGCCCCACAAGGCTTCCTCCAGCACTTCGCGGCGCACCACCGCGGGGCTCTTGCGCATCAGCACGGCCAGCAGCTTCAGGCCGATGGGGCCCGGGTGCAGTACGGTGCCGGCGCGGCTCACCTCCAGCGTGTCCAGGTCGTAATGCAGGTCGCCGATGGAGAGTTCGCGCCGTGCGCCACCGTGGCTGCGCTTGAGCACCGCTTCGATGCGCGCGGCCAGTTCGGGCAGCGCGAAAGGCTTGGTGAGGTAGTCGTCGGCGCCGAGGTGAAAGCCCCGCAGGCGGTCGTCCAGGGCGTCGCGGGCGGTCAGCATGATCACCGGCACGTCCTTGCGCTCGCCGCTGCGCAGGCGTTCGCACAGGGCGAAGCCGTCCATGCCCGGCAGCATCACGTCGAGCACGATCAGGTCGTAATGCTGGGTGGCGGCCAGGTGCAGGCCCGTGAGGCCGTCGGCGGCGCAATCCACCACGTAGCCCTTCATGCCCAGGTAGTCGGCCATGTTGGCCAGGATGTCGCGGTTGTCCTCTATGACCAGCAGGCGCATGGATCGTCCCGTGAAAGGCGGCCCGCCGTGGGCGGGCCTGGTTGCGGCAGGGGGTGGTGCCCGGCGCGAATGATAGCGCGCGCAACGGGTTCCGGCCGGGGCGGCTTCCGGCGGCGGGGCCCTTGACGAAAAATTCACGGGGGCTTGCCTAGCATTCCCGGTCTCGAACCTGCCGCGCGCGGCATTCGGGTCCATGGAGCCCCCAACGCATGTACGCACCGACTGCGGCGGCCGAGCCGCCCCGCACCGCCTCCGCCGCCATCCTCTCGCCGGGCATCCGTGCCCATCTGGCCTTCACCGGCCTGTCGGTGCTCGCCCTGCTGGCGATGCACGCGCTGCTGCGGCTCGGCCTGCTGGCCTACAACCGTGCCCAGATCGGCGAGGCGCCCGCGGCCGCCTTCGTCGAGGCCTTCGGGAACGGCCTGCGCTTCGACCTGCGCCTGGCGGTCTATCTCTGCCTGCCGCTGCTGCTGTCCCTGGGCAGCCTGCGGGCGATGGCGGCGCGCGGGGCGTTGCGCGCGTGGCTGTCGTTCGCCGCGAGCGTCACGCTGTTCCTCGGCCTCATCGAGTTCGACTTCTACCGGGAGTTCCACCAGCGCCTGAACAGCTTGGTGTTCCAGTACATCGGGGAAGACCCGCAGACCGTCATGAGCATGCTCTGGCACGGCTTCCCGGTGCTGCGCTACCTGCTGGTGTGGGCGGTCGGATCGTGGCTGATGGTCCGGGCCTTCGCGTGGATCGACGCGCGCACGCGGCCGACCGTCACCGGTGACCATTCCGCCGCAGGCCGGCGCTGGCTCGCGCTGGCGCTGTGCCTGGTGGCCGCGGTGGCGGCGGCGCGCGGCACGCTGCGCCAGGGCCCGCCGCTGCGCTGGGGCGACGCCTACACCACCGAGTCCATGTTCGCCAACCAGCTCGGGCTCAACGGCAGCCTGACCCTGATCGCCGCGGCCAAAGCGCGCTACTTCGTGTCCGGCGACAAGATCTGGAAAGCCCGGCTGCCGCAGGACGAGGCGACGCGCGTCGTGCGCGACATGCTGCTGGCGCCGGCCGACCGCCTGGTGGACGCCGACGTCGCCGCCGTGCGTCGCGACTTCACGCCGCCGGCTCAAGGCACGCCTTCGGCTCAGGGCACGCCGCCGGTCCGCAACGTGGTGGTGATCCTGCTCGAAAGCTTCGCCGGCCGTTACGTCGGCGCGCTCGGCAACGCCGACGGCATCACGCCCCACTTCGACCGCCTGGCACGGGAGGGGCTGCTGTTCACCCGCTTCTTCTCCAACGGCACCCACACCCACCAGGGCATGTTCGCCACCATGGCCTGCTTTCCCAACCTGCCGGGCTTCGAGTACCTGATGCAGATGCCGGAAGGCGGGCACCGTTTCTCCGGCCTGCCGCAGCTCCTGAGCGCGCGCGGCTACGAGGACCTCTACGTCTACAACGGCGACTTCGCCTGGGACAACCAGGCCGGTTTCTTCAGCAACCAGGGGATGACGCGCTTCGTCGGCCGCGGCGACTACGAGAACCCGGCCGTCTCCGATCCCACCTGGGGCGTGTCCGACCAGGACATGTTCGAGCGCGGCGCTGCCGAACTGGCCCGGGGCTTCGGCGGGAGGCCCTTCTACGCGCTGCTGCAGTCCCTGTCCAACCACACGCCCTACGCGCTGCCCGCGGTGCTGCCGGTGGAGCCGGTGACCGGCCACGGCGCGCTCGACGAGCACCTCACTGCGATGCGTTATTCCGACTGGGCCCTCGGCCGCTTCTTCGATGAGGCACGCCGGTCGCCCTATTTCCGGGACACCCTGTTCGTGGTGGTGGGCGACCACGGCTTCGGCACCGACAGGCAACTGACGGAGATGGACCTGCACCGCTTCCACGTGCCGCTGCTGCTGATCGGCCCCGGCATCCGGGAGACCTTCGGCGAGCGCCGCGACACCGTGGGTACCCAGCTCGACATCGTGCCCACCATCATGGGGCGGCTCGGCGGCGAGGTCCGCCACCAGTGCTGGGGACGCGACCTGCTCGGCCTGCCGGCGGGCGACGAGGGCCGCGGCGTCATCAAACCCTCGGGCAGCGACCAGACCGTGGCCATCGTCGAGGGCGGACGCATTCTCGTCCAGCCCAGGGACCTGGAACCCCGGCTCTACGCCTACCAGCTCGGCGCCCGGCCGGGCAGCGAACGCATCCGGGACGCCACGGCGGAAGCGGCGATGGGAACGCGGCTGCAGTCCTTCCTGCAGACGGCCACGCGCAGCCTGCTCGACAACAGCGCGGGCGTCGCAAACGTTCCGTAGGGCGAGTGCCGTGGCAGGGCGCCGCCGATCTCTGCGAGAATCGGGCCTGCCGCGACAGTCGCGCCATCCTCACAACGGAAACACTCATGCCCGAAGCCACGCCCACCCTGCGCCAGCGCAAGATCTTCGCCCTCACCCGCATCCTCGGCGGCCTCGTCGCCGCGCTCTATCTCGGCTACGTGGTGCTGGCCAATCTCGCCGAAGGCAGGCCGTTCGACGGCACGCTGGTGTTTACGGCGCTGGTGGCGCTGGCGGGCCTCGGCTACGCCGCCTGGTATCTGCGCGATCTGCAGGCGGTGGCGCGGGACGAAGCCGCGGCCGGCAGGAAGGATTGAGACGGACTTTTCCGGTCAGGCACTGGGCAGCACCCGGAAGGTGTCGTCGGCAGGCGCCTCGGCGGCGCTGATCTCGACATGGTCGACGCGCGCTGCCCGTGGCCCCCGGCGCGCCCAGGTTATGAACTGTTCGACGGTCGCCTGCGGCCCGGCGACCAGGGCCTCGACGCTGCTGTCGAAGCGGTTGCGCACCCAGCCGGCGAGCCCCAGGCGCAGCGCCTCGGTGGCGGCGCTGGCGCGGTAACCCACGCCCTGCACGCGGCCGACGATCAGCAGCCGGTGGGCGACCACCGGTCCGGGTGCCCCCGCCTCAGGCATAGGAAACCTCCGGCTCGTGGCCGCCGGTGCGCTGGGCGCGGATCAGCGCCTCGGTGAGGTTGGCGGCGACGTTGGCGGCGCCCAGGCGCTCGAAGAAGCCGGAGCGCTGCACCAGGGAAGCGGGCTGGGCGTTGAGGTCGCACAGGATCAACTCCGCGCCGCGCTTGCCCAGGTTGCGGTGCAGGGTCTGCAGGATGTCGAGGCCGGTGGTGTCGATGTTGATCACCTTTTCCATGTCCAGGATCACCACGTCCGGGTGGCCGTGCTGCGTCAGCAGCAGGTTTTCCAGCTTGTTGGCGGCGCCGAAGAACAGGCTGCCGTATACACGATAGGCGAGGATGCGCGGCGTGCCGTCCTCCCGCGACAGCGCGGCGACGCCGTAGTGGTCCTCCAGCGGGATGCGCTCGATGCGGGTCAGGTCCGACATGCGCCAGATGAAGAACAGGCTTGCCAGCACCATGCCCAGCTCCACCGCCAGGGTCAGGTCGAAGACCACGGTGACGAAGAAGGTGCCGAGCAGGATGGTGCGGTAATTGACCGAGTAGCGCGCGAGTTCCTTGGGCGCGAAGGCGTGCCATTCGCCCATGTTGATGGACACCACGACGACGATGGCCGACAGGGTGGCGAGCGGAATGGCGCTCGCCAGCGGGGCCAGCGCCAGCACCACGGCCAGCAGCACGCCGGCGTGCAGGATGCCGGCCACCGGGGTGCGGCCGCCGGTGCGGATGTTGGTGGCGGTGCGGGCGATGGCCCCGGTGGCGGCGAAGCCGCCGAACAGCGGCGCGGCCACGTTGGCGATGCCCTGGGCCATCAGTTCTTGGTTGGGGTCGTGGCGGTCGTCGATCTGGCTGTCGGCCACGCGGGCGGAGAGGAGCGACTCGATGGCGCCCAGCAGGGCGATGGTGACCGCCGGGGCGATCAGCTTGCCCAGCGTGGAGAGGGAGAGTTCCGGCAGGCCGAAATCCGGCAGGCTCTGGGGGATGCCGCCGAAGCGGCTGCCGATGGTGTCCACCGGCAGGGCGAACAGGGCATTGAAGACGGTGGCGATGATGAGCACCGCCAGCGGGCCGGGGATGCGCCGCATCCAGGCCACCTTCGCCGCCAGGCGGTTCCAGCCCAGCAGCACGGCCAGCGAGACCACGGCCAGCAGCACGGTGGGCACGCGGAGGGTGTGTAGGTGGCCGGCCAGGGTTTCCATCTTGGCGAAGAACTCGCCCGGCAGGTTGTCGATCTGCAGGCCGAGGAAGTCCTTGATCTGGGAGATGAAGATCACCACCGCGATGCCGTTGGTGAAGCCGATGACCACCGACAGGGGGATGAAGCGGATCATGTTGCCGAGCTTGAACGCCCCCAGGGCGAACAGCAGCACGCCGGACATCATGGTGGCGATGAGCAGGTTCTGCACGCCGTAGTCGGCGACGATGGCGTAGATGATGGGGATGAAGGCGCCGGTGGGGCCGCCGATCTGCACCCGCGAGCCGCCCAGCACGGAGATCAGGAAGCCGGCGACGATGGCGGTCCAGATGCCGGCCGCCGGGCTCATGCCGCTGGCGATGGCGAAGGCCATGGCGAGCGGCAGCGCCAGCACGCCCACGGTGATGCCGGCGGAGAGGTCGGCGGTGAAGCCCGCCCGGTCGTAGCCGGGCAGGGTGTCAAGCAGCTTGGGGCGAAACGAGATCATGATGCCTCCGAAGGTCTTCCAGCGGGATGCGCATGCGGGCGGGAACGGCACGGGCAATTCGCCCGAAGCCGTCACGCTGATGCGCGATCCAGCGCTTGGAAGCGGTCAGAGGCATGAAAGCGCGAGTTTCTGACGGGGGCCTGACGCGCGGTTTATTTGACCCGCATGCCGGGCTCGGCGCCCGCGTCCGGCGACAGGATGTAGAGCCCGCCGGTCTGGCCGTCGGGATCGGAAGCGGCCAGCACCATGCCCTCGGAGAGGCCGAACTTCATCTTGCGCGGCGCGAGGTTGGCGACCATGACGGTGAGCCGCCCGACCAGCGCGGCCGGGTCGTAGGCCGACTTGATGCCGGCGAACACCTGGCGCGGCTTCGGGTTGCCGGCTTCGTCCGTCTCGCCGATGTCGAGCTGCAGACGGATCAGCTTGTCGGCGCCTTCCACGTGCTGGGCGTCCACGATGCGGGCGATGCGCAGGTCCACCTTCGCGAAGTCGTCGATGGAAATGTGCGCGGAGGCAGTCTCGGAAGACTGGGCGGCGTGCTGCTGCTTCTCCGCATGGCGCTGCTGGGAATGGGGCGCGGCAGTCTTGGCGGACTCGGCCGGGGCCAGGGATTCCCGGTTGGCTTCCAGCAGCGCGTCGATCTGCTTGCGCTCCACGCGCGTCATCAGGTGCCGGTAGTCCCTGATGGTGTGGCCCGCGGGCAGCGGATGCCAGCCGGCGTTCCAGGTCAGCGCTTCGATGGCGAGGAAGTCCTCCACCTTGGCCGCCAGCGCCGGCAGCACCGGCTTCAGGTACAGGGTGAGGTCGCGGAACAGGGTCAGCGCGGTGCTGCACACGGTGTGCAGATGCTCTTCGCCGCCTTCCTGCTTCGCCAGTTCCCACGGCTTGTGGTCGTTCACGTACTGGTTGGCCAGATCCGCCAGGCGCATGATCTCCCGCAGCGCGCGGCCGTAGTCGCGCTCCTCGTAGGCGCGGGCGATGATGGCGGCCTCGTAGGCGGTCTCGAATTCGCCGGTGGCGCGCGGGTCGCTGGCGCCCAGCTTGCCGCCGAAGCGCTTGGCGATGAAGCCGGCGCAGCGGCTGGCGATGTTCACGTACTTGCCCACCAGGTCGGAATTCACCTTGGCGATCAGGTCGTCCAGGCTGAGGTCCACGTCCTCCATGGTGCCGTTGGACTTGCTGGCGAAGTAGTAGCGCAGCCATTCCGGGTCCAGCTTCTGCTCCACGTAGGAGCGCGCGGTGATGAAGGTGCCGCGGCTCTTGCTCATCTTGGCGCCATCCACGGTCAGGAAGCCGTTCACACAGAGCTGGGTGGGCGTGCGGTAGCCGGCGAACTGCAGCATGGCGGGCCAGAACAGGGCGTGGAAGTAGAGGATGTCCTTGCCGATGAAGTGCACCATCTCGGTGGCGGCGGCCGCGGCGCGGGTGGCGTCCGTGTAGTCGTCGACGGCCACGTCCCCGCGCTTCTCCGCGTAATGGCGGAAGCTCGCCAGGTAGCCGATGGGCGCGTCCAGCCAGACGTAGAAGTACTTGCCCGGCGCACCGGGGATCTCGAAGCCGAAGTAGGGCGCGTCGCGGGAGATGTCCCAGTCGGAGAGCTTGTTCTCCCCTTCCTCGCCCAGCCATTCCTTCATCTTGTTGGCGGCCTCGGCCTGCAGGCGGCGCTGGCCCGCGGCATTGGTGCCCCGCGTCCATTCGCGCAGGAAGGCCACCGAGCGTTCGTCGGAGAGGCGGAAGAAGTAGTGCTCCGAACTGCGCAGTTCCGGCTTGGCGCCGGACACCGCGGAGTAGGGGTTCTTCAGCTCGGTGGGGGCGTAGGCCGCGCCGCACACCTCGCAGTTGTCGCCGTACTGGTCGGCCGCGCCGCACTTGGGGCATTCGCCCTTGATGAAGCGGTCCGGCAGGAACATGTTCTTGACCGGATCGTAGTATTGCTCGATGGCGCGGGTGTCGATGAAATCGGCCGCCTTCAGCTTGGCGTAGAAGTCTTCCGCGTAGGCGCGGTTCTCCGTGCTGTGGGTGGAGTGGTAGTGGTCGAAGGCGACGCCGAATTCGGTGAAGTCGCGCAGGTGCTCGCCGTGCACTCGGTCGATGAGCTGTTCCGGGGTGATGCCTTCCTTCTCGGCGCGCAGCATCACCGGCGTGCCGTGGGTGTCGTCCGCGCACACGTAATGCACCGTGTTGCCGCGCATGCGCTGGAAGCGCACCCAGATGTCGGCCTGAATGTAGCCCACCAGGTGGCCGAGGTGGATGTCGCCGTTGGCGTAGGGCAGGGCGTTGGTGACGAGGATCTTGCGGGACATGATGTTGAGGGATCAACCAAAAGTTGAATCTTAACAAACGCGGGGGCCCGCCCGCGGCCCTTTCGGTTGCCTGCAGTTCAATACAGCGGGCGCAGGATCAGTTCGACCCGCCGGTTGGCGGCCCGGCCTTCGGGCGTGCCGTTGTCGGCGACCGGCTCGGCCTCGCCGCGGCCGTCCGCGGACAGGCGCAGCAGGGCGATGCCGCGGCTGCGCAGGTGCTCCATGACCGCCTCGGCTCGGGCGATGGATAGTTGCAGGTTGAAAAGCTCGCTGCCCATGCCGTCGGTGTGGCCGATGACGTGGACGGCCGCCAGGGGCTGGCTCTGCAGCACGGGTGCGATGCGGTCGAGCTTGCCGGCGAGTCCGGCCCGCAGATCGGCCTCGCCGGTGGCGAAACCCTCGGCCGCCGGAATGGCGAGCTTCAGCGCGCCGTCGTCGCGGGGCGTGAGGGAAACGCCGGGCAGGGCGCCCAGGTCGCGCGTCAGCGCGGCGCCGACTTGCGCCCAGTCTATGGCCGGGCGGGGTTTGACCTCGGTTCCGCGCGCAGCGGGCGCAGCCGGGGCGTGGGGCGGGGTGGCACAGGCGGCGAGCAGGGCGGGCAGCAGGGCGAGACAGAGCAGGCGGCGGAAATTCGGCATGGGAACTGAGGGTCGAAACAAGGCGAGGGATGTTACCGCGTCGCGCCCCGGACGAAGAAACCCTGCCCACGAAGAGGGTGAGCGGCATCCGGCGCTCCGGTATCATCGTGCGCATCGCGCCCGCCGCGGCGGGCCTTCCAGATTCCGAGGACAGTGCAAATGAGCGTAAGCGTCGAATCCGTCAACGAAGCCCTGAAGTCCGTGCTCGATCCGAACACCGGCAAGGATTTCGTCACCACCCGCTGCATCCGCAACCTGGCGGTGGAGGGCAGCCGGGTGCGCTTCGAGGTGGAACTGGGCTACCCGGCGAAGAGCCAGATCGAGCCCATCCGCAAGCTGCTGACCGACGCGGTGGCCGCGCTGCCGGGCGTGGAAGGCGTGGACGTGGCGGTGCACAGCAAGATCGTCGCCCACGCGGTGCAGCATGGTGTGAAGCTGCTGCCCGGCGTGCGCAACATCATCGCCGTGGCCTCCGGCAAGGGCGGCGTGGGCAAGAGCACCACCGCGGCCAACCTGGCGCTGGCGCTGGCCGCCGAGGGCGCGCGCGTGGGCATCCTGGATGCGGACATCTATGGTCCGTCCCAGCCGCAGATGCTGGGCATCGGCCACGAGCGCCCCCAGTCGCTGGACGGCAAGAGCATGGAGCCGCTGGAAGCCCACGGCATCCAGGCCATGTCCATCGGTTTTCTGGTGGACGTGGAGACGCCCATGGTGTGGCGCGGGCCGATGGCCACCCAGGCGCTCAACCAGTTGCTCAAGGAAACCAACTGGAAGGACCTGGACTACCTGGTCATCGACATGCCGCCGGGCACCGGCGACATCCAGCTCACCCTGTCCCAGAGCGTGCCGGTGACCGGCGCGGTGATCGTCACCACGCCCCAGGACATCGCCCTGCTGGACGCGCGCAAGGGGTTGAAGATGTTCGAGAAGGTGGGCGTGCCCATCGTCGGCGTGGTGGAAAACATGAGCATCCACATCTGTTCCAACTGCGGCCACGAGGAGCGCATCTTCGGCGCCGGCGGCGGGCAGAAGCTCTGTGCGGACTACGGCATCCCCTTCCTGGGGGCCTTGCCGCTGGACCTGCAAATCCGCGAACAGGCCGACGGCGGCACCCCCACCGTGGCGGCCGACCCGGACGGGCGCATCGCCGCGATCTACCGCGAGATCGCCCGCAAGGTGGCCGTGCGCGTGGCCGAAAAGGCCAAGGACATGACCCACAAATTCCCCAGCATCGTGGTGCAGAACACCTGAGCGAGGGCGCCTGAAACAGCGCTTTCGATTCGGCTGCGCTTGCCCTACACTACGCGGATTTTTCAGCGCCGGCCCCGTGCCGGGCACGCAGCCAAGGAACCCGCGCCCGATGTCCATCAAGTCCGACAAGTGGATCCGCCGCATGGCAGAAGCGCACGGCATGATCTCGCCGTTCGCGCCCGAGATGGTGCGTGCCAACGAGCACGGCAAGATCGTCTCCTACGGCACCTCCAGCTACGGCTACGACGTGCGCTGTGCCAACGAATTCAAGATATTCACCAACATCAACTCGACCATCGTCGACCCCAAGGACTTCGACGCGCGCAGCTTCGTCGACTTCACCGGCGACGTGTGCATCATCCCGCCCAACTCCTTCGCCCTGGCGCGCACCGTCGAGTACTTCCGCATCCCGCGCAGCGTGCTCACCGTGTGCCTGGGCAAGAGCACCTATGCCCGCTGCGGCATCATCGTCAACGTCACCCCGCTGGAGCCCGAATGGGAAGGCCACGTGACGCTGGAGTTCTCCAACACCACCCCGCTGCCGGCCAAGATCTACGCCAACGAGGGCGTGGCGCAGATGCTGTTCTTCGAGTCGGACGAGGTGTGCGCAACTTCCTACAAGGACCGGGGCGGCAAGTACCTGGGCCAGACCGGCGTGACCCTGCCCAAGATTTGAGCGGGCGGGCGCCGCGGCAGGCAGGAATCCGGGGGCCGGTTCGGCCCCCTTGTGCTTTTCGGCAGTAACGCGACGGCAAACACCACACGGGTATCATGCCCACTTTCCTGCTCCGCACCCTGGGGCAGATGCTGGAGAGAAGGATGCGCTTCCATTTTCCGGTCATCATCATCGACGAGGATTTCCGCTCCGAGAACGCATCGGGACTGGGTATCCGCGTGCTGGCGAAGGCCATCGAGGACGAGGGCATGGAGGTGCTGGGCGTCACCAGCTACGGGGACCTGACCTCCTTCGCCCAGCAGCAGAGCCGCGGCTCGGCCTTCATTCTGTCCATCGACGACGAGGAGTTCTCCTCGCCCGAGGCGGCCGAGAACGCCATCGCCGGGCTGCGTGCCTTCGTCGAGGAAATCCGCTTCCGCAACGCGGACATCCCCATCTTCCTGCACGGCGAGACGCGTACCAGCCGCCACATCCCGAACGACGTGCTGCGCGAACTGCACGGCTTCATCCACATGTACGAGGACACGCCGGAGTTCATCGCCCGCTACGTCGTGCGCGAGGCCAGGAACTACCTGGATTCCCTGGCCCCGCCCTTCTTCCGTGCGCTCACCCACTACGCCGCGGACGGCTCCTATTCCTGGCACTGCCCGGGGCACTCGGGCGGCGTGGCCTTCCTGAAGAGCCCGGTGGGGCAGATGTTCCACCAGTTCTTCGGCGAGAACATGCTGCGCGCCGACGTGTGCAACGCGGTGGAGGAACTCGGCCAGCTCCTCGACCACACCGGCCCGGTGGCGGCCAGCGAGCGCAACGCCGCGCGCATCTTCAACTGCGACCATCTGTACTTCGTCACCAATGGCACGTCCACGTCCAACAAGATGGTGTGGCACACCACGGTGGCGCCCGGCGACATCGTCGTGGTGGACCGCAACTGCCACAAGTCCATCCTCCACTCCATCATCATGACCGGTGCGGTGCCGGTGTTCCTGACGCCGACGCGCAACCACTACGGCATCATCGGGCCGATTCCGCTGGCCGAGTTCTCCATGGAGAACATCCAGAAGAAGATCGAGGCCAACCCTTTCGCCCGCGAGGCGAAGAACAAGAAGCCGCGCATCCTGACCATCACCCAGTCCACCTACGACGGCGTGGTGTACAACGTCGAGACCATCAAGGAATTGCTGGACGGCCGGATCGACACCTTGCACTTCGATGAGGCCTGGCTGCCCCACGCGGCCTTCCACGACTTCTACGGCGACTATCACGCCATCGGCGCGGACCGTCCGCGCTGCCGGGAGTCCATGGTGTTCTCCACCCAGTCCACCCACAAGCTGCTGGCGGGCTTGAGCCAGGCCTCGCAGATTCTGGTGCAGGACTCCCAGACCCGCAGGCTGGACCGGGACATCTTCAACGAAGCCTATCTGATGCACACCTCCACCAGCCCGCAGTACGCCATCATCGCCTCCTGCGACGTGGCCGCGGCGATGATGGAGCCCCCCGGAGGGCCCGCGCTGGTGGAGGAGTCCCTTGCGGAAGCGGTCGAATTCCGCCGCGCCATGCGCAAGGTGGAGACCGATTTCGGCGCCGAAGACTGGTGGTTCAAGGTGTGGGGGCCGGAATACCTCGCCGAGGAAGGCATGGGCAGTCGCGAGGACTGGATGCTGAAGGCCGGCGAGCGCTGGCACGGCTTCGGCGACCTGGCGGAAGGCTTCAACATGCTGGACCCCATCAAGGCCACGGTGATCACCCCGGGGTTGGACGTGGAGGGCGACTTCGCCGCCTGGGGCATCCCGGCCGGCATCCTCACCCGCTATCTCGCCGAGCACGGCATCATCGTGGAGAAGACCGGGCTCTACTCCTTCTTCATCATGTTCACCATCGGCATCACCAAGGGGCGCTGGAACACCCTGGTGACCGAGCTGCAGCAGTTCAAGGACGACTACGACCGCAACCAGCCCCTGTGGCGCGTGATGCCGGATTTCATCGCCAAGCACCCGCGCTACGAGAAGGTGGGCCTGAAGGACCTGTGCGCACGCATCCACAGCTTCTACAAGGCGCGCGACGTGGCGCGCCTGACCACCGAGATGTATCTGTCGGACATGGTGCCGGCGATGAAGCCGGCCGATGCCTTCGCCAGGATGGCGCACCGGGAGATCGAACGCGTGCCCATCGACGAACTGGAAGGCCGGGTCACCGCGATGCTGGTCACCCCCTATCCGCCGGGCATTCCGCTGCTGATCCCGGGCGAGCGCTTCAACGCCACCATCGTGCGTTACCTGCAGTTCGCCCGCGACTTCAACGCCGCCTTCCCCGGCTTCGAGACCGACATCCACGGCCTGGTGCGCGAGGAAAACGGCGAGCTGAAGTACTACGTGGATTGCGTGCGCCAGGACTGAGCGGAGTCCAGGCTTGCAAGAGGGAAGGGCCGCCGCGTGCGGCCCTTCGATTTACTCCCCGCGGATGCGGCGGTAGGTGACGAAGTCGAAGCCGAACTCGTTGTCCGCATCGGCCTGGCGCGACTCGCGCGCCAGTTCCTCGAACTGCGGGCGGTCGAATTCGGGAAAACGGGCATCGCCCTCCACGTCCGCCCACACCTCGGTGAGCATCACCGTGTCGGCCTGGTCGATGAGCTGGCGGTAGAGGTCGGCGCCGCCGATCACGAACACCCTCTCCGCGCCCTTGGCCGCGGCCAGCGCGGCGGCCGGGCTGGGGAAGCGCTCCGCGCCGGCCGCCTGCCAGGCCGGATCGCGGCTCACCACCAGGTTGCGCCGTCCCGGCAGCGGGCGGCCGAGGGATTCCCAGGTCTTGCGTCCCATCAGCACCGGGTGGCCGGTGGTGACGGCCTTGAAGTGCGCCAGGTCCGCCTTCAGGCGCCAGGGCAGGGCGTTCTCGCGCCCGATCACGCCGTTGCGCGCCACCGCCGCGATCAGCACCAGTTCCGGCCGCCCGTTCATACCGCCACCTCCGCCTTGATGTGGGGATGGGGGTCGTAGCCTTCCAGCGTGAAGTCCTCGAAGCGGAAGGCGAAGAGATCCTTCACGTCCGGGTTGAGCCGCATGGTCGGCAGGGCGCGCGGCTCGCGTCCGAGCTGCAGGCGGGTCTGCTCCAGATGGTTCAGGTAGAGGTGGCAGTCGCCGCCGGTCCACACGAAGTCACCCGCTTTGTAGCCGCACACCTGCGCCACCATCTGTGTCAGCAGCGCGTAGGAGGCGATGTTGAAGGGCACGCCGAGGAAGATGTCCGCGCTGCGCTGGTAGAGCTGGCAGGACAGGGTGCCGTCCGCCACGTAGAACTGGAACAGCGCGTGGCAGGGCGGCAGCGCCATGTTGTTCACCTCGCCCGGATTCCAGGCCGACACCAGATGGCGGCGCGAATCGGGATTCTTCTTCAGCCCTTCCACCAGTTGCGCGATCTGGTCCACCGTGCGCCCGTCGGCGGCCTCCCAGCGCCGCCACTGCTTGCCGTACACCGGTCCCAGGTCGCCGTTCTCGTCCGCCCAGTCGTCCCAGATGGAGACGCCGTTCTCCTTCAGGTAGCGGATGTTGGTGTCGCCCTGCAGAAACCACAGCAGCTCGTGGATGATCGAGCGCGTATGCAGCTTCTTGGTGGTCAGCAGCGGGAAGCCCTCCGCCAGGTTGAAGCGCATCTGCCAGCCGAATGCCGACAGGGTGCCCGTGCCGGTGCGGTCGGTCTTGCGATGACCGTGCTGCAGCACATGCCGCATGAGTTCGAGGTACTGGCGCATGAATTGATTCCTGTGTGCGGAAGTCCCGATTTTAGCTTGGTCTGCCCATGCTAACCTGCCCCGATTGACAATCTGGGGTGCAGCGTGCCGGCCGGCGGTCCCTGCCGTCTACCCGGTACCCGTCATGCGGGGAGCTTGCAGATGGAAAAGGAAACGCACCCGGCCGGCAACGACGGGCGTCATGAGACCGCCTGGCGCACGGAGATGGCTGCGCCGGGCGTCAGTCACGCCATTGCGGGCCTGCAGGCCGTGGCTGCCTCGCTGCGCGGCCTGGCGGTGCCGGATCAGCTTCCTGCCGGCGCCCGCCTGGCGCTGATCAAGCAGCTCGAAGACGATGCACGCGACAGCATCGCGCGCGTGCTGGCCGAGCCGCAACGCATTCCCGTGCATGGCATGGCCGGCTGGGCGCGCTTTGCCGACGAAGTGTGCGCGGTGTTCGGCGCCCTGCTCGATGCCTACGTCGGCCTGTCCGCATCCAACGATCTGCCCGCAGACGGGCGCGCCGAGGTGGATGTGCGGCTGGCGGGTGCGGCCGCCCAGCGCGTGAAATGGGAGGTGCTGTCCTGCGGGCCGGAGCATCCCGCGTTGTGGCGCTCCCTCGGGGCGGTGTGGGCGCACGCCGGGGAGCGCAGCGCGGCGGCCCGCGAGTGCCTGCGCGCGCTGGCCTACTTCAGCGGCGGCCTGGACCAGTTGCCCATTGCCTCGGTCATCGCGGCCGATCGTCTGATCACCCTGGTGCTCCCCCACCTGGATCTTGTGCGCAAACCGGAGGCCGGCGTGCCCTATCTGTTCGCGCCGGCTTCCGGCCTTGCGCCGCGGCGCATGGTGCAGGGCGGCGATCTGCCCGAGGGCGGGCGTTATTTCGCCACCCGCGTGGCGGCGAAAATCCTCGCCGGCCTCGCCGCGCAACTGGCCCACGGCGTCGTGCCGGCCGGATTGGGCGCCGCCCAGACGGACGATGTGCTGACCGTGGCGGTGCAGACCCTGCTGCGCCAGTGGTCCGACCGGCCGCCGGTGCGGCGCTTCCGCCGCCATCTGCTCGACGGGCGGCTGACCGCTGTGTGCGGGTTCGAAGAGCTGAAGAAGCTGATCGGCAGCGGTGCCCGTCCGGCCGGACGCGACTGGCTCATGCACGACGTGTGCCGCGGCGGTGTTGGCGCCCTGGTGTCCGCGGCTGCGGCAGGCGAAGTCCAGGCGGGCGACCTGGTCGGTCTGCGGGCGGCCGAGAGCGAGACCTGGCACCTGGGTATCGTGCGGCGCAAGCGGGCAGCGGGCAGCGAACGGCTGGTCGGGGTCGAGACGCTGTCGCAGAAGCCCGAGGTCGTATCCGTCGATGACGGCCGCCGTGCCGCGGAAGTGCTGCTCTGCGACCCCATCCTGAAAGGGGAGGCCGTGCGCCTGTTGGCCCCCCTCGACACGTTGACCGCCAGTGTGCCCCTGTTCCTCACCTTCAAGGGCACGATACAGAAGCTCAAACCCTTGGACGCCGTCGCCTGCGGCGGCGATTTCGAATTGCGCGTCTACCAGGTGCTTTGAACGGGGCGGTCGGGGGCGAGGCGGCTCCCGACCGTGGTTCGTGCGAGCGTTGGCCGCAGCACCCTTCTCCTTGATCCTGCGAGCTTTTCGGGGCGCGCCATGGGGGTTTTCCTTCGAGGGCGGAAAATTTCTTCCATCGGGGCATTGACAGTCCATTCGAGGTCTTTATAATTCGCGCCTCTTTGGCGCTGTGGTGCGGTTTCCGGCGGTGCTGGAGGCGGCGAGCGGGGTGGGGGAGGAAGCGGTACTTCCGGTGTCTGGGTGGTGAGTTGGGGCGCTGGAGGGGGTTGACGGGAGTAGTTGTATGGGTCAAACTTTCGCTTCTTCGCTGCCCGCGCAGCGGTTCTTTAAAAACCTGGACAATCGA
>NZ_SSOD01000005.1 GCF_004801305.1 Pseudothauera rhizosphaerae | reverse complement strand
GGCGGCGTACTCCAACTCGGAAAAGCTCGATTGCATCGGCCCACGTCCTGTCATTCGAACACAGCCTCCATTATCTCAAGCGCATCTCTGTGCCGGGGCGCCGGCGGAGGAATAAATCAGCGATTCCTTAACGCCGAGAATATAACGGTGGATCGACGAATTGGACGCCAACCGAATCCAACTGGATCGGTCATACTGTGGCGACGTGTATCGCCGCAAGAGATACGACAACTGCGTGCCGAGCCCGAAAAGTACATGAAATCTTCATTGGCGTCGTTGCAGGCCATCAGGGATCGTCTTCTGGCGCAAGACTTGGAGTTGGCGGGAGCGGTTCCGGATGACAACTGGAGCGAAGAAATTGTTCTTCATGACGGAAGCGCCCTGAAATTAGAGCGGAATGTCAGCTACACACTCAGCCATTCCTTTGGCGATGCAGGAAGTGGCTATCAACTTTCCAGGAACAAGCTCCGCAAGCACCAGCTACGGTTCACTCATCCGAAAAATGGGGAGATTCTCACCTGGCAAGGTGAGGTATCCGTCGAGCCTGTCCTGCTGGATGTGGTAGACGGAACACCCTATATTGTCTTGGCGGCCCGTCCGACAAAGGAGGTCGCTCAGATTTATGGCTGTACTGAACTGCCATTCATATATTTAAGGCATGACCATAAACAAAGGAATGTCTGGCACCCTGTTCCCTTGGACCGAGCTCCGGATTCCCTGAAGAGAATGAATATCTCCATTATTGGTGATAAATCCCCCAAACAACATTTGTCAGCCGCTGAGATAGACGAAACGATTGCAAAGAAAATCCGCTCGTCCGAGAGATTCTTCCAGCATGAAATCCCGAGAAGCTATAAGGAGTGGAGCTACGTTTACAAGGACAGCTATCGCAACGAACGGCGTCGAGATGATTGTCGCCCTCCGAGAGTACCGCTGCCCCAGGCAGTCTTGCCCCTACCAGTTGAGGGCTCGCCGGAAGTGCTGGAATCCGTTGAATATACGCCCGAGCGTATAGTCGCGTGGGATGAGTGGAGCAGCCTTGTTTCTGACAAGAAACGCCAAGGGGAATGCAAGAAGGTGTTCAGACCTGCGGATCCAGGTGATCGTATGCAGGGGCAACGCTTCGTGCACGACAAAACTGGCAATAAACAGGTGCCGTACTCTCGCACTGCACAATTCGACAGTGGCGTGAAAGTACTCTGCGATGAGTATGTGTGGTTCATTACCCATCTGGAAGAGCCAGGCAAAATGGTCGTTTCCAGATATACCATTGCTGGCGATTTGGTATCAAGAATAAGCTTCCGGAAGCCAGAGAAAATTGGTCCTTTCATTGGTCATATTCGAGCACCCAGCCTGCATACGAAGGATGGCTATATGTACTTTGACTGGCATGACTTTCAAAGCAATGGACGTACATGGCACATCAGACGGTGGCTGAAGATGCGAATGAAGGAACCGGTGGCACTGGATAGGCCGGCCGCAAAGAACTGAAGAGGACCAGCCCACGTAGGGCGCAATAGCCGAAGGGCATTGCGCCGAATGTCTCTCCACGGCGCAAACCCATTCGGCGCAATACGGCTTTGGCCTATTGCGCCCTGCAGCCAGGTCCTCGGGTCAGACACCATACCCCGAAGCCCCATACCCCGCCTCCCGCTGATGCCGTATGGCGAGGATCAGCACGCAGTCCTGCGCTTCCTCAAACGCATAAAGCGCCACATAGCCCGTCCGGCCGCGGGAAATCACCAGTTCCCGCAGGCCATGTTCGGCGGGGCGCCCAATCAACGGATGGTTCTGCAGGATAGCGACGGCCTCCTCGATCAGTTCGACCGTTCCGAGCGCTGCAGCGGGTTCCGTGTCGACGAGGAAATCTGTGAGTCTTTCCAGATCCGCCAGCGCTTGGGCGGCATAGATCAGCCGCGCCAAGATTTCGCCTTCGGCCTCTCCGCCTTGCGGTCGGTGATGCGCTTCTTCAGGAAGGCATGCACTTCGTGGGCTTCGTATCCTTCGCCCGAAGCCAGCGCGTCCTCGCGTGCCGCGAGGGCGGCAGCCAGGAAGCTTGCCCGTTGTTCCGCCGCGGTGGCGGCCTGTTCGATGGCTTGGACCATGAAGGCATGGGGCGAGACGCCTTGCTTCATGGCGGCGGCGATGGCTCTTTGTTTGAGCTCATCGGATAGTTTCAGCGACGTCGTGGACATTTGCCGAATCCGGGCTTGGGGAAGTGCTACCAAAGTAGCACCTCGATTTCGCTCGGGCAAGGAAGGCGCCGAAAATCCGTCGAAACCCGGTTGGAGCAATCGCCCTTCGACAGGCTCAGGGCGAACGGTGTTGCGTTCGCGCAGTCCTGCATCGGCTTGTCCGGCACCGCCCTACAACTCCTCGAACACCTCGTGCAGCCGCTCGGCCTCCCGTAGCCGGTTCCCCGCCTGTATCTCCGGCAATCTCGCCAGCGCCGACACCAGCAGGTTCAGCACGCTCATCGCCGCGGCATAGGAATCGAACTGCGCCGACCCTCGCGTTTCGCAGGCGATGCGCCAGGTGGCGTCAACTTCCTTGGGTGGGGTGGCGGCGTCGTTGAGGACCAGGACGGGGATGCCGGCCTTTCTCGCGTGGCGGGCGATTTCCGCGACGATGGGGACGCGGCGGCGGAAGGCGAGGATGACGAGCATGTCGTCCGGGCCGAAGCCGGCGAGGTCTTCGCCGACGGTCTGGCCGGGCTGGGGGAGCAGGACGACCTGGTCCTTGAGCAGCACGAGCTGGCGGGCGAAGTACTGGGCCAGGGCGTGGCTGTTGCGGTAGCCGACGACGCCGATGCGGCGGGCGCGGGCCAGGGTGGCGACGGCGGGTTCGACGACGCCGGCGGCGAGGCGCTCGAAGGTCAGGGCCAGGTTCTGCAGGTCGCGGCGCAGGTGTTCGCCGAAGGCTTCCTCGGTGGCGGCGGGCAGGTCGGGGGCGGCCTGGAACGCGGGGGCGCCCCAGCGCTGGGCTTCACGGGCTTCGCGGCGGGCGGCGGCGAAGCTTTCGTAGCCCAGGCGCTGGATGAAGCGGGTGACGGCGGCCTTGGAGCTGGCGGCGATCTGGGCCAGTTCCGTGGCGGAGTGGGTGGCGAGCAGGGCGGGCTGGGCGGCGAGGAGTTCCGCCAGCTTGCGCTCCGAGTCGGGCAGGGGTTCGGTGAGGGCTTCGATGCGCTCGTCGATGGGGCGGAAGCGTTTGGCGGGCTTGGGGGTCATGCGGGGTGGCGTCTAATGGCGCAAACAACCGGTGGGCGGGAGGCGTAGCCCGGATGGAGCGGAGCGGAATCCGGGGTTGGCGGTGCAGGCTCCGAACGCCGCTCCCGGATTCCGGCCCATGGCCTGATCCGGGCTACGGGGCCGGTGCGGGTTCGACGGGGCCTTTGGTCTCCACGATGAGCCGGTAGGTCTCGGGCTCCCGGTGCAGGCCGAAGTTGAAAACATTGTCCTTGAGTTCGCGGCAGCGGTCGAGGTCGCACACGGCGGTGACCAGTTCGTCTTCCACGGTGGAGCACATGGCGACGATCTCGCCGGTGGGGGCGATGATGCAGCTCTGGCCGAGCAGGTCGCAGCCCTCCTCCTTGCCGGCCTTGGCGATGCCGGTGATCCACATGCCGTTCTGGTAGGCGCCGGCCTGCAGCACGAGGTGGTTGTGGAAGCCCTGCAGGTGGTCGTGTTCCGGCACGGGGGGGTAGTGGATGGGGGTGTTGTAGCCGATGAAGGCCATCTCCACGCCCTGCAGGCCGAGCACGCGGTAGGTTTCGGGCCAGCGGCGGTCGTTGCACAGGGCCATGCCCATGATGCCGCCGAGGGTGCGCCAGGCGCCGAAGCCCAGGTCGCCCCGTTCGAAGTAGCGCTTCTCCAGGTGCTGGAAGGCGCGCCAGGGTTCGTGCTGGCGGTGGCCGGGCAGGTGCACCTTGCGGTACTTGCCGACGATGGCACCGCTCTTGTCCACCAGGATGGCGGTGTTGTAACGGTGCAGGCCGTCGGCTTCCCGGGCGAGTTCCGCGTAGCCCAGGTAGAAGCCGATGCCGAGCTTCTTCGCCTCGTCGAACAGGGGCCTGGTTTCCGGGCCGGGCATCTCGCGCTCGAACCAGGCGTCGATCTCGGCCTGGTCCTCGGTGTACCAGCGCGGGAAGAAGGTGGTGAGGGCGAGTTCCGGGTAGGCCACCACGTCGCAGCCGCGGGCCTTGGCTTCGCGCATCAGCTGGATCAGGCGGGCGACCACCCGGGGGCGCGATTCGTTGCGGGCGATGGGGCCGAGCTGGGCGGCGCCCACGATGAGCTTGCGGGTCATGGCTTGCGTTCTCCTGCCGGTTCGGTGGCCCCGGCCAGCTCGCCCAGGACGGCGAGCAGCACGCGGGCGCCGGCTTCGATGTGGTGGGGTCGGGTGTATTCGCGCACGTTGTGGCTGATGCCATCCACGCTGGGTACGAAGATCATCGCCGTGGGGCACACGGCGGCGAGCATCTGGGCGTCGTGGCCGGCGCCGCTGGGCATGCGGCGGGTGGAAAGGCCCTGGGCGCGGGCATGGCGCTCGATGCGGGCGGTCATTTCCGGGGCGAAGGGCACGGGGGCGAAGCGAGCGAGCTTGCGGGTGGCGATGTCCACCTTCTCCGCGTCGCGCAGCGCGTCCAGATGGGCGGCGAGGCGCGCTTCGGCGAGCCGCAGGCGGGCTTCGTCCGTGTTGCGCAGGTCCACGGTGAGCACGGCCCGGTTGGGCACGACGTTCACCAGGTTGGGGAAGAACTCGATGCGGCCCACGGTGGCGACCTGGTCGCCGCCCAGTTCCTGCGCCAGTTCGCGCACGAAGGCGATGATGGAACCCGCCGCCCAGCCCGCGTCCCGGCGCAGGCTCATGGGCGTGGTGCCGGCGTGGTTGGAGGTGCCGCGGATGTCGATCTCCGTCCAGGAGATGCCCTGCACCGATTCGACGACGCCGATCTCCGTGCCTTCCCGGTCCAGCACCGGGCCCTGCTCCACGTGCAGTTCGACGAAGGCGCGGGGCACTGCACCGGGCACGGGCGCGGGGCCGGCGTAGCCGATGCGGGCGAGTTCCCCGCCCACGGTGGCGCCGTCTATGCCCTGCACGGCCAGCGCCTCGTCCAGCGCCAGCACCCCGGTGTAGACCAGGCTGCCCATCATGTCCGGGGCGAAGCGGGCGCCTTCCTCGTTGGTGAAGAAGGCCACCGCCAGCGGGTGTTCGGTGGTGACGCCGGCGTCGTTCAGCGCGGCGACCACTTCCAGCCCGGCGAGCACGCCGTAGTTGCCGTCGTAGCGGCCGCCGGTGCGCACGGTGTCGATGTGGGAGCCGGTCATCACCGGCGGGCCGTCGACACGGCCGGCGCGCACGCCGACCACGTTGCCGATGGCGTCCACGGTGACGGCCAGGCCCAGTTCGCGCATCCAGCCGCACACGAGGTCGCGGCCGGCGCGGTCGGCGTCGGTGAGCGCCAGGCGGGCACAGCCGCCGCCTTCGATGGCGCCCACTTCGGCAAGGGCGGCGATGCGGCGGTGCAGGCGGTCGGGGTCGATCTGCAGGTTGAGGAGACTCACGAGGTGCTCCTGCGAATGTGCTGGACCAGGGGGGACGAAACCCATCCCCACCCTAACCCTCCCCTTGAAGGGGAGGGAGTCATCGGTGCCAGCCGGACGGACATCTCCTCCCCCTTCAAGGGGGAGGCCGGGAGGGGGATGGGTTTGGCACGCCCAGGCAAAGACTCCATCCGCGGTCGGTGGCGTACAGGGCGGCACGTCCGTCGCATACCGCTCATCTTTCCACCCCTTCAGCTGCGCGCCCTACCAACTGCTCGTAGAGCGCCGGGTCGGTGGCGCCTTCGCTGCCGAAGAGCAGCACGCGGCAGTCCGGCCCCAGGCCCAGCGCGGCGGCCACGTCCGGGCGGCTCGCGGCCATCAGCAGGCCGGCGAGGCCCGCAACGGCGGATTCGCCGGCGGCGATGGGCGTGTCGCCGCAGGGCGCATCGGCCAGCAGGCGCATGCAGGCCACCGCGGCTTCGTCGGGCACAGTGAGGAAGTCGGCGGCACCGGCTTCCAGCACATCCCAGGCGATCAGGGACACTTCGCCGCAGGCCAGGCCCGCCATCAGCGTGTCGAGGTCGCCATGCACGGCGACCGGCCGGCCGGCGCGGGCGGATTCGTACAGGCAGGCGGCCTTGTCCGGTTCGACGACGACGAAGCGCCCGCGTCCGTCGCCCAGGCGTTCCCACATCTGCGCGCACACCGCGGCGGCCAGCCCGCCCACGCCGCCCTGCACGAAGACGTGGGTGGGAGGCGCGGCTTCCGGCCACTGGCGCAGGGCTTCCTCCACCATCACCGAGTAGCCCTGCATCACGTCCCGGGGCACGTCGGTGTAGCCGGGGTAGGAGGTGTCGGAGACCACGAAGCGGCCGTGTTCCTTCGCCGCGGCGTCCGCCGCCCGCACCGCATCGTCGTAGTTGCCGGCGGTGCGCACCACCTCGGCGCCGTAGCGGGCGATGGCGGCGCGGCGGCCTTCGGAGACGGTGGCGTGGATGTAGATCACGCAGCGGCAGCCGAACACCTGGGCGCCCCAGGCCACGGAGCGGCCGTGGTTGCCGTCCGTGGCGCAGGTGACGGTGATGTCGGCCGCCACGTCGCGGAAGCGGCCCGCCAGCAGGTCGCGGCTGGTGGCCTGCTGGCCGGTGCGGCGCAGGATTTCCTTCTTCAGCAGGCGCAGCACGGCGTAGGCGCCGCCCAGGGCCTTGAAGCTGCCCAGGCCGAAGCGGCCGGCCTCGTGCTTGTA
Source organism: Pseudothauera rhizosphaerae (assembly GCF_004801305.1). Taxonomy (GTDB): domain Bacteria; phylum Pseudomonadota; class Gammaproteobacteria; order Burkholderiales; family Rhodocyclaceae; genus Pseudothauera; species Pseudothauera rhizosphaerae. The sequence goes on along the minus strand of NZ_SSOD01000005.1, from coordinate 304,796 downwards.
GTGGATGGCGCCCAGGCCCGCGGCACGGGCGAGGCCGGACAGGGCCACCAGGGGCGTGGGCGCATAGCCGGGCCAGTCGGCGATCTCGGTCATGGCCTCGGCGTGGGCGGCGAGGCTGAGGACGGGCTTGAGGCGGTCGGGATAGGCACCCGTCGCCGGACGGCCGGCGCAGCGGGCCAGCGGCAGGGAGGCGAAGGTGTCGGGCAGGGCGGTCATGAAATCTCCGGGGCTGGGTGTCGGTGGTGCTCAGGCGATCTGGTCAGCAAAGTGGCAGGCGACCCGGTGGGCGCCGTCGCCGGAAAGCTGCGGGGCGCGCTCGGCGCATTCGGCGCGGGCGAAGGGGCAGCGGGTGCGGAAGGCGCAGCCGGAGGGCGGATTGGCCGGGCTGGGCAGGTCGCCCTTCAGCAGCATGCGCTCGCCCTTGCCGCGTCCGCCGACCTTGGGCACCGCGGACAGCAGTGCGCGGGTGTAAGGGTGGCGCGGGCGGGCGTAGATGTCCTCCACCGGGCCGATCTCGACGATGCGGCCCAGGTACATGACCGCCACCCGGTGGCTGATGTGGCGCACCACGGCGAGGTCGTGGGCAACGAAGAGGTAGGAGAGCTTCAGCTCGTCCTGCAGGTCTTCCAGCAGGTTGATGACCTGGGCCTGGATGGAGACGTCCAGCGCCGACACCGGCTCGTCGCAGACGATAAGCTTGGGCCGCAGGGCGAGCGCACGGGCGATGCCCAGGCGCTGGCGCTGACCGCCGGAAAACTCGTGGGGGTACTTGCGCATGGCGTCCGCCGGCAGGCCCACGCGGCCGAAGAGGTCGGCGACGCGGGCCGGGCCGTCGCTGTTGTCCCAGCCGAAGTTGCGCAGGGGTTCGGCGACGATGTCCCCGGCGCGCATGCGCGGGTTGAGCGAGGCGTAGGGGTCCTGGAACACCATCTGCATCTCGCGCCGGTAGCGGCGGAAACGGTGGGCCGGCAGGCGGGCGAGGTCCGTGCCTTCCAGCATGATGCGGCCGGCGGTGGGTTCGATCAGGCGCAGCAGGGTCTTGGCGGCGGTGGACTTGCCGCAGCCGGATTCGCCCACCAGGCCCAGGGTCTCGCCCTCTTCCAGATCGAAGGAGATGCCGTCCGCCGCCTTGACCGGCGGGCCGGCGCGCCAGCCGCGGCGGGTGGGGTAGTGCTTGACCAGGTTTTCCACGGCGAGCAGGGGCGCGCGCTCGACGGCGAGGGTCCGGGCGTTCATGCCGGGGCTCCTTCCAGGATGTCGATGGCCCGCAGGCAGGCGACCGCGTGGCCGACGGCCAGCGGCGCCAGCGCCGGGACGGTGCGGTGGCAGCCCGCCTCCGCATAGGCGCAGCGCGGCGCGAAGCGGCAGCCGACGGCGGCCTGCTTGAGGGAGGGCACCATGCCGGGAATCTCCGCGAGCCGGCGGCGGCCCGCCTCCACCGGGGTGTCGAGATCCGGCATGGCGCCGAGCAGGCCGCGGGTGTAGGGGTGGGTGGGGCGGGCGAAGAGCTCGTCCACCGCCGCCTCTTCGACCTTGTTGCCGGCGTACATGACCACCACCCGGTCGCAGCTCTCGGCGACCACGCCCAGGTCGTGGGTGATGAGCACGATGGCGGTGCCCATCTCCCGGCGCAGGCGGTCGAGCAGGTCCATGATCTGCGCCTGGATGGTGACGTCCAGCGCCGTGGTGGGCTCGTCGGCGATCAGCACCGCCGGGCTGCAGGCCAGCGCCAGCGCGATCATCGCCCGCTGGCGCATGCCGCCGGAGAACTGGTGCGGATACTCGCACACGCGGCGCTGCGGGTCGGGGATGCCGACCAGGTCCAGCATCTCGGCGGCGCGCGTCCAGGCGGCGCGCCTGCCCAGGCCCTGGTGCAGCATCAGCACCTCGGCGATCTGCTCGCCGATGGTCAGCACCGGGTTGAGCGAGGTCATCGGGTCCTGGAAGATCATGGAGATGGCGTTGCCGCGCAGCTCGCGCATGCGCGCTTCGGTGGCGTCGAGCAGGTTCTCGCCGCGGAAGCGGATCGCGCCGCTGGCGTACATGGCCGGCGGGCCGGGCAAGAGGCGCAGCACCGACATGGCGGTGACGCTCTTGCCGCAGCCGGATTCGCCGACGATGCCCAGCATCTCGCCGGGAAAGAGCTGCCAGGACACGCCGTCGACCGCGCGCACGATGCCGTCCGGGCTGGCGAAGGCGATGCGCAGGTCGTCCACTTCGAGGATGGGGGCGGGATGGGCTTGGTTCATGTCGCTTGCCTCACAGCTTGCGGGCGATGCGCGGGTCGAGCAGGTCGCGCAGGCCGTCGCCGACCAGGTTGACCGCCAGCACGGTGAGGCCAAGGAAGAGGCCGGGATAGAGGATGGTGCCGAAGGCGAGCTGCACCACGGAGCGGCCCTCGGCCATCATGTTGCCCCAGCTCGGCACCTCCGGCGGCGTGCCGGCGCCGAGGAAGCTGAGGTAGGCCTCGAAGATCATCGCCGAGGCGCAGATGAAGCTCGCCTGCACGATCAGCGGGGTGAGCAGGTTGGGCACCACGTGGCGCGCGAGGATCAGCGGCAGCCGCGTGCCCATGGCCTGCGCAGCCTGGATGTAGGGCTGCTCGCGGATGGTCAGCACCAGCGAACGCACCAGGCGCACCACGCGCGGAATCTCCGGCAGGGCGATGGCGATGACCACGGTGGCGATGCTGGCGTGGATCAGCGTCATCAGCGCCACCGCCAGCAGGATGCCGGGGATGGCCATCATGCCGTCCATGACCCGCATGATGAGGGCGTCGGCCAGGCGGCTGTAGCCGGCCACGGTGCCGATGAGGATGCCGGCGAGCGCCGCCAGCAGCGCCACCGCCACGCCCACCAGCAGGGACACGCGGGCGCCGTGCAGGGTGCGGGAGAAGATGTCGCGGCCCAGGGCGTCCGTGCCGAAGAGGTATTCCGCGGACGGCGGCTTGAGTCGCTGCAGCACGTTCATCTCGGTGGGGTCGTGGCTGGCGATCCAGGGCGCGAACAGGGCCAGCGCGAGCATCGCCAGCAGCAGCGCGGCGCCCGCCACCAGCACCGGGTGGCGGAGTGCGAAGGCGAGCGCGCGCGGGCGGCGGCGCTGCCGTTCCAGGCGCGCTTCCAGCGTGGCGATCATGGTGTCTTCCATGGCGGATTCCCGGGTGCTCAGTAACGGATGCGCGGGTCGAACAGCCCGTACAGCAGGTCGGTGACGAGGTTGATCGCCACGTAGGCGGCGGCGGTCACCAGCACGATGCCCTGGATCACCGGGTAGTCCCGGCGCAGGATGGAATCGACGGTGAGGCGGCCGATGCCGGGAATGGCGAACACGCTCTCGGTGACGATGACGCCCGACAGCAGCATGGCGATGCCCAGGCCGATGGTGGTGACGATGGGCACCGCGGCGTTCTTGAGCGCGTGGCGCAGCAGCAGGCGGCGGCTGGACAGACCCTTGGCGCGGGCGGTGCGGATGTAGTCCTCGCCCAGCACTTCCAGCATGGTGGAGCGCGTCATGCGCGCCAGCAGCGCCATGTAGATCAGCCCGCCGCTCACCACCGGCAGCGCCAGGTGGCGGATGAAGGGCACGAAGCCTTCGGACAGGCTCTTGAAGCCCTGCACCGGGAACCAGCCCAGGGTGGTGGAAAAGCCGTACACCAGCCCGTAGCCGATGACGAACACCGGCAGCGAGAAGGCCGCCACCGCGAGGCCGGAGATCAGCCGGTCCACCCAGGTGCCGGCCTTCCACGCGGCGAGGATGCCCATGGGCAGCGCGAACACCACGGCGAACAGCATGGTCAGCGCGGAAACCCACAACGTCGGCTCCACGCGCTGGGCGATCATCTCGGCCACCGGCAGGCCGGTGAACACCGACACCCCCAGATTGCCCTGCAGCACCTGCCCCAGCCAGCCGGCGAACTGCTCGGGCAGCGGCCGGTCGAGGCCCAGGGTGTGGCGGATGTGCTCGATGTCCGCGGCGCTGGCGGTGTCGCCCGCGATGATCACCGCCGGATCGCCCGGCGACAGGTGCAGCAGCAGGAAGACGATGACCGCGACCACGGCCAGCACCGGGATCACCGCCAGGATGCGCTTGATCAGGTAGTTCATGGGCGAAGGTCCGCGGTTGGGTGGATGTGACCGGTAGTGTTCCTGTTGGCACGGCAAGTGGCACCGCGACGGTTTGCTCCCTCCCCTTCAAGGGGAAGGCAGGGGTGGGGATGGGGTTCCAACAGGCACGGAAAACCCCATCCCCCTCCTAACCTCCCCCTTGAAGGGGGAGGGACGTAACCCATGGCGCCCGCGCCTTACTTCTTCTCGATATTCCACATCACCGGCACGCCCACGTTGAGCACGCCGGACAGGTTGCTGCGGTAGGCCATCGGCTGGAAGAACTGGCCGAAATTCACGTAGGGCACCACCTCGTACATGCGCGTCTGCAGCTCGTCGGTGATCGCCTTGCGCTTGGTCGCATCGCCTTCGGCCACCCAGGCGGCACGCAGTTCTTCCAGCCTGGCGTCGCACGGCCAGCCGGACGGGGCCTTGTCGCAGTTGGCCTGGGCGTAGGCGTTGACCGCGGGCGAGAACACGTCGGCGCCCACCGAGAAGGTGTGGAAGATGTGCCAGCCTTCCTTCTTGGAACGGCGCGCCAGCAGCGTGCTCCAGTCCATGGCCTGGGCTTCCACGTTGACGCCGATCTTCTTCAGGTTCTGGATCGTGACCATGGCCGCGGCAGCCTGCACCGGCGGTTCGGACGGGGCCAGCACGACGATCTTCTCGCCCTTGTAGCCCGCCTCCTGCAGCAGTTGCTTGGCCTTCGCCAGGTTCTGGCCGGCGGCGTAGGGGGTGGCGCCGGCGGCGGTCTCGTTCACGCTGCCGCACATGAAGTAGGCGGTGCAGGTCTTGTGGCGGTAGTCCTGCGGAAAGCCGGCGGCGGCCAGGTATTCGTCCTGATTCACTAGGTAGTACAGGGCCTGGCGGGCCTTGGGATTGTCGAAGGGCGCGGCCAGGTGGTTGGGGCGCAGCCAGCCCTGGTTGCCCAGGTTGTCGGTGGCGAGCTTGACGCTGGCGTCGCCGGCGAGCGGGGTGATGAAGTCGGCCGGCGGCAGCTCGTAGACGTCCATCTCGCCGTTGCGGAAGGCGGTGAGCGCGGTGTTCTGGTCGGGGATGTAGTTCCACTCCACGCGATCCACCTTCACCACCTTGCCGCCGGCGAGACCGTCGGCCGGCTCCTGGCGCGGCAGGTAGTGGGGGTTCTTCACGTACACCACCTTGCTGCCCGGCACCCATTCGTCGCGCTTGAAGACGAAGGGGCCGGAGCCGGTGGTGTCCTTGATCTGCTCGTTGGGGTCGGTGGCGGCCACGCGCTCCGGCATCATGAAGGGCACGTTGGACGAGGGCTTGCCGAGCATTTCCAGCACCGGGCCGAAGGGCGCCTTCAGCACGATGGCGAAGCTCGCCGCGTCGATGGCCTTGATCTCGCCGACGGCGGCGAACAGCAGGCGGCCGGAAACGTCCTTCGCCCCCCAGCGCTTCAGGGAGGCCACGCAGTCGGCGGCGGTCACCGGCGTGCCGTCGCTCCACTTGAGGCCGGAGCGCAGCGTGAAGGTCCAGGTCTTCTGGTCGGCGGAGACCTTCCAGGTGTCGACCATCTGCGGCTTCACCTCGCCCTTCGCGTTCTGCGAGAAGAGCGTGTCGTAGATCATGTAGCCGTGGTTGCGGGTGATGTAGGACGGGTTCTGGATCGGATCGAGGATCTTGAGGTCGCCCTGCGGGATCATGTGGATGGTCGCCGCCAGCGCCGGGACGGCGGAAAAGGCGGCGGCCGAGAACAGACATGCGGACAGCAGGCGGGTGGCGGGGAGGCGCATCACTTACTCCTTTGGAGGAGGCTGAAGGGGAGGATTCCGGACCCGTTTCCGGGGCCGTTGGCGGCACGTTAAAACAATAATTTCAGTAACGTCAATACTGAAATTATTGTTTCTATCCTGGTGCATCAGCGCCTCCTTCGGCACCATGATAGTGCATCTCAATACACTGAATTCATTGATGAAATTACGGAGCTCCCACATATCCTTTCAGCATGCACCGAAGTGGCGCATGCGCCTACGAAGCGATACACCGGCGGCGGGACACCGGTGCCAAAGTGAAAGCGTGGCAGCGGCCCGCGCGGGCGGGCAGCGCTGCCGGCTTCCACTACAGGCCGCATCATGAAAAACATCAAGCTCACCTATCTGGCCCTGCTCGCCGGTCTCAGCCTGCTCTGGCTGGCGGCCGACTCCGTGCTGTGGAGCGAAACCATCAAGTTCTTCCCGCTGCGTACGGCGATGATGAACTACACCGGCATCCTCGCCATCGGCGTCATGAGCGTCGCCGTGATGCTGGCGGCGCGCCCGGCCTGGGTGGACGCCCGGCTGGGCGGGCTGGACAAGGGCTACCGGCTGCACAAGTGGCTGGGCATCACCGGGCTGGTGATCGCCGTCATCCACTGGGCCTGGGCCACCGTGCCCAAGTGGATGGTCGGCTGGGGCTGGCTGGAGCGCCCCATGCGCGGGCCACGGCCGGAACAGCCGGTGGAGATCTTCCGTTTCTTCCAGGAACAGCGCGGCTTGGCCGAGTCGATCGGTGAATGGGCCTTCTATGCGGCCGTGGTGCTGATCGTGCTGGCGCTGGTGAAGCGCTTCCCCTACCGCCACTTCTTCAAGACGCACCGGGTACTCGCCGTCGCCTATCTGGTCCTGGTCGTCCACGCCACGGTACTGGTGGATTTCGGCTACTGGAGCCAGCCGGTGGGCGTGGTGATGGCTCTGCTGATGGCCGGCGGCACGGTGGCGGCCTGTGTGTCCCTGTTCCGCCGCGTCGGCCACAGCCGCAAGGCGGCCGGTGAGATCGAGGCGCTGGTGCACCACGCGGACAATCGCGTGCTGCAGGTCGCGGTCCGGCTGCGCGGGCGCTGGGCCGGGCATGAGGCCGGGCAGTTCGCCTTCGTCACCTTCGATCCCGCCGAAGGGCCGCACCCCTTCACCATTTCCTCGGCCTGGACGGGCGACGGGCGCCTGGTGTTCCTGATCAAGGCGCTGGGCGACTACACCGCGACCCTGCCGAGTACGCTGAAGGTGGGTGACCCGGTCACGGTGGAAGGCCCCTACGGCCGTTTCGACTTCGCCGGCGACAGGCCGCGCCAGGTATGGGTGGCGGGCGGCATCGGCATCACGCCCTTCATCGCCCGCCTGCAGGCGCTGGCAGGAAAGGCCGGGGGCAAGCCCGTCGATCTCTTCTACAGCACGGCGATGCCGGACACGGGCTTCATCGATCGCCTGCGTCAGTACGCCGAGCGGGCCGGCGTCGCGCTGCACGTCCTGGTGAGCAGCCGCGACGGCCTGCTGGACGCGGAACGCATCCGCCGCACCGTGCCCGACTGGCGCAGCGCTGATGTCTGGTTCTGCGGCCCCGCCACCTTCGGCGATGCCCTGCGCCACCAGTTCGCCGGCACCGGTCTCCCTCGGGCGGACTTCCACCAGGAGCTGTTCGAGATGCGCTGAGCGGACGACGGGCCGGGCGCGGCGCGGGCTTCAGCGCTCCGCGTCCCGCGCCACCGGGGCCGGGTAGCGGTAGTAGCGCCCGTTGAGGTAGCGCGCCACCTCGCGCACATCTTCCCCGTTCCAGCCCAGATTGTCCGCTGCCTGCCAGCGTTCCACCTCCGCCAGCAGCCCCGCCCAGTCGGTGGCGACCTTCCTGTCCCGTCAGCGCGGCTGGGCGTCGTGGCAGGCGATGCAGTGGGTGGCGTAGAGCAGTTCGCCGCGACCAGGCTCGCGCAGGGCGGGCGTGTCCGCCGCCAGGGCGGGACCGGCAAGCACCAGCATCAGGGGGACGATGGGGATTCGGGTGGACATGATGGCCTCCAGCGTCCTTCAGCGCATCCGCGACGGCAGGCGGATGGTGGTGCCGGACACCATGAAGTCGCCGTAGCCGCGATGGTGCAGGGTCTGCTGGCCGCGGCGGGCGGGGTCGATCCAGGCCTTCACCACTTCGAGCACGAAGAAGCCGTAGCGCGCCACCAGCGTCGTATCCACCACCCGGCATTCCAGATTGGCCTGGCATTCGGCGATCAGCGGCGCGGCCACCTGGCTGGCGGGCAGCGCGGTCAATCCGAAGGCGGCGAACTTGTCCGTGTCGCGCCCGGAGGTATTGCCGCAGCCCACCACCGCGTGGGCGATATCCACCGTCGGGATGGCGATCACGCATTCCCGGCTGGCGGCGAGGCTGTCGTAGCTGTAGTCCCGGTCGCTGAGCACCACGCCCACCAGCGGGGGCTCGAATTCCAGCATGACGTGCCAGGAGAGCGTCATCACATCGGGCACGCCGCCCCTCACGGTGGTGAGCAGCACCACCGGGCCGGGTTCGAGCAGGCCGTACACCTTCGAAAGCGGGAAGCTGCGCTTGGCCATCGTGGTTCTCCCCTCGCCCCGGCGGTCCGCGGGTGCATGTTTACATCATTGTCCATTTGCCGCCGGCTGCAAGGTCGGGTTCCACGGTTTCGTGCGAAGGGAAGAACGGGGGGCGGAAGTGCTCCCTTCGACTCCGCTCAGGGAGCGGAACGACCGGCATCCGCTGGCTGAGCGAAGCCGAAGCCAGCAAGGCCGATGCCGGCGTTTCAGCGCCACTCCCCGCGCAGCGCCGCCACCTTTGCCTGCAAGCCCTCGGTCGTCACCTCCCCCGGCCCCACCGGCGCGGCGGCGACCAGTTCGATGCGGTTGAACACGCCGCGGCGGAAGGGTCGGGTCATGGCGCGGCCGTCCTTGCGGCTGAAGAAGCTGCCCCACAGGCCGCGCAGGGCCACGGGCACCACGGGCACCGGGGTGCGCGCGACGATGCGCCCGATGCCGGGGCGGAAGGGCTGGATGTCGCCGCTGTCGGTGATGCGCCCTTCCGGGAAGATGCCGACCAGTTCGCCGGCTTCCAGGGCATCGGCGACCTCGTCGAAGGCGCGCCGGGTCATGGCCGGGTCCTCCTTCGGCGAGGCGATGGGGATCGCCCGGCTGGCGCGGAACACGAAGGACATCACGGGCCAGCGGAAGATGCCGTGGTCCATGACGAAGCGGATGGGCCGGCGGCAGGCGGCCATGATGATCAGCGCGTCCACGAAGCTCACGTGGTTGGCGGCGATGATGGCCGGCCCCTTCTCGGGCACGTGCTCCATGCCTTCCACCCGCAGGCGGTACACCGTGTGCACCAGCAGCCAGACGATGAAGCGCAGCAGGAATTCCGGCACCAGGGTGTAGATGTAGAGCGCCACCGCGGCGTTGAGCAGCGCCGTGATCAGGAAGAGCTGCGGCACGCTGGCGCCCGCAGCCAGCAGGCCCGCGCCCATGGCCGCGGCGACCACCATGAACAGCGCGTTGAGGATGTTGTTGGCGGCGATGATGCGGGAGCGGTGGGAAGGCGCGGAGCGGCTCTGCACCAGGGCATACAGGGGCACGATGTAGAAGCCGCCGCACAGGGCGACCATCACCAGGTCGAACAGGATGCGCCAGGTGCCGGGCTGGGCCAGCAGTTCGGAGAGCGGCCGCATCGCGGCGCCCGCTTCCAGCGCCGGGCTGGCCCACCACAGGTCCAGGCCGAACACGGTGAGGCCGATGGAGCCGAAGGGCACCAGGCCGATCTCCACCTGCTTGCCCGACATGCGCTCGCACAGCAGCGACCCCACCGCGATGCCCACCGAGAACACGGCGAGCAGCAGGGTCACGGCCTTTTCGTCGCCCCCCAGCACGGTGGCGGCGAAGCCGGGGAACTGGGACAGGAACACCGCGCCGTAGAACCAGAACCAGGAGATGCCCAGGATGGACAGGAAGACCGTGCGGTTCTCGCGCACGAAGCCCAGCATCTGCCAGGTCTGGCTGACCGGATTCCAGTCGATCTTCATGTGCGGATCGGCCGCCGCCGCGGGCGGGATGGCCCGGCTCGCCAGGTAGCCCAGCACCGCCACGGCCACCACGCCGGCCGACACCCAGGCGGGGCCGTCCGGCACGGCGATCAGCAGGCCGCCGACGATGGTGCCCAGCAGGATGGCGAGGAAGGTGCCGGATTCCACCAGCGCGTTGCCGCCCACCAGCTCATGCTCGGCGAGCATCTGCGGCAGGATCGCGTACTTGACCGGGCCGAAGATGGCCGACTGGGTGCCCATCAGGAACAGCGTGATCAGCAGCAGGTTCACCGACGACAGGGCGAATGCCACCACCGCCAGCAGCATCAGCACCACTTCCAGCAGCTTGGTATAACGGATCAGCCGGCTCTTCTCGAACTTGTCGGCGAGCTGCCCGGCGGTGGCGGAAAACAGGAAGAAGGGCAGGATGAACAGCCCCGCGGCGATGTTCACCAGCACGCCTGCCGGCAGGTCCGTGAGTTGCGCGGCCTGGAAGGTGACCAGCACCACCAGGGCGTTCTTGTAGAAGTTGTCGTTGAACGCGCCCAGGAACTGGGTCATGAAGAAGGGCAGGAAGCGGCGTTCCCGCATCAGTTTGAACTGGGAACTCATGCAATGCTCCGGTCGAAGAAGCGGCGGGTTTCGAACACCGTCGCGGGCAGGCGGTGGCCGCGGCTGCTCAGGTGGCGCTTGAGCACGAAGGTGAACAGCAGCGGATTATGCGCGCGGATGCCTTCCAGCACCGGCACCGCCGATTCGTCCAGCATCCGGGCGCGGGCGAGTGCGGCGGGCGAGATCAGCGGCAGGATGCCGGGCAGCGGATAGTCGGTGCCGTAGAGCAGGCGCGGATGCCAGTCCTCGCGCTCGATGACGGTGCGCAGCACTTCCAGGCGGCGGTTGCGCAGCACGATGGCGGAAATGTCGCCGAATAGGTGTTTCCTGTAGCGATCCTCGCCCATCAGGCGCACGGACAGCGTGAAGCTGGGCACCCGCGGGCCAGCCTCGCCCCGGTCCAGGTCAACGTCCTCGCCCACCGTGGCGCAGTGGGCCAGCACTACCCGCACCCCTTGGTCCAGCGCGCGGCGCAGACGCAGGGGGTTGGACCATTCCGGGCGGCCGGCGCCATGTACCGCCTGCTCCTCACCCACGTGGGTGATCAGCGGCAGGTCCAGTTCGGCCAGGGCGCGGTAGAAGCGGTCGCAGGCGGGGCTGGCGGGGTCGATGCCCATGGCCGGCGGCAGCCATTTCACTGCGCGGGCGCCCTCCGCTGCCGCTTGTGCCAGGGCGTCCAACGCATCGGCGCGATACGGATGGACGGAGCACACCCATTCGAAGCGTTCCGGCCGGGCACGCGCGACGTCGCGGGCGTAGGCGTCGGGCACATGAAGGGCGGTCTGCGCCGGCAGGGGCGTGCCGTCTTCCGCATGCGCCCGGTCGAAGGCGAACAGCATGGTCTTGTAGCCGGGAGCCATGCCGTCGCTCAGGTTGTGCAGGCGCTCCACGTAGCTGTCGTCCACGCGGCCCGGGGCCTCGTGCACGCAGCCTGCGTTGAGGTAGAACAGGCGCTGCACGTACTGTATCGGGTTGAGCGGGCTCAGCATGTCCGGGGACATCTCGATGCCGTGTCCCCCGTCGCCCGTGCCGGCCAGGTGGGCGTGGCAGTCCCACACCAGCGCCGGGTCCACCCCGGCCCAGGCCGCAGCCACCAGCGGATGGCCGGCGAGTTCCGGCGGCAGGTCGGACAGGCAGGGGTTGAAGACCCTCGGCTGGGCCAGCACCGCCGCCCCACCGCCGGCAGCCGCCAGGGCACCGGCCGCCAGTCCCGCCCGCAGCCAGCGGCGGCGGACGGGGGAGAAGGAAGCCTGCGCCTTCATTGCACCGCCTCCGCCTTCTGCTTGAGGGTGACGTGGTCGATCTTGCCCGTACCCAGCAGCGGCAGGGCATCCATCACCACGATGAGGCGCGGCACCGCCAGTTCGCTCACCCCCAGGTTGCGCGCGGCGGCGGCCAGCGCGTCGCGGGTCAGCGCGGGGTCGGTGGAGAACAGCACCAGCGCCTCCCCCTTGGCCGCGTCCGCACGGCTGCTGGCCGCATGCTGGGCGGCGGGCGACGCGGCGGCGGCAATCTTCTCCACCACTTCCAGGCTCACCATCTCGCCGGCGATCTTGGCGAAGCGCTTGACCCGGCCGACGATGCGCAGGAAGCCCTCCTCGTCCATCTCCACCACGTCACCGGTCTCGTACCAGCCTTCGCCCAAGGAGGAGGCCGGCGCCTGCAGCACGCCCGGCGCTTCCGCGCGCAGGTAGCCGCTCATCAGGTTGGGGCCGCTCACGTGCAGCATGCCGCGCCGCCCGCCGCAGTCGGCTATGCCGGGTACCGTTTCCAGCCGGGCGTGCAGGCCGGGCAACACCTGGCCGACGGTGCCGCGGCGGAAGGCCATGGGGGTGTTCACCGCGATCACCGGCGCGGTTTCGGTGGCGCCGTAGCCTTCGAAGATGCGCAGCCCGAACTTGTCGAACCACAGCTCGCGCACCGGCTCGGCCAGCTTCTCCGCCCCGGCGATGACGTAGCGCAGACGGTGGAAGTCGTAGGGGTGGGCGTGCTTGGCGTAGTTGCCCAGGAAGGTGGAGGTGCCGAAAAGCACGGTGCAGGCGCGGTCGTAGGCCAGCTCCGGGATCACCCGGTAGTGCAGCGGACTGGGGTAGAGGAAGACGCGGGCGCCGCACAGCACCGGCAGCAGGCCGCCGGCGGTGAGGCCGAAGGAGTGGAAGAGCGGCAGGGCGTCCAGCACCTTGTCCTCCACCGAGAAATCCACCACCGCGCGGATCTGGGCGATGTTGGCGAGCAGCGCCCGATGGGAGAGCACCACGCCCTTGGGCTTGCCTTCGGAACCGGAGGTGAACAGGATCACCGCCGGGTCTTCCGCATCACCTGCATGGGTGGCGGCACGGGGGAAGCGCGCGGCCCACAGCACCAGCCACAGCTTGTCGGTGAGTGTCATGGAAGCGCGCAAGTCTTCCAGATAGAGGAATTGCATGCCCTCCAGCGCCGCGAGTTTGTCGGCCAGCCTGGCCTGCTCCACGAAGGCGCGGGAGGTCAGCACGGTGCGGATGCAGGCGGCGGTGCAGGCGGCCTGCAGGCCATCCACCCCGGCCGTGTAGTTGAGCATGGCCGGCACCCGGCGCTGGGCGCCGAGGCCGAACACCAGTGCCAGCGTGGGCGCCAAGTTGGGCAGCAGCAGGCCGACGTTCTCGCCGGGTTCGGTGCGGCGCGCCACCAGGCGGCCCAGGGCCAGCGCCATGCGCAGGAACTCGCCGTAGCTGTATTCCTGCTGCTTCAGGTCCTCCACCAGCCCGCGCTTGGCACCGTGGATGGCCGCAGCGTCCAGCAAGGCGTCGAACAGGGTCTGGCGGGGGCGGGTCGCGAACATCATCTCCTGCATCACCCGGCGCATGGCCTCGCCGGCCTTGCGGCGGCGCTCCTTCGCGCTGGGCGCGGCGGGCATCCCGATACGGGTGGTGGGCTGGATGTAGAGGCTGATCTGCGGCAACAGGTGGCGCGGATGGCGCCCGCCCAGGCGGGAGAAATAAGTGTGCGCCGCGCCGTCGATGCGTACCGGCAGCAGCGTCGCCCCGGTCCGCGCGGCGACGAAGGCTGGGCCATCGTAGGTCTTCATCAGGCTGCCGGTGGTGGTGATGCGCCCTTCCGGGAAGATCACCACCGGCCGGCCGGATTCCAGCAGGCGCACGACGCGCTTCATGGCCATCGGGCTGGTGGGGTCCACCGCCAGATGGTCCACCAGCGCGAGCGCGAGGCGGAAGAGCGGCTTCTTCACCACCGTGGTGTGCACCACGAACACCGGGTCCAGCGGCAGGAACAGGCCCAGCAGCAGGCCATCGAGGAAGGATTCGTGATTAGCGATGACCAGCAGGCGGTCCGTGGGCGCGGGCATGCGGCCTTCGACGCGCACGCGGAAGAGCACGCGGGCGATGGCGTGCAGGATGGATTTGAGCAGGGTTCGGAACATGGTGAGGCTCCGGGTTGGTTGGTTGTACGGGCGGTGGGTCGCTTCCACCGTTCGCCCTGAGCTTGTCGAAGGGCGGTGCGCTCTGCCCCCTCCCCTTCAAGGGGAGGGCTGGGGTGGGGATGGGTCTATAGCAGCGCAGTACCGAAACCCATCCCCCTCCTAACCTCCCCCTTGAAGGGGGAGGAACGCACTCTATGAAGCATCCGGCCACGCCACATCCGGTCGCTTCAAATCCCTAAACGCCGCCATCAGCCACGACCGCATCGCGATCACCAGCGTGTAGGGGCGCCGCTGGGCGGCAGACAGCTTCTGGTCGGCTATGTGCTGGCGAGCGAAGTCCTCACCGATGCGCGCCAGGCGCTCCCGAAAACTGTTGGCCAGCCCCATGCCGATCTGCCCATGCACCACGGTGAGCATCTCCGCCTCCCCGTCGAAGCCCCCGGCGAAGTAGTCGTCCAGCACATCATTGCGGAAGTAGTTCATCACCGGCCCGTGGGCGCGCCAGCGGAAGCCCTTGGCCACGCGCAGGCGGTAGCGGTTCAACGGGCGCAACTCGATGATGCCCAGGCGGTCCAGGCGCAGCAGGTGGCCAGTGCATTCGGCCGCGTCCATGCGGTAGGTGCCGACGATCTGCTCCGCGCTCCACTGGCTCATGCAGCAGATCGCCACCAGCAGCAGGCGCCGGTCGGCCACCACGGCCTGTTCCTGCTCCAGCGTCAGTTCGGACAGCAGCGGTCGGCTATCGGCCACGCGGCGGGCGAGATCGGCGAAATCCAGCCCCAGCACGCGGCAGATTTCATCCACGCGGGACAGGGGCATGTCGCCGCTGCGGGCGAACATGCGCTTGATCGTGGATTCGGCCAGCCCGATGCGGCCGGCCAGTTCAGCATAGGTGATGCGGGCGTCGCGCAGTTCGGTCTTCAGGGCGGCGACGAGATCGGCGGAAGTGCTCATGAGGGTGGGTGTAGCGGCATTGAAGATGGGCGGAGGATATTCGTCCGCATACTTCATTGCACATAATTCGTCATAAGTATCGCCATACGATACTACGCGTCGTCGCTGACCATTCCTTGGCGCGTAGTCCAGACCCCACAGAGACGAATCCGTAGCCGAACCGCCGTCGCTCCCCTTCCCGTTTGCGCCCGTCCCGCGGCCCGTCGCATAGCGTCCCACGTGCTTGGGCGCAACAAACGCAGGATGGGGATGCATCGGCAAGATCGACTAGAGCTTTCCATGATTTCCGTTGCTTGCGGCGCAAGCACCGGATATCTGAAGAACCGTTTGACATAGCCGGTAGTGCAGACTACCGTCCTGCAATCGCAAGGCGGACCGAGCCGGACGCCTAAGTCGGAAGACTTCCGGTTTCTCAGTAGGAGGGACAGGTGACTAGCTGGTTTCCTGACCGAACGTCGGACTCGACGCTCAATCTCGCGTCTTGCTTTCGCTGAACGCTACGCAACAGAACCGCGCAGCGTCGTTCAGCTCCACCTCACCAGCTATAGACGACCAACAATGTTGAAGAAGCTCCTCGAAGGGTTTGTTTTCGGCGCAGGTTTCGCTGTCGCCCTTGTTCTTGTTTGGGCAATCACCGTGGCGGTTGTCATGCCGCATTTGGTCACATCTTTGACGATGGAAACAACGCCGCCCCGGGTCGAGAGTCCGAAAGAGGCTCAGGTGGTGGAGCGGTCTGCGGAGACGAGGGAGTTCAGTTTCTTCAGGAGCGCCGGCGAGCGCATGAAGATACCCCCGGGTGGCGGAATCCTGTCCATGTCGTCTATCGCCACGGCAAGCGACGCCATGAGGCCCGACACCTATCAGTTGTGGATGACGGAAAGCCAACTCTGGCAGATCCGGACCATTGGGGAGAAGGCCGAGATCGAGGAGTTGCCTTATCCGCAGAACGCGAGTGTGGACAACCTGGACAGCTTGATGAGGGAGAAGTTGGGTATTGCCTCCCTGCAGAGCACCATGACCGTCTCCGCCGAGGAGATCGCGCGACTTCGCTCTACCGGCAGTTCATGGCGCGATGAAGCCCTGAACGGAACGCTCCGGGTCTCGGTGGAAGGAGTGGTTTTCGTGATACCGAACCGCTACGAACCATGACGGATTCCTGGAGGAGGTAACCAGCCCGCGTAGGGCGCGATCGGCGCCAGCCGTATTGCGCCGCGTGCGAACGTGGGCGCAAGCGGCTATTCGGCGCAATGCCCTTTGGTTATTGCGCCCTGCGCGGTCTATATCACGGGGCGTATCGCGGGCAAGGCCGCTCCTACAGTTCGGGGGCCGTTACGCGGCGACGGCGGCGCTCCGCATGGCGGGCGACATCTCGATCAACCCGCAGGCCAGACGCACCGCCTCCCCCCGCACCTCGGCCTTCACCGCCCGGCGCCATTCCGCCGGCAGGGCCGTTTCGCCCACCAGCGCGCCCATCACCATCCCGGCGATGGCACCGGTGGTGTCGGCGTCGCCGCCGCGGTTGACCACGTCGATGAGCACCGCGGCGAAGCCGTCGTTGGTGTCGATGGCCTGGCAGACCGCGCGCATGGTGTCGACGATGTAGCCGGTGGGGTTTTCGCAGCGCTTGGTGCGGAAGGCGAAGTCCGGTTGTTCGGCCACCAGCGCATGCGCCCAGGCGAGCACGCCGCCCAGCCCGCGGCCGGCGAGGGCGGCGTGGACCATGCGGACGAGGGCCATGGTGGCCAGGTCGGTGTGGGGGTTGTGGTGGGTGACGCGGGCCTGGGTGAGGGCGGCGGAGACGACTTCCTCTTCCGGCGCGCCGAAGGTGGCGAGCGCCGCGGGCAGGCAGCGCATGGCGCCGCCGTTTCCGGCGTCGTTGGAAGGCTGTGCCTGGGCGGTGCCGTGGGTGCGCCAGCGCACGATGCCACGGCGCACGGTGTTGCCGATGTCCACCGGCTTGGCGCGCATCCAGGCGTCGAAGGCTTCGGCGCACTGCTCTGCGCTGGGAGCGCGACCGGCGGCCAGCCAGGCGCGGCCGAGGGCGAAGCTCATGGTGGTGTCGTCGGTGACTTCGCCGGGAGACAGGCGCAGCCAGCCGCCACCGCGGATGCGGTCGTGCACCTTGTACTGGGCGGCGATCTCGCGCGGGGTCATGAATTCCACGGTGGCGCCCAGGGCGTCGCCGATGGCGAGGCCCAGCATGGCGCCGCAGGCGCGGTCGATCAGGCGCGCGGGGTCGGGCGGCAGGGTGTCGTCGCGGCCGGCCAAACCTTCACACCTCCGGCCCGAAGCACAGCGCGAGATCGTTGCAGGCTTCGCAACTGGGCGAGGTGCATACGTAGATGCCTTCGCGCTGGCACAGTTCGCGGTAGAGGAACTTCTTCCACTTCATGTCGTGGGTGTTGGCCGCGGCCAGCGCCGGGAAGTTGAGGGCGATGAGCTGGGACAGTTCCCGCCGGGAGGGCAGGCCCAGGTCCTGCCACAGGTGTTCGGCGCCCATGCAGGCGGTGGCGAGGACGACCGCCATGTCGGCCGCGCCCGGCTGGGCGGGGTCGGCTTCGGCGGCGAGGAAGCGCACCAGGTCTTCGAATTCCGGGAACAGTTCGGGACGCGGGGCCAGGTCCGCGCTGGGACGCCACACCAGGCCGGGGAAGTGGCGGGCGATGAGGGCGGCGAAGCGTTCGGCGCCCAGGCCCAGGTCGGCCGGCAGCATGCCGTCGCCGAGGGTCCATCCGGCGATCAGGTGGGCGAAGAATTCGTCGCCGGGCGTGCCGGCCGCATGGCTCATGAGATGGGCGTGCAGCGCCACGCGGGCGGGCGAGGGGCGGTGGGTGAGCGGTGCGAGCATGGCGGTGGCTCCCGTTGCGTTGCGGGCCGGCACCCGCACGGGTGCCGGCAGGGCGTTTCAGTATTCGACCAGCAGGTCCTCGTCGCGCAGGATCAACTGGCAGGCCAGGCGCCAGCGGGCGTGGGACACGTCGTCCACGCGCATGGCGTCGATTTCTTCCTGGGTGATCTTCTTGTGCTCCTTGAGCACGACGATCTCCTTGTCCGTGAGGGGACCGGCCATCGCGCCCTTGTTGGAGAGCACGGTGACCTTGACCATACAGGTGCCGCACTCCCCGTCCTCACAGGAGAAGTCGATGGGGATGTGGTTGTCCTTGGCGATTTTGAGGATGGTCTGGGTGTGCGAGCCGGCCACGGCGTAGACGGTCTTGTCCCTGTGGATCGGGCTGGAGAAGGTGACGTTGGGCATTGCAGCCTCCGGAGACGTTCGTTGATGGAAATGACAGAGGGAAAGGGGATCAGCCGGGCCGCACCACGATGTGGCCGTCCAGCACCTGGGCCTGACAGGCCAGGCGGCTCCCGGCGCTGGCGTAGTTTTCCTTGAGGATCTTGTCCTCCAGCACCGACGGGCTGGCGAGATGCTCGCCGCCGGAGACGATCTTCATCATGCAGGTGCCGCATTCGCCTTCGCGGCAGCCGTAGGTGAGGCCGGCGCCGACCTTCTCCGAGACTTCGATGAGGCGGGTGCCGGCGGGCACGGTGACGGTGACGCCGATGTCCTCGAAAGTGACCTGGGCCTTGGGCATGGTGGTTTTCCTTTTACGCGGTGAGTGCGCCGGGCGCGGTGAAATCGATGTGGCGGGGGGCGGAGCGGCCGACCAGGTGTTCCGCCAGTTCGCGGCCCAGCGCGCGGCAGGCGTCCAGTTCCTCGTCGGTGGGGATGAGCTTGACCTTGACGCCGGGGCGCGGCACGCGCAGCTTGAGGCCGCGCAGGCGGTCCTCGATCATGCCCACCGCCTCGCCGCTCCAGCCGTAGGAGCCGAAGGCGGCGCCGAACTTGCCCTTGACCTTGACCAGGGCGAGGGAAGACAGCAGTTCCCACACCGGCTTGACCGCGTCGCCGTTGATGGTGGGCGAACCGAACACCAGGCCGTCGGCTTCCTCGATGAGGTCCACGAAGGGCACGGAGTCGCCGCTGACGAGGTCGTACAGCGACACGCGCACGCCCTCCACGCCCTCGGCGCCGTCGCGCACCGCCTGGGCCATGCGCGCGGTGTTGCCGTAGGCGCTGATGTAGAACACCAGCAGGGTCTTCTCCCGCTCGCCGGCCTCGTTGGCGAGCAGGGGCGCGGCCATCTGCCGGTAGCGGTGCACGTAGCGGGTGGGCGAATCGCGCAGCACCGGGCCGTGGGCCGGGGCGATCAGGCGGATGGGCAGGGGTTCGATGAGGTCCAGCGCGGACAGCACATGCTCGCGGAAGGGCCGCATGATGTGCTGGTAGTAGTAGTCGAAGGAGAAGCGGAAGTCGCCGACGCGGTCGTTGAACAGGCGCGCGTCGCAGAAGTGGCAGCCGAACACGTCGCCGGAGAAGAGCAGGCCGTCTTCCTCCACCCAGGTGCATTGGGTGTCCGGCCAGTGCAGGTAGGGGGTGTAGAGGAAGCGCAGGCTGCGCCCGCCGAGGTCCACCCGGGTTTCCTCGTCCACGACCACCAGGCGGGATTCGTCGATGCCGTCCTTGACGATACCCTTGAGCATCCGCATGGCCGCGGTGGACAGATACACCCGGGCCTGCGGGGCCGCGGCGAGCAGCGCCGGCAGGGCGCCGGTGTGGTCCGGCTCCAGGTGGTTGAGGACGATGGCCCGAATCTCGTCGGGCCGGCAACAGGCCCACAGGCGGGCGAAGAAATCGTCGGCGAACTCGGCCTTGACGGTGTCGATGACCGCCACGCCGTCCGTGCCGCGCACCGCGTAGGCGTTGTAGCTGGTGCCGTTGGCGGTGCGCAGGATGATGTCGAACTGGCGCAGGCCGGGGTCGAGCGCACCCACCCAGTGCACATCGGGGGCGATGGCGACCGGCTGGCCGGGCAGGACCGCGACCTGGGCACTCATCCCGGCGCGCCTCCGGGCGGCGGGCAGAAAGGCGCGACCGCCGCTTCGCCGTGGGCGCAGCCCTGGGGCACGTCGGCGGTGGGCAGCACCACGCCGCGCAGGGCGAGCCAGCCGGGGTCGAAGCCGGCGCGGCGCAGGCCGGCGACCTCGATCAGCGGACGGCGGATCAGCAGCGGCTCCTCCACCATGCGCGCCAGCGCCGCTTCCGGGGTGAACGCGGCCGGCACCACGGCGCCGGATTTCACCGCCGGCGCGGCCGGGTTGAACCACTGGGCCACCGGCAGCGCACCGAAGAAACCCGCGAGCAGCGCGGGCGTCCACGGCTCCGTGAGCAGGTCGCGCACCTCCACCGTGCAGCCGGCCGCCTTCAGCAGGCCGATCTGGCGGGTGTTGGTGGCGCAGCCGGGCTTCCACCAGAAGGTCACGTGCGACATTCGCCTTCCCGGTTGAGATCCAGCAGGTGCAGCGGGATGCCGGTGAGGGAACCCGGCGGGTTCAGCGGCTCACCGTACTCATCCTCGATGGCACATTCGATGGGGCAGATCTCGGCACACTGGGGCAGGTCGTGGTCCCCCAGGCACTCGGTGCACTTGTCCGGGTTGATGAAGAACACCGGGCGGCCGCGGTCCACCGGCGCGCTGATGGCCTTGTTGGGGCACACGGGCTCGCAGGCGTAGCAGCCCACGCACAGGTCGTTGATGACGAGGCTCATGGCGGCTCTTCTCCTCAGGCGGCGGCGCGGGCGCTGCCGGCGGTGGCATCGAGCTTGCCGGCGGCGGCCAGTTCGTCGTACACCGCGCGCAGGGCGTCGTCGATGGGCTCCATGGCATGCTCGCCGTTGGGCTGGATGCCGGCCTTCTCCAGGTCGCTCCAGGGCTCGAAGCCGATCTTGCTGGCGAGCAGCACTTCCACCCCTTCCAGGGAGCGGATGATGCCGCCGAGCACGGTCTCGCCGTCGCCGCAGGAGGTGTCGCCCATGCAGTAGGGCGTGCACTTGCGGTGGCCGAGGAAGCGGGCGCTGGTGGGGCCGACTTCGTACACCAGGAACTCGTGGGCGTGGCCGAAGTGCTCGTTGATGACCCCGCCGCCCTTGGTGGCCACGGCGATGCGCACGTTGCGCAGGGCGGGCGCGGCCGGCTCGATGGTCACCAGCTCGGGCTGGAACCTGGGCGCCGTGCGCAACTGGCGCTTCATCTCCAGCTCGGCGTTGATCTGCTCATGCACCTTGGCGCGCTCGACCATGGCCGTGGCGTAGTCGATCTCCATCTCGTCGATCTTGTCGAGGGTGAACTCGGCGCCCCGGTCCTCGCCCAGCAGGCCCACCGCGTCGGCGCGGCACTGGCGGCAGTGGCGCATCATGGACATGTCGCCGGCACAGGCGTCCTGCAGGGCTTCCAGCTCCAGCGGCGTGGGTTCGCGCTGGCCCATGATGCCGTAGTAGGTGCCGTGCTCGGCCTCGGCGATCAGCGGCATGACGTTGTGCAGGAAGGCGCCCTTGGCCTTGACGATCTTGGACACCTCCTTGAGGTGCTGGTCGTTCACGCCGGGGATCATCACCGAGTTGACCTTCACCAGGATGCCGCGGGACGTCAGCATCCCCAGGCCCTTCTGCTGCTGCTCGATGAGAATCCTGGCCCCTTCCACGCCGCGGATGCGGCGGTTGTTCCAGAAGATCCACGGGTAGATCTGCGCGCCGATCTCCGGGTCCACGCAGTTGATGGTGATGGTGACGTGGTCGATGTTGTGCTTGGCCAGCTCGTCCACGCAGTCCGGCAGCGACAGGCCGTTGGTGGACACGCACAGCTTGATGTCCGGGGCCTGCTCGGACAGCATGCGGAAGGTCTCGAAGGTGCGCTCGGGGTTGGCGAGGGGGTCTCCGGGGCCGGCGATGCCCAGCACGCTCATCTGCGGGATGGCGGCGGCCACGGCCAGGGTCTTCTTGACCGCCTGCTCGGGGGTCATCAGTTCGGAGACCACGCCCGGGCGCGACTCGTTGGAACAGTCGTACTTGCGGTTGCAGTAGTGGCACTGGATGTTGCAGGCCGGCGCCACGGCCACGTGCATGCGGGCGAAGTGGTGGTGCGCTTCTTCCGAATAACAGGGGTGGTCCTGCACCTTGGCGCGGATGTGGTCCGGCAGGTGCGCCAGCGCATCCGGCGCGCTGCCACAGCCGCTGGAACTACAGCCGCCGCCGGTCTCCGGCGCGGCGTTGCTGATGACCGGGAGTTCCATCGTCGTTCCCCTTTGGGCGAATGTCCTGACCCAGGGTTCGCAAGGGGCGTGCCAGCCGAAGATGAACTTCAAGCCAATGAAAAATATCCGTTTTTTTATGCACGATGGAGATTGTGTCGGCTATCGCACAGGGTGGGGTGTACGACAACGTACAACTTGTGCCCCATCGTACCGCCCCGGCCGGGCGGTCCGCGGACCGGTCATTCGGCCGGCTGCACCGTGCCCTCGCCGTGCGGTGCGGCGCGGAAGGCGGGCAGGCGCTCGGCACGGGCGGAAAGATTCTGCAGCGCCGGGAAATCCCCGGCCGGCACCGTCTCGGGCACCATGGCCTGGATGAAATGCCAGGCCACCGCGCTCGCCACGTCGCCGCGGGTCAGGGTCTCGCTCGCCACCTGCACCGGGTGCGCCGCATAGGCCGCGTCCAGCCCCGTGCAGGCTGCGAGCAACTGGCCGGAGATGCGTTCCACCCAGGGCATATGGAGCTTCTCGGCGGGGCGCAACTGGCGCTCGTAGACGAGCTGCACGCTCTTCTCGCACGCGGCGAGCGCGAGGCCGACGATGTAGAGGTCGTGCAGCAGGCCGGCGGCATCGGCCGGCACCAGGCTGCGGCGCCGGGCGGGAAAGCTCTCGGCGTATTCGAGGATGAGGCTGGAATCCATCAGCACCGTGCCGTCGTCGCAGACCAGCGAGGGCGCCTTGACCACCGGGTTGATGCGGCGGAATTCGTCGAAGTGGCGGAATACCGACACCGGCCGGTGCTCGAAGGGCAGGCCGAGGAGCCCGAAGGACACCGTCACGCGGCGGACGTAGGGGGAATCGAGCATGCCGATGAGCTGCACGGGAGCCTCCTGCACGGAAAGGGCGAAGTCAATGCGCCCGCAAGCCGATGGATCGAACGTAGGAGCGGGCTTGCCCGCGATGCGGCGGCTCCGGGTGCCAACGACGCCCATCGCGGGCAAGCCCGCTCCTACGGCAGGCAACGGGTTATCTTGAGCCCCGGCTCACTCTTCCGGGCGCTCGGACAGCACCGCGCCGCTGTGGGGGTCCACCTTCAGGTCGAACTTGCGTCCCTGGCGGTAGGCCTCGACCTCCCAGCGCCCGTCGTCGAACTCGATCTCGACGATGGGGCCGTAGCCGCTGCGTTCGAGCAGCGCGACGATTTCCGACAGGGGACGCGCGTCGGAAGGCGGGCGCTCGGCCGCTTCCAGGGGCGCGGCGAAGAAGGCGGCACTGGCGAGGAGAAAGGAGGCAATGATGTTCTTGTTGTCCATTTCGGGGGCTCCGTCGTCGGCTGGGTGACACATGTTTTCATGATGCCTTCCCCGGAGTACCGCTCCCAGCGGCTTTACACACCGAAACAGGCCCTATGCGAGCTGGAAGCGCGCAATCATGCGGTTCAGGTCCACGGTGAGCTGCTTGAGCGCGCTGACCGCCTCGCCCACCTCGCGCTGGGTGCCGGTGAGCTGTTCGACCGAGGCGGTGACCTGCTCCACCCGCTCGGCCACCACCCGGCTGCTGCTGCGCTGTTCCTGCAGCGCGCCGGTGATGCCGCTCACGCCGTGCAGGGTGGCGTGGATGGCGGCGCGGATGCGCTCCATGGCGGCGCCGGCGCTGGCCGTGCGCTGCTTGCCGACGCCGACCTGCCCGCAGGCATCGGCGATCTGCCGGTTGGTGGCGTCCATGCCGTCCTGGATGGCATTCACCACGGCGACGATCTCGGTGGTGGAAGCGGCGGTGCGCTCGGCGAGCTTGCGCACCTCGTCGGCGACCACGGCGAAGCCGCGGCCCTGCTCGCCGGCCCGGGCGGCCTCGATGGCGGCGTTGAGCGCGAGCAGGTTGGTCTGGTCGGCGATCTCGCGGATCACGCCGACGATGGCGCCGATGCGCTGCGATTGTTCGTTGAGCCGGGCGATGCCCTGGGCGCTGTCGGCGATCACGCGCTCGATCTCTTCCATGCCGGCGATGGTGGAGGCGATCACCGTCAGCCCGTCGTCGCCCGCGGCGCGCGCGTCCTGGGCGGCGCGCTGCACCTCGGACGAACTCTCCGAGATGTGGGCGATGGAGCGCGACAGTTCCTCGATCGCGCTGGCCATGCGGGTGGAGGATTCGCCCTGCTCCAGCGTGCTGCGCAGCGCGGACGCCGAGGTCTCCGCCAGCCGGCCGGCGTTGTGGTCGATGTGGCCCGAGCTGTGGGAGATGCCGCGGATGATGTCGATCAGGTTGATACGCATGGCCTGGATCGACGCCATGACGCCGACCGCGGGCGCCTCGGCCGCCTGCGGCGCGCCGAGCCGGCCGGCGGAGATCGCCGCCGCGGACTGGGCCAGCGCGGTCGGCTCCGCGCCCAGTTGGGCCAGGATGCTGCGCCGGATCACCAGGGACAGGCCGATGCCCACCGCCATCGCCGCCCCGCCGCCGACCACCATCAGCCAGAAATCGACGACGTAGCGGCGCTGCGCCGCCTCGTATTCCTCCCGTGCGATGTCGAGCTGCAGTTCGATGAGATCGGAGACCTTCTGCGAGATGGGATCGACCACTGGCGGCAGCGTCTTCACCATGAACTGGCTGAGGCCGAAGTAATCCTCCTTGTCCAGCAGGGCCTTCAGCTCGGCGATGGGCTTGGCCGCGCCGTCCGCCAGCGCGCCGATCTCCTCGGCCAGCGCCGCCTCGCGCGGATTCTTGCGCGTGGCCAGGTAGGCGTGCATGTGCTGCGCGATGGACTGCTCGGCCTCTTCGATGCGCGCCTTGGCCGCCGCCGTGGTGAGCAGGCTGCTGTTGGCCTTGTAGGCGGCGTTGACGATGTTGACCGCGAACATGTCGGCCACCACCTTGAGGTCGCGCACCGTCACCACGCGGTCCGAATAGACCGTCTCCAGGCCCGCCACCGAACTGTGCATGCTCTTCAGGCCGAGCACCGCGAGGAGGGTCAGAAAGCACAGCAGCACCGCGCTCAGCAGCAGCACGCGGGTGCCCACCTTGAGTGAATTCATGGGTATCGCTTCCAGTGAGACAGGATCGCGCAGCGAGTGCCCACCTTGGTCGGCCCCGCGGCGCGGCGATTGTCTGACTGGATTGTTGCCGGCCGATGAAGGGCGGCCGGAGCGAGGAGAGCTGCGGCTAGAAGCGCACGCCGAAGAGCACCTGGTAGACGTCCATGCCGTCGTTGGGCTTTTCGATGTCGCCGTTGGAGTAGTGGGAATACTGCAGGCCCAGGTTCCAGCGCCCGGAGAATTCCAGCCCCGCGCCCAGGTGCTGGGAGAACTGGAAGTGGGTGGAAATATCCTTGCTGCCCAGCCTGTCGCCGCTGAACATGGCCACGCCGAGGCCGACCTCGCCGTAGGGGCGGGTGCCGCCGTTGCCGCGGTAGGCGCGCAGCAGGCCGATGGCGCCGCCCTGGGTGAGGCGGTCGTCGGGACGGCCGCGGCTGCCGTCGTAGCTGAAGCGGCTCAGTTCGAACTCCGGACGCAGGCTCAGATGCCAGCCGCCCCAGTCGTTCTCCCACACGGAGCCCAGGCGCAGGCCGAGGCCGGTGCGCTGGTAACCGCCGCCGCCCACGCGACCGTGCTTGAGCACCAGTTCGGGGCCGTCCTGGGCCGCGGCGGGCAACGTGCAGGCGGCGACGGCCGCGGCCAGCAGCACGCGGCAGAAGGGGGCGGCGAAAGTCCGGGAAGTCTTGCGCGGGGTGTTCATCGGGAGTGGGGAACGGCGATGTTGGTATTGGTGGTATTGGCGATACGCATGTCGGCGCGGCCCGTGCAGGGTCGCGCCGACGGTGGGCATTTTAGCCGATTCAGATCTGCCTGACCTTGATGTTCAGCGTCTGGATGCGATAGGCGATCTGCCGCGGCGTCATGTTGAGCAGGCGCGCGGCCTTGGCCTGCACCCAGCCGGCCTGTTCCAGCGCGGCGATGACGCGTTCGCGCTCGTCCAGGTCGGGATCGTCCAGATTCACGGCACCGCCGCCGCGCAGCGGGGTCACGCGCTCCTCGATGCCGGAGATCAGGATCAGGTCCCGGTCTATGGTGCCGTTCTCGCTCATCACCGCGGCGCGCTCGATGCAGTTTTCCAGCTCGCGCACGTTGCCCGGCCAGCCGTGGTGCAGCAGCACGCGCAGGGCGCTGTCGGTGATGGTGAGGGGGCGGCCCTGGATGCCGGCGATCTTGTCCACCAGGTGGCGGGCGATTTCGGGGATGTCCTCCACGCGCTCGCGCAGCGGCGGCAGCATGATGGGCATGACGTTGAGGCGGTAGTACAGGTCCTCGCGGAACTTGCCCTGCTCCACCTCGGACTCCAGGTCCCGGTTGGTGGCGGCGATGACGCGCACGTCCACCTTCAGCGTGCGCGCGCCGCCCACCCGCTCCAGTTCGCCCTCCTGCAGCACGCGCAGCAGCTTGGCCTGGAAGGAGGCGGAAATTTCGCCGATCTCGTCCAGGAACAGGGTGCCGCCGTCGGCCATCTCGAAGCGGCCCTTGCGCTGCGTGAGCGCGCCGGTGAAGGCGCCCTTCTCGTGGCCGAAGAGTTCCGATTCCAGCAGGTTCTCCGGCAGCGCCGCGCAGTTGAGCTTGACGAAGGGGCCGGCCGCGCGCGGCGAGTTGTAGTGGATGGCCTGGGCGATCAGCTCCTTGCCGGTGCCGGTCTCGCCGCGCACCAGCACGGTGGTGTTCCACTTGGCCACCTGGCGCACCTGCTCGAAGATCTGCTTCATCCGCGGGGTGTGGCCCACCACGTTGTCGAAGCCGTAGCGGTTGCGTACGGTGCGGCGCAGGGTGTCGCGCTCCTCGGCGATGTCGCGGCGCTCCTGGCGCACCTGCAACGCGAGATGCACGCTCTGGCCGATCAGGTTGGCGACCATCTCGGCCAGGTGGGCATCGTCTTCCAGGCGCTCGCGGGCGGCCAGCGGCGGCTGCAGCGCGAGCACGCCCAGGGTTTCGTGGCCGACGCGGATAGGCACGGCGATGAAGGGCGCCTCGCCGTCGAACATGCCGCGCTGGGCGAGGTAGTTCGGATCGTCGGCGAGGCGTTCCGCCACCTGCGCACGGCCGCGCTGCAGTACTCCGCCGATCACGCCTTCACCGGCGCGCCAGCGGAGATCGGGGCTACAGGGTGCATCCACGCCGTGCAGCGCGGAGATGGCCATGGCCTCGCCGTCCGGTTCGGTGAGCGTGACCAGGGCGCGGTTGAAGCCGCATTCCTCGTCCAGCACGCGCAGCACTTCGGCCAGCGTCTCGCGCAGTTCCAGCGAGCGCGACAGCACGCGGCTGACGCGGTAGAGCGCTTCCAGGGCGGATTCGAGCCAGGCGACGCGCAGGTCGCCGGCCTCGGTGGAGGGGGGCGAACTCATCCGTGCGCCTCCGCGGCCGGGGCCATGCTGCGGGTGGCGGGGAAGCTCACGCGCAGGCGCGTGCCGCCGGTGTGGTGGGGGTCGAACTCCAGGATGCCGCGGTGGCGGCTGACGATCTCCTGCGCCAGCGACAGGCCCACGCCGCGCGCGCCGCCGCGCGCGGGCTTGGTGGAGAAGAAGGGCTCGAAGATCTTCAGCCGCAGTTCCTCGGGAATGCCCGGGCCGGTGTCGACGATCTCGGCCTCCACCTGGCCGTCGTGGGCGGCGGTGGACAGGAACAGGGCGCGCTCGCTCCAGCCGCGCACGTTCATGGCCTCGATGGCGTTGCCGATGAGCTGGCGGAAGAGATTGCGCAGTTCGGCCGGGTCGCCCTGCACCGAGGGCAGCACGTGCGCCGGGTGCCAGTCCACGGTGATGCCGGCCGACAGCAGGGCGTCGGTTTCCAGCATCAGCACGTCGCGCAGCACCTCGTTGAGGTTCACCGGGCCGCTGGGTTCGAGCGGTTCCGGCGGCATGGCCGCCTGCAGCGTGGCGATGGCCTGCTCGCCGGCGGACTGGGCGTCGGCCAGCGCGCGGGAGAGCGGATCGGCGCCCGCCTCCAGCCCGACGCGGCGCTTCTGCAGCGCGGCGGCGGCCGAGATCAGGTTGACCGGCCCCTGCAACTGGAAGATGGCGCCGGCGAGCGCCTCGCGCAGGCTCTGGTTGAGTTCGCCTTCGGAAAGCACGGCGCGCATCGCCGCGAGGCGCAATGCCTCTTCCTGGCGCTTCGATGCACTGATATCGTGCATGACCAGCAACTGGTAGTCGGTGCGGTCGTCGCCGTAGAAGGCGTCGGGCAGCGTGGAGCGCTCCTCGAACCAGGTCAGCGAACAGGAATACCAGCGCACCTCGCCGCCGCCCGGGCGCTCGAAGCGCAGCTCGTGGTTGGCGAGCGGGCGGCGGTGGGTCACCGCGTGGTGGAAGCTTTCGCCCAGGCTCTGCTGCAGCGCGCTCATCACCGCGTGGGCCGGTTCGGCCACGCGCATTTCCATGGCGATGCGGTGGTAGGCGGGATTGTCCAGCACCACCTTGCCGTTGCCGTCGAGCAGCGCCACCGCCACCGGCGCCACCGAGATCACCGATTCGATCAGTTGCTTGTGGTTGGCGAGCTGGCGCCCCAGGCGGTGTTCTTCGGTGGCGTCCCAGTGCATGCCCAGATAGTGGGTGCCGCCGTCGCCCTGCTCCGGCGTGTGCAGCGGCGTAACCGTGAGTTCGGCCACGTAGGGCCGCCCGTCCTTGCGCCGGTTGAGCAGCCGCCCCGTCCACGAGCGCCCCCTGTTCAGTGCGCTCCACAGTTCCTGGTACACCGCCTTGGGCGTGGACTTGTAGGACAGCAGCGACTGGTTGCGGCCGACGACCTCGTCGGCCGCGTAGCCGGTGATCGTACAGAAGGCCGGGTTCACATAGAGGATGGTGGCGTTCTCGTCGGTGATCGAGATGGCGATCGCCGACTGTTCGACCGCGTAATGGAAGACGGCATCGGTGAACGCCGTGGGTGTCGGTACGGGTGCGGGCATGATGATCTCGTGCAGTGCGGACCGTGGGACATCAAGCAAGCGTTGTGCCAAACCCTACAATCGTGCGCACCGGGACGGTGCATGCCCACCCGCCGCCTGATTCCGTCCCGGCCACCCCCGCCGGCGGTGCATGCACCCACGGTAAACGCCCGATAAAGCGGCGGTAAACAGGGCGTAAACAGCCACAGGCCGCACATTTGTGGGAATCGCGACAATGGTTGCGGGGATGACGCACTCGGTACACGCCGGCCCTCGGGGTGCACCGCAGCAAATATTTGTTTTCAAACACTTGAAATGAAAACGCAGCGTGGCACGCGTTCTGCAAAGCGCTAGGTGGAGACCCGGCGGACGGGTCGGCGAGGAAAGCGATGAACGAGTGGTTGATGCTGCTGCTGGGAACGGCGCTGGTAAACAACGTGGTGCTGGTGAAGTTCCTGGGCCTGTGCCCCTTCATGGGCGTGTCGCGCAAGATCGACAGCGCCGTGGGCATGGGCCTGGCCACCACCTTCGTGCTGGTGCTCGCCAGCGCGCTCACCTGGGCGCTGGAGCACTGGCTGCTGGTGCCGCTGGGCATGGGCTACCTGCGCATCCTGTCCTTCATCCTGGTGATCGCGGCCACGGTGCAGTTCGTGGAGATGGTCATCAAGAAAAGCGCGCCCGATCTCTACAAGGCGCTGGGCATCTACCTGCCGCTGATCACCACCAACTGTGCGGTGCTGGGCA
The DNA here is from genome assembly GCF_004801305.1 of Pseudothauera rhizosphaerae. Classification (GTDB taxonomy): domain Bacteria; phylum Pseudomonadota; class Gammaproteobacteria; order Burkholderiales; family Rhodocyclaceae; genus Pseudothauera; species Pseudothauera rhizosphaerae. Next base: position 275,152 of record NZ_SSOD01000005.1, on the reverse strand, counting down.
TCGCGCTGCTCAACGCCGGCGAGGGCTCGGGCTTCGTGCAGAGCGTGCTCTACGGCCTGGGCTCGGCGCTCGGCTTCACGATGGCCATGGTGCTGTTCGCCGGCCTGCGCGAGCGCCTGGCGCTGACCGCGGTGCCGGCCGCCTTCGCCGGGGCGCCCATCGGCTTCGTCACTGCCGGCCTGCTGTCGCTCGCCTTCATGGGCTTCGCCGGCCTCACCAATCACTGAACCCGCGCGGAAAAGGAGCACGAAGATGCTGATCGCAGTCGCAAGCGTCGCCCTGATCGGGGGCTTCTGCGGCGTGGCACTGGGTGTCGCCGCCCGCCGTTTCCATGTCGAGCCGGACAGCATGGTGGCCGAGATCGAGGCGCTGATGCCGGGCTCACAATGCGGCCAGTGCGGCTACCCCGGCTGTTCCGGCGCCGCCGCGGCGATCGCCTCCGGCGAGGCGCCGGTCACCTGTTGCCCGCCGGGCGGCAAGGCGCTGGCGCTCGTGCTCGCGGAAAAGCTCGGCGTCACGGTGGACACCTCGGGCATGGTGGACGAAGGCCCGAAGATCGCCGGCGTCACCGAAGAGCTGTGCATCGGCTGCACCAAGTGCTACAAGACCTGCCCCACCGATGCCGTCATCGGCGCGGTCAAGCAGGTCCATGCGGTGATCCGCGACGCCTGCACCGGCTGCGCCAAGTGCGAGCACGCCTGCCCCACCGGCGCCATCACGCTGTCGCCCGTCGCCCCGACCATCCAGACCTGGGTGTGGCCCAAGCCCCAGAGCCAGACCACTTCCCGGCCCGCGCAACCCGCCGGTGCCGCCGCCTGAGAACCGCACCATGGCCACCGCCACCCTCGAAAAAGTCCCCTTCCTGCGCTGGCTGTCCCAGCGCTGGGGCGTGCATGCCGACGACCACAAGCGTCCCACTGCCGATGTGGCGATCGCCGCCGGCCCGCTGCCCGAACGCCTGATCCTGCCCCTGTCCCAGCACGTGGGCGCCGCCGCGCGGCCGCTGGTCAAGGTGGGCGAGCGCGTGCGCCGCGGCCAGTTGATCGCCGAGCCGGCCGCCAACATCTCGGCCGGCGTCCACGCGCCGACCTCCGGCACCGTGCGCGAGATCGGCGAACTGCCGATGCCGCACCCGTCCGGCCTGTACGGCAACGGCATCGAGATCGTGCCCGACGGCCTGGACGAACTCTTCCCCGCCGAGCCGCCAGCCGATCCCTTTGCGCTGGCGCCCGAAGCGGTGTCGGACATCGTCTCCGCCGCGGGCGTCGTGGGCATGGGCGGCGCCACCTTCCCGTCCGCGGTCAAGCTGGCGCTGGGCCGCCGCAGCAAGATCCACAGCCTGGTGGTGAACGGCAGCGAGTGCGAACCTTACCTCTCCTGCGACGACCGCCTGATGCGCGAGCGCGCCGCCGGCATCGTGGACGGCATCCGCCTGGTGCTGCACGCCACCGGCGCCACGCAAGCCTACGTGGGCATCGAGGACAACAAGCCCGAAGCCATGGCCGCCATGCTGGAGGCGGCGAAGAACCACGGGGAAATCCGCGTGGTGCGACTGCCCACGCGCTACCCGATGGGCTCCGACCGCCAGCTCATCTACATGCTGACCGGGCTGGAAGCGCCGGCCGACGGCCGCGCCGCCGACGTGGGCGTGGTGGTGCACAACGTGGGCACGCTGCACGCGGTGCATCGCGCCGTGCGTCACGCCGAACCGCTGACCCGGCGCATCGTCACCGTGGCCGGCGGCGCGGTGCGCGCGCCGCGCAACGTGGAGGCGCTGATCGGCACGCCGATCTCGGTCCTGTTCGAGCACTGCGGCGGCTTCACCGCGCCGCCCACGCGGCTCATCATGGGCGGGCCGATGATGGGCACCATCCTGCCCCGCGCCGACGCCCCCATCGTCAAGGGCACCAGCGGCGTGCTCGCCCTCTCCGTGGTCGAGAGCAACAAGCACGGCGACGAAGGCCCCTGCATCCGCTGCGGCTCCTGCGTGGGCGCCTGTCCGGTGGGCCTGCTGCCGCTGGAGATGGCCGCGCGCATCCGCGCCGGCGAACTCGCCGCCTCGGTGGACATCGGCCTCAAGGACTGCATCGCCTGCGGCACCTGCTCCTTCGTCTGTCCGTCGCGCATCCCGCTGGTGCATTACTTCAACTACGCCAAGGGCGAACTCACGTCCCAGGACAAGAACAAGCTGCGCCAGCAGGCCACCAAGCAACTGGCCGAGGAACGCCTGGCGCGCATGGAGCGGGAAGCGCAGGAAAAGGCCGCCGCCGCCGCCGCGCGCAAGGCCGAGCGCGAACGCGCCAAGGCCGAGGCCGCGGCCAAGGCCGCCGCGAAGAAAGCCGCCGCCGATGCGGCCACGCAAGAGGAAAGCGCCACATGAGCACCGTACTGTCTTCCCCCCACGCCGTCGGCGCCCGCTCCGTCGGCGCCGTCATGGGGCTGGTCCTGCTCGCGCTGGCGCCGGCCACGGTGGCCGGGTTCTGGCGCTTCGGCTGGCCCGCGGTGTATCTGTGGCTGGTCACCATCCTCTCCTGTGTGATCGCCGAGGCCCTGTGCGCCCGCGTGCGCGGCGTCTCCGCCGCCAGGCTGGTCCATGACGGCTCGGCCATCCTCACCGGCTGGCTGCTGGCCATGTCCCTGCCGCCCTGGGCGCCGTGGTGGATAGGCGTGGTGGGCAGCGCGTTCGCCATCGTCGTCACCAAGCATCTCTTCGGCGGCCTGGGCCAGAACCTGTTCAACCCCGCCATGGCCGCACGGGTGATGCTGCTGATCTCCTTTCCCGTGGAGATGACCCAGTGGCTGCTGCCTGCGCCCGAGGCCCTGCCCGGCTTCGTCGACGCGCTGGCCATCACCTTCGGCCCCGGCGTGCCGGACGCCATGAGCAGCGCGTCGCTGCTCGGCCACGTCAAGACCGAGGCCACCAAGGGCATCCTGCTCGACCAGTCCATCGTCGGCCACTACTCCGCCACGGGCTTCAGCGTCGGCGCGCGCCAGGGCAGCCTGGGCGAGACCAGCGCGCTGCTGCTGCTGGCCGGTGGCGTCTTCCTCGTCGCCAAGGGCGTGATCGGCCTGCGCATCCCGCTCGCCTTCCTGGCCGGCGTGGCGGTGCCCGCCGCCATCGCCAGCGCGGTGTCGCCGGACCACTATCTCGGCCCGGTCGCCCACCTGCTGTCCGGCGGCGTGATGCTGGCGGCCTTCTTCATCGCCACCGACTACGTCACCTCCTCCAGCACGCCGGTCGGGCAGTGGATCTTCGGCCTGGGCTGCGGGCTACTGACCTGGATCATCCGCACCTGGGGCGCCTATCCGGAAGGCATCGCCTTCGCGGTCATGCTGATGAACGCCTGCGCCCCGCTGATCGACCGCTACACCCGGCCGCGCATCTTCGGTCGCAAGCGCGACGGCCGCTCCCTCGACCCTGCCGAAACGGCGAAGGCCCGCGCACGATGAACATCGCCAATCAGTTCGACACCCTCTGGTACCAGGGCCTCTCGCTGGCCGTCGTGGCCACGGTCGCCGGCACCGCGCTGGCGGTGGCCTACCAGGGCGCCGCGCCGCGCATCGCCGAGGCCCAGGCACGCAAGACCCAGGCCGCTCTGGCCGAGGTGCTGCCCAAGAACAGCTTCGACAACGAACTCATGGCCGACACCGTGGTGGTCAAGGACGACAAGGGCGCGGACGTGACTGTGTACCGGGCGCGCAAGGACGGCACCGTCAATGGCGTGGTGTTCGCCATGGGCGAAAAGGGCTACTCGGGCACCATCAGCCTGGTCATGGGCGTCGACCGCGACGGCCGCATCACCGGCGTGCGCATCACCGGCCACACCGAAACCCCCGGCCTCGGCGACAAGATCGAAGTCGCCCGCCACCCCTGGGTGCTGTCCTTCGACGGCAAGTTCCTGGGCAATCCGCCCCCGGAACAGTTCGCCGTGAAGAAGGACGGCGGCATCTTCGACCAGTTCGCCGGCGCCACCATCACCCCGCGCGCCGTCGTGAAGGCGGTCAAGCGCGGCCTTGAACTCTATGCCGGGCAGCGCGCCGCCATGCTCGGCGAAACCCCGGCGCCGGCCCCGGCCGCCGCCCCCCGATCCTGAGGACGGACACCATGAGCGAAGCCTGTTCCGCGACGCCCGCCACGCCCCCCGCCGCCGGCAGCGCCGGCCCCGCCTACGGCACGCTGATCAAGGACGGGGTCTGGTCCAACAACCCCGTGCTGGCGCAGATGATCGGCCTGTGCCCGGCGCTGGCGGTCACCGGCAGCGCCACCAACGGCCTCGGCATGGGGCTGGCGACCACCGCCGTGCTGGTGCTCTCCAACGTGCTGATCGCCTCGATCCGCAACCTAGTCAGCCCTAATGTGCGCATCCCGGTGTTCATCGTGCTGATCGCCAGCCTGGTGACCCTGATCGACATGAGCATGAACGCCTGGATGTACGACCTCTACCAGGTGCTGGGCCTGTTCATCGCGCTCATCGTCGTCAACTGCGCCATCCTCGGCCGCGCCGAGGCCTTCGCCAGCAAGAATCCTGTCGGTGCCGCAGCAGTCGACGGCTTCGCCATGGGCCTGGGCTTCACCGCCACCCTGGTGGTCCTCGGCGGCATCCGCGAAGTGCTCGGCAGCGGCACGCTGTTCGCCGGCGCCAGCCAGATGCTGGGCACTCAGTTCGCCTTTCTCGAGTTCACCGTCATTCCCGACTACAAGGGCTTCCTGATGATGATCCTGCCGCCGGGCGCCTTCTTCGTCATCGCCTTCCTGATCGCCGGCCACCGCCTGATCGAGGAGGGCGCCAAGCGCAAGGCCGAACGCAAGGCCGCCCAGCCCGCGCTGCCGGCCGGCGGCGCGGCAGTCTGACGCTACCCGGAGGATAGACAACCATGCGCATCGGAGTCGCCTACGCCGACGTCGCCCAACCGGTCTGGCTGCGGATCGAAGTGCCGGACGACGCCACGGTCCAGCAGGCCATCGAACTGTCGGGCATCCTGCAGACCTTCCCGCAGATCGACCTGGAAACGCAGAAGGTCGGCATCTTCGGCAAGGTCACCAAGCTCGACGCGCCGCTGAAGCCCGGCGACCGCGTCGAGATCTACCGCGCCATCATCTGCGACCCCACCCAGGTGCCGCGGCGCGATGGCGGCGGCGACGACGACGAGGATTGAGCCGGCCACGCCGGGAAGCGCTCCGGCGCAAGAAGTTTCAGCGCGCCGGCCGTGCTGCGCTAAGCTCTTGGGCCTTGGTCCAAGCGCCCGTTCCCGTCCATGCCCGGTGAATTCGACCTGATCCGCCGCCACTTCACCCGCCCGGCCGCGCACACCGCGCTGGCGGTGGGCGACGACGCCGCGCTGCTGATGCCGCGCCCCGGCATGCAGTTGGCGGTGTCCACCGACATGCTGGTGGCTGGCACCCATTTCTTTCCCGACACCGATCCCGCCGACCTGGGCTGGAAGGCGCTGGCGGTCAACCTCTCCGACCTCGCCGCCATGGGCGCCGAGCCGCGCTGGGCCTTCCTGGCGCTGGCCCTGCCGGCGGCCGACGACGCCTGGCTGGCCGCCTTCGCGGACGGCCTATTCGCCTGTGCGCAAGCCTTCGGCGTGGATCTGGCCGGCGGCGACACCACGCGCGGGCCGCTCAACCTGTGCGTGACCGTGGCCGGCGAAGTGCCGGCCGGGCAGGCCGTCACCCGCGGCGGCGGGCGGCCGGGCGACGAGGTATGGATTTCCGGCCGGCCCGGCCGCGCGGCCCTGGGCTTGGCCGCCCTGCGCGACGGGCTGGCGCTGTCGGCGGACGGGCGCGCGCACTGCCTCGAAGCGCTGCACCGCCCGCAGCCGCGGGTCGCGCTCGGGCTCGCGCTGCGCGGGCTGGCCACGGCCATGCTCGACGTCTCCGATGGTCTGGCCGGCGACCTCGGCCACATCCTGGAGCGCTCCTGCTGCGGTGCGATCATCGATCTTCCCGCGCTGCCGCTGGCACCCCTGCTGGCCGATGGTGCACCGCATGACGAAGCGCTGCGCGCCGTGCTCGCCGGCGGCGACGACTACGAACTGCTGTTCGCCGCGCCGCCCGCGCGGCACGGGTTGGTCGCGGCCATGGCGGCGCACTGCAATCTGCCGTTACACTGCATCGGACGACTCACCGACCGACCGGGCGAACTGCTGCTGCGCGAGGCCGACGGCAGCCTGCAGCCGCCCACGATGACCGGCTATGACCATTTCGCCCGCTGAGATGCCCTCGACCCCGAATGCCCGCTTCCTGTTCAGCCATCCGGCGCACTTCATTTCCCTCGGCTTCGGCGCCGGCCTGTCGCCCAGGGCGCCCGGCACGGTAGGCACCCTGGTCGGCTGGCTGCTCTACCCGCTGCTGCGCACGCCAGTGACGGAAGGCGTGTTCCTCGCCTTTCTCGCCAGCCTGTTCGTCGCCGGCGTGATCGCCGCCGACCGCACCGGGCGCGCCCTGGGCGTGCCGGACCACGGCGCCATCGTCTGGGACGAGATGGTGGCGATCTGGCTGGTGCTGCTGTTCACCCCCGTGTCGCTGCTGTGGCAGCTCGCCGCGGTGGTGATCTTCCGCTTCTTCGACATCGTCAAGCCGCAGCCCATCCGGTTCGCGGACCAGAAGCTCAAGGGCGGCTTCGGGGTGATGTTCGACGACCTCATCGCCGCCGGCTACACCCTGCTGGTGCTGGCCGTGCTGAGCCGCGCCATCGACCTGGTGGCCTGATGGATGCCGCCCATGGACGCTGAACTCGCCGCGCTGTCGCGGGAAGTGGGCGAGGCGCTGCGCTCCCGCGGCTGGAAGCTGGCGAGCGCCGAATCCTGCACCGGGGGCTGGATCGCCGAGGCCGTCACGGCCACCGCGGGCAGCTCGGAATGGTTCGACCGCGGTTTCGTCACCTATTCCAACGAGGCCAAGTGCGAGATGCTGGAAGTCTCCCCCATCCTGCTCGCCGCCCACGGCGCGGTCAGCGAGCCCATCGTGCGCGAAATGGCGGTGGGCGCGCTGGCGCACAGCCGCGCCGACGTGGCGGTGGCGGTGTCCGGCATCGCCGGCCCGTCCGGCGGCACGCCGGACAAACCGGTGGGCACCGTGTGCCTGGCCTGGGGCGTGTGCGGCGAGCCACCCCGCGTCGAAACCCGCCACTTCGCCGGCGACCGGGAGGCAGTGCGGCGCCAGACCGTGATCTGCGCCCTGGCGGGGGTCATTGCACTGGCATGCGGCCGCGGCGACCCGCCGCAGTTGCTGTAAATCCATACAGCCACTAGACTGCCGGCAGGCGTGCCTGCCTCAGCGCGGCGGGCACATTCCTGCAAACTCTGTGCCATAATCCGCCAACCACTCAGGAATACATCTCATGGACGACAACAAGGCCAAGGCCCTGGCTGCCGCGCTCTCGCAGATCGAAAAACAGTTCGGCAAGGGCTCGATCATGCGCATGGGCGACGGCAACGTCGAAAAGGACATTCAGACCGTCTCCACCGGCTCCCTCGGGCTGGACATCGCGCTGGGCCTGGGCGGCCTGCCGCGCGGCCGGGTGGTCGAGGTCTACGGCCCGGAATCCTCCGGCAAGACCACGCTGACGCTGCAGGTCATCGCCGAAATGCAGAAGCTGGGCGGCACCGCGGCCTTCGTCGATGCCGAGCACGCGCTGGACGTGGGCTACGCCGAGAAGCTGGGCGTGAACATCTCCGACCTGCTGATCTCCCAGCCGGACACCGGCGAGCAGGCGCTGGAGATCGCCGACATGCTGGTGCGCTCCGGCGGCGTGGACATCGTGGTCATCGACTCGGTCGCCGCGCTGACCCCCAAGGCGGAAATCGAAGGCGAGATGGGCGACCAGCTCCCCGGCCTGCAGGCCCGCCTGATGAGCCAGGCGCTGCGCAAGCTCACCGCCAACATCAAGCGCACCAACACCCTGGTGATCTTCATCAACCAGATCCGCATGAAGATCGGCGTGATGTTCGGCAACCCCGAAACCACCACCGGCGGCAACGCGCTCAAGTTCTACGCCAGCGTGCGCCTGGACATCCGCCGCACCGGCACGATCAAGAAGGGCGACGAGGTGATCGGCTCCGAAACCAAGGTCAAGGTGGTCAAGAACAAGGTCGCGCCGCCGTTCCGGGAAGCCCACTTCGACATCCTCTACGGCGAGGGCGTGTCGCGGGAAGGCGAGATCATCGACCTGGGCGTGGACAACAAGATCGTGGACAAGTCCGGCGCTTGGTACGCCTACGGCGGCGACAAGATCGGCCAGGGCAAGGACAACGCGCGCGAGTTCCTGCGCGCCAACCCGGCGCTCGCCCGCGAGATCGAAAACAAGGTGCGCGTGGCGCTGGGCCTGAAGGAACTGCCCGCGCTGGGCGCCGAACCGGCCGCGGCCGAGGCCTGAGTCGGGGATCATGGCGGCGGGCCTGCGCGAGCGCGCCTTGCGCTACCTGGCCCAGCGCGAGCACTCCCGCGCCGAGCTGGCGAGGAAGCTCGCCGGCCACGGCGACGCCGGGGAGATCGCCGCCGTGCTCGACCGACTGGCCGAGGTGGAGCTGCAGTCCGATGCCCGTTTCGCGGAAAGCTGGGTGCGCAACAAGGCCGCGCGCTTCGGCGCCGCCCGCCTGCGCCACGACCTGACGAGCCGCGGCGTGGCCGCCGAGCTGATCGAGGCGGCGCTGGCGCACGAGGCCCGGGACGACGACCTGGAGCGGGCGCGCCAGGTATGGACCGCGAAGTTCGGCTGCGCGCCGCAGGACGCGCGCGAATGGGCCCGCCAGGCGCGCTTCCTGCAAGGGCGCGGCTTTGCCGCCGCGGTGATCTGCAAGCTGTTGAAAGAGACCCCGGATGAGTCTGCTGAAGGTTGAAGGGCTGCAGAAACGCTACAAGGCGCGCACCGTCGTGCACGACGTCGGCTTCGCCGTCGGCAGCGGCGAGGTGGTCGGCCTGCTGGGGCCCAACGGCGCGGGCAAGACCACCTGTTTCTACATGATCGTCGGCCTGGTGCGCGCCGACGGCGGCGAAATCACCCTCGACGACGCCCGCCTGACCCATCTGCCCATCCACTCCCGTGCGCGCCTGGGGCTGTCCTACCTGCCGCAGGAAATGAGCGTGTTCCGCAAGCTCACCGTGGAGGAGAACATCCGCGCGGTGCTGGAACTGCAGAAACTCGACGAGGACGAGATCGCGCTCCGCCTGGAGGAGTTGCTGGAAGAGCTGGGCATCGCCCACCTGCGCGACAGCATGGCGATCTCGCTCTCGGGCGGCGAGCGCCGGCGCTGCGAGATCGCCCGCGCGCTCGCCACCGCCCCGCGCCTGATCCTGCTCGACGAACCCTTCGCCGGCGTGGACCCCATCGCCGTGCTCGACATCCAGAAGATCATCCGTTATCTCAAGGAGCGCGGCATCGGCGTGCTGATCACCGACCACAACGTGCGCGAAACCCTGGGCATCTGCGACCGCGCCTACATCATCAGCGAGGGCCGCGTGCTCGCCAGCGGCGAGCCCGACGAGATCGTCCGCAACGAGCGCGTGCGCCAGGTCTACCTGGGCGAGCACTTCCGCCTCTGAGCGTTCGAGACTGCCAGCATGAAACCGACCCTCCAGCTCAAGCTCTCCCAGCACCTCACGCTGACCCCCCAGTTGCAGCAGTCGATCCGGCTGCTGCAGTTGTCGACCATCGAGCTGAACCAGGAGATCGAGCGCTTCCTGCTGGAGAACCCGATGCTGGAGCGCGAGGACGGCGACGGCAGCGAGTTCGGTGCCGCGCAGGCCGCTGCCGCCGGGCCGGTCAGCGGCGCGAACGAGACGGCCGCCTCCGCCGAAAGCGGCGAAGGGGCACACGAGGGCACGCGCGAAGAAGCGCCCGACGCGGATGCGGCGAGCTACGACGAGGCCGGCGAATGGCTCAGTGCCGCGGGCAGCGGCAGCGCCCGCCGCGACGAGGACGACGACGTGGATTTCCAGGAATTCCAGGCCGCCGAGACCTCGCTGCGCGACCACCTGGACCAGCAGGTGGCGCTGTCCCCGCTGTCCGACCGCGACCGCGCGCTGGTGCGCTTCATCATCGAGGCCCTCGACGACGACGGCTACCTCAACCAGACCCTGGAAGAACTGCTGCCCCTGCTGCCCGAAGAGCTCGACCTGGACCTGGACGACCTCACCATCGCGCTGCGCCACGTGCAGAACCTGGAGCCCGCCGGCGTCGGCGCGCGCACCCCGCAGGAATGCCTGGGCCTGCAACTGCGCGCCATGCCCGGGGACGCTACCCGCGACCTGGCGCTGCAGATCGTGGACCGCCACCTGGAATTGCTGGCCGAGCGCAATTTCGTCAAGCTCAAGCGCCTGCTCGGCTGTGACGACGACGCGCTGCGCGCCGCCCACACGCTGATCTGCCGCCTCGACCCGCACCCGGGCTCGCGCTACGCCGCCCAGGAAACGCGCTACGTGATCCCCGACGTGGTGGTGCGCAAGCTGCGCGGGCAATGGATGGTGAGCCTCAACCCCGAGGCCATGCCCCGCCTGCGCATCAACGCGCTGTACGCCCAGATCCTGCAGCAGAACCGCGGCAACGGCGGCGGCCTGACGGGCCAGTTGCAGGAGGCGCGCTGGCTGATCAAGAACGTGCAGCAGCGCTTCGACACCATCCTGCGGGTGTCCCAGGCCATCGTTGACCAGCAGCGGCAGTTCTTCGATCATGGGGAGGTGGCGATGCGTCCGCTCACGCTGCGCGAGATCGCGGATCAGCTGGAACTGCACGAATCCACCGTCTCCCGCGTCACCACGCAGAAGTTCATGGCCACGCCCAGGGGGGTGTTCGAGCTCAAGTATTTCTTCGGCAGTCACGTCGCCACCGACACCGGCGGGGCGGCATCCTCCACTGCGATTCGCGCGCTGATTCGCCAGTTGGTGGATGCCGAAGACAGGAAGAAACCCCTGTCCGACGCCAGGATTGCCGATCTGTTGGGCCAGCAGGGTATCGTCGTCGCGCGGCGCACCATCGCCAAATACCGCGAATCGCTCAATATCCCGCCGGTCAGTATGCGCAAAACGATCTGAAAAAGAGGAGTCATCATGAATCTCACCATCACCGGGCATCACGTCGAAGTCACCCCGGCCATCCGCGACTACGTGACCTCGAAGCTGGACCGCGTCATTCGCCATTTCGACAACGTCACCAGCGTCGGCGTGATCCTCTCGGTGGAGAAGCTGGACCAGAAAGCGGAAGTCACGCTGCACACCCGCGGCAAGGACATCTTCGTCGAGGCCCACGATGGCGACCTGTATGCGGCAATCGACGCCATGACCGACAAGCTCGACCGCCAGGTGCAGAAGCACAAGCAGAAGGTGCAGGACCACAATCACGACGCGATCAAGCATCAGAACAGCGAGCTGTGATCCAGTAGCTACTTCTTTCGGGCTAGGGTGTGGGTATAATTCGCGCGTTTTTCAGAGCCGTGTCGGCAACCGGCACCCGAAAGCCCTTCCCCAGCCCGCGCGGCGCCCTGCAGTCCGGCACCGCGCGCGGCCTGACCGAATGAGCCTCATCTCCCAACTCCTCCCCCTCTCCAACGTGGTCGTGGACCTCGACGCGAGCAGCAAGAAGCGCGTGTTCGAGCAGGCCGGCCTGTTGTTCGAGAACCATCAGGGCATCGCGCGCAGCGTGGTGTTCGACAGCCTGTTCTCGCGCGAGCGCCTGGGTTCCACCGGACTGGGACAGGGCATCGCCATCCCGCACGGCCGCATCAAGGGTCTGCAGGATGCCGCCGGCGCCTTCTTCCGCCTGGCCACTCCGGTGCAGTTCGACGCCCCGGACGGCCGCCCGGTGAGCCTGCTGTTCATCCTGCTGGTGCCCGAACAGGCCAACGAAACCCATCTGCAACTGCTCTCCGAACTGGCGCAGATGTTCAGCGACCGCGGCTTCCGCGAAGAGCTGCAGAACGCGCCCGACGCCGCCTCCATCCACGCCCTGTTCGCCAACTGGGGCCCCCATGCGGCAGACGAGCGTCGCGCTGCTCTATGAGTCGCTGCGTCAGCGGCTCGAACTGACCCACGTCTGCGGCCGGCTGGACACCGCCATCGCGGTGGCCGAGGAGCGCATCTGGCCGGCCGACCTGGTCGGCCACCTCAACCTGATCCACCCGCAGCGCCTGCAGATCCTCGGCGCCGCCGAACTCGCCTGGGCGCGCCGCCAGTCCCGCGACAAGATCGCCCACCACCTCAACGAGATCCTCGCCGCCCACCCCCCGGCCATCGTGGTCGCGGACGGCGCGGAAGTCCCCGGCCTGCTCCACGGCCTGTGCGAGAACCAGGGCGTGGCACTGTTCACCACGCCGCAGCCCTCCGCCGGCGTCGTGGACCAGTTGCGCCAGCACCTCGCCCGCCGGCTGGCCGAGCGCATCTCGCTGCACGGCGTGTTCATGGACGTGCTCGGCATCGGCGTGTTCATCACCGGCACCTCCGGCGTGGGCAAGTCGGAACTGGCGCTGGAACTGATCTCCCGCGGCCACGGCCTGGTGGCCGACGACGTGGTCGAATTCGCCCGCGTCACCCCCACCGTGCTGGAAGGGCGCTGCCCGGAACTGCTGCAGGACTTCATCGAGGTGCGCGGGCTGGGCATCATCAACATCCGCACCATCTTCGGCGAGACCGCCTGCCGGCGGAAGATGCGCCTGCGCCTGGTGTGCCACCTGGAACGCCGCCTGCCCGGCGTGGACGATCCCTCCCGCCTGCCGCTGCAGCAGGAGGTGCAGAACATCCTCGGCGTACAGGTGCCGCGCGTGATCCTGCCGGTGGCGGCGGGGCGCAACCTGGCGGTGCTGCTGGAAGCCGCGGTGCGCAGCACCATCCTGCAGTTGCGCGGCATCGACTCCACGCAGGAATTCATCGACCGCCAGAGCCGGGCGCTGAACGACGGCGACCCGCCCACGTGAAACCCGTCCGCCATCCGGCTGCCTTCGCTGCGCCGCACGATTGTGCACGCCGCACCGATGCCACATAATTACGGGCAACCTCGGAATCCACCGCCCGATGACCTCCGCGCAACCCTCTCCCCTGGACGACCGCCTCCAAGTGCTGCATGCCCGCTGGGCGCAGTACATGGCCGGCGGGCAGCTCGAACAGTTCATCGAGTTCGCCGTCGCGGTCAATAGCCTCGTCGAGCACTTCAACCGTCTGCGCCTGCCCGGCCTGGTCCGCCTGTGCCAGGGGCTGGAGAATGCCGTGCTGGCGCGCATCGGCGATGCCTCGTCGCACCCCATGGAGGCCCAGGAACGGATCGCCCTGCAGCGCCAGATCGACGCGCTGTTCGGTTCGGTGGCCACCTCGCAGACCGTCGCGCCGGTGCGGCGCACCGGAGAACGGGCGCCGGCGCGCGAACTCGACTGGGTCAAGCCGCGCAACGTGTGGATCGTCGTGGCGGAGGGCCGCGGCGAGGTGGCCGACGGGCTGCAGTCCCAGTTGCAATACTTCGGCTTCAAGGCGCGGCGCGTGGACTGGTGCGCCGGGATCACGCCGGACGAGGCCCCGTTCGCCATGCTGTTCATCCCGGCCGGCATCGAGGCGCAGGCCGACGAACTGCACTACATCGAGGCCTGCCGCAAGGCCTGCCCGGCCAGCCAGTTGTTCTGCCTCGGCGCGGCCCCGGCGGTGGAGCCCATCGTCACGCTGATGCGCGCGGGCATCGACGCGGCGCTGCCCGCGGACGAACAGCCGTCCATGGTCATCAACCGCCTGCTCGACCTGCTCCATACCGAGGAACAGGACAAGTATCGCGTGCTGGTGGTGGAGGATTCGCGCGTCGCCGCCCTGGTGATCTGCCGCACGCTGGGCGAACACGGCATCGACAGCCTGGCCATCGGCGACCCGGGCGAACTGCTCGACGCGCTGCGGACCTACCGCCCCGACCTGATCCTGATGGACATGCACATGCCGCGCTTCAACGGCGTGGAGGCCACCCGCGTGCTGCGCCAGATACCGGCCTACCACACCCTGCCCATCGTCTACCTGTCCGGTGAATCGAACATCGGCATGCAGGTCGAGGCGCTGCGCCTGGGCGGCGACCAGTTCCTGATCAAGCCCTTCAACCCGGTGCTGCTGGCCGCGGTGGTCAAGACCAAGATCGCCCGCTTCCGCGATCTGCAGCGCTCGACCTGCATCGACGGCCTCACCGGCCTCTTCAACCACGCGGCCGCCAAGGCGCGCCTGAAGGCCATGGCCGACGACGCGGCGGCCGACGGCGGCCGTTTCGCCGTGGCGATGATAGACATCGACAACTTCAAGGCCGTCAACGACACCTACGGCCACCCGGTAGGCGACCTGGTGATCCGCGGCCTCGCCTGGCTGCTCAAGGCCCGCCTGCGCGAAAGCGACCTGATCGGGCGCTACGGCGGCGAGGAATTCCTCATCGCCCTGCCTGGCACCGACGCCGCGCTGGCGCAGACCGTGCTCGACCGCATCCGGGCCGATTTCGCCGCGCTGCCCCACGCCCACCCGGGCGGCACGCTGTACGCCACCTTCAGCGCCGGCGTGGCAGCGTACCCGGAACTCGACACGGCGGCCGCCCTCACCGAGGCGGCCGACAACGCCCTGCTGGAAGCCAAACGCGGCGGACGCAACCGGGTGGAGACCGCACCGGCCTGAGCCTACCCCTTCCGCTTGCGGCACTGCGGCACGGACTGCTACCCTCTTCGTCTTTCGCCGCCCGCACGGGACACCTTCGCCATGACCGCCGCCAGCCCGGACTACCTGGAACGCATCCTCAACGCCCAGGTGTACGACGTGGCCCACGAGACGCCGCTCGACCTCGCCGCCAACCTTTCCGCCCGCCTGCACAACCGCATCCACTTCAAGCGCGAGGACATGCAGCCCGTGTTCAGCTTCAAGCTGCGCGGCGCGTACAACAAGATGGCGCAGCTCTCGGCCCAGGCGCTCAAGCGCGGGGTGATCTGTGCGTCGGCCGGCAACCACGCCCAGGGCGTGGCGCTGTCGGCGCAGAAACTGGGGGTGCGCGCGGTGATCGTGATGCCCACCTCCACGCCCCAGATCAAGGTGGATGCGGTGGCCGCGCGCGGCGGCGAGGTGGTGCTGGCGGGCGACTCCTATTCCGACGCCTACACCCACGCGCTGGAGCTGGAGAAGGCGGAGAAGCTCACCTTCGTGCACCCTTACGACGACCCGGACGTGATCGCCGGCCAGGGCACCATCGGCATGGAGATCCTGCGCGCGCATCCGAAGCCCATCCACGCCATCTTCTGTGCGGTCGGCGGCGGCGGGCTGATCGCCGGCGTGGCGGCCTACGTCAAGCGCCTGCGCCCGGAAACGAAGATCATCGGCGTCGAGACCGTGGACGCGGACGCCATGACCCGTTCGCTGGCCACCGGCGAGCGCGTGGCCCTCGACCAGGTGGGCCTCTTCGCCGACGGCACCGCGGTCAAGCAGGTGGGCGCGGAAACCTTCCGCCTGTGCCGGCAGTACGTGGACGAGATGATCCTGGTGGACAACGACGCCATCTGCGCGGCCATCA
Source organism: Pseudothauera rhizosphaerae (assembly GCF_004801305.1). Lineage (GTDB taxonomy): Bacteria > Pseudomonadota > Gammaproteobacteria > Burkholderiales > Rhodocyclaceae > Pseudothauera > Pseudothauera rhizosphaerae. The sequence goes on along the minus strand of NZ_SSOD01000005.1, from coordinate 259,652 downwards.
AGGACGTGTTCGAGGACACCCGCTCCATCCTCGAACCCTCGGGCGCGCTCGCTATCGCCGGCGCCAAGGAATACGCCAAGCGCTACAAGCTGCGCGACAAGAGCCTGGTGGCGGTGGCCTCGGGCGCCAACATGAACTTCGACCGCCTGCGCTTCGTCGCCGAACGCGCCGAACTGGGCGAGCAGCGCGAAGCCGTGCTCGCGGTCAGCATCCCGGAGAAGCCCGGCTCCTTCCGCAAGTTCATCGGCGTCCTGGGCAGCCGCAACATCACCGAATTCAACTACCGCTACGCGGACGCGGCGACCGCCCACATCTTCGTCGGCGTCACCGTGCACAACCGCGCCGAAGCCGGCCGCCTCACGGAGATGCTGGCCCGCCACGAACTGCCCGCCGTGGACCTCACCGACGACGAGATGGCCAAGACCCACGTGCGCTACATGGTGGGCGGGCGCGCACCGCAGGTGGACAACGAGCTGATCTACCGCTTCACCTTCCCCGAGCGCCCCGGCGCGCTGATGAACTTCCTCTCCAACCTGCATTCGGACTGGAACATCAGCCTGTTCCACTACCGCAACCACGGCGCCGACTTCGGCCGCGTGCTGGTCGGCATGCAGGTGGCGCCGGGCGACCGCGCCGGCTTCCAGGAATTCCTCGACCGCCTGGGCTACGCCTACGTGGAAGAAACCGGCAACCCTGCCTACCGGATGTTCCTCGGCTGAACGGCGGCGCGGCGGACTGCCCGGACCGGGTAGCGAGGCCGTTGAAAATATAGGTCTTTTGGATTAGAAAGCCGGATTCCCCCGCTCACCCGTAGTGCGGGTTGAGCGGCGTCAATGCGCACTCGAACCGGACACGGGATGCTTCGGCCCGTTATTACTCGAGACCGAGTCCGCCATGCGCCTCCGCTTCGCCGCTGCCCTGGCCGCCGTGCTGGCCTGCGCGCCCGCAGCCGCCGACGGCCGCCTCGACCGCATCCAGACCAGCGGCACCCTGCGCGTGTGCGTGTGGCCCGACTACTACGGCGTCTCCTGGCGCAACCCACAGGGCGGCGAGTTGATCGGCATCGACGTGGATCTCGCCCGCGAGCTGGGCAAGGAGCTCGGCGTGGCGGTCGAGTTCGTGGACAGCGCCTTCTCGCGCCTCTTCGACGACGTGCTGGGCGGGCGCTGCGACGTCGCCATGTTCGCCATCGGCATCACCCCCCAGCGCCAGGAAAGGCTGCGCTTCACCTCGCCCCATCTGGCCAGCGACATCTACGCCATCACCACCCGCAGCAACCGCCGCATCCGCAGTTGGGACGACATCGACCGGCCCGGCGTGGTGGTGGCGGTGGCCAAGGGCACGCTGCACGAGCCGGTGATGCGTGACATGCTGCGCCACGCGCAACTGGCGGTGCTCGACACCCCCCACGCACGCGAGCAGGAAGTCGAATCCGGCCGTGCCGACGTGTTCATGACCGACTACCCCTACAGCCGGCGCATGCTCGACGGCGCCGACTGGGCGCGCCTGGTATCGCCCACCGCCACCTACCACGTCACGCCCTACGCCTGGGCCCTCGCCCCCGGTGACGAAGTCTGGCACCAGCGCCTGGAGGATTTCGTCGGCGCGATCAAGCGCGACGGCCGCCTCGCCGAGGCGGCCCGCCGCCACGGCCTGGAACCCATCGTCGTCGACCACTGACGCATGGCGATACGGCACTACCGCTGGAGCCGCTGCGCGGATCTCGCCTTCGTCGTCTTCCTGCTCGCCTGCATCGCGGCGGCCGGGGCGGCGCTGCATTACCACGGCGGCCGCCTGGAACGGGAAGCCGCGGCCGCCCGCCTGCGCCTGCTCGAAGTCGATGCCCATTACACGCTGGACCATCTCGAACGCACGCTGACCACGGTCAGCCTCACCCTGCAGAGCCTGCTCGAAACCGGCTACGCCGGGCACGGCGCCGCCACCTGGAACACCCTGCTGCGCGACGCGCTGCGCCATGCCCCCCACCTGCGCTCCCTGTCGCTGCTCGACGACCACGGCACCGTGGTCGCCAGCTCCAGCCCCGCCAACCTGGGCCTGCAACCGCCGCTCAGCGACTTCCTGCCGCCCGGCAACGGCCTGGGCGGCGTGCTGCGCATCGGCCGGCTGCACGCCGGGCGCGATCTCGCCGACGGCCGGGCGGTGGCGGATGCGGGCGCCGCGCCGCCCACGCTCGCCTTCGTGCCGGTGGTGCGCAGCCTGGGCAAGGGCGAATCCGGCACGCTGGGCCTGCTGGCCACGCTCAACGTGGATTACTTCCTCAACCGCATCGGCACCCACGACCTCGAAGAGGGCGCCTGGGTGGACGTGCTGCGCTCCGACGGCGCCCTGCTGCTGTCCACCCGCGAGGCCGCCCTAGATGCCGCCACCCGCGCGGCCGACGAGGACATCGCGGTGCGCTGGCGGGCCGGCGACGGACGCGGCAGCCGCCTCGAAACCCCCGCGGACAAGACGCTGATCACGACCTGGCGCACCGCCCGCGTGCTCCCGCTGGGCGTGCTCGCGCGCCTGGACCGGGATCGGGCGCTGGCCGAAGCGCGGCACGAAACCCGGCGCCAGTTCTTCATCCTGCTGCCGCTGATCGCACTGGCCTTCGCCGGCGTGCTGGCCGGCTACGTGCTGCTGCGGCGCAACGCGCGCCAGCACATCGCCGCCCAGGAGCGCGATTTCGACCGCATGGACATCCTGCTCGACGCCCTGCCGGCGGCCGTGCTGGTGTTCGGCCACGACGGCCGCGCCGTGCTCGCCAACGACGCCTGGCGCCAGTTCGCCGCGGCCCGCCCGGGCCTCGCCGGACGCGGCACGGTGCACTACCGCGACTACGCCCGCCAGTTCCGCACCGAAGCCGGCAACGACACCGTCGCCGGCGGCATCCGCGCCATCCTGCACGGCGAGCGGCAGGCCTTCGAAGGGGAATACGCCCTGCACGACGATGCCACCCAGGCCGCCGTGCAGATCATCGCCCGCCCCTTCGCCCACGGCGGCCCGCCGGGAGCGGCCGTGCTCCAGCTCGACATCAGCGACCGCCGCCACGCCGAAGAACGCAACCGCCTGCTGCACGCCACCCTCGACGCCGCCGCCAACGCCATCGTGATCACCGACGCCGAGGCCGTCATCCAGTGGGCCAACCCGGCCTTCACCGCGCTGACCGGCTACACACCGGAAGAAGCCGTGGGCCACCGCCCCAGCGAACTGGTCAAGTCGGGCAAGCACGCCCCGGCGTTCTACGCCGAGATGTGGAACACCATCCTGCGCGGCGAGGTGTGGCGCGGCGAGGTGGTCAACCGGCGCAAGGACGGCGTGCTCTTCGACGAGGCCCTCACCATCACCCCGGTGCGCGACCGGGACGGCCGCCTGCGCCATTTCGTCGCGGTCAAGGAAGACATCACCGTGCGCAAGCTGCAGGAGCACGAACTGCAGCGCCTGGCCAGCACCGACCCGCTCACCGGCGCCAGCAACCGCCGCGTGTTCATGGAGCGGCTGAGCCTGGAGCTGGCGCGCGTGCGCCGCTACGGCAAGCAAGCCGCGCTGCTGATGCTGGACCTGGACCACTTCAAGCAGATCAACGACCGCCACGGCCACGCCGCGGGCGACGCCACCCTGCGCAGCTTCACCACGCTCGCGCAGCGTACGCTGCGCCAGACCGACACCCTGGGCCGCCTGGGCGGCGAGGAGTTTGCCGTCCTGCTGCCCGAAACCGACGAAGAGCAGGCGGCCGAACTGGCCGAACGCGTCCGCGGCCGGCTTGCGGCCGAGGGCATCGCCTTCGGCGACGAGGCCATACGCGTGACGGTCAGCATCGGCATCGCCCAGCTCGAGACCACCGACACCACCCCCGACACCGTGCTCGCCCGCGCCGACGAGGCGCTCTACCGCGCCAAGCAGGGCGGCCGCAACCGCGTCGAACGCACCGCCTGCGCGCGCTGACGCCGCTCCCGCGGGTTACGGCCGCCGCGACCGCCCGCCGGCGCGGAACACCCCGGCCTCGGTCACCAGCCACTCCATCGGCCGGTCGTGGGCCTGCGGCCACACGCTGTCCGCCCGTCCCAGTTCGAAGCCCACCCCGGCCGCCACCGTGTCCATCTGCGCCAGCGTGCGGTCGAAATAGCCGCCGCCGTAGCCCAGCCGGTAGCCCTGCGCATCGAAGGCATTGAGGGGCACCAGCACCAGGTCCGGCCGCAGTTCCGGCCCGCCGGCCGGATGCGGGATGCCGTGGCGGTCCAGCGCCATCTGCATGCCCGGCACCCAGCGCCGGAACGCCAGCGGCCGATGGCGTTCCACGACCACCGGCAGCGCCGCCACCCGGCCTGCGTCGCCGGCCAGCCAGCGCGCCACCCAGGGGCGCAGGTCGGCTTCCCCCCGCCACGGCCAGCAGAACGCCAGCACGCGCGGCGCCAGATCGGCGCACAGGGTGTCGAGATGGGTTTCGATGCGCCGTTCCAGGCGTTCGCGCTCGTCGTCCGCGAGCGCCTCGCGGCGGAACACCGCCTGCTCGCGCAGGGCCTGGCGGCGGGCGGCGACGGCAGATGTAACAGCGCTGGAGGCCTCGTTCATTGTGGTAATTTGTTCCGCAGCTCGGGGAAGGATGGTAAGCGATGGTGAAGGGGTTGTGGGGGGTCGTCCTGGCCGGCTGGCTGCTGGTGTGCGGACAGGCGGCCGGGCAGAGCGGGGATGCGCGCATCCTCGCCGCGCGCGAAGCCCTGCGCACCGGCGACCGCAACACCCTGGAACGCCTTGCCGCCCAGCGCGAACCCCACGAACTCGACAGCTACGTGCGCTACTGGCTGCTGTTCAACAAGCTCGCCCGCCCCGACCCGCCGCCGGTGGCCGAACTCACCACCTTCCTGCAGGCCCATCCCGGTACCCTGGTGGCCGAGCGCCTGCGCGGCGACTGGCTGCGCCGCCTGGCCAAGGACGGCGAATGGCGCGCCTACCTGGACCTGTACCCGACCTTGGAGCAGCCCGACGACGAGCTCGCCTGCCACGCCTGGCACGCCCGCCTGCTGTACGGCGACCCGCGCGTGGCCGAGGAAGCCGCCGCGCTGTGGACCGAACGCATCAACAGCCATGGCGCCTGCGAACCGGTGCTGCGCACCCTGGCCATCGAGCGGCGCGCCACCGTCGACCAGATCTGGTGGCGCATCCGGCGCCAGCTCGAAAGCCGCGGCAGCCCCCCGGCGCTCGCCACGCTGGCCTGGCTGCCGGCCGCCGAGGCGCCGTCGGTGGCCGAGTTCAGCCGCGCGGCCGGCAATCCGGGGCAGTACCTGGCCCGCCTGACCCCCGCCCAGCTCACCCGGCGCAGTGCGCGCGAGCTGGCGCTGGCCGCCATCGTCCGCCTGGCGCGCGAGAACGTGGAGGCAGCCCACCTGCACCTGCTGCGCCTGCGCGACGCGCTGGGCAGCGACAAGACCGCGCTCGCCTACGCCGCGCTGGCGCTGCGCGCCGCCTTCCAGCAGATGCCGCAGGCGGTGGAGTGGTTCGACGCCGCGGGCGACGTGCCCCTGTCGGCCGAACAGCGCGCCTGGCGCATCCGCAGCGCGCTGCGCGCCGGCGACTGGGGACGGGTGCGGCGCGCGATCGAGGCTCTGCCCGAGGACGAACGGGAGCGGCCGGAATGGACCTACTGGCTGGCCCGCGCCCACGACGCCCTGGGCAATCCCGCCGCCGCGCGCCTGCTGTACGAGGCCATCGCCGGCGAACCGCATTTCTACGGCATGCTCGCCGCCGACGAAATGGGCCAGACCTTCAGCCTGCCGAACCGGGGCGGCGGACCCGCCGCCGAAGACCGTGCACGCGCCGCCGCCGACCCGGCCCTGCGCCGCGCATTGGCGATGTACCGCCTGGACATGCGCCTGGACGCGACGCGGGAATGGAACTGGGCCCTGCGCGGGCGCGACGAAGCCTTCCTCGTCGCCGCCGCGGAGCTCGCGCTGCGCCACGACATCTACGACCGCGCCATCAACACCGCGGAACTGGCCAACGCCGGCGACCATTTCGAACTGCGCTTCATCACCCCCTTCCGCCAGGTCATCGAACCCCAGGTGCGCCGCCAGGGCCTGGACATGAGCTGGGTATACGGCCTGATGCGCCAGGAAAGCCGCTTCACCGCCCCGGCACGGTCGAGTGCCGGCGCCCAGGGGCTGATGCAGGTGCTGCCGGCCACCGGCAAGTGGGTGGCGCGCAAGATCGGCCTGCCGAACTACCACCAGCGCATGCTCACCGACCCGGACACCAACGTGCTGCTCGGCACCAGCTACATGCGCATCATCCTCGACGACCTGGACAACCACCCGCTGCTGGCCTCGGCGGGCTACAACGCCGGACCGGGGCGCGCCCGCCGCTGGCGCGACGAGCGCCCGCTGGAAGGCGCCGTCTATGCGGAAACGATCCCCTTCGACGAGACGCGGGAATACGTCAAGAAGGTCATGGCCAACACGGTGATCTATGCCGCCCTGCTGGAAGGCCGGCCGCAATCGCTGAAGGCGCGCCTGGGCGTGGTCACGGCGCGCACCGACAGCGGCAGTTGAAGGCGGCCCCGGCTAGCCGGCCGCCACCGCCTCGACGCCGGCCAGTTCGGCCAGCACGTCGCTTTCGCGCGCCCACCAGAATTCGGGGTACTCGATCTGCCGGTGCGTTCGCTCGTTGCGGAAGTGGCCGTCGAGCGGATCGTAGACATGAAGATCGGCCGTCAGAATGGGCGGCTCGTTATGCGGGTCACGCGAGTTTCCCGGCAGTGCAATCAGGCACGAGCACATCTGCCGAGGACACTCGGTATGGGGATGCCACAGTTTTAGACGGCACATTGCACTAGAATTGGGCGTCCAATGGGATGCGCAGCGGATTGCCCTGTCCATGACCAGAACGGGATAATTGCGGACGAACGCACGGCCTTGGGACAAGGCCGTGCCACTCGAAACGTTCGCCTCACATGTGGGCCGAACGAGGAAGTCTTGCCATCCACGGGCACCGGCGGCCCCACCCGGCGTGGATGAGGCGGTCGCAAGGCAATGCCCCGTGGTAGCGATTACAACTGGGCAGCGAATGAATACTGATGGAATTTTTCTACCATGTCAACCGATTTGGTAGAACAAATCAACCTCCGGTTACGCGAAGAAATTGCACGCGCCGGACTCACACTTGCTGCCGCGGCCCGCGCTGCCGGCGAGGCGTCCCCGCAGCGGATGAAAGACGTCGCTGCCGGCAAGCAGCGCTGCCCCATCGACCTGCTGGCCCGGCTCGACGGCACGGGGATCGACGTACTTTATGTACTGACGGGCCGCCGCGGCCCAGGCAACCGCCCCATATCCGCAACATTCAGTGCCGACGAAGACATCCTCATTGACACCTTCCGCGCCACCACACCGGCCGGTCGGACAGCACTGACCTCGGTGGCGCGCGCATTGCAGGAAGCCGGCAACCCTACGCGCACGTGACGTGCCGCGCCTAACCCGCCTTGCGCCGTTCGGCGAAGTCGATGGGCACCGCACGCTGGCGCCGCTCCACCAGCGGCTGGGAGCGCTCCGCGCGGGCCGGCGCGATGCCGGTCAGCGCGCTCATGTCGGCCTGGGCGTTGGCCAGGATGGCGTACCAGTCCCGCACCATGCCCGCCAGACGTGCCGCACCGGCATGATCGAGCACTTCGACCCCACGGGCAGCGGACTGGTCCGGGTTGGCATCCTGATGAGCCTGCATGGCCGCGATGGCCACGTCCGACATGTCGCTGGCAATCCGCGTGAGCCGCGCGCGCAGGGCCAGATTGAGCGTATTCAGGCGCACGATGGTCCGCATCGTCAGCGCAGGAGTCGCGCCGGCCGCGCGCTGCGCCCGCCACTGGCACGCCTCGCCGCCGCCGTTGCCGCCCGCGTCCTGCCACGCCTGCGCCGCGGCCAGTTGCCGGTCCCAGGACGGCGCGCGGACGCCGCCGTCCTCGAAGGGCGGGAACAGCCCGCCGTCCGTGCCGCCCGCCCAATCGCGTGCATCCTTGTTCGCATGCATGATCTTCTCCTCTCCGGTTTCCTTATGGGCCTCGCACCGGGTCGTGCAGACGCCGACGCGGGTCCTTGAAGGATAGGCGAGCACGGGACGTTTTTCCCCGACCGTTACCATCGTGCCGGCGGGCGGGATATCCGCGCGGCCCGGCGTTGTCTATCGTGCAAGTGCGTCACCCGCGGAGTCGCCCGATGAGCCACAAACACCTGAGCCTGCTGCGCGCGATCTTCCAGGATCCGATCAGCGGCAACATCCACTGGCGCGAGATCGAGTCGCTGCTGCATCACGTGGGCGCGACGATAGAACCCTCCCACGGCGCGCGCTTCCGCGTGATGCTGAACGGCGTGGAAGGTTTTCTGCACCAGCCCCATCACGGCGGCACCTTCTCGAAGCAGGACGTCAAGCTGCTGCGCGAGTACCTGGCGCACGCCGGGGTCACCCTGTCGCGCTACGAGGAAGCCAGCCGCGGCTGAAGGCGGCGGGGAGCATTCCTTCGTCGTGGGCTTTTGCGATAATCGGGGGTGGCGTTCCATCCCCCGCTTTCCATCCCTCGAAACCCTGGTGCCCCATGAATCCCAAACGCGTCGTACTCGTCGGCGGTTCCGGCTTTATCGGAAGCGCGCTGGCCAACCGGCTGTGCGAGGCCGGAATCGAAGTCCTGGTGCCCACCCGGCGGCGCAGCCGGGCGGGGCATCTGCTGTTGCTGCCCACGGTGGAGGTGGTCGAGGCCGACGTGTTCGACCCGGCCGCGCTGGCCGGCCTGTTCGCCGGCGCGGATGCGGTGGTGAACCTGGTCGGCGTGCTGCATTCGCCGCGGGGCCGGCCCTGGGGCAAGGCCTTCGAACGTGCCCACGTGGAGTTGCCGCGCCGCATCGTCGCCGCCTGCGTGGCGGCCGGTGTGGCACATCTGGTACACATCAGCGCACTGGGTGCCGACCCGCAGGGGCCGTCCGAGTACCAGCGCTCCAAGGCCGCCGGCGAAGCGGCGGTGCGGGAGGCCGGCTGCGCGTGGACCCTCCTGCGGCCCTCGGTGGTGTTCGGCCGCGGCGACCGCTTCCTCAACCTGTTCGCCCATCTCGCGCGCCTGTTCCCGCTGCTGCCCCTGGCCGGCGCGCGCACGCGCTTCCAGCCGGTGTGGGTGGAGGACGTGGCCGAAGTGGTGTGGCGCAGCCTCGTGGAGCCGGCCGCCGCCGGGCAGACATACGAGGTCGCCGGCCCGCAGGTCTATACGCTGCGCGAGTTGGTGAAGTACGTGTCGACGCTCGTCGGCAGGCCGCGCATCGTGATCGCGTTGCCCGAAGCGCTCGCGCTGCTGCAGGCGTGGCTGATGGAGTTCGCCCCGCAGCCGCTGATGAGCCGCGACAACGTGCGCTCCCTGCGGGTGGACAATGTCGCCGCCGGCGCGCCGCTGCCCTTCGGCCTGCAGCCCACGCCGCTGGAGGCGGTGGCGCCCGGCTGGCTCGCCGGCGCCAACCTGCGCCGGCAGTTCTACCCCTTCCGCCGCAACGCCAACCGGATCGGCCGCTGATGCGCTGCTACGTGGTGGGCGGCGCGATCCGCGACGAACTGCTCGGCCTGCCGGTGCAGGACCGGGACTGGGTGGTGGTGGGCGCCACGCCGGAGGAGATGCTCGCCCGCGGCTTCCGCCCGGTGGGCAAGGACTTCCCGGTGTTCCTGCATCCCGAGACCCAGGAGGAGTACGCGCTGGCGCGCACCGAGCGCAAGACCGGGCGCGGCTACAAGGGCTTCGCCTTCCACACCGCACCGGACGTGACGCTGGAAGACGACCTGGTGCGCCGCGACCTCACCATCAACGCCATGGCCCGCGACGAGGACGGCACGCTGGTGGACCCCTACGGCGGCCGGGCCGATCTGGCCGCGCGCGTGTTCCGCCACGTGAGCCCGGCCTTCGCCGAAGACCCGGTGCGCATCCTGCGCGTGGCGCGCTTCGCCGCGCGCTTCGACGGCTTCACGCTGGCCCCCGAGACCCTGGCGCTGATGTGCGCGATGGTGGACGAGGGCGAGGTGGACCACCTGGTGCCCGAGCGCGTGTGGCAGGAATTCGCCCGCGGGCTGATGGAAGCCGCCCCTTCCCGCATGATCCGCGTGCTGCGCGAGTGCGGCGCGCTGGCGCGCATCCTGCCGGAGCTGGACCGCCTGTTCGGCGTGCCCCAGCCGGAGCAATACCACCCCGAGATCGACACCGGCGACCACGTGCTGCGCGTCATCGACCGCGCCGCCGCCACCGCCCAGCCGCTGCCGGTGCGCTGGGCCTGCCTGCTGCACGACCTGGGCAAGGGCGACACGCCGGCCGACATCCTGCCCCACCACTACGGCCACGAGGCGAGGAGCGCACGCCGCGCGCGGGAGGTGTCCGAACGCCTGAAGGCGCCCTCCGACTGCCGCGAACTGGCCGAACTGGTGGCCCGCGAGCATGGCATCGTCGGCCACGTGGACGAACTGCGGCCGGGCACCGTGGTGCAGGTGCTCGAACGGGCCGACGCCCTGCGCCGCCCGGAACGCTTCGAACTGCTGCTGTCCGCCTGCGCCTGCGACGCCCAGGGCCGGCCCGGCTACGAGACGCGGGACTATGCGCCCGCCCCCCGCTGGCGCGCGGCCCTCGCTGCGGTGCAGGGCGTGGATGCGGGCGCCACCGCGCGTGCCTGCGAAGACCGCGCGCAGATCCCGCAGCGCATCCACGCCGCGCGCGTGGCGGCGGTCAAGGCTCTGCCGGCCGTCACTCCACGGTGATGACGATACGCGGCGACATCACCGGCGGGTCGTGGGGCACGTGCAGGTGATCGCCGAGCAGGAGCTGCAGTTCGTGCCGCCCCGGCGGCAGGTCCAGCTTGACCTCGGTCTGGCCGCCGCCGAAGTGCAGGTGCTGCGCGTCGGCCGGCACCGGCTGGTCGAGCGGCGGCAGCGGCGCATCGACGATCAGGTGGTGGTGGCCGGTCTTGGCCATTTCCACACCGGCCGGGGCCACGCCCATGCCGCGCAGGCCGAAGCGCACGACCACCGGATTGCGCACGGTCGCACCGTCGGCCGGGGCGATGAAGTAGAGTTCCACGCCCTCCGGCGCGGGCGTGCGCGCAGCCGCCGGCGAGGCCAGCGCGACAAGCAGGGCGGCCAGCGCGAGTAGCGCGCACCGGCCGGCGAACGGGTTGTTTCCGCTTTTCATGATCGGGTCTCCTGTCGGGTTGGGGAGACGGTCTTCGGCATTCTTGTCGTCCGCTCCCGCTGCAGTATAGACAGGCGCCACGGCAGGCCGCCGGCTTGATCGGCGCACCGCTTTGGCGCACAGTTCGGCCATCGCCGGCCGAACCCCGGAGCATCCATGGCCACCGCACTCTTCCCCCGCACGCCGCGCCTGGACGGCACCGACCCGGAAGCGAAGCGCGCCGAAATCCTGCGCTGTTTCCACGCCACCTTCGACCGCTACGAGTCGCTGTTCGGCCTGCTCGCCGACGACGAGGCCTACTACCGCAAGCCCATCAGCCTGCGCCATCCGCTGATCTTCTACCTGGGCCACACCGCCACCTTCTTCATCAACAAGCTCGTGCTTGCCGGGCTGGTGGACAAACGCCTCGACCCCCGCCTGGAGTCCATGTTCGCCGTCGGTGTGGACGAGATGAGTTGGGACGACCTGGACGACGCCCGCTACGACTGGCCGCCCGTCGCAGCGGTATGGGACTACCGCCGCAAGGTGCGCGAGACCGTGGACCGGGTGATCCGCGCGACGCCCCTCGTCCTGCCCATAGGCTGGGACAACCCCTTCTGGGCCGTGCTGATGGGCATCGAGCACGAGCGCATCCACCTGGAGACCTCCTCGGTGCTGATGCGCCAGCACGCGCTGCGCTACGTTCGCCCGCAGCCGGACTGGCAGCCCTGCCGCGACAGCGGTCCCGCCCCCGGCAACGCGCTGGTGGACATCCCCGCCGGCCAGGTGCACCTGGGGCGGGACTTCGACGATCCCTACTACGGCTGGGACAACGAGTACGGCCGCCACGAGACCGAGGTGCCCGCCTTCCGGGCCGCCAGATACCTCGTCAGCAACGCCGAATTCCTCGCCTTCGTCGAGGCCGGCGGCTATGCCGACGACGACCTGTGGGATGAGGAAGGTCTGGGCTGGCGGCGCTTCGTCCGCGCCGAACACCCCACCTTCTGGGTGCCCGACGGCGGCGGCTGGCGCCTGCGCCTGCTGGCCGAGGAAGTGCCCATGCCCTGGGACTGGCCCGTGGAGACCAACTGCCACGAGGCACGCGCCTTCTGTCGCTGGAAGGCGCGGGAAACCGGCCTGCCGGTGCGCCTGCCGAGCGAGGACGAATGGCACCGCCTGTACGACCACGCCGGGCTCGCCGACGTGCCGGCGGATGCCCCGGCAGCGGCCAACCTGCACCTGGACCACTGGGCGTCGAGCTGTCCGGTGACGCGCTTTCCCCACGGCGAGTTGTTCGACGTGGTGGGCAACGTGTGGCAATGGTGCGAGACGCCCACCTATCCCTTCGACGGCTTCGCCGTGCATCCGCTGTACGACGACTTCACCACGCCCACCTTCGACGGCCGCCACAACATGATCAAGGGCGGCGCGTGGATCTCCGCCGGCAACGAGGCGCGCCACGTCTCCCGCTACGCCTTCCGCCGCCACTTCTTCCAGCACGCGGGCTTCCGCTACGTAGTCAGCGCGGCGCCGGTCGCCCAGCCGGGTTCCCTGTACGAAACCGACGCCCTGCTCGCCCAATACGCCGAATTCCACTACGGCGACGAATACTTCGGCGTGCCCAACTTCCCGCAGGCGGTGGCCCGCATCGCGCTTGACGCCTTCGCCCGCCACCACGGCGGCCCCGCCGGCCGCGCCCTGGACCTGGGCTGCGCCACCGGCCGGGCCAGCTTCGAGCTGGCGCGCCGTTTCGAGGCGGTGGAAGGGGTGGATTTCTCCGCCCGCTTCATCCAGACCGGCGTGCAGTTGCAGGACAACGGCGTGCTGCGCTACACCCTGCTCGACGAAGGCGAACTCGTCAGCTACCGCGAACGCCGCCTGGATGCGCTGGGGCTGGCCGGGGTCGCCCGCAAGGTCGCCTTCTGGCAGGGCGACGCCTGCAACCTGAAGCCCGTCTTCACCGCCTACGACCTCATCCTCGCCGCCAACCTGATCGACCGCCTGTACGCCCCGCGCCGCTTCCTCGCCCATGTGCACCAACGCCTCAACCCCGGCGGCCTGCTGGTGCTCGCCTCGCCCTACACCTGGCTGGAGGAGCACACCAGGCGCGAGGAGTGGCTGGGCGGCTTCAAGAAGGACGGGGAATCCCACACCACGCTGGACGGCCTGAAGGACCTGCTGGGCGAACGCTTCGACCTGGTCGAAGGCCCGCGGGACGTGCCTTTCGTGATCCGCGAGACGCGGCGCAAGTTCCAGCACACGCTGTCGGAACTCACCGTGTGGAGAAAACGGGGCTAGGCCGCAGGCCCGCCGGAGGTTGGGCGGCCGGCCCGGGCGGGGTTCCCGAAGCCGTCTCGTTGCTCCGCCCACTTCAGAAGTGCATCCAGCGCGGGGCACAGCGCCTGCCCCCACTCCGTCAGCCGGTACTCGACCTTGGGAGGAACCTGCGGATAGAGCTTGCGTGCCACGATCCCGTCGGCCTCCAGTTGCCGCAACTGCTGGGCCAGCATCTTCTGGGATATCCCCGGGATGAGCTTCTCGAAGTCCGAATAGCGCTGCACTTTGCCGCCGAAGAGATGGAACAGGATGACCAGTTTCCATCGCCCCTCCAGCAACCGGAGCACTTCCTCCACGCCGACCGCAGCGGTCGCGGGCGTATAGACCTTTATCACAGGTATGTAACTTACTTTTCGGTGCGTTCTTGATGGAAGGTGAGTCTATGCGGAAAATTCAGGTACCGCAATTTCCTTCCAGGAGTCACGACCATGGCCATTCCACTGCCTGAATCCATTGCCACTTACTTCGAGGTCGGCAATGGCGCAGACGATACCCGGCTCGCCGGTTGCTTTGCCCAGGACGCCGTCGTGCTGGATGAAGGGCGCACGCATCGGGGGCACGAAGCCATCCGGTCCTGGCTGCGAGCGGCCCGGCGGAAGTATGAATACAGCGTCGAACCGCTGGAGGTATCGCAGCGGGGAGAGTGCGTGACGGTCGCCGCCAGAGTCACCGGCAACTTTCCCGGCAGCCCGGTTCAGCTCCAGCACGTCTTCCAGTTGGCCGGCGACAGGATCCAGTCCCTGGAGATCCACTGATCCACGTGGATCTGGAACTGGAGTCGGAATCCGGATTCATTCCGCCGCCAGGGCACCGCCCCCGTCCAGCCAGCGCCGGCCCCCGTCGGCCAGCGCGTAGAGCCGCCACGGACCTTCGTCCGTCCGCCCGCACAGACCGTAGCGGAAGGGCTGGTGGTCGCGCTGGGGGATGTCGAAACGCAGGTCGCGGAAGCCTGCGCACTGCTGGCCGTCAGGGGTTTCGGCAGCGGCATGGTCGAGCACCGGGAACATGGCGAACCAGCGGAAGAAGGCGAAGCCGTCGGCCGCCCACACGTTGCGCGCCAGGCCCTGCGCTGCGCCGTTGCCGAATTTCGGCACGCGCGTCCATTCGGCCAGATGCACGGGCTGGTAGGGCGCGGAAAAGCGGCGGATGAAGTGGTCGTCCGGCCCGGCCGCGAGGGGCTCGCGGCGCCGGGTGTTGAGATGGGCGACGTGGTAGTCGGCACCGTCGAACAGGATCACGGTCCAGTTGAACGGCGAGGCCGGGCGCGGAGCGGCGTCGAGCTCCACGACGGGCACGCCGTGGGCGGCGGCGTAGGCGCGGCCGGCGTCCAGGGCCTCGCCGCGTCCCACCCAACTGATCCCGACCCAGCCGGCCACGCCCGCGAGCGCCAGCGCGGCCGGCACGCGGCTGCTCCGCCACAGGGCGCTGGCGGCGAGGCCGCCGAGCAGGAGGCCGGAGATCACCAGGTCGATGATGAAGGTGGTGCCCAGGCCGAAGCGCCGGTCGGAGAACGGGGCCAGCATCATGGTGCCGAACTGGGTGATCCAGTCGCCGGCGATGTGGATCAGCAACCCGCCCAGCGCCACCGGGTAGAAGGCCCGCCAGGGCCGCGTCCCGTCCCGTGCGAGGCGGCTGATGCCCGCCATCAGCCAGGCGAGCAGCAGCGCCCACAGCGGGGCCATCAGCACGGAATGGGTCACGCCGCGATGACCGCGCAGGTAGGCGATCTCGGAGACGTAGCCGAGGACGAAGTCGATGTCCGGAAAGGCTGCCGCGGCGGTACCGGCCAGCACCGCCTGCGCCACGCGCAGGCGGCCGGGATGCGCCGCATGCCCGGGGCGGACCATGAGGCGCCCGAGCACGGCGCCGGACAGGGCATGGGTCAGGGTGTCCATGGTGGCTTGGAGAGAAAGGCAGGCCCGGCGTTCGGCAGTGGGAGCAGCCTTGCGCCAGACGCCTACTGCCAGCCGCCTCCGAGCACTTTGTACACCGTCACCCGGTTGGCCGCATCCGCCAGCCGTGCGGCGATCAGCTCCTGCTCGGCGCCGTACAGCGTGCGCTGCGCATCGAGCAGCACCAGGAAGCTGTCCACGCCGGCGCGGTAGCGCGCCTCGGACAGGCGGTGGCTTTCCAGCGCCGCCGCCTGCAGCCCGCGCCGGGCGTCGAGCTGTTCGCCCAGCGTAGCGCGTTCGGCCAGCGCATCGGCCACCTCGCGGAAGGCGCCCTGGATGGCGCGCTCGTACTCGGCCACGGTGATGTCGCGGCGCACTTCGGCCAGATCGAGATTGGCCGTCAGGCGGCCGGCCTCGAAGATGGGTAGCGTGAGCTGGGGCAGGAAGCTCCAAGCGCGCGAGCCGCCTTCGAACAGGCCGCCGAGTTCGGCGCTGGCCGTTCCCGTGCTCGCGGTCAGCGTGATGCGCGGGAAGAAGGCCGCGCGCGCCGCGCCGATGTTGGCGTTGGCCGCGCGCAGGCGGTGCTCGGCGGCGACGATGTCGGGACGGCTCACGAGCACGTCGGCGGGCGTGCCGGCAGGCAGTTCGGCCAGGCGCGTGGCCGCCACGTCCAGGCCGGCCGGCAGCAGCTCGGCGGGCACGGCACGGCCCGTCAGCAGCGCCAGCGCGTTTTCCGCGCGCGCCGCGCTGCTCTCGAAGGCCGCGGCATCGGCGCGCGCGCTCTCCATCTCACCCCGGGTCTGATGCAGGTCGAGGGCCGAGACGGCACCGGCCTCGAAGCTGGCGCGGGTCAGGTCGTAGGCCTTGCGCCGGGTTTCCAGCGTGCGCCGGGCCAGGTCCAGGCGCTCGCGGTCGGCCGCCACCTGCAGCCAGGCGGTGGCCACCTCGGTGACCAGGGCGATGTGCGCGCTGCGATGCGCCTCCTCGCTGGCCAGATACTGTTCCAGCGCGGCATCGCGCAGGCTGCGTACGCGGCCGAAGAAATCCAGTTCCCAACTGGCGATGCCCGCCGAGACGCCATACTGGCGGCTGACCATGGATTCGCCGCTGGTGTTGAGGTCGCCCGGCACGCGCTGGGCGTTCTGGCTGGCGGTGAGGCCCAGGGAGGGGAACTGGTCGGCGCGCTGGATGCGGTACTGGGCGCGGGCCTGCTCGATGTTGAGCACGGCCACGCGCAGGTCGCGGTTGTGTTCCAGCGCCAGTTCGACGACGCGGCGCAGGCGCTCGTCGGCGAGGAAGTCGCGCCAACCGATGTCGGCGGCCGCCGCGGCGCCGCTCTCCGCGGCGGGGGCGTA
This sequence comes from Pseudothauera rhizosphaerae, assembly GCF_004801305.1. Taxonomy (GTDB): domain Bacteria; phylum Pseudomonadota; class Gammaproteobacteria; order Burkholderiales; family Rhodocyclaceae; genus Pseudothauera; species Pseudothauera rhizosphaerae. The sequence continues at coordinate 242,901 of NZ_SSOD01000005.1, read as the reverse complement.
GGCCCACGCGGCGGGCACCGGCGCGGCGGGGCGCTGATAGTCCGGCGCCAGCGTGGTGCAGGCGCCCGTGCCCAAAGTGACAAGGGCGAGGGCAAGAATACGAAGCTTGTTCATCAGCGGGCCTCCCCGGTCTGCGCGGCCGGCGCGTCGGTGGCCGGCTTGTCCTTGAAGATGCGCTTGATCACCACGTAGAACAGCGGGATGAAGAAGATTCCAAGCGCGGTGGCCGCGATGGTGCCGCCGAGCACGCCGGTGCCGATGGCGTTCTGGCTGCCGGAACCGGCACCGGTGGCGATGGCCAGCGGCAGCACGCCCAGGCCGAAGGCGAGCGAGGTCATCAGGATGGGACGCAGACGCATGCGCACCGCCTCCAGCGTGGCCTCGATCAGTGGCTTGCCTTCCTCTTCCATCTGCGCCTTGGCGAACTCCACGATCAGGATGGCGTTCTTGGCCGACAGGCCGATGGTGGCGAGCAGGCCGACCTGGAAGTAAACGTCGTTGGGCAGGCCGCGGCTGACCGCCGCCGCCACCGCGCCGATCACGCCCAGGGGCACCACCAGCATCACCGAGAAGGGCACCGACCAGCTCTCGTACAGCGCCGCCAGGCACAGGAACACCACCAGCAGCGAGAGCGCATACAGGGCGGGTGCCTGGGAGCCGGAACGACGCTCCTCGAAGGACATGCCCGTCCATTCGTAGCCGACGCCCGGCGGCAGCTTGGCGATGGCTTCCTCCACGGCCTTCATCGCCTCGCCGGAGGATACGCCGGGTGCGCCCTGGCCCTGGATCTGCACCGCCGACTGGCCGTTGTAGCGTTCCAGGCGAGGCGACCCGAAGGCCCAGCGCCCGGTGGCGAAGGCCGACAGGGGCACCATTTCGCCGTCCCGGTTGCGCACGTACCACTTGGAGAAGTCTTCCGGCGCCATGCGGCCGTCGGCATCCGACTGCAGATAGACTTTCTTGATGCGGCCGCGGTCGAGGAAGTCGTTGATGTAGCTGCCGCCCCAGGCTGTGGACAGGGTGGAATTGATGTCAGCCACCGTGACACCCAGCGCACCGGCCTTGGCGTGGTCGATGTCGAGCACGTATTCCTGCATGTCCTCCTGGCCGTTGGGCCGCACCGCCACCAGCCGCTTGTCCTGGGCCAGCATGCCGAGCAACTGGTTGCGGGCGGCGATCAGGGCATCGTGGCCCATGCCGACGCGGTCCTGCAGATAGAAGTCGAAACCGTTGGAGGTGCCCAGTTCCAGCACCGCGGGCGGCACGAAGGCGAACACCATGGCCTCGCGGATCTGCGAGAACGCCGCCATGGCGCGCCCGGCCACGGTCTGGACCTTGCCCGCCACGCCTTTGCGCTCATCCCAGTCGCGCAGGTGGATGAAGCCGATGGCCATGTTCTGGCCGCTGCCGGCGAAGCTGAAGCCGGCCACGGTGAAGATGGACTTGACGTAGTCCTTCTCGGTTTCGAGGAAGTGGTGTTCGACCTTCTCCAGCACTTCCAGGGTGCGCTCCTGGGTCGCGCCCGCCGGCAGCATCACCTGGGTGAACATCACGCCTTGGTCTTCTTCCGGAAGGAAGGAGGTCGGCATGCGCGTGAAAAGGAAGCCGAGGGCGAGGACGATGACCACATAGATCAGCAGGAAACGGCCGGTGCGATGCACGATGCGGCCGACGGCCGATTCGTAGCGCCGGGTGTTGCGCGCGAACATGCCGTTGAACCAGTGGAAGAAACCGGCGAACCAGCCGCCTTCGGAAGCCTCATGGCCCTTGGCGACGGGCTTCAGCATGGTGGCGCACAGCGCCGGGGTGAACACGATGGCCACCAGCACGGACAGGCCCATCGCCGAGACGATGGTGATGGAGAACTGGCGGTAGATCACGCCGGTGGAGCCGCCGAAGAAGGCCATGGGCACGAACACCGCCGACAGCACCAGGCCGATGCCCACCAGCGCCCCGGTGATCTGGCCCATGGATTTCTTGGTGGCTTCCTTGGGCGAGAGCCCTTCCTCGGTCATGATGCGCTCGACGTTCTCGACCACGACGATGGCGTCGTCCACCAGCAGGCCGATGGCGAGCACCACGCCGAACATGGTGAGCGTGTTGATCGAGAAGCCGAAGGCCGCCATCAGCGCGAAGGTGCCCAGCAGCACCACCGGTACGGCGATGGTGGGGATCAGCGTGGCGCGGAAGTTCTCCAGGAACAGGAACATCACCAGGAACACCAGGATGACGGCCTCGATCAGGGTCTTCACCACCTCCTCGATGGAGAGCCTGACGAAAGGCGTGGTGTCGTAGGGCGTGACCACCTCCACCCCTTCCGGGAAGTAGCGCGCCATGTCGGCCACCGCCGCACGCACCGCGTCGGCGGTGTCCAGCGCATTGGCGCCCGAGGCGAGCTTGATGCCGATGCCGGCGGCCGGCTGGCCGTTGTAGCGCCCGGTGAAGCCGTAGTTCTCGGCGCCGATCTCGACCCTGGCCACGTCGCGCAGACGCACCTCGCCGCCCTGCGTGGAACTGCGCAGCAGGATGTTCTCGAACTGGTCGACCGTCTGCAGCCGGCTCTGGGCGGTGATCGAGGCGGTGAAACCCTGGCCCGGCCGCGCAGGCGTGCCGCCCAACTGGCCGGCCGATACCTGGGTGTTCTGCGTCTCGAGCGCGGCGCGCACGTCCGCAGGCATCAGCTTGTACTTGTTGAGCTTGTCCGGATCGAGCCAGACGCGCATGGCGTACTGGGAGCCGAACACCTGCACCTCGCCGACGCCGGTCACACGCGACAGGGGGTCCTGCACGGTGGAGGCGAGGAAGTCCGACAGGTCGTTGGCGGTCAGGCTGCCGTCCTCGGACACGAAGCCCAGCACCATCAGGAAGTTGCGGGTGGATTTGGCCACCTGCACGCCCTGCTCCTGCACTGCCTGGGGCAGGAGCGGCAGCGCCATCTGCAGCTTGTTCTGCACCTGCACCTGGGCGATGTCCGGATCGGTGCCGGCATCGAAGGTGAGGGTGACGGTGACGCGGCCGTAGGAGTCGGACGTGGAGTTCATGTAGAGCAGGCCGTCCAGCCCGGTCATCTTCTGCTCGATGACCTGGGTGACGGAATCCTCCACCGCCTTGGCGGTGGCACCGGGGTAGGTGGCGTTGATGGCGACCTGCGGGGGCGCGATCGCCGGGTACTGGGCGACCGGCAGTTCCAGGATGGACAGAGCGCCGGCCAGCATGATGACGATGGCGATGACCCACGCGAAGATGGGCCGGTCGATGAAGAAGCGGGCCATGGTTCAGACCCTCAGTTGGCCGCGGGGGCGGCAGGCGTGGCGGGCGTGCCGGCGACCTGCACCTGGGCGCCGGGGCGCACGCGCTGCAGGCCCTCGACGATGACCCGCTCGCCGGGGGCCAGCCCCTCGCTCACGACCCACTTGTCGCCCAGCGAACGCTCGGCCCTGACCACGCGCGCCTCGACCGTGTTTTCGCCGTTCACCACCATCACCAGGGCATTGCCCTTCGCATCGCGGCTCACCCCGGCGTGGGGCACCAGCACCGCGCCGCTCGCCACGCCCTGCTCCAGGCGGGCGCGCACGTACATGCCGGGCAGCAACTCGCCGTTGGGGTTGGGGAACACGGCACGCAGCGTCACGCTGCCGGTGGCCTGGTCCACCGAGACTTCGGAGAAGGCGAGCCTGCCGGGAACGGCGTATTCGCTGCCGTCCTCCAGCAGCAGGCGCACCGGCAGTTCCTCGGCCGCCTTGCGCTGCACCCGGCCGCTTTCCAGATCGCGGCGCAGCTTCAGCAGTTCGGCGCTGGACTGGGTGAGGTCCACGTAGATCGGATCGAGCTGCTGGACGGTGACCAGCGCCGCAGCCTGATTGGCGGTGACCAGGGCGCCGGGGGTGACGCCCGAACGTCCGGCGCGCCCGGAGATGGGGGCGGTGACGCGGGTGAAGTCGAGATCCACCTTGGCCTTCGCCAGGGCCGCACGGGCGCTCGCCACCTCGGCCTCGGCCAGCTTGAAGGCGGCCTGCGCATCGTCGTTGGCCTGCTTGCTGACGGCCTCGATGCCGACCAGGCCGGCGAAACGCTCGGCCTTCAGCCGCGCCGCGTACAGGTTGGCCTCGGCACGCGCCAACCCAGCCTCGGCACTGTCGTGGGCGGCCTGATAGGTGGCCGGATCGATCTGATAGAGCAACTCGCCCGCCTTGACTTCGCCCCCCTCGCGGAACGGCCGCTGCTTGACGATGCCGCCCACCTGGGGCCGCACTTCGGCAATCAGGTAGGGCGCCGTGCGTCCCGGCAGTTCCAGCACCAGCGGCACCTCTCCCGCCTGGACTTCGAACACCGCCACCTGCGGTGCCGCCGCGCCGCCGGCCTGCTGCGGGGCTTGGCCCTGGCCGCAACCGGCCAGCACCACCGCACCGGTCAACGCCATCGCCAGCAATGCCGGGAACCGGCGCTCATGGATCTGCATGGAAAACCTCTCATCGATTGGGGCAGGCGTATCGGGATGTCGACTACCGGTCGCGGGGAATCGTTCTTAGAATGAACGTTCTAAATAGAACGCGCATTCTATGTTAGCCTCCAAACGCTAGCAAGCACGGATAACCCTTGCCGGCGAAATATGTATCGGAGCAACACGATGAACGCAACACCCGGCGCAAGCGGCGATTCGCCCCGCAGCGAGGCGCGCCGCGCACAAATCCTCGATGCCGCGCGGGACTGTTTCCGCCGCCAGGGCTTCCACGGCGCCAGCATCGCGCAGATCTGCAAAGAAGCGGGCATGAGCGCGGGGCACATCTACCACTACTTCGAGAACAAGGAAGCGATCATCGCGGCCATCGTCGAGCAGGATCTCGACCGCCTGCTGACCATGACCGCCCAACTGCGCGCCTCACCCGACATGCTCGAGGCCATCGCCGCCTGCACCGCCGAGGGCGTGCGCGACAACCTCGACCCGAACACCGCGTCCCTGAAGGTGGAGATCGTCGCCGAAGCCGCCCGCAATCCCCGCGTGGCGGAAATCGTCCGCGCCGCCGACCGGCGCTGCCGCGACAGCATGACCGACATCCTGCGCGAGCAGCGCCGCAGCCTCGGCCTGACCGACGACGAGGCCGGGCTCGACGCCATAGCCGAACTGTTCGCCACCATGTACGACGGATTGCTGGTGCGGGCGGTGCGCAATCCCGAGATCGCGCGGCCGGAACTGGCGGCGATGTTCCAGAAGGTCATCATGACCACGCTCACCTCGGCGGCGCACGATTCCGGCTGTCCACGCAGGGCCGCCACCCCGCGCGCGGCCGACGGTTGACCGGTTTTCGTCGACATGCGAGTCTGCCCCCTGAACTGGCAATGACAGGATTCAGGGGGCCGCTTGATTCGCCGACGCAAACGCCTTGGCTTGCGCAACTGCGCGCTGTTTGCGCTGAGCGCGCCCGCCATTGCGGCGCAGGCGGACACCGAACTCTTCTTCAGCGACCTGCCGGTGGTGGCCTCGGTCAGCCGCCTGCCGCAACGCCTGGCCGACGCGCCCACCTCGGTCACGGTGGTCGACCGCGACACCATCCGCGCCTCGGGGGCGCGCACCCTCTCCGACATCTTCCGCCTGGTACCCGGCTTCCAGACCTTCGCCGCCAGCGACGTGGCCGCGCGGGTCAATTACCACGGCGTCAGCGACGACAACGACTACTCGCCGCGCGTACAGGTGCTGGTGGACGGCCGTTCGCTGCACTCGCCGCTGTTCCGCGGCGGCATGAACTGGGCCCTGGTTCCCGTCGCCCTGGAGGACATCGAACGCATCGAGGTGGTACGCGGCTCCAACACCACCTCCTACGGCGCGAATGCCTTTCTGGGCGTCATCAACATCGTCACCGTCGACCCGGCGCTGGTGAGGGGATGGTCCGTATCCACCAACCAGGGCAGCCAGGGCGTGCACGACTACACGCTGCGCACCGGCGGCCGGTTGGGCGAAGGGGGCGACTTCCGCCTGACCTACCAGCAGACCGGCGACGACGGCCTCACGCCGCACACCGACCTGCGCTACGAGGCCAATCCGGACTGGCGGGCCGACAGCAAGACCCATCTGCTGGACCTGAGGGCCCATTTCCAGCTCGGCATCCAGGATGCGCTGGAAGTACACCTGGGACACATCATCGGCCGCGAGGTCAACGGCCGCCTGGTGACCGAAGACGACGCGGACAAGCGCGAGCGGATGGCCTACCCGATCAGGTCGAGGCCGGACGACCCGATCCGCGACTTCGACCAGTCGTCCACCTGGCTGCAACTGCGCTGGCTGCGCACGCTGTCGGACACCGCGGATTTCTCGCTGCGCTACACGCACAGCGTCGACAAGGCGGACGATTCCTTCCTCCATCCCGATCGACTGCCGCCCTATCGCAAGGTCAATGAAGTCGGCGACCGCGGCGTCCGCCACGAGATCGAGGCCCAGCACACCTTCATGCCGTTCGCCGACACCCGCCTGGTGTGGGGTGCGAGTTGGCGCTACGACACCCTGGACTCGGACACGGTGCTGTACGGGCTGGGAACCGTCAGCCGCGACGTGGGGCGCGCGTTCGCCAACGGGGAATGGAAGCCGCTGTCCTGGTTCACCGGCAACCTGGGGGTGTCCCACGAATACGACTCGCTTGCCGGCAGCCACGTGGCGCCGCGGGCCAGCACCAGCTTCCACCTGACGCCCGATCACACCATCCGCATCGGCTACGCCCGCGCCTGGCGCACCCCGGGCACGCAGGACTACAAGGCGAACTATTACTACGTGGAAACCGGCGGCGATGCCGTATCGGACTGGATGGCGAACCCCGACCTGCCGGCCGAGCGCCTGGACAGTTGGGAGCTCGCCTACCTGGGCGAATGGCGCCCATGGCGCGCAAGCCTGGACGTGCGCCATTTCCGCGAGAAGCTGTCCGACCGCCAGATGCGCCTGATCCGCACCGGCGAACAGCCGTCCGGCCTGGACAACCGGCCCTATTCGGTGCAGGCGGTGCAGGACCTGCGCATCCGCGGCTACGAATTCCAGTTCAAGTGGCAGCCTTTCGACGCCACCCGCCTGGCGCTCGGCCATGCCAGCATCCGCATCGACAACAAGAACACCGCCCTCGGCGAACGCCTGGCGCACTCGCCCGACAGCAACTACAGGTCTTCGCAGCGGGCCTACGCCGCCCTGGCCGAGGAGTCGGCGCCGCGCCGGTCCACCTCGCTGCTGCTGATGCAGAAGCTGCCCTGGGGCATCGACCTGTCGCTGGCACGCTATTGGGTCGGGGCGATGAAATGGACGCGCAATACGGAAGTCGGCAACTACAACCGCACCGACATGCGCATTGCCTGGCCCTTCGCCGTCGGCCAGCAGCGCGGCGAACTCGCCTACACCGTGCAGTCCCTGAACGGCGCGCACTTCGAACAGCGCATGCAGCGCCGGGTGGACCGCCGCCACTGGATATCGCTGCGCCTGGACCTCTGAGCGTGGTAAACGTCATGCGCGGCGCGCGGAAGCGCTTGGTGGCCGCCACGCCCGGATATAGCCTGATGACATATACCGAACGTATTTCCCGCCACCGCGCCGCATCCTCGCGCTGAACGCCGCCCCCCATGCCTTCGTGCCTTCACCGCATAATCGTGTTCGCCGCCGTGTGCCTGCTGGCCGCGCCGGCGGCGCACGCGCACGAGGTGGCGCTGGTGCTGACACAGAAAGGCGGCGCCTACGGGACGTTCGCCGAAGCACTCGCGGCCGCTGCCGGAGGCAGGCACCGCATCGAACTGGCAGGAAACCTGGAGGACGGAGTGGATGCAGCCGTGCTCGAGCGCGCCGCGGTGATCGTCGCCGCGGGCGCGCCGGCGATGGACGAGATCGCCCGCCGCGGCACCCGGCCCACGCTCGGCGTGCTGGTCGGGCGCAGCCAGTTCGACGGCCTGCGCCGGGATCTGCCGAACGCCCGCTTGTCCGCCATCGTCCTCGACCAGCCCGCTGAGCGCCACCTGGCCCTGGTGCGCGCCATCCTCCCGGATGCGCAGCGCGTCGGCATCCTGTTCGGACCGGCCAGCAGCAGCCTGGCCCCCGCCTTCGGCGACGCGGCCCGCAGCGCGGGCCTCGCCCTGGGAGGGCAGCACATCTCCACCGCCGGCGAACTGCTTCCGGCGCTCGAACGCCTGCTGGAATCGTCCGACGCCCTGCTCGCGCTGGCCGACCCGCTGGTGTCCGGCCCGACGGCGGCACGCACGCTGCTGCTCACCAGCTACCGCTATCGCCGCCCCGTGTTCGCCTATTCGCGCGCCTACGTGGAGGCCGGCGCGCTGGCAGCGGTGTTCAGCACACCGGAAGACGCGGCCCGCGAAGTGGCGGCGTGGCTGGACGGCGCGCCGCGCAGCGGCAGCCCGCAATTGCCCGACGTGCGCGCGCCGCGCGGTTTCGACATCGCCATCAACCGCCAGGTGGCGCGCGCCCTCGGCCTGGAGGTGCCGGACAATGCCGGCGTACTCGAACGCCTGCGTGGAGGAAACCGGCCATGAGGGCAGCGTTCCGCCTCACCCTGCGCCAGCGCCTGCTGCTGGTGGTGCTGCTGCCGGCCGCGCTGCTGGCCGGCGCCATCGCCGGCCTGTTCGTGGTGCGCGGCACGCAGGCCGCCGAAGGCGCGCTGCAGGAGCGCGGGCTGGCCATCGTCAGCTTCCTCGCCCCGGCGGCCGAATACGGGGTCATCTCCGGCAACCGCGGCACGCTCGGCACGCTGCTGCAGGCGGTGCTCGAACAGCGTGACGTGGCCGCCGTGGCGGTCTACGACGGCGCCGGCGAGCTGCTCGCGGTCAGCGGCCGCCCGCGCCTGGCCGCAGCGCCCCGCATCGTCGCCGCACGCAGCGCACAGATCCTCGACAAGCGCGAGCAGAGGCTCACGCTGGCCGCGCCGGTACTCGCCACCCAACTGGTGGTGGACGACCTGGACGCCGGCTACCTGAACGACCCCAACCGCCTGCCGGCGGTGCAGGCCGGCTGGGTATATGTCGAACTCGACACGCGCGCACTCGACAATGCCAAGCGTGCCATCGTGTTCACCACGCTCGCGCTCACCATCAGCGGCCTGGCGCTCACCGCCGTGCTGGCGATCCGGCTGGCACGCTCGGTCACCGGCCCCGTACGCCGGCTCGCCGACGCGGTGGGCGGCGTGGCCCAGGGCCGGCTCGACGTCAGCGTGCCGGACGACGCCGCGGTCGCCGAGCTGCGCGCCCTGCAGAGCGGCTTCAACACCATGGCGCGCGCCATCGCCGACGCCCAGCACACCCTGCAGGCGAAAGTGGACGAAGCCACCGCCCAGCTCGCCCATCAGGCGCTGCACGACCCGCTTACCGGCCTGCCCAACCGGCGCGCCTTCGAGCAGGCGCTGGAAGAGGCCGTGGCCGCCTCGCGCCGCGCCGGCGACCAAGGCGCGCTGTGCTTCATCGACCTGGACCGCTTCAAGATCGTCAACGACACCTGCGGCCATGCCGCGGGCGACGAACTGCTGCGCCGCATCGCCCGCCTGATCCGCCAGCGCGTGCGTGCCGACGACCTGATCTGCCGGGTGGGCGGAGACGAGTTCGCCCTCATCCTGCGCGGCTGCAACGCCGAGGAGGCGCTGCGCATCGCCGAGGGCCTGCGCGAAACCGTCGCCGCCTTCCGCTTCAGTTGGGACGACCGGCGCTTCTCCGTGGGCGCCAGCGTCGGCCTGGTGCGCATCGACGGCGGCCTGGACAGCGCCTCCGACGTACTGGTGGCCGCCGACCTGGCCTGCTACGCGGCCAAGAAGAGCGGCCGCAACCGCGTCATCGAGCATGGCCACGGCATGGCGGCGGGCCGCCGCCAGAGCGACCACGAGAGCGTGGACAGCCGTCCGGAAGGCATTCCCTACAGCCGCCTGGAACTGTACGGCCAACCCATCGTCACCCTCGACGGACGCCCCGTGCTGCCGTGGCACGAAGTGCTGCTGCGCGTCGCGGGCAGCGGCGACACCGTGCTCACCCCCGGCGAGCTGCTCTCCCGCCTGGAGGCCGGCAGCGCGGGCCTCGAACTCGACCTGTGGGTGGCCGAACAGGCCTGCATCCAGCTCGGACGGCAGATCGCCGGCCCCGATACGCCCCTCGGCCGCATCGGCCTCAACCTCACCCGCGCCTCCCTGAACCACCCGGGCGACTACCTGGATGCGCTCACCAGCCTGCTGCACCGCCATGCGGTCGAGCCGGAGCGCGTGGTGCTCGAATTCCCTGCCGCCGTGGCGGCCCAGTGCCCGGCCGAGGCGGCCGCCTTCGTCACCCGCGTGCGCGACCTGGGCTGCGGCGTGGCCCTCGAACAGCTCGACGGCGGCAATACCACCCTGCTCACGCTGCTGCGGCCCAACTACGCCAAGGTCAGCCTCAAGACCCTGGCCGACAACTACGGCCTGGAAGCCGGTTGCAACGTCGCCCAGGCGCTGTGCGGCATGGCGGCCGCGCTGGACATCCACGCCATCGCCTCCGAGGTCGAGGACGAACTGTTCCGCGACATGCTGCGCGACTACGGTTTCCAGTACGCCCAAGGCCTCGTCATCGCGCCGCCGGCTCCGCTCGCCGGGCTGACCGGGTAGCTCGCGCCGAGGGGCGGCGACGCACCGCCTGCCCAGCCTTCTCACTGGCGCCAGAATGGCTTGGCCGCCTCCCGCCTCGCCTGCTCGCGGCTGATGCCCACGTCGCGCAGCAGGCGCTCGTCCAGTTCCAGCAGTTCCCGGCGCCCCTGCCGGCGCTGCAGCAGGGCGCGAATGGCCGCCTCCAGGCGGCGCAGCAGCTCGATCACCATCATGACGTTCTCCTCGCCGCAGGTTTGCAGCGGCGAGTCCACGATAGGGCGGCGCCCTTCATGGGTACAGACTCAAGAATTGAAAATTGTGCCGGATACAGAATACCGGAACAGCCAACTGTACCGGCCTTGCGGCGACCGTTCTGTATCCCCTTGCCGCAGGCGCGGAACCATTTCCCGAGCAAATTACTCAGGTAAAACGGGATACGCGCAAGGACGACCGATGAACGCGCCGCTCGACAAACACACCACCGAACGCATCGTCTGGCTGCACCGCTGGACCGGTAGCCTGTTCTCCTTCCGCACCACGCGCCCGCGCAGCTTCCGCTTCGTGCCCGGCCAGTTCGCCCGCCTGGGTCTGGCGCGGGAGGACGGCAGCCTGGTGTGGCGCGCCTACTCCATGGTTTCCGCGCCCTACGACGAGTATCTGGAGTTCTTTTCCGTCGTCGTGCCGGGCGGCGAATTCACCGGCCGCCTCGCCCGCCTGGGGGTCGGCGACACGATCCTGGTGGACCGCAGCGCCTACGGCTATCTCACCACCGACCGCTTCCGCCCCGGCCGGGACCTGTGGCTGCTCGCCACCGGCACCGGGCTGGCGCCCTTCCTGTCCATCCTGCAGGACCCGGCGGTGTGGGACGACTACCGCCACCTGGTGCTGGTGCACAGCGTGCGCACCGCGGACGAACTCGCCTACCGCGACGAGGCGGCGCGCCTGCGCGCCAATCCGCTGATCGGCGAGCGCGCCGCGGCGCTGGTGCACGTGCCGGTGGTCACCCGCAGCGCCTGCGCGGGCGCCCTCGGGCGGCGCATCCCGGCGCTGATCGACAGCGGCGAACTGGAGGCCCGCGCCGGCCTGCGGCTGGACCCGGACGCCTCGCGCATCATGATCTGCGGCAACCCGCAGATGGTGCGCGACACCCGCGACACGCTGAAGGCGCGCGGCTTCACCCTGGCGCGCCGCGAACAGCCCGGCCAGTACGCGGTGGAAAACGCCTTCTGAACGCCACGGGCGGGGAAACCGCCCGCCGTTCAGTCCGCCATCACGCAGCGTTCGGCAGCCCAGGCGCGCAGGGCCGCCACCTTCTCGGCCATGACCACCGACAGCGGCCGGGTGCGTTCCAGTTCCGCCAGCACCATGGCCACGTCCGGGTCGCACCCGTCGGGCAGCGCCTCGTAGATCGCCGACACCACCGCCTGTTCGATCTCCGCGCCCGACATGCCGTCGGAGCGGCCCGCCAGCAGGCGCAGGTCGAAGGCGGCCGGGTCGAGCCGATGGCGCGCCAGGTGGATGCGGAAGATGGTCTCCCGCGCCGGCGCGTCCGGCAGGTCTACGAAGAACAGCTCGTCGAAGCGCCCCTTGCGCACCAGCTCCGGCGGCAGGGCCTCCACGTCGTTGGCGGTGGCGACGATGAAGAGGCGCGCCGTACGCTCGGCCATCCAGGTGAGCAGGGTGCCGAGCACCCGGCGCGACACGCCGCCGTCCTGCTCGGCCGCGCCGGCGGCCATGCCCTTCTCGATCTCGTCGATCCACATCACCACCGGCTGCATGCCTTCGGCCGCCTGCAGCGCTTCCCGCAGCTTGCGCTCGGTTTCGCCCTGGAACTTGTCGTACAGGGCGGCGATGTCCAGGCGCAGCAGGGGCAGGCCCCAGGCCGCCGCGGTGGCCTTGGCGGCCAGGCTCTTGCCGGTGCCCTGCACGCCGGCGATCAGCACCCCGCGGGGCATGGGCAGGCCGGGGCGGGCGAGTTCGCCGAGGAAGATCGGCTTGCGCTGCGCCAGCCAGCGGCGCAGGCGCACCATGCCGCCCACTGCATCCGCCCCGTCGAGCACCGCCTCCAGCGTCAGGCCGGGCAGCGTCTGCTGCTTGAAGGCGGCGGCACGCTGCAGGTCCTCGCGGGTGAGCACCCGTCGTCCCGCACCGCCAGGCGCAGCAAGTGGCGCACGTCCTCCTCGCACAGGCCGCTGGCGTAGCGCACCATGGCGTCTTCCAGGCCGCGGTTGCGCACCGGGGCGCGGCCCGCCTGGCGCGCGAAGAGGGCGAATTCGGTCTCCAGCAGTTCGCGGATGCGCGCCTCGTCCGGCAGGGGCAGGCTCAGCCGGGCGGCGTGGCGGGCGAGCTTGGGCGGCAGGCGCAGGGACGGGGAGACCAGCACCAGGGTGCGGCCGTCCACGGCGTGGTCGAGGGCGATCTCCCGCAGCAGGCGCAGCGCCACCGGGTCTTCCAGGTAGGGGTGGAGGTCCAGCAGCACGTAGATGCCCGGCTGGCCGCGGCCGTCGATGAAGGCCAGGGCGGACTGGATGCTGCGCGTGTCCTCGATGGCCCGCGTGCGCCCCGCCTCGGCCGGACGCGCGGTGGGCGCCGTACCCGCCCCCTCCACCACGTCGAAACCGAACGGCCTGCGCACCGGATCGGCCGCCGGACCGTAGCGGAAGTTGGTGTGTACCAGCCCGGTGGCCGCCGACCAGCGGTACAGGAGCGTCTGGCGGGCTTCGGCCAGGTCGGCCAGGAGCTTCAACGCGCGCTGCTCCTCCATGGTCTCGATGACGATGATGGGCACGCGGGAACGCAGCAGGGCGGACAAGTCGCGGAGATCGTTCATGGGGCATTCGGGCACGAGGCGGTCAAGCGCCGGATTATGCGCGTTCGGCCGCCGAACTAGAATGAGACTGGCATCGTCGCCGGTGGACGCCCGCAGCCCTGCGGGCAAACCCCTCCGGCGCGGCAATGTCCAACCGGCACGACCCGAGCGGAGGCCGCCGACATGACTCCCACACGTTTCCTCGTCGCCCAGGCGGCGAATGCGGACTGGCAGGCCGCGCTGAACGACTGCGTGGCCCGGTTGAAGAGCGCGCTGGCGGAACGGCGCGCGGGCGGCGAGGTGGCGGACTACACGCTGGGCTGGTGCTATCTCACCGACCAGCTCGCCGGCGAGGCCGAGAACATCGTGCATGGCCTCAACCGCCGCCTGCCCAGCCTGACCTGGGTGGGGACGGTGGGGCTGGGCGTCATCGCCGGCGACACCGCCCGTTTCGACGAGCCGGCGCTGGCGCTGATGATCGCGCCGCTGCCCGCGCATGCCTTCCACCTGTTCTCCGGGCGCCAGCCGCTGCACCCAGGCGTGGGCGGTTTCCACCCCCACACCGCGCTGGTCCATGCGGACGGCGGCACCCCGGATCTGCAGGAGCTGCTGCAGGAACTGGCCGCACGCACGGCCTCGGGCCATCTCTTCGGCGGCCTGTCGGCGGCACGCAACCGCACGCTGCAGATCGCCGGCGGGGTGCTCTCCGGCGGGCTGTCGGGAGTGGCCTTCGACGAGCGCGTGGGCATCGTCTCGCGGGTCACCCAGGGCTGCCAGCCCGTGGGCCCGCTGCGCACCATCACCCATGCGGAAGACAACTACGTGATCGCGCTGGACGGCCAGCCGGCACTCGCCTGCGCGCTGCAGGACCTGGGCCTGGAGCACGACCTGCCGCTGGACCTCACGGCCCACGCCCTGGCCGGCACGCTGGTGGGGCTGTGTACGGACACGGAAGACCTGGCGCTCGCGCCTGGCCTGTTCGGCCCGGACACACGGGTACGCCACATCATCGGCCTGGACCCGCAGCACCAGGTGCTGGCGGTGGCCGACGAGGTGGCCCCCGGCATGCAGCTCGCCTTCTGCCGCCGCGATGCTCAGGCGGCGCTGGCCGACCTGACCCGCATCGCCGCGGAGATCCGCGCCGAACTGGCCTCCACCGGGCGCCAGGCCGCCGGTGCGGTGTACGTGAGCTGCACCGGACGCGGCGGCAGGCATTTCGGCTCGCCCCACGCGGAAGCCCGGGCGATCCGCGAGGAGCTGGGCGCCGACCTGGCGCTGGTGGGTTTCCACGCCGCCGGCGAGATCGCCCGCGACCGGCTGTACGGCTACACCGGCGTGCTGACGGTGTTCACCGCGCCGGCCTGAACGGCTCAGGACTTGGGCAGCCGCCCCATCAGGTAGAACTGCTCGTTGGGCGGTGTGGCGGTGAGGTGCACCAGGCGGTTGCTCATGGCGAAGAAGGCGGTGATGGCGCCGACGTCCCAGATGGCCTCGTCGTCGAAGCCGTGGGCGCGCAGGGCGTCGAAGTCCGCTTCCTCCACCTCGCCGCCGCGGGTGGACAGCTTGACGGCGAAGTCCAGCATGGCGCGCTGGCGCGGGGTGATCTCCGCCTTGCGGTAGTTGGTGGCGAGCTGGTCCGCCACGCGCGGGTTCTTGGCCCGGATGCGCAGCACCGCGCCGTGGGCAATGACGCAGTACAGGCAGTCGGACGCGGCGGAGGTGGCGACGACGATCATCTCGCGCTCGGCCTTGGTGAGGCCCACATCCTTCTCCATCAGCGCGTCGTGGTAGTCGAAGAAGGCGCGGAACTCGGCCGGACGGTGGGCCAGCATCAGGAACACGTTGGGGATGAAGCCGGCCTTCTCCTGTACGGCGAGCATGCGGTTGCGCACGTCCTCGGGCAGGGCGTTCAGGTCGGGCACAGGAAAGCGGCTGATTTTCTCGGTCATGCGGGGTCTCCTCGGGTCTGAAAACGTTGGGCGGCGCTCAGCGGTTCACATCCACCACCACGCGCCCGCGCACCTGGCCTTCCATCAGCCGGCCGGCGGTGGCGATGACTTCGCCCAGACCGATCTCGTGGGTGATCAGGTCGAGCTTGGCCACGTCCAGGTCGCGGCCCAGGCGCTGCCAGGCTTCCAGGCGGTCGGCGCGGGGCGCCATCACGCTGTCGATGCCGGCCAGCGTGACCCCGCGCAGGATGAAGGGCGCCACGGAGGCGGGCAGGTCCATGCCCTGGGCCAGCCCGCAGGCGGCCACGGTGCCCCGGTAGCGGGTGCTGGCGCACACGTTGGCCAGCGTGTGGCTGCCCAGGGTGTCCACGGCGCCGGCCCAGCGTTCCCTGGCCAGCGGCTTGCCCGGCGCGTTGAGGGTGGCGCGGTCGATGATCTCCGCCGCACCCAGGGTCTTGAGGAATTCCGCCTCCTGCGGGCGGCCGGTGGAGGCCACCACGGTGTAGCCGAGCTTCGCCAGCACGGCCACCGCCACGCTGCCCACGCCGCCGTTGGCGCCGGTCACCAGCACCTCGCCCTTGTCCGGCGTCACGCCGTGGCGCTCCAGCGCCAGCACGCACAGCATGGCGGTGTAGCCGGCGGTGCCGACGGCCATGGCCTGGCGGGGGGTGAAGGCCGCCGGCAGCGGAATCAGCCAGTCGCCGTTCAGACGCGCGCGCTGGGCGAGCCCGCCCCAGTGGGTCTCGCCCACGCCCCAGCCGTTGAGCAGCACCGCGTCGCCCGCCTTGTATTCGGGATGGGTGCTGGCCTCCACCGTGCCGGCCAGGTCGATGCCCGGCACCATGGGGAACTTGCGCACCACCGGGCCCTTGCCGGTGATGGCCAGGCCGTCCTTGTAGTTGAGCGTGGACCAGCCCACGCGCACGGTCACGTCGCCCTCGGGCAGGGCGCCGTCGTCCAGCTCGGCGAGCCGGGCGCGGTAGCCCGCGTCGTCCTTTTCGATCAGTACGGCCTTGAACATGGGTCTTTCCTCCACAAAAGGTGCAATACGGCGGGGCGTCAGCGCGGCAGCCCGGCGAGGAAGCCGTCGGCGAACCTGCGCAGCGGGGCGTCGCCCCGTACCAGCTTGGCACGCAGCACCGCCCCTTCCCAGCCGATCCAGAAGAACGCCGCCAGCGCCTCGCAGTCGGCGCCCGCCGCGATCTCCCCGGCTTCCCGCGCGGCGGCCAGACAGGCCGCCAGGCGGGCCTGCCAGTCCAGGAACACCGCCTCCAGCCGCTCCCGGTAGGCTTCCGGCAGCACCGCCATCTCCTGCCCCAGGTTGCCGATCAGGCAGCCGCGGCGGAACTCGAAGCGCGCCATGCCGCGGCAGGCGTCGTCCACGAAGGCCTGCACGCGCGCCAGGGGCGGGAGGGAGGCATCGCGAAAGCAGCGGTTCAGCTTGCGCGCGAAGTAGGCGGCGTAGTGGTCGATGACCGCGTGGCCGAAGGCTTCCTTGCTGTCGAAGTAATGATAGAAGGAGCCCTTGGGCACGCCCACGCGCCTGAGCACCTCGTCGATGCCGGCGGCGGCGAAGCCCTTTTCGGTGAGCACTTCCGTGCCGCAGCGGATCAGCGCCTCGCGGGTTTCGAGGCGGTCATCGATGCGCTTGGGCGGGCGGCCGGGGCGGCGGCGCAGGGTGGGGGTCGGCGGCATGGGATGAATATTAGACCGATCGTCTCATAAATAACAAGCCCGCTCCGTTCGGAAGGGGGAGAACGCTCCCCCTATGGCTTTGGGCATAGATATTGCGTCATTGCCCTGCCCCTTTGCTGACCTACTAAACCTATTTCGTTGATAGACAAGGGATTTGCCGACGTTCCCGGGCGCCGCACCGCCTTTCCGATGCACCCCGATGGATCGTTGATGCACTGCAACAGTGCCGGTGGATCGCGCGCCGTATCGACCAGCCGGGGGGCATGACTTCGTTCGACCCCAACAGTAGAGGAACGATGCAATGGAAAGCGCAATCTATGCCTCGACGCCCCTCGCGGGCGCCGATCTGCCCGGCTTCGAGCTGTTCCAGACGAGCGACATCGAAGAGGCGCGCCAGTGGGGCACCCGGGTGTTCTGCGAGAACCGCCTGAGCAGGCTCGACACCCGCAAACCCATCCGCACCCGCATGTACTACCGGCGGCTGCGCGGCCTGGGGGTGGGGCGCATGAGCTACGGCGGCGAGGTGACCATAGACCCCGGCACCTTCGATTCCTTCGTGCTGGTGCAGATGCCGCTGCGTGGGCGCGAGTTGATCGAAACCGGCGGCGAAACCGTCTGTTCGACGCCCCGCACCGCGTCCGTGCTCAACGCCCACCTGCCGGTGCTGATCCGCCACGAGAACGACACCGAGAAGCTGGTCGTGCGCATCGACCGGGACGTGCTGGAGCGCTATTGCATCCAGCACCTGGGCCAGGCGCTGCGCGCGCCCATCGCCTTCCGCCCCGCGATGGCGCTGGACACTACGGCCGGACAACGCTGGATGCGGCTCATGACCTGGCTGCACACCAACCTGGCCGACGACGACGAGGGCCTGCAGTCGCCGCTGATCGCCGCCCAGACCGAGCAGATGGTCATCACCATGCTGCTCACCTGTCAGGCGCACAACTACAGCGAGGCGCTGGCGCAGGAAGACCGCTCCATCGCGCCGGCCTTCGTCAAGCGCATCGAGCACTACATCGAGGAACACGCCGACGAGCCCATCACCATCCTCGACCTGGCCGAGCACGCCGGGGTCAGCACGCGCTCGATCTTCACTGGCTTCCGCCGCTTCCGCAACACCTCGCCCATGCTCTACCTGAAGGAAGTGCGCATGCGCCGGGTGCACGAGGAACTCAAGCGCCTCATCCCCGGCGAGAGCACCGTGACCGCGGTCGCCTTCCGCTGGGGCTTCAACCACCTGGGCCACTTCACCACCGACTACAAGCGCCGCTTCGGCGAAAGCCCGTCCGAGACGCTGGCGCACTGAGGGCGGCCCCGCCTGCATTGCGCGGGTCGATGCCTTTCGTGCGCTGCCGGGATAAGGCCGGCGCTCGACGGAGTGCGGCCCCCGCCGGCCTCGGCCAGCATGGCGCGGGGCAAGGCCTGTCGCGGCGCCGCACGCCCACGGCGTCGATCCAGGAAGGCTGCCCGCAACCCTGTTCGAGGACTGCGCGCGTGATGCAAGAACCCGGGATCTGTCCGCCACCGGCCACCTACCGCTCCCACGATGTGGACGAGACACGCCGCATCGTGGCCGACATCTACTGCGATCACCGCCTGGCGCAGGCGCGAGGCGGCGAGCGGCTCGATTACCTGCACGTCCATCAGCCCCTAGGCGCGGTGAGTTTCAGCGAGATGCGCTATGGCGCCGAGGTCAGCGTCGCCCCCGGGTGCCTGCAGTCCTTCTTCCTGGTGCAGGTGCCGGCCTCGGGCCACGACCGCATGCGGGTGGATGGCGCCGAGCTGCTGTGCGACCCCCGCCACGCCACCATCCACGCGCCCGACAGCCGGCTCGACATGCACTGGAGCGCCGACTGCAGCAAGTTCGTCGTGCGCATCGAGCGGGAAGCGCTCGAACGGCACGCCTCGCTGCTGACCGGGCGCGAAGCGGCCGGCACGGTTTCCTTCCTGCCCGTTGCCGATCTCGCATCGCCCATGGTCCATGCCTGGGTGAGGACCGCGCGCCACATGTTCGACGAGCTGCGATGCAATCCCGCGCTGGCCGACGAACCGCTGGTCCGCAGCCAGATCGAGCAGTTGCTGCTGACCACCGCGCTGAACTGGCTGCCGGGCAGCTTCGTCGCCGCGGCGCCCTGTCCCGCCCGCACCGTGCTGCCGCGCCACGTCCGCCAGGCCGAGGAATACATGCGCGCCTGTCCGGAGCAGCCGATCACCGTGGACATGCTGGCGCAGCGCATCGGCGTCAGCGGGCGCACGCTGTACGACGGTTTCCGCAAGTTCCTCGGCGTGAGTCCCATGCGCCATCTGCGCGATCTGCGCATGGAGCGGGTGCGCGCCGACCTGCTCGACCCCGCGCGGCCGGCCAGCGTGACCGCGCTCGCCATGCACTGGGGTTTCTTCCAGCTCGGCCGCTTCGCCATCGACTATCGCCGCAGATATGGCGAGTCGCCCCACGAGACGCTGGCGAAATCCCGCTGATTCAGTGATTTGCGCGCCATTGTGGTGCCTCGTCGGCCACATTCCCGCACCACTTTGGTGTCGCTTCACATTTCTGCAATCCCTGCATAGCCGCTGCAGTCTGCGCATATTTCCCGCGCCCTGCCTCCGTCAAATTGGTTGTGCCTTCGCTGACGAAGACACCCCCAACCCCCCACGACGGAGCAGAAAAAAATGCGAAAGATCACCATCATCGGCGCGGGCCAGGCCGGCCTGCAACTGGGCATCGGCCTCCTCGCGCAAGGCTACGGCGTCACCATCGTCTCCAACCGCACGGCCGACCAGATCGCCGCCGGCCGGGTCATGTCCAGCCAGTCGATGTACGACATGGCGGTCGGCTACGAGCGCGGACTCGGTCTCGCGATGTGGGACGACGAATGCCCGCCCATCACCGGCGTGCACATGCGCGCCGGCGGCAGCGACGGCAAGCTGCTGATCGACTGGCGCTCGCCCATGTCGGCGCCGGGCCAGTCGGTGGACCAGCGCATCAAGATGCCGGCGTGGATGGCCGAGTTCGAGCGCCGCGGCGGCCGCCTGCTGATCGAGGACGCGGACCTGGCGGCGCTGGAACGCTACGCGGACGAGTCCGACCTGGTCGTGGTCTCCACCGGCAAGGGCGAGATCGGCAAGCTCTTCGAGCGCGATGCCGAACGCAGCGTGTTCGACCGCCCGCAGCGCACCATCTCGCTCACCTACGTCCACGACATGAAGCCGCGCAAGGACTGGTCGGCGCTCAACATCAGCATCAACCCCGGCATCGGCGAATACGTGAACTTCCCCGCGCTGACCCACACCGGCCCGTGCGACATCATCAACCTGGAGTGCATCCCCGGCGGCCCAATGGACCGCTGGGACGAGGTGAAGACGCCGGCCCAGCACCTCGAACTCGCGGTCGAACTGATCCGCACCTATTTCCCGTGGGAAGCCGAACGCTGTAGCAATCTGCGCCTCACCGACGACCTCGGCACCCTGGTCGGCCGCATCACACCCACGGTGCGCAAGGTGGTGGGCCGTCTGCCGTCTGGCCGCGCGGTCATGGGCATGGCCGACGTGCTGGTGCTCAACGACCCGATCACCGGCCAGGGCTCCAACAACGCCAGCAAGTGCGCGATGGTCTATCTCGACGCCATCGCCCGGCGCGGCGCGGCGGCCTTCGACGAAGACTGGATGAAGGCCACCTTCGAGACCTACTGGGACTACGCCCAGTGGGTGGCGCGCTTCACCAACACCCATTTGCTGCCGCCACCGCCCCAGTTGCTCAAGGTCTTCGCCGCCTGCGGCTGCAACCCCAAACTCGCCGCCCGCATCGCCAACGCCTTCGACGATCCCAAGGGCTTGGCCCCGTGGTACTACGACGAGGCCGAGGCCGACCGTTTTCTCGCTTCCTTCGAGGTGACGGCATGAGGACCGCGGCCATGAAGCGTATCGAACTCCCCAGCCTGGCGCTGCTGCTCGCCGGCGCGCTGCACGGCGGCGCCGCCACGGCGACCCAGGGCACCTTCCCGCACGGCTACGGCGTCAAGTCCGAAGGCATGGGCGGCGTCGGCGTGGCGCTGCCGCAGGACGCGGTGGCCGGCGCCACCAACCCCGCCGGCATGGTCGCCGTCGGCGACCGCGTCGATCTCGGCCTCGCCCTGCTGAAGGTGGACAACGGCGCCCGCTTTGCCGGCATCGACCACTCCGGCAGCGAGGACACGTCCCTCTACGTGATTCCCCAATTCGGCTACAACCGCATGATCGACGGCGTCAGCAGCGTGGGCGTGAGCGTGGTCGGCAACGGCGTCGGCACCGACTACGGCAGCGGCGACAACGTCGGCGGCATGGCGTCGCCCCGCTCCGCGCTCCAGCAGATGGTGATCACGCTGAGCTACGCGCGCCGCGTCGGCGATGCCCACGCGCTCGGGCTCGGCGTGGTGCTCGCCCGCCAGGATCTCGACATCGAAGGACCGGCCAGCATCGGCCTGCCGGAAGGGCGCGACCACTCCTGGGGCGCCGGCCTGCGCCTGGGCTGGCAGGGCACGCTGGCACCGGGCCTGACCCTGGGCGCCACGTACGCCAGCAAGGTGAACATGGGGCGGATGGACAAGTTCGCCGGCCTGCTGCCGGAGAAGGGCGACATGGACATCCCCGCCAACTACGGCCTGGGCCTCGCCTGGACGCGGGGAGCGCTGACCCTGGGTGCGGACGTGCTGCGCATCCTGTGGAGCGACGTGCGCGCCTACGGCAACGACGGCGTCGGCAGCGCCACCGGCGCGCCCGGCAGCGACCACGGTCCGGGCTTCGGCTGGAAGGACCAGACCATATGGCGCTTCGGCGCGGCCTATGCGCTCGATGCGGCATGGACCCTGCGGGCGGGCTACAACCACGGCAGCCGCCTGCTGGACAGCCGCGACACCTACCTGGGCGTGCTCGCCCCCGCGGCCAACCGGCGCCACGTCACGGCGGGGGCGACCCATACCTTCGGCGACGGCGACGAACTGTCGGTGGCCTACACCCGCTCCTTCAAGGAAACGACCCGCGGCACGGGCAACGGCCCCGACGGCATGACCGATCTCTACATGGGGCAGCACTGGCTGTCGGTGTCCTATGGCCTGCGCTTCTGAGGAGACCGCCATGATCGACAGCCGCCTGCTGCGCCAGGCCTTCGGCCAGTTCGCCACCGGCGTCACCGTCATCACCGCCCGCGACGGGGACGGCCGGCCGGTGGGCGTGACCGCCAGCAGCTTCAACACCGTCTCCCTGTCGCCGCCGCTGGTGCTGTGGAGCCTGGACCGCCGGGCCCTGAGTTTCGGGGCCTTCGCCGAGGCACGGCACTTCGCGGTGCACGTGCTGGCGGCCCATCAGCGGACGCTGTCGGATCGCTTCGCCCGCGCGGCCACCGACAAGTTCGCCGCCCTCGCGTTGGACGGGGGCATCGGCGGCGTGCCGCTGATCGCCGGGGTGGACACGGTGTTCGAGTGCGAGACCGAGCACCGCTACGAGGGCGGGGACCACCTGATCCTGGTGGGCCGGGTGCTGCGCCTGTCGCTGCCGGCGGCGCCGCCCGAACCGCTGCTCTTCTGCCACGGCCGCTACGCCTCGGTCGCGGCGGAACCGGGCATCGCCTGAGCGTGCCGGCAGGGCGCTCCGATTTGTGCACTGACGGGATAAAGCCGGTAGGCACGGGAGCGCCCCCCGCCGGGGTTGTTCCTAGGATCACACCGTAAGAACCCGACGCGCCCCGGTGTGCGCCGGGAACGGAACCAGGACATGGACGGGGCCGGGAAGCCCCTCAATTCATCAAGGAGAAATACCGATGGCAGACGAAACCATCATCCGCCGCCGCACCGTCGCCAAGGGC
This sequence comes from Pseudothauera rhizosphaerae, assembly GCF_004801305.1. Classification (GTDB taxonomy): domain Bacteria; phylum Pseudomonadota; class Gammaproteobacteria; order Burkholderiales; family Rhodocyclaceae; genus Pseudothauera; species Pseudothauera rhizosphaerae. Next base: position 220,044 of record NZ_SSOD01000005.1, on the reverse strand, counting down.
CACGGCATCAGCGACGCGCGCACCAACAACGCCAAGACCCAGAGCCAGTACCAGCCGTACAAGGACGCGGCGTGGGGCTTCATCAACCACTGGTACCCGGCCGTGTTCAGCAAGGAACTCGCCGAGGACGAGGTCAAGGGCATCCAGATCTGTGGCATCCCCATCGTGCTGCGCCGCGTCGACGGCAAGGTGTTCGCGCTCAAGGACCAGTGCCTGCACCGGGGCGTGCGCCTGTCCGAGAAGCCCATGTGCTTCAACAAGAAGACGATCTCCTGCTGGTACCACGGCTTCACCTTCGACCTGAAGGACGGCAAGCTCTCCACCATCGTCGCCAACCCCGACGACAAGCTGGTGGGCACCACCGGCATCACCACCTACCCCACCGAGGAAGTCGCCGGCATGGTGTTCGTGTTCGTGCGCGAGGACGACTTCCCCGAAGAGGACGTGCCGCCGCTCGCCCACGATCTGCCCTTCCGCTTCCCCGAGAACAGCGAACGCTTCCCGCACCCCCTGTGGCCGTCCGCCCCCAGCGTGCTCGACGAGAACGCCGTGGCCCACGGCATGCACCGCACCGGCTTCGGCAACTGGCGCATCGCCTGCGAGAACGGCTTCGACAACGCCCACATCCTGGTGCACAAGGACAACACCATCGTCCACGCCATGGACTGGGTGCTGCCGCTGGGCATCCTGCCCACGTCCGACGACTGCATCGCCGTGGTCGAGGACGAGAACGGCCCCAAGGGCCTGATGCAGTGGCTCTTCACCGACAAGTGGGCGCCGGTGCTGGAAAACGAGGAACTGGGCCTGAAGGTGGAAGGCATCAAGGGCCGCTTCTACCGCACCTCGGTGGTGCTGCCGGGCGTGCTGATGGTGGAAAACTGGCCCACCGAGCATGTGGTGCAGTACGAATGGTACGTGCCCATCACCGACGACACCCATGAATACTGGGAAGTGCTGGTGAAGGTGTGCCCGACCGAAAAGGACCGCAAGGACTTCGACTACAAGTTCGAGCGCGTCTACAAGCCTCTGTGCCTGCACGGCTTCAACGACTGCGACCTGTACGCCCGCGAGGCGATGCAGAACTTCTACGCCGACGGCACCGGCTGGGACGACGAACAACTCGTGGCCACGGACATCTCGCCCATCACCTGGCGCAAGATGGCTTCGCGCTGGAACCGGGGCATCGCCAAGCCGGGCAAGGGCGTGGCCGGTTCGACCAAGAACCACTCCATCCGCTTCAAGGAAACCGCGGAAGGCAAGCCGCCGCGCTACTTCGTCGATCAGATCGAGGACTGAGGCGGACGCGCTCCCTCCCCTTCAAGGGGGAGGAATAAAACCATCCTCGACGGCGGGCTGGCCTCGCCATGCCAATCGTTCGGCAGGCGCTGCACGGCCCCATCCCCACGGAGCCCCAATCTTGGAAAGCACCTATCAAAGCATCTGGGCCGAGCTCAGACAGACCAGTTTCAGCCAGGGCTGGGTGGACGCGGGCGGCATCGCCACGCGCTACCTGCACTGCGGCCAGACCTCGCAGCCGGCACTGATCCTGCTGCACGGCGTCGGCGGCCATGCCGAGGCCTATGTGCGCAACCTCAAGTCCCACGGCCGCCACTTCTCCACCTGGGCCATCGACATGATCGGCCACGGCTGGTCCGACCTCGCCACCCGCGACCTCGAAATCCCGGCCTACATCGACCACATCCTGCGCTTCATGGACGCGCAGAAGATCGAGCGCGCCAGCTTCTCCGGCGAATCCCTGGGCGGCTGGGTCGCGGCGCGCATGGCCATCGACCATCCGGACCGGGTCGAACGCCTGGTGCTCAACACCGCCGGCGGTTCGCAGGCCGACCCGGTGGTGATGGCGCGCCTCAAGACCCTGTCGCTGCAGGCGGCCACCGACCCGAGCTGGGCCTTCATCAAGGCCCGCGTGGAATGGCTGATGGCCGACAAGTCCAAGGCCTACGACGATCTGGTCGCCACCCGCCAGGCCATCTACGCGCGCCCCGGCATGGCCGGCGCGATGAAGCACAACATGATCCTGCAGGAAATGGACGTGCGTCAGCGCAACATCCTGCGCGCCGAGGACTACGGCCGCATCCAGGCGCCGACGCTGGTGCTGTGGACCTCCGACGATCCCACCGCCAACGTGGACGAAGGCCGCCGCATGGCTTCCATGATCCCCGGCGCGCTGTTCACGGTGATGGAAGGCTGCGGACACTGGCCGCAATTCGAGGACCCGCAGGTGTTCAACCGCATCCACCTGGCCTTCCTGCTCGGCGGCAACGTCCCCGAAGCCGTGCGCATCGGCAACTGAGTGCCATCCGGAGGAGACACGAGATGAGCACCATGCTGCAGTGCATGTCGCACACGCCCATCAAGGGCTACTTCGATCCGCCCGCAGAGGTGGTCGCAGAAGTCGCGGCGCTGGTCGAGGCGGTGGCCGAAGAGGTCGAACGCTTCGACCCGCAAGTGATTTACCTCTTCGCGCCCGACCACTACAACGGCTTCTTCCTCGACCTCATGCCCCCGTTCTGCATCGGCATGGCCGCCACCTCGGTGGGCGACTACACCACGCCCGCCGGCCCTCTGTCGGTGCCGCGGGACATCGCCGAAGCCTGCGCCGAGGCGGTCATCGCCCGTGACATCGACATCGCCTTTTCCTACCGCATGCAGGTGGACCACGGCTTTGCCCAGACCCTGCAGGAAGTGCTGGGCGGGCTGACGCGCTACCCGGTCGTGCCCATCATGATGAACGCGGTGGCGCCGCCGCTGGCGAGTTTCCGCCGTGCCCGCCAGTTGGGCGCGGCCATCGGCGACTTTGCCCGCGGACGCGGACAGCGCGCGCTCTTCGTCGCCTCCGGCGGCATGTCCCACAACCCGCCGATTCCGCGCATCGCCACGGCCACCGACCCGGAGGTGATCGAGCGCATCGTCGCCGGCCGCAACCCCACGCCGGAAGCGCGCGACGCCCGCCAGCAGCGCACCGTCGCCGCCGCGCGCGCCTTCGCCGCAGGAGAAAGCGAACTGCATCCCCTCGCCCCGGCATGGGATCGCGCGCTGATCCGCGACCTGTGCGCGCGCGACTGGTCCGCCATCGACGCCCAGCGCAACGAGGCCGTGACCGAAGCCGCCGGCGCCTCCGCCCACGAACTCAGAACCTGGGTGGCGGCAACGGCAGCCATGGACGCGGCCAGCGGCGCCCGGTGGGACGCGAGCGAACGCTACTACCGCCCCATCCCCGAATGGCTGGCCGGCTTCGGTGCCATCTCCGGCTACGGCCGTGCCACCCACTGATCCGCACAGAAAGGATTCCCGAATGAGCGACACATCCCCCGACATCGTCGCGGCGGCCGACAGCCTGCACGCGGCAATCGCCCACGGACAACCCATCGCACCCCTGCGCGAGGGCGTCGCCGACCCATCCATGGAGCGCGCCTACGCCATCCAGGCGCACAACACCCGCCGCGCGCTGGCGGCCGGCCGCCGGCTGGTGGGGCGCAAGATCGGCCTCACCTCGCCGGCGGTGCAGCGCCAACTCGGCGTCGACCAGCCCGATTTCGGCATGCTGTTCGCCGACATGGCGGTGGGCGACGCCGAACCGGTCGCCCGCGGCCGGCTGATCCAGCCCAAGGTCGAGGCGGAAATCGCCTTCGTGCTCGGCCGCGCGCTGGAATTCGAGCGCCACACCTACGCCGACGTGCTGCGGGCGGTGGGGTTCTGCCTGCCGGCGGTCGAGATCGTGGACAGCCGCATCGCCGACTGGCGCATCGGGCTGTTCGACACCATCGCCGACAACGCCTCTTCGGGCCTGTTCGTGCTCGGCGGCAACCCGGTCAAGCCCGGCGCCTTCGACATGGCGCGATGCGGCATGCGCATGGTGGAAGGCGAGCGCGTGGTGTCCGAAGGCAACGCCCGCGCCTGCCTGGGCAACCCGCTCAACGCCGCGATCTGGCTGGCGGACATGCTGGTCCGCGTCGGCCGGCCGCTGCAGGCCGGCGACATCGTGCTGACCGGCGCGCTCGGCCCCATGGTCGCCGTGGACCCCGCACGGCCCCAGAACTTCGCCGTCGATATCGAAGGCCTCGGCCACGTCGAGGCGAGCTTCGCCTGAAAAAGAACGGTATTCCCCAAGGAGAGAACGAATGAGCAAGATCAAGTGCGCCTTGATCGGCCCGGGCAACATCGGCACCGATCTGCTGTACAAGCTGAAGAGGAGTCCGGTGCTGGAACCGGTGTGGATGGTCGGGATCGATCCGACTTCCGAAGGTCTCGCCCGCGCCCGCGAACTGGGCCTCAAGACCACCGCCGAAGGCGTCGATGGCCTGCTGCCGCACGTCGCAGCCGACGGCATCCAGATCGCCTTCGACGCGACCAGCGCCTACGTCCATGCCGAGAACAGCCGCAAGCTCAACGAACTGGGCGTGCTGATGATCGACCTCACGCCCGCGGCCATCGGCCCCTACTGCGTGCCGCCGGTCAATCTGAAGGATCACGTCGGTCGCGGCGAGATGAACGTCAACATGGTCACCTGCGGCGGCCAGGCCACGATCCCCATGGTCGCGGCGGTCTCCCGCGTACAACCGGTCGCCTACGGCGAAATCGTCGCCACCGTGTCCTCGAAGTCCGCCGGCCCCGGCACCCGCAAGAACATCGACGAATTCACCCGCACCACCGCGAGCGCGGTGCAGCAGGTCGGCGGCGCCAAGGTCGGCAAGGCCATCATCATCCTCAACCCCGCCGAGCCGCCCTTGATCATGCGCGACACCGTGCATTGCCTCACCGAGACCGAACCGGATCAGGCCGCGATCACCGAGTCCATCCACGCCATGATCCGCGAAGTGCAGAAGTACGTGCCCGGCTACAAGCTCGTCAATGGCCCGGTGTTTGATACGACACCGCGCGGCCATCGCGTCTCCATCTATCTGGAGGTCGAAGGCCTGGGCGACTACCTCCCCAAGTACGCCGGCAACCTCGACATCATGACCGCCGCCGCCGCCCGCACCGCCGAGATGTTCGCCGAGGAAATCCTCGCTGGCCGTCTTTCCCTCGATACCACTGCCACCGCGTAAAGGAACTCCCATGGACCTGAAAGGCAAGCAGATCACCGTCCACGACATGACCCTGCGCGACGGCATGCACCCCAAGCGCCACCTGATGACGCTGGACCAGATGAAGACCATCGCCCAGGGGCTGGACGACGCGGGCATCCCGCTCATCGAAGTCACCCACGGCGACGGCCTGGGCGGCAGCTCGGTGAATTACGGCTTTCCCGCCCACACCGACGAGGAATACCTGGGCGCGGTGATCCCGCTGATGAAACACGCGAAAGTCTCGGCGCTGCTGCTGCCGGGCATCGGCACCGTGGATCACCTCAAGATGGCGCACGAGCTAGGCGTCAGAACCATCCGCGTCGCCACCCACTGCACTGAAGCGGACGTGTCCGAGCAGCACATCGGCCTCGCCAGAAAGCTCGGCATGGACACCGTCGGCTTTCTGATGATGAGCCACATGAACAGCCCCGAAGGCCTGGTGCAGCAGGCCAAGCTGATGGAAGGCTACGGCGCCAACTGCATCTACGTGACCGACTCGGCCGGCCATCTGCTGCCCGATACGGTGAAGGCGCGCATCAGTGCCGTGCGCGACGCGCTCAAGCCTGAAACCGAACTCGGCTTCCACGGCCACCACAACCTCGCGATGGGCGTGGCCAACTCCATCGCTGCGGTCGAAGCCGGTGCGACCCGTATCGACGCCGCAGCCGCCGGCCTGGGCGCCGGGGCGGGCAACACGCCCATGGAAGTGCTGATCGCGGTGTGCGAGCTGATGGGGATCGAGACGGGTGTGGATGTCTTCAGGATCCAGGACGTGGCCGAAGATCTGGTGGTGCCCATCATGGACTTCCCGATTCGCATCGACCGCGATGCGCTGACGCTGGGCTATGCGGGTGTCTATGGCTCCTTCCTGCTCTTCGCCAAGCGGGCCGAGAAGAAGTACGGCGTGCCGGCGCGGGAAATCCTCGTGGAGATGGGCCGGCGCGGCATGGTCGGCGGGCAGGAGGACATGATCGAGGACACCGCCCTGAATCTCGCCCGCACACAGGGCAAGGTGCCCACGGCCGCCAGAGCATGATCCCCCAACAACACCAAAGGAGAGAGACGATGACAAGCATGAGAGCCGCCCGCCTGCACGAGATAGGCGGCAAGTTTTCCATCGACGAGATGCCCATCCCCGAACCGCGCGAGCACGACGTGCTGGTGAAGGTCGAGGCCTGCGGGTTGATTCCCAACCTGCGCAACGTGGTGACGCATTTCCCCACCTGGTATCCCTTCCTGCCGCTGCCGGCGCTGCCGGCCATCTTCGGGCTGGACGCGGCCGGCACCGTGGCGGCCGTCGGTTCGGCAGTGAAGTCCTTCAAGCCGGGCGACCGGGTGTACGCGAACCCGGGCCTGTCCTGCGGCGAGTGCCGCTACTGCAGGCAGGGCGAACCCACGCGCTGCGAGGACTACACCTTTTCCGGGTATTTCGGCTTCGGCAAGGGATCGCAGGCCCTGTTCGAGCAGTACCCCTACGCCGGCTACGCCGAATACATGACCGCGCCGGCCACCAATCTGGTGCGCCTGCCGGACAGCATCGGCGCCGCCCATGCGACCCGCTTCGGCTACCTCGGCACGGCTTACTCGGCCATCCGCAAGAGCGCGCTGCGCCCCGGGCAGAGCACGCTGATCCTCGGCGCCACCGGCACCCTGGGCGTGGGCGCGACCCTGCTGGCACTGGCCTTCGGCGCCGCCCGCGTGGTGGTGGTGGCGCGCGACGCGGCCCTGCTGGCGCGGCTGGCGGCGTTCGATCCCAAGCGCGTGTTGCCGCTGCGGCTGGACGGACAAGGCATCGCCGCGCGCGTGCGCGAACTGGTGCCGGGCGGCGTCGATGCGATGCTCGACACGCTGGGCGCCAAGGCGCCGGCCGAGCTGTCGGTGGATGCCATGCAGGGCGTCGCCCGCGGCGGGCGCATCGTGCAGATCGGCGGCGTCGCCGGGCCGATTCCCATCGACCCGCACCCCTTCATGTGCGCCCAGTGGCAGTACATCGGCTCCCTGTGGTTCACCCCGTCCGAGGGCGACGAGATGGCCAGGCTGATCGACGCCGGGCTGGTGGATCTGGGCGTGCTGGAATCGCGCGCCTATCCGCTGGAGCAGCTCAACGAGGCGCTGGAGGCGGTCGAGAACCAAGCCAACGGATTCACCAACTTCCACATCCTGCACCGATGAACGCGACCCGTATCGTCACCGGCCACGACAGCGCCGGACAGTCCCGCATCGTCCTCGACGGCCCGCTCGTGGGCGGCGCCTTCGAGCACACACCCGGCTTCGAGGTCGGCATCGCGTGGGAAGCCGCGCCGCTGCCGCATATCGAACCCGGCCCCGCCGACAGCGCCGCCGCGCTGACCAGCGTCGTGCCCACGCAGGGCGGCACGGTGGCCATGCTGGTGACGTTTCCGCCGGCATCGGCCGGGCAGGGCGGCGATCCGGCGGCGGCCGGCGCCGAGATCGCCCGCCGCCTGCCGGGCCTGGCCGAGTGCTTCGAGCCGGACGCGCCGGGCTTCCACCGCTCCGACACCATCGATTACGGCGTCGTGGTCGAGGGGGAAATCTGGCTGGAACTCGACGGCGGCGTGACCCGCTGCCTGCGCCAGGGCGACGTCATCGTGCAGATCGGCACGCGCCACGCCTGGCGCAACCGCAGCGAGCAGCCGGCGCGCGTATTCTTCGTGCTGGTTGGCGCGCAGCGCGGCTGAGCGCCGCGCTCAGGCTGCCCTTCCGCCGATCAGCGGCTTGCCGCCGAGCAGGCCGCTGTCGCGGATCACGTCCAGCGAGCGCCGCACGTGGCGCCGGAGCACCTCGGCGAGCGCCGGCGCGTTGCGGGCGAGCGCGAACTTGAAAATCTGCTCGTGCTCGGCATGGACCGCACCGGGGCGGGGGCCGTCGAGCGCCGACAGCCGCCGGTAACGCTCGGCCTGCAGGTGCAGCCGCGCGCGCGCTTCCAGCAGCCGCGGCGAGCCGCAGGCGCCGACCAGCGCCTCGTGGAACTCGAAGTTGCGCCGCTCCCATTCCTCGTACACCTCGGACGTGCGCGCGGCCAGCCTTTCCTCGGTCAGCGAGAGCTTGTGGAAGGCGCTGACCAGGCGCGCCTCCCATTCGTCGTTGCCGCGGGCGAGGCTCTGGCTGGCGGCTTCCGCCTCGACCAGGGAACGCACGTACGACAGGTCTTCCAGGTCGGCCAGCGACATGGGCGCGACCGAGAACCCGCGCTGCCCCTGGGCCACCACCAGCGCGTCGGCCACCAGCAGCGCGAGCGCCTCGCGCAGCGTGCCGGAGCTCGCCCCGTAACGGGCCTTCAGATGTTCGACGCGCAGCCGCGCGCCGGGGGCATGGACGCCCAGCACGATGTCGCGCCGGATCTGGCGGTAGGCCGCCTCGATCAGGGTGGAAGGGGCGTCGTCGAGGTCCGTGGGACCGGCCACGGGGCGGGGATCGGGCTGCATCGTCGGACGGAATGTCATGGGATAGGAAATCATAGCATCGCACAACTTGTTGACAGCGTGTCAATTCGAAGACAATCTAATTAAAACTTTTCTTTTTATATAAATCTCGATATTTCAGTCGAGACAGGCAGAACCCCCACAGGAGAGACAGGGATGAACCAGAACAATCCCGAGCTGGGCCGCAGCATCGCCATCCACGGCGTGCGCACCAACTACCACGACCTCGGCCAGGGTTTCCCGCTGCTGATGATCCACGGCTCCGGGCCGGGCGTCAGCGGCTACGTGAACTGGCGCACCGTCATGCAGCCGCTGGCCGAAGAACGCCGGGTGCTGATTCCCGACATGGTGGGCTTCGGCTTCACCGAACGGCCGCCGGGCCAGCGCTACGACGTGGACGTCTGGGTGGACCAGGCCATCGGGCTGCTCGACGCCCTCGATCTGCCCCAGGCCGACATCGTCGGCAATTCCTTCGGCGGCGCGCTCGCGCTGAAGCTGGCGATCCGCCATCCGCAGCGCCTGCGGCGCATCGTGCTGATGGGCAGCGCCGGGCTGGACTTCCCCATCACCGACGGGCTGGAGGCGGTGTGGGGCTACGAGCCCTCGCCCGAGAACATGAAGCGCCTGCTGGACATCTTCGCTTTCGACCGCAGCCTCGTCACCGACGACCTGGCCCGCCTGCGCTACGAGGCCAGCATCCAGCCCGGCTTCCAGGAAGCCTTCGCGGCCATGTTCCCGGCCCCGCGCCAGCGCTGGGTCAAGGCGCTTTCCAGCGCGGAGGAGGACATCCGCCGCATCCCGCACGAAGCGCTGCTGATCCACGGCCGGGAGGATCGTGTCATCCCGCTGCAGAGCTCGGTTGCGCTGGCCGGCCTGCTGACCCGCGCGCAACTGCACGTGTTCGGCCGTTGCGGCCACTGGACGCAGATCGAGCAGGCGGCGCGCTTCACCCGGCTGGTGCGCGACTTCCTCGGCGAAGCGGGCGCGGACGAACCTTTGCCGCTCGCCTGAGCGGTCGCATACGGAGAACCACGAATGACCAAGGACATCGAGGGGCGCTGGGAGATCGTTTCCTGGCGGCAGGAATACGACGACGGCCGCCTCGTGCATCCGTTCGGCGAGGACCTGGAAGGCTTCATCGAATACGGGCACGGCACGGACACCATGTTCTGCGTGATCTCGCGCAAGCCGCGCACGCCCTTCCGCAGCGGCGGCCAGTGGGATGCCGCCGACGCGGACAAGGCCCGCGCCTACGACGAATACCTCACCTACGCGGGGCGCTACAGCTACGACGGCGAAACGGTCACGCACCACATCGAGCTGTGCATCTTCCCCAACTGGCAGGGCACGGCGCAGCGCCGCAAGGTGATCCGCGACGGCGCGGACGCCATCACGCTGGTCGCGCGCATCGAGGAAGGTACGCCCGAGGCGAGGACCGCGATCCTGGCCTGGCGGCGGGCGGGCAGCGACGCCTGAACGGCAAGGAGGAGAGGAGATGACACAAGTACAAGTAAAACGGCTGGCCTACATCCAGATCGAGACCGAGGATGTCGGGGCGTGGGTCGTGTTCGCGCGCGACGTGCTGGCCTGCGAAGTGGTCCAGGGCAGCAACGACCGCGAAGCCTGGCTGCGGGTGGACGACCGCCCGTGGCGCATCCATCTGACGACGGGGCCGCGCAACGACATCGTGGTGCTGGGCCTGGAGGCCGACTGCCTGGAAGACGTGGAAGCGATGCACGCCCGGCTCGCCGAGGCCGGCCATGCGGTGCGCGGCGGCACGGCGGAGGAATGCCGCGCGCGCGGCGTGCAGGCCCTGCGCCACTTCGTCGATCCGGCCGGGCTCGCGGTGGAGCTGAGTTTCGGCTCGCTGGTGCGCCCGCAGCAGCCTTTCCACGCGCCGGTGGCGCACGGCGGATTCGTCACGGATACGCAGGGGCTGGGCCACGTGATGCTGGTGGTCGAGAACGTGGCCGAGGTCCAGCGCTTCTACTGCGGCCTGCTCGGGTTCACGATCAGCGACTACGTCTCCACCCGCGACTACGGCGGCCGCCAGGGCGATTTCGTCTTCATGCGCTGCAACGAGCGCCATCACAGCCTGGCCATCGGTTTTCTGCCCATCGGCCGCCGCCTCGGCCACCTGATGCTGCAGGTGCGCGAGTTCGACGACGTGGGCCACGCGCTCGACCGCGTGCATCGCCACGGCGCGCTGCAGACGCGCGCGCTGGGCCGCCACATCAACGACCGCATGTTCTCCTTCTACGTCCGGAGTCCGTCCGGCGCGCAGATCGAATACGGCTGGGGCGGGCTGGAAGTCGAGGAGGCCAGTCACGTGGTGCGCACCTACGACGTGACCAGCGCCTGGGGGCACCAGCATCTGACGAAGTGACAAACAGACAGGGCGGCCGGTCCAGACCCGCAGCAAGCGGGCACGGCACGCACCCCGCAGAGAGCAAGGAGGAGAGACGTGGAACTCAATGGATGGAACACCGGATGCGGCGACCACGCAGCGATGCGCAGCTTCGAACGCTTCCACACGCGTGACCTGGAGGAGGCGCGCATGTGGGGCACGCGCGTGTTCTGCGAGAACGACCTGCGCAGCGTGGACGCGCGCAAGCCGGTCGATGCGCGCATGTCCTACCGCAAGCTGAGGGGCATCGGCATCGGCCACATGAGCTACGGCGGCGAAGTGACGATAGACGCCGGTCAGCTCGACACCTTCTATCTGGTGCAGATGCCCCTGTGCGGCGGCGAGCGCATCGAGAGCGCGGGCGAGCTCACGCTGTCCTCCTCGGCCGTGGGCAGCGTGCTCAACGCCCATCGCCCGGTGCGCATCCGCCACGGCGAAGGCACGGAAAAGCTCATCGTGCGGATAGACCGCGACCTGCTGGAGCGCCACTGCAGCCAGCACCTGGGCGGGCGGCTGCGCGGCCGCGTGGAATTCGACACCGCGATGCCCCTCGACACGCCCGAAGGCATGCGCTGGATGCGGACCATCGCCTGGCTGCTCGAAGGCCTGCGGGCGGACGACGACGGCCTGACCTCGACCCTGCTGACGGCGCAGATCGAGCAGATGATCGTGGCCATGCTCCTCGTCTGCCAGCCCAACAATCATTCGGCCCTGCTGCGCGAAGACTGTCGCACCCTCGCGCCGGCCTTCGTGCGGCGGGCCGAGGAATTCATCGAGGCGCAGGCGCACGAGGCGATCACCATCGGCGACATCGCCGAACACGTCGGGGTCAGCACCCGTTCCCTGTACAACGGTTTCCGCAAGTACCGGCAGACCTCGCCCATGCTCCATCTGAAGGAGATCCGGCTCAGCCACGTGCGCGAGGACCTGCAGCGCGCCGAGCCCGGCCGCAGCACGGTGACGGCGGTGGCCTACCAGTGGGGCTTCAACCACCTGGGCCACTTCACCACCGACTACAAGCGCCGCTTCGGCGAAAGCCCGTCGGAGACGCTGGCGCGCTGAGTCCGCCCGCAGTCCGGCACCGGACACCGCCCGGGGATCGGCCCGTTCCGGCCGTCCCCGGGCGTTTTCCTTTTCCCTCCGCGCATCCATCCCGCGCCGAATTTCGTGCACTGGCGGGATAAACCCCTCGGGCACGGGAGCGCAGGCCGGGTCGGCCATTCCTAAGATCGGCCACAAAGGATGCGGGACAGCATCGCAAGACCCCGGACAAACACAGACAGAGAGAATCCATGAGCGATACCCATACCGTCACCCTGCGCTTTGCTGACGGGGTGAGCCGCGAAGTCGCGGTAGGGGCCGGCCAGACCGTGCTCGACGCGGCGCTGGAGGCGGGCGTGCCGGTGCTGCACCAGTGCCGCAGCGGTAGCTGTTCGAGCTGCCTTGCCCACCTGGCCGACGGCGAGGCGCCGATCAGGCCGGGCGCGAGTTCCACGCTGATGCCCCACGAGCTGGCCGGCGGCCAGCGCCTGCTGTGCGTCACGCAGGCCCGGGGCGACTGCACCTTCGACCTGGGCTACGGCAGCGAGGAAGGCAGCCAGCCCGAAGTGGAAGCCCACGCCTTCGTCAACGCCATCGAGCCCGTGGCCTCCAACGTGGTCAAGGTGTCGCTGGAACTGGCCGAAGGGAGCTGGCTTTCCTTCCGCCCCGGCCAGTTCGTGCAGATCGAGGTGCCGGGCGCCGAAGTGCTGCGCAGCTATTCTCCGGTGAGCATCGAATCCGCCCTGCCCAACATCGAGCTGCTGATCCGCCTGCTGCCCCAGGGGGCGATGTCCACCTGGCTGACCTGCGGCGCCAAGGTGGACGACGTGGTCAAGCTCAAGGGCCCCTACGGCGCCTTCTTCCTGCGGGAAAAGAAGCGCGCGCCCCACATCTTCGTGGCCGGCGGCACGGGGCTGGCGCCGGTGCTTTCGATGATCGACCGCATCCACCAGATCGGCGGCCGCAAGCCGCCCATGCTGCTCGCCTTCGGCTGCGCCACGCCGGACCAGCTCTTCTACCTGGACGAACTGGAACTGCGCCGCCAGTGGCTGCCGACGCTGCAAACCCGCGTCTGCGTGGACCGCGAAGCCACCGAGGGGCTCGTCTCCGGCAGCCCGGTTTCCACCCTCACCGCCGAGGACGTGACCGATCCCGAAACCGTCGCTTACCTGTGCGGCCCCCCGGGAATGATGGATGCCGCCACCGCGCGGCTCACCGAACTGGGCGTGAAACCCGAGAACATCTTCGCCGAGCAGTTCGTCGCCAGCCACTGAACCCGGAGCCCACGAAAAATGAGCGACTACACCCCCATCCCCACGGTCCCGAATCCCCTCTCCGCCCAGCAACTCGCCTGGTACGAACAGGCCTGCGCCCGCATCGACGCCCGGCGCCTGCAGAAGCTGCTCTTCGCCGTCACCGACATCCACAGCCCCACCGGCCTCGCCCGCGCGGCGAGCGAGTTCATGGTCGGTCATCTGGGCAAGGTGGGCTTCAACTCCCGCTACATGCCCATGACGGAGACCAGCGGCAACGTCTTCGCCGAGCGCCGCGGCAGCGGCGGCGGGGCGGCGGTGATGCTGTATTCGCCCATCGACACCCACCTGGAACTGGACGAGGAAGAGCGCCAATGGACCGGCAGCAAGGACGAGGCCGACATGCGGCCGCGCGCCCAGATCGTGGACGACTGGGTGTACGGCCTGGGTGCATCGAACCCGAAGGCCATGGTCGCCACGCTGACCGAGATCGCCACCGCGCTGGTGGAATCGGGCGTGCCGCTGATGGGTGACCTGCTGCTGGGCATGGGCGACGGCGGCATGCCGGTGGACATCTCCGCGCGCCAGCACTCAGGCATGTCCAACGGCGTGCTGCACCTGCTCAACCGCGGCGCCGCGGCGGACTTCGCCGTGGTGATGAAGCCGTGGAACTGGGTGTACCACGAGGAGCCGGGCATGGGCTGGTTCAAGCTGCGCGTGCACGGCACCCTGGGCTACGCGGGCGTGCCGCGCGGCACGCCGGGCTTCCGCAGCTCCGTCGTGCCGGCCGCCGACGTGATCCAGGAACTGGAAAAGTGGATCGTCGAATACGCCGAGCGCAACACCTCCGGCGTGGTCGCGCCCCACGGCTGGATTTCCGGCATCCGCTCGGGCAATCCGGAGCGCCCGGCCTTCCCCTCCGCCATCACCGAAATCTTCTTCGACGTGCGCATCAGCCCGCGCACCTCGCCCGCGGACGTGAAGGCCCAGTTCGCCGCCTTCGTCGCCGACCTGCAGCGGCGCCGTCCCGATCTGGTGCTGGACTGGGAGATGTACGGCTCGGTGCCCGGCGGCACCACCGACGAGGCCAACTGGATCGTCCAGTCCGCCAAGCGCGGCTGGGAGTTCATCGAAGGCCGCCCCCACGGCAAGCCCGACCTGCTCGGCGGCCAGACCGACGGCGCCGCGCTGCGCCGCTACGGCGTGCCCACCGTGCGCATCGGCTGGCCGTGGCCGGCGCAGGGCGCCACCGAGCCGGTGGCCGAAGGGCTGGGCGGCATGGGCGCCACCTACATCCCGGACCTGCTGCCGTGCGCAAGAAAGATCATGTACGTGCTGATCGACACGCTGACGCGCAAGCGGGAAGAGATGGGGTTGTGAGGGTTTTCTCCCTCCCCTTCAAGGGGAGGGTCGGGGTGGGGATGGGTTTCGTCGGGCGCTGAACTGAAACCCATCCCCCTCCCAGCCTCCCCCTTGAAGGGGGAGGAGCAGGCCGTGCCCGCTCAACTGGAGAACAGAATGCCCAAGAAACTCAAGATGATCTTCCCCGTGCCCATGAGCGAGGCCACCCGCCCGCTGGTGGAATCGCAACTGCCGCCCGGCGTGCGCCGGCCCGACATCGACGTGGAATTCGTCGGCGCCGGCCGCACGATGACGCTGGCCGACAGCTACTACGACATGGCCATCATGGAGATGGCGGTGATCGAGGCCGGCATGCGCGCGCAGGACGAAGGCTTCGACGCGGTGTGCATCAACACCGTCAGCGATTCCGGCCTCGCCGCGCTGCGGGCGCGGCTCTCCATTCCGGTGCTGGCGCCGGGGCAGAGTTCCTTTCACCTGGCGTCCATGCTGGGCCACCGCTTTTCCATCCTCACCATGTGGCCGCGCTGGTTCCCGCTCTACCGCAAGACGCTGAAGGAATACGGGCTGGAATCGCGGCTCGCGTCCATCCGCTCCATCGACGTGCGGCCGGACACCGAAGCGCTGCTGACGGGCAAGGAGGAAGTCGTGTTCGCCAGGCTGGAAGCCGAGGCGCGCAAGGCCATCGAAGAAGACGGCGCGGATGCCATCGTGCTGGGCTCCACCACCATGCACCAGTCCCACGCCTACCTGGCCGAACGCCTGCCCGTGCCGGTGCTCAACCCCGGCGTGGTCGCCTACAAGCTGTGCGAACTCTTCCTCGATCTGGGGCTGACCCACAGCAAGGTCGCCTATCCCTCGCCCGAGGCGGTCAAGGATCAGGCTTTTTCATTCTGAGCGAGGCGAACCCATGAGCGAGCAAGACAAACTGTATGTGGACGGGGTCGAGGGCACGAGCCGCTACGTCACCGTCGATGGCGTGCGCCTGCACTACGTCGAAGTCGACGGGCCGGACGATGCGCCGCCGGTCGTCTTTACTCACGGCGGCGGGCCGGGCAGCACCGGCTGGAGCAACTTCCGGCTGTCCGCCAAGGCGTTTTCGGCGAAGCACCGCTGCTATTTCCTGGACTTCGCCCAGTACGGCAAGTCCGACATGGTGGTGGTGGACGGCCCCGTCTTCACCTGGCACGCGAAGAAGCTGCTGGGCTTCCTGGACACGCTGGGCATTGCCAGGGCCCATCTGGTGAACCAGAGCTTCGGCGGCTGCGTGGCCACCGCGCTGGCGGTGGAGCACGGCGAGCGCATCGGCCGCATGGTGATGATCGGCTCCCAGCCGGTGGGCCACGGCGTCATCGCGCCCATGCCGCTGACCACCAAGCACGCCCGCGACATCTTCCCCGGCTACTTCGGCGACGGCGGCCCCAGCCCGGAGAAGATGCGCGCGCTGATCGCGCGGCTGGAATTCCACGACGACGGCAAGGTGGACGCGGAGAACGTGCGCCTGCGCTACGAAGCGAGCATCAACCCCGCCTACCTGGAACTCATCAAAACACCGGGCTTCTTCGGCCAGCCCGACGACCTCACCGCCCTGCTCCCCCGCGTGACCGTGCCCACCATGATCTTCTGGGGCCTGCACGACTGGTTCGGCGGCATCGACGTGCCCATGCTGATGCTGAACCGCTTCGCCGACGCCCGCCTGCACGTGGTCGGCAAGGCCGCCCACCACCTGCAGACCGAGTGCCCGGACGAGTTCAACCGGACCGCGCTCGCCTTCGTCGAGGGACACGAGCAATGAACGAACTGCATTACGCCGAAATCGCCGACCTCGCCCCGCTGCTGCGCACGGGGGAGGTGTCGCCGGTGGAACTCACGCGCGCCATGTTCGCGCGCATCGCCGCTCTGGACGGCGACCTGCGCGCCTACGCCCGCACCATGGAAGCCGAAGCGCTGGAAGCCGCCGCGCGGGCCGAGGCGGAAATCGCCGCCGGCAACTACCGCGGCCCGCTCCATGGCGTGCCCGTCGCGGTGAAGGATCTGTTCTGGACCAAGGACGTCGCCACCGCCACCGGCACCACGGTGTTCGCCGATTTCGTGCCGGACGAGGACGCCACGGTCGTGCGCCGCCTGCGCGAAGCCGGCGCCATCATCCTCGGCAAGCTGCAGATGACCGAAGGCGCCTTCGCCACGCCGCATCCGACCCTGCCGCCGCCGGTCAACCCCTGGGGCGCGAACCACTGGACCGGCGCATCGTCCAGCGGCTCCGGCGTCGCCACCGCCGCCGGCCTGTGCTTCGCCGCGCTGGGCACGGACACGGGTGGTTCGATCCGCTTTCCGTCCGCGGCCAACGGCCTCTCCGGCCTCAAGCCCACGTGGGGCAGGGTGAGCCGCCACGGCGCCTTCGAGCTCGCCGCCACCATGGACCACGTCGGCCCCATGGCCCGCAGCGTGCGTGACGCGGCGCTGCTGTACGAGATCATCGCCGGCCACGATCCGCTGGACCCGACCTCGCTCCTCGCGCCGGTCGAGCCCTTCGCCCGCGGCAGCATCGCCGGCATGCGCATCGGCATCGACCGCGCCTGGAACGCCAACGGCTCCGACGCCGAGGTGCTGGCGGCGACCGAAGCGATGGTGAAGGCGCTGGCCGGGCTGGGCGCCGAGATCGTGGACATCCGCGTGCCGGACACCGCCTGGCACATCGCCGGCGAATGGGAAGTGCTGTGCGGCGTGCAGACCGCCGTGGCGCACGCGGCTACCTACCCGAGCCGCGCGGCCGATTACGGCCCGGCGCTGTCGAGGCTCATCGACGTGGGCCGCGCGACCAGCGGCATGCGCTACCAGCAGGCCATCCTGGACGCGCTCGCCTTCACCGGCCGCATGAACGAGGTGCTGGCCGGCGTGGATGCGCTGCTCGCCCCGGTCCAGCCCTTCGCCGCGCCCACCTACGAAACGCTCGCCGCGCTGGCCGAATCGCCGGAGCTGAACCAGCAACTGATCCAGTACACCGCGCCCATCGACGTCAGCGGCCACCCCGCGCTGTCGCTGCCCTGCGGCAGCACGGCGGCAGGCCTGCCCGTGGGCTGCCAGTTGATCGCGGAAAAGGGCGGCGAAGCGACGCTGCTGCGCGTGGGCGTGGCGGTGCAGAGCGTGACCAGTTGGCACAAGGCGCGGCCGGCGACGGACTGACCACAATGGACGAACGGTTCCCGTTCCTCCCCCTTCAAGGGGGAGGTCAGGAGGGGGATGGGTTTCGGTTCAGTACGCCGACAAACCCATCCCCACCCCAGCCCTCCCCTTGAAGGGGAGGGAGCCGACGCAAGCGCCGCTCCCACACAAACCCCGCAAATCCGAGATGGAGCACGAACAATGAATCCTCATCGAAGCACCTCCGGCCCCACGCTGGCCGAAGCGGCCGCGCAGATCGCCGCCGGCGAACTGAGCTGCGGAGCGCTGATGCGCGACTGCATCGCTCGCGCCGAGGCCCACCCCGAACTCAACATCTTCATCACGCTGGACGCCGAGCGGGCGCTCGCCGCCGCCTGCGCGGCCGACGCGGCGCGCGCCGCCGGCCAGGCGCAGGGGCCGCTGGCCGGCCTGCCCATCGTGGTCAAGGACAACATCCACGCCGCCGGCCTGCCGGCCACCGCCGGCACGCCCGCGCTGGCCGACTTCGTGCCCCGCAGCGACGCCCCCACCCTGCGCCGGCTGCGCGAAGCCGGCGCCGTGGTGCTGGGCAAGACCAACATGCACGAACTCGCCTTCGGCGCCACCGGCTACAACCACGCCTTCCACCACCCGGGCAGCGTGGGCGTGCGCAACCCTTACGACGCCACCCGCATCGCCGGCGGCTCGTCCTCCGGCAGCGCCGCGGCCCTGGGCGCGCGCATGGCGCTGGCTTCGCTGGGCACCGACACCGGCGGCTCCATGCGCATCCCCTGCGCGCTCAACGGCTGCGCCTCCCTGCGTCCGTCGTGGGGGCGCTATTCCGGCGAGGGCGTGATCCCCATCTCCAACAGCCGCGACACCGTGGGCCCCATGGCCCTGTGCATGGCCGACGTGGCGCTGCTGGACGGCATCGTCACCGGCGAGGCGGCGCTGCATTCCGTAAGACTCGATACCCTGCGCCTCGGCGTGGCGCCCGGCTTCTGGGCCAACCTGGACGAGGACACCCAGGCCCTCACCGCGGCCGCGGTGAAGAAGCTCGAAGCCGTCGGCGTGAGCTTCATCGAGGTGCCGGAAGCCCGCCTGCTGGAACTGAACGAGCCCATCGGCTTTCCCGTCGTGCTGTACGAGGCCTACGACGACATGGTCGCCTGGCTGCGCGACCAGGGGCCGGGCATTTCCATCGAGGCGCTCTTCGACGGGATCGCCAGCCCGGACGTGAAAGGCATCTACGGCGAATTCGTCCTGGAACGCCGGACCTTCGGCCCCGGCGGCAAGCCCGTGCCCGCGCGGCCCCTCTACGACGAAGCCGTCCGCCACGGCCGCCCTGCCCTGAAGGCGCACTACCGCGAGCTCTTCGCCCGCCACCGCCTGGACGCCTTCGTGTTCCCCACCACGCCCGTGGTCGCCCCCGTCGCGCGGCCCGAGATCAGCCTGCCGGAGAACTTCCACCTGCTGATCCAGAACACCGAACCCTCGGCCAGCGCCGGCCTGCCCTCCATCCAGCTCCCCATCGGCCTCGGCCCCGCGACCGGCCTGCCGGTGGGCATGGAGCTGGACGGCCCGGACGGCACCGACCGCCGCCTGCTGTCCGTCGGCATGGCCCTGGAAGCCGTGCTGGGGCGCATTCCTTCCGCGATGTGATGCGAGGGCGACAGCCCTTTTCGACCCGCCTCGCCGCCCGGCGGGCGGGCTTTTTCTCGGTTTCAGGGAGATGAAGTCATGACGGATCTGGACGGCAAGGTGATCGTCGTCACCGGCGGCGGCAGCGGCATGGGCCGCGACGCCTGCCTGGCGCTGGCCCGCGCGGGCGCCCGCGTGGCCATCGGCGGCCGCCGGACGGCGGAAGGCGGGACCGTGGTCGAAGCGATACGCGCCGCGGGCGGGCAGGCCGTGTTCCGCGCCACCGACGTCTCCCGCCCCGCGGACTGCGCCGCCCTGGTGCAGTGCGCACTGGACACCTGGGGCCGGCTCGACGGCGCCTTCAACAACGCCGGCCTGCAGCGGGAATTCGCCGACGTGCATGAAACGCCCGACGCCGACATCGCCGACGTGATCGACATCAACCTCAAGGGCGTGCTCTACATGATGAAGTACGAGGCCGCCGCGATGCTGGCGACGGGTGGCGGCGCCATCGTCAACAACAGCTCCATCTTCGGCCTCAAGGCCATGCCCCACCTGGCCTACTACGTCGCCGCCAAGCACGGCATCGTCGGCGCCACCCGCGCCGCGGCGCTGGACTACGCGGCGCGCGGCATCCGCGTCAACGCCGTCTGCCCCGGCCCGATCAAGACGCCCAGCTACGACCGCGTCACCGGCAGCGACGACCACATGTACGACGACGGCGTGCCCATGCACCGCATCGGCCAGCCGGCCGAAGTCAGCGCGGCGGTGCTGTGGCTGCTGTCGGCGGCTTCGTCCTACGTGACGGGGGCGCTGCTGGCGGTGGACGGGGGGATGAGCGCGGGCTGAGGCAAGGGCATCCGGATTGACGATGACC
Source organism: Pseudothauera rhizosphaerae (assembly GCF_004801305.1). Lineage (GTDB taxonomy): Bacteria > Pseudomonadota > Gammaproteobacteria > Burkholderiales > Rhodocyclaceae > Pseudothauera > Pseudothauera rhizosphaerae. Next base: position 199,792 of record NZ_SSOD01000005.1, on the reverse strand, counting down.
ATATCGATGACTATAGTCACCGATATGGTCATTTTTGCCGGATAAGACGATGCCCACCATTCAAGCGTCCGAATTCAAGGCCAAGTGCCTCGCCCTCATGGATGCCGTAGCCGCAACGGGCGAAGCCTGGGTCATCACGAAGAACGGCAGGCCCGTGGCCGAATTGCGTCCGTTTTCGGGCGGACGGGTCCCGTCTCCCCTAGGCCTGCATCCGTCGCTGGAAATTCACGGCGACATCCTTGCGCCCATCGACGACGAGGACTGGAAAGCGCTGGCATGATCCTCGACACCCACACGCTGCTATGGATGGATCGCAACGATCCTTCCCTGGGCGCAGAGGCACGGCGCCGGATCGAAGCGGACTGGCGCGCGGGGGAAGTGGCCGTCAGCGCGATCAGCTTCTGGGAAGTCGCCATGCTCGCCCAACGCGGACGCATCGCACTGCCCGTGCCGGTCGAACGGTGGCGCAGCGACTGGCTCCAGGCCGGCCTGACGGAAATCCCCGTCGACGGCCGTATTGCCTTGCTGGCGACGCAACTGGAGGGCTTTCACCGCGACCCTGCCGACCGCTTCATCGCAGCCACGGCAATCTGCCGGAATGCGCCATTGATGACGGCCGACCGGCTGATTCTCGATTGGCCGGGAGAATTGCAGCGCTGGGCGGCGGATGCCTGACGGCCGCGGGAAAACCTGGCGGGCCTGACCGGCCCGGGCCTTCAGGGAACGACGGCCCGCGCCACCGCAAAGCTGTCCTCGAACATGCGATAGCGGACGATCAGCCCGTTCTTCACGGTCAGGTCGAAGGCGAACTCCGTCTCCATCAGCTTGCCGGTGCTTCTCGCCCGCGATGCCAGCGTACCCAGCACCACCGCGCGGGAGCCCTTGACCAGCACGTCGCTGACCTCGAAGCGTTCCGGGGCGATCAGTTCGCGTATCTGGCGGAAGAATTCCGCAACGCCCTTCCGTCCGGCCTTGCGGCCTATCCAGGGTACGTTTTCCGTATCGCCGGCGATGAACCAGTCCACGTCTTCGCTGAACAGGGAAGCGATCTCGGCAGGGGCTGCGCCTTGTCCGATCTTCTCGAACAGGCTGCTCACCAGATCGCGTACGGTGTCATCGCTCATGGCAGAGCCTCGTTGGCATGAAGAGAAGGGGCGTGGCCGCCGCCACGCCCCGGGGTGGATGCTACGGACTTACCGCCCCGCCGCCTGCAGCGTCTGCAGCGTGAAGTCCTTGGCGCTCTTGCCCGGCTGGTTGGTCTTCCAGGTGGTGGAGTCCACCAGGGACACGGTGGCGTGGTTGCGCTGGAAGTCGATGACGGCGCCGGCGGCGGTGCGGATGTCGATGAAGCCGTCCTCGCCCTTGGCCGGGTAGGAGTGGAATTCCATCATCTTCCAGAACTCGCCCTTGCGGTTGTAGGCCTCGCCGTAATAGATGCGCGGGTACTTGGCATCCACGTACAGGATCTTCTTGCTGTACGGGTGCTCGGACGGGGTGGTGGCCTCGATGACGTACACCTCGCGCGGCTCGTAGCCGTTGTTGTTCATGTTCCAGAACGGGGCCTTGTCCTCCAGCACGGGGTACTTCTCCGCGAAGCTCTTGCCGTTGCGGTTCCACAGCGGGGTCTTGCTGTTGGCCACCGCCAGCACCCAGCGCTTTTCCAGCATCTTGTAGCCCGCGTACCAGCAGGGACGGGCGTTGAAGACTTCCAGGTCGTCCTGGAGCTGGTCGGAGGAGCCCACCGGGTCCATCCAGGCGCCGCCGGACAGGCGCCGCACGCGGCGCACGGCCGGGATGTAGGCCCACACGTCGGGCACCTTGGCGTTGTCGTACATGATGGTGAAGGTGCCCAGGCCCTTCATGTCCGAGGGGGACTTGAAGAACAGGAGTTGGCGGCCGCGCTCGCTGCCGTCGCCTTCCACCGCGCCGTCGCCGGAAAGGCGCCCTTTCATGGCGTAGCGGGTGAATTCCGCCACCGGCTCGGCGTGCACGCCCTTGGCGCCGTCGATGAGCACCTGGGTGAAGAAGGGGGCGGAGGCGATGTCGCCCGTGAGCTGGCCCAGGTGCCAGTTCCAGATGACCTTTTCGGCGGCGGCCGGATCCTTCATGTCGATGTCGGGGAAGGGCTGGCCCGCTTCCCAGCCGTCCACCTGACAGCTTTCCGCGTTGATCTTCGTCTTGCCGGCATTGGCCTGCGAGGCCTTGACCCACTTGGGATCAAGGGGGATTTCCTTGGACTTGGCGAGCGGGATCTGCATGCCGTTGTTGCGGATGCGCCATTCCATCTTCTCGGTGAGCAGGCTGGCGATGGTGTGGCCTTCGAAGGTGTCGTTCTTCACCTGGTCGATGTTGGCGGCGGAGATCACGGTGCCGGCCGGCAGTTCGGCGGCATGGGCGAGGCCGCAGGCGGCCGCGGCGAGGGCCACAGCGGTGGCGCGCAGCAGGGGTTGCTTGATGGCGTTCATGGAGTCGCTCCGGGGGGATCAGAAGAGATAGGTCAGGCTCGTGTAGAACTGGTCGCGCTTGTGGTAGTAGCCGAACAGGGTGGTGCTGTCGCAGTTGCCGGCATTGGGCGGGGCGCACTTGCTGCCGTCGCGCCATTCGTCGTCCCAGAACTTGTCGTACTCCACCTTCCAGCGCCAGTTCCTGGCCAGTTCGAAGGTCACCGAGGGCACGGCGAAGCCGCCGCCGTTGGACAGATCGGTGCCGACCACCAGCTCGGGGCGGATGCGGCCGTTGTCGTAGGACAGGCCCAGGATGCCGGTGAGCAGGAAGGAGTGTTCCTTGGCCTTGCCGCCCCAGCCCACGGAGTAGAGCAGGCGCTCGTCCTTGTCGTAGTCCTGGATCCACTTGTCGAAGAGCTGCACGGAGAAGAAGGCCGGCTTTTCCGTGCCCAGCAGGGACTGGGTGAAGGCCAGGTTCTTGTCCATGCGCACCATCCAGGCCAGCACGTCCTTGTACTTGACGCCATCGAAGCCCGGCGCGACGTTCTGCGTCGCCAGCGAACCCGGAATCGCGGAGAAGTTGTAGGCGGCGTCCTTGACGTAGGCCACTTCGGTGCTGAACACGGCATCGGCCCATTCCGAGTAGCCGCTGGCGGTGAAGCCGAACACGTCCACCTTCGGGTAGATGATGTCGCCGAACATGCCGTTGGTGTCGGCGCGGCCTTCGGTTTCCACGTCGCTGAAGCCGGGGATGCCGTTGAACTTGCTGGTGCCGTTCATGATGGCGGCGGGCCAGTAGGTCTTGAGGTACGAGACCGAGTAGTTGATGTCCCCCGCCAGGCCGCTCCAGCGGATGCCGCCGGTGACGTCGCGCACGTCACCCTTGTCGTTCTCGAAGTCGTAGGGGTCGATGTTGCGGAAGTCCACGCCCGCCCAGGGCTGGCTGGACCAGCGCCCGCCGTAGATCTCAAGCTCGGTGCCGATGTCGCTCTTGCGGTCCCAGCCCGGGCGGATGAACATTTCGATGCCGCCTTCCAGCTCGGGCACGTCGATGTTCACCTTGGCCATGATGTTGGCCTTGCGCAACTCCTCGTTGGCCGGCTCCAGGAAGGAGCGCCAGGTCCAGTCGAAGCCGTGCACCAGGTCGTTGGCGGCGAAGAAGTCGGTCTCGCCCCAGGCGATCTGCTGCTTGCCCAGGCGCACGCGGGTGCGCTCGCCGAGCGGGAAGTCCACGTACAGCTCGCGGATCACGTCGCTGATCCGGTTGCGGTTGTACAGCTCCATGATGTTGCCATCACGGTAGTTGTGCGCGCCCATCTTCTCCAGGTGGCGCAGGAAGCCGGTCTGCACCTCGCCCACGGCGCGCAGCTTGGCGACCACGGAAACGTCCTCCGTGGCCTTCCAGTCCAGGTTGAGGCGGGCGGTGGTGCGCGCCATGGACAGCTTGCCGCTGTCGTCGTAGTCGGGCGTGTCTTCCCAGTTGCGGGTGTTCCAGGAGAATTCCTGGCGCAGGTAGCCGTCGACCTTCAGGCTGCTTTCTTCCTGCGCCTGGACCGGCAGGACCGGGAAGGCGAGGCCGGCGGCGATGGCGGTGCCGAGGAGGGCGCGGTGGCGCCCCGGGTTGCGGTTTCTCTTCTTCATGGTTGCTCTCTGTGGGGAGTGGGTCGGGGGGGAGGGGTTCAGGCACCGGCCGCGGCGGGACGCAGGCCGGCGAGCACGGGGCGGTCGTGGTGGTTCCTGTCGCCGAAGATGAAGCCCGGGCGGAACACGTAGATGATGGAAGGCATGACGAACAGCGCCGACGCGGCGGAGACGGCGAGCCAGATCGCCATCAGCAGGCCCATCTCCGCCTGGAAGCGCAGCGACGACGCCCACCACAGCAGGGTGCTGAAGATGAGCACGCCCGCGGTGACCAGCACGCCCATGCCGGCGGAGTGCAGGGCTTCGTGGATGGCCTTCTCCGGCGTGCTGCCGGCGGCGATCTCTTCCTTGATGCGGTCGGCCACGTAGAAGGCGTAATCCACGCCCAGGCCGATGCCGAGCGCGGCCACGGGCACGGTGTTGATGTTCATGCCGATGCCCTTCCAGGCCATGAAGCTGAAGGTGAGCGTGTTGGAGATGATCACCGGCACCATGAACAGCATGCCCGCCACCGTGGAGCGATAGACCACGGTGCAGATCACCACCAGTACGAAGAGCGCCAGCGCGATGTGCTCGATCTGGCTGGAGAGGATCACCTCGTTCACCGCCGCCATCACGCCGATCAGCCCGCCGGCGAGCTGCCACTGCCCTTCGGAGAGGGGGTGCTGGGCGATGAACTCCTTGATGCGCGCCACCGCGGTGCGGATGGTCTCGCCCTGGCGGTCGCGGAACATCATGGTGATGGCGCCGTTGGCGTAGGCGGTGTCGGTGAAGCGGTCCATGTCGCCCGGTTCGGACACGGAATCCAGGATGGCCACCAGGCTGCCGTTCACCGCCTGGGTGTCGCCCAGCTCCAGGTAGCGCGGGTTGCCTTCGCGCAGCGTGCTGTTGACCACCGGGATCACGTCCGCGATGGAGAGCGAGCCGCCCACCTCCGGCTGGGCCTCCATGAAGCGCTGGAAGCCGTTCATGGCCTGCAGCACCTCGTTGGATTTCACCAGGCCTTCCTTGCCGTCCTCGCCCACGACGATGAACATGCGGTCCACGCCGTGGAAGCGCTCGTTGATGGCCGCGGAATCCACGTTGTAGGCGGATTCCGGCCACAGGATGGGCGAGCCCGGGTTGGCGTCGCCGATCTTGAGGTTGAAAGCGTAGAGGCCGGAGACGATCATCACCACGGTGCTGCAGCCGATGACCGCGTAGCGGAAGCGGGAGGTCGCCATCCACACGCCCAGGTCCAGCAGCTTCCGCAGCAGCGGCGCGCAGTCGATGGGATGCACCGTGCCGTGGGGCTTGCGGATGTAGGAGAGCAGCACGGGGGTGAGGATCACGGCGCTGATGGTCAGCGTGGACACCCACACCACCGACAGCAGCGTGAGCTTCTGCAGCATGGGGATGGGCGACAGCGCCACCACCGCCATGCAGGCCGCGTCCGCGATCACGCCCAGCATGCCGGGGCGGAAGAGGTCCGCCAGCGCCACCTTGGCGGCCAGTTGGGCACAGCCCGCGCCGGGCGGGAGCACCGCCAGTTCGTCGTCGAAGCGATTGACGATCTGCACCGAGTGGGACACGGCCCGCGACGTGATCAGCATCGCCACCACGATCACCAGCGGCTCGAAATGCACGCCCAGGATGCGGCACAGGCCCAGCGCCCAGATGGCGCTCACCACCGCGGCCAGCAGGGGCAGCAGCACGCCGCGCCAGGTGCGCAGCAGCACGAAGAGCATGGCCAGCGTCAGGCCCATGGCCGCGGCGACCAGGTTGACGGTTTCCGGCACGTAGTGGTTCACCCAGCCGTACAGGATGGGATCGCCCACCACGCGGATGTGCACCGAGTCGTCCTGCACCGTGGCGATCAGCGCGCGGATTTCCTCGAACACCTTGGCGTAATCGACTTCACGGTCGATGAAGTCCACGGTGATCAGCGTGGCCTGCAGGTCCTTGGAGACGTAGGGGCCGTACACCAGCGGGTTGCGCAGCACCGATTCACGCAGCAGGGCCATTTCCGTGGCGTTGGCGGGCAGGTCCGGCCACATCAGCGGCTTGGTTTCGATGCCGTCGGTGGAGGCGCGCACTTCCTTGAGCTTCTTGGAAGCCAGGGAAGTGATCTGGTACGGATTCACCGCCGACACTTCCCGCAGGCCCAGGGTGATGGTGCGCACCTTGTCCAGCACGCGGGGGGTGAAGATGTCGCCCTCGCCCACCTCGACCATGATCGTGACCATGTTCGAGCCGCCGAAGGTGTCCTTGAACTTCTGGTGGGTCTGGATGTACTCGTGCTTCGTGGGCAGCATGTCCTCGAACACGGTGCGCACGTCCACATGGAGCGCGAACCAGGACAGGACCAGCGTCGCCACGGCGAGCGCGCCGACGACCACGCTGCGTTTGCGGATACAGAACTCCGCGATGCGTTCGATCATTTCTGTGCTCTCTGATGAGGGGTGATTCGGAGCGGGGCCGCGGGCTCAGTTGCCGAGCGGCACCCAGGCCCGGCCGTCCCAGCGGCCGACGTTGGCGCCGGCGAACCAGGCCTGGCCGTCCGCCGGCAGCACGCGCGTGTGCCAGGACAGGTCACGTTCGTCCAGACGCCCGCTCTGCCAGCGCCGGCCCTCGCCGTCGGCGGTGATCCAGCTTCCCAGCGCGCCGGCGCCGATCCAGCGCGCGCCCGCGGCGTCCCAGCTCACGTCGAAGAGGTGGACCTGGACGTCCGCCTCCGCCCGGGTCCAGGTGAGACCGCCGTCCTGCGTGGTCAGCACCACGCCCTCCAGGCCCACGGCCACGCCGTGCTGCCCGTCACGGAAGGCGACTGCCATCAGCGAACTCGCCGCCGGGGACGGGATTTCGTTCCAGGTGGCGCCGCCGTCCCCGCTCACCACGATGCGGCCGAACTCGCCCACGGCCACGATGCCGGCCTCGCCGATCAGCGCCACGTCGTTCCAGGCCAGGTCTTCCTCTTCGCGGAGGCGCGTCCAGGTGGCGCCGAAATCCCGGCTCATCAGCAGGGCGCCCATCTCCCCGCTCGCCACCGCCACGCCCCCGGGGGCGGTGCGCGCGCGGGCGAACTTGTTGGCGATCTCGGAACGGGGCACGTCGGCCACCTGGGTCCAGGTGGCGCCACCATCGGCCGACACCAGGATCACCCCGTCGTTGCCCACAGCCACCGCCCGCGTACCGTCCCAGGTGGCCACGTCCTGCAGGGTTTCGCCGGTGGGCGTGGGCACGCGCTTGATCCGCCCCGAAGCCGGATCGATGCGCAGGATCTTGCCGCCCGAGCCCGCCGCCAGCAGCAGGCCGTCCGCGGCGGCGAGGCCGTAGTAGTGGTCGCGCCGCTCCAGCACCGGCGGCTGCAGGCTGGCGCCCACCGGCTGCGGCTTGACGAACAGGCCCGCCCACAGCAGGCCGGCGATGATCAGCCACGGCAGCGCGGACACCACGTAGCCGCCGACCGCCCGGCCACGGCGGCGGTCCTCGCCGGGCGCGGCGGGCCGGGCCGCGGGGGCGGGTGGGGAAGAAGAGGCGATCTGCTCGGCGATGCGGTCCATGGCTGCTCTGTCGGGTCGGGGTTGGCGAATCGAGCCTTGAAGGCTTCTAGTGGCCTCTAAGCTAGAGGCTCACCCCCCGGGGCACTATCCGCTGAACGCAGCCCTTATCCTGTGGGTGCACCTGAATCCATACAGCGCAGGGAGGCGCCGGACACCGGTTGCCGCACCCGGCGATGACGCTGCTAAAGTAGCGCGTCCAGAATGGCTCCCTGATCCCGCCCCGGCCCTCACCCCACGGAGGACGAACATGCCCGCCTGCCGCCGCTGTTCCCGTTTTTTCCGGTTTCTCGCCCTTGCCGCCACCGTCGCGCTGGTCAGCGGCTGCGGCTACAACGACTTCCAGCGTCTGGACGAACAGAGCAAATCCGCCTGGGCGGAGGTGCTCAACCAGTACCAGCGCCGCGCCGACCTGATCCCCAACCTCGTCGCCACCGTGAAGGGCGAGGCCAGTTTCGAGCAGGAGACGCTGACCCGCGTCATCGAGGCCCGCTCCCGCGCCACCGCCATCCAGGTGACGCCCGAAATGCTCGACGATCCGCAGGCGATGGAGCGCTTCCAGCAGGCCCAGGGTCAGCTCGGCAGCGCCCTGTCGCGCCTGCTGGTGGTGGCCGAGGCCTACCCCAATCTCAGGGCCAACCAGGCCTTCCAGGATCTGCGGGTGCAGCTCGAAGGCACCGAGAACCGCATCACCGTCGCCCGCAACAAGTACATCCAGAGCGTGCAGGAATACAACGTGCTGGCGCGCAGCTTTCCGACCAACCTGACGGCGATGGTCTTCTCCTACAAGCCCAAGGCGGGCTTCACCGTCGCCAACGAGGCCGAGATTTCGCGCCCGCCGACGGTGGATTTCGGCGGCCAGCCGGCGCAACCGGCGCGCTGATTCGCGTTCGCCGAACCGAATGACCCATCACGCTCGCCCGCAGCCGGCCGGCTGGCTCGCCGGCCTGCTGCTGTGGCTGATGGCCGGCTTCGCGCTGTCCTTCCCGGCTGTCGCGCAGGACCTGCAACCCGTGCCCGCCCTCACCGCGCGGGTCATGGACCAGACCGGCACGCTCGACGCCGGCCGGCGCCAGGCGCTGGACGACAAACTCGCCGCCTTCGAGAAGGAGCGCGGCACCCAGCTCGTCGTGCTGCTGGTGCCCACCACCGCGCCCGAGGACATCGCCGCCTACGCCTTCCGCGTGGCCGACACCTGGAAGATCGGCCGCCGCGACGTGGGCGACGGCCTGCTGCTGGTCGTGGCTAAGGACGACCGCGCGGTACGCATCGAGGTGGCGCGCGCCCTCGAAGGCGCGGTGCCGGATCTGGCCGCTTTCCGCATCATCGACCGCCTCATCCTGCCCGCCTTCCGCCAGGGCGACTTCGCCGGCGGGCTGGATGCGGGCGTGGAAGCGTTGATGAAGCTGGTGCGCGGCGAGGAACTGCCGCTGCCGCAAGCCGACGACACCCAGGCGGGCGGAACGCTGTCCCTCGCCGACCTCGCCGTCTTCCTCTTCGTCGGCGTGCCCATCGTCGGCGGCGTGCTCAACGCAATGCTGGGCCGCAAGCTCGGCACGCTCGTCACCGCGGGCGGTACCGGCGTACTCGTGAAGTTGCTCACCGGCAGCCTGCTGCTGGCGGTGATCGGCGGCATGCTGGCGCTGATCTTCGTGCTGGGCATGGGTTCGGGCGGCGGTGGCGGCGGCATCGGGCGGGGCGGTGGCGGCCGGGGCGGCCCCATCATCTGGGGCGGCGGCGGACGCGGAGGCGGCTTCGGCGGCGGTGGTTTCGGTTCGGGCGGCGGCGGCAGCTTCGGCGGCGGCGGCGCCTCGGGACGCTGGTAAGGGAAGCGGCCATGACGATCCTGACCCGCCTCATCCGCCACTTGTGGCTGGACGCCGGCGACGCCCGCCGCGCCGTGGGCGAGGACGCGCTGCACCGGCTGGAAGCACGCATCGCCGCCAGCGAGGCCCGCCATCTGGGCGAAATCTGCATCTACGTGGAAGCCAGCCTGCCCTTGGCCGACCTGTGGCGGCAATGGCGCACCGGCCTGGACATCGGCAGCGTGGTACGCGAACGGGCGCTCTCCCGCTTCGGCAGGCTGGGCGTGTGGGACACCGAACTGAACAACGGCGTGCTGATCTACCTGCAACTGGCCGAGCACCGCATCGAGATCGTCGCCGACCGCGGCCTGGCGCGGCACGTGCCGGCGGAGGAATGGGCGGCGCTGCTGGGGGACATGGGCGCGGACTTCCGCGCCGGCCGCTACGAGGACGGTCTGGCGCGGGCGGTCGATGTGGTCGGTGCCGAACTGGAACGGCACTTCCCGCGCCGCGAGGGCGGGCACGACATCGACGAACTGCCCAACCGGCCGCGGCTGGGGTGAGGGAGTTCCGCGTGGCGGCGGGGAACTACAGTTCTGCCAGCGCCGCCGCCAGCAGTCGCCACGCGCGCCCGACGCTCTCCACCTCGACCCGCTCGCCCGGTGCGTGGGCGCCGCGTATGGTCGGGCCGAAGGAGATCATGTCCATGTCCGGCCAGGTGGCGGTGAAGATGCCGCATTCCAGGCCGGCGTGGATCACCTTGACCGCTGCCTCGCCGCCGAACTCGCGCCGGTAGACCTGCAGGAAACTCGCCAGCAGCGCCGAATCCGGGTTCGGCGCCCAGCCGGGGTAGGGTTCGCTGACGGAGGCAGGCAGGCCAGCCAGATCGAACAGGGCGACGATCTCGTCCGCCAGCGCCCGCGTACCCGCATCCAGCAGCGAACGCACCATCAGCGTCGCCTGCAGGCGTTGCGCATCCAGCCGCAGCACACCGAGGTTGTCGGAGGTTTCCACCACGCCCGCCACCCGCGTGCTCATGCGGCGCACGCCATGGGGTGCGGCGTGCAACGCGGCCAGCACGCGGCGGGCGGTGGCGGCGTCCGGCACGTGCTCCGGGCGGGCTGGATCGGGTTCGGCGCGCAGCGCAAAGCCGTCATCCACGCCGGCCAGTTCCTCGGCGATCTCGGCGGCGGTGCGCGTCAGCGCTTGCCGCAGGCCGGCCCCGTTGCCATCGGGCACCAGGATGAGCGCGCCCGCTTCCCGTGGCAGCGCATTGCGCGCGGTGCCACCCTCCATGGCCGCGAGGGCGAAAGGCACACCGTCCGCCGCGAGCCCGTGCAGGACACGCACCAGCAGCTTGATGGCGTTGCCCCGCTGCAGGTGGATGTCCACGCCCGAATGACCGCCCTTCAGGCCCTCGACCGTGACCCGCAGCGCCTGCCAGCCCGCCGGTGCGGCTTCGGATTCCAGCGGCGCGTCCACCACCACATCGGCGCCGCCCGCGCAGCCCAGGTAGAACTCGCCCCAGTCCTCGGTATCGATGTTGATGAGCCGCCGGCCGCGCAGGGCCCCGGCCCGCAGGCCGCGCGCGCCCGTCATGCCGGCTTCCTCGTCCACGGTCAGCAGCACTTCCAGCGACGGATGGGCGATGTCGCCGGCTTCCAGCGCTGCGAGCGCCAGCGCGACGCCGATGCCGTTGTCCGCGCCCAGCGTGGTGTCGTCGGCGACCAGCCAGCCGTCGCGCAGTTCGGCGTGGATGGGGTCGCGGGAGAAGTCGTGGGTGCTGGCCGCGTTCTTCTGGCAGACCATGTCCAGATGGCCCTGCAGCACGACACCCGGCCTGTCCTCGCGGCCCGGCGTGGCGGGCTTGGAGATCACCAGGTTGCCGGTGGCATCCACCGCCACACCCAGCCCGTGCTGCCGCGCCCAGCCCGCGATCTCGTCCCGCAGGACCTGCTCGTGCCCGGACATGCGGGGAATACGGCTGAGGGTGGCGAAATGGCGCCAGACAGCGGCCGGTTCGAGTTCGTACGACGGGATGGACGAATCCATGGGCGCTCCTGGAGCGTTGCCGACCTCGACGATTCCTGAAGCTCTTGCAGAGGGCCAAAGACAATGGGCTAGCGACATCGCTAGCCCATCCAGTGTCTGGCGCGCCCGAGACGATTCGAACGTCCGACCCCTGCCTTCGGAGGGCAGTACTCTATCCAGCTGAGCTACGGGCGCGGGAATGCCGGGAATACCTCCCCAGCGAGGCGCGCAAGCATATACCGGAACACGGGCGAAGTCCATGATGCGACGCCACAAGCGGCGGCGGCACCGCTATAATTCGGCCTTTGTCTCCCGCCAGTCAAAGGACCAAGCATGTCGGAACATTGCGCTACTCGCGCCGCCCAGCGGCCTCTTAGCCTCGCCCTGCCTGTCGTTGCCGTGGTCGCAGCTTCGCTGCTGGCTGGCTGTGGCAAGCCGCCCGAGGTGGACCCGGAAGTGACCGCCTCGGCCATCGCCCCGGTCGCCAGGATCGAACTCAAGGTGGAAAAGGTCGCCGCCGGTTCGCGCACCGGCGAGCAGATCTACAACGCCGTGTGTACCGCCTGCCACGCCACGGGCGTGCTGGGCGCGCCGACGACCGGCGACGCCGGCCAGTGGGCGCCGCGCCTGGGCAAGGGCCTGGACGCGCTGGTGGCCTCGGTGACCAACGGCCTGAATGCAATGCCGCCCAAGGGTGGCGCGACCGACCTGACCGATGCGGAAGTGGTGCGCGCGACGGCCTATCTGGCCAACACCGCCGGCGCCGGCTTCACCGAGCCGCCGGTGGAGTAAGCGGCGACCGGTCGCACGGCAACAGAGGGGCAGCCTGCGGGCTGCCTTTTTTGCGCGCCCAGCCCGTGCCCGCCTGCGCGCCGGTAGGAGCGGGCTTGCCCGCGATGGGGTGTTTGTTTTCCCGCAGGCCGCATCGCGGGCAAGCCCGCTCCTACGAGCGCCGTTCCAGCATGGCGAGCAGGGCCGCGGCGCGGTTGCGGCCTTCTTCCTTGCCCAGGGGATCGTTGCTGCGCCGGTGGCTCAGCTTGACGTCGCCGCCCATCTCGGCGACGAAGCGGCTGATCTGGCAGGGGCGGAATTCCTTGCCCATCTTGCGCCGCTCGCACCAGGTCAGGGTGAGGCTGCGCTGCGCGCGGGTGATGCCCACGTACATCAGACGGCGCTCTTCCTCCACCTTGTCCTCGTCCAGGCTGGCCTGGTGGGGCAGCAGGCCCTCCTCCACGCCGATCAGGAAAACGTGGGGGAATTCCAGGCCCTTGGAGGCGTGCAGGGTGGCGAGCTGCACGCCGTCGAAGTCCGGGTCGTCCTTGTCCAGCATGGAAATGAGCGCGATGGTCTGGGCGAGTTCGACCAGGTTCTTGCCGTCCTCGTCGCCCTTGCGGGTGAGCCAGCCGACGAAGTCGCGCACGTTGCTCCACTTGGTTTCCGCCTCGCGGCTGTCCAGGTGCTCGAACAGCCAGGCCTCGTAACGGGTGGCGGCGAGGAGATCCTCCAACAGGCGGCCGGCGGGTTCGCGGGTCACGCGGTACTTGAGCTTGTCGATGAAGGCGGTGAATTCCCGCACCGCTTCGAGCTGGCGGACGGCCAGGTGTTCGGCCAGCCCCTCCTCCGCCACCGCGGCGAACAGGCTCACGTGGCGCTCGCCGGCATAGCGCCCCAGGGTTTCCAGCGTGGCGGCGCCGATGCCGCGCCGCGGCGTGGTGATGGCGCGGATGAAGGCGAGGTCGTCGTCCTCGTTCTGCAGCAGGCGCAGGTAGGCGATCAGGTCGCGGATCTCGGCCTTGTCGAAGAAGCTCTGCCCGCCGGAGATCACGTAGGGAATGCCGGCGTTGCGCAGGGCCTGCTCCACCCCGCGCGCCTGGTGGTTGCCCCGGTACAGGATGGCGTAGTCCTTGTAGGCGGTGCGGGCCTCGAAGCGGTGGGCATTGATCTTCATGGCCACCCATTCGGCTTCGGCCTCGGCGTCGCGGCAGCCATGCACGGCGATCTGCTCGCCCGGGCCGTGCTCGGACCACAGGCGCTTCTCGAAGAGCTTTTCGTTGTTGGCGATGAGCGTGTTGGCCGCCTCCAGGATGCGGCGCGAGGAGCGGTAGTTCTGCTCCAGCTTGATGACCTTGAGCTTCGGGTAGTCCTGCTGCAGCAGGCGCAGGTTCTCCACGTCCGCGCCACGCCAGGCGTAGATGGCCTGGTCGTCGTCGCCCACCGCGGTGAACATGCCGCGCTCGCCGGAGAGCTGGCGCAGCAGGCGGTACTGGGCGCGGTTGGTGTCCTGGTATTCGTCGATCAGCAGGTAGCGCAGGCGATGCTGCCAGCGCTCGCGCACCTCTTCGTTGTTCTCGAAGAGCTGCACCGGCAGGCCGATGAGGTCGTCGAAATCCACCGCCTGGTAGGCGCGCAGGGTGCGGTCGTACTCCACGTAGGCCGCGGCCGCCGCCGCGGCGAGTTCGTTGTCGGCCAGTTGCGCGGCCTCGGCCGGGGTGACCATGGCGTTCTTCCACGCGGAAATCTGCCACTGCATCTGCTTAGCGATGCCCTTGTCGCCGTCCTTGGCGGCGTCGGCGACGATCTGCACCGTGTCGGCGGCGTCCAGGATGGAGAACTGGGGCTTCAGCCCGCAGTGCACCGCCTCCTGGCGGATGATGCGCACGCCCAGGGCGTGGAAGGTGCACACCGTGAGCCCCCGCGGCGCCCGCCCGCCCATCAGGTGGGCGACGCGCTCCTGCATCTCCTTGGCGGCCTTGTTGGTGAAAGTGATGGCGGCGATGTTGTACGGCTCGAAGCCGCATTCGTTGATCAGATGGGCGATCTTGTGGGTGATGACCCGGGTCTTGCCGCTGCCCGCGCCGGCGAGCACCAGCGAGGGGCCGTCCAGATAGCGGATGGCCTCGCGCTGGGGGGCGTTGAGCAGGGCCGCCATGGGCCTTACTTGAGGGCGCCGAAGATGCGCTTGGCCCAGGTGCCGGCCGCTTCCACCGGGTTGGCGCGGATGGCGCGCTCTTCCTCGGCGATCAGCAGGTACAGGCCGTCCAGGGCCTTGCGCGTGACGTAGCCCTCGATCTGGGCGTCCTCGGCCTTCAACAGGCCGAAAGTGGCGGCCTGGCCGGCCAGGGCGTTGTACTGCCCGGCGAGCGCCAGGCGGTCGGTGCTGCGCTTGACCACGGGCAGGAAGAGTTCCGTGAGCCGGCCTTCCGTGTGTTGGCGGAAGTAACGCGTGCCGGAATCGTCGCCGCCGGTGAGGATGTTCTTGGCGTCCTGCACGCTCATCTGCTTCACCGCATTGACGAGCAGGCTGCGCGCCTCCGGCACGGCCGCCTCGGCGGCCCGGTTCATGGCGGTCACCAGCTCGTCCAGATCCTTGCCGCGCCCGGTCATGCGCAACAGGGGCTCGGCCTTCTCCAGCGCCTCGGGCAAGGGAATCTTCACCTTGGGATTGGCCAGGAAGCCGTCGCGGCGGCCGAGCAGGTCCACCGCGCGCCCGGCCCCCTGGGTCAGGGCCTCTCGCAGACCGGTGGCACTGTTCTGCTCGCTGAAGCCGGCCAGGCTGGCAAGGCCGCCGGCCGCCCACAAGGGCGTGCAGATGACAAGCAGGGCGAAAGCTCGCAGAATCGGACCCATGACGCACCTCTCTCGGTCAGGCACATGAAGGTCAAGATTATCGCCGCGATCGCGGTTCTGGTTCTCGCCATCGCGGGCTTTTTCGTGTTCACCCGGAAACCGGCCGCGCCGGACGTGGCCTTCACCACGCTGCAGGGCGAAACCTTGCGCACCGCCGACCTGCGCGGCCAGGTGGTGCTGGTGAATTTCTGGGCCACCACCTGCACCACCTGCGTCAAGGAGATGCCGGAACTGGTGCGCACCCACGAGAAGTTCGCCCCGCGCGGCTACCGCACCATCGCCGTGGCCATGGACTACGACCCGCCCGCCCAGGTGAAGGCCTACGCGGAGCGCACCGGCCTGCCCTTCACCGTGGCGCTGGACGCCCGCGGCGAGGTGGCGCGGGCCTTCGAAGGCGTGCGCCTCACCCCGACGACCTTCCTGATCGACAAGCGCGGGCAGATCGTGCAGAAGTATCTCGGCGAACCCGACTTCGACAAGTTGCACGCATTGCTCGAACGCCTGCTGAACGAATCCGTTTAGCGCGGCGTCCGGGCGCGGGAGGCGAAGCATGGCGACGGACTGGCGCAGCCACTTCATCCGGCAGACCGACTACCAGTTGTGGGCCAACCAGGTGCTGTTCGACAGCCTGGCCCGCCTGCAGCCCGAGGCCCTGGAAGCGCAGGAGGGCCTGTTCTTCGGCAGCATCCACCACACCGTGGACCACTTGCTGGTGGTGCTGCGCCTGTGGGCGGCCCAGCTGCGCGGCGAAAGCCCGGCGGTGGATTTCCACCGCATCGGCGAGCCGCGCTGGACGGAACTCAAGCACGGGCTGCAGCACGAGCTGCGCCACTTCCGCCACTGGCTGGCGCAGCGGCAGCAGGCCGAGTTCGACGGCATGGTGCGCTACACCCGCAGCGGCGGCGAGGTGCACCACGCCACGCTGGCCGACATCCTCACCCATCTGATGAACCACTTCACCCACCACCGCGGGCAGATCTCGGCGGTGGCCACCCGCCTGGGCGCCCCGGCGGCGGAGATGGATTTCATCTACTTCGTGCGCGACATGGAGCGCGCCGCCCGCGAAGCGCAGCAGCAGGCGCAGCAGTAGCAGCCCCGCCGCCTAATGCCTGGCGCTGCGCGCGGCGCGGGCCTCGCTGAGCAGCCAGTCGGCGAAGATGCACATTTCCCGCGTCAGTTCGGCGCCGTGGGGCGACACCAGGTAGTAGGCCTGCGGCCAGCGCAGCCGGCAATCCAGCGGCGCCACCAGCATGGACTGGCCGAGGTGTTCCTCCAGCAGCACGTCCACCCCCAGCGCCACGCCCTGGCCGGTGAGCACCGCGCGGATCACCGTCTCGTAGCTGTTGAAGTACAGGCGCCGCGGGCTCTGCTCGGGCGCGGCGCCCATGGCCTCCAGCCAGGTGCTCCAGCGGATCGCGAAGGCGTTTTCGGTTTCCCGGTCCAGCAGGGTCTTGCCCAGCAGGTCGTCCACGCTTTCCAGGCGCCCGCATTCCTTCAGGTAGCCGGCGGTGCACACCGGGAACACTTCCAGTTCCAGGAAGGGCGTCACCGCCAGGTGCGGCCACTTGCCGTCGCCGTAGCGCACCGCCAGGGGCAGGCCCGCGCCGGCGGGGTCGAGGTCGCCGTCGGTGGTGACGAAGCGGATCTCGATGTCCGGATAGGCGCGCCGGAACGAGGCGATGCGCGGAATCAGCCACAGGTTGGCGAAGGACAGCGGCGTGGCGATGGTGACGCAGGAGCGCGCGCTTTTTTCCTGAATCCTCGATACCGCGCCGGCGATGTGGCCGAGGCCGATGGAGACCGCTTCGAAAAGCTCGCGCCCGGCGGGCGTGAGCACCCGCCCGCGCCCCGCCGGCTTGAACAGGGCCTGGCCGATGTAATCCTCGATGCGCCGGATCTGCCGGCTCACGGCGGCCTGGGTCACGCGCAATTCTTCCGAGGCCGACGTGAAACTGCCGTGACGCGCGGCGGATTCAAACGTGACGATGCTGTTGGGCGGCGGAAGCCTTTTTCTCAAACTCGGCATGCTCGCTCCGAAACATGATTTTTTGTCATGGATTAATCGCCACAAATGGCGATTGTTGAGCCGATTGCGAGAATATATAGTTGATAAAAAACCAAGTAATAATTTCTATTGAGAAGCTTATTCCGTTTTTTCTATAAGGGCGTTTCGCTGCCCGCCATGAAGGAGTGCAAATGAACGTTCACGCATTGGGCCGCATCAGCGCATTGCTATTGACCGCCGTGGGCCTGCAATTCGCCACGCCCGCGCAGGCGGATGCGATCGACGACATCCAGCAGCGCGGCAAGCTGGTGGTGGGCGGCAAATCGAATTACAAGCCCTTCGGCGTGCGCAATGCGGCGGGCGAATTCGAAGGGTTTTCCGTCGATCTGGCGCGCAAGGTGGCGGAACGCCTGAAGGTCGGGCTGGAAATCATCCCCACCGAGGCCGCCAATCAAATCCAGTTTCTCGAACAGGGAAAGATCGACGTGCTGATCGCGGCGATGAACGACACGCCGGAGCGGCGCAAGGTCGTCGCCATCGTCGAGCCGGGTTATTACGCCTCGGCGGCCAATGTGATGCTGGTGAAATCCGCCGGCATCCGCGACTGGAAGGAACTCAAGGGCAGGAAGATCTGCGCCAACCAGGGGGCGTATTTCAACCGCCACGTGCAGCAGGAATACGGCGCCGAGGTGATCGCCTTCAAATCGCCGCCGGAAGCCTATTCGGCCCTGCAGAACGGCAATTGCATCGGCTTCGTGTATGACGACAACGCGCTGACCCAGCGCCTGGAAGAGCCCCAATGGGCCAATTACGAATTGCCGTTGGAATCGATCCTGCCCCAGCCCGTCGCCATCGCGGTGCGCCACGGCGAGGAGCGCTTCCATGCATTGCTGACCGAGCTTTCGCAGGAATGGTATCGCGCCGGCTACATCCGCGAACTGGAGCAGAAATGGTTCCCCGGCAAGCGCAGCGGATACGTTGCGGAGCTTGAGAAGAAATACGCCGCCGGCAGCAAGTGAGCGCCGTGATGCCCGCCAACCCGCACGCTTTCCGCTGAAATGAAACTGGACGACATCCGCCGAAAGTCCGGGCCCCCTGACGGGGGACGGGCAGATTGCCACCTTTCTCCCTCCCCCGCAAGGGGAGAGGGAGCAAAACCACCACGTTTCATGCGTCGTGGGCCGCGCCACGCGCGGTGGAGCAACTGACATGTACCTGCCCTCGCAAGACGCCGCCGCCCTGCCGCGCACCCCTTATGGCCGTCCCGATGACGATGCGGGCGGCGAGGCGCTGAACGGCGACGCCCAGGCCGACCTGCTGGTGGTCGGCGGCGGCGTCACCGGCCTGTCGCTGGCCCTGCACGCGGCCCGGCAGGGCCAGCGCGTGCGGGTGGCCGAGGCGCACTGCGTGGGCTGGGGCGCCTCCGGGCGCAATTCGGGCCACGTGCCGGCGGCGACCCGGCTGGAGCCGGCGGAGATCCTGCGGGTCTACGGGCCGCACTACGGCCCGCGCATCGTTGAAGCCTCGCGCGCCGCGCCGGACCTGGTGTTCGGCCTGGTCGACGAATATGGAATGGACGCCCGGCCGGTGCGCAGCGGCGGCCTGCAGGCCGCGCACTCGCCGCGGGCGCTGGAACGGCTGGCGCGGCGGGTGGACGACCTGGCGCGCCTGGGCCACCGCGTGGAACTGCTGGACGCCCCACGCACCACGGCGATGATCGGCAGCGGCCCCGGCGTGTATTGCGGCGCGGTGTTCGACCCGCGCGCCGGCACCATCGACCCGCTCGCCTACACGCGCGGCCTGGCGCGCGCCGCGGCGGACGCCGGCGCGGCGATCCACGAACGCACGCGGGTGCGGGCCCTGGAACGCGACGGCGGCGGCTGGCTGGCCGCGTGCGGCGGCGGCCGAATCCGCGCCGAACGCGTGGTGTTGTGCACCAACGGCTACAGCGACCGCCTGCGGGCCGACCTGTGGCGCAGCATCGTCGCCCTGCGCGCCTACCAGTTCGTCTCCGCACCGCTGCCCGGGGAATTGCGGCGCGCCATCCTGCCCGGCGGGCAGGGCCTCACCGACACCCGGCGGCTGATGTCCGGCGTGCGCCTCCATCCGGACGGCCGCCTGCATTTCAGCGGCCAGGGGCCGCTGTTCGGCGCCGAGCGGGAACCCGGCATCGCCGCCAGCCTGGCGCGCATCCACGCCCTCTTCCCGCAACTGGAAGGCGTGGTGGCGGTGGACTACTGGTGGAGCGGCTGGATGGCGATGAACCGGGAAAGCGCCTGGAAGCTGCACGAACCGGAGCCCGGCCTGTTCGCGGTGCTGGGCTGCAACGGGCGCGGGCTGGGCCTGGGCACGGTGTTCGGGCGCGAACTCGCTGCCTTCCTCGGCGGCCGGCCGGCGGACGAGCTGGCGATGCCCTTCCAGCCCCTGCGCCCCATTCCCGGCCACGCCCTGCGTGCGCTGGGCGTGGGCGCCGTGTACCAGTACTACCGCCTGCGCGACGCGCTGGAGACGCCGCGGCGATGATGGAGGCGCTGGCGCGGTGGTTCGCCGACCTGCACGAGCGCACCGGCATCAACCTGGTGGTGTTCTACGACCCCTTCGACGCCGCGCGCTTCTTCCGCGGCGTGCTGCTGACCGTGGAGATGGCGGCCCTGTGCATCGTCGCCAGCGTGCTCATCGGCGCCGTCGGCGCCTGGCTGCAAGGCTCGCGCTGGCGCTGCGTGCGCGCGCTGGTGAATGCCTACGTGGAACTCGTGCGCAACACGCCGTCGATGATCCAGCTGTATTTCCTGTTCTTCGGCCTCGGCCCCTACATCGCCGCGCACAACGCCCACGGCCAGGCGGAACCGCTGATCAGCGGTTTCACCTGGGCGGTGGTGTGCTTCTCGTTCTACACCGGCGCCTTCAACACCGAGACCTTCCGCGCCGGCATCGACGCCGTGCCGCGCCAGACCGAGGAAGCGGCCGAAAGCCTGGGCTACACCCGCCTGGGCGCCTACCTGTACGTGGTGCTGCCGCTGGCGCTGCGCATCAGCTTTCCGGCGCTGAGCAACAACCTGGTGAACCTGATCAAGATGACCAGCGTGGCCTACGCCATCGCCGTGCCGGAAATCCTCTACGTGAGCAACCAGATCTGGTCCGACGCGCTGAACGTGCCGGAGATGATGAACGTGGTGCTGGTGTCCTACGTGCTGCTGGTGAGCGGCTTCAACGCGCTGATGGCGCGCATCGAGCGCCGCCTGCGCGTGCCGGGGCTGGGATGCTGAGCGCGCGGGCATTCGTCCTGCCGGCCGCGCTGCTCCCCGGCACCGCCGCGGCGGCCGACGGCGCCGCGCCGGCCTGGCTGCTGCTGTGGCAATGGACGCCGGCGATCGCCTCCGGCTTCCTGATGAACGTGCTGATCAGCGTGGCCGCCATGCTGCTCGCCAGCCTGCTCGGCCTGGCGGTCGGCCTGGGGCAGTTGTCGGGCCTCGCGCCGTGGCGGCGCGCCTGCCATTTCCTCACCCATTTCTTCCGCAACGCGCCGTGGCTGGTGGTGCTGTTCTACTGCATGCTGTTGCTGCCCTTCCAGCTGCGCCTGTTCGGCGTCGCGCTGCCCTTTCCGGACTGGGCCAAGGCCATCCTGGGCATCGCCATCGGCGCGGCGGCCAACGTCTCGGAGATCGTGCGCGGCGCGGTGCAGTCCATTCCACCCGGGCAGTGGGAATCCGCCGAATCCCTGGGCTTCAGCCGCCGCCAGACGGTGTGGCTGATCGTGCTGCCCCAGTGCCTGCGGCGCATGCTGCCGAGCTGGATGAATCTGTACGCGCTGGTGGTGGTGTCCACCCCCCTGTGCAACATCGTCGGCGTGCACGAGGTGATGTCCGTGGCCGGCGAACTGCTCGCCAACCAGGACCGCCACGACCTGCTGCTGCCGGTATACGGCTACCTGCTGCTGTGGTTCTTCGCCTACTGCTACCCCATCGCGCGCCTCACCCGCCTGCTCGAACGCAGGCCGGCGCCCAGCCTGCCATGAATCCATCCGCGGCCACGCGCCGCCCCCCGCTGATCCGCTGCCGCGAGGTGCGCAAATCCTTCAACGGCGTGGAGGTGCTGCGCGGCGTCTGCCTCGACGTGGCCCGCGGCGAGGTGGTGTGCATCATCGGCCCTTCCGGCTCCGGCAAATCCACCCTGCTGCGCTGCATCAACGGCCTGGCCCGCATCGACGGCGGCAGCATCCACGTGGACGGCCTGGACGTGCACGACCCCGCCACCGACCGCCTGGCCCTGCGGCGCAAGGTGGGCATGGTGTTCCAGCAGTACAACCTGTTCCCGCACAAGACCGTGCTGAAGAACATCATGATGGCGCCGCTGCACGTGCTGCGCGAACCGCGCGCCGAGGTCGAGGCCCGCGCCCGCGCGCTGATCGCCAAGGTGCGCCTGCAGGGCAAGGAGGACGCCTACCCCGGCGAACTCTCCGGCGGCCAGCAGCAGCGCGTGGCCATCGCGCGCAGCCTGGCGATGCGCCCGGAAGTGATGCTGTTCGACGAGGTCACCGCCGCGCTGGACCCGGAAACGGTCAGCGAGGTGCTGGTGACCATCCGCGAACTGGCCGCCGAGGGCATGACCTGCGTGCTGGTCACCCACGAGATGGGCTTCGCCCGCGAGGTGGCCGACCACGTCTATTTCACCGACGCCGGGCTGATCGTCGAACACGCCCCGGCCGCCGACTTCTTCAACCGCCCCCACGACCCGCGCACCCAGGCCTTTCTGGCCAAGGTGCTGTAGCGGCCGTTTTCCCTTCCATCGGAGGTCCAGCCATGCAACTCATCGAACCCCTCTCCCCGGACGCGCTGACGCCGCGCCAGCAAGTCTCCTACGACGCCAAGATCGCCCGCGACGGGCGCGTCACCAACATGCAGCGCACCCTGCTGCACGCCCCCGAAGCCTTCGACGCCTACATCGAGTGGTACAAGCTGCGCGACCTGCTGATCCCCGCCTTCGGCGAGCGCGCGGTGTGGATCTTCTGCCACACCATCTCGGCGGGCACCGACTGCCTGGTGTGCTCCACCTTCTTCCGCCGCCTGCTCATCGACAAGGGCATCCCGCCCGAGGCGTTCGTGCCCACCGAGGAGGAGCAGTTGCTGCAGTCGCTGGCCCGCACCTTCCTCGCCAACGGCCACGGCGTGGACGCGGACGCCTGGCGCCGCCTGGCCGAACGCCACGACACCCGCACCCTGGTGCTGCTGATCGCCTTCGGCGGGCTGATGGTGGCCAACAACCTGTTCAACAACCTGCTCGACGTGCCGCTGGACGAGTATCTGTACGACTACCGCAAGACCGCCTGAACCCCGTGCATGCAATGCCGGTTTTCTCGCCAGCCGCTAAGCATATGAAAACCGGCTCGCTGTACATATAAGAAATTCGTTGTTGAAAAACGGAGACTCCGAAACCGTTCACGGCCGGCCGAAAAAAAGGCCGATTCCTTGAAATACCGAGTTCCCCATCGGCCTGCTAAGCATATGAATGCCCGGGCTGCTATGCATATAAGAACTTTGTTTTTGCATCGCCGACTTTTGCCATAAGAGACTGCATGCCCGCCCGCTGAATCGAGAGCATGCAGCATGAAAACGACAGGCACGCTGGCTGCCGGCGCTTTCAACGATCTGGCCGAAGCCGAAGCCCCCTCCGCGCCTCAGGGCACGGCTGCGGCCCGCAAGTCCCGGCACCCTGCGCCGTGCACCCGGAACAAGGTGCTGGGCGAGCGGGCGTTCTTCCTCATTTCATGGCTCGTGCCGATAACGGTCGTCGCGGCATGGGAGTTTCTCTCCCGCCTCGGCTACATCGCACCGCAGATTCTGTCCGCCCCCAGCGTCGTCGCCAGGACCACTTGGGAACTGGCGCAGGACGGCGATCTCTTCATCCACCTGGGCGCGAGTCTGCTGCGGGCCCTGGCGGGTTTCATCCTCGGCAGCGCCCTCGGATTCTCCCTGGGGGTGCTGGTGGGCTTTTCCCGTCTCGCCGAGGCGGTGCTGGACCGTTCCCTGCAGATGGTCCGCGCCATTCCCTTTCTCGCCCTGCTGCCGCTCGTCATCATCTGGTTCGGCGTCGATGAAGGCGGCAGGATTTTCCTCGTCACGCTGGCGGTGGTGTTTCCCATCTACATCAACACCATGCTGGGCATCCGCCAGGTCGATCCGAAGCTGCTGGAAGTCGCCAAGGTCACCGGGCTGAGCGTGTGGGGAAAGATTTCCAGGATCATCCTGCCCGGCGCCATGCCCTCCATCCTGACCGGCGTGCGCTACGCGCTCGGCACGGCCTGCATGGCACTGGTGATCGCGGAGCTCATTGCCGCCGACAAGGGCATCGGCTTCCTGGTCATGGATGCGCGGGAGTTTCTCAAGACCGACGTCATCGTCCTGACCCTGATCATCTATGCCGCGTTCGGCGCGCTGGGCGACAGCCTCGCCCGCTGGCTGGAGCGCCGTCTCCTTGCCTGGCATCCCAATTACGCGAAAGGGAAGCGCTGATGGGCGAGTTCTCTCCCAACAGTCACGCCGTCGTGGTACGCGGCCTGCGCCGCCAGTACGGCGAGCGCGTGGTGATCGACGGACTCGATCTGGCGATCGGAACCGGCGAGTTCGTCGCCCTGCTGGGCGAGAGCGGCTGCGGCAAGACCACGCTGCTGCGGGCGCTCGCCGGCCTCGACGAAGCGGACGACGGAACGATAGAGAGCACCGGCGAGATCGCGGTGGTCTTCCAGGAACACCGCCTGATGGCCTGGCTGCCCCTGTGGGAAAACGTGGCGCTGGGCATGAACACGGCCACCGGCCGGGTGCTGGCCCAGAACGCGCTGGGCGAAGTGGGACTGGCGGGACGCGAGAACGACTGGCCCCTCAATCTCTCCGGCGGCCAGGCGCAACGGGTGGCGCTCGCCCGGGCGCTGGTGCGCGAGCCCGGACTGCTGCTGCTGGACGAGCCCTTCGCGGCGCTGGACGCGCTCACCCGCATCAAGATGCACGTGCTGATCCGCGAACTGGTGGCACGCCACCATCCCGGCGTGCTGCTGGTGACCCACGACGTGGACGAGGCCATCGCCATCGCCGACCGCATCCTGGTGATGCGCAGCGGGAAGATTGCCATTTCCCTGGACGTGGCCAGGGAAACGGAAGCCGGGCGCGGTCCCTTGCGCGCCCGGCTGCTGCACGAACTGGGCGTGGACGTGCCGGACGCCGCCCATGTCTGAGTCTTCATTGTCTATTCCGAACAGGAGAAAAGCATGACCCGGGACCGCATCAACCCTTCGCGCCGCAAACTGATCCAGGGCACCGGACTGCTGCTCGGCGGCGCTGCCACAGGACTGCTCGGACTGCCGCAAGGCGCGCTGGCGGCAAGGGCGGCCACGCGCAACACCGATACCGTGCGCCTCACCTGGGGACCGAGCGGCGCGCTGTCCCTGCTGGCCAAGGAACGCGGCGTGTTCGAAAAGACGCTGGCGGCGCAGGGCATCAAGGCCGAATGGATCGGTCCTTTCCCCAACCACGCCCCCACGCTCCAGGCCGTGGTCGGCGGCAGCGCCGATTTCGCCTTCTACGGCAGCACCACGCCGGCCCTGGCCGCCATCCTGGCCGGCTCGCCGCTGGTGTTCGTCCAGTACAACGTCCAGCATCCGCGCAGCACGGCCATCCTGGTGAAGAAGAACTCCGGCATCGATACCGTCCACGATCTGGTGGGGAAGAAGATCGCCGTCAACCGCTCCGGCCTGGGGGAATTCCTGGTCGTGGCGGCACTGGAGAAGAACGGACTGAGCCGCGACCAGGTGCAGTTCGTCTACCTGAACCCGCCCGATGCCGCGCCCGCCTTCGGCCAGGGCAAGGTGGATGCCTGGTCGATGTGGTCGCCCGGCGTGGACATCGCCCGCGAACAGTTCGGCGGCAAGGACATCTTCTTCGAAGGCGCCGACCTGCCTTTCTACATCGATTTCGGCACGCTCGTCTCGTCGAGAAAGTTCGTCACGGAGAATTCCGCGCTGGTGCGCGCCGTGATCGACGCCTATGCCGCCGAGGGCAAATGGGCGAACGAGAACCTGCTGGAATCCGAGATCATCGCCCAGAAAGCGGGCAAGTACAGCGACGGCGTGCGCGACCATCTCGTCGGCCTGAAGCGGCTGCATCGTTTCTACGAAGCGGACGACGCGCAGTTCCTCGGCGATTTCCAGCGCGCCGCCGACTGGCTGTCCGAACGCAAGGTGCTGCCCAAGCATGCCAGGGTGGCCGAGTACTCCATCAGGCCGTAGGCAGGAAGAGTTCGCGGACACTTTCCCAACGCCATTCCCGCTGCCACGGGAATGACGAATTCCTTCCATATCCCCCAGAGAAAAGCCGAGGCCCTCCGATCCATGCATCGGAGGGCACTCCTCCCAATCGTCCATTGGAGAACCCGACCCATGTCCTCCCGCAAGGAAATCGTCCTGGGGGTAAACGTGCTGGCATCCGGCCGTCACGACGCCGCGTGGAAAACCCTGCCCGACCCCCGAACCCTGTCCACCGACATCGACCGTTTCATCGAGATCGCCCGGGTCGCCGAGCGCGGCAAGCTCGACGCTCTTTTCCTGGCCGACAACGTCGGCGCGCTGGGCAGCGCCTACCCGTGGGACGAGCCGTTCCAACGCCCGTGGCGCGCCCTCGACCCCATCGTGCTGCATTCCGCCCTGAGCCAGGCGACGCGGCACATCGGCCTCGTTTCCACCACTACCAGCCTGTTCGGCCATCCCTACACCGTGGCCCGGCAGATCGCCTCCATCAACCACGTGAGCAAGGGCCGCGCCGCGTGGAACATCACCACCAGCCAGGCGCCGGCGGTACTCAGGACCTTCGGGCTGGAACAGGGCTTCGAGCAGGAAGAACGCTACCGGCGCGCCAGCGAATTCACCGAGATCGTGACCCGGCTTTGGGATTCCCTGCCCGCCGAGGCCGTGGTGGCGGACGCCGCGAACCATGTCTTCGTGGATAGGAACCGCCTGCGCCCCATCGACTACAAGGGCGAGCATTTCAGCTCCAGCGGCGTGCTGCAGACGCCGACCGGCGCGCAGCGCCCGGTGATCTTCCAGGCCGGGCAATCCGCCGAGAGCAAGGCCTTCGGCGCGCGTTACGCCGATGCGCTGTTCACCGGACAGCGCACGCTGGAGAGCGGCCGGGCGTTCTACACGGATGCCAAGGCGCTCGCCAGGTCCTTCGGCCGCGACGTGTCGCAGTTTCTCGTGGTCCCCGGCCTCTTTCCCATTCTCGGCGGCACCGAGGCGGAAGCGAAGCGGCGCAAGAAGGATCTGGACGAACAACTGGACACCCGCTACCTGCTGGAAGTGCTGGCCAGCCAGTTCGAATTGCAGCCCGCCGATTTCGAGCTGGACAAGCCTTTGCCCTACGACAAGATCGAGGCGGCCGCCGCCAGGGTGCCGCTCGCCGCGCGCTGGCACCGCCAGATCGTCATCGACGAAGCGAAGGCGCAGGGCTTCACCACCCGCAACGTGCTGTACAGCAACCTCACCGGCGGCCACCGGACCGTGGTCGGCACGCCCGAGCAGGTGGCGGACGACATCCTGGAGTGGGTCGACAACGGCGCCGCCGACGGCTTCAACCTGAACATCGACGTGCAGACGAGCGGCCTCGAAGCGGTGGCCGACCACCTGGTGCCCGAACTGCAGAAACGGGGCCGTTTCCGCCGGGAATACACGGGCACGACGCTGCGCGAGCACCTGGGGCTGAAGCCCTGGGTACCGCCCGGCCGGTAGGCCGCGCCAGACGAATCCGCGGAGCGAGCACCGAGCGGCGGGCGTCCTGCCTGCCGCTCCGGCAGGGCAAAACGCTCCGCGGATCATGCGCCGATTGCTGCATCACCCTGCTCACGCCCAAGGCGGAGTTCCCAACCGGAGTCAGTTCCACGATGAGATCTGCAACCCTTCCAAGAATCGCGGCCATACTGGGTCTCGCCCTTGCCATGGCCGGATTCGGTCCCGCGACCGCGCAAACCGTGGGCGATACCCCGGTGCGCGGCGGCATTCTGAACGCCAACATCCAGACCGAGCCGGTCGGCCTCAACTCGGCCATCAACCCCACCATGTTCATCGGCGAAGTCGCCAGCAAGATCATGGAAGGCCTGGTGGCGTTCGACGCCGATCTGAAACCCGTCCCGGCGCTGGCGACCCGGTGGGACGTCTCGCCCGACGGCCTCACCGTGAGCTTCGATCTGCGCAAGGGCGTCAAATGGCACGACGGCAAGGACTTCACCGCCGCCGACGTGGAATTCACCCTCAAGGAAGTCTGGCAGAAGCTGCATCCGTTCGGCAGATCCGCCTTCGGCAACGTGACGGAGGTGGAGACGCCCAACCCCCACAGGATCGTCCTGCGGCTTTCCGCGCCCGCGCCCTACCTGCTGAGCTACATCAATGCCTACGGCGCCCAACTGCTGCCGAAGCACCTCTACGAAGGCACGGACATCGTCAACAACCCCTACAACCTGAAGCCCGTCGGCACCGGACCTTTCGTGTTCAAGGAATGGGTCAAGGGCAGCCACATCCGCGTGGAGCGCAACCCCGACTACTGGCAGAAGGGCCAGCCCTATCTCGACGGCATCGTTTTCAGGTTCATTCCCGACGCGGCAGCCCGCGTGGTGGCCCTGCAGTCGGGAGAAGTGGACGTCTCCGTCGGTTCCGCACTGCCCGCGACCAGCCTGGGCCAGTTCGGCGACGCCTCCAAATATGCCTTCAACCTGATCGAAGGCAACTATCTGGCGACCATCGCCTTTGCGCAGTTCAACGTGCGCAACGCGCCCCTGAGCGACAAGCGCGTGCGCCAGGCCTTGGCGCACCTCATCGACAAGGATGCGCTGCTGAAGGTGGTGTATCTGGGCTACGGCAAGGTCGCCACCGGCCCCGTGCCTTCGTCCATCGCGAACTACTACACCTCCGATACCCGCCGCTATCCGCCCGATCCGGAACGCGCGGCGCAATTGCTGGACGAGGCCGGCTACAAGGCCGACGCGAACGGCAGGCGTTTCAAGCTGCGCATCATCACCGCCGCCGGCAATACGCAGAACGCGCGCACGGCGGAATTCATCAAGCAGGCCTTGGGCAAGGTCGGCGTGGACGTGGAAATACAGGTGCCGGATTTCGCCACCTTCCTGCGCCGGGTATTCACCGAGCAGGACTACGACCTGATGGTCTCCAGCATGCACCGCATGCCCGATCCCACCCTTGGCGTGCAGCGCATCTTCTGGACGCAGAACATCCGCAAGGGCGTGCCGTGGACCAACGGTTCCGGCTACTCCAACCCCAGGCTGGACGCCATCATGGAGCAGGCCGCCAGGGAAGCGGACGAAACGAAGCGCAAGGCGCAAATCCGCGAATGGCAGCAGATCGTGCAGGAAGACGTGCCGCTGCTCGAACTCGTCGAACCCCAGTGGTACACGGTTTCCACCGTGCGTTTCAGGAAACTCGCGCTGCAGGGCGACGGCCTTTTCTCGAACTGGGCGGATGCCTGGCTGGAACCGAAGAAATAGCCCTGGCCCGCAAGGGCATCGAAGCACCCTCGAACTTGAACGGAGATCATCCATGCAATCCCGGCGGTTTCTGAAGCTGGCAGCCGTGCTGGGCCTCGCCCTCGGCGTGGCCGCCTCCCACCCTTCGATCGCGCAGACCGTGGGCGACGCCCCGGTGCGCGGCGGCATCCTGAACGTCAACATCCCGACCGAGCCGGTGGGCCTCAATTCCGGCATCAACACCACCATGTTCATCGGCGAGGTAGCCAGCAAGATCCAGGAGGGCCTGATCGCCTTCGACGCCGATCTGCAACCCGTCCCGTCGCTGGCGACCCAGTGGGAGGTCTCGCCCGATGGCCTCACCGTGAGCTTCGATCTGCGCAAGGGCGTCAAATGGCACGACGGCAAGGATTTCACCGCTGCCGACGTGGCGTACACGCTGAAGGAGGTCTGGCAGAAACTGCACCCCTTCGGCAGATCCGCCTTCGGCAACGTGACCAAGGTGGAAACGCCCAACTCGCACAGGATCATCCTGACGCTCTCCGCGCCCGCGCCCTACCTGCTCAACTACATCAATGCCTACGGCGCGCCGGTACTGCCCCGGCACCTCTACGAAGGCACGGACGTGGTCAACAACCCGTACAACCAGAAGCCCGTGGGCACCGGGCCCTTCGTGTTCAAGGAATGGGTGAAGGGCAGCCACATCCGCCTGGAGCGCAACCCCGATTACTGGAAGGCGGGCCAGCCCTTCCTCGACGGCATCATCGTCAAGTTCATACCCGACGTGTCCGCCCGCGTGGTGGCCCTGCAGTCCGGCGAAGTGGACGTGGTGGTGGGCAACGCCCTGCCCGTGACCAGCCTCAGGCAGTTCGAGGACAAGTCCAGATACACCATCAACCTGATCGACGGCAATTATCTGGCGACCATCGCCTTCGCCCAGTTCAACGTGCGCAGCGCGCCCCTGAACGACAAGCGCGTGCGCCAGGCCTTCGCCCATGCCGTGGACCGCAACGCGCTGCTGAAGGTGGTGTATCTGGGCTACGGCAAGATCGCCACCGGCCCCGTGCCTTCGTCCGTGACGAAGTACTACACGCCCGACACCCGCCAGTACGCCTTCGACCCGAAGCGCGCGGCGCAACTGCTGGACGAGGCCGGCTACAAGGCCGGCGCGAACGGCAAGCGCTTCAGGCTGCGCCTCATCCACGACGGCGCCGCCGGCAGCCCGCTCAGCACGCGCACGGCGGAATTCATCAAGCAGGCCCTGGCCAAGGTCGGCGTGGACGTGGAACTGCAGGCGCCGGATTTCGCCACCATGCTGCGCCACGTGTTCACCGATCAGGACTACGACATCCTGGTGTCCAGCATGCATCGCCTGCCCGACCCCACGCTGGGCGTGCAGCGCATCTTCTGGACGCAGAACATCCGCAAGGGTGTGCCGTGGACCAACGGCTCCGGCTACTCCAACCCGCACCTGGACGCCATCATGGAACAGGCCGCCAAGGAGCCGGACGAGCAGCGGCGCAAGGCGCAGATCCGCGAATGGCAGCAGATCGTGCAGGAAGACGTGCCGCTGCTGGAACTGGTCGAACCCGTGTGGATCACCGTGTCCTCGGCGCGCTTCAAGAAACTCGCGCTGCAGGCGGACGGCCTCTTTTCCTCCTACGCGGACGCCTGGCTGGAACCCAGGAAATAGACGCCGCCGGAAGGATCGGGAAGAGCACGCATGACGAGAAACCGGATTCCCGCCGTCGCCAGGTTCCTGCGTCGCCGCATCTGGCAGGTGGTGCCGGTCGTATTCGGCATCGCCCTGCTGAACTTCCTGATCCTGCAGCTCGCACCGGGGGACGTCGTGGACGTCCTCGCGGGCGAGGCGGGTGCCGCCACGCCCGAATACATGGCGCAGTTGCGCGCCAGTTTCGGCCTGGACAGACCCCTGCCGGTCCAGCTCGCGTATTACCTGAAGAACACCGCGATGCTGGATCTGGGCTTTTCCTTCCGGCAGAACATGCCGGTGCTGCAACTGATTCTGGAGCGGCTGCCCGCCACGCTGCTCCTGATGATCGCCGCCATGGGCTGCGCGGTCGTGTCGGGGGTGGTGCTGGGCGTGATCTCCGCGCGCTTCGTGCATCGCGCCGCCGACCGCGCCGTTTCGGTCTTCGTGCTGGTCACCTACGCGCTGCCGACCTTCTGGCTGGGCCTGATGGCGATCGTGCTCTTCTCCGCCAGGCTGGGGTGGCTGCCTTCCAGCGGCATGACGGACATCGGCGCCGATCTGGGCGGCTTCGAATATCTGTGGGACGTGGCCAGGCACACCGTGCTGCCCGCGCTCTCGCTGGCCACCTTCTATCTCGCCGTCTACACCAAGCTGGTGCGCACCGCCATGCTGGAATATTTCGGCGCGGACTTCATCCGCACGGCGCGCGCCAAAGGGGCGACGGAAACGCGCATCACGCTGTTTCACGCCCTGCGCAACGCCCTGCTGCCGCTGATGACCATGCTCGGCCTGCAGCTCGGCTCCATCCTGAGCGGCGCGGTGCTGGTGGAATCCGTGTTCAGTTGGCCGGGCCTGGGGCGGCTGGCGTTCGAATCCATCCTGGCGCGGGACTTCAACCTGCTGCTGGGCATCCTGCTGTTCAGTTCGGTGATGGTCACCATCCTCAATATCTTCGTCGACGTGGTCTATGCCGTTCTCGACCCGCGCATCGAGCTTTGAGCGGCTGAAACGATGTATCCGGCCCTCCTGAAGGAACTGCTGAGAAACCGCTCCGCCCTGACGGGGCTGATCCTGCTCGCTCTCGTGATGTGCGCCGCCACCCTGGGCCACGTCTGGTTTCCCGGCGATCCGTGGGACATGGTCGGCACGCCCATGCTGTGGCCCGGCGAAGACCCCGCCAACCCCCTGGGAACGGACATCATGGGCCGGGACATGGCGACCGGCCTCGTCTCCGGCGCCAAGGTGTCGCTGCTGATCGGCCTCGTCAGCACGCTGATCTCCGCCGTCGTCGGCATCACCTTCGGCGCCCTGGGCGGTTTCTACCGGGGCTGGATCGACGCCTTCCTGATGCGCGTCACCGAACTGTTCCAGACCGTGCCGCAGTTCGTGCTGGCGGTGGTGCTGGTCGCCATCTTCAAGCCTTCCGTCGCCACCGCGACCTTCGCCATCGGCATCGTCTCCTGGCCGCCCACCGCGCGGCTGGTGCGTTCCGAATTCCTGCTGCTGCGCGAACGGGAATTCATCCAGGCCGCCCGCACCCTCGGCATGGGCGATGGGCGGCTCATCCTCACGCAGATCCTGCCCAACGCCCTGCCGCCGGTCATCGTCATCGCCGCGCTCAACATCGCCACGGCCATCCAGACCGAGGCTGCGCTCTCCTTCCTCGGCCTGGGCGACCCCAACGTCATGAGCTGGGGCACCATCATCGGCAACGGCCGCGAGCAGGTGGTGGACGCCTGGTACATCTGCGGACTGCCGGGGATCGCCATCGTGATCATCGTGCTGGCGTTCAGCCTGCTGGGCGAGGGGTTGAACGACACCCTGAATCCGCATCTGAAGGAAAGGTGAGGCGCCCATGGCCGATCTTCTCGCCATCCAGGGATTGCGCACCTGGTTTCACACCCGGGCGGGCGTGGCGCGCGCCGTCAATGACGTCAGCTTCGCCATCCAGCCGGGCGAAACGCTCGCACTGGTGGGGGAAAGCGGCAGCGGCAAATCGGTGACAGCCTACTCCATCCTGCGCCTCATCAACGAGCCCGGCCGCATCGAAGCAGGGAAGATCCTGTTCAACGGCACGGACCTGCTGAAACTCGACGACAAGGGCATTCGCAGCATCCGCGGCGATCGCGTCGCCATGATCTTCCAGGAACCGCTTTCCGCCTTCAATCCCGTGCAGACCGTCGGCGCGCAGATCGTCGAGGCCATCCGCCTGCATCGGCGCATCGGCCGCCGCGCGGCCTACCACCGCGCCATGGAATTGCTGGAACAGGTGGGCATTCCCTCCCCCGCCAAGCGGGTGCATGAGTTCCCCCACCGGCTTTCCGGCGGGATGCGCCAGCGCGCGATGATCGCGCTGGCGCTCGCCTGCGAGCCGGATTTGCTGATCGCCGACGAACCGACCACGGCACTGGACGTGACCACGCAGGCGCAAATCCTGAAACTCCTGAAATCCCTGCAGGCCGAGAACGGCATGGGCCTGTTGCTCATCACGCACGATCTGGGCGTGGTCGCCGAGACCGCCGACCGCGCCGCCGTCATGTACGCGGGCCGCGTGGTGGAAGAGGGCCTGGTGGCGACCTTGTTCACCCGCCCCTTCCATCCCTATACGGCGGGCCTGCTCGCCTCGGTGTCCATCGACGACCTGCCGCCGGGTGCGCGTCTGCCGGAGATTCCGGGCACCGTGCCCTCCCTCCTCGTCATGCCGCGGGGTTGCGCCTTCGCCGAGCGCTGCCCGTACGCCGCCGGCACGGACGGCTGCCTCGACCACGCGCCGGCTTTTCTGCCGGTCGCAGACGATCACCGCGTGGCCTGCTTCCGGACGCCTCCAACGCCAAGGCCCCCGCTGCACGCGGAGGCAACGGGCGAGGCCGCCGGCGCCCTTCTTCCGCTGGATGCAGCGGCAAGGGTCGTGGCATGAACACCGCAGCTCGGCGGAGGACGGAAACGGGGGCGGACGGCCGGCGGGACGGCGCGGAAGAAAAGCCGCTTCTGGAACTGCGGCAAGTGGTCAAACGCTTCGACACCGGCGCCGGCACGGTGCACGCGCTGGAAGGCGTCAGCCTGTCCATCCGGCGCGGCGAGACCCTGGGCCTGGTGGGGGAAAGCGGCTGCGGCAAGTCCACGGTCGCTCGCCTGGTGATGGACCTGTACCCGCCGACCTCCGGCACGGTGCATTTCGACGGGAAAGACATCGCCAAAGCCGGCCGGGACGCGAGAAAGGCTCGCCATGCCCGCCTGCAGATGGTCTTCCAGGACCCCTTTTCCTCCCTCAACCCCCGCCACCGCATCGGCCGCACGCTGGAAGAACCGCTGATCATCCACCGCCGCGGCAACCGGAAGGAGCGGGCGGAGCGCGTGGCCTGGCTGCTGGAGCGCGTGGGCCTCAAGCCGGACGCCGCGCAGCGCTACCCCCACGAATTCTCCGGCGGCCAGCGCCAGCGCATCGGCATCGCACGCGCGCTGGCCCTGCGTCCCGAACTCATCGTCTGCGACGAGGCGGTCTCCGCGCTGGACGTGTCCATCCGCGCGCAGGTCCTCAATCTGCTGCTCGACCTGCGCAAGGACTACCGGGTCGCCTACCTGTTCATCTCCCACGATCTTTCCATCGTCCGCCACATGTCCGACCGCGTGGCCGTCATGTATCTGGGCAGGATCGTGGAGATCGCGCCGCGGGACGATCTCTGGCGCGAGCCGCGGCACCCCTACACCCGTGCGCTGATGTCCGCGATTCCCCGCGTGCATCCCGAGCAAAGAAACGGCGCGCGCATCACGCTGCAGGGCGACCTGCCCAGCCCGCTGAACCCGCCCGCCGGCTGCCGCTTCCAGACCCGCTGCCCCTTCGCCGCACCGCGCTGCCGGGCAGAAGAACCCATCCTGTACCCTGCCACAGGCGAACACTGGGTCGCCTGCCATTTCGCCTGACGGAAATCAAACCGGCGCGGAGCGCAGGCCATAGGCGCGCCCGGCGTGGAACAGGTACTCCACGCGCATGAAGGGCGGCACGTTGTCCATGCGCAGGACGTAGCCCACCGCCTCCACCCGCTCGCCGGTGCCGATCTCCGGGATGCGCCAGGCGTTGATGCGGAACAGCGGCGCCAGTTCCAGCGTCCATTCGCCGCCCAGGCGCGGCGGCAGGCGGGTGCGGGCGAGCAGCGCGGCGCCGTCCACGTTGGCGCTCTGGGCGGGCAGCGGCCGGCCCTTCAGGTCCGCGGGCAACGCCAGCGGGTCGTCGGGGGCGACGACCAGTTCCACGTGGGGGTTCTGCCACTTCGCACGCTTCACCGTGCCGGCCACATACATGGGCGTGGCGGTGTCGAAGCCGCTCCAGCCGTGATGGGCGCGGGCGAGCAGTGGAGCGGTGCCGGCGGCGGCAACACCGAGCAGGAACAGGCGGCGATCCATGGCGCACTCCAGACCGATGCGGGGCGATGTCCTTTCGATGGCGCGAGCGTCCCGGAGTTCGCCGCCCCGGGGCAATTCAGATGTAGGCGATCAGCCGGCCGGCAACGATCACCGCCAGCCACAGCAGCAGGGAGCCAGCGACCTGCAGGCGGGCGGTGGCGTCAACGCGGACGAGGCCGCCGCGGGCGTGGAACAGGGCGGCGTTGAGCCCGGCGGCCATCAGCAGCAGCATCTTGGCGCGGAAGGCGGGATGGACGAGCAGGGTGTCCGTATCGGCGGCGAACATCAGCAAGCCGCTCGCCGCGGCGAGGCCGAAGCCGGCGAGCGAAACCGGCAGCGCGAGCCGCGCCAGCGCGGGGAGCGGCAGGGCGCGGGCGAGGCCCAGCACCCGCAGTTCCAGCACCACCAGGCTGCCGACCAGCAGCGCGATGCCGGCGATGTGTACCACTTCCAGCGCCGGCCAGGCCCACAGGGAGCCGCGCAGCCAGTCGCCGTAGCTCAACGGTCAGACCACCCCGGCGCCGTGGGCCTGCTGATCGGCCCAGTAGGAAGAACGCACCATCGGGCCGCAGGCGGCGTTCCTGAAGCCCATGGCCAGCGCCTCGCGCTCGAACATCTTGAAGGTGTCCGGATGCACGTAGCGCAGCACCGGCAGGTGGCCGCCGGAGGGTTGCAGGTACTGGCCGATGGTGAGCATGTCCACGTCGTGGGCGCGCAGGTCGCGCATGACTTCGAGGATTTCCTCGTCGGTCTCGCCCAGGCCGACCATGAGGCCGGACTTGGTGGGCACCTCGGGGCGGCGGGCCTTGAATTCCTTCAGCAGCTTCAGCGACCAGGCGTAGTCCGCGCCGGGGCGGGCCTGCTTGTAGAGGCGCGGCACGGTTTCCAGGTTGTGGTTCATGACGTCGGGCGGGGCCTGGTCGAAGATTTCCAGGGCGATCTCCATGCGCCCGCGGAAGTCCGGCACCAGCACCTCGATGGCGGTCCTGGGCGAGGCGGCGCGGGTTTCGCGGATGCAGTCCACGAAGTGCTGGGCGCCGCCGTCGCGCAGGTCGTCCCGGTCCACCGAGGTGATCACCACGTAGTTGAGGCGCATGGCGCCGATGGTGGCGGCGAGTTCGCGCGGTTCATCCGGATTGAGCGGCTCGGGACGGCCGTGGCCCACGTCGCAGAAGGGGCAGCGCCGGGTACAGATGTCGCCCATGATCATGAAGGTGGCCGTGCCCTTGCCGAAGCATTCGTGGATGTTGGGGCAGGAGGCTTCCTCGCACACGGTGTGCAGCTTGTGGCCGCGCAGGGTGGTCTTGATCTCGTTGAAGCGTTCGGCTTCCTGGCCGGCGCCGAGCCTGATGCGGATCCACTCGGGCTTCTTGAGCCGTTCGGCGGGGACGATCTTGATCGGGATGCGGGCGGTCTTGTCGGCGCCGCGCTGCTTGCGCACGGGGGTTTCCATGGAGGCAGTCTCGGTGATTCTGCGGGGGTGGGGCGTATTGTGCCCTGTTATGGGTTGGCCGGGGCAGTGGGGGTATCCGCGGGCACGGCCACGGGTGGCAGCAGGCGCTGCAGATGGCCGAGCAGGCGCTCGCCCGCCGCGGCCACGTCCTCGTCGACCCCGAAATCCTTCAGCCGGATGGTTTGCAGGCCCTCGTAGCCGCAGGGGTTGATCCAGCCGAAAGGGGCCAGATCCACATCCACGTTGAGCGCCAGGCCGTGGTAGCTGCAGCCGTTCCTGACCCGCAGGCCGAGGGCGGCGACCTTGGCGCCGTCGATGTACACGCCCGGTGCACCGGCCTTGCGTTCTGCGGCGAGGCCGTAGTCGGCCACGCAGTCGATCAGGGCCTGTTCCATCAGGTGCACCAGCTCGCGCACCTTGAGGCGGCGGCGGGCGAGGTCGATGAGCAGGTAGGCCACGAGCTGGCCGGGGCCGTGGTAGGTGATCTGCCCGCCCCGGTCGATGTGGACCAGGGGGATGCCGGACTCGCGCCCGGCCGGCAGCAGGTGCTCGGGCCGGCCGGCCTGGCCCAGGGTGTAGACGGGCGGGTGTTCCAGCAGCCAGATTTCGTCGCCGGTGTCGTCCGTGCGCGCGGCGGTGAAGTGCTGCATGGCCTCCCAGGCCGGGGCGTAGTCCACCCGGCCGAGGCGCTTCACCAGCGGGGCACCGCTCACAGCACCACCTTGACCATGGGATGCGAGGTCAGCTCGCGGTACAGGGCGTCCACCTGCTCCTGGGACACGGCGCGGAAGGTGCAGGTCACCGACAGGTAGTTGCCCTTGGCGGAGGGGCGCATCTCGGCGGTGGCGACGTCGAAATCCGGCGCGTGGCGCTGCACCACTTCCACCACCACCTGGGCGAAGCCTTCCACCCGCAGGCCCATGGCCTTGATGGGGAAGTCGCAGGGGTATTCGATCAGGGTCTGGCGGCCCTGGATTTCGTCGGGCGTGTTGTCAGCCACTGCGCATCACCGTGTTCTTGAAGTCCTGATACCAGGCGTACATCTGCCGGCCCACCGGGCCGGGCCTGCCGCTGCCCACCGGGCGGCCGTCCAGCGTGGTGATCGCCAGCACTTCCTTGGTGGAGGACGTCATCCAGATCTCGTCCGCGCTGCGCACCTCGTCCTCCAGGATCTCGCGTACCTGGTGCGGCTGGCCGTGGCGTTCGGCCAGTTCCAGCACCACGTCGTAGGTGATGCCGGGCAGCATGAGGTGGCTCTTGGGCGGGGCGAGCACGACGCCGTCGCGGACGATGAAGATGTTGGAGGCCGAGCCTTCGGTGAGGAAGCCGTCGCGGAACAGCACGGTCTCCGCACAGCCGTGGTCCACCGCCTGCTGGCGCAGCAGGCAGTTGGCGAGCAGGGCCACGGTCTTGAGGTCGCAGCGCAGCCAGCGGAAGTCCGCCGCGCCGACCGCGGCCACGCCGGTTTCGAGCTGGGCGGCGGGCGGGGTGACCAGCTCCTCGCTCATCAGGAATACGGTGGGGCGGATGGGCACGGGGAAGGCGTGGCTGCGCTTGTCGTCCGCGCCGCGGGTGACCTGCAGGTACACCGACTGGTCCTCCCACGCGTTGCGCGCGACGATCTCCCGCACGATCTCCGCCCACCCGGCCGCGCCGTGGGGGTCGGGCAGGCGCAGCGCGGCCAGCGTGCGGGCCAGGCGCGCCAGGTGCTCTTCCAGGCGGAAGGGCCGGCGCGAATAGACCGGGATGACCTCGTAGGCGCCGTCGCCGAACAGGAAGCCACGGTCCATGGGCGACACGCGGGCCTCCCGCAGGGGCAGGTAGCGGCCGTCGAGATGGCAGATGCTCATGCGTGCCTCCCCAGGGTTCTCCGCGCCCGGCGGGCTCAGAGGCTCTTGATCCACATCACCAGCGCGTCCCACAGGCGGCCGAAGAAGCCGGCCAGCGGCACTTCCTGCAGCGCGGCCACGGGATATTCGCCGAGCACGCGGCCGTCGAGGGCGAGCTGCATGGTACCGACCTGCTGGCCCTTCTGCACCGGCGCCACCAGCGGCTGCTGGCTGGTCAGCGTGGCGGTGATCTTGTCGGCCTGGCCCTTGGGCAGGGACATGACGAAATCGCTGGTGAAGCCCACCGGCACTTCCTTGCTCTTGCCCTTCCAGATGCGGAACTCGCTCAGCGCCTGTTCGGCCGCATACAACTGCACCGTGTCGAAGAACTGGAAGCCGAAGTTGAGCAGCTTGAGGGATTCCTGGGCGCGGATGGCGTCCGAGTCGGTGCCGGCCACCACCGAGATCAGGCGGCGCGAGCCGCGCTGGGCGGACGCGATCAGGCAGTAGCCGGCGCCGGCGGTGTGGCCGGTCTTGATGCCGTCCACGGTGCCGTCCAGCCACAGCAGGCGGTTGCGGTTGGGCTGGGTGATCTTGTTGTAGGTGTATTCCTTCTCCGAGTAGAGCGGGTAGTACTCGGGGAAGTCGCGCACGATGGCCGCGGCGAGCACGGAGAGGTCCCGCGCCGTGCTGTAGAGCTGCTCGTCGGGCAGGCCGGTGGCGTTGGTGAAGTGGGTGTCGGCCATCCCCAGGCGGCGCGCCTCGCGGTTCATCAGTTCGGCGAAGGCCTGCTCGCCGCCGGCCACGAGTTCGGCCAGGGCCACGCAGGCATCGTTGCCCGACTGCACGATCACGCCGCGCAGCAGTTCGCCGACCGTGGCCGGTTTGCGCGGCTCGATGAACATGCGCGAGCCTTCCTGCCGCCATGCGTTCTCCGACACCGGCACCGGCTGGTCGAGGGCGATGGTGCCGGCCCTGAGGGCGGAGAAGGTGACGTAGGCGGTCATCAGCTTGGTGAGGGAGGCCGGTTCGATGCGGGCATCCGGCTCGTGGGCGGCGAGCACTTGGCCGGTGGCGTGGTCCAGCAACAGCCAGGCACGGGCGGCGAGTACCGGCGCGGGCACGTTCTGGGCGGAAGCGGTGAGGGCGAACAGCGAAAGCAGCAGGGGCAGGATGAAACGCATGGGCTACGGAAACCTGTGGAATGGCGGGGGAATATGGAAAACGGCGCGAAGAACGGCGAGCGGGAAGGGCGGAAACGATACACGCCCCGAAGCAGACCGGGACGCCCATGGTTGGTTCAAAGTGTTACCGGACGAGCAGGTAGGGCTGCAGGCCGAGCACGCGCGCGACCTGCTCGGCCACGCCGCGCGCCTCGCCTTCGCTGCTCCAGGGACCGAGGTGCAGGCGGAAGCGCGCCCCGTCGGCCACCAGCAGCAGGCGGTCGGACAGCCCGGCCAGTTCGCGCTGCACGCGGGTCTTCAGGTCTTCGGCGTTGCTGCGCTCGGCGAACACGCCGAGCTGCAGGTAGACCCCTTCACCCGGCACGGCATTCACGGACGGCTGCGCGGCTGCCGTCTGCACCGCGTCGAATCCGGCGGCGCCCGGCACCAGGGCCTCCACCTCCACCTCCGCATGCCCGGCATTGACGTAGCCGAGCCGGTTCGCCGCGGCGTAGGACAGATCGATGATGCGCCCGCGCAGGAAGGGTCCGCGGTCGTTGATGCGCACCACCACCGAGCGCCCGTTGGCGAGACTGGTCACGCGGGCGTAGCTCGGGATGGGCAGCGTCGTATGGGCGGCGGTCATGGCGTACATGTCGTAGGGCTCGCCGCTGGACGTGGGCTGGCCGTGGAAGCGCCGCCCGTACCAGCTCGCCGTGCCGCGCTGGCGGAAAGGTTTCACCGCGGTGGCCGGCACGAAGTTCTGCCCGAGCGCGCTGTAGGGCCGGTTGGCGTAGCGGTGCAGCGGCTCCGCGCGCGGCACCGCATCGGCGACGCGGTCGAGGTCGGGCGGCGGATTGGCGCCGGGGCCGTCGTTCTTGTAGTAGCCGCCGCCCTGGGGCCCGGCGCCGGCGGAGTCACCCACGCGCGGGGTCGACCCGCAGGCGGCCAGCACCAGGCACAGCACCGCGGCGGCAAGCAGGCCGGCGCGCGATTGGACGGTCGGGGCAAGGCGTGTGTTCATGGCGGCTCGGGTCAGTCCGGAGTGCTCACCCGATGGCGGTGGATGCTCATCAGGATACCGACGCCCAGGCACAGTGTCACCAGCGCGGTACCGCCGTAGCTGATGAAGGGCAGCGGCACGCCCACCACCGGCAGGATGCCGCTGACCATGCCCATGTTGACGAAGGCATAGGTGAAGAAGATGGTGGTGATGGCCCCCGCGAGCAGGCGGGAGGCGACGGAGGGCGCACGCATGGCGATCTGGTAGCCGCGCACCAGCAGCAGGATGTACACGCCCAGCAGCGCCAGCGCGCCGACCAGGCCGAACTCCTCGGCCAGCACCGAGAAGATGAAGTCGGTGTGGCGCTCCGGAATGAAGGCGAGGTGGGTCTGGGTGCCATCCATCCAGCCCTTGCCGAACAGGCCGCCCGAGCCGATGGCGATCGTGGACTGGATGATGTGGAAGCCCTTGCCGAGCGGGTCGCGGGTCGGATCGAGCAGGGTGCACACGCGCTGCTTCTGGTATTCGCGCAGGCCGTGCCAGTCCACCCCGGGCTGGCACAACTGGTCGCCGAACAGCACGATCGCCCCCAGCCCGAGCAGGCCGAGCAGGAGCATGGGAACGATCAGCTTCCACGACAGGCCGGCGTAGTAGATCACGTAGATGCCGGCGGCGGCCACGAGCAGGCTGGTGCCCAGGTCGGGCTGCTGCACGATGAGGCCCACCGGCACGGCCAGCAGCACGCCGGCGACGACGAAGGTCTGCAGGTTGGCGACCCCTTCCCGCTGCTGGAAATACCAGGCCAGCATCAGCGGCACGGCGATCTTCATCAATTCGGAAGGCTGGATGCGGGTGA
This sequence comes from Pseudothauera rhizosphaerae, assembly GCF_004801305.1. Lineage (GTDB taxonomy): Bacteria > Pseudomonadota > Gammaproteobacteria > Burkholderiales > Rhodocyclaceae > Pseudothauera > Pseudothauera rhizosphaerae. The sequence goes on along the minus strand of NZ_SSOD01000005.1, from coordinate 158,767 downwards.
CGCCGATGTGCAGCCAGCGCTGGGCGCCCTTGGAGGTCTCGCCGAAGGCCGCCACCGCGAACAGCAGGATCACGCCCAGGGCGTAGAGCGGCACCGCCAGGTTCATCAGGCGCTGCGGCGACAGGCGGGCCGCCACCCACATGGCGCCCAGCGCCACCCCGGTATTGACGAGCTGGGCCTGCTGGCGCTCGGGCGAGGCGGAGAGCATGAGCAGGAAGGAGGCGCCCAGCAGCACCGCGAGGATGCCGAGCAGCACCGGGTCGATGGGGCGCACCAGGCCGCGGATCAGGTTGAAGGGGTGGAAGCGGTTGTCGGTCACTGGACGTCCGCTCCTTCCGCGTCCTCGCTGGCCGGCTGTTCGGGCTTGCGGCCGAGCAGATGGTAGTCGATCACCTGGCGCGCGATGGGTGCGGCCGACTGGGAGCCGAAGCCGCCGTTTTCCACCAGCACCGCCAGCGCGATGGTCGGCGCCTCGGCCGGGGCGAAGGCGATGAACAGCGAATGGTCGCGCAGGCGCTCGGCTACCTTGCCTTCCTCGTAGCGCTGCCCGCGCAGGGAGTAGACCTGGGCCGTACCGGTCTTGCCGCCCGCGGCGTAGGGCGCGCCGGCGAAGGCGCGCGCGCCGGTGCCGGTCTTGTTCACCTCCACCATCGCGCGCCGCACCGCCTCCACGTGGCGCGGATCGAGCTCGATCTGCCGCACCGGTCGGGGCTCCACCGCCCGCCGCACGCCGCTGCCCGCATAGACGACGTGGCTCACCAGGTGCGGCCGGAACAGGCGGCCGCCGTTGACCATGGTCGCCACCGCATTGGCGAGCTGCAGCGGCGTGTAGGCGTTGTAGCCCTGGCCGATGCCCACCGAGATGGTCTCTCCGCCGTACCAGCGCTGCTGCTCGGGCTTGCGGAAGCGGTTGCGCTTCCATTCCGGCGAGGGCAGCACGCCCTCGGCCTCGCCCGGCACGTCGATGCCGGTGCGCGCGCCGAAGCCGAACTGGCTCATGAAGCCGGCGATGTTGTCGATGCCCAGGTCGTTGGCCAGCGAATAGTAGTAGGTGTTGCTGGACACCACGATGGACTCGTGCAGGTTCACGCTGCCCCGGGCCTTGTGATCCATGAAGCGGTGGCCGCCGTAGATGAAATAGCCCGGATCGGGCACGCGCTGTTCCAGCGTGCGCTTGCCGGTGGTCAGGCCCGCAAGCGCCATGAAGGGCTTGAAGGTGGAGCCCGGCGGATAGGCGGAGTAGATGGCGCGGTTGAGCAGCGGCAGGTCCTCGGACTCGTTGAGCGCCTGCCAGTCCTTGGTGGAGATGCCATCCACGAACAGGTTGGGGTCGAAGGTGGGCATGGACACCAGCGCCAGCACGCCCCCGGTGGCGGGGTCGATCGCCACCAGGGCACCGCGCCGGTTGCCGAAGGCGTGTTCGGCAACCTGCTGCAACTCGACGTCCAGGGTCAGCTCCAGGTCGTTGCCGGGCAGCGCCGTCTGGCTGGCGAGCAGGCGTACCGCGCGTCCCCCGGCGTTGACCTCCACCTGCTCGAAGCCGGTGGTGCCGTGCAGATCGGCTTCGTAGGACAGCTCCAGCCCGGCCTTGCCGATGTGGTCGGTGCCGCGGTAGTTGGCGGCTTCGCCGCGCTCCTCGACGCGCTGCTGGTCGCGCTCGTTCATGCGCCCGATGTAGCCGATCAGGTGCGAGGCCACCGGCCCCAGCGGATAGTCGCGGAACAATCGAGCCTGCACCTCGACGCCGGGGAAGCGGTAGCGCTGCGCCACGAAGCGAGCGACCTCCTCGTCGGTGAGGCGGGTACGGATCGGCACGCTCTCGAAGTTGCGGCTCTCTTCCAGGATCTTGCGGAAGCGGGCACGGTCGCGCGGCAGGATGTCGATGATCTCCGCCAGCGCGTCTATGGTCTCGTCCAGCCTGCGCACCTGGGAGGGGTTGATCTCCAGCGTGTAGGCCGCATAGTTGCGCGCCAGCACGGCACCGTTGCGGTCGGCGATGGTGCCGCGGTTGGGCACCACCGGCAGCAGGGCGATGCGGTTGTCCTCGGCGCGGGTGTGGAAATACTCGTGGCGCACCACCTGCAGATGGTAGAAGCGCCCGGCCAGCACCGCGAAGCAGGCCAGGATGAACAGCAGCGACACCACCACGCGGACGCGGAAGCCCTGCAGTTCCTGGTCGGGCGAGCGGAACTCGGTCATCGCGCGGCCAGCTCAGATGGGCCGGTGCTCATCGCGCTCCACCGGCTGGTACTGCGGCAGCAGCAGCAGGAAAGTGAGCGGCACCCACAGCACGGCTCCGCTGAAGCTGGACAGGAAGTACCACCAGCCCGGGAACTCGGCGCCGGCCACCAGGCGCACCAGCACCATCAGCATCTGGCCGATCAGCAGCAGCGGCAGCACGTGCAGCGCCTGTTCCAGCGGCGGGAACCACAGCACGCGGCGCGACAGCGCCGTGGCCAGGTAGGCGATCACCACGTAGGCCAGCGCATGCTGGCCCATGGCCGCGCCGAGGCCGATGTCCACCAGCAGGCCGAGCAGGAAGGCCGTGCCCATGCCCACCTTGAGCGGTTCGCGGATGCACCAGAAGGCCAGCACCAGCGCCACCCAGTCGGGCACGGCGGGCAGCAGGCCGGTGGGGATGTAGCGCAGGCCGACCGCCACGATCAGGCTGAGCCACACGAACCAGAACTTGACCGGCAGCAGGATGCGGCTGGAACGGTTGGTCGGCTGCACGGGTCAGGACCTCCCCGGCGGCGCGGCCGGCGCTTTCTGCGCGGAGGGCGGAGGCGGCGGCAGTTCGGCGCGCCCGACCACCAGCACCTGGATGCTGCTTTCGATGCCGGCGGCCGGCTCGCAGGCGATGCTGTTGAAGGCCTGGCCCTGGCTCTCGCGCTCCACGCGGGAGACGGTGGCCACCGGCAGGCCGGACGGGAACACGCCGTCCAGCCCGGAGGTGACCAGTTCGTCGCCCGGCACGATGTCCGCGCCGGCGAGCACGAAGCGCATTTCCAGCCGTCCCTGCCCGCTGCCGAACAGCACGCCGCGCAGGCCGTTGCGCACCACTTCGACCGCGATGGCCTGGTTCTTGTCGGTGAGCAGCGTCACCTCGGCCTGCACCGGATAGACGCGCGTCACCTGGCCGATCACGCCGCGCGCATCGACCACCGCCAGCCCGGCTTCCACGCCGTGCTGGGTGCCGCGGTTGAGGATGACCTTGCGCGCGAAGGGATCGGGAGCGTTGTAGAGGATTTCCGCGCTGACGCTCTTCAGCGGCACGCGCTCCGCCATCTGGACCAGGCCGCGCAACTGCTCGTTCTCGCGCTGCAGATGGTCGAAGCGCAGCAGCAGTTGCGCCGCGTCGAGCAACTGGCGGCGCAGCTCGGCGTTCTCCATCTGCACTTCGATCAGGGTGGCGAAATAGTGCGATGCGTTGAGTACGAAGTCGGCGGGCGCGGCCGCCGCCATCTGCAGCGGATAGGTGACCACCGAGATGCCCTGGCGCAGCACGTCCAGGTAGCGGAACTTGATGTCCGCCACCATCATCGCCAGGCATATGGAGACGAGCAGGATCAGGCGGGCGAGCGGAGTGGGGCCTCGCCGGAAGATGGGGGGCGCCTGATGACCGACCAGGGACATGTCTTGCGTCTATCTCTCGGCGGCAGGCCGGGCCCGTGGGAGCGGGCCCGTCGCGGGTGTTACTCGGAAGCGAAGATGGACGCCAGCTTGTCCATCTTCTCCAGCGCGAGGCCGCAACCGCGCGCCACGCAGGTCAGCGGCTCGTCGGCGACGATGACCGGCAGGCCGGTCTCTTCCATCAGCAGGCGGTCCAGGTCGCGCAGCAGCGCGCCGCCGCCGGTCAGCACCATGCCGCGGTCGGCGATGTCGGCGCCCAATTCCGGCGGAGTCTGCTCCAGCGCGATCTTGACCGCGGAGACGATCTGGTTGAGCGGTTCGTTGAGGGCTTCCAGGATCTCGTTGGAGGAAATGGTGAAGGAACGCGGAATGCCCTCGGCCAGGTTGCGGCCCTTGACCTCCATCTCACGCACCTCGGAGCCGGGGAAGGCGGAGCCGATTTCCTTCTTGATGTTCTCGGCGGTGGTGTCGCCGATCAGCATGCCGTAGTTGCGGCGGATGTAATTGACGATGGCGTCGTCGAACTTGTCGCCGCCCACCCGCACGCTGCCGGCATAGACCATGCCGCCCAGGGAGATCACGCCCACCTCGGTGGTGCCGCCACCGATGTCCACCACCATGGAGCCGGTGGCGTCCGACACCGGCAGCCCGGCGCCGATGGCCGCGGCCATGGGTTCCTCGATCAGGAACACTTGCGAAGCGCCGGCCGCCAGGGCCGCGTCGCGGATCGCGCGGCGTTCCACCTGGGTGGAGCCGCAGGGCACGCAGATGATGATGCGCGGGGACGGAGAGAACAGCCGCGAGTCGTGCACCCGCTTGATGAACTGCTTGATCATCTGCTCGGTGACGACGAAGTCGGCGATCACACCGTCCTTCATGGGGCGGATCGCGGTGATGTTGCCGGGGGTCTTGCCGAGCATCTGTTTGGCCGCGTGGCCCACCGCCTGGATGGTGCGCTTGGCGTTGGGGCCGCCTTCGGTGCGGATCGCCACCACCGAGGGCTCGTCGAGCACGATGCCCTTGCTGCGCACGTAGATCAGGGTGTTGGCGGTGCCGAGGTCGATGGCCAGGTCGTTGGAAAAATAGGAACGCAGGAAGCCGAACATAAAATTGGTCCGAGGCCGACAGGGTGGCGACAGGTGGCGAGAAATACGAAAACGGCCCGGGGGTCGCCCCACCCCCCAACGGGGAACGGGCGGCCGGGCAGGCCCAAAGACGGTTATGATAACCTACAAACCTTTGTGGCTTAAGCAGGTTTTGTTTCCCCATGTCGCTTTCCCTCGAACAGGTCCGGCACGTTGCGCGGCTCGCCCGGATCGAACTCACCGACGCCGACGCCGAGGCCACCCTGGCCAAGCTCAACGGCATTTTCGGACTCATCGAAGAGATGCAGGCGGTGGACACCGCCGGGGTCGAACCCATGAGCCATCCCCAGGACCTCGCCACCCGGCTGCGGGACGACGCGGTCACCGAAACCGACCGCCGCGAAGCCTTCCAGCGCATCGCGCCGCAAACCGAAAACGGCCTCTACCTGGTGCCCAAGGTCATCGAGTGAGCCGCCCCGCGCTCCTGTTCGCCCCTTCCCTGACATGATCAACGCTTCCGTCACCGCCCTGCGCCGCGCCCTCGACGCGCGCGAGATTTCCGCCGTCGAACTGGCCACCCTGTTCCTGGACCGCATCGACTCGGCCAACCCCGGGCTCAACGCCTTCATCACCGTGGACCGGGAAGGGGCGCTCGCCGCCGCCCGCGCCGCGGACGCCCGCATCGCCGCCGGCACCGCCGGCCCGCTCACCGGCATCCCCATCGCCCACAAGGACGTGTTTTGTACCGAAGGCGTGCTGACCTCCTGCGGCTCGAAGATGCTGGCCAACTTCGTCAGCCCCTACGACGCCCACGTGGTGAGCCTGCTGAAGGAAGCCGGCACCGTGATGCTGGGCAAGACCAACATGGACGAGTTCGCCATGGGCTCGTCCAACGAGAACTCCCACTACGGCCCGGCCCGCAACCCCTGGGACGCGACCCGCGTGCCCGGCGGCTCCTCCGGCGGTTCGGCGGTGGCCGTGGCCGCGCGCCTGGCGCCCATCGCCACCGGCACCGACACGGGCGGCTCGGTGCGCCAGCCCGCCGCGCTGACGGGCGTGACCGGCATCAAGCCCACCTACGGCGTGTGTTCCCGCTACGGCATGGTGGCCTACGCCTCCTCCCTGGACCAGGCCGGCGCCTTCGGGGCCTCGGCGGCCGACTGTGCCGCGCTGCTGACCGCCATGGCCGGCTTCGACCCGCGCGACTCCACCAGCCTGGAGCGCCCGCGGGAGGACTACACCCGCGATCTCGACCACCCCCTCGCCGGCCTGCGCATCGGCCTGCCGAAGGAGTTCTTCGGCCCCGGCATGGCCGATGACGTGCGCGCCGCCATCGAAGCGGTCCTGGCCGAGTACCGCAAGCTGGGTGCCACCACGGTGGACGTCAGCCTGCCCAACGCCAGGCTGGCGATTCCGGCCTACTACGTCATCGCCCCGGCGGAAGCCTCCAGCAACCTCTCCCGCTTCGACGGCGTGCGCTACGGCCACCGCGCCGCGGAATACGGCGACCTCGCCGACATGTACGGCAAGAGCCGCGCCCAGGGCTTCGGCGCCGAGGTCAAGCGCCGCATCCTGGTGGGCACCTACGTGCTCTCCCACGGCTACTACGACGCCTACTACCTGAAGGCGCAGAAGCTGCGCCGCCTCATCGCCCAGGACTTCCAGGCTGCCTTCGCCCGGTGCGACGTCATCGCCGGCCCCACCAGTCCCACCACGGCCTGGGCCATCGGCGAGAAGAGCGACGACCCGGTGCAGATGTATCTGTCGGACATCTACACCATCGCGGTAAACCTGGCAGGCCTGCCCGGCCTGTCTCACCCGGCCGGCTTCGGCGCCGGCGGCCTGCCGGTGGGCCTGCAACTGATCGGCGACTACTTCGCGGAAGGCCGCCTGCTCAACGCCGCCCACCGCTACCAGCAGGCCACCGACTGGCACACCCGCCGGCCGGCCTGAGCCATGCGCGTGCCCGGTTTCGGCCCCCGCTCCGCCGCAGCGCTCGCCGCGCTGCTGCTGGGCGCCTGCGCCACGCCGCCGCCACCGGCGCCGGCGGAATCCAAGCCGGATGCCGACGCCGCAATGCCGTCCGAGAAGATACTCGCCAAGCCCTCGACTGCCCGCCGCCAGTTGAAGCCCATGCCGGTACGCCCCCTGGACGTGAAGGCCGACTGCCGCTTCAAGGACGAGGTCGGCTACGCCGCCAGTGCGCGCGTGCACGTGGCCAAGGCCGAGGTGCGCGACTTCGCCGCCACGGTGGACGTGCCCAAGCGCGGCAGTTGCCAGTTCGACATGAACGGCTTCAGGCAGGTGAAGAAGGAACCCCACGTGGAACTGCGTGCCGCCGACGGCTGCACGGTGCGCATGTGGGAACAGGGACAGCAGGTCACCGTGTCCTTCGCCCAGTGCGCCAGCCGCTGCAGCAGTGGCACTTTCGAATATGTCTGGCCCATCCTCATCAACCGGCGCAACGGCCGCTGCGGATAGGCCCCTGCAACAACGGAAACGACCATGAGCAGAACCGATTGGGAAGTCGTCATCGGGCTGGAAGTCCACGCCCAGCTCAACACCGCCTCCAAGATCTTCTCCGGCGCCAGCACCGCCTTCGGCGCCGAGCCCAACCGCCAGGCCAGCGCGGTGGACATCGCCCTGCCCGGCGTGCTGCCGGTGCTGAACCGGGGCGCGGTGGAGCGCGCCATCCGCTTCGGCCTCGCCATCGGCGCCCACGTGGCGCCGAGGAGCGTGTTCGCCCGCAAGAACTACTTCTACCCGGACCTTCCCAAGGGCTACCAGATCAGCCAGTTCGAACTGCCGGTGGTGCAGGGCGGGGCGATCACCATCACCGTGGGCGAAGGCGACAAGGCTTACGAGACGATGGTGAACCTCACCCGCGCCCACCTGGAAGAGGACGCCGGCAAGAGCCTGCACGATGACTTTCACGGCATGAGCGGCATCGACCTCAACCGTGCCGGCACGCCGCTGCTGGAGATCGTCTCGGAACCGGACATGCGCTCCTCCGCGGAAGCCGTGGCCTACGCCCGCACGCTGCACGCCCTGGTGCGCTGGATCGCCATCTGCGACGGCAACATGCAGGAAGGGTCCTTCCGCTGCGACGCCAACGTCTCCGTACGCCGCCCCGGCGGCCCGCTGGGCACCCGGCGCGAGATCAAGAACCTGAACTCCTTCCGCTTCCTGCAGCAGGCCATCGACTACGAAGTGCAGTGGCAGATCGCCACCCTGGAAGACGGCGGCAGCATCCAGCAGGCCACCGTGCTGTTCGACCCGGACACGGGCGAGACCCGCATGATGCGCAGCAAGGAAGACGCCCACGACTACCGCTACTTCCCCGACCCGGACCTGCTGCCGCTGGTGATCTCCCCCGAGTGGATCGCCCGCGTGCAGGGCGAGATGCCGGAACTCCCCGGCGCCATGAAGGCGCGCTTCGTGGCGGAACTGGGCCTGTCCGCCTACGACGCCACCACGCTGACCGCGAGCAAGGAGATCGCCGCCTATTACCAGGCCGTCATCGACGCCGCCAGCGTGGCGCTGGCGAAACCCTGCGCCAACTGGGTCATGGGCGACCTGGCCGCGCGCCTGAACAAGGCGGAGCTGGACATCGCCGACTCGCCGGTCTCCCCCGCGCAACTGGCCGGCCTGGTGCGCCGCATCGCCGACAACACCATCTCCAACAACATCGGCAAGAAGGTGTTCGAGGCCCTGTGGAACGGCGAGGGCGGCGCAGGCGCGGACGCCGCCGACCGCATCATCGAGGCCCAGGGCCTCAAGCAGGTCACCGACAGCGGCGCCATCGAAGCCATCGTGGACGAGGTGCTGGCGGCCAACCAGAAGTCGGTGGAGGAATTCCGCGCCGGCAAGGAGAAGGCCTTCAACGCCCTGGTCGGCCAGGTCATGAAGGCCAGCCGCGGCAAGGCCAACCCGGCCCAGGTCAACGACATCCTGCGCGCCCGGCTGGGCGGCTGAGGCCAAAACCCGGCATGGCGACGGACACCCGCTTCTGGCGCTGCGCCGAACTGCCTTTCGCGGAAAGCCGGCGGGCCTGCGCCAGCCGCGCCTGCTACCGCCCGCACACCCACCCCACGCTGTCCATCGGCTGCGTGGACGCAGGCAGCAGCCTGTTCACCGCCGCCGGCACCACCACGCCCATCGCCACGGGCACGGTGGTCCATGTGCCGCCGGAATGCCTCCACGCCTGCAATCCCGCCCCCGGCGCGGCATGGAGCTACCAGATGCTGCACCTGGACGCGGCCTGGGTGGACGCCGTGCGCCGCGAGGCCGGGTTCGACGCGCCCGCCGGACGGCCCGAAAGCGCCGCAATCTCCACCCGCCCCGCCGACTATGCACACTTCCGCCGGCTCAACGCGCTGCTGTTCTCCGCCGCCGGGCCGCGGGAGAAGGAAGCCGCCCTGATCGAATTCATCGGTGCGCGCTACGCCGCCCATGTGTGCCGCATCGGCGGGGCACCGGTCGGCGCCGCAGCAAGGCGGGGCGTGCACAAGGCCCAGCAACGGCTGCGGGAGGATTGCGCCGCCGATCTGCCCCTCGCCGAACTGGCGCAGGCCGCCGGCATGAGCCGCTACCAGCTCATCCGCGCCTTCCGCGCCGCCACCGGCCTGACCCCGCACGCCTGGCAGCTCAACCTGCGCATCCAGCACGCCCGCGCCCGGCTGCGCGCGGGGGACGATCTGGCCGAGCTCGCCTACCGCCTCGGCTTTGCCGACCAGAGCCATTTCCAGCGCGTGTTCAAGGCCCACGTGGGCGTCACGCCGGGCCGCTACCGGGCTTAGCGACACCGTTCGGGCTGAGCCCGTCGAAGCCCGATGCGTGCCTATGCCCTTCGACAGGCTCAGGGCGAACGGTATTGGGTTGCTGGGTTCAACAGGCGCGCAATTTCCTTCAAGACCGGCCGCCGCCGCGCGCCGCAGACTCTCCGGACTCGCCCCGCATGCGCCGGAGTTTCCCCTTGCTGCAACAGTTCATCCTCGTCGCCGGCATCCACTTCCTCGCCCTGCTCTCGCCCGGACCGGATTTCTTTCTCATCGCGCGCACCGCGCTGGCGGGCGGATGGCGCCGCGCCACCGGCGTGTGCCTGGGCATCGCCCTGGCCAACGGCGCCTGCATCGCGCTCGCGTTCGGCGGCCTCTCCCTGCTGCGCCCCGGCAGCACGCTCTTCGTGGTCCTGCAAGGGGCGGGCGCCCTCTATCTGCTGCACCTGGGCCACCTGTTCGTCCGCCACGCGGGGCAGGCCGCGCTGCGCCACGACGCCATGGCCGGCGGCACCGCCGGCCCGGCGCCGTCCGGCCCGTCGTGGCGGCAGGGGCTGGGCATGGGCCTGCTGTCCGGCATGCTGAATCCGAAGAACGCCCTCTTCTACGCCAGCCTGGCGGCCATGCTGGCCGGCACCGGCACGCCGGCCTGGCGCCTGGCCTGCGGGCTGTGGATGTTCTGCGCGGTGCTGGGCTGGGATCTGCTGGTCGCGCTGGCCATCGGCCACCGCGCCGTGCTGGCGCGCTTCTCCCGCTGGCTGCCGGCGCTCGAACGGATCACCGGCGCGGCGCTGGTCCTGCTCGCGCTGGCGATGCTGGGCTCCCTCGCCTTCGCCGTCGCCGGCTGAACGCGGCACGCCGGCGGTTCAGAACGTCAACGTGCGCCAGCCGTCGTCCAGCGCCCGGCCGAGAAAGGCGGCGGCGCCGGCCTGGCCCGCCACCTCGGCGCGCAGCGCATCGGCGGCCACGCCGTGCGCCTGCATCGCGCTCGGGCAGGCGTAGAAGCGCACGCCGTAGCGGTGCGCCTCCTGCAGGAAGTCGGCCACCGCGCGGCGCCCGCCCGGCGCCACCTCGTCCCGCGTGCCGTCCGCGTACAGGGTTTCGGCCACGCCGCGGGCGAGCAGGCGCACCGAGCGGGCGGTGAAATACATCTCCACCTCGGCGTCCATCGCCGCCGCCGCCGCCGCGAAGTAGAAGGGCGTGGCGCACAGTTCGGGCACGGCCGGGTCGGCCGCCCACACCAGGATGGCCAGTCGGTCCGCCATCAGATTTCCCGCGCCCCGGCGCCCAGCAGCGGGGTCTGGAAGGACGCCAGATCGTCGAAGCGCCACAGGTCCATCTGCGCCTCGATGCCGGTCCACGCCGCCGGCCAGGGCAGCAGGGTCGCCACCTCGGCCGGCGCAATGCGCAGCCGCACCAGCCAGGCGGCATAGGCGTCGCGGTTCATCTCCGCGGCCGAGGACGCCAGCGCCTCGTTGGCAACGACCAGTTCCGCCCCCACCGGGGTCTTCACCGGGAACACCGTCTTGCCGGCTTCCAGCAGGCCGAAGGCGCGCCCGGCGGTGAGCTTCAGGCCCATGGGCTTGGATGTGAACAGCAGGATCTCGCCGGCGATCGCCACACCGAAGGGGGTGACGCCCACGCGGTAGAGGTCCCCGCCTTCCGCCGCGAACCACAGGTGGGTGTCCGGGTGGTAGAGCAGGTCTTCCGGGAAGGGGCAGCCGCGCAGTTCGGCCATGGGTGATCCGGCAAGAGGAAACGGGCAGCGTGGCGGAAGAGAATGGGAGTCGAACCCACCTGGGACCGGCTGACGGCCCCACCCGATTTTGAAGACCGGTCGCCCCACCGGGGAACGCCTCTCTTCCTTGGCCACGGCCGGATTGTAACCGCTGCGCCACCTGCGCCAAGCGGCAGCGCAGCATGCCGGATCAGTTCTGCCCGCCCGCGCCGTCGCGGTCCGCCTGCAGTGCCCACAAATGGACGGCCACCAGCGACCGCCATGGCGAGAAGGACCTCAGCCACTGCTCGGCCTCGCGCTCGACGGGGGGAACCGTGCTTCCCAGCAGGCGCTGCAAACCGCGGCGCAGCGCCACGTCGCCGTGCAGCGAACCGTCCAGCCAGGCGAAGCCGCGCAGCAGTGCATAGTCGACGGTCCACGGGCCGATGCCGCGAATCTGCCGCAGCCGGGTACGAATCTCGTCCGGCTGCGGCGCGTCGCGCCAGTCATCCAGCGGCAGCCGGCCTTCCGCCACCTCCGCGGCGAGCGCCAGCAGGGTCGCGGCCTTGGAGCCGGACAAGCCGGCTGCGCGCAGCGCCGGCTCGGGTGTCGCGGCCAGGTGCGCGGCATCCGGGTAGCAGTACAGCCCGCCGCTGTGGCGCACACCCACCGCGCGGATCAGCCGCCCGCGCACCGCCACCGCGGCGCGCACGCTGATCTGCTGGCCGGTGACCGCCCAGCTCAGGGCCTCGAACGGGCTTGCAGCCTGGGGCACGCGCAGGCCGGGGCGGGCGGCAATCAGCGTGCCGAGCTGCGGATGGCGGCGATGGCGGTGCTCGAAGTCCTCCACCGGCTGGGTCAGTCCGAGCATGTGACGCACCAGGCGGGCCAGTTCATCGGATGCCGGACCCGCCCCGCCGTCTACCGCCAGGCGGGCCTCTGCCCGGCTGGGCGTGAGCCGCACCTGCAGGCAGGCGGGACGGCCTTGCCAGACGATGCCCTTGGCGAAACCCCTGTCGTCAACCCGTTCGGCGGTCTCGTGGGGGTCGCGCCGATGCAGGGCCAGCAGATCGGCAGCGCGGTAGTCCGCCGGCAGCGGGATGCGGCAGGCAAGGCCTTCGGCGGCCTCGCTCACCGCGCGCCTTCACGTTCGAGCAGCGCGCGCTTGCGCGCTACGCCCCAGCGGTAGCCCGCCAGCCCGCCGTCGCTGCGCACCACGCGGTGGCAGGGGATGGCCACCGCCAGCGGATTGGCCGCGCAGGCGCCGGCCACCGCACGCACCGCGGCCGGCGCGCCGATGCGCCGCGCGAGTTCCGCATAGCTCACGGTCTCGCCCGGCGGAATCCGGCGCAAGGCCTGCCACACGCGCTGCTGGAAGGCGGTGCCGCGGATGTCGAGCGGCAGGTCCGCGCCGGTGGCGGGCGCTTCCACGAGGCCCACCACCCGGGCCACCAGCGCTTCGAAATCCGCGTCGGCGCCGATCAGCGTGGCGGCCGGGAAGCGGGCCTGCAGTTCGTCGAGCAGTGCCTGCGGGTCGTCGCCCAGGGCGATGGCGCACACGCCGCGCACGCTCCGCGCCACCAGGATGGCGCCCAGGGAACACTGGCCGAGGGCGAAGCGGATTTCCGCGTCGCGCCCGCCGGCACGGTACTGGCCCGGGCTCATGCCGAGCGCCGCGTCCGCGTCCTCGTAGAGGCGCCCGCTGGAGCCGTAGCCGGCCTCGTAGAGCGCATCGGTGACGCGAGCGCCGCCGGCCAGCGCCGTGCGCAGCCGCTCGGCGCGGCGCGCGGCGGCCCAGGCGCGCGGGCTCAGGCCGGTGGCGGCCTTGAACACGCGCTGCAGATGCCAGGCGCTCAGGCCCGCGCGCGCGGCCAGTTGGTCGAGCGTCGGGGGCGTTTCGGCCGCGTCGATGTAGCGGCACAGCTCGGCCACCAGGGCCGCGTGCCGCGCCGCGGCGGGCAGGGAGGCGTTCATGGTTGTGTCCTGCACGGGAGTTGCCATGTCTGTACTGTAGCCCCTCACCGGCGCGTCGGCACTCCGCTGCTTGCGGTCGAATCCGGCGGATCAGGTGCCGGGAAGCACCGGTGGTTCGCCGCGGATCAGGTGGGCGCGCCGGTTGCCCTCGCCCACCCGGCGCGTGTAGCCGACGCGGTCGAAGAACTCCAGGATCTGGATGGCGCGCTTGCGCCCGCCGCCGATGCGGTCGCGGAAGGCCGCGGCGCGGATGCGGCCGCTCTCGTCCTGGGCCGCGAGGTCGGCGACGATGGCGGCCAGTTCGGCCACGGTCGCGGCCGGATAGAACAGGTCGCGCACCACCTGGAAGGCCTCGCCCCGCGCGGCGAGCTGGCGCAGCAGGCGGCGCACGTCGGCCTCGGTGAAGCCCGTGGCGGCGGCCAGATCCCGCACCCAGGGCGGATCGAAGCGGCCGTCAGCGAGCCGCGCGAGCAGGCTATCGGCGCGCTCCCGGTCGGCCGGCGACAGCTCCACCGTGTGGCCGGGCAAGTGCCAAGCCGAACCCGCACGCGCCAGCCGGCCTTCGGCCAGCAGGGCCTCCAGCAGCGCGAGGAAGACCGGCGAGGCCAGTTGCGGCACGGCCATGCGGCGCAGGCGTTCGCGCTCCACGCCGGGTTCGTCGGCGAACTGCTCGTGGTGGGCGGCGAGCCGACCCAGCACCCGCTCGCCCAGTTGCGCCCATGCAGCCGGATTGAAGAGCTGGGTGCCACGGGCAGTGCCGATGGCGAGTACCGCGCCGGCCGGCAGCGTGGCGAGCCAGGCGGAGGCCTCCAGATTGTGCGCCGCGGCCAGTTCGGCGGCATCGATGCCGTAGGGCGCGGCGGCCAACAACGCAGCCAGGCGGGCCGCCGGGTCGGCATTCTCCAGCGCCGCGAGCAACACCAGGCGCTCCGGCCGGCGGCGGTGGCGGGCGGGCGGGAAAGGATCGAGCACGCGGCCGCCGCCCAGCGTGATCCGGCCGGCGGCGTCGCGGATCACCACCCGGTCGCCCCAGCAGGCGAGGATGGGCCGGTCCAGCACCGCCTGCACCAGCGCGGCGCGGCCGGGGGCGAGGCCGCCGGCCTCAAGCGCATCGTCCAGCAGCGCCAGGCGCGCCTGCGCCTGGCCGGCGGCGTGGTGCAGCGTGACCGCACTCCACTGGCCCAGGGTGCGCGGGGCGTCGGCGAGCAGCGTGAGGCGCAGGTCCAGTCGGTCCGTGGGGCGGGCGAGCACGGGGTCGCACAGCCAGTCGCCGCGCTCCACCGCACCGTGTTCGATGCCGGCGAGGTTCACCGCGCAGCGCTGGCCGGCGTAGCCCTCCTCCGCCGGGGTGTTGCTGACGCGCAGGCCGCGCACCCGCACTTCGCGCGTGAAACCGTCGCCGCGCGCCAGCACCAGGCGGTCGCCCACCCGCACGCGGCCGGCGTAGGCCGTGCCGGTGACCACGGTGCCGGCGCCGGCCACGGCGAAATGGCGGTCCACCGCCAGGCGGAAACCCGCGCCGGGCGGCACGGCATGGGCCGGTTCGGCCAGCGCCGCGGCGTGCAGGCAATCGCGTAGCGCGTCGAGTTGGAAGTGGTCGGCGCCGGACGCGGCCACCGCAAACAGCGGTACGCCCGCCAGGGTTGTGGGCGCCAGCAGGGCGCGCACCTGGGCTTCCACCTCCGCGATACGCGCCGCATCCACTCGGTCGCACTTGGTGATCGCCACCGCGCCGCGCGCCACGCCGAGGATCTGCAGGATGGCCAGATGCTCGCGCGTCTGCGGCATCACCCCGTCGTCGGCCGCCACCACCAGCAGCGCGAAGTCGATGCCCGCCGCGCCGGTGAGCATGGTGGGCACGAACTTCTCGTGCCCCGGCACGTCGATGAAGGCCAGCATGCGCCCCCCGCCCGCGTCGCCGGGCAGGGGCGCATAGGCATAGCCCAGCTCGATGGTGATGCCGCGCTTCTTCTCTTCCGGCAGATGGGTGGTGTCCACGCCGGTGAGCGCACGCACCAGCGTGGTCTTGCCGTGGTCGATGTGGCCGGCGGTGCCGATCAGCATGGCGGGCTCCGGAAATTGCGTGGTGCAGAGTTTAGCGCCAGGCGCGGACCGCCCGCTCGCCTGCGCAATCGTGTTCTCCGCCAAGCACTTCACTTGCCCGCAGGCTCCCGAACGGCTAAAAGGAGCGAAATGACGACGGAAAACCGGCAATGAAGAACTGGGCGGGTTACTGGATCGGCGTATTGAAGGCCACGGTACGGCTGTGGCTCGGGGCGCAGGTGTTCATCCACGCGGCGGCGCTGGCCTTCTTCACCGTGTTCTCGGTGGCGCCGGTGATGATCGTGGCCGTGACCATCGTCGGCCTGGTGCTGGGCGAAAGCGCCGCCCAGGGCCAGATCGCCCAGCAGCTCGAAGCGGCCATCGGCCCGCAGGCGGCAGCAGCCGTGCAGACCGCCGTCGCCGGCAGCCGCCTCAAGCACGGCGGCCTGCTGCCCACCCTGGCCGGCATCGCCGCCATGCTGTTCGGCGCCACCACCGTGTTTGCGCAGATGCAGAACTCGCTCAACGCCATCTGGGGCGTCGCCCCCAAGCCCACCCGCAGCAGCATCCTGATCTACCTGAAAGGGCGCCTGCTGTCGCTGACCGTGGTGCTCGCCATCGGCTTCGTGCTGCTCGTGTCGCTGCTGCTCAACGTCGCCGTCCGCGCCCTGGTCGTGTTCGCCCAGGACTGGCTGCCCATTCCCGGCGCCCTGCTGCTGGGCATCGACGGTGCGGTGTCCCTGGCCGTGGTGACGCTGCTCTTCGCTACCATCTTCCGCGTGCTGCCCGACGTGCTACTGGACTGGCGCGACGTATGGCTGGGCGCTTTCATCACCGCGTTGCTGTTCGTCTTCGGCCGCTCGCTGATCGCGCTCTACCTGTCCACCACCGGCGCCGCCTCCGCCTACGGCGCGGCGGGTTCGCTGGTGTTGCTGCTGTTGTGGGTGAACTACTCGTCGCTGATTCTGCTGTTCGGGGCGGCGTTTACGCGGGCGAATGTGGAGGCACGGGGCGTGGCGGTGCGTCCGCGGGCGACGGCGGTGTGTGTGCGGCGGGCGGTGGTCGAGGATGCGGTTGGGCGGTAGGCCGTTGTTTCAGTCAGCCCCGCCGAGCCGCTTCGATGACAGCGATGTCGATCTTCGTCATTTGCATCATCGCTTCGAAGGCTCGCTTGGCCGCCGCGCGATCAGGGTCGGCGATCGCGGCCGTGAGGGCACGTGGCGTGATCTGCCACGATAAGCCCCACTTGTCCTTGCACCAGCCACATGCGCTTTCCTGGCCGCCGTTGCTGATGATCGCGTTCCACAGGCGATCGGTTTCGGCCTGGTCGTCGGTTGCAACCTGGAACGAGAAAGCCTCGTTGTGGCTGAACGCCGGGCCGCCGTTCAGTCCGAGGCAAGGGATGCCGACGACGGTGAACTCGACCGTCAGGACATCGCCCTGCCTGCCAGCGGGATAGTCGCCGGGCGCGCGAAGAATGGTTCCTACGGCGCTGTCCGGAAACGTCTCGGCGTAAAACTGCGCGGCGTCCAAGGCGGTACCGTCGTACCAGAGACAAATCGTGTTCTTGCTGACCATTTCGTTCTCCCGTTGTTGGGTGCGGGGACGTCGGTAAGAGCGTAACGGCCTTCAGCTTCTTACCGATGGGATGGTCCCCGCCAAGTTGCGACGGAGAAGATCAACGCCTCGTTCTCCCGCCGGCATACCACCGAGTCGCGCTGCACGGCGATCCACCAAGTCTGGCGCTGCGGCTCGGGGCGCGGGGAAGCAAAGCCGGCCGGACTCAGCAGCGCCACGCACCAGGCGAGTTCGGGGTCGCGCACTGAACGATAGACGATGGCGCCCACGTCGGCTTCGCGCACTGCTGCAGCAAAGGCCTGAGTGGCGCGGTAGTCGAGGGGGTCGGTCCATACCGCGGCATCGGCGTCGAAGGGTGGCGTGCGCAGGTCGACCGCCATGGTGGCGATGCGCACGCGGAAGGCGGTGTGGGCTACCGGCTCCAGGCGTTCAAGGTCAACCGCGTCCATCAGGAAGCGCCAGCGCCAGTAGGCGAGTTCGGCGCAGGCGGTGCGGACGTGCTGGGCGCCGTAGAACACGCCGGGATCGGTCGGCGCGCGAAAGCGCGAGCCGGTCGGCAGGGGCGGATAGCGGAAGGGGGTGGCGAGGAGGTAGTCCAGGCCGGCGGCTGCGGCCGGGAGCGGGGGCTTGCCTTCTTCCAGCAGGACTTCGAGCAGATCCTGTTCGGCTGCGTCGTCCACCAGCTTCATCGTGGAAGCAACGTGCTGCGCCTCCACGATGCGCCAGGCGGCCTGGGCCCACGCGCGCGCTTCAGATGCGACCGCGGGAGGCGTCCAGGTAGTGGACGACACGGACCAGTCCTTCGGTGTCTCGGATCAGTTCGATGGGACGGCCGTTGAGGCCGAGGTTGGCGCTGTTGAGCCAGGCGCGGGCGGCCGCTTCGTCGCCGACGATGGAGTCGAGGGAACGGAACAGGCGCAGCAACAGCACGGCGAAGTCCCATTCCTTGCGGCTGCGTTCGAGATGGTAGCTGCCGCCGTAGAGGCGGGTCACGGTGGCGGGGCTGACGCCGAGCACCCGGGCGAGCAGGGCGCGGGAGATGCCGAGGCGTTCGGCGGCGCGGGCAACGGCCTTGCTCAGCACGGTTGCGGCGGCGGGATCGGTAGCGGGGGCGACGGTTACGGTCATGGTTCACCTCCTGTCTGCAGAAATCTTACGCCGTATTATTTTCTGTGGCAAAGATGGTAAGAGGCAAGGCGGGGCGGTGGCGGCCGCCCCGCACGGGCTTACGCGATTTCGCGCGCCGTCAGGCTGTAGCGGAAGGCGGCCGGGTCGAGGCTATCCAGGCGGCCGGCAGCGCTTTCCCCCTGCGGATACATCAGATAGGGCAGCGTTGCGCCCTGGCTGCCCGGCAGGGCGACGTCGTGGGCGTCGTTGTACGCCAGCCAGTTCATTTCCCAGGCGCCGAAGAGCTGCTTGCGCGCGGCGACGACCTTGGGGTCGATGAGGGGCAGGTTGCCGGGGGGCTCTTCGAGGACGACCTTGCGCACGTCGGCGGGGTCCACGGGCACCCAGCCGTAGCGGGACAGGAAGACTTCGGCGCGGCAGTGCTGGGCCTTGCTGATGTCGCCGCTCTTGCCCAGGCTCTTGTAGCCGAAGCGCGAGTCGGCCACGCGCACGCCGTACACGTCGCGGGCGGGCAGGCCGGCGGCGCGGGCTAGGCCGACGTAGAGGGCGTTGAGGTCGGCGCATTTGCCGGACAGGTTGCCGGATTCGAGCATGGCGGCAATGTCGCCGATGCCGCAGCCGCGGGTGGCGGGGTTGCGGGAAGTGTTGTCCACGATCCATTCGTAGATGGCGCGCGCCTTGTCCTCGTCGCCGCTGAGGCCGCGGGTGATGTCGCGGGCCGTGTCGGCGACGATGCCGTCAGTGGGCAGCAGTTCGGTGGCGCGGGTGTAGAGGGCGTGCTGGGCCGCCGGCAGGGCGAGGGGCTGCGCCGCGGGGCGGGTGAAGTCGGTGGCGCGGTCGCGGGTTGCGAAGCGGGTGACGACTTCCAACACGGGCGCGGCAGTGCCGGAGGGCCATTCGGCGAGCAGCATCTCGGCGCCGTAGTCGGCTTCGCGCACCACGCGCATGGTTTCGGCGTTGCCTTGCCACAAATTGCCCATGGGGCGGAACCAGGCCGCTTCGAACACGGAAGGCAGCGGCACCCAGGCGCGCAGCACGCCGTCGGAGGCCAGCCGTTCGAGGCGGGTGGTGACTTCGAATGTCCGCCAGCCGGTTTTCGGCGTGGGCGCGAAGGGCGGGAAGGCGGGCGTGGCGGCGCGGGCCAGCAGGGGCGAAGCGAGGCTGGCGGCGAGCGTGGAGGTCTTGAGGAAGTCGCGGCGGTTCATGGTTTGTCTCCTTTTTCCGTTGGGGGCAGCAGGGCGCGCACCCGCGCGCGCAGCGCGGGGTCACGCCAGTCGGCCTCGCCGACCAGGCGCCACTGCGGATGGTGGCGGGCGTCGAGGACGTAGGTGGTGGGCAGCAGGCGGGCGCGCCAGGCGCGGGCGATGCTCTGGTCTGGGTCAGCGACGACGGCGAGGCCGTCCAGCAGGTGCTCTTCGATGAAACGCTTGGTGTCCGCCGCCCGGTCGGAAACCGCGACGGTGACCAGGGCGATGTCCGGCTCGGCCTCGTCAAAGGCGACCAGGGCGGGCATCTCGGTGCGGCAGGGTTCGCACCAACTCGCCCAGAAGTTCACCAGCACGACCTGGCCGGGCACGGCGTCGAGCGCGCGCTGCAGCGCCGGCGGTGGGGCGGGAAGTGCGTCCACGGCTTGCGGCTCGGGGCTGGCGCCGGCCAGAGCCGGCACCAGCATCACCAGCAGGAAGGCACGCAGGCGAACCGGGCGCATCATCCGAACATGTCGCCGTAGATGATGCGCGCCCATTCGAAGTCGTCGCCCACGGTCTCCGGCTTGCGCTGGTTGAAGTCCCACTGCTTCTGCTCGATGACGCCCTGGGCGTTGATGCTGTAGTCGAACTGCACCGAGATGGCTTCCTGCGGATCGGTGCTGACCATCATGTAGCACAGGTTGTTGGGCAGATCGTGGACGGGGTCGCGGCCGGCTTCGCGCTCGGCGATGTACTTGGCGACGATGCGGGCGTGGCGGTTGGCGACGTGGCCGGCCTTGGGATAGAAGGCGAACTGGGGGGAGACGAAGCCCACCGCGTCGCCGATGACGTACACGTCCTTGTCGTCGTGGGCGTGGAGGAAGAGCGGATCGACATTCGCCCAGCCATCCGGCCCACCCAGGGCGGACTTGCCGACCACGCCGGCCTTCCACGCCAGGTCGCCGGCCTGGTGGGGGGCCATCAGGATGGCGTGGTCGAAGTTGAATTCGCCCGCCGCGGTCCTGATGCGCTTGTTGAAGGGGTCCACTTCCTGCACGTGGGCGTTGGGCACGTAGGTGACGATGTCCTTGTACAGTTCCTGGAAGGCCGCCTTGAAGCCCGGGCCGATGGGGCGCACGTCGTCCTTGTGGTCCAGGACGATCACCCGCGCCTTCAGCTTCTTCGCCTTGAACAGCGCGGCGATCAGGCAGGCGCGCTCGTAGGGGCTGGGCGGACAGCGCTGGGGCGGGGGCGGCAGGGTCATCACCAGGTCGCCACCCTTGAAGTCGTGGATGGCCTGCTTGAGGCGGAAGTGCTCGGCGTTGGGGATGTAGGCCGCGGGGAAGCGGGCGCGGGTGGCTTCCGCGGCGCGGCGGTCGTTGGCGAACCAGGCTTCGTAGTTGTAGCGGATGCCGGGGGAGAGGATCAGGTAGTCGTAATCCACCGCGCCGGCGGCGGTGACGACGCGCTTCCTGTCGCGCTCGATCTCCAGGATTTCGGTCTGGATGAAGCGGTAGCCCTGGGCCTCGGACACCGCCAGGTAGTCCTTGGTGAGGTACTGGGTGTCCACGATGTCCACCAGCCACTTGTTGCTCATGGGGCAGGAGAAGAACACCGGGTTGCGTTCCAGCAGCACCACTTCGAGCTGCGGGGCGAGCTGGCGCAGGTAGCGCGCGGCGGTGACCCCGCCCCAGCCGCCGCCGCAGATCACGACGCGGCGGACGTTGCCGCGGGCGAGCAGGGTGTCGGTGCTGCGCCCGACCAGGGGCGGCAGCGGGCGTGTGCCGGCGGAGGCCGGCGTCTGGGCCAGGGCCGGCCCGGCGGCCGCGGCGGCGGCGATGCTGCCGCCCGCGGCGAGAAAGCGCCTGCGCGAAGCGTTGTGTTGTTCGGTCATTTCTTCCTCCTCCCGATGTCGTGGTGAGCCACCCCGGCGCGGAAGCCGCCGGGGTTTAAGGGGTCCATGGCGACGGACCCATGGGTTGGCGGCACGGAGGCCGCCGGCCGGGCAGCCGATACGCGGATCGGCCGGATGTGCCCGGAGCGCCCGGCCGCGCGTAGCGGTCGGGCAGCGTTCGTGTTTCAGCCGCGGCGCTTGGCGCCGGCGGGCAGCCGCGTGAGCTGGGCGGCGAAGTCTGCCTCGTCGGCGGGGCGCAGGCAACGCAGGTCCAACCACAGGGCGTTGTCGGCGATGCGGCCGATGACCGGCACGGGGAGTTCGCGCAGGGCCTGTTCCAGGCGGTTCAGCGCCCCGCCCTTCTTCTGTGGGCGGCACACCAGGCCGGCGGAGGGCAGGCGGTCCACCGGCAGGCTGCCGGAACCGATCTGGGAGCGCATGGGCTCCACGGTGACGGTGAGCGGCCAGCCGGCGAGCGCAGCGGCCAGTGCGGGCTGCAGGCGCTCGGCCTGGACGAGAATCTCGCCTTGCGGGCGGGTCAGCAGGCGCAGGGTTTCCAGGCGTTCGGGCAGGCGGTCCGGGTCCCGGTACAGGCGCAGCACCGCCTCCAGCCCGGCGAGCGTGATCTTGCCCACGCGCAGCGCGCGCTTGAGGGGGTTCTTCTTGATCCTGGCGATCAACTCGCGGCGGCCGACCAGGATGCCGGCCTGGGGGCCGCCCAGCAGCTTGTCGCCGGAGAAGGTGACGAGGTCCGTGCCGACGGCGATGGCCTCCCGCGGCGTGGGCTCGTGGGGCAGGCCCCACGCCTCCAGCCCGGTCAGCGTGCCGGAGCCGAGGTCCTCGACGAAGGGCAGGCCGTGGGCGTGGGCGATGGCCGCCAGTTCCGCCTGCGGCACCGCGTGGGTGAAGCCTTCCACGGCGTAGTTGCTGGTGTGCACCTTCATCAGCAGCGCCGTGCGCGGGCCGATGGCGCCTTCGTAGTCCCGGGCGTGGGTGCGGTTGGTGCAGCCCACTTCGACCAGCTTCGCGCCGGCGCGCTTCATGATGTCGGGCACGCGGAAGGCGCCGCCGATCTCCACCAGTTCGCCGCGGGAGACGACCACTTCCTTCCTGTGCGCCAGGGTGTTCAGCAGCAGGAAGACCACGGCGGCGTTGTTGTTGACCACGGTGGCGGCCTCGGCGCCGGTGAGTTCGGCGAGGAGGTCGCTGACCAGATCGTCCCGGTCGCCACGGCCGCCGGAGTCCAGGTCGTATTCCAGCGCGCAGGGATGACGCGCGGCTTCGACCATGGCGGCGATGGCCTCCTCCGGCAGCGTAGCGCGGCCCAGATTGGTGTGCAGCACGGTGCCGGTGAGGTTGAAGACGCGGCGCAGGTTGAGACGGACTTCCCGCTCGATGCGGCGGGCGACGGCGCCGAGCAGAGCCGCCACGTCGGGCAGCGCGGCACCGGCACGGACAGCCTCGCGGGCAGCGGCCAGTTCGGCGCGCACGCAGCCGGTGACCAGCGCACGGCCGTGGGCGGCGATCTCCCCGGCGAGGGCGGGCTCGGCGAGCAGGCGATCTACGGCGGGGAGCGATGCGAGGCGGTTTGTCGTCATGGCCTGACGCCCGGACCGGGCAGGGAGGTCTGTCAGCGGGAGGGGCCGGTGTTACGCGGCTGCGTCTCCCGGGATGAAAAGCGGGTTGGGGCCGCTGCGCATGTAGCCGGCCTCGTCCACCAGGATGTCCAGGGCCAGCGTGGCGAGATCGTCGGCCACCGGGTCGGCGGCCGCGTCCTTGTCGCGGTACACGACCTTCAGATAACTATGGCAGTCGTCGCAGACTTCCGCACGGACCAGTTCCCTTTGCGTACCCCCCTCGGCGACGTCCTCTTCCAGCACGCGGTAGGACACCTTGTCGTCCTTGCCGCAGGCGCTGCACTGGACGCGCACCAGGTTCCATTCGGTGTTGCAGAGCGAACAGTGCAGGTAGCGCGTGCCGGCGTACTGGCCGGCCTGGATGACGCTGGCCACCGGCAGGCTGCCGCAGCACGGGCACACGCCGGGCACGTCCAGCCGGGCCAGGCCGGCGAAGGCGGGCTGGGCGGCCATCCAGGTCCAATAGACCTGCAGCGCGGCGGCGACGAAGGGCAGACGGGCGGCTTCGCGCGGGTCGTACTCGGTGCGCAGCACCGCCGCAGCGAGGCGTTCGAGTTCTTCCGCGGGGGCGGACGCGAGGCCGGCGAGCTGCGGGCGCAGGGACTCGGGCGCGGCGGGGATCAGGCGGTCGGCCAGCGTGGCGAGGTGGCGGCGCCACACCGGGTCGCGCGGCCAGCCGTTGGCCGGCAGCGGCGGCATGGCGTGGCGGCTCGCCTGCTCCAGGGTGGCAGCGTCGGGCAGCGGCACCGCGGGGTGCTGCTGCAGCAACTCATGCTGCACACGGGTGAGGCGGGCGAGGAAGGCCAGCCAGTCACCCGAGGCGTGGCCGGCGGCCAGGCGTTCGAAGCGCGCGGCGCGGTCGGCGAACAGATCGGCGGGCGGCGCGATGACGGCTGGCGGTTCGAGGCCGGGGTTGAGGGCGGAGCCGGGCGTGGCGGAACTTGCAGGATTCATGCGGTCTCGGGTGTCGGTGCGGAGAATCGGGACAAACCGTTCGCCCTGAGCCTGTCGAAGGGCGATTGCTGCCAAGGGGCTTCGACAGGCTCAGCCCGAACGGTTCATGCCTCGTGACCTAGTTCTTGCCGGTCACCTGCCGGTACCAGCCGCGGTGGTGCTGCTTGGCCCAGGCGCGGGTGACGGTGCCGTACAGCATGGCGCGGATGGTGCCGCGGGTCCAGATGGCGGCGTACACGTGCACGAAGATCAGGCCGATCATGAAGGCTCCGGTGGCCGCATGCACCACCATCGCGACGCGCACCACCTCCACCGGGAAGCTGAACCAGGCGCGCCACATGACCACGCCGGAGGCGGCGAGCAGCAGCATGCTGAGGGCGAGCCCCCAGAACAACAGCTTCTGGCCGCCGTTGTACTTGCCCTGCTCGGGCATGTCGTGGTCGTCGCCGTCCACCATCTTGCCGACCTTGGACAGCCAGTCCCAGTCCACCGGCCCCATCAGGTTCAGGCGCGCGAAGCGGATGAACATGACGAGGAAGAACAGGGCCATGATCACGCCGATCCACGGATGCAGGATGCGCGCCCAGGTGCCGCCGCCGAAGAGATTCACCAGCGGGAAGAAGGCCGGATGGAAGAAGGCGAGGCCCGAGAGGCCCAGCAGGATGAAGCAGATGCCCAGCACCCAGTGGTTGGCCCGCTCGGACGCCGTGTAGCGTTGCAGGTCGCGCGGATTGCGGATCATTTGGCGTCCTCCTTCTCCAGGGCCGCTTCCTTGTCCATCTCGTCTTCCAGTTCCTTGGAGACTTCGTTGGGGCCTTTCATGACGTAGTGGAACAGGCTGCCGAGTGCCGTGGCGCCCAGAGCGACCATGGCCAGCGGCTTGGCGATGCCCTTCCACAGGGACACCATGGGGCTGATCTGCGGGTTGTCCGGCAAGCCGGCGTACAGCGAGGGCCGGTCGGCGTGGTGCAGTACGTACATGACGTGGGTGCCGCCTACCCCTTGCGGGTCGTACAGGCCGGCGTTCCGGTAGCCACGCTCCTTGAGGTCGACGATGCGGTCTTCGGCGTAATGGACCATGTCTTCCTTGGCGCCGAACTTGATCGCGCCGGTGGGACAGGCCTTGGCACAGGCCGGCGCCTGGCCCACCGCGACCCGGTCGGAGCACAGCGAGCACTTGTAGGCCTTGCTGTCCGTCTTGGAGATGCGCGGCACGTTGAAGGGGCAGCCGGTGACGCAGTAGCCGCAGCCGATGCAGTTCTCCTGGTGGAAATCCACGATCCCGTTGGCGTACTGGATGATGGCGCCGGGGGAGGGGCAGGCCTTCAGGCAGCCGGGGTCGGCGCAGTGCATGCAGCCGTCCTTGCGGATGAGCCATTCGAGCTTGCCGTGCTCCTCCACCTCGGTGAAGCGCATCAGGGTCCAGGTCTTGTCGTCCAGGTCCTGCGGGTTGTCGTAGATGCCGACGTTGTGACCCACTTCCGGGCGGATGTCGTTCCACTCCATGCAGGCCGCCTGGCAGGCCTTGCAGCCGATGCAGGCGGACACGTCGATGAGCTTGGCGACCTCTTCGGTGTGGCGGACCTGCGGCGCCTCGGTGGTGGTCGCCGAGCGCCGCGCGATGTCGAGCGATTGCAGTGCCATGCGAGCCTCCCTATGCCTTTTCGATGTCCACCAGGAACGCCTTGTATTCCGGCGTCTGGCTGTTGGCGTCGCCCACGAACGGCGTCAGGGTGTTGGTGATGTAACCAGGCTTGGTCTCACCCTTGAAGCCGTAGTGCAGCGGGATGCCCACCGTGTGGACCTTGCGGCCGTCCACCTGGAGCACGGGGATACGCTTGGTGACCACCGCCACGGCCTTGATCTCGCCGCGGTTGGAGCGCACCTTGACCACGTCGCCCTTGCCGATGCCCTTCTCCGCGGCCAGTTCTTCGGAGATTTCGACGAAGTGCTCCGGCTGGAGAACCGCGTTGATCACCGAGGTCTTGGTCCAGAAGTGGAAGTGCTCCGCGAGGCGGTAGGTGGTGGCCACGTAGGGGAACTCGTCGGCCTTGCCGAACAGTTCCATGTCGCCCTTGTACACGCGGGCCGCCGGGTTGCTGGTGACTTCCGGCTTGTCCGGGTGCAGCGGGTTGCGTGCCAGCGGCGTCTCGAAGGGCTCGTAGTGCTCGGGGAAAGGCCCTTCGATCATGCCCGGGGCGAACAGCCGCGCCACCCCTTCCGCGTTCATGATGAAGGGGCCGACGCCTTCTTCCGGTGCGGCGTTGGGCCGCATGTCCGGCACGTCGTTGCCGCCCCACGCGGTTCCGGTCCAGCGCAGCAGGGCGCGCTTGGGGTCCCACGGCTTGCCGCTCGGATCGCAGGACGCGCGGTTGTAGATGATGCGCCGGTTGGCCGGCCACGCGAAGCCCCAGTTGAGCGTCTGGCCGAGGCCGGACGGGTCGGAGTTGTCGCGCCGCGCGGTGAGGTTGCCGGCCTGGGAGTACGAGCCGCAATAGATCCAGTTGCCGCTGGCGGTAGAGCCGTCGTCGCGCAACTGGGCGAAGCCCGCGAGCTGATCGCCGGCCTTGACCACCACGTTGCCGGCGGCGTCGGTGAGGTCGCGCAGCGCGCGGCCGCTGACTTCGCGCGCCACTTCGTCGGCGGACGGCCTGGTAGGCTGGCGGTAGGGCCAGGTCAGGTTGAGCACCGGATCGGGCAGCGCGCCGCCTTCCTTGGCGTAGAGGTCGCGCAGGCGGGTGTAGAGCTGCGCGATGATCTCCAGGTCGCCGCGCGTCTCGCCCGGACCGTCCGCGGCCTTCCAGTGCCACTGGATGACGCGGCCGGAGTTGGTGAAGCTGCCCTCGTGCTCGGCGAACAGCTCGGCCGGCAGGCGGAACACCTCGGTCTGGATCTGGCGCGGGTCCACGTCGTTGTACTCGCCGTAGTTCTTCCAGAACTCGGAGGTGTCGGTGGCCAGCGGGTCCATTACCACCAGGTACTTGAGCTTGGCGAGCGCGGCCGAGACCTTGCCCTTGTGGGCCACCGAGGCGAGCGGGTTGAAGCCCTGGCAGAAGAAGCCGTTCATGCGGCCCTGGTGCATGCGCTCGAACATGGCCAGCACGTCGTAGGAGCCGTCCGGCTTGGGCAGCCAGTCGTAGGCCCAGCCGTTCTCCGCGGTGGCCGCGTCGCCGTACCAGGTCTTCATCAGGCTCACCCACCACTTCGGGAAGTTGCCGTAGAAGTTCATCTGGCCGGGCCGCAGCGGCTTGGTGGTACGCGCCGCGACGTAGGCTTCGGCGGTGGCGTCCCGCTCCGTGGGCGCGGACAGGTAGCCCGGCAGGTTGGCGGTGAAGGGGCACATGTCGGTCACGCCCTGCACGTTGGCGTGGCCGCGCAGGGCGTTGATGCCGCCCCCCGGCATGCCCATGTTGCCCAGCAGGAGCTGGATCATCGCCATGGTGCGGATGTTCTGCGAACCCACCGAGTGCTGCGTCCAGCCCAGCGCGTAGAGGATGGTCATCACGCGGTCGGGCGCCGAGCATTCGGCGATCATCTCGCAGACCTTCAGGAAGGCGTCCTTCGGCGTGCCGGTGATGTTGCTGACCGCGTCCGCGTCGTAGCGCGCGAAGTGCTTCTTCATCAACTGGAAGACGCAGTTCGGGTCCTGCAGCGTGGGATCGACCTTGGCGAAGCCGTCCTCGCCCATCTGGTAGCGCCAGGTGGCCTTGTCGTAGCTGCGCTTCTCGGCGTTGTAGCCGGTGAACAGGCCGTCCTCGAAGCCGTAGTCCGGATCGATCAGGAAGGCGGCGTTGGTGTAGGCGTTGACGTACTCATGCTGGAGCTTGTCGTTTTCCAGCAGGTAGTTGATCACCCCGGCGAGGAAGGCGATGTCGGTGCCCGCGCGGATCGGCGCGTAGAAGTCGGCAACGGCGGCCGAACGGGTGAAGCGCGGGTCCACGACCACGAGCTTGGCGCGGCGGACGTGCTTGGCCTCCTGCACCCACTTGAAGCCGCAGATGTGCGCTTCCGCGGCGTTGCCACCCATGATCAGGACGAGGTCGGCGTTCTTGATGTCCACCCAGTGGTTGGTCATCGAACCACGCCCGAAGGTCGGAGCCAGACTGGCTACCGTGGGAGCGTGTCAGATGCGCGCCTGGGTGTCGATGGCCACCACGCCCAGGGCGCGCATGACCTTGATCGACAGGTAGGACGGTTCGTTCGAAGCAGCCGAGCTGGCGAGGAATCCGGTGGTGGTCCAGCGGTTGACCGTGAGACCGGCGTCGTTCTTGTCGACGAAGTTGGCGTCGCGGTCGGCCTTCATGTGCCGCGCGATGCGGTCGAAGGCTTCATCCCAGGAGATGCGCTTCCACTGGTTGGAACCGGGTTCGCGCACTTCCGGATGGGTCAGGCGCAGCGGGCTGTGGACCATGTCCAGCAGGCCGGCGCCCTTCGGACAGAGGCTGCCGCGGTTGACCGGGTTGTCCGGGTCGCCTTCGATGTGGAAGATGCGCGCCTTGGCGTTCCTGGACTTGTCGCCCATCGAATACACCAGGGTGCCGCAACTGACCGAGCAATACGGACAGATGCTGCGCGTTTCGGTCGCGTGCGCGAGCTTGTACTGGCGGACTTCGGCCAGCACCGCGGTGGGCGCGAAGCCCATCGTGGCCAGGCTGGAGCCCGTCATGCCCGCGGCGCAGACCTTGAAGAATCCGCGTCTGGAGACGTGCATGGTCTCTCCCCCTTCGCTTTTGGTTATGGGACAAAACGGCTGTCGTACCGCAAAAGACATACCAGAAGAGAAATAGTTTCTGTAACAGGGACTTGGTGATGCTACCCGATTCCCGGCATGGGACTTTCTGTCCGATGGCGGGACATATTGTCCCAATCCGGCGGGTGCCTAGATCTTGCCGGCGATGTCCCAGCGGCGGGCGAAGTGCGGCGCTTCGGGCGCGTCGTCGTAAATCGGCTCGCAGCGCAGGCGCACGGCGAACTCCGCGCCCTCGCCCGGCCGGCTGTCCACCTCGATGTGCCCGCCGTAGCGCTCGACGATGGTGTAGCTGATGGACAGGCCCAGGCCGGTCCCGCTGCCGCGTTTGGTGGTGAAGAAGGGGTCGAAGATGCTGGACAGGTTCTCCGGCGCGATGCCGTGGCCGGTGTCGCGCACGCGCAGCACCACGCCCATGGGCTGGTCGTGCTCCAGCCAGTTCTCGCTCGCCAGGGTCAGCGTGCCGCCGTCCGGCATGGCCTGGATGGCATTGACGATGAGGTTGATCAGCACCTGCTGCAACTCGCTGCGGTTGATCTCCACCGGCAGCGTGGCCTCCAGCCGCTGTTCGACGGCCACGCTGCGCCGGTCCAGGTTGTGCTGGGTGAGCAGCAGGCAGTCGGCCAGCACGGCGTTGACGTCCACGGCCTCCACGTAGCCGGCAAAGTCGCCGGGGCGGGCGAACTGCAGCAGCTTGGTGACGATCTGGCGGATGCGGTCGGCCTGCTGGTGGATCAGGCGGATTTCGCCGCGCACCGGGTCGGCCGCTTCGCCCAGCACGTCGCGCAGCACGTCCAGGTTGCCCTGGATCACCGCCACCGGGTTGTTGATCTCGTGGGCGACACCGGCGGTCAGCTCGCCGATGGCGGCCAGCTTCTCGTTCATCACCAGTTGCTGCTGGGCGTGGCGCAGATGGGCGTTGGCCTCCGACAGCTCCCGCGTGCGCTCGGCCACCTTGGCGTCCAGTTCCTCGCCCCAGCGCTGCAGTTCCTCCCGCCGGGCGGCCAGGGTGTCGAGCAGGTGATCGAACTCGCCGGCCAGGCGGCCCAGTTCGTCACGGCTGGCGACCTCGCCCACGCGCGCGCCGGCCTCGCCCTGGCGGGCGCGCTGGATCACCGCGTTCATGCGCTCGATGGGCTGGAACACGCTGCGCGCCCAGCGCAGGGACAGCACCGTGCCCAACCCGGAGAGCACGGCGAAGAGCACGAACAGCGCGCCCAGGGCGAAGCGCATGGCGTTGCGGAAGGGTTCTTCGAGGAAGCCGACGTAGAGCATGCCGACCCGCGCGCCGCGTCCGTCGAGCACCGGCTCGTAGCCCGACACGTAGTCGTCGGTGACCACGAAGGCCGTGCCCAGCCAGGTCTCGCCGCGCCCCAGCACGTGCTCGCGCACCGCGGCGGAGACCCGCGTGCCGAGCGCGCGCTTGCCCTCGAACAGGCGCACGTTGGTGGCGATGCGCACGTCGTCGAGGAAGAGCGTCGCCGTGCCGCGGCTGCCCAGGGGCAGCGAGCCGTCGCGGTATACGATGGCGTTGATGCGGTCGACGATCTCCAGGTTGCCGTTGAGCAGCACCCCGCCTTCGAGCACGCCCAGCGGCCGGCCCTGGGCGTCCGCGACCGGGGCGGCGGCGTGGATGATCAGGCCGCGGTCCTCGAAGCTGCGCGGATCGGGCGCGGCGGCGCGGGTGGGCACCAGGTCGAGGCGGGCGCGGCGGCGCAGGGCCGGGTCGATCCCGGCGAGCTGGTCGGCACTCAGGCGTTCGACCGTGGTGTGGGCCTGGCCGGCGAGCGCGGCCGCCACCACCGGCCAGGCGACGCGCGAATCGGCCGGCGCGAACTCGTTGTGGGCGCTGGCGAGGATGCGCCCGTCCCGGTCGAGGAAGTGCAGGAAGTCCAGCCCGCGCGCCACCGCCAGGTTGGCGAGCAGCCCCGACATCTCCGCGTCGCGCCCCTGGCGCGGCAGCAGCAGCGCCAGGCGGTGCGATTCGGCGGCGGCCTGCACCTCGTGGCCGACGCCGATGCGCACGCGGTCGAAATACTCGTGGGCGGTGACCATGTCGGAGCTGATCTTGTAGGTCAGCAGGCGCTGGTAGGACTGGTTGCCCCAGGTCCACACCAGGCCGAGCAGGACCGGCACACCCACCGCGAGCGGCGCCAGCACCAGCGCCAGCAGCTTGGCGCGCACCGAACGGCGCGCGCGTTCGGCAAGCCGCGGCAGCAGGCCCTGGCTTACCGGCTCCACGCGCTCATTCCGCAGCCATGCCCCATTCGACGCACTTGCGCTCCACGGTCTTGCGCGACACGCCGAGCAGGTCCGCGGCGCGGCTCTTGTTGCCGCGGCAGGCGGCGAGCACGGACAAGATGTGGCGCTTCTCGACTTCGGCCAGGCTCACCGGCAGGGCCTCGCCGGCCCCCGGGATGGCGGCGTCGGCGTCGAGGGGCAGATGGCCGAGGATCAGGGAACGCTCGATCAGGTTGCGCAGCTCGCGCACGTTGCCCGGCCAGGCGTAAGCGGCCAGGCGGCGCAGGGCCTCGTCGCCAAGCGCCAACGGCGGCAGGCCGAGGCGCTGGGCGAGCTGAGTGTTGAAGTGGGCGGCGAGCAGCGCCACGTCCTCGGGGCGTTCGCGCAGCGGCGGGATGGTGAGGGTCATCACCTCCAGCCGGTAGTAGAGGTCCTGGCGGAAGCGCCCGGCGGCCACCTCGGTGCGCAGGTCGCGGTTGGTGGCCGCCACCACGCGCACGTCCACCGGCACCTCCTTGGCCGACCCCACCGGGCGGATGCGCTTTTCCTCCAGCACGCGCAGCAGCTTGGTCTGCAGCGGCAGCGGCAGTTCGCCCAGTTCGTCCAGGAACAGCGTGCCGCCGTTGGCGTAGTAGAACAGGCCGTGGCGGTTGTCGGCAGCGCCGGTGAAGGCGCCCTTGACATGGCCGAAGAGCTCGCTTTCGATCAGCTCGGGGGTGATGGCCGCGCAATTGACCGGCACGAAGGGACGTTCGGCGCGCGGGCTCATCTGGTGCAGGGCGCGGGCGGCCACTTCCTTGCCGACCCCGGATTCGCCCAGGATCAGCACCGTGGCCGGGGTGGGCGCGACGCGCTTGAGCAGCGCGCACAGGTGCTGCATGGCCGGCGAGCGCCCGACCAGACCGTCCACCTTGCCCGACAGGTCGGCCAGTTCGCGGCGCAGCACGAAGTTCTCCCGCGCCAGGCGCGCGCGCTCGAAGCAGCGGCGCAGCGAGTTGACGATCTGGTCCACGCGGAAGGGCTTGAGGATGAAGTCCGAGGCCCCGGCGCGCAGCGCATCGATGGCCGTCTCCATGTCGGCGAAGGCGGTGATCAGCACCACGTCGCCGGAGAAGCCGCTGTCGCGCAGTTCATGCAGCCAGGCGATGCCCGGCTTGCCGGGCAGGGCGATGTCCAGCACCACGGCGTCGAAATGGCGCTGGGCGAGCAGCGCGGCGCCGGCCTCGGCCGATTCGGCCACCGCCACGGTACAGCCGCGCGCGGACAGGGCGCGCTCCAGGAAGCTGCGCATGCCGGCCTCGTCGTCCACCACCAGCACCGCGTAGTCCTGCCAGCGCGGTTCGCCGGCAGGCGGCGGAGAGGACGGAAGCGTGCGGTCGGATTCGGACATGGCTGGCGGTGGCTGGCGTGGGATCGGACGCATTTAACCATGACGCCGGCCCGCCTGCTCGGTACAGCCGCACGCGAAACGACTGCTCGGGCAGGGCCGCCGAACGGCCCGCCGCCCGCTCAGCGCGCCAGCGCGCGCAGCCGGGCGATGCGCTCCTGGGTGGAGGGGTGGGTGGAGAACAGGCTGCGCAGGCCGCCGCCGGAGAGCGGGTTCATGATCATCATCTGCGCGGTCTCCGGGTGTTCCTCGGCGGTGTGCATGGGGATGCCCTTGGCGTAGGCCTCGATCTTGGCGAGCGCGCTGGCGAGCGCCTCCGGGTCGCCGGAGATCTCCGCACCGCCCCGGTCGGCACCGAACTCGCGGGTGCGCGAGATGGCCATCTGGATGATCATCGCCGCCAGCGGAGCGAGCAGCATGACCAGAATCTGCAGCGCCGGATGCGGGCGGTTCTCGCCGTCGCGCCCGCCGAAGAACATGCCGAACTGGGCCAGCATGGAGATGGCGCCGGCCACGGTGGCGGACATGGTGGAGATGAGGATGTCCCGGTGCTTCACGTGGGCCAGCTCGTGGGCCATCACGCCGCGCAGTTCGCGCTCGGAGAGCATGCGCAGGATGCCGGTGGTGGCCGCCACCGCGGCGTTCTCGGGGTTGCGCCCGGTGGCGAAGGCGTTGGGCTGGGCCTCGTCGATGATGTACACCTTGGGCATGGGCAGGTTGGCCCGGTGGGCCAGCTCGCGCACCATGTTGTACAGATACGGCGAGGTGGTGGCGTCCACCTGGCGCGCGTTGTACATCTTCAGCACCATCTTGTCGGAGAACCAGTAGGCCCACAAGTTGGTGGCGCCGCCGAACAGCAGCGCGATCAGCATGCCCTGCTGGCCGCCGATCATCGCGCCGACCGCGCCGAACAGGGCCACGATCCCCGCCATGAGGATGGAGGTCTTCATCCAGTTGCCGTACATGTGCGTGTGTCCTTCCTTTCCTTGTTTCCGGTGAGCGTCCCGTTCATTTGGGGCCGGAACGGGGGTTTTCAATCCGCTGCGAGTGCGAAGCGGTCGCCCACAGAGACCGGAAAACCGGCGAGAAATTCCCGCGCCGCCATGCGCTTGCTGCCCGCGCGCTGCAGCTCGGCGAGGCGCAGCGCGTCCGCGCCGCAGGCCACCACGATGCCGTCCGCGCCGGCGGCCAGCACCTCGCCCGGCAGGCCCGGGCCGTCCACGACCTCCGCACGCCAGACCTTGACGCCGGTATCGCGCAGCGTGCCGTGGGCGCCCGGAAACGGATCGAAGGCACGCACCGCCCGCGCCAGTTCGACGGCGGGGCGGCGCCAGTCGAGCGCGGCCTCGGCCTTGGCGATCTTGGCGGCGTAGGTCACCCCTTCCGCCGGCTGCGGC
Source organism: Pseudothauera rhizosphaerae (assembly GCF_004801305.1). Classification (GTDB taxonomy): domain Bacteria; phylum Pseudomonadota; class Gammaproteobacteria; order Burkholderiales; family Rhodocyclaceae; genus Pseudothauera; species Pseudothauera rhizosphaerae. The sequence goes on along the minus strand of NZ_SSOD01000005.1, from coordinate 125,387 downwards.
GTGGCCGGCAGGCCGTCCGGCAGGCGCCGCAGGGCCTCCACCCCCAGCCCGGCGCCGAGGACGGCGAGACGGTCGTGCAGGCTGCCGGTGGTGTCCCCGGGCAGGATGGGGATGCGCTTCGCCAGCAGCATGGGACCGGTGTCCAGGCCTTCGTCCATCTGCATGATGGTGATGCCGGTCTCGGCATCGCCGGCCTCGATGGCGCGGTGGATGGGCGCCGCACCCCGCCAGCGCGGCAGGAGCGAGGCGTGGATGTTGATGCAGCCCAGGCGCGGCAGGGCCAGCACCTCGGGCGGCAGCAGCAGGCCGTAGGCGGCCACCACCAGCACGTCCGGCGCCGCCGCCGCCAGGGCCGCGCGCTGCTCGGGGGTGCGCAGGCGCTCGGGCTGGTCCACCGGAATGCCGTGCTCCAGCGCCACCTGCTTGACCGGGCTGGGGGTGAGCTTCATGCCGCGCCCGGCGGGGCGGTCGGGCTGGGTGAGCACCAGCGCGACGCGGAAGCCGGCGTCGAGGATGGCCCGCAGCGCGCAGGCGGCGAATTCGGGCGTGCCGGCGAAGGCAAGCTTGAGTTCGGACATGGGGAGTCTCGTCGGGGAAACGTCGGCGCCGGGCGGCACCGGCGAGTCAGGCGGTGATGCGCGCCTTCTTGACCAGCTTGGCCTTGATGCGGTTGAGCTTGAGCGGCGACAGGTATTCCACGAACACCTTCCCGTCCAGGTGATCGATTTCGTGCTGGACACACACCGCGAGCAGGCCTTCCGCCTCCAGCTCGAAGGGTTTGCCGTCGGCATCGAGGGCACGCACTTTGACGCGTTCGGCGCGCGTCACCTTCTCGTAGACGCCGGGCACGGACAGGCAGCCTTCCTCGCACACCTGCTCGCCCGCGCGTTCGACGATCTCCGGGTTGATGAAGGCCATCAGCGCGGACTTGTCTTCGGTCACGTCGATCACCACCACCCGCTTGTGCACATTCACCTGGGTCGCCGCGAGTCCGATGCCGGGTGCCTCGTACATGGTTTCGGCCATGTCGCGCACCAGCTTGCGGATGTGGTCGTCCACCACGGCAACGGGGGCGGCGCGGGTGTGCAGGCGGGGATCGGGATAGCGGAGAATGGGTAGTAGAGCCATAAATGCTTGCCGGGTGAAGACATTACGTGCAGAATTTCAAGCGTTTTGACATGCCCACGTGCTGGGCCGGGCATGCGGGTCGCAACGGCGCCGGAATCTGCCGCTTCGACTCCCGTCCGGCTCATTGCGTTCCGGACCGGTCTGCCCCGGCCCGCACCAACCGGAAGCGAGCGATGATCCGCATTATATTCCCTCTCCTGCTCAGCGTTGCGACCCTGCTCAGCGGTACCGCGGCGGCGCAGCAGCCCGTCGAAATCGCCGACGACGCCCCCGATACCTACACCGTCGTGCGCGGCGACACCCTGTGGGACATCTCCGGGCGCTTCCTCAAGCAGCCGTGGCGCTGGCCGGAAGTGTGGCGGCTGAACCGGGAGCAGATCAGCAACCCGCACCTGATCTATCCGGGCCAGGTCATCTTCCTCGACCGCAACGGCCCCTGGCTTTCCATCGGCCGGCGGCTCGGCGACCAGAAGCTCTATCCGCAGGTGTATTCGGAATCCGCCGAGCAACCCATCCCCAGCATCCCGCTGGACGTCATCGAACCTTTCCTCGTCGCCCCGCTGGTGGTCGACGACAAGGCCATTGCCGGATCGGCCACCATCATCGCCGTCGACGGCGAGCGCGTGTTCGCCGGCGGCAACGACACCGTGTTCGCCAAGAACGTGCAGCCCGGCAAGGACAACTGGCAGGTCTATCGCAAGTCCCGCCCGCTGACCGACCCGCTCACCAAGGAAGTGCTCGGCTACGAGGCGGTACACCTGGGCTCCGCCCGTGTCACCGAACACGGCACGCCGGCCACGTTGCGGCTGGCCAGCGCGCTGGAGGAAATCGGCGCGGGCGACCTGGCGCTGCCCAGTGATCGGCCCGCCGTGTTCTCCTACGTGCCGCACGCGCCGGACTCGGAGATCGACGGCCGCATCATCGCCATCCACCGGGGCGTCGAAGTGGCCGGCACCCACAGCGTGGTGATCCTCAACGTGGGCGAGCGCGAAGGCCTGGAAAGCGGCCACGTGCTGGCGCTGTGGCGCAACCGCGGCAGCGTGAAGTACGAGCGCGAGACCTTCGCCCTGCCGCAGCAGCGCTACGGCCTGGCCTTCGTGTTCCGCGTCTTCGACCGCGTCGCCTACGCGCTGGTGATGCATACCGACGGCCAGGTCACCGTGGGCGACGGCGTGCGCAAGCCCTGAGTTGCCGCGGCCGCCGCAGGATCTCGCCGCCTGGCTGCGGCTGACGCTGGCGGCCGGCATCGGGCCGGAACGCCAGCGCCGCCTGCTCGCCGCCTTCGGCCTGCCCGAATCGGTGTTCGCCGCCGGGCGCGGCGCCCTGGTCGCGGTGGTCGGCCGTGAGACGGCCGACGCCGTGCTCGCCCCGCCCGACCAGGCTGCCATCGACACGGCGCTGGCCTGGGCGGAAGAACCGGGCAACCACGTCCTCACCCTGGCCGACGCCGGCTACCCCCAAGCCCTCTACGACGCGCCGGACCCGCCGGTGCTGCTCTACGCCAAGGGCGACCTCACCCTGCTGGAACGGCCCGCGCTCGCCATCGTCGGCGCGCGTTCGGCCACGCCGCAGGGCCAGGACAACGCACGCGCCTTCGCCCGCAATCTCGCCGAACAGGGCTTCGCCATCGTCAGCGGGCTGGCCCTGGGCATCGATGCGGCCGCCCACCGCGGCGCGCTGGACGCCGACGGGGGCGGGACCATCGCCGTGATCGGCACCGGCGCCGACCGCATCTACCCGGCACGCAACCAGGCCCTGGCGCGCAGCATCGCCGAACGGGGGCTGATCCTCAGCGAATTCCCCCTCGGCACTCCGCCGCTGCCGCACAACTTCCCGCGCCGCAACCGCCTCATCGCCGGCCTGGCGCGCGGCGTGCTGGTGGTCGAGGCGGCGCTGGGCAGCGGATCGCTGATCACCGCCCGCCTGGCCGCCGAGAGCGGGCGCGAGGTGTTCGCCATTCCCGGCTCCATCCATTCGCCGCTGGCACGCGGCTGCCATCGCCTGATCCGCGACGGCGCCAAGCTGGTGGAGACGGCCGCCGACATCCTCGAAGAGCTGCGCTGGGGCGGCCCGGCGGCACCCGCCCCGAACCCGCCCGCCGCGCAGACGGCCCTCCCGGACGAGGCCGAAGGCCTGCTCGCGCACCTGGGCCACGACCCGGTGGACCTGGACACGCTGGCCGAACGCACCGGCTTGACGGTGGATGCGCTGTACGCCATCCTGCTCCCCATGGAACTGGACGGCCGTGTCGCCCGCTTGCCGGGGGGCCGGTTCCAGCGCCGCTGAACCCCGCCGGCAGCGCACCGCCCGCCGGGTCCGCGTCCGCCGTACCGCAGCATCCCTCGCCCGCCGCCGCCCAGCAGGAGGTCATCGTGTTCGATATTCTGGTCTACCTCTTCGAGAGCTACGTCCATGCCGGGGCCTGTCCGGCCGCCGAGCAGCTCGCCCGCAAGCTGTCGGCCGCCGGCTTCGAGGACGACGAGATCTCCGAAGCGCTCGAATGGCTCTCCGGCCTGCGCGAGATGGCCCACGCGGCGTGGCCCGAGATCTCGCCGCGCAGCGATTCGGTGCGCATCTACGCCGACGTCGAGATGGCCCGTCTGAACGCCGAATGCCGCGGCTTCATCGCTTTCCTGGAAAACGCCGGCGTGCTCGACGCCACCACCCGCGAGCTGATCATCGAACGCGCGCTGGCGCTGGAGCGCTTCAACGTCAACCTCCACCGCCTCAAGGTCATCGTATTGATGGTGCTGTGGCAACAGGAGCAGCCGCTGGACAGCCTGATTCTGGACGAACTGCTCAACGGCGAGGACGAAGACGTTCTTGCCCTGCAATAACCCCCTTCGCCGTAACGCCGCTTGCGCGCGTCACGGCCGGCTGCTTATCATCCGCCGCTCCACATCCACCCGTCGGCATTGCCTTCCGGCACGCCCGACCCACTCCCCCACGGCATGAGCAAGCAACTGATCATCGCGGAAAAACCCTCGGTCGCGGCGGACATCGCCCGCGCGCTGGGCGGTTTCACCAAGGAAAAGGACCATTACGAGTCCGACCAATACGTGCTCTCCTCGGCCGTGGGCCACCTGCTGGAACTGGTGGTGCCGGACGAATACGAGGTCAAGCGCGGCAAATGGACCTTCGCCCACCTGCCGGTGATCCCGCCGCGCTTCGCCCTCAAGCCGGTGGAAAAGACCGACGACCGCCTCAAGCTGCTCACCCGGCTGATCAAGCGCAAGGACGTGGACGGCCTGGTCAACGCCTGCGACGCGGGGCGCGAGGGTGAGCTGATCTTCAACTACATCGTGCAGCACGCCAAGACCGACAAGCCGGTGCGCCGCCTGTGGCTGCAGTCCATGACGGCCCAGGCCATCCGCGACGGCTTCGCCCACCTGCGCGCCGCCCAGGAGGTGGAGGGCCTGCGCTCGGCGGCCATCTGCCGCGCCGAGAGCGACTGGCTGATCGGCATCAACGGCACCCGCGCCATGACCGCCTTCAACTCCAAGACCGGCGGCTTCCACCTCACCACCGTGGGCCGCGTGCAGACGCCCACGCTGGCCATCGTGGTGGAGCGCGAGGAGCGCATCCGCAAGTTCAAGCCGCGCGACTACTGGGAGCTGGAGGCCGACTTCGCCTGCGCCGCCGGCCACTATCCGGGGCGCTGGTTCGACGAGAACTTCAGGAAGCCCGAGGGCGACGAGCACGCCACCGCCTTCCGCCTGTGGGACAAGAGCAAGGCCGAGGCCATCCGCACCAAGTGCGAGGGCAAACAGGGCACGGTGAGCGAGGAGGCCAAGCCCTCCACCCAGCTCTCGCCGCTGCTCTTCGACCTCACCAGCCTGCAGCGCGAGGCCAACGGCCGCTTCGGCTTCTCCGCCCGGGTCACGCTACAGATCGCCCAGGCCCTGTACGAGAAGCACAAGGTGCTGACCTATCCGCGGACCGACGCCCGCGCGCTGCCCGAGGACTACCTGGCCACGGTCAAGGACGTGCTGCGCACCCTGCCCGAGGAATACACCCCCTTCGCCGGCGAGATCGCCAAACAGGGCTGGGTGCGGCCCAACAAGCGCATCTTCAACAACGCCAAGATTTCCGACCACTTCGCCATCATCCCCACCGGCACGCTGCCCAAGCACCTGTCGGAAGCGGAGCAGAAGATCTACGACCTGGTCACACGCCGCTTCCTGGCGGTGTTCTACCCGGCCGCCGAGTACCGCATCACCACCCGCATCACGCGCATCGAGAACGAGGCCTTCAAGACCGAGGGCAAGGTGCTGGTGAGTCCGGGCTGGCTGACCATCTACGGCAAGGCCGCGGCGGTGGACGAGGACGAGGGCGGCAGCCCGCAATTGGTGCCGATCCAGGCCGGCGAGACGGTGTGCGCCGAGGAGATCGCCCTGAAGTCCCTGGTCACCAAGCCGCCGGCGCGCTTCAACGAAGCCACGCTGCTCTCCGCCATGGAAGGCGCCGGCAAGATGGTGGACGACGAGGAGCTGCGCGCCGCCATGGCCGAACGCGGCCTGGGCACGCCGGCCACCCGCGCGCAGATCATCGAAGGGCTGATCACCGAGCAGTACCTGCACCGGGAGGGGCGCGAGCTGATCCCCAGCGCCAAGGCCTTCTCGCTGATCACGCTGTTGAAGGGCCTGGGCGTCAATGCCCTGACCTCGCCGGAACTGACCGGCGGCTGGGAGTACAAGCTCGCGCGCATGGAACGCGGCGAGCTGTCGCGCGAGGCCTTCATGGGCGAGATCGCCGAGATGGCGCGGGAGGTGGTGGAGCGCGCCAAGCGCTTCGAGTCCGACACCGTGCCGGGCGACTTCGTGACCCTGAAGACGCCGTGCCCGAAATGCGGCGGGGTGGTCAGGGAGAACTACAAGAAGTTCGCCTGCCAGGCCTGCGACTGGAGCACCTGGAAGATCGTCGCCGGGCGCCAGTTCGAGTACGAGGAGATCGAAACCCTGCTGCGCGAAGGCCGGGTCGGCCCGCTGACCGGCTTCCGCAACAAGATGGGGCGGCTGTTCAACGCCGAGATCGTGCTCAACGGGGACAAGCAGCCCACCTTCGACTTCGGCCAGCCCAGGGACGAGGACGGCGGGGAGGAGGTGGATTTCTCCGCCCAGCAGCCCCTCGGCGCCTGCCCCAAGTGCGGCGGCCGGGTGTTCGAGCACGGCATGGCCTACGTGTGCGAGAAGTCGGTGGGGGCGCAGAAGTCCTGCGACTTCCGTTCCGGCAAGGTGATCCTGCAGCAGCCCATCGAGCGTGAGCAGATGGCGAAGCTGCTCGCCGACGGCAAGACCGAGCTGCTCAAGGGCTTCGTCTCGGCGCGCACACGGCGCAAGTTCTCGGCCTTCCTGGTGCGCGGCGCGGACGGCAAGGTCGGCTTCGAGTTCGAGGCGAAAGCCCCGCGGGCGCCCAAGGCCGGCGCGGCCGACAAACCGGCGGCGAAGAAACGCGCGGCCAAGGGGGGGTGACGCTCTCGCGGCACCAAGACAAACGGGCCCTTGCGGGCCCGTCGTCCTTTCTGCCGGCCGTGCTCAGGCTTCGAGCAGGCTGCGCAGCATCCAGGCGTTCTTCTCGTGCACCTGCATGCGCTGGGTCAGCAGGTCCAGGGTCGGCTCGTCGCTCACCTTGTCGGCCAGCGGGGCGACGCTGCGCGCGGTCTTGACCACCGCTTCCTGGCCCTGCACCAGGATGCGGATCATGTCTTCCGCGCTCGGCACGCCTTCCGGCTCCTGCAGGCTGGCGAGCTTCTGGAAGGCCTTGTAGGTGCCCGGCGCCGGGAAGCCCAGCGCGCGGATGCGCTCGGCCACCAGATCGACCGCCAGCGCCAGTTCGTTGTACTGCGCCTCGAACATCAGGTGCAGGGTGTTGAACATCGGCCCGGTGACGTTCCAGTGGAAGTTGTGGGTGGTGAGGTAGAGCGTGTAGCTGTCGGCCAGCAGGCGCGACAGGCCGTCGGCGATCTTGGCGCGGTCCTTCTTGTTGATACCGATGTCGATGTCCATGGTCGTTCTCCTTGTACGGTCGGTTGGCGTTGTCGCGACGGCATCCGGCACCGTGCCGGACACCTGCATGCTTTATGGCTGCATCGTATTCAATCCATGCGCCGCCAGCCAATTGAATCTCGGCATGGGCATCATCGTGAAAACCCATCGCGGCATGATGGTTATTCTAGCTGCCCGCCCGTTCAGGCGGGTTCCGGCAGCGGTGCGCGCCCGATCGGGCGCGCACCAGGCAGGCCGCATTCGAAGATGGCGGTGCGCAGCACGTCGATCGCGCCGCTGCGCGGGTAGGTCACGCGCCAGGCCAGCGCCACCCGGCGCGCGGGCTCCGGTGCGGTGAACGGACGCACCGCGACGAGGGGATTCTGCCCCTCCAGCTCGTCGGCCGCCGAGCTGGGCAGCACGGTCACGCCCAGGCCGGTGGCCACCATGTGGCGGATGGTCTCCAGCGAGCTGCCCTCCAGCGTGCGCTGCAGGCCGCCCACGTTGCGGCACTGCGGACAGACCTCCAGCACCTGCTCGCGGAAGCAGTTGCCGGCACCGAGCAGCAGCAACTGGTCGTCGGCGAGCTGCCCGGCGTCGATGTGCGACTTCTCCGTCCACGGATGGCTGCTGGGCAGCAGCACGCGGAAGGGTTCCTCGTATACCGGCTGCGCCACCACGCCCGGCTCGTCGAAGGGCAGCGAGATGATGATCACGTCCAGTTCCCCGCGCTTGAGCGCGTCGGCCAGGCGGGCGGTGTAGTTCTCGTGGATGATCAGCGGCATGCGCGGCGCGATCTGGTGCACGCGCGGGATCAGGCGCGGCAGCAGGTAGGGGCCGATGGTGTAGATCACGCCGACGCGCAGCGGGCCGGACAGCGGATCCTTGCCGGCGGCGGCGATCTCGTGGATCTGGGTGGCCTCCACCAGCACCTTCTCGGCCTGGGCGACGATGCGCCGCCCGGTCTCGGTGATCTTCACTTCGGTGGCGCTGCGCTCGAAGAGCTGCACGCCGAGCTCTTCCTCGACCTTCTTGATCGCCACCGACAGGGTCGGCTGGCTCACGTGGCACTTTTCCGCCGCCCGGCCGAAATGGCGTTCGCGGGCCAGCGCGACGAGATAGCGGAGATCGGTTAGCGTCATGGCAAATCCTGCCACGCCGGGGCGCGTCTGTTGTTGCGGATGACGGATGTTACCCCGCGGGCGCCGATCTGCGTACATGCGCGCAAGGCGATATACTCCGGAACGAGCCGCAGATGGGACGAACGGCTTATAACGGACACATTCGCACCGACCACGAAAACGACAACGGCATGCTTCTACGGGAACCTCTCCGTGCACTCTGCGGACTCGGTCTGGCCGCCATCGCGGGGATCGCGGGTGCGGGTGCCGAGGTGGGGGACGAAGCATCCTTCTTCGAGGCGCTGCCGGTGGTGCTCACCGTCTCGCGCCTGCCCCAGCCGGTGCAGGACACCCCGGGCGCGGCCACCGTCATCGACGCCGAACTGATCGCCGCCACCGGCTACCGCGACCTCGCCCGCCTGCTGCGCCTGGTGCCCGGCATGCAGGTCGGCCAGGAACGCGGCAACGACCAGTGGGTGACCTACCACGGCCTGGGCTCCGACTACCCCAACCAGATGCAGGTGCTGGTGGACGGCCGCTCGATCTATTCGCCCTACTTCTTCGGCGGCGCGGACTGGGGCGCGCTGCCGGTCGCGCTGGCGGACATCGAGCGCATCGAGGTGGTGCGCGGCTCCGATTCAGCGGCCTACGGCTCCAACGCCTTCCTCGGCGTGGTCAACATCATCACCCGCCACACCGCGGCGGAGTCCGGCAGCTCGGTACAGGTGAACGCGGGCAACCGCGGCATCGCCGATGTGACCGCACGCGCGGTGATGCAGCACGGACCCCTCGGCCTGCGCCTGACCGCGCAGCGCCAGCGCGACGACGGCATGCCGGACATGCACGACGGGCGCGACATCCGCGTGCTCAACCTGCGCGGCGACCTGCGCCTGGGCGAGCGCGACGAACTCACGCTGCTGGCCGGGCTCAGCGAGGGTGAGCGCGACATGGGCTACTCCGGCGTGCTGTTCGACAGCAGCGCCACGCGCACCGCGCGCCACCTGGACCGCAGCCTGCACCTGCGCTGGCGCCACACCCCGGCGCCGGACGAGGAGTGGTCGCTGGCCTACTATCACAACCGCGAACGCACGCGCGACGACTGGTTCGTGGATTCGAGCCGCAATATCGAGACCATCGAGGGAGCCCTGCCGCCCGCCGTCCGCGACTACCTGCTCGATGCCAAGCGCATTCCCGTGGACAACGACCGCGACAGCCGGCGCGACAACGTGGAACTGCAGCACCGCTTCCGAGCCGGCGCCGCCACACAACTGCTGTGGGGCGCCGAATGGCGGCGCGACTGGCTGGACGCACCTTACCTGTTCTATGGCAAAGGCGCCCAGAGCCAGCACGAGTGGCGCCTGTTCGGCAACCTGGAGTGGCGCCTGGCGCCCCGGTGGCTGGTCAACGCCGGCGCCATGGCCGAACGCATCGACGCCGACCGCACCCGCCTCGCCCCGCGCCTGTTCCTGAACTGGCAGCCGCAGGCGACGCAGACCGTGCGCATCGGCTGGTCGCGCGCCTGGCGCCAGCCCTCCCTGTTCGAACGCGAGGCCGACGTGCGCATCGTGCACGAGGGCCAGGTGCTCAACTACCGCCACCTTCCCAACCCGGACATCCAGCCGCAGCGCATCGATGCCTTCGAGGTCGGCTATCTCGGCGTGCTGCCGGTGGCCGCCGGCACGCTGGACCTGCGCCTCTTCCACGAGCGCATCCGCGATCTGGTTCAGCGCCGTCCGGTAGACGTGACCGGCCTGCCGCTGGCCAGCCCGCCGGTGGTGCAGCAGGTGCTGGGCTCGACGCGCTGGGAGAACTTCGACGGGACGGTGCGCCTGAACGGCTTGGAGTACCGCCTGAACCTGCACCCGTGGCGGGACGGCGAGCTGATCTTCAACCACAGCCTGATCCGGGTCTCCAGCAACGACCGCAGCGTGCGCGACAGCGTGGCCCCCTACACCGCCGGGCTCACGCTGCTGCAGCGCCTCGGCCTGTGGCAGGGTTCGCTGAGCGTACTGCGCATGGGGCCCATCGACGCCGGCTCGGGCTACGTGCGCGAGTTCCGCTACCGCGTGCCGGCCTATACCACGGTGGATTTCAGCGTCGCACGCAGCACCCGCCTGGGCGGCGTACCAGTCGAACTGCGCCTGTCCGGCATCAACCTCTTCGGCCGCCACCAGGAGTTGGCGCACCGGCCGCTGCAGTTCCTCCACGGCACGCAGCGCCCCGCCAACGAAATCGGGCGGCAGGTCCACCTGAGCGTACGCGCGAGCTTCTGAACCGGCCCCGGCAGGGGAACGACAAGGCTTGAAACAGCGCGCATCGGCCCCAGTTTCCCCGCCTGGGGAACGGCGCGCGCGATTGCGCGTCCACAGCCCTGTCCTTTTTTCAACGCGGAAGCCCCATGACGATGCGAAACCTGATCGTTGCCAGCACCCTGGCCCTGACTCTCGCCGCCTGCCTGCCCGAAGGCTTCACGGTATCGTCCTCCCACGCCAGCGCCCCCGCGCCCGCAGTAGGCGCATCGCCCAGCCGCTACGGCCTGCCCGACTTCGGCGACCTGGTCGAAGAGGTCGGTGCCGCCGTGGTCAATATCAGCGTGGTCCAGCAGGCCCCGGCGATCGCCGACGGCAGCCCCTTCGCCGACGACCCGTTCTACGACTTCCTGCGCCGCTTCGGCATTCCGCTGCCGGGCGTGCCAAGCATGCCGGGAATGCCCGGCAGCGGCCCGCGCATCAGCCGCGGCATCGGCTCCGGCTTCATCGTCAGCGCCGACGGCTACGTGCTGACCAACGCCCACGTCGTGGGCGAGGGCGAAACCGAGGTCACCGTGCGCCTGATCGACAAGCGCGAGTTCAAGGCCAAGGTGGTCGGCACCGACCCGCGCACCGACGTCGCCCTGCTCAAGATCGACGCCACCGGGCTGCCGACGGTGAAGATCGGCGACCCGGAGCGCACCCGCGTGGGCGAATGGGTGGTGGCCGTGGGCTCCCCCTTCGGCTTCGACAACACGGTCACGGCCGGCATCATCTCCGCCAAGGCGCGCCGCCTGCCGGACGAGAACTACGTGCCCTTCATCCAGACCGACGTGGCCATCAACCCCGGCAATTCGGGCGGCCCGCTGTTCAACCTGGCGGGCGAGGTGGTCGGCATCAACTCGCAGATCTACTCCCGCTCCGGCGGCTTCATGGGCATCTCCTTCGCCATTCCCATCGACGTGGCGATGAACGTCAAGGACCAGTTGGTCGAGTTCGGCCGCGTACAGCGCGGCAGGCTGGGCGTGACCATCCAGGGCGTCAGCGGCGAGCTGGCCGAATCCTTCGGCATGGAGAAGGCCGCCGGCGCGCTGGTGTCCAGCGTCGAACCGGGCAGCCCGGCGGAGAAGGCCGGCATCCGCGCGGGCGACGTGGTGCTCGGCGTGGACGGCGCCGAAGTGGCCGATTCGGCCGACCTGCCGCGCATCATCGGCGACAAGCGCCCCGGCACCAAGGTGCGCCTGCGCTTGTGGCGCGACGGCAAGACGCGCGACGTCACCGCGGTGCTGGGCGAGATGAGCAGCGAGCCGCTGGCCGCGGCGGAGCCGGCTGCCGGCGAAAGCGCCGGCAGCCGCCTGGGGCTGGCGGCGCGCGCGCTGAACCCCCGCGAGGCGAGCCAGCTCGGCGTGGCCGGCGGCCTGGTGGTCGAGCGGGCCAGCGGCCCGGCCGCGCGCGCCGGCCTGCAGCAGGGCGACGTGATCCTCGCGCTGAACAACCAGCCGGTACGCACGGTGGAGGAATTCCGCCAGTTGCTCGACCGCGCCGGCAACCGCTTCGCGCTGCTGATCCAGCGCGGCGACGCGCGCCTGTTCGTGCCCATCCGCCTCGGCTGACCACGCGTCGAGCGCGATCCTTGGCCGCACGGCGGCCGGTCAACGAAAAACCCCCGGCTGCGAGCCGGGGGTTTTTCCTGCAGCGCGGCGGCTAGACGCGGAAGCGCGACACCGATTCCTGCAGGCCGGCGGCCAGGCGTTCGAGTTCCTGCGCCGCGGCCACCGTGTCCTCGATGGCCTGGTTGTTCTCCCGCGCCATGTTGGCGATCGCGTCGATGTTCTGCGTCACCTGCTCGCTGGCGCGGCGCTGCTCCTCGGTGGCGCCGGCGATGCGGTCCAGGCCCTCGCCCACCTCGCTCACCGACGCGTTGGCCGCGTCGAGCACGTCCGACACTTCATCGGCCGCCTTGCGGCTCGAATCCAGGTGCTCCATGCCGCGCTGGATGGACTTCTGCACCGATTGCGACTGGCGCGTGATCTCCTGGGTGATGTCGTCGATCTCGCTCGCCGAGCGCGCGGACTTCTCCGCCAGCTTGCGCACCTCGTCGGCCACCACCGCGAAGCCGCGGCCCTGCTCGCCGGCGCGCGCGGCCTCGATGGCGGCGTTGAGCGCGAGCAGGTTGGTCTGCTCGGCGATCTCGCGCACCTCCTGCGTCATGCTGGTGATGGACTTGGTCGAGTCCACGAAGGCGGACACCGATTCGGCCATGTGGCGCACGGCCTGCTGGACTTCGCCGACCTCGCCGATCAACTGCTCCAGGCTGCTCTTGCCTTCCTGCGAGCGGGCCAGGCTGTCGCGGGAGCGGTCGCGCACGGCCTCGGTGCTGGAGGCGATGTGGGTGATGTTGTCGAGCATCTCCTCCACCGCGCCGGCCGCGCTCACCGACTGGTCGTTCTGCCGGTGTGAACTCTGTGCCACCCGCGCCGCGCTCGCCGACAGGCCGCGCGCCGACTGCGCCACCGCCTCGGCCGACTGGCTGACCTGGCGCACCAGCCCGCCTATGGTGCTCATCATCTGGTTGAAGGTGGTGGCGGTGAAACCGATCTCGTCCTGGCCGCGCACGTCCAGGCGGCGGGTCAGGTCGCCCTCGCCGCGGGCGATGTCGGACAGGCTGTCGGTCAGGTGCGACAGGGGGCGGGTGACGAAGGAACGCACGAAGAGCACGACGAAGCCGAGCAGCGGCACGGACACCAGGATCGCGAACAGGAAGATCTTGTTGCGGAAGCCGACCACGGCCTCGTTCACCTTGTCCAGCGAGATGCGCATGCTCACCGCGCCCAGTACCGCACCTTCCGGCACCTGATGGCAGATCAGACAGTCCTTGCCCAGGTAGTTCTTCGACGCCTTCGCCGGCAGCACCACGCGCAGGTGCTCGCCGTACTGGGCGTCGCGCTCGACGCGCATCACCGGCTCGCCGCCGGCCAGCACCCCGCTCTCGGCCCCGTCGGTGGCACGCTCGGTATCGCTGCCCGGGCCGAACAGGCGGGTGGTGGCCTCGCCGCGCAGCACCTTCAGGTCGCGCACCGCGGAAAGCTCCTTGATCTGGTCGAGGAACACGTCGCGCTGGCCCACCGTGCCGGTGATCATCATGCCGGTCAGGCCGGCCATGGTCATCTCGTTGACGGTGGCGGCGAAATCCTTGGCCTGATCGATGGCGGTATCGCGGTTCACCTGGGTTTCCCAGATGATCATGGTGGTCCACGCCACGATCAGCATCAGCCAGATCACGGCTGTCAGTCGGAACCAGATCGGCAGGTCGGCGAGGCGACGCATGATGTACTCCCTGTGCCCGGCCACCCGGCCGGCGTGTTTCGGTTGCAGTCGCTATTATCTACGACCTTCGGGGCGCTTCCTTTAGCAGTTTCCGCGACAGAAGACGGGAGGCCGCGGAAGTGAACGCTCACGGAATATCATAAATTGCTGATAGACTCGATTGAACCATTTTCCCATCGCTGCTGTCGCAGTCGGGTCCGGTGCGCAGTTTTCCGCAACGCAGCATTCATTTCCAATAACCAGACTGAGAGGTCATCCATGAAGAAACTCCTTGCCGGCGCCGTCTTCGGCGTTGCCGCCCTGTCCATTGCCACCGCCGCGGTGGCCCAGACGAAGCCCGAAGACGCGATCAAGTTCCGCCAGGCCGGCTACGCGTTCATGGCCTGGAACATGGGCAAGATCAAGGCCCAGGTGGTGGACGGCGCCGTGCCGTACAACAAGGACCAGGTGGCCGCCGCCGCCAGCGTCATCGCCGCGGTCGCCAACTCCGGCATGGGCGCGCTGTACCCCGCCGGCAGCGACAAGGGCAGCGGCTTCCATGAAACCAAGGTCAAGGGCGAGTTCTTCACCGACGGCGAAGGTGTGGCCAAGGTCGCCGTGAGCTTCAACAAGGCTGCCAACGACCTCGCCGCCGCCGCCGCCACCGGCGACCAGGGTGCCATCAAGGCCGCCTTCGGCGAAGTCGGCAAGGCCTGCAAGGCCTGTCACGACAGCTACCGCGCCAAGTAAGCCCGCGCGCAGCCGGACTTGGAAACGGCCACCCCCGGGTGGCCGTTTTTCTTTGGCGGACGCCTCACCAGGCCGGCACGGCGGCCGGTTCGGGCGGCGGCGGGGGCGGAGGAAGCAGGCCGCCTGCGGCGATCCACGCCGCAGCGAGCCCCACGGCCAACGCGATCACGAAGGCCACCACAGTGCCACCGCGGGTGGAGTCGGCCTCCGGGTCGTCCACTTCCTTCCAGCCGGTGATCATCGGCTTGACCAGGTTGTCCTTCTTGGCGTGCAGGTAGAACACCACCGCCCCCACGTGCACCGCCACCAGCCCGGCCAGCCACCACAGCATGCTGCCGTGCACGCCGGTGATCCAGTCGCTGGTGGCCTTGTCCACCAGCGCGCGCAGGGGCCCTTCGAAGGCGATGTCGTCGTTGGTGAACAGGCCGCTCACCGCCTGGAAGCCGAACAGGCCCAGCAGGGCCAGCACCGATAGCGCGCCCACCGGGTTGTGGCCGATGCCGCGCCACTGGCCGCGCAGGTAGGCGGCGATGGCGCCGGGGCCGCGCACGAAGCGGGTGAAGCGCGCGGTCTGGGAGCCGATGACGCCCCAGGTCAGGCGGAAGGCGATCAGGCCGACCAGGATCACGCCGAGGCGCTGGTGGTGCACCATCATGTTGCCGCCGTTCACGCCGGTCAGGACCGCCGCGACGGCGACCACCACCAGGGACCAGTGGAACAGGCGGGTGGGCAGGTCCCACACGCGGATGCGCTTGCGATTCATCGCTGACTCCTGTTGTTGCAATGCAGTAATGCGTTGTGGATCGCTCAAGAGGCGTCCGGGTTCCCCGCGCGGGCGGCGAGGAATTCACGCAGATGGCGCCCGGTATGGGAATCGGCGGCGGCGATCGCCTCCGGCGGTCCCGCGGCCACCACGCGGCCGCCGCCCTCGCCGCCTTCCGGGCCCAGGTCCACGATCCAGTCGGCCTCGGCCATCAGGTCCAGGTCGTGCTCGATGACCAGCACCGTGTGGCCGGCGTCCGCCAGGCGCTGCAGCACGTGGATGAGCTTTTCCACGTCGGCCATGTGCAGGCCCACGGTGGGTTCGTCGAGCACGTACAGGGTGTGCTTTTCGGCCGGCAGCGGACGTCCGCCCGTACTGGCGGACTCCCCCGCCCGGCCGCGCACCTTGGCCAGTTCGGTGACCAGCTTGATGCGCTGCGCCTCCCCGCCCGAGAGCGTCGGGCTGGGCTGGCCCAGGGTCAGGTAGCCCAGGCCCACGTCCTGCAGCAGTTGCAGCGGATGGGCGATGGAGGGGTGGGCGGCGAAGAAGTCCACCGCCTCCTCCACCGGCATCGCCAGCACCTCGGCCACGGTCTTCTCCCGCCAGCGCACGGCCAGCGTCTCCGGGTTGAAGCGGGCGCCGCCGCACACCTCGCAGGGCGTCTTCACGTCGGGCAGGAAGTTCATCTCCACGGTGATCTGGCCCTGCCCCTCGCAGGCCGGGCAGCGTCCGGCGCCGGTGTTGAAGGAGAAGCGGGAGGCATTCCAGCCCCGCGTGCGAGCGTCGAAGGTATCGGCGAAGAGCTTGCGGATGGCGTCCCAGAAGCCCACGTAGGTGGCCGGGCAGGAGCGCGGCGTCTTGCCGATGGGGGTCTGGTCCACCTCCAGCACGCGGCCCACCTGCTGCCAGCCGCGCAGTTCGCGGCAGCCGGTGGGATAACCCGTGACCGTTCGGCCTGAGCTTGTCGAAGGCCGTTTCGCCGGCTGGGAATGCGCTTCGACAGGCTCAGCGCGAACGGTATTGGCGGCCCCGCGTGTCTTCCCCCGGCCCGCCGGCCCGGCCTCGCCCAGCAGGCGCACCAGGTTGGCATGCACCACGTCCCGCGCCAGCGTGGACTTGCCCGAGCCGGACACGCCGGTGACCACCGTCAGGCGGCCCAGGGGCAGGCGCACGTCGATGTCGCGCAGGTTGTGCAGGGACGCGCCCGCCACCTCGATGCCGGGATGGCCGGCGGGCACCTCCCGGCGGCGGCCCATGGGATGCGCCAGCGGTTCGCGCAGGTAGCGGCCGGTGGCCGATTCGGGGGCGGCCATCAGCTCGGCCAGCCCGCCCTCGGCCACCACACGGCCGCCGCGCACGCCGGCACCGGGACCGAGGTCGATGACGTGGTCGGCGCGGCGGATGGTGTCCTCGTCGTGCTCCACTACCAGCAGGGTGTTGCCCCGGTCGCGCAGGGCCTCCAGGGTGTCGAGCAGCATGCGGTTGTCGCGGGGGTGCAGGCCGATGGTGGGCTCGTCCAGGATGTAGCACA
Organism: Pseudothauera rhizosphaerae; assembly: GCF_004801305.1. Taxonomy (GTDB): domain Bacteria; phylum Pseudomonadota; class Gammaproteobacteria; order Burkholderiales; family Rhodocyclaceae; genus Pseudothauera; species Pseudothauera rhizosphaerae. Next base: position 108,555 of record NZ_SSOD01000005.1, on the reverse strand, counting down.
CGCCGCGCAGGTTGGAGCCGAGCTGGGCGGCCAGGCGGATGCGCTGCGCCTCGCCGCCCGAGAGCGTGGGCGCGGCCCGGTCCAGGGCCAGGTAGCCGAGCCCGACCTGGCGCAGGAAGTCCAGGCGGGCGCGGATTTCGCTGACCAGGTCGCGGGCGATGTCCACCTCGCGCCCGCTCAGGGCAAGTTCGCCGAAGAAGCCGGCCGCGCCATCCACCGACAGGGCGGCGAGCTGGTGCAGGCCGCGCTCGCGGAAGCGCACCGCCCGCGCCACCGGGTTCAGGCGCGCGCCCTGGCAGGCCGGGCAGGGTTCGTCGGTGGCGGCGTCAACCTCATTTTTCAGCACTCCCAAATCCAGCGCATCCGGGTCGTCCACCCTGCCGGCCAGCTTCAGCCCGGTGCCGTAGCAACTCGGGCACCAGCCATGCCTGGCGTTGTAGGAGAACAGGCGCGGGTCCGGCTCGGGGAAGCTGGTGCCGCAGGAGGGGCAGGCGCGCAACGTCGAAAAGGTCACCGGCGCGGCGCCCACCTTGCCCAGTTCCAGCACCTTGAGCACGCCCTTGCCGTGCTCCAGCGCCTCGGCGAGCTGACTGCGCAGCACAGCTTCCTGGGTGGTGCCGACCAGCACGATGCCCACCGGCAGGTCGATGTCGTGTTCCTTGTAGCGGTCCAGGCGCGGCCACCGGGCAGTGGCGAGATATTCGCCATCCACGCGCAACTGCTCATGGCCCTTGCCCTTGGCCCAGCGCGCGAGCTCCGTGTACAGGCCCTTGCGGTTGACCACCAGCGGCGCCAGCAGCTCCACCGAGCGGCCGTCGAAGTCGCGCAGGATCTGCGCGGCGATGGCGTCGAAGCTCTGCGGCGTCACCGGCACGCCGCAGTCGGGGCAGTACTGGGTGCCGAGCTTGGTGTACAGCAGGCGCAGGAAGGGGTGGATTTCCGTGAGCGTCGCCACCGTGCTCTTGCGCCCGCCGCGGCTGGTGCGCTGCTCGATGGCCACCGTGGGCGGGATGCCGAACAGGCCGTCCACGTCCGGCCGGCTGGAGGGCTGGACGAACTGGCGGGCGTAGGCGTTGAGGGATTCCAGGTAGCGGCGCTGGCCCTCGCCGAACACGATGTCGAAGGCCAGCGTGGACTTGCCCGAGCCGGACAGGCCGGTGACCACGGTGAAGCGGTCGCGGGGGATCGTCAGGCTGATGTTCTTCAGGTTGTGCTCGCGGGCGTGGCGGATGTCGATGACGGGGGCGGCGACGGGACGGTAGATGGCGCGGGGTTCGTTTGCCTGCCGGGTGATCGCGGGCAAGCCCGCTCCTACCGCGATCTCGCCGATCGCCCCGGCGTAGTCGCGCAGTGCGGCCGCGGTGTGGGACTCGGGATGCTCCCGCACCACGTCCGGCGGGCCTTCGGCAACGACGTGGCCGCCGTCCTCGCCGCCTTCCGGGCCCAGGTCGATGAGCCAGTCGGCGGCGGCGATCACGTCCAGGTTGTGCTCGATGACCACCAGGGAGTGGCCCGCGTCCAGCAGGGTGTTGAAGGCGCCGAGCAGGGTGGCCACGTCCTCGAAGTGAAGGCCGGTGGTGGGTTCGTCGAACAGGAACAGCAGGCCGGGGCTACCCGCACCGGTGCGCTTGGCGCCCTTCTTCTGCGCGGCCTGGGCCAGGTGGCCGGCAAGTTTGAGGCGCTGCGCCTCGCCGCCGGACAGCGTGGGCACCGGCTGGCCCAGGCGCAGGTAGTCCAGGCCCACTTCCACCAGCGGTGCCAGCGCGGCATGCACCTTGGGCTGGCCGGCGAAGAAGTCCAGCGCCTCACGCACGGTGAGTTCCAGCACATCGGCCACCGACTTGCCCCGCCACTGCAGTTCCAGCACCTGGGGACGGTAGCGTTTGCCATCGCAGTCCGGGCAGCGCAGCCACACGTCGGAGAGGAACTGCATCTCCACGTGCTCGAAGCCGGAGCCGGTGCAGGTGGGGCAGCGCCCGTTGCCGGAGTTGAAGCTGAAGGTGCCGGGGGAATAGCCCCGCTGCTTGGCTTCCGGGAGCGCGGCGAACAGGTTGCGGATGGAATCCCAGGCGCCGACGTAGCTCACCGGGTTGGAGCGCGAGCTCTTGCCGATGGGAGACTGGTCCACCAGGACCACGCCCGCCAGCTCTTGCAGCCCGACCAGGGCATCGTGGGCGCCGGGCGCCTCGGTGCCCTCGCCGAAGTGCTTGGCGAGCGCGGGATACAGCACGTCCTGGATCAGCGTGGACTTGCCCGAACCGGAGACGCCGGTCAGGCACACCAGGCGCTGCAGCGGGAAGGCGACGTCGATGCCGGCCAGGTTGTGTTCCCGCGCGCCCCGCAGCACGAGGCGCGGCGTGCCTTCATCCACCGGGCGCGGGCTGCGCCCGCCGGCGATGTGCTTGCGTCCGGCCAGCCACGGCCCGGTGACCGACGCGGGATCGGCGGCGATCTCGGCCGGCGTGCCGCGGGCGACGATGTTGCCGCCGCGCTCGCCGGGGCCGGGGCCGATCTCCAGCAGTTCGTCGGCAGCCAGCATGACCTGCGGATCGTGCTCCACCACCACCAGGGTGTTGCCCGCGTCCCGCAGCCGGGTCATCACCCCGAGGATGCGGCCGATGTCCCGCGGATGCAGGCCGATGGAGGGTTCGTCGAGCACGAACAGGGTGTTGACCAGCGAAGTGCCCAGGGCGGTGGTGAGGTTGATGCGCTGCACCTCGCCGCCGGAGAGCGTGCGCGACTGGCGGTCCAACGTGAGGTAGCCCAGGCCCACGTCGGCCAGATACCGCAGCCGGCTGCGGATTTCGTCGAGCACCAGTTCGGTGGCTTCATCGGCGCCGGTGCGCACGGCATGGCCGGGCTGGGCGAGCTGTTCGACCGCGGTGCGCACTCGGTCTATGGGCAGCGCGAACAGCTCGTGGATCGCCAGCCCCCTGCCCCCGCCCATGGGCAGGCGCCACAGCAGGGCCTCGGGTTTCAGGCGCGCACCGTGGCAGGCCGGGCACTCGGTGTAGCTGCGGTAGCGCGACAGCAGCACCCGGATGTGCATCTTGTAGGCCTTGCTCTCCAGCCAGTCGAAGAAGTGGCGCACGCCGTACCAAAGGCGCGGCCAGGAGCTGTCCCAGTTCTTCCACTTGGGGTCGCCTTCCAGCACCCACCGGCGATGCTCTTCCGGCAGGTCGCGGAAGGGCACGTCCATGGCCACGCCGTACTTCTTCGCCATCTTCGCCAGGTCGTCCTGGCATTCGCGGAAGGAGGCGGTCTGCCAGGGTTTCACCACGCCTCCGGCCAGCGTTTTGGATTCGTCCGGGATCACCAGGCTGAAATCCACCCCGATGACGCGGCCGAAGCCGCGGCAGGTGTCGCAGGCGCCGATGGGCGAGTTGAAGGAGAACAGGCCGGGCGTGGGCTCCGAGTAGTGGATGTCGCAGTCGGCGCAGTGCAGGTCGCCGGAATAGCGCCACACCTGTTCGCCGGCCTGGCCCAGGGCATGCACCGACAGCCGCCCCTGGCCGTGGCGCAGGGCGGTTTCCAAGGCTTCCACGAGACGGCTGCGCTCCGCGTTCGACGCCCGCAGGCGGTCCTGCACCACCAGCAGGGTGTCGTCCTGGCGGGCGTGGATGCGGGTGTAGCCCTGGTGTTCCAGCAGCGCGGTGATCTCGGCTTCGCCGTAGTTGGCCGGCACCGGGACCGGAAAGGCGATCACCAGGCGCGGGTCGCCGGCCGCGGCGGCGCGCTCGGTAATGCTGTCGGCGATGCTGTCCGGCATGTCCCGCGCCACCCGCGCGCCGCAGCCGCGGCAGTACAGGTGGGCAGCGCGAGCGTAGAGCAGCTTGAAGTGGTCGGCCAGCTCGGTCATGGTGCCGACCGTGGAGCGCGAGGTGCGCACCGGGTTGGTCTGGTCGATGGCGATGGCCGGCGGCACGCCCTCGATGCGGTCCACCCGCGGGCGGTCCTGGCGGTCCAGGAACTGGCGCGCGTAGGGGGAGAAGGTCTCCACGTAGCGGCGCTGGCCTTCGGCGTACAGGGTGTCGAACACCAGCGAGGACTTGCCCGAGCCGGACACCCCGGTGACCACCATCAGCCGGTTGAGGGGGATGTCGAGATCCAGGTGGCGCAGATTGTTCTGGCTGGCTCCGCGGATGCGGATCCGGTCGGGCGGCGGGGTGGGCATGTTGTGGCGGTCGACGCGTGGAGGGCAGGCGTCGGGATTATAGGCGGCCGCCCGCCGCCGTGGCCCGTGGGGAAACTTACTCGGCCGCCGTGGCCTCGGCTGCGCCCTCGCCGGCGTCCTTGCGCACCGACTGCACCGCGCCCAGACCGGCATCGCGCAGCTTCTGCGCCGCCTCGCGAGTGGCACCGAGGATGCGGCGCGCGGCTTCCTCGGTGGCTTCCTTGGCGTCACGCTCACGCACGCCGGCTTCGTCGTCGCCGCGCTGCGCTCCCGCGCCTGCCGGTTCCGCCTCGCTTTCGGCCTCGACCGCCGAGGGCTGCTCGGGCGGAATCATGCGTTCCACCACCGGCGCCGGCGGCTGGGTACCGACCGGAGCGGGAGCCGCCGCTTCGGGTTCCGGCGCATCGGCCGAGCAGGCTGCAAGACTGAGGACTAGGACGGCCGCGAGGCTCGTCGCGAAGGATTTCATCTTCGGCTCCCGGTCGGGATGGGGCGGACGCAACATTCCTGCAAAACTACCTGCTTCGAGCGCGAATTCAACACCGGCCATCCGCTATTTGCACCCTGTTGCGAAAAAACGCCGGCAGGCGCGGCACAAAAACGAAAGGCCCGCACTGCGGGCCCGGAGCGTCACGGCTCGAAACGCTTACTTCACGCGGTTCTTGTACTCGTCGGTACGGGTGTCGATCTCGATCTTGTCGCCGATCTCGACGAAGGCCGGCACCATCAGTTCGAAGCCGGTGCCGATCGTGGCCGGCTTGAGTACCTTGCCAGAGGTGTCGCCCTTGACCGCGGGCTCGGTGTAGGTCACTTCGCGCACCACGGAGTTGGGCAGTTCCACGGAGATGGCCTTGCCGTTGTAGAACACCACTTCGCACTGCAGGCCGTCTTCCAGGTACTTCAGCGCGTCGGTCATGTTCTCGGCCTCGACTTCGTACTGCTCGTAGTCGGCGTCCATGAACACGTACATGGGGTCGGCGAAGTAGGAGTAGGTGACTTCCTTCCGCTCGAGCACGACGATCTCGAACTTGTCGTCGGCCTTGTACACCGACTCGGCCGGCGCGCCGGTAAGGAGGTTCTTGAGCTTCATCTTGACGACCGCGGCGTTGCGGCCGGACTTGTTGTATTCGGCTTTCTGCACCACGAGCGGGTCGTTGCCGACCATGATGACGTTGCCGGAGCGAAGTTCCTGTGCGGTTTTCATGCTGTTCCCTGGAGTCTTTCAGCCGCGGCAGCGCCGCTGCAAACTATTAAAAACTCAGCATTTTACAGCCGGTTCGAGAAATTTCGCCAGTGCCTGCGCGAGGTCCGGCAGAGCTTCCAGTTCCGCACTCCATTCCCGTGCATGAGCGGCCAGGCGCGGCAGCGCGGCGGCGAACGCCGGCCAGCACGCCGCCGGGGTTTCCGGTGCGCCGCCTTCGGTTTCGGCGACCTCGTTCCAGGCACGCCAGAAACGACGCAAGGCAGCGGCCACGTCCGCGTCCAGACCAGCGGTGTAGCGCGCCATGAAAGCGTCCAGCTTGACGTGGTGGGCATCCTCCTGCTGACGGTAGATCTGCCACACCAGGGCGCGCGCGGCCCACTGGGCGCGCACGAAAGAATCCTCGCCGCGCACGAAGTTCAGGTCGCAGGCCCACAGCAGGCGGTCGTAGCCGTCCTGGTCGGTGAAGGGCAGCACCCGGATGTCCAGCGCGCCCCGTTGCAGGCCTTCGCCCGGCGCCAGGGCGCTGCGCCCGCAGGCGGTGGCCAGGGCATCGGCCATGCGCCCTTCCGGCACCAGCAGGCAGACCGGGCGCGGGCCGGCCGCCCAAGCGTCGAGCAGTCCGGCCAGTTGCCCGTGGCCGTAAGCGAACAGGGACACCACCAGCGCATCCGGCGCTGGCGCTACGCCCAGGGCGGCGAAGAGCGCGGCACGCGCCGCCGGATCGGCCTGGAAGGCACGGCGTGCATCCACCAGACCGCTTTCTTGCACCAGACCGCCCGTGCCCGGCACGAAGCCGGGAAAGAAGAAGCGCTTGGTCAGCGGCAGGCGCGGATGGGGCGAGGCCATGCCGTGGCAGCCGGCCACCCAGTCCTCCGCCGACAGGTATTCCAGATTCAGCCAGGCCGGTTTCGGCTCGCGGGCAGCCATGGCTTCCAGGTGGCGTGGCGGCACGTCGCAGGCGAAGGCCTCGATCACCAGGCGGGCGGGCACGGCGTCCGGAAACGGCTCCGTCCAGCGCCGCAGTTCCACGCCGGCCACGCACGCCCCGTCCGCCGCCGGCGGACACAGCCCGACCAGGGTGGCCCAGCCGTCCACCCACAGCCGGACGCCCAGCCCGCGCGTGGCCAGATCCCGCGCCAGGCGCCAGCACACGCCGATATCCCCGAGGTTATCCACAACCCGGCAGAAGATTTCGCAATCGGGGACGGCCGGACGGTCGGTGGCGAGCATGGCAGTGGACAAGTGGACGAACTCGATGGGGAAGGCTTGTGGGTAAAGGGCAGAACGGAAGCAGCGGGCGAATCGGTCTACATTTTCTCCACAGCCGTACGGCAGACTTGCCAAGCGTTTTTCAGGGGGCCGAATCCTTCTCCGGACAAGGCATGGAGGAACTTATCCACAGAAAGAGGGGCACTATTAGTATTTCTATTCTTTTAATAAAGAAACAAAAACAGAAAAACCATCCTTCTCCCTTCAACCGGCCAAGCCATCCCATACCAGCTTCAAACCGGTCAATAGCAGGGCGAGGTTGAGCAGGCGGTAGAACAGGTGGCCGTCCAGGCCCTTCAACACGCGCAGACCCAGCCAGTAACCGAAAGGGGCAGCGAGCGCCAGCACCAGACCGGTCTGCAGAGTCTGCGACGGAAACAGGCCGAGCAGGCCGTAGGGGACCCACTTGGCTGCGTTCACCGCGGCGAAGAACATGGCGCAGGTGCCGACGTAGATCACATGGTCGAGGCGCTTCGGGATCAGATACATGGAGATCGGCGGGCCGCCGGCGTGGGCGACGAAGCTGGTGAAGCCGGAGACCATGGCCCAGAAGCGGCCGGACCAGCGTTCCCGGCGCGACTCCGCAACCGGTTTGTGCGGTGTGCCGAGCCAGCGCTGCAGCACGAAGAGGATGGAAACGGTACCCAGGATGAGCTTGAGTCCCGCGGCATCGATGAGGCGGAACACCAGGGTGCCGAGCAGGATGCCGGCCAGTCCGGCGGGCAGCATGAGTTTCAGCAGGGCGGCATCGAAACGCTGGCGGAAGACCACCAGGCCGATGGCGTCCATGACCAGCAGGGAGGGCAGCATCAGCGCGGCGGCGTGGGCGGGCGAGGTGACCAGGGCCATCAGCGGCACCGCCAGCACGCCGAATCCGCCGCCGAACCCGGCCTTGGAGATGCCGAACAGGGTGATCGCCGCCCAGGCGACGGCCAGCAGCAGCGGGTCGGCAGCCTCCATCACGGGGTGGGAAAGTCGGCCAGGCGGACGAGATCGGCCTCGTCCAGCCAGCGCCATTCGCCGGGCGCCAGTTCAGCCGGCAGGTCAAAGCCGCCCACCCGGCTGCGGTGCAGGCGTTCCACGTGGTTGCCGGCCGCGGCCACCATGCGCTTGACCTGGTGGTATTTGCCTTCGGTGACGGTGAGGCGCAGCGCCCGTTCGCCGGTCCGCCCGCAGGCCACGGCGGCGACCGGCGCCGGTTCGTCGTGCAGGTGCACGCCAGCGAGCAGGGCCGCGATCTGGGTGTCGGTGACCGGTTCGGCGGTGGCGACTTCGTAGACCTTGGGTACGCGCTTCTTGCCCGAGCTCCAGTAGTGGATGAACTGGCCGTCGTCGGAGAGCAGCAGCAGGCCGGTGCTGTCCTGGTCCAGCCGGCCCACGCACTGCACGCCACGCCCCACCAGCGGCGCGGGCAGCAGGGCGAACACGCTGGGGTGGAACTGGGGCTGGTGGGAACATTCGTGGTTGGCCGGCTTGTGCAGCACCAGGTAGGCGTTCTCCCGGTATTGCCAGTCTTCGCCGTCTACCGAAAAGGTGCAGTTCTCGGGGCTGATTTCGGCGAACGGGTTGTCTTCGGGGTTGCCGTCGAAGGCAACCAGTCCGGCGCGGATCAGGGCGCGGCATTCCTTGCGCGAACCGAAGCCCTGGGATTGGAGGAGGCGTTCGAGTTTCATGGGCCGATCTTATACGGGGTAAACTGTCGCTCCAAAAGAGATGGAGCACGTGGGTGAAGTTCGAGCATCTGGTCCAGGTCAATGACCTCGCCGATCCGGCGCAGGCCAACCTGACGCGGGAGGAGGTGTGGTTCGGCCTGCTGTGCCGGGCCGAGGATCCCCGGCCCTTTCTGCCCGGCCTGGACCGCTGCGTGATCGTCGAACGCAGCGAAGGCGCGCTGGCGCGCGAGTTGCACTTCGGCGGGGCGGTGGTCGAGGACAAGGTGACTTTCGCCGAACTGGACTGGATGCGTTTCGAGTCCGCCGCCACAGCGGAACATGCCGGCGGCAGCCTGACCATCAGGATCGAGGAACCCGAGCCCGGCGAGGTCTTCCTGCGCTTCCAGTACGCCACCACGCTGGCGGAAGGTGCCGGGCAGGACGTGCAGGTGGCCGGGTACGTGCGTTCTGCCTACCACGAGTCCGATCTGGACACGCTGCGGGTGATCCGCATGATCGCCGAGTCCTGCCGGCTGCAGTAAGCAGGTTTTCCCTTTCACCCCCGCTGCGGTGGTGCGCCGCGCGGGTTTCGTTTTTTTCAGCATCAGGAATCGACCGAACATGTGGTTCAAGAACCTGCAGATCTACCGCCTCCCCGCCCCGTGGAACATCACCGCGGACACCCTCGACGAACAGCTCGCCCGCCGGCGCTTCGCGCCTTGCGGCAGCCAGGACCCGGAGTCCCGCGGCTGGGTCTCGCCCACCGGTGACGACCGGCTGGTGCATGCCGTGGGCGGCCAGTGGCTCATCAGTCTGGGCGTGGAGCAGCGTCTGCTGCCGCCCTCGGTGGTGCGCCAGGTGGCCGACGAACGCGCCGAGGAAATCGCCGCCCAGCAGGGCTACAAGCCGGGCCGCAAGCAGATGAAGGAACTGCGCGAGCAGGTGCAGCAGGAGCTGATGCCCCGGGCCTTCACGCGTCGCCGCAAGATGTACGCCTGGATCGACCCGGAGGGCGGCTGGCTGGGCATCGACGCCCCCAGCCAGACCCGCGCCGAAGACCTGCTGGAAGTGCTGCGCCAGACCCTGGACAGCCTGCCGCTGGCGCTGGTGCGCACCGAGCGCAGCCCGGTGGCGGCCATGGCCGACTGGCTGGCTGGCGGCGAGGCGGCGGGCAACTTCACCATCGACCAGGATTGCGAACTGCGCTCCGTGGCCGACGAGAAGGCCGCCGTGCGCTACGTGCGCCACGCCCTGGACGGCGAGGATGTACGCGCCCACCTGGCGGCCGGCAAGCTGCCCACGCGCCTCGCGCTGACCTTCGACGACCGGGTGAGCTTCGTGCTGACCGAGAAGACCGAGATCAAGCGCCTGGACTTCCTGGATGTGGTCAAGGAGCAGCTCGATGACAAGGACACCGACGCCCAGGTGCTGTTCGATGCCGGCTTCGCGCTGATGACCGGCGAACTGCGCCAGTTGCTGCCGGCGCTGGTGGAGGTGCTGGGCGGAGAGCTGAAGGCGGCGGAAGCGTCGGCGTCGGCGGGCGATCGGCCCTTCTGAGCATCTCCGCCCGAAAGGCGACGACCAGCGAGATGAAGTCCTACCCGTAAAGGTGCCCCCATGCGTGAGGAATACGATTTCTCCAAGGCCAGGAAGAATCCCTACGCTTCCCAGTTGAAAAAGCAGGTGACGATCCGTCTGGACGAAGAATCCATCGACTACTTCAAGTCTCTTTCCGAAGAGGTCGGTATCCCCTACCAAAGCCTCATCAACCTGTACCTGCGCGACTGCGCCGCCTCGCACCGCAAATTGGACCTGAGCTGGAAATAGCCTCGGGGGCGGTGATCAGCCGCCGTTCGCGCGCAGGATCAGCGTGTCGCCGCGCTGGGTGAATTCCAGGTGTTTGAGTACGCTCATGCCCAGCAGTACCTGATTGTCGCCAATGCCCGGATTGAGGTGGGCGCGCACGTCGCGCACCAGGAAGGGACCGAGGGCGAGTTCGGCGATCGCGGTGCCGCGCACGGTGACCGGGCCATTGGCGGTCATGACCTGGGCCGGGGCGCCGGGAGACAGGCCGAGTGCCGGGCCGAGGTGGGCCGGCACCGAGACCTGGGTGGCGCCGGTGTCGAGCAGGAAAACCACCGGCCGGCCGTTGATGGTGCCGGGTGCCACGTAGTGGCCCAGGCGGTTGCGCTGCAGCACCAGTTCGCCGCCGCTGCCGGGTGTTACCACCAAGTCGCGGTTGGGGTTGTAGCGGCGTTCGAGCTGGTCGCTGAAGACCATCCACAGCACGCCCAGCAGGGCCAGCGCGCCCAGCCAGGTCATGACCCGGCCGAGGCCGCGGGTAGTGTCAGTGACGCTCATTGTGCGTACTCGTTGGTTCGATCAAGCGTTTCGCCCCTGGGGGGCACCCCCTCTCCCCCAACCCCTCTCCCACGAGGGGAGAGGGGAGTTTCGCTTCCGAAACGTTCGTCCGGGCACCGGTTTTCTCCCTCTCCCCTCGTGGGAGAGGGCCGGGGAGAGGGGGCGCAGCCGCCGAAAGAACCATAGGCTGGCCGACGGCCGTACTGCACAGCCCTCAGGCCAGCACCTGCCCGTGTTCGCGGGTGGCGTGGAAGGCCACCTTGGGCCACTTTTCCATGGTCACCTCCAGGTTGTAGCGGGTGCTGGCCAGATACACCGGGTTGCCGTCCACGTCCTTGCCCAGGCGCATGACCTGCTCGCGCTCGAAATTGCGCCGCGTGACCTCGTCCGGGAAGGTGAGCCAGCGCGCGGTGTGGATGTCGGCCGGTTCGAAGATGGCGTCCACCTTGTATTCGTCCTTCAGACGCTGGGCGACGACCTCGAACTGCAGCACGCCCACGGCGCCCAGCAGCATGTTGCCGCCTTCCAGCTCGAAGACCTGGATGGCGCCCTCCTCACCCAGTTCCTGCAGGCCCTTCTGCAACTGCTTGGACTTGAGCGGGTCCCGCAGGCGGGCGGCGCGGAAGAGTTCGGGGGAAAAGTAGGGGATGCCCTTGAAGCCCAGGGCTTCGCCTTCGGTCAGGGTGTCGCCGATCTGCAGTTGGCCGTGGTTGTGGATGCCGATGATGTCGCCGGCTACGCCGTCGTCCTTCAATACCCGTTCATTCGCCATGAAGGTGAGCGCATTGGCGAGCTTCATCTCTCGCCCGGCGCGCACGTGTTTCACCTTCATCCCCGACTGATACCGCCCCGAGCAGATGCGGAAGAAGGCGATGCGGTCGCGGTGCTTGGGGTCCATGTTGGCCTGGATCTTGAACACGAAGCCGGAGAATTTCTCTTCGGCCGGCTGCACCATGCGGGTGGCTTCCGTGTCCGTGCCCGCGACGCGGGGCTGGGGTGGCGGCGCCCAGTCGATCAGGGCCTGCAGGATTTCCTGCACGCCGAAGTTGTTGATCCCGGAGCCGAAGAACACCGGGGTCTGCTTGCCGGCGAGGAATTCACCGAGCATGAAGGGGTTGGAGGCGCCCTGGATCAGCTCCACGTCCTCGCGCAACTGGCCGATTTCCATCGGGAACAGCTCGTCGAGCTGGGCGTTGGCAATGCCCTTGATCATCTCCGCCTCGGTGCGCTTCTCCTCGCCCGCGGTGAAGCGCAGCACGCGGTCTTCCAGCAGGTGGTACACGCCGCGGAAGGCCTTGCCCATGCCCACCGGCCAGGTCACCGGCGCGCACTGGATCTTCAGCACGTCCTCGATCTCGGCGAGCAGGTCGAAGGGCTCGCGCACTTCCCGGTCCAGCTTGTTGATGAAGGTGATGATGGGGGTGTCGCGCAGGCGGCACACGTCCAGCAGCTTGATGGTCTGCGCTTCCACGCCCTTGGCCGCGTCGATCACCATGACCGCCGCGTCCACCGCGGTGAGCACGCGGTAGGTGTCCTCGGAGAAGTCCTCGTGGCCCGGGGTGTCCAGCAGGTTGATGGTGTGCCCGGCGTAGTCGAACTGCATCACCGAGCTGGTCACCGAGATGCCGCGCTGCTTTTCCACCTCCATCCAGTCGGAGGTGGCATGGCGCGCGCTCTTTCTGGCCTTGACGGTGCCGGCGAGCTGGATCGCGCCGCCGAACAGCAGCAGCTTTTCGGTGAGCGTGGTCTTGCCGGCGTCGGGGTGGGAGATGATGGCGAAGGTGCGGCGGCGGGCCACGTCGCGCATCAGCTCGGGCGGATAGGGAGCGGAAATGTCAGTCATCGAAGGAAGAGCGGGTAGAAGCGCGCAAGCGCCCACCACAGGCGGGAAAGCCGCGATTCTATCAGGTCATCCCGCCGTCCCTGGACGGTCAGCCGGAGTCATGACGAGTTCGGTGATGTGCTACTCTGTACTGACCATGCAACACATGAGGGCAAAACCATGGGCGAGGCAACCTTTACCTTCCGGGTCGATGAGGCCCTGAAAAACGAGTTCGCCGTGGCTGCGAAGGCCCGCGACCGCACCGGCGCGCAACTTCTGCGCGACTTCATGCGGGACTTCGTGCGGCAACAGCAGGAAGCGGCCGAACATGACGCCTGGTTCCGCCGCCAAGTGCAAGCCGGCTTGCACTCGGCAAATGCCGGCGACCTGGTGCCGGCCGAGGAAGTGGAAGCTGAAGCCGCCGCTTGGCGATCTGAAACGCGGCGCATGATGGGTGGCCCAGCATCGTGAAATTGGTCTGGACGCGCCTGGCTGCCGCCGACCGGCGGGAGATTCGTGCCTACATTGCGCAGGACAACCCAGCCGCCGCGTTGGCCCTCGATGAGTTGTTTGCGGAGAAGGCCGGCCGCCTGGCCGATCATCCCGGCCTCGGCCGGCCTGGCCGTGTCGCCGGCACCCGCGAACTGGTGGCGCACCAGAATTACATCCTGGTCTATGACATGGCCGGCGACTTGGTGCGCGTGCTGCGCGTGCTGCATGCGGCTAGGCAATGGCCGCCACGGAAGTCTGAAGAGACAAGCTGACTCTTGCCAGCCTCAACCGGCGCAAAGCGCGGGACTCGCCGCTTACCGGGTCAGAACGTCCTCTCCAGCGACAGCATCCACTGGTTGGTTTTCCTGGAATACAGCGCCGGGATATTGCTGTCGATCTTCTCCAACTGGTAGCTCAGCCGGGGCTCGATGCCGAAGAAGCTCAGCCTGGCGTGGCCCACGCTCAGTACCGCGTTGATGCGGTGGTCCTTGCGTTTGCGCAGGAACAGGAAGTGGGTTTCGTCGAACTTCCTGCGCCCGTACTGCACGTACCCGTTCACGCTGAAACCCGACTCCCATTCGTGGGAGAAACCTAGGTTGGCGCCGTACTGGCGGTAGGACTCGTCCTCCTGTTCCAGCCGCTCCCGCTGCACGGCCAGGCCGCCGAACACCACGCTGCGGTTGGACAGCACCACCGCCACGCCGGGCGACAGCACGTACTGGTCGCCGTTGTAGGAACTCAGCACCTCGTCCGCGTAGTCCTTCCTGATCCACTGCGCGTTCAAGGTGGCCTGCCACCTGTTCGTCAGCCATTTGCCGTAGCCGGCGTTCAGGCCCCAGTTGTCGCCGTAGTGCTCGCCGCCCAGCCAGCGCCTGTTCAGCAGGGGGCCGAAGGAAAACCAGGAATCCACGTCCTGGTACTTGTAGCCCAGGTCCAGGGTGGCGGATTTCTCGTTGAAATCCTCGTGGCCGTTGTAGCGCAGTCCGTCCAGCGACAGGTCGTAGGTCAGGAAGTGGTTGCCGCGCACGTTGAAAGCCTGGTCCAGAAACAGCGAATAGTTGGTGCCGTAGGAGGATTTCGGCATGTACTCATCGCTCTTGCGGAAGATCCAGCCGCCGATTTCCAGGAAGCGTTCGTCCGTGGCCTGGTTGACGTTGTCGTTGTGCAGCACGCGGAAGCGCAGGCGAGTCCTGGGGCGGCCTTGGGCGCGGATTTGCTCCAGGAAGCGCAGCGAGAATTCGCGGAAGCGCTCTTCCAGCGCCGGGTCGTCGATCAGTGCGGTGAAGATTTCGGCCGCCTCGCGGTACTGCTTGTTCTCGAACAGCATGGCCGCCATGTCGAAGCGCACGTTGTTCAGGCCGGGGTCCGCGCGCAGCATCTGGCGGTATTCGGCAATCGCCAGGTCATGGCGGCGCTGCTGGCGGTACAGGGCGCCCTGGGTGTAATGCACCAGCAGCGGGTCGTGGCCTTCGATCTGGCGGTAGATCGGGATCACTCGCGCCAGCGTGCTCCAGTCCCGGCGCTGCAAGGCGGTGGAAAGGAGGAATTCCGCGATCTGCGGGTTGCTCTTCACGTCCTCGTCGCTCAGTGTCACGGGCTGCTTCTTGGCCTTGCCGTTGTCCTCGTCGTCGCGGGCGGGGGGTCTGTCCGTCTGGAAGCGCTCTTCCGGGGCCGGCCCGAGGGGACGCAGACTGTCTATGGGCTGGATGACCGGAGAAGGGGAAGGCGGCGTGCCTTGCGCGCCGGCCGGCGTTGTTAGGAGCATGAAGCCTGTTGCCAGGGCGATGGGCAGGGCGCGTTTTCCGGACATGGGCGTGGATTTCGGTCTTGCAAAAAGAAGCGCCGGGTATCGGTCCGGTACTGCGACCGATACCCGGCTAGGTGGGCTACAAGGTATCAATCAGCGCTTCCCCACCAGGGCGTAGCCGCCGATGCCGTTGAAGTCCGACAGACCGTGGATGCGGCCGGCCACTTCCTCGGCGTTGGGGCCGAAAATACCCAGGTCATACTTGGGTCCGGCCGCGGCCAACTCGTCTTCGAGGTCGAGGTTGTCCGTCGTCAGGGTGACGTTGCCGTTCTTCACCCCCAGCGTGCCGTCGGCCTGCACCGCGATGGCCGCGGTATGCAGCGTGCCGTTCAACTCGAACTCGCCATAGACGGGGCGGTTGCCGCGGATGTTGGACACCGTGCCCGAACCGGTGCGCGCCGCCAGGTCGATGGTGTAGCTGAACTGGCCATCGTTGATGATGGTCGCGCCCGTGCCCGGCTGGGTGTACTTGTCATTATGGTTGAACACGACGCCGGTGTAGGTGTAGCTGCCGCTGGTGGGCAGCGCCGATTCAGCAGTGTTCAACCCAACGATGTCCTTGACGAAGCTGCGGTTGAGGTCCGCCTGCAGGGTATTACCGACCACGATCGAGTAGTCCTGCTTGTAGAAGCGGAAGATGGCGTTTCTGAGGGCGCCGCCGACGGTAACCTGCTTGACCAGCCGCGTATCGCCATCCGGCAGTTGGGTCAAGTCGAAGGCGCTACCGGCGCTGTACGTTACGCCGTTGTAGTCGAAAGCTCCTTGGTAAACCGCGCTACCCCGGAAGACGAAATCCTCCGGATCGATCGACGAGAACTGGAAGTCGCTGTCGGCCGCAACAGCATTCAGGGAAGCGGCGACGAGCGCAGCAACGGCGGTGAGTTTGAAAGTGGTTTTCATGTGATGCTCCTTCTGACTAAATGAGAAAAGAAACAAGAACAAGAATTATTTACTGAATCTAATGCATGGTGGCCTCCTTATCGAAGAGTGATCAGAATTTGGCGAGCAGGGATACCGTGACGTTGCGCGGTGTGCCGTAATAGCTGCCGCGATTGTTGACGCGGTATTCCCGGTCGAAGATGTTTCCGGCGTTGAGCCCGACGGTGAAGTGCTTGTCGATGGCGTAGCGGGCCATCAAATCCACAACGGCATAACTACCGTGGCTAAGTTTATCTGCCCATATGCGGCCCTGCTCTCCTGTCCATGCCATTGAGTCGTTAGAAGAGAGTTCCGTCTTGTACTTGAAATTCATACCTCCGCCCAAGGTGAGCTTGTCGGTGAAGCGATAGCTGGTGAAAAACTTCAGCGCATGTTTTGGGAAAACGGTCGCATTGCTGTCAATACCAACGGTACTGAGTGCACTACCTACGCCGCTTACATCTACCGGGTCTGCGTGCAGATAGGTATAGCCGGCATTGATCAGCCATTTCGGGGTAACCTGGCCGGCAATCGAGAGTTCCGCACCATTCACGGTGGGGCCCTCACAGTTTTTTGTCCATACACCTCCGTCGGGATGAGTAATTTGGTTTCCGTTTTCATCCCGGTAGATGGTCGAATCGTTGCAGGCAATGTTCTTCTCTTTCATTCGGAACACGGCGGCATGCAGGTTCAGCGTGTTGTCACGCAGTGCGGACTTGACGCCCAGTTCGACGGTATTGCCGGTCTTGGCGTCGAGTGGCTTGTAGCCTCGCGCAGATCCAGGGTCATACGCGTAGGCGGCATCGGTAGCATCATGAGGCTGAAAGATGCCCGTATAGCTGATGTAGGCCGAAGTGTTAGGGGTGATGTCATAGATCAACCCCGCATAGGGAACGAACTTGCCGTCTTCCTCGAAGTTGAAGAAATCGGCACCGTAACCGGGACAAACGTAGGTGATCTTGTAAGGCGGAGTAGTATGTTTTCCGTCGTTCTGGCAATACTCTGTTTCATCCTTCCATACAATGTATCGGGTACCCAGGATGACGGTTGTACGTTCCACCGGGCTGAATTTGGTGCTGAGAAAGCCGCCGTAGTGGGTCGTCCGGTAGTTGTAATAGGTGAGATATTTTTCGAGCGGGTATTTGGTTGGATATCCGTCCGGGCGAGTGGGGTAGGCGGCGTTGATCGGGATATTGCCGTTGTTCCATTGCTCCAGCGTTATCCAGTTCCAGTTGTATCTGTTTTGGAGGTTGAAATAATTCGGCGAAAAGGTTTCACCCTTATAGCCGTTGGCACCGACGACGAGTTGGGCGTCGCGGCCGAATAGCTGGAATTTGCCACTGAGATAGATGTCCAGATTCTTTAGTTCGTTTTCCGGCGCGGTCCGGTTGATGAGGTAGTAGTATTCCTGCGTGGCCGGGTTGTAGCCTTGGTCCGCACCCAGGATGCCGTACTTGCGGTCGGCTTCGACCTCGGTGTACTGGTAATTGACGTTAATCTTCCAGTCGTCGTTGAAGTGGTGTTCCAGGCCGATGAAAAAATTCTGGTTTTCCTGTTCGGCATAGGACCAGTCGGTGGCGGCGTTGAAACTGCGGCCGAAGTCGATGCCTTCGTATGCGTTGGTGGCTGTGGACCAATAGCTCGCGCCATGCAGCGCGGCATCATCGACGCGGCGGAAGGAATAAGTGCCGCCCAGGGTCAGCGTGGTGTCCTGGAGCAGATCGGCTTCCACCACCCCGTACAGCACCTTGCTGCGCTCGCTGACCCGGTCGACCCAACTGTCGCCTTCCTGGTAGGCGGCCACCACCCGCCCGCGCAGGCTGCCCGATTCGTTGAACGGGGTGGAGACGTCCACTTCGGCCCGGCGCCTGTCCCAGCGTCCGTAGCTGGCGCGGGCGCTGTATTGCGGCTCGTAGGTGGGGCGCTTGCGCACGAAGTTGACGCTGGCGCTGGGGTCCCCTACCCCGGTGGTCAGCCCGGTGGAGCCGCGGATGATCTCCACGCGCTCGTAGATGGCCGTGTCCGAGCCCGCCAGCAGGTCGATGCCGCCGGCGCTGCTGATGCCGGTGGGCATGCCGTCGATCTGCATGCTGTTGATCTGGTAGCCGCGGGAGTAGTACTGGGCCGCCCCGGCGCCGGCCGGGCCGTACTGGTTGACGGTGACGCCGGGGGTGGCGTCGAGTACTTCGGCCACGTTGCCCAGGTTCTGCTCTTCGATCTGCTTCTGGGTAATGATGGAGAGGCTTTGCGGGGTTTCCTTGATGGAGAGATCAAGCTTGGTGGCGTTGGAGGAGCGGCGCACGGTGTAGTTGGTGGCGGCGTCCTCGGCGGCGGTGGGTTCGAAGTTGGCGACCACATGCACGGCGCCGAGCACCTTGTCGCCGGTGGCCACGGGGATGGGCCGCAGGGTGTATTCGCCTTCGGCGGTGAGCACCGGTTGCAGGCCGGTGCCGGCCAGCAGGCGGTTCAGGCCCTGCAGCACGGTGTGGCTGCCGCTCAGGCCGGGGCTGTGCAGGCCGGCGGTGAGGTTGGCATCCACGACGATCTGCGCGCCCGACTGGCGTCCGAAGCGGCCGAGGGCCTGGTCCAGCGGGCCGGGGGGGATGTCGAAGCCGTGCTGCGCCTGGGCCTGCGCCGCGGCCGGCGCGTTCTGTGCCCAGGCGGCGTCGGGGGATGCCCAGCCGAGGGCGCCGGCGCTGAGCCACAGCAGGGCGTGGGCGATGGGGGTGAGCCGTCTGGCGGCGGGGAGGTTTGCGCTGCGATGGACCTGCATGTGCGAGTTCCTTTCCTTGCGTGTGCGTGATTGGCGAAACCCTTGGCGGGGACTGGAAGCACGGCGCACGCGGAGGGAGCAACCCGCCTTCTGCGTCCGGCTTCTGAGGTAAAGCCGGATGAGATGGGAAAAACTGCCAAGTTTTTTTGGGGCGGGGGGGTTGAGCGGGCAGGGGGACACTGACGAACCGATCGGTTTGACCGATTCAATGTCAATCACTACGATTCAATTTGAATCGGTTGGCGTCGGCAAGTTGGTTGATTTCAGGCCGGCCTCGGCAAGCTCAAGTTTCGATGGAGGAGTTCAACATGGCAGGAACCGATACCAAGGTGCTTACCGCGCACGTACCGCTTGCGCTAGCGAAGAAAGTGGATCAGATGGCCGGGCGGCTGGAACGCTCACGTGGCTGGATCGTGAAGCAGGCGCTGTCGGCTTGGCTCGACCAGGAAGAAGAGCGCGAGCGGTTGACCCGCGAGGCTCTTGCCGATGTGGACGCGGGCCTGGTCGTCGATCACCAGGCCGTACAGGCATGGGCCGATAGCCTGAGCACCGAGGTGCCGCTGCCGGTGCCGCGCTGATGGAGTTGAAGTGGACCAGCAAGGCGCTTGCCGATCTGGCGCGTTTGTACGAATTCCTGGCTCCGGTGAACAAGCCGGCTGCTGCACGGGCGGTACAGGCGTTGACCAAGGCTCCGGCCATGCTGCCAGCCAATCCACGAATCGGTGAGCAACTCTTCGAGTTCGAGCCGCGTGAGGTCAGGCGGCTGCTCGTGGGGCACTATGAGATGCGCTACGAGATTCGGGAATCGACCATCTACATGCTGCGGCTGTGGCACACCCGCGAGGATCGTTGAGTTTGCGGAAGCGGTGTTCGTCCTCCATTGCTTCCAGAAGAAGAGCAAGAGCGGGATCGCCACGCCGAAGGTGGACATGGACATCATCCGCGCTCGGCTGAAGGTGGCCGAGGCAATGGCACAGGAGCTACGAGATGCAAAAACGAATCATTGAAGGCGTCGAAGTTCAACGCAGCTCGGGCAACGTCTTCGCCGATCTTGGACTGCCCGACGCCGAGAAACTGAAGATCAAGACCGGCCTGGTGGTCGAGATCAGGAAGGCGATGCGTGCCCTCGGCCTGACGCAACAAGCGGCGGCCAAGCGCATGGGCATCCCGCAACCGAAGGTGTCGGGTATGATGCGCGGCGACTTCACCAACCTGTCCGAACGCAAGCTGATGGATTGCCTGAACCGCCTCGGCTACGACATCGAAATCAAGGTGCGTCCGGCGGCCGAGCCGATCGGGCATCTGACGCTCGCCACCGCCTGACCTGGCAATGTGGGAGGACGGAGCCGAGGGTATCCGCTGGCTGGAGGCTCTGATCGATGCGGGCGCGGCAGTCAAACTCTCCGGCAAGGGCTACCCGAACACCATCCGGCTTGTGCGTGGCCGGTGGTCAAGGGGTATGGCAGCAGCTTGTTTGTAGTGATTAGCTAGACTAGACTAACCTCGATATTGACTAGACCGGAGAGTGCGATGCAATCCGTCAACATGTTGCAGGCCAAGTCTTCATTGTCCCGCTTGGTCGAGGCTATTGAACAAGGGCAGGAGCGCGAGATCATCATCGCCCGCAACGGCCGCCCTGCGGCCAAGCTGGTGCCGATGGATACCGTTCCCGCCGGGAAGCGCATCGGCGTGGCGAAGGGGGTGTTTGAGGTGCCCGATTCCATCGATGCCAGCAACGACGAGGTGGCTCGCCTGTTCATGGACGGGGGGCAGTCTTGAATCTCCTGCTCGATACGCACGTTGCCTTGTGGGCCATTACCGATAGCCCGCGACTGTCGCGCAAGGCGCGCGAGCTGATCGCCTCGCCCAAGACCACCGTATGGGTCAGTGCCGCAAACATCTGGGAAATCGCCATCAAACATTCGCTTGGACGCGGCGACATGCCGGTGTCCGGTCAGGATGCGATGCGTTATTTCCGGGAGTCGGGCTATCGCTTTCTGCCGGTCGCGGCCGAACATGCAGTGGCTGTCGAAGAGTTGCCGCAGCACCATCAGGATCCGTTCGACCGCATTCTCGTCGCGCAGGCGCTGGTCGAGCCGATGCGCCTGATGACCCATGATCCGCTGGTTGCGCTTTACAGCGACACTGTCATCGAGATTTGAGCACCGGGCAGCCTTTCAGCCGGCCGGCCGGGCTTCGACGCTGACCCAGTAGCGGGTGAGGTGGCGGATGCGCACGGGCATGTGGCGTTCCAGCGAGGCGAGGATGTGGGCGGTGGGGTCGGCGGGGTCCGGGCCTTCCAGGGGCCAGGAGCCGGTGATGCGCAGGCCGGCCACTTCGGGGGCGCAGCGCAGGCGGCCGGGGCGGTGGCGGTCCAGTTCGGCGATGAAGTCGGCCAGGCGCATGCCTTCGGCGGAGAGGGTGCCGGTGGTCCAGGACTGGCGGGATTCGTCGAGCGCGGCGGGGGCGTCGACGTGGTGGGGGGTGAAGCGGGTCTGCTGCCCGGCGTTGAGGCGCAGGGGTTTGGCGAGGGCGGCGGGGTGGATGTCCACGGCGCCTTCGGCGACGGCGATTTCGGTGGCGTGGCCGGCCGTGCCGTCGTGGCGCACGCTGAAGCGGGTGCCAACGGGGCGCAGGATGCCGTGCGGTGTGGCGACGAGGAGGGGGCGGCCGGCGTCGTCGGGGGCGGTGCCGACCATGATTTCGCCGTGGAGCAGGACGATGCGGCGCTCGTGCGCGCTGTAGCGAACGTCCACGGCGGTGGCGGTGTTGAGCAGCAGTTGCGTGCCGTCGGCCAGGGTGTGCCGCTGGCGCTGGCCGGTAGCGGTGCGTGCGTCGGCCAGGGTGCCGGCGAGGAGGGTTTGAAGCGGAATCTGGCCTTGCGCCAGGTGCAGCGCCGCGCCGCCGCTGCCGGCCACGATGAGGCCGCGGATGAAGGCGCGGCGGGTGCCGCAGGCGGCGCCGATGCGGCGGAGGATGCCGCGGGCGAGCGGGGCGGGTATCTGCGCGGCGCTGCTTTGGAGGCGGCTGCCCATGTTCTGCAGGCGCTTCCAGGCGCGCGCGTGATCGGAATGGGCGGCATGCCAGCGGGTGAATTCGGCCGTGTCGCGGTCGGTCTGCAGGCCGGAGGAGAGCCGGACGTACCAGCGGATGGCCTGGTCGGTGACGGCCTCGGGCAGCGGGCTGGCGTCGTCGGTGGGGTCGATGGTGTCGGGCAGGGTCGTCATGGGCGTGCGGTGCCGGCGGGTTCAGGCCGCCGGGTAGAGGGCTCTGTAGCAGCGGGTGACGGCGCAGGTCATGGCTTTTTGCACGATGTTGAGGGTGAGGCCGAGTTGTGTGGCGATCTGCGGGTAGGTGAGGCCGTCGAGCTGGGAGAGCAGGAAGATGTCGCGCGTGCGAGGGGGAAGGCCGTCGAGCAGGCGGGCGATTTCTTCCAGGGTTTCGATGATGAGGCAGCGTTCTTCCGGCGAGGGGGCCAGGGGCACGGGCTGCGCGGCTAGGGTTTCGAGCCAGGCCTGTTCCAGCGCCTGCCGGCGCCAGTGGTCGTTGAGCAGGCCGCCGACGATGCGGGTGAGGTAGGCGCGGGGCTCGCGGATTTCCAGGTCGTGCTGTTTGCCGAGCAGACGGACGAAGGTGTCGTGGGCCAGGTTGGCCGCGTCCGCGGCGTTGCCGAGCTTCTTGCGCAGCCAGCTCTGCAGCCAGCCGTGGTGTTCGATGTAGAGCTCGGCGATGTCGCGCCGGGCGAGTTTGTTTGCGGCGGACATGGCGTGGGGCGCGCGTGTCTGCGCGGCGATATTAACAAGAATGATTATTATTACATTACCTAATGGACCGGGCGCAAGGATTTCCGCGCTTTGTTTGAGGAATGCGTCGATATGTTTGAGAGGATTCGAAAATATGTTTGAAGGATGCGTCGGTATTTGTGCGGATGCACGCTTCCGGCCGCTTGGCGACAATATTTGATTCTTCGATCAAGGGCCGGCGCGACGATGTCCGATTTTCTTGCCAATCTGTCTTTTTCCTTTTCGGTGACCGGGCCGATCTTCGTGATTCTGGCGCTGGGGGTGCTGCTGCTGCGCACCGGCATGCTCACCGACGCCTTCGTCGATGGCGGCTCGCGCCTGGTGTTCAACATCGCGCTGCCGGCACTGCTGTTCGTCAGCATCAGCGGCACCCGCATCGAGGAGGCGGCCAACTTCGGCCTGGTCGGTTACGGCGCCGCCGCGACGCTCGCCGCCTTCGTGCTGCTGGAATGGCTGGCGCGCTGTTTCATCGAGCCGGAGCGCGACCGCGGCGTGGTGGTGCAGGGGGCGTTCCGCTCCAACATGGGCATCATCGGCCTGGCCTACTGCATCAATGCCTACGGCGAGGCGGGGCTGGTGGCGTCTTCCCTCTACCTGGGCCTGATCACCATCCTGTTCAACGTGCTGGCGGTGATCACGCTGCAGCGCTCGCTGCACCGCGGCGGGGGCGGCATGGCGCGCGTGTTCAAGGGCATCGTGCGCAATCCGCTGATCATCGGCATCGTCGCGGGGCTGGTGGTGTCGGCCACCGGCCTTCCGCTGCCCAAGGTCGCGCTGCAGTCCGGCCAGTACCTGGCCGACCTCACCCTGCCGCTGGCGCTGCTGTGTACCGGCGCTTCGCTGGACTTCCGCAGCCTGCGGGAGGATCTGCGCAGCACGCTGTTCGCCAGCCTTGCCAAGATGGCGGCGATTCCGCTGCTCTTCGTCGCGGGCGGCGCGGCGCTGGGTTTTCGCGGCATCGAACTGGGCGTGCTGCTGCTGATGTCCTCGGCACCCACCGCCGCGGCGAGCTACGTGATGGTGCGGGCGATGGGCGGCAACGCGCCGCTGGCGGCCAACATCATCGCGCTGACGACGCTGGGTTCGCTTTTCACCACCAGTGCGGCGGTCACCGTGCTGCGCAGCATGGGACTGATCTGAGGCTCACAACGGGAACAGCAGCGGCAGCACGGCCACGCACACCAGCAGCACCAGCACCGTGAACGGCACGCCGACGCGCACGAAGTCGGTGAAGCGGTAGTGGCCGGGGCCCAGCACCAGGGTGTTGACCGGCGAGGACACCGGGGTCATGAAGGCCGCCGAGGCCGCCAGCGCCACCGTCATGGCGAAGGGATAGGGCGAGACGCCGAGCTGCTGCGCGAGGGCGACGCCGATCGGGGCCATCAGCACGGCGGTTGCGGTGTTGGAGATGAACAGCCCCACGATCGCGGTGAGCACGAACAGGGCTGCCATGACCGTGCGCGGCGAAGCCTCGCCGGTGAGGCCGAGCAGCGCGGCGACGATGAAGTCGATGCCGCCCGTCTTCTGCAGGGCGATGGCGAAGGGCAGCATGCCGACGATGAGGATCAGGCTCTGCCAGTGCAGGCTGCGATAGGCGCTGTTGAGGTCGATGCAGCGAAAGGCGCCCATCAGCAGGCAGCCGAGCAGCGCGGCGATGACATTGGGCACGGCGCCGGAAACCATCAGCCCGACCGTGAGCGCCAGCGTCAGCAGCGCGAAGGGTGCGCGCTTCGCGGCCGGGGCGGCCTCGTCCATCTCGGCCGGCAGGGTCAGCACGAGGAAGTTCTGCGGCTGCGTGTGCAGCAGGCGGATGGCTTTCCAGGTGCCGGCGATCAGCAGCGTGTCGCCCATCTTCAGCTTCCGGTGCAGCAACGTCTCGTCCAGGGAGCGGCCGTTGCGGCGCAGGCCCATGACGTTGATGCCGCGCAGCGAACGCATGCGCAGTTCGAGGATGGAGTGGCCGATGAGGGTGGACCCGGGCGGGATGATGACTTCCGCCAGGCCCAGTTCGCGCGACATGTCGGTGAAGTAGTCGCGCTTGAAGGCGCGCTCCTGCAGGCGCATCTCGGCGCGGAAACGGTCGATGTCCAGCTCGGGGCGGACGAAGTCGACGATGAGGATGTCGCCGGCGAGGATTTCGCGGTTGGCCGAGGTCGTCAGCGTCACCTGGCCGAACTGGCGCAGGCGTTCGATGGCGATCACGTTGGCGCCGTAGCGGGCGCGCAACTGCAGCTCGCCCAGGGTGTGGCCGATCATCGGCGAATCCGTGCTCACCAGCATGCGGCGCACGCGGCTGACCAGGTGGTAGTCCTCCGCCAGTTCGCGCAGGTGGCGGCGGCGCTGGCCGGCGCCGGGCGGCGCCTCGGGCCCGGCGGGCAGCCAGCGCCGCGCGAACAGCATGTAGGCGATGCCGAGGGCGAGCACGATGAGCCCGGCCGGGGTGAAGTCGAAGAAGGCGAAACCTTCCAGGCCCGCGCGCTGCAGTTCGCTATTGACCACCAGGTTGGGCGGCGTGCCGACCAGGGTCAGCATGCCGCTGATCAGCCCGGCGAAGGAAAGCGGCATCATCAGCCGCCCCGGACCGGCACCGATGCGCGCGGCCACGCTCAGCGCCACCGGGACGAAGATGGCCACCACGCCGGTGGAGCTCATCACCGAGCCGAGCCCCGCCACCGCCAGCATCAGCAGCACCAGCAGGCGCGTTTCGCTGCTGCGCGTGGTGCTCACCAGCCAGTCGCCGACGCGGTGGGCCACGCCCGTGCGCACCAGGCCTTCGCCGATGACGAAGAAGGCGGCGATCAGGATCACGCTGGGCTCGCTGAAGCCGGCCAGGGCCTCGTCCACCTCCAGCGTGCCGGCCAGCACCAGCGCCACCAGCGCGGTCAGCGCCACCACGTCCATGCGCGGCCGGTTGGCGATGAAGGCAACCACGCAGGCGGCGAGCAGGGTGAAGACCCACAGCATTTCCAGGTTCATGGCGGCGGAAGGACCGGGCGAAAGGAAGCGCGTTGACGAAAAAGCGCTGTATGGTAGCGGGTAACGACGATGGACTGGCGGGGCGCGCGCGGGAATCTTTCCGCGCGCCGGCAGTCGGACTCCATCCGCGCGGGGGCCACCCCCGCCACGCATCACGACGAGGACACAGCATGCATTCCAGGTTCCGCAACACCCCGCCCTTCGGCCGCATCCCTTTCCAGGCCGGCGCCCCGCTCAGCCCGTGGAAGAAGATCGCCGCCGCCATCGCCGGCGGCGGCCTGTTCGTGCTGGCGCTGATGTTCTCGGTGGTGCTGTTCGCCGCCGTGCTCACCGTGGGTGCCGTGGTCTGGGGCTGGCTGTGGTGGAAGACGCGCGCGATCAGGAAGAACATGCAGAAGATGCGCGACAACCCGCCGCCGGGCCAGCATCCGTCCGGCGGGCTGGTGATCGAAGGCGAGGTGATCCGCGAGGTGCGCGAAACCTACACCGCCGACGGCGCCGGCGAGGACCGTCGCGGCTGAAGCATGTCAGGGCGCGGTGGTGGCGAGGTCGTCCATGCCCAGGCGGCCGATGGACGGCAGGCGCAGGGCCGGGCGCTTGAAGTCGATGCCGAAGTTCAGGCCCAGCAGGTTGATCTCCAGTCCCTCCTCCAGCCCCACGCTGAGGCCCAGGAGGCCCAGCAGCGAAGCCTGCACGCCGCTGCCGGAAGGCGACAGGCCCAGGGCGCGGCCGAGCGGGCGGTAGTCCTTGCCGATGGCGTTGGCAGGCAGGTCCAGGTGCAGCGCCGGCACTTCGCGGCCGATGTGGGCGAGGAAGGTATTGCTGTTGGGGCCGGGATAGCTGCAGTATTCGTGGCGGTGGGGGTAGCTGGCGATGGCCGCTTCGATGGCGGTGATCATCGCGTCCACGTGGGCGCCACGGTGGTCGGCCAGCAGCTTGGGGCGCGCGCCGAACCACAGTCCGTCGGGCAGCGCGTAGTCGCGCCGCACCACGTCGCCGCCGCGGCCCCAGCCGATCACGTCGTAACGCACGAAGGCGGTTGCGCCGCTGCGCTTGTAGATGATCCACGGATGCACCGCGAAATAGCGCCGCCAGCCGTAGGTGGGCGCGGCATAGACCTGCACGATGGCCGTGCCGGCATGGGCCACCGGGTCCGGCGCCATGCCGCTGGAGTGGCGCGGCGCCGTGCGCCAGCTCCCGCGTTCGCCCGGTGCGCGGGGCGGATCGCCGGCCACGCCGAGGCCGAAGGACAGCGTCAGCAGTGCCAGTGTTCCGCCCAGGAGCGCTTTGCGCGGGTGCATGTCGGTGGTCCTTTCGATGGGGTGTCGCCGGTGTCGCGGTGCCAATGGACGAGACAGCGGGGTGCGGGCGTGGTTCTGCGCGGCGCGGGTGTGGCGCATTTCGTTGTCGGGCCAATAATATGTGTTCTTTCGCCGCCCGATCCCGCCATGGCCGATACCTTGTTTTCCCCCGCCGTCGCCACAGGCCGCCCGCCCTTCGCAACGCCGATCCGTGCGGCACGGGGAGCGTGCTGATGGCCCGGCGTGCGCTGCTCGTCGCAGCCCTGCTGGTGGTGGCGCTGCTGGCGTGGCTGAGGCCGCTCGACGGGCTGGCGGAGCGCTATGCGGATGCCGGTCTGAAGCGCGCGGTCGCCACTTTTGCCACGGCGCGCGCGCTCAACGCGGTGATCTCGGTGGTCCAGGGCACGGAGGTCAGCGGCGGGGTGGTGGTGGGGGTGACCCTCGCGCCGGGGCAGGTGCTGGACCCGCTCAACGACCTCGTGGAGCAGTTTTCCTCCCTGATGCTGGCGGCCAGCATCGCCTTCGGGGCGCAGTTGCTGCTGATGAAGATCGGCGCGTCGTGGGTGATCAGCGCGGTGCTGAGCACGGCGGCCATCGGCGTGGCGTGGAATTGCTGGCGCGGGCGACGGCCGCCGGCCTGGCTGCTGCGCGGTTTCGTGGCGCTCCTGCTGGTGCGCTTCATCGTCCCGCTCGCAGCGCTGGGCAGCGAGTTGGCCTATCGCGCCTTCATGGAAGAGGAATACGAGGCCAAGCAGGCGAGCATCGAAGGCGCCGAACAGAGCCTGCGCGGCCTCGGTGCCGCGGCCGACGGCGAGCGCCCGCGCGCCTGGGAGTTCGACAGGCACATCGACAATCTCAAGCTCGCCGCCGAGCGCATCGTGGACGACGTGATCCGCATCGCGGTGGTGTTCCTGCTGCAGACGCTGGTGCTGCCGCTGCTGGCGATGTGGCTGCTGGTCAGGCTGGGCGCGATGCTGGTGCGGGCGCCGCCGGGCGCGGATTCGCCAATCAACTACCGTTCGGGCTGAACCCTTCGACTTCGCTCAGGACAGGCCTGTCGAAGCCCGAACGGTATCCGGTTGCCGCGCCGGTCAGCTCAGCTTGCACTCGGTGGCCAGCGGCTTGTGGGTACGGCCGTCGAGCAGCACGCTCTTCCACGGCAGGTCTATCCACACCAGTCCGCTGCGGTTGTCCTCGAAGCGGGGCAGGCCGGAGTAGGAGGGATCGCGCTCGAGCACGTGGCGCTTGCCCTTCCAGTTCACGGCGACGCGGTGGTTCTTGGCGCCGTCGTGCTCGCGCTCCACACCGACACGAACGCCCTGGTCGCAGGCGTAGTTGCCGCCCGCCAGCTTGAACTCCAGTTGTCCGTCGGTGGTTCCCTGCGGCACCTCCACGACGGACGGTGTATCCACCGGCTTGGTCGCACACGCGGCAGCGAGCAGCGCCACGGCCGCCATCGTCACGCGCTGGGCAGTCGTCTTCATCTCAATTCCCCTTCGATCGATCCACTGTTTCACTGTTTTCGATGGCCGTCCGCCAGGCCTGCAGCGCTGCCGCATTCAGCAACGGCGGGCGGGGCGGGCATCCCGGACGTCTATGTCTGGTGCGTATGACGTCTCATCTTTGGTGAAGGTAAGGCGCCGTCCGGCATTGTCCTCCAAGAGCGTGAAAAATGTCACGAGGTGTGACGAATTTCACAACCCGGAACGGGTTGTCCCGGTGCGGCGGCCGGTATGGGGATTGCTTCCGTTGCCCCTTGGACCCCGCGCACGGCGCCTTGTCGTCGCCGCGCGTGTCGGGCTCACGACAACCCGGGCAACGGCGTCGCATCCCCAACCGGCGCGGCCACCTCGAAACGGCGGAAAGCATGGACAAGATAGGCATTTTCTTCGGCACCGAAACCGGCACCACGCGCCTGATCGCGAAAAAGATCCACAAGAAACTCGGCGACGGGATCGCCGACAAGCCGGTCAATGTGAATCGCATCGAACCGGCGGACATGCTGAAGTACGACGCCCTCATCCTCGGCACGCCCAGCTACGGCGTGGAAGAAGTCCCGGGGCGCAGCGCCGGCTGCCTGGAGCCGAACTGGGAGGAATTCCTGGTGAAGATGGACAAACCGGACTTCTCCGGCAAGCGCATCGCGCTCTTCGGCCTGGGCGCGCAGGAACGCTACTCCGAGCGCTTCTGCAGCTCGCTGATGCGCATCTACGAAATCTTTCAGGGCTACGGCGCGGAAATCGTCGCCGACGACTGGCCCACCGACGGCTACACCTTCCAGCAGTCCGCCGCGGTCAGGAACGGCCGCTTCGTCGGCCTGGTGATCGACGAGCGCACCCAGGGCATGTACACCAACGACCGTATCGACACCTGGGTCGCGCAGGTCAGGCCGCTGCTGCTGGAGAGGATCAAGGCGGAGGCCTGAGCGGGGCGCGACACCGTTCGCCCCGAGCCTGTCGAAGGGCATTCGCGGCAAGCGGGCTTCGACAGGCTCAGCCCGAACGGTGTGCAGTCAGAACGGCGCCGGGCTGTCGAACCGCATCGGCACCCGCCTCTCCGGATGGATGAAGGCGATGCCCGCCGCGTGCAGATACATGCGCGGGTGCGCGGCAGCGCTCTCGGGTGGCGCGTAGAGGGGATCGCCGACGATGGGGTGGCCGATGGACAGCAGATGCACCCGCAACTGGTGCGAGCGCCCGGTGAGCGGCTTCAGCTCCAGCCGCGTCACGGCCGCCTCGCCCTCGCCCAGCCGTTCCACCACCCGATAGCGTGTCAGCGCCGGCCGGCCGTGCACAGCATCCACGATCTGCCGCGGCCGATCATCCGGGTCGGCGGCCAGCGGCAAGGCGATCTCGCCTTCGTCCTGCGCGACATGGCCGTGCACCAGCGCCATGTAGCGCTTGCCGATCACCCGCTGTTCAAATGCCAGGCTCATGCGCCGCAGCATCTCCACCCCGCGCGCCAGCAGCACCAGGCCGGAGGTGGCGGCATCCAGCCGATGGACGATGAGTGCATCCGGGTACTCGGCTTGCACGCGGCGGGCGAGGCAATCCTGGCGATCCTCGCCGCCGGCCGGGACGGAACGCAGGCCGGCGGGCTTGTCGGCGACGATGAGGGCGTCGTCGGTGTAGAGGAGCTTGGGGGCAAGGTGGGGCATGGGGTGGCGTGACGTTCATACCCGGCTCTGGCGTGCGTGCCGGCCTCTTTCTTCAATACCTTGCCCGCGTCAGGCGGGATGGTGTACTCGTTGAATGTGAGGAAGTCGTCGAGTTTCTTAGCTCATAGAAAAAAAGCTGCACTTCTTACCAAGTGGGCGCCTGCTGGATATCGTAGGCATTATGTGCAACGACGGGCTTTAACCGGCTGCTCTTCGGCCATTGCTACCGGCCAGCCGCTTTGATACTGGCGGCAGCTTTGGCAAGTACTGCGGTCGCCCGCCCCTGAGTAAGGCTTGACCGGAAGCTACCCTGCCGTGTTTGTTCCAGCAGCCCAGCATCTTATTTTCACGCAGTTGCGCCACTTTCAGGTCGTCCGGGGGGATATCCACATTGCAGACGATCTTGACCTCGGGGATGTACTCCAGCGCCTCACCTGCCACCTCAAAAAAAGAGCTGGTGAAGTAGCCCGTGCTGCGTCTGTAACTCCTGGCATCAGCCAGATGCTGCATCAGAAAGCTGGCGCCACCGATGGGCGCGCGACGAGAGGCGGCAAATGGCCATTGGTTTAATTCCTGGGCTTAACACCACCTTTGCGGCCGAGGCCGAAACCGACGCGGTAAAGGTCGGGCATGTCGATGCGCCCGTCCTTCTTAGTTTCCAGCAAGCCAAGACGCTGCAAATCTTCACGCACCCCGTCCCAGCCACGATCAACGTGCTGTGCAGGGAGACGCGTAGAACTGATGCTTTGCACGCCAGCGGGAAATTGTTCCTCCCATTTCTTCTTCACGGCATCGAATGCCACGGGTACGTTCATGCCGCTCAAGGCAGACAGAACGTCAGGCACCCATGGGTAATCTTCGGCCATCTCTTGGACGCGAATCTCGGACGCCTTCTGGATGCCGCGCTTGATGCTCTCGAAGTGCAAGGCATAGTTATGCTGCAAATAACGCTCACTGGAGTCTTCCGCCGCCTGTCGGATTGCGGCAAGGAAAGATCGTGGTGACGTCTGTCCACGCCCATCAGCCAAATGCCCGACCGACCATGTGTATGGTACGCCACGACGCTTGTCGCGCCCCATCCATGGGCCAGCCAGCGCTTCAAAAGCCTTCTTCTGCGCCTCGGACTCCGATTTCATGTCTTGCGCAACACGCCACACATCACCCAGCTTGACGCTTGGGCAGACATTGCGCATACGCTCGCCATGAATATCCGGTGCGTTGATGAGTCGTTGCCAGAGCAAGCCATGCAGGTCATGTCTGGCCCATGCCAATTCAGCCTTGGTCGCAGTCAGTTTGGATGCGTCCGGGAAGTTGAACACCGTGCGCTCCGCCTGATCTTCACGCAAGAATACCTTGGCGTATAGGCCGGGAAAGGTTTTCAACCAAAGAATCGTGCGCAACAACCCCCGCACGATCTCATCCATCCGCCGCCACTCTGAGCTCGTGCGATCCAGCGCGTCAAAGAGAATCAGTCCCTTCCAATCCCGCTGACGTTGCATCAGACGCGCGGCAGCCTCCGGATCGGATTTCAACCACTCCACGGTACTTTGCCAGTTGTCGCTGGGAATATTTTCGCCTACCCGCCGTGCGACCCAACGCAGGACCACTGCACGCCACAAATCGTAGGGGTCACCATTCTGGGCAAGAAAAGCGAAAAATACGTCTGCATTTGGATAACTTTCTATGGCTTCTGAGCTGCTGAAGCCAGCAAACACTTCGATACCCTGCAGTTCGGACGAAACCGTTCCAAGTTGACCGCGAAGCGGTTCGGATTGCAGCGCAGCTGTCCAGAACGACTTACCAACCCCTCGGCCACCGACAACGATGTGCACATCTAATCTCAATGCCTTGAGATGTGAAGGAGGTAAATACAAAGTTCCGGGTTGTGGGGTTTCGCCGAAGCTGCTGGTCTCCAATGGCGCAGCCAAGATGGCTTCGCGTAGTTGCTGGGTTTGCGTCATGGCGTTTCCCTCCCATCAACGGCATTGCTTACGCCATCGATTAATGCCCCAAAAACAGACTTCACCTCTTGGGTGTCGATAGCAGCAAGCCTCCCTTGCAAGGAGAGTAGCCCTGCAAAACTGCGATGCCAGTTCACTGCCCATGGATGGTGCGGAGCAGCTTCATCAGCCTCGTCGAAGTTCCAGCCTTCGCTTAAACCGCCAACCCACCACGTACCATCAAGTCTGCGTCCAACCTCGCCTATCTTGATTGGCGCAATTTCATCGTAAAGTGTGTCGACGAAAACTTCATATGAATGCTCGCGCAAGCCCGCAAGGTACTCGGCTCGATCAAGCTCGGGAACGATGGCCCCGACTACCTGCAACCGCTCGCGTATTTGTTGCGCGATGCCCGCACGCAGCCATTGCTCGAATAACATCCGATAGCCGTTCCATGTCTGCTCACCTTCCAGTGCGAACAACAGAATCAGATTGGCACCCAATTCAGTAATACACGCAGAAGCAATCTCATCGATACCGGAACGCGAGTCGATCAGCACCACGTCGGGCTGAATTCGTTTCTCCAGATCCCTCAGCAAGCGATCTAGCCGAGACGACCACGCCTCACGCGTTCCATCCACCTGCAACTTGGGCATCCAGACACGGCCCAGCTTGGCAATATACTCGCCGTGATCTGCCCCATGCGCGGGCACGATATGAATTTCTCCGTCATGGGAAAGATTACTGGTGGCGGCCATGCTTTCGAAAATGACATTCCCGTTGTCTACCAGGTCTTCAATCAGCCAATCGGTAATGCCGTACATAGGCTGACGTTCTGGCGGCAGCAGCGCAGAAGACAAGCCGGGAGATTCAAGATCAAGATCAAGCACCAAGACACGCTTGCCCTTCTGTGCAAGACTCCAGGCAGTGGCTGCCAAAGCTGTCGAGCGGCCGACACCACCTTTGATAGAGAAAAACACAATACGTGGCACACCCTCGGTTTCTGGCGCAATGCGTGCCCAGTTGGCCTCTGTCGCCAGCCGATCCACCACCCATACATTAATGAAACCATCTACCAAATAACTGGTTGCCCCTTGGAGCGCCTGCTTCCGGTTTGTTTCGAAAAGAATTTCGGCATTTTTCGGATAGGCGTGCTTACCCAGACGTTGCATCAAGTTTGACGCCAGATGATCCCACAGCATGCGCTGTTCACTTTCTTTAATCCGCTCGGGCAAGATCAGACGCACGCGCCCGTTGAGATCGCGATTGACAAGCAGCCAATCATCTTCATTGCTCAGAAAATCATTCAACGACCCCCTATAAGCCTGCAGCCAATCCCGAACCGCCGGCAAAATCAGATCAAAGGTTGGGATAGGCTCAGGAAACAGATCGAAAAGTTTCTTTTTCATACCAGCAACCCCTCCCGTTGTGCTTTCTTTATGAGTTCACAGATGGCCGCTGCACCGGCCTGGTGAACTTGAACACCCGCCTGGTTAAAGTTGGATTGGTGCGCGTAACGGTCAGAGGCATCCCAATTATCAAATGGACTAGGCGTAGGCAGTCCGTAGTCATTTCCTTCCACTTTGCCGCTGCGGTAACTCTCGAAGCGGGCCCATATATTGTTGGCGTGCTTCCAGTCCTTGTTATCCGTAGGGCTTCCTGTCACAGGATTAACCGCCATCCCGAATCTCACCATCAGTCGTTTCAGTCCACACTCTGCTGCCATACCGTAGAGGTGGTCCGCGTTGGCGTAGCGCCCTTCTGCAAAAAGCCTCTCGGCATCGTCCCAATGACGCTCATGTGCATCCAGAAAATCCGCTTGCATTTGATTAGTCGTGGATGATGGGGTTGAACCGGCAAGCTTGCTCGACCGTCTTGATCATGGACGAACTCCGTTGTTGTTCTTGGTTTCCTCGGAGTGCGGAATCGCAATGCCGTGCCGCTCACAGTAGCCCCGAATCAGAACTTCGACCATGTTCGCGATGGATCGATGCTCCTGATCCGCCGCAATGCGAAGTGCCTCTTTCAGGCCGGGGTCGATACGAAATGTGAGCGTGGCAGTCTTGACGGTGGCCATAACCTCTCCAGGAACCACAGTAAATGTACTGCACTTTACAGTATCCACCAGTATTCCCACAATATTGAATACGTTGATCATCAGGAGGTCGCTTTGTTTCGCGAAGCTGCCGGCCATATCGACGAGTCCAGACGACCGCAATGGCCGAACAGTAGTCATTGCATAAAGAATACGGCGGGGTTCGGCGCAAGCTGGGTTTGTAGCTGCTCCAATTCTCCGTCGCATCCATACAAAAAAAGGGCGGTAGCCCGAATAGGGTTACCGCCCTTCTGCATGAACAGTGCCCGTCCAGTCAGTAGATGGGGTCACACATCGATATTCTGCGCATACAGCGCATTGCCCTCGATGAAAGCCCTCCTGGGCTCAACGTTGTCGCCCATCAGCGTGGTGAAGATCTCGTCCGCGGCGATGGCGTCGTCGATCTGCACGCGCAGGAGTCGCCGGACGGCGGGGTCCATGGTGGTTTCCCAGAGCTGTTCGGGGTTCATTTCGCCGAGGCCCTTGTAGCGCTGCTTGGTGAGGCCGCGTTCGACCTCGGCGAGCAGCCAGCCGATGGCGTCGGCGAAGCGGGTGACTGGCTGGCGCTTGTCGCCGCGGCGGATTTCGGCGCCGGGGCCGATGAGGCCGGCGATGGCTTCCGATGCGTTGCGGATGCTGCGGTAGTCGCCGGAGACGAGGAAGTCTTCTTCGATCCAGCCGAACTTGCGGTTGCCGTGGTGCATGCGCTCGATGAGGAGGCGCCAGGCTTCGCTTTCGTCGTGGAATTGGGCGCGGATGCCAATGTCGTCCGGCAGGTGGGGGGCGATGCGGGCGGCGGAGGCCTGGGCGGATGCTTCGTCTTCCAGGCTGACTTCGATGTTGTGCGCGAGCATGACCTGCAGCACTTCGGGGTCGATCAGGCTGGCCAGCCGGCGGGTGACGGCTTCGGCAAGCAGGTAGCTGCGCGCAAGGCCGCCGAGGGCTTCGTCGGCTATGGGTTCGGCGCCTTCGCGCGGGATCAGGGCGGCGCCGTCCAGGGCGAGCTTGAGCAGGTGGTTGTTGAGTTCGTGGTCGTCCTTGATGTAGAGCTCGGTCTTGCCGTGCTTGATCTTGTAGAGGGGCGGCTGGGCGATGTAGATGTGGCCGCGTTCCACCAGTTCGGGCATCTGGCGGTAGAAGAAGGTGAGCAGCAGGGTGCGGATGTGGGCGCCGTCCACGTCGGCGTCGGTCATCAGGATGATGCGGTGGTAGCGCAGCTTTTCGGGCTTGTAGTCGTCCTTGCCGATGCTGGTGCCCAGCGCGGTGATCAGGGTGGCGATTTCCTGGCTCTGCAGCAGTTTGTCGAAGCGGGCCTTCTCGACGTTGAGGATCTTGCCCTTGAGCGGCAGGATGGCCTGGAATTTGCGATCGCGACCCTGCTTGGCGGAGCCGCCGGCGGAATCACCCTCGACCAGATAGAGCTCGGACAGGGCCGGGTCCTTTTCCTGGCAGTCGGCGAGCTTGCCGGGCAGGCCCACGCCGTCGAGCACGCCCTTGCGGCGGGTCATTTCGCGCGCCTTGCGGGCGGCGTCGCGGGCGCGGGCGGCTTCGACGATCTTGTTGCAGATGGTGCGGGCGTCGATGGGGTTTTCCAGCAGGAAGTCGGTGAGCTTGTCGGCGACGACTTCCTCGACCGCGGGGCGGGCTTCGGAGGAGACCAGCTTCATCTTGGTCTGGCTGGCGAACTTGGGGTCGGGCATCTTGACCGAGAGCACGCAGGCGAGGCCTTCGCGCATGTCGTCGCCGGTGATGTCCACCTTGGCCTTCTTGGCGATCTCGTTTTCTTCGATGTACTTGTTGATGACGCGGGTCATCGCCGCGCGCAGGCCGGTGAGGTGGGTGCCGCCGTCGGACTGCGGGATGTTGTTGGTGAAGCACAGCA
The DNA here is from genome assembly GCF_004801305.1 of Pseudothauera rhizosphaerae. GTDB lineage: Bacteria > Pseudomonadota > Gammaproteobacteria > Burkholderiales > Rhodocyclaceae > Pseudothauera > Pseudothauera rhizosphaerae. Next base: position 72,929 of record NZ_SSOD01000005.1, on the reverse strand, counting down.
CCTGTTCCTGGTAGCTGTCGTTCCACTGCATGGCGACTTCCACCGCCAGTTCGGCGTCGTGGCCGGCGCCGGTGGGGATGCGGGTGGTGCCGGCGGCGTAGAACACGGTGGGGTGGAGCACGGTCTTGCTGCGGTTGATGAATTCGACAAAGCCCTTCACACCGCCGGCGAAGGCGAAGTCCTCTTCCTTGCCGGTGCGCTGGTCGAGGAGGCGGATCTTGACGCCGTTGTTGAGGAAGGACAGTTCGCGCAGGCGCTTGGCGAGGATCTCGTAGTGGTATTCCACGGTGCCGAAGATTTCGTCGTCGGCGAGGAAGTGCACCCTGGTGCCGCGCTTGGTGGTTTCGCCGACGATGCGCGCGGGGCTGGTTTCCACGCCGTCGACGATTTCGATGACGCGGTTCTGCGGTGCGCCGCGCTCGAATTCGAGCAGATACTTCCTGCCGTCGCGGGCGATGGTCAGGTGCAGCCACTTGGACAGGGCGTTGACGCAGGACACGCCGACGCCGTGGAGCCCGCCCGAGACCTTGTAGCTGTTCTGGTTGAACTTGCCGCCGGCGTGCAGCACGCACATGACGATCTCGGCGGCGGAGCGCTTGGGTTCGTGCTTGTCGTCCATCTTGACGCCGATCGGGATGCCGCGGCCGTTGTCGGTGACGGAGATGGAGTTGTCGGCGTGGATGGTGACGACGATGTCGTCGCAGTAGCCGGCCAGGGCCTCGTCGATGGCGTTGTCCACCACTTCGAAGACCATGTGGTGCAGGCCCGTGCCGTCGGAGGTGTCGCCGATGTACATGCCGGGGCGTTTGCGTACCGCTTCCAGCCCTTCGAGCTGCTGGATGCTGGATTCGTCGTAGGCGTTGTCGGCGGGGTTGCCTTGGGGCTGTTGCGGTTCGGACATGGTCATCTCGGGTGATTCATAAAGAACGGAGTTCCCTCCCCTGCAAGGGAAGGGCCAGGGTGGGGATGGGTTGCTGCCTGTATGGAAACCCATCCCCCTCCCAACCTCCCCCTTGAAGGGGGAGGAGTCAGGTGCCGCTGATCATCGGGCGGGAGTCGTCAGATGCGCATCGGCATCACGACGTACTTGAACTGCTCATTGCCGGGCAGGGTGATCAGCGCGCTGGAATTGCCGTCGTTGAAGCGCCATTCCACCTGTTCGGTGGACAGGTTGTTGAGCACGTCGAGCAGGTAGGTGACGTTGAAGCCGATGTCGAGCGGCACGTCGTGGTAGTCCACTTCCAGTTCCTCGACGGCTTCTTCCTGTTCGGCGTTGGTGGAGAGGATTTTCAGGCTGCCGTCGGAGAGCACCAGGCGCACGCCGCGGAACTTCTCGTTGGTGAGGATGGCGGCGCGCTGCAGGGCGGCGAGCAGCGGCAGGCGGTCGAAGGTGATCATGCGCGGGTGGTTCTGCGGGATCACGCGTTCGTAGTCGGGGAACTTGCCGTCGATGAGCTTGGAGATGAGCTCGATGGCGCCGAAGCGGAACACCACCTGGTTGCCGGCCAGCAGCACTTCCAGCGGATCGTCGTTGTCGGCGAGCTGGCGGGAGAGTTCGAGCACGGTCTTGCGCGGCAGGATGGCTTCGGTGCGCTGCTCCACCGGGGTGTCGAGGGCGCTGGCGGCGTAGGCGAGGCGGTGGCCGTCGGTGGCCACCATGCGCAGCTCAGGGCCGTCGGCGATGACCAGCAGGCCGTTGAGGTAGTAGCGGATGTCCTGCTGCGCCATGGAGTAGGCGACCTGGGCGAGCTGGCGCTTGAAGGTGCGCTGGCTGACGGTGAGGCGCACGGCGTCGCCGTCCGGCAGGTTCAGGCGCGGGTAGTCGGCCGCGGGCAGGGTCTGCAGCGCGAAGCGGCTTTTTCCCGCCTTCACGGTGAGGCGCTTGTCGTCCAGGGTGAGGGCGACTTCGGCGCTGTCCGGCAGGGCGCGCAGGATGTCCTGCAGCTTGCGCGCGCCCACGGTGATGGACGCGTCCGCCCCGCCCTGGTGGCCGCCGGTGGCGGTGCGGATCTGGATCTCGATGTCGGTGGCGAGGAGCGTCAGCGTATCGCCCTGCTTCTCGATCAGCACGTTGGAGAGGATGGGCAGGGTGTGGCGCTTTTCGACGATGCCGGCCACCGACTGCAGCGGGGCGAGGAGCGCGTCGCGGGTGGTGTTGAGCAGGAGCATGGCGTCTCGTTGAGTGAAGGTTGATCGGTAAGCTTAACCGCGGAGAACCTGGGTCAGCACGTGGACGTCGTGATTGAGCTGGTGGTCGCCCAGGCGCAGCTCGGTGATGGTGCGGCAGGCGTGCAGCACGGTGGTGTGGTCGCGGTTGCCGAAGGCGTCGCCGATGGCGGGCAGGCTCAGGGGGGTGAGCTCCTTGGCCAGCCACATGGCCACCTGGCGCGGGCGGGCGACCACGCGGGTGCGTTTCTTGGAGTGCATGTCGGCGACCTTGATCTTGTAGTAGTCGGCCACCGTTTTCTGGATGTGTTCGATGGTGAGCTGGCGGTTGTGGGCGTTGAGCAGATCCTTGAGCGCCTCCTTGGCCACTTCCAGCGAGATGCCGCGGCCGTGGAAGCGGGCGTAGGCCACCACCTTGTTGAGGGCGCCTTCCAGCTCGCGCACGTTGGAGCGCAGGTTCTTGGCGATGAGGAAGGCCACGTCGTCGTCCACGGCCACGCGCAGGGCCTCGGCCTTCTTCTTCAGGATGGCGACGCGCATTTCCAGTTCGGGCGGTTCGATCTGCACCGTGAGGCCCCAGTCGAAGCGGGAAATGAGGCGGTCTTCCAGGCCCTGGATGTCCTTGGGGTAGGTGTCGCAGGTGATGACGATCTGCTTGCGTGCCTCGGTCAGCGCGTTGAAGGCGTGGAAGAACTCTTCCTGGGTGCGGTTCTTGTTGTTGAAGAACTGGATGTCGTCGATCAGCAGCAGGTCCAGCGAGCGGTAGTAGCGCTTGAAGGCGTCGAAGCTCTTCTGCTGGTAGGCGCGCACCACGTCGGCGTAGTAGTCCTCCACGTGCACGTAGCGGATCACCGCGCGCGGGTTGGCGCGGTACACCGCGTTGCCGATGGCGTGGATCAGGTGGGTCTTGCCCAGGCCGACGCCGCCATAGACGAAGAGCGGGTTGTAGGAGGTGCCGGGGTTTTGCGCTACCTGCATGGCCGCGGCGCGGGCGAGGTCGTTGGCGCGCCCGGTGACCAGGGTGTCGAAGGTGAAGTCCGGGTTCAGCCGGGTCTTCTCGTAGGCCAGGTCGGCGGTGGTGATCAGCGGTTCGGGCTCGGGCGGGGGCTCGGGTGCGGCCGCCGGTTCGCCGGCAGCGGCCGGCTGGCTGGGCATGGCGGCTGCAGCCGGCCTGGGCCCGCCGGCCGCCGGCAGGGCGAGTTCGATCTGCGGCGCGATGCCGAAGAACTCGGCGGCGAGCTCGCCGATGCGGTTCAGGTAGCGCTCGCGTACCCACTGCAGCACGAAACGGTTGGGCGCGTGCAGGCGGACGCACGGCGCGGGCGTTCCATCCTCTTCGCTGGCGGCGAGAGCCCTGATCCAGGTGTTGAACTGCTGAGCGGGCAGTTCCTGTTCGAGGCGGGCCAGGCAGAAGGGCCAGAAGTCTTGGTTCACGGAACGTGCGGTCTGTGCATGCGACACGGTAATCAAAACGCGCCCGCCCGCGGATGTGCCGCGGGGCACACGAGGGGAGTCGGCGGCCTGATGTGTTGTAGGGATGCCTGGGCCGGCGGGCCTGCCTGCCACAGCGGGCGGACCGGACCCCTCCTTGAGCCGGCGGAGGCGACCCGGGCGATTCTACTCCCCGCGGGCGGACTTATCCACAGCTTGGGCCAAAAATTATGCTTGACAAACATGGGATTACACAATTAAATACCGCGTTTGACCTTTCCTCAGGCAAGCTGAAAAATGAAACGCACCTACCAACCTTCCGTCGTCCGCCGCAAGCGCACCCACGGTTTCCTGGTCCGTATGAAGACCCGTGGCGGCCGTGCGGTGATCCGTGCCCGTCGCGCCAAGGGCCGTCATCGCCTCGCTGTCTGAGGTGACGAGCCTTCCGGGCGTTGACCTCAGTTTTCGCGACGCCCACAGACTACGCAAAACGGATGAGTATTCATCCGTTTTTGCTTTTCGGCGGGCGTTGAAGGGGCGCTGGTTCATCGTCCATTACCGCCCCAACGGGCTGGATAGCGCGCGGCTCGGCGTGGTGGTGGCCAAGAAGTTGGCGCGGCGTGCAAGTCTGCGCAATCTGCTCAAGCGCATCGTGCGCGAGAACTTCCGCAAGATGCGCGCCGGGCTGCCGGCCTGCGACCTGATCGTGCGCCTGCATGCCAAGGCCGACGACGCGACGCGCGCGATGCTCAACGAAGACGTGAGCCGGCTGCTGGCCCGGCTGCCGCGCGCGACGCAGCAGCCGGAAAGCGGGGGCTGAAGCACCGCACACGGTGCACACGGGGCGGGTATGATTCCGTTCCTCGACCAACGAATACACAATCGATGACAGCCGGTATGGACCAACGTCGCCTCATCCTCTTCCTTGTTTTCTCGTTCGCGCTGGTGATGCTGTGGTCCAACTGGCTGGAGTACAACCGGCCGCAGCCGGCCGCGGTGGCGCCGCAGGCCTCCGGCACGGGCGCCGCATCGCTACCCACGCCCACTGCCGGTGGCAGCCTGGACGCGGCGGCGAGCCTGCCCGGCGGACAGCAGGCCGCGGCTGTTCCGGACACGGCGCAGCGCCTGAAGGTGCGCACCGACCTGATGGTGGTGGACATCTCCGCCCAGGGCGGCGACATCGTGCGCATGGAGCTGCCGGCGCACAAGTCGAACGAGGATCGCACGCAGAACTTCGTGCTCTTCGACGACGGCGGGCGGCACGTGTATGCCGCGCAGTCGGGGCTGATCGGCGATGGCCTGCCCAACCACAAGACGCTGTTTGCGCTGCCGGGCGACGAGCTTGCACTGGCCGACGGCCAGGACAGCCTGACCGTGCGCCTCGAGGCGCAGGGCGGCGAGAATGGAATCAAGGTAGCCAAGCTGCTGACCTTCCATCGTGGCAGCTATCTGGTGGACATCGCCTACGAGATCGACAACCTTGGAGAAGGGGCGATCGCGCCCCGCGCCTACTTCCAGTTCACCCGTGACGGCAAGCCGGCCGAGGGTGTGGACCTGTACGGCGTGAAGACCTTTACCGGGCCGGCCTTCTATACCGACGCGGAGCGCTTCCAGAAGGTGCAGTTCGAGGACATCGCCGAGAGCAAGGCGAAGTTCGCACGCCAGGCCGCCGACGGCTGGGTGGCCATGGTGCAGCACTATTTCGTCAGCGCCTGGCTGCCGCAGGACGGCCTGCAGCGCGAGTTCTACGCCGATCCGCTGGGGCAGGGCCTGTACCGCGCCGGGGTGATGCTGCCGGTGGCCGAGGTTGCACCCGGCCAGAAGGGAAGCATCGCGCTGCGCCTGTACGCCGGTCCGCAGGAGCAGGACAAGCTGGAAGACATCGCCCCCGGCCTCGACCTGGTGGTGGACTACGGCTTCCTCACGGTCATCGCCGCGCCGCTGTTCTGGGTGCTGTCCTGGTTCTACCGCCTGACTGGCAACTGGGGCTGGGCGATCATCCTGGTGACGGTGGCGATCAAGGCGGTGTTCTTCCCGCTGTCGGCGGCGAGCTACAAGTCCATGGCCAAGATGCGCGTGCTGGGTCCGCGCCTGCAGCGCCTGAAGGAAGTGTACGGCGACGACAAGGCCAAGATGCAGCAGGAGATGATGAATCTCTACCGCACGGAGAAGATCAATCCGCTCGGCGGCTGCCTGCCCATCCTGGTGCAGATTCCGGTGTTCATCGCGCTGTACTGGGTGCTGCTGGGCAGCGTGGAGATGCGCCACGCGCCCTGGCTGGGCTGGATTCAGGACCTGTCGTCCAAGGACCCGTACTTCATCCTGCCCATCATCATGGGTGTGTCCATGCTGGTGCAGATGAAGCTCAACCCGACGCCGCCGGACCCGATCCAGGCCAAGGTCATGATGGCGCTGCCCATCGTGTTCACCTTCATGTTCCTGTGGTTCCCGTCCGGCCTGGTGCTGTACTGGGTGGTGAACAACATCCTGTCCATTGCGCAGCAGTGGCAGATCACCCGGATGATCGAGGGTGCAAAGCCCGGCAGCAAGGCCGCGTGACACCATAGCGGCCGTCGCCACCGCGCCGGGCCGGGGCGGCATCGGCGTGGTGCGCGTGTCCGGCGGCGATCTGCTGCCCTTCGCGCGCGCGCTCTGCGGTCGCGAGCCGCAACCGCGTACGGCCCTGTTCGCCCGCTTCCGCAACGAGGCGGGCGAGGCGATCGACGAAGGGCTGTTGCTGTACTTTCCGGCACCCCATTCCTTTACCGGCGAGGACGTCATCGAGCTGCAGGGTCACGGTGGCCCCGTGGTCATGGGGATGCTGCTGGGGCGTTGCCTGGAACTGGGGGCGCGGCTCGCGGAACCCGGTGAGTTCACTAAGCGCGCCTTTCTCAACGGCAAGCTGGATCTGGCGCAGGCCGAAGGTGTGGCCGACCTGATCGAGGCGTCTACGGCCGCGGCGGCACGCTCGGCACTGCGCTCGCTGTCCGGTGCGTTCTCGGCCGAGGTCACGCAGATCCGCGACGCCCTGATCGACCTGCGCATGCTGGTTGAGGCGACGCTGGATTTTCCCGAAGAGGAACTCGACTTTCTGGAAAAGGCCGACGCCTTCGGCCGCTTGGCGCATTTGCGCGCCCGCCTCGAAGGTCTGCTCGACCGCGCCCGCCAGGGGGCGCTGCTGCGCAGCGGGCTAAACGTGGTCCTGGTGGGCCAGCCCAATGTCGGCAAGTCCAGCCTGCTCAACCAGCTCGTGGGCGAGGAGCGGGCCATCGTCACCGAGATCGCCGGCACGACGCGCGACGCGCTGCGCGAAACCATACAGCTCGAAGGCATCCCGCTGCACGTCATCGATACCGCGGGTCTGCGCGAGACCACGGACGAGGTGGAGCGCATCGGCATCGCCCGCACCTGGCGCGAGATCGAACGCGCCGATGTCATCTTGCGGCTGGTCGATGCCGGCGCCGGCGCGGATGAAGGCGAGGCGGCCGGGATCGATGCGCGCTTGCCGCAGGACGTCGAGCGCATCACCGTGCACAACAAGATCGATCTGTACGGCGAGCGCGCATGGCGGGTCGAAGAGGGCGGTGCGGTCGGGGTATATCTGTCGGCGCGCTCGGGCGAGGGTGTCGATCTGCTGCGTGCGGAGTTGCTGCGGGTGGCTGGCTGGCACGCCCACGGTGAAGATCTGGTGCTCGCCCGCGAACGTCATCTGCAGGCATTGCGTACGGCACTGGAGCACGTGGGCAACGCGGCCGGGGAGGTCGGAGCGCTTGAACTGTTCGCGGAGGAGCTGCGCCTCGCTCAGGAGAGCATCGGCGAAATCACCGGCGAGTTCTCCTCGGACGATCTGCTGGGTGTCATCTTCTCCCGTTTCTGCATCGGCAAATAGACGGGTCGGGCGGCGGACATTGTTTCACGTGAAACGGAACTGAATGGACTACGACTTCGTCTTTCTCGCTCTCGGTCTCGCAGCGTTCTTCGCCGGCTTCGTCGACGCGGTGGTCGGCGGGGGGGGGCTGATCCAGGTTCCAGCCCTGTTCGCGGCTTACCCGTCGGCTGCACCAGCGAGCCTTTTCGCCACCAACAAGATCGCCAGCATCATCGGCACGGCGAGCGCGGCGGTGCAATACGCGCGCCGGGTGCGCATTCCCTGGGCAGCGGCGGCGCCCGGAGCCCTCGCGGCGCTGGTCGGTGCCTGGTACGGTGCCAAGGCGGTGGCCTATTTGCCGCCATCAGTGCTGCGGCCGCTGATCCTCGTGCTGCTGATCGGCGTCGCCGCATATACCTTCGTCAAGAAGGATCTCGGCTTGCATTCGCGCGAATACGCGTCGCCATTGCGCACCGCCGCGGTTGCGGTCGCGATCGGCCTGGCGGTCGGTTTCTATGACGGCTTCTTCGGTCCAGGCACTGGCAGCTTCCTTATCTTCCTGTTCATCCGCACGCTGGGCATGGACTTCCTGCGCGCGTCGGTGACCGCCAAGGTGCTCAATGTGGCGACCAATCTGGCGGCCATCAGTTACTTCGCATTCAACGTCGAAGTGCTGTGGCAGCTCGGACTGCTGATGGCGGCATGCAATCTCGCCGGTGCCGTGAGCGGTTCGCGGATGGCGCTGCGCCACGGCACGGCCTTCGTGCGCAAGATGTTTCTCGGCGTGGTGGCGGTGCTGATCGCCAAGCTGGCCTACGATCTGATCGCCGCCTGAGTCCGGCTGTGTTCCACGTGGAACAGGCCGGCGCGGACGCCGGCCTCAACGGCCGGGATCCATTGGCAGGAATATTTCCGCCTCCGGCGTGGTAAAATCGGCCGCTTTTCTGTGGTTGGATCGAAGCGCACCATGAACGGACTTCATCTGATTGCGGATTTGTACCGCTGTCATTGCCCTCCCGAATTGCTCAAGGACCGTGCCGTGCTGGAGACGCTGTGCGTCGACGAATGCCGTGCCGCCGGCCTAACGCCGCTGGGAGCCTACTTCTACCAATTCACCCACGACGACGGGGAGAAAGCCGGCGTGACCGGCACCGTAGTCCTCGCCGAATCGCACCTGGCCATCCATACCTGGCCAGAAAGCGGCGATGTCACCCTCGATGTCTACGTGTGCAACTTCTCCCGCGACAACAGCGGCCGCGCCCGCCGCGTGTTCCGGCGCGTGATCGATACCTTGAAGCCGGAAGACGACGCCCGCCACGACGTGATCCGCGGCCGGATCGCCACCGAGGTATCGCCGTGAGCGGACACGACGGCAAGGCGACCGACGAGCTGCTGCTGGAGTGGCTCAACGAAGACGCCGGTTTCTTCTACCGCAAGGGCCGTCTGCTCGACGAAGGCGAATCGGCCTTCCAGCGCTACGAGGTGTGGGACACGCCCCAGTTCGGCAAGCTGTTCCGCCTCGACGGCTGCTTCATGACCTCCGAGCGCGACGAGTTCTTCTACCACGAGAACCTCATCCACGTGCCCGCCATCGCCCACCCCGATCCGCGCTCCGCGCTGATCATCGGCGGCGGCGATGGCGGCTCGGCCGAGGAACTGTTCAAGCATCCGACCATGCAGCGCGTGGTGCTGGTCGAGCTGGACGCGAAGGTCATCGACATCGCCCGCCAACACCTGCAGGCGGTGCACAAGGGTGCTCTCGACGATCCGCGCCTGGAACTGCGCGTGGAAGACGGACTGCACTACGTGCGGGAAGTCGCGCCCGCCATCGGCGAGCGTTTCGACCTCATCGTGCTCGACCTGACCGACCCTGTCGGTCCCGCCGAAGCGCTCTATTCGCGCGAATTCTTAGCCGACTGCAAGGCCCTGCTCACCGAGCAGGGTGCGATCACCCTGCATATCGGCGCACCCATCTTCCACCCCGAACGGGTGCGTCAACTGGTGGACAACCTGCGCGCGGCCTTCGCCCGCGTGCAGCCCTACTTTCTCTACATCCCCCTGTACGGCAGCCTGTGGGGCATGGCCTGCGCGTCCGATGCGCTGGACCCCGCCGCCCTGGCTGCCGCCGAGGTGAATGCGCGCATCGCCGAGCGCCAGTTGGCGCCGCTTCAGCACTACAATGGCGCGGTCCATTGCGCCCAGTTCGCGCTGCCCAACCACCTGCGCCGCCTGCTCGCCTGAGCACGGGCGGCGACTGCCCCCGTCACCGTGACCCGTTCCCCGAATTCCAGCCGCCACTCCGTGCGGCCAGCGCCGTCCCGCCCCCGTCCCGCTGCCCCGCGTGCGCCCCTGCCCCCGGACAGCCTGGCCTACAGCCTGCTGCGGTCGGCAGAGCTGGTGAGCGCGGTCGGCGGCGGCGCCAACCTGACCGACGCCTGGGAGGAATTGCTGCGCGCCCACCCCGAGTGGAGCGACGCCACCCGTGGCGCGGTGCGCGACCTGACCTGGGGCACGCTGCGCGACTACGGCCGCGCCGACCCCGTGCTGCGCCGGCTGATGCAGAAACCCCTGGTCGAGCCCTGGCAGGCGCTGCTGAAGGTAGCGCTGCACCGCATGGAAACCCGTCCCGAGAACCTGCACACCCTGGTGGACCAGGCGGTGGAGGCCGCGGCCCACGGCGCGCCCGGCCTCAAGGGCGTGATCAACGGCGTGCTGCGCAACGTCATCCGCCAGGCCGACCAGGTGGAACGCTGGCGCGGGGCCGACGAGGTCGCGCGCCACCGCCACCCCGACTGGTGGATCGCCCGCCTGCGCGCCGCCTGGCCCGCGGAGTGGGAGGCCGCGCTCGCGGCCGGCAACCTGCATCCGCCCATGGCCCTGCGCGTCAATCGCCGCCGCGCCACGCCGGCGCAGGTGCTGGACGCCTTCACCGAGCAGGGCATCGCGGCGCGGGAACTCGACAACGGCGCGCTGCTGCTCGAACGCCCGTGTCCGGTGGACCGCCTGCCGGGCTTCGCCGAGGGCTGGATCTCGGTGCAGGATGCCGGTGCGCAATGGGCGGCGCAGTGGCTGGGGGTGCAGGCCGGACGTGTGCTGGACGCTTGCGCCGCGCCTGGCGGCAAGGCCGCCCACATCCTGGAACTGGCGGACGTGCAGCTCACCGCGCTGGAGCTCGATCCGCGCCGGGCGCGCCGCATCGCGGAGAACTTCGCCCGCCTCGGCCTGGCCGGCGAGGTCAAGGTGGGCGACGCGCGCCGGCCGGCGGAGTGGTGGGACGGCCGCCCCTACGACCGCATCCTGGCCGACGTGCCCTGCTCGGCGTCCGGCGTGGCGCGCCGCCACCCGGACATCAAGTGGCTGCGCCGGCGCGAGGACATCCCGCGCTTCGCCGCGCAGCAGGCGGAGATCCTCGATGCGCTTTGGCATATCCTGCGGCCCGGTGGCACAATGCTCTACGTGACCTGTTCGGTCTTCGACGAGGAGAACCGCGGCCAGATCGCCCGCTTCTGCGCCCGCCACGCCGACGCCCGCCGCGTGGCCACTGGCGGTCGGCTGGAGCATCAGCTACTGCCCACCGCCGAACATGACGGCTTCTACTACGCCCTCCTCTCCAAGCTTGCCTGAGCGCCTGCTGCGCTGCCTGCTGCTGCTCGCCTTCTGGCTGCCGTTGCCGGCGGCGGCCGACGAGGCCGTGCTGCGCCAGAGCGAGATCGTGCTGCGCGAGGAGGGCTACGTCGTTAACGCGGACATCGACTTCGAGCTCAACCCCCGCCTCACCGACGCCATCAACCGGGGCGTGTCCCTGTACTTCGTCACCGAGTTCGTCATCGAGCGGCCGCGCTGGTACTGGTTCGACGAGGTGGTGGTCGAGCGCCGCCTTAACTACCGCATCGCCTACCACGCCATCACCCGCAGCTACCGCCTGTCCCTGGGCAGCTTCCACCAGAGCTTCGACACGCTGGAAGGCGCGGTGCGCACCATCCAGCGCGTGCGCAACTGGCAGGTGGCCGAGCGCGACACGCTGGGCGGCGGCCAGTCCTACAACGCCGCGCTGCGTTTCCGCCTGGACACCTCGCAACTGCCCAAGCCCTTCCAGGTCACCGCCATCGGCAGCCGCGACTGGCGCCTCGACACGGACTGGATGACCTGGACCTTCCTCGCCGGAGCACCGGTAGCCCGATGAAACGCGTCACGCTCATCGTCGCCGCGGCCGTCGCCGGCATCTCGCTCTTCCTGCTCGCCTCGGCGAGCGCGAACACCGAGCTGTTCGCCGGCGCCTATCCCTACCTGCTGGCACTCAACGGCGTGGTGGCGGTGGCGCTGGCGGGTCTCGTCGCCGTGCAGTTGCGCGGGCTGTGGCGCGAGTACCAGGCGCGCCAGTTCGGCTCCCGCCTTACCTACCGGCTGATGCTGATGTTCGCGGTGATGGCGCTGCTGCCCGGCTTGGTGGTGTATGCGGTGTCGCTGCAGTTCGTCGTGCGCAGCATCGAGTCCTGGTTCGACGTGCGCGTGGATTCGGCCCTGGAAGGCGGCATCGCGCTGGGCCAGAACGCACTGGACTACCTGGTCAGCCAGGTGGGCGACAAGGCCGACGACATGGCCCTCGAAATCGACGGGCCGGCGGTGTCCACCACGCAATTGAATCGCCTGCGCGAGAACGCCGGGGTGGCGACCGCGACCGTGGTCTCGGCCAACGGCCAGCTCATCGCCACCGTGTCCGACGGCCGCGGCAGCCTGATCCCCGATCTGCCGGCGCTCTCGCACCTGCGCCAGGCGCGCCAGTTCCGCAAGTTCAGCCTGGTGGACAGCCGCCCCGACGGCAGCCTGCTGATCCGCGTGGTGGTGCCGCTGCCCGGGCGTTCGCTGGCCGAGGAGCCGCCCTTCCTGATGCTCAGCCAGCCGGTGCCGGAAACCTTCGCCCGCCACGTGGACGCGGTGCAGGAAGCCTACCGCGACTACCAGCAGCTCACCCTCGGCCGCCAGGGGCTGACCCGCATCTACCTGCTGACGCTGACCCTGTCGCTGCTGCTTGCCCTGCTCGCCGCGGTGGCGCTGGCCTTCGTGCTGTCGCGGCGGCTGGTGGCGCCGCTGTTGATTCTTGCCGAAGGCACGCAGGCCGTGGCTCAGGGCGACTATTCGCCGCGGCGTGCGCTGCCCGCGCGCGACGAACTGGGCGTGCTCACCCAGTCCTTCAACCAGATGACGCGCCAGCTCGACGATGCGCGCGCCGTCGCCGAGCGCAACCGCGCCGCGGTGGAATCCGCGCGCGCCTATCTGGAAAGCGTGCTCGCCAACCTGTCCACCGGCGTGCTGGCCTTCGCCGAGAACGGCACGCTGCGCGCCGCCAACCGGGGCGCGATGGACATCCTCGGCGACCGCCTGGAAGGCTTCGAGGAGCTGCCGCTGGCGAAGTGGCCGCGCCACCTGGACTTCCGCGATACGCTGCTGGAAGGCTTCGCCGACAACGAGGGCGACTGGCACTGCGAGCTGGAGCTGCAGCGCAGCGATGCCACGCCGCAGACCCTGCTGATCCACGGCGCCCGCCTGCCGGCGAGTTCCGGCGGCGGCGCGGTGGTGGTGTTCGACGACATCTCCAGCCTGATCGCCGCGCAGCGCACCGCGGCGTGGGCGGAAGTGGCGCGCCGCCTGGCGCACGAGATCAAGAACCCGCTGACCCCCATCCAGCTCTCCGCCGAACGCCTGATGCAGAAGTTGCACGACCGCCTCGACGCGGACGGCCGGCAGATGCTCGAACGCGCCACGCGCACCATCGTCAATCAGGTCGAGGCGATGAAGAAGCTGGTCAACGCCTTCCGCGACTACGCCCGCCTGCCCGCGCCGCACCTGGGCGCGCTGGACCTGAACGCGCTCATCGAGGAAGTGCTGAACCTGTACGAGAGCACGCCCATCACCATCCGTACCGAACTGGCGCGCGACCTGCCGCCGGTGCTGGGCGACCCCACGCTGCTGCGGCAGATCATCCACAATCTCCTGCAGAACGCCGAGGATGCGCTGGCCGGCCACCACAACGGCGAACTGCTGATCATCACCCGCCGCGACGGCGAGCGCGCGCAACTCATCCTGCGCGACAATGGGCCGGGCTTCCCGGCGGAGATCCTGGCGCGCGCCTTCGAACCCTATTTCACCACCAAGTCGCGCGGTACCGGGCTGGGGTTGGCGATCGTCAGGAAGATCGCCGACGAACACGGCGGCGACGTGCGGCTGGCCAATCGCGACGGCGGCGGCGCCGAGGTGCGCATCCGCCTGCGGCTGGCCGAGGCGCAACACTGATACGACGGAAACATGGCGAACATACTGATTGTTGACGACGAAATGGGCATCCGCGAGCTGCTCTCGGAGATTCTGCGCGACGAAGGTCATGACGTGGTGCTGGCCGAGAACGCCTCCGCGGCGCGCGCGGCGCGCAATACGGCGCGGCCCGACCTGGTGCTGCTCGACATCTGGATGCCCGATACCGACGGCATCACGCTGCTCAAGGAATGGGCGGCCAACGGCCAGCTCAGCATGCCGGTGGTGATGATGTCCGGGCACGGCACCATAGACACGGCGGTCGAGGCCACCCGCATCGGCGCCATCGACTACCTGGAAAAGCCCATCGCGCTGCAGAAGCTGCTCGCCGCGGTCAAGCGCGGCCTGCAGCGCCCCGCCACGCCGGGCGCGCCGGTGGCGCTGTCGCTGGCCGCGTTCACGCGCTCGGTGCCGCTGCGCGAACTGCGCCGGCGCATCGAGCAGATCGGCGAGAGCTCCCGCGTGCTGCTGCTCAAGGTCGGCGGCGGCAGCATCGCCGAACTCGCCGCGCGCAGCGTGTTCGCCACCAGCCCGCACTGGATCGACCTGGCGACCCTGCACGCGCCCATCGACATCGGCCAGTTGCAGGCCGCCCACGGCGGCGTGGTGTTCGCCGGCGAACTGGCGCGCCTGTCGCGTCCGCAGCAGAAGAACCTGGCCTTCGTGCTCGAACGCCTGGAGCGCTATGACCTGCGCATGGTGGTCGCCACCGACCACGGCCAGGACAGCCTGCATCGCGAGGGCTGGGACGAGTTGCTGCTTGCCCGCCTGTTCGAGGTCAGCCTGGTGCCGCCTTCGCTGGCCGACATCCGCGACGACCTGCCCGAGCTGGCGGCACAGATCCTGCTGCACCTGGTCGAGGCCGGCGAGGTGCCGCGCCACCACTTCTCCACCGCGGCGCTCAATGCGCTGCGCACCCACCCGTGGCCGGGCGGCTACGCTGAACTGCGCGCGGCGGTGAAGTCCATCGCGCTGGGTACGCTGGAGGAGGAGATTTCGCTCAACGACGTGCGCCGCATCATCGCCCAGCCGGCCGAAGCCTCCTGCTACGGGCTGCCCCTCGACCAGCCCCTGCGCGAGGCGCGCGAGGCCTTCGAACGCCTGTACTTCGAGCACCACCTGCGCCTGGAAGGCGGCAACATGACCCGTCTGGCGGAGAAGACCGGGCTGGAGCGCACCCATCTGTACCGCAAGCTCAAGCAGCTCGGCCTGCAGGCCGGGCGGCGCAACGAGGAAGGATGACGTGAGGTGGCCGTCCCGTACCTACGTAGGTACGGCGGTGAGGAGATGCCGTTGATGCGGCGCAACAACGTGTTTCATCTACGGGAAACGCGGGCGTAGAATCGGCCGCCTCACCCCTCTCTGGGTACTGTCTGTGAAGATCATCATCCTCGGTGCCGGCCAGGTCGGCGCGTCGGTGGCGGAGAACCTGGTTTCCGAGGCCAACGACATCACCCTGGTGGACACCAGCGCGGATTGCCTGGCCGCGCTGCGCGACCGGCTCGAAATACGCACCGTGTGCGGCAACGCCGCCGCACCCTCGGTGTTGCGCGAAGCCGGCGCGGACGACGCCGACCTGCTGATCGCGGTGACCCAGTCGGACCAGACCAACCTGTGCGCCTGCCGCATCGCCAAGGCGGTGTTCAACCTGCCCACCCGCATCGCACGCCTGCGCTCGACCGACTTCGTCGAGTACCCGGAGCTGCTCGGCGAGGACAACTTCGCGGTGGATTTTTCCATCTGTCCGGAGCAGATCGTCACCGACTACATCAAGCGCCTGATCGCCTTCCCCGAGGCGCTGCAGGTGCTCGACTTCGCCAACGGCGTGGTCAGCCTGATCGGCGTGAAGGCCTTCGAAGGCGGCCCGCTGGTGGGGCATCCGCTGAAGAGCCTGCGCTTCCACCTGCCCAACGTGGAGGTGCGCATCGCCGCCATCTACCGCAATGGCGAGCCCATCATGCCGGAGGGCGACACCGTGGTCGTGCCCGGCGACGAGGTGTTCTGCCTCGCCGCCACGGTGCACATCCGCCAGGTCATGCGCGAGCTGCGCCGCACCGACCGGCCCATGCGCCGCATCATGATCGCCGGCGGCGGCAACATCGGCTTTCGCCTCGCCCGCAGCATCGAGGCCGACTACCACGTGAAGATCCTGGAGGTGGACAAGCGCCGCGCGGAACTCCTCGCCACCCAGCTCGGCAACGCGCTGGTACTGCGCGGCGACGCCACCGACGAGAAGCTGCTGGAGAACGAGGGAATCGACGAGATGGACCTCTTCGTCGCGCTGACCAACGACGAGGAAGACAACATCATGGCGGCGTCGCTGGCCAAGCGCATGGGTGCGCGCCGTACGCTGGCCCTGATCAACCGCAAGAGCTACGTGGACCTGGTGCAGGGCGGGCCCATCGACATCGCCATCTCGCCGGCCCACACCTCCATCGGCTCGCTGCTGGCCCACGTGCGCCGGGGCGACGTGGTGGCCGTGCACAGCCTGCGCCGCGGCGCTGCCGAGGCGCTGGAGATCATCGCCCACGGCAACCCCAAGGACTCCAAGGTGGTCGGCCACCGCATCGAGGAAATCCAGTTGCCCAAGGGCGCGACCATAGGCGCCATCGTTCGCGACGAACGGCGCATCGACGGCAAGGTGCTGCGCCGCATGGTGATCATGCCCCACCACGACACGCTGATCGAAGCCGAGGATCACGTGATCGTGTTCTGTACGCACAAGGACCTGGTGCGCAAGGTGGAAAAGCTGTTCCAGGTCGGTTTCACCTTCCTGTAGGCCGACAGAGACCGCATCCGCGATGCGCGCCTACCATCCCGCCCTCAACGCCCTCGGCCTGATCATCATGATCTTCGGCCTGCTGATGGGCTTCCCGCTCGGCGTCTCGGCCTGGCTGGAGGACGGCGCCACGCTCGCCTACGACCGCGCGCTGCTGCTCACCATCGGCTGCGGCGCGGTGCTGTGGACCTTCACCCGCAGCCATACCCGCGACCTGCGCGTGCACGACGGTTTCTTCCTGGTGGCCTCGGCCTGGGTGGTGCTGCCCGTGTTCGGCGCGCTGCCCCTGCTCGCCTTCCTGCCCGAGCTCACCTTCACCCAGGCCTACTTCGAGGCCGTCTCCGGCCTCACCGCCACCGGCGCCACGGTGCTCTCCGGGCTGGACGATCTGCCCATTTCCATCAACCTGTGGCGCACCTTCATGCACTGGATCGGCGGCATGGGGGTGATCGTGCTGGTGGTGGCCATCCTGCCGCTGCTGGGCATCGGCGGGCGGCAGATGTTCAAGGCCGAGATCCCCACGCCCATGAAGGAGAGCAGTCTCACCCCGCGCATCACCGAAACCGCCAAGGGCCTGTGGATGACCTACACCCTGCTCACCGTGGCCTGCGGCCTCAGCCTCTGGTACGCCGGGCTGGACGGCTGGGACGCGCTGATCCACGCCTTCAGCGTCACCGGGCTGGGGGGATTCTCCAGCAAGGACGCCTCCATCGGTCATTTCGCCAACCCCAAGGTCGAAGTCGTCGTCATCGTCTTCGCGCTGCTGGCCGGGCTCAACTATGCCACCCACTACCTCGCGCTGGTGCGCCGCAGCGTCCGGCCCTATCTGCGCGATCCGGAGATTCCCTTCTTTTTCGCCGTGCTCGCGCTGAGCATCGCCGGCCTCACCCTCTACCTGGACCAGTTGCACGCCCACGCCGACCTGCCCGCCACGCTGCGCTACGTCGCCTTCCACGTCGTGTCCATCGCCACCTCGCTCGGCCTGACCACCTACGACTACACGCTGTGGCCCATGTTCGCCCAGTTGTGGATCCTCTTCCTCGGCAGCTTCATTGCCTGTTCCGGCTCCACCGGCGGCGGCATCAAGATGATGCGCGCGATCATCCTCTACAAGCAGGTGTTCCGCGAGATCGTGCGCTCGCTGCACCCGCACGCGGTGCGTCCGGTGCGCCTGGGGGACCAGCCGGTGTCCGAAAGCATCCTGCACGCGGTGCTGGGCTTCTCCTTCATGTACATGGTGTCCATCGTCTCCCTGACCCTGGTGCTGTCGGCCACCGGGCTGGACATCATCACCGCCTTCTCCGCCGTCGTGGCCTGCATCAACAACACCGGCCCGGGCCTGGGCGCAGCGGGGCCGGACGCCAACTACGCGGCCATGGACACCTTCCAGAGCTGGGTGCTGGCGTTCACGATGATCCTCGGGCGGCTGGAAATCTTCACCTTCCTGGTGGTGCTCACGCCCTCGTTCTGGCGCCGCTGATGCGGCAGGTTCGGGCAAGGGGTTAGGCGGGCGGCGGCAAAACGCGGGATAATCGCGCCTTGCCGAAACCAGGGAACGCCACCGTGAGCCGTCTCAAGAACGACACCTTCCTGCGTGCGCTGCTGCGCCAGCCCACCGAGTACACCCCCGTCTGGCTGATGCGCCAGGCCGGCCGCTACCTGCCCGAGTACTGCGAGACGCGCCGGCGCGCGGGCAGCTTCCTGCAGTTGTGCAAGAGCCCGGCCCTGGCCTGCGAGGTCACGCTGCAGCCCCTGGCGCGCTACGACCTGGACGCCGCCATCCTGTTCTCCGACATCCTCACCGTGCCGGACGCCATGGGCCTGGGCCTGTACTTCGCCGAAGGCGAGGGCCCGCGCTTCGAGCGCCCGCTACGCGAGGAATGGGAAATCCGCAACCTGGCCGTGCCCGACCCCCACGCCGAACTGCAGTACGTCATGGACGCGGTGGTGGAAATCCGCCGCGCGCTGGACGGCAGCGTGCCGCTGATCGGTTTCTCCGGCAGCCCGTGGACGCTGGCCTGCTACATGGTCGAGGGTGGCTCGGGCTCGGAGACCGACTACCGCCGCATCAAGACCATGGCCTACAGCCGGCCCGACCTGCTGCACCACATCCTGAGCGTGACCGCCGACGCGGTGGTGGCCTACCTCAATGCGCAGATCGAATCCGGCGCCCAGGCGGTCATGGTGTTCGACTCCTGGGGCGGCGTGCTGTCCGAGGCGGCCTACCGGGAGTTCTCGCTGGCCTACCTGCAGCGTGTGGTGCAGGGCCTGATCCGCGAGCGCGACGGCGAGCGCGTGCCCAGCATCGTGTTCACCAAGGGCGGCGGCGTGTGGATCGAGCAGATCGCCGCCATCGGCGCCGACGCGGTCGGCCTGGACTGGACCCTGGACATCGGCCGCGCGCGCGCGCTGGTGGGCGACAAGGTCGCGCTGCAGGGCAACCTGGACCCGTCCATCCTGTTCGCGCCGCCCGAGGTGGTGGCCGCCGAGGCGCGCCGCGTGGTGGATGCTTTCGGCCCCCATCCGGGGCACGTGTTCAACCTCGGCCACGGCATCTCCCAGTTCACCCCGCCGGAGAGCGTGTCGGTGCTGGTCGATACGGTGCATGCCCACAGCCGGGCGCTGCGCGCCGGTGCGACCGGATGATGGTGCGGCAGACGCGAAAAACCTTGACAAGGGTCCGGTTTCCCCGTGCCTGAATATAAGCAATGCACCAAAGCAGGTTGACTTATACACACCGGCGCGTTACGGCGCGCCGTGTGCGCACAGCGCTGGTGCGTCATGTCGCGAATGCAACAAGTGTTTGTTTTGTAAGATATTTCTGTTTGCCTATTGTTGGGGCAAAGTAACAGGAATGGCGGACCTGCGCAGGTTTGCAGGCGTTTCACCCAGGCTTTCCACAAAGTTATCCACAAGATATGTGGACAAGCACCGGAGCTGGTTTGGCGGCAAGCTGTTAGCTCCCGTTTCCACGTTTCTCATCAAGAAAACGCCACAACACGCTGTTTTCAAACGGTTAACGAACAGAAAGAGTTTTTCCGCATGCGAATCGTCCGCGTCGCGCTTCCGGTTCCCATGCCGCAACTCTTTGATTACACGTCACAAGACGTATCCGAAGAAGATATCGGCCGCTGCGTGCGGGTGCCCTTCGGCAAGGGTGAAAAGAGCGGGCTGATCGTCGCCCTTCCAACCGCCGCCGACGTGGATGCGGAGCGCCTGAAGCCGGTGCGCCACATCCAGCGCGAGGTCTCCGCGCTGCCGGCGGACTGGCTGGAACTGGTGGGTTTCACCGCGCGCTACTACCACGCGCCGCTCGGCGAAGTGGTGGCCCTTGCCCTGCCGCCCGGGCTGAGGCGCGCCGACGCGGTGGCCGATCGGGAACACGACCCGCTGCTCGCCCCCGGCGCCGAGGGACGGGCTGCGCTTGCCGGCGGGGCACGGCCGAGCCGGGCGCTGGGCCTGCTGCGCCAGCTTGCCGGCGAGGGCGGCGGGCTGCGCCGCAGCGCGATCCGCGCCCTCGAAGGCGGGGCCGCGGTGGGCGATCTGCTGCGCCGCGGCTGGCTCGTCGAGGTGCGCGGCGACGCGTCCCGGCCCGGCGGCGTGCTGCCGCCCCTGACCAATGAACAGGCCGCCGCACTGGACGCCTTCGCCGCCGTGCCGGCCGGCTTCGTCCCCTGGCTGCTGCAAGGCGTCACCGGCAGCGGCAAGACCGAGGTCTACCTGCGCCTCGCCCAGCGCGAACTGGCCGCCGGCCGCCAGGTGCTGATGCTGGTGCCGGAAATCGCCCTCACCCCCCAGCTCGAAGCGCGCGTCGCGGCGCGCTTTCCGTCCGCCGAAGTAGTCAGCCTGCATTCCGCGCTGGCCGAAGGGGCACGCTCGCGCGGCTTCGTGCGCGCCCTCGAAGGCCACGCCAACATCGTGCTCGGCACCCGCCTGGCGGTGTTCGCGCCGCTGCCGCGCCTGGGGCTGATCCTGGTGGACGAGGAGCACGACGCCTCCTACAAACAGCAGGAAGGCGTGCGCTATTCGGCGCGGGATCTGGCCGTGTGGCGCGCCCGCCAGCGCGGCGTGCCGGTGGTGCTGGGCTCGGCCACGCCCTCCCTGGAAAGCTGGCAACACGCCCGCAACGGGCGCTACCGCCATCTGGTGCTGGCGCGCCGCGCCGTGGCCACCACGCTGCCGGCGGTGCGCTGCGTGGATACCCGCAGGCTCAAACTGGACGAGGGGCTCAGCCCCGCGCTGCAGGCGGCCATCGCCGAGCGCGTCGCGCGCGGCGAGCAGAGCCTCGTCTTCCTCAACCGGCGCGGCTATGCGCCCGTGCTGTCCTGCCCCGCCTGCGGCTGGGTCAGCACCTGCCCCCACTGTTCGGCCAATCTGGTGGTGCACCTGGCCGACCGGCGGCTGCGCTGCCACCACTGCGGCTGCGACGGTCCCATCCCCCACGCCTGCCCGTCCTGCGGCAACCAGGACATCCAGCCCTTCGGGCGCGGCACGCAGCGCATCGAGGCGCGCCTGGCCGAACTCTTCCCGGACGCCCGTGTGCTGCGCGTGGACCGGGATTCGGCGCGCACCCGCCCGCAGTGGGAGGCGCTGCTGGCGGCCATCGACGCCGGCGAGGCCGACATCCTGGTGGGCACGCAGATGATGGCCAAGGGCCACGACTTTCCCAAGCTCACCCTGGTCGGCGTGGTGGGCGCGGACGCCTCCCTGCACGCGGCGGATTTCCGCGCCCCCGAACGCCTGTTCCAGCAGCTCATGCAGGTGGGTGGCCGCGCCGGACGGGCGCAACTGCCCGGCCAGGTGCTGATCCAGACCGAATACCCGGAGCATCCCCTGTACCAGTGCCTGGCGCGCCACGATTTCGACGCCTTCGCCGCGCTGGCGCTGGAAGAGCGCCGCCGCGCGGGCTTCCCGCCCCACACCCACCAGGCCATGCTGCGCGCCGACGCGCCCGCCCTCGACGACGCGGTGGCCTTCCTGCGCCAGGCCGCGCGTCTGGCGGTCGAGCGCGCGCCGGCGGGGCTGCAGGTGTACGACCCGGTGCCCATGCGGCTCACCCGCCTCGCGCGCCGCGAGCGTGCGCAACTGCTGGTGGAAGCCGGCGAGCGCAATCTGCTGCAGGCCTTCCTCGGCGAGTGGGTGGCGGCGCTGCGCGCCCAGCGCACGGCGCGCGACCTGCGCTGGAACCTGGACGTGGACCCGCTGGACGTGTGACGGCGTGCCCCGCAGCACCGGGGAGTCCCGTGGGAGCGGGCTTGCCCGCGATGCGGTGTCATTGACAGGGAGAACCGCCGCATCGCGGGCAAGCCCGCTCCCACATGGAAGGACAACTCTCTTTCGTTCGGCTGCGGCTGCCCTACAGCCAAGCCGCCCCGCGCACGCCCGAGGAGTCGCCGTGGCGCGCGGGCAGGAGGCGGGTATCCACCCGGTCGGAGAACACGTGTGCCAGCCACAGCCGCGGCACGTTGCGGTACAGGCGATCCAGGCGCGACAGGCCGCCGCCGAGCACGATCACGTCCGGGTCGAGCAGGTTGATCACGCCGGCGAGCGCCCGCGCCAGGCGCGCCTCGTAGCGCTGCAGCGTCGCCTCGCAGGCCCTGTCGCCCGCCGAGGCGCCCTGGGCGATGGCCGCGGCGTCGAGGGCCGCGCCGCCGTGGCGGACGTGGTCGGCGGTCAGTCCCGGTCCGGACAAATAGGTTTCCACGCAGCCCCGCCGTCCGCAGTAGCAGGCCGGCAGCGGCAGGTCCTCGGGCTGCGGCAGGGGCAGCGGGGAGTGGCCCCATTCGCCGGCGATGCCGTTCGCACCCGTCAGCAGCCGGCCATGCACGACGATGCCGCCGCCCACGCCGGTGCCGAGAATGACACCGAACACCACCGCGGCTCCCGCGCCCGCGCCGTCCGCCGCTTCCGATACGGCGAAGCAGTCGGCGTCGTTGGCGATGCGCACGGAACGGCCGAGGCGGGCCTCCAGGTCCTCCCACAGCGCCCGGCCGTTGAGGCAGGTGGAGTTGGCGTTGCGCATGCGCCCGGTGACCGGCGACACCGAGCCCGGCGTGCCGATGCCCACCGGGCCGCCACGCACGCCCAGTTCGCGCTCCGCGGCCTCCACCAGCGCGGCGACCGCTTCGATGGTGGCCGCGTAGTCGCCCCGGGGCGTGGGCATGCGGCGGCGCAGGCGTTCGTGGCCTTGCTCGTCGAGGGCGACGATCTCGATCTTGGTGCCGCCGAGGTCGACGCCGAGGCGCATCGTGGTTCTAGCGCCGGGAGAGCCGGTCCACCGCGTCGCGATAGACCTCCTGGGCCTCCTCGACGCAGTGGGTGCTGACCGCCAGGTCGCGCACCAGGCCGTCGGAGAGCGCGTAGCACCAGCCGTGTACGGTCACGTCCTGCCCGCGCTGCCAGGCTTCGCGCAGCACCGAGGTCTGGCTGACGTTGACCACCTGCTGCATCACGTTCAGCTCGCACAGGCGGTCCACCTTCTCGCCGGGGTCGTCCACCTCGGCCAGGGTGGCCTGGAAGCGGTCGCGCACGTCCTGCACGTGGCGCAGCCAGTTGTCGATGAGGCCCAGGCGGTTGTTGTTCAGCGCCGCCTTGACGCCACCGCAGCCGTAGTGGCCGACCACCAGGATGTGCTTCACGCGCAGCACGTCCACAGCGTACTGGATCACCGACAGCGCGTTGAGGTCGGTATGCACCACCACGTTGGCCACGTTGCGATGGACGAAGACTTCGCCCGGCGCGAGGCCGACGATCTGGTTGGCCGGCACGCGGCTGTCGGAACAGCCTATCCACATGTATTCCGGGGCCTGCTGGTTGGCCAGCCGCGTGAAAAAATCGGGGTCTTCGCCCCGCATGCGTTCGGACCACGCCTTGTTGGCGTCGAACAGTTGCTGGATGTCGCGCATGGGGAATCTTGCGGCCGCGGGTCGGGCCGTCCGTTCTTGAGGTTCGTAATTATGGATTACGAGCCGCCGGCCGGAAAGCTCGCGGCCTTCCGCGTTCAGTCCGGCCAGATGCCCAGTTCATTGAGCTGACGGCTGGCCGCCTCGGCCCAGCCCCGGTTGGCGGCCGGGCTGGCCGGGCTGGGATGCAGGATGCGGCCGAGGCGCACGGGCAGGCCGGCCAGCGCCGCGGCGGCGCGTTGCTCGGCCCAGGCGCCGACGCCGATCACCCAGTCGGGCTGCAGGGCCTCGACGATCGTGCGCAGGTGGTCGTCGCAGGCCTCCAGCAGTGGGCGCTGTTCGGCGGCGGGCAGCTTGTCCGGCGTCAGGTTGCGGCCGTGGTCGAAGAAGGCGAGCGGGCAGTAGTTGGCGACGAAGTGCTCGGCGAAGAAGCGCTCCGGCGTCCCGAAGCGGGCGCGGAACAGCCCCCACAGGCGCTGGCCGCTGACTTCCGAACGCGTGCAGGCGAAGCCTTCCACCGGGCGCTTGGGATTGGTGTCGGCGGGCTGGCCGATGGGGCCGGCCAAAGCCAGCCAGTCGCGCACCGCGGCGATCTCGCCGAAGGGCACGCCGGTCTGCGCCATGCCGAAGGGGCCGGGGTTCATGCCCAGGAAGACCACGCGCTTGCGCCCCGCGCCGTAGCGTTCCAGGTAGCTGCGGTGGACCTCCCAGGCGTAGTCGAGGGGGTTGTAGACGTGGCTGGCCGGTGCGGCGAAGCGCAGCGCGCCGAGGGTGGCGGAAAGCCGGCGGGCGGCGTCGACGAGGGCGGTGGCGTTCATGGGCACGGTGAGCGGCGGACGAGGGCGCCATTATCGCGGATTCCGCCTCCTCCGGTGCCGCGGGACGGGGGCGCCGATCATGCGCTGCAGCGATACGCCGGCGTATGGGCTTGATCGCCGGCGCAGGTGGGCAGAAAATGCGTTTTCAACAAGACCACAGCCAATGCGAGGAGATAGACATGACTCAGCACATCACCGTGTCCTTCGGTGCGAACCGGGAATACGAACTGACCGTGCACGACGAAGAGACGGCCGCCATTACCAAGGACGACGCGCGCGCCTGGCTGGCCAAGGAGTTTGAGGTGCTGGAATGCACGCCGTCCAACCCCATGGGCAAGATTCTGGTGCTGGACATGATCCTCAACGTGGCCAAGTACGGCGGCGAGGAGCGTTTCAAGGAAGCGGGCGAGTGGGCGCAGCGGTTCGCCGCCGTGGTGGGCCGGGCGCTGGAGCGTCCGGCCATTCGCGTGGATGTGGCGGGCTTCGTGGTGGGCTGAAGCCGCCCGGGGCGGATGAAGAAGAACGGGGGCCGCGGCCCCCGTTTCCTTTTCCTTGGCCCGGCCCTCAGGGCCGGCCCAGGCGATACACCGCGACGCTGGCGAGGAAGTTGGGTTCTTCCAGGATCAGCTTGCCCTCGTCGAAGGCCAGGCGCTCGCGCACGGCGATGCCGTTCATTTCGCACAGGGCATCGAAGTCGGCGATGGTGAAGAAGCGCACGTTGGGGGTGTTGAACCACTGGTGCGGCAGGCTTTCCGACACCGGCATGCGGCCGTTGAGGATGCTCTGGCGGTGGCGCCAGTAGCCGAAGTTGGGGAAACTCACCACGGCCTCGCGGCCCACGCGCAGCATTTCCGCGAGGATGCCCTGGGTGTTGTGCATGGCCTGCAGCGACAGGCTCATGATGACGTGGTCGAAGAAGCCGTCCTCGAAACCGGCCAGGCCCTTCTCCATGTCGATCTGGATCACGTCCACGCCGTTCTTCACGCAGGCGAGCAGCTTGTCGGTATCGTTCTCGACGCCGTAGCCCTGCACCTGGCGCACCTCCATCAGGTGGCGCAGCAGGCTGCCGTCGCCGCAGCCCAGGTCCAGCACCTTCTCGCCCGGTTCGATCCACTGGGCGATGACGTCGTAGTCGTAGCGGTAGATCATGGCTGCACCTCGATGCGGTCGAACCAGGCGCCGAGCACGGCGTGGTACCGGGGGTCGTCCAGCAGGAAGGAGTCGTGCCCGGCGTCGCAGTCGATCTCGGCGTAGCTCACCCGGCGCCGGTTGTGCAGCAGGGCGTAGACGATCTCCCGCGAGCGCGGCGGGGCGAAGCGCCAGTCGGTGGTGAAGGACACCACCAGGAACTCGGCGGTGGCGCGCGCCAGCGCGGCGGCCAGGTTGCCGCCGTGTTCGAAGGCGGGGTCGTAGTAGTCCAGCGCCTTGGTGGTGAGCAGGTAGGTGTTGGCGTCGAAGTAGCCGGCGAACTTGTCGCCCTGGTAGCGCAGGTAGGATTCGATTTCGAATTCCACGTCGTAGCTGTACACCGCCTTGCCGTGGCGCAGGCTGCGGCCGAATTTCTCCGCCATGGCGTCGTCGGACAGATAGGTGATGTGCCCCACCATGCGGGCGAGCTTCAACCCGCGCGCCGGCACCACGCCGTGCTCGTAGTAATGCCCGCCGTGGAAGTCCGGGTCGGTCAGGATGGCCTGGCGGGCGACCTCGTTGAAGGCGATGTTCTGCGCAGTGAGCTTGGGCGCGGAGGCGATCACCGCGGCGTGGCGCACGCGATCCGGGTACTGCAGGGTCCAGGACAAGGCCTGCATGCCGCCCAGGCTGCCGCCGATCACCGCCGCCAGGCGCTCGATGCCCAGCAGGTCCATCAGGCGCGCCTGGGCGTCCACCCAGTCTTCCACGGTGACGAAGGGGAAATCCGCGCCCCAGCGCTTGCCGGTGGCGGGGTTGATGGCATTGGGGCCGCTGCTGCCGTAACAGCCGCCCAGGTTGTTGACGCCGATGACGAAGAACTTGCGCGTGTCCAGCGGCTTGCCCGGGCCCACCAGGTTGTCCCACCAGCCGATATCGGCGGGGTCTTCGGCATGGGTGCCGGCCACGTGGTGCGAGCCGGACAGGGCGTGGCACACCAGCACGGCATTGTCCCGTGCGGCGTTGAGGCGGCCGTAAGTTTCGTAGACCAGTTCGTAGTCGTCCAGCCGGCCGCCACTTCGCAAGGGCAGCGGCACGGTGAAGCGCGCCCGCTGGGGCGCGACGATGCCGACGGATTGGGGTTGGATCATGGTGTCGAGGCGGAAAACGAAAAACCCAGCCGGCTGGAAACGCGGACTGGGTTGCCCTCGCTTTAGCCGGATTTGTTGAGCGCCCGCAAGCTGTAGATCAAATCGGCGCTGAAGCGGTGGAAATTAGCGTGTGTGCGGGGGAATGTCAAACCTGGGCAGGATGTGGGAGCGGGCTTGCCCGCGATGCCGGCCTGCGGGACAACGAACACCGCAATCGCGGGCAAGCCCGCTCCCACAGCTCAGCCGGCCAGGCGCTCCACCGCCTCGCGCACGCGCGCCTGCTCGTCCATCTTCAGGATGCGCTGTACCTTGGGCGCCAGTTCGCCCACGTCGGCGCGCAGCACCTGCTGCTTGATCTCCAGCACGTTGGCCGGATGCATGGAGAAGTTGCGCAGGCCCATGCCCAGCAGCAGCAGGGTGTAGTCCGGGTCGCCGCCCATCTCGCCGCATACCGAGACCGGCAGGCCGTAGCGGGCGCCGGCCTGGATGGTGCCGCCGATGAGCTTGAGCACGGCCGGATGCAGCGGGTCGTAGAGGTGGGCGACGGCCTCGTTGGAGCGGTCGATGGCCAGCGTGTACTGGATGAGGTCGTTGGTGCCGATGGCGAGGAAGGACAGCCGCCGGATGAACATGCCCAGCGCCAGCGCGGCGGCCGGGATCTCGATCATGCCGCCGATCTCCACGCTCTCGTCGAACTTGATGCGCTCGGCGCGCAGTTCCGCCTTGGCCTTGTCGAGGAGGGCCAGGGACTGGTCGATCTCGTGGGCGTGGGCCAGCATGGGGATCATGATGCGCAGCCGGCCGTGCACCGAGGCGCGCAGCAGCGCGCGCAACTGGGTGAGGAACATCTTGGGCTCGGCCAGGGAATAGCGCACCGCACGCAGGCCCAGAGCGGGGTTGGGCTCGGTGCGTGACGCGCCGTTGAGCGCCTTGTCGGCACCCACGTCGAAGGTGCGGATGGTCACCGGGCGCTTGCCCATGGCCTTGAGCACGCTGCGGTAGGCCTCGTACTGCTCGTCCTCGTCGGGCAGGGCGTCGCGCCCGATGAAGAGGAATTCCGTGCGATACAGGCCCACGCCGTCCACATTGACGTTGCGCGCGGTGGCCACGTCCTTGGGGCCTTCGATGTTGGCCAGCAGGTTCACGTCCTCGCCGTCCAGCGTGGTGGCGGGCATGTCCTTCAGGCGCTTGAGCTTGGAGCGCTCCAGCTCCAGCTCGGTGCGGCGCAGGCGGTATTCCTCGACGATGCGCTCGTCCGGGCCGACGATGACCACGCCGCGGGTGCCGTCCACGATCAGCAGTTCGTCGTCCTCCACCAGGTCGCGGATGTGGTGCAGGCCGACCACGGCGGGGATCGCCAGGCTGCGCGCGACGATGGCGGTGTGGCTGGTGGGCCCGCCCACGTCGGTGACGAAGCCGGCGATGTTGTGGTCGCGGAAACCGATGGTGTCGGCCGGCGACAGGTCGTGGGCGACCACGATGGTGCCCAGGCCGTCGCGCCGCTTGGGCGGCAGGCGGCCGGGATGGCCGAGCAGCACCTTGACCAGGCGTTCGATCACCTGCACCACGTCGGCCTGGCGCTCGCGCAGATAGGGGTCCTCGATCTGCTGGAACTGCTCCACCAGGTGTTCCATCTGCTGCACCAGCGCCCATTCGGCGTTGCAGCGCCGCTCGGAGATCAGTTCGCGCGCGGCGTCCACCAGCATCGGGTCGGCGAGCAGCATGATCTGCAGGTCCACGAAGGCCCCCACCTCGCTGTGCGCCTGGCCGGTGCTGGTGGCCGCCTTGAGGCCCACCAACTCACCGCGCACGGTGGCCACCGCGTCGTCCAGGCGGTAGAGCTCCTCGGCCAGGTACCTTTCCGCCACGTGGTAGTGATTGACCTCCAGCAGCGCGTGGGAGACCAGGTGCACGTGGCCGATGGCGATGCCCTGGGACACCGGCAGGCCGTGAATGGTGAAGGCCATGGCCTACTCCTCCTCGCCGAAGCGGTCGGCGATGAGGTCGAGGATGGCCTGCAGGGCGGTGTCCGCGTCCACGCCTTCGGTTTCCACCGTCACCGTGCTGCCGCGCGCGGCGGCCAGCATCATCACGCCCATGATGCTCTTCGCGTTGACGCGGCGTCCCTGGCGTTCCAGCCAGACGTCCGCGCCGAAGCTGCTGGCGAGCTGGGTGAGCTTGGCCGAGGCGCGCGCATGCAGACCGAGTTTGTTGATGATCGGGGCTTCCGCTTTGGGCATCGTGGTCGGCTCACTTCATGTGCAGAACGCCGTCGCAGCCGCCGCTCACGGCGCGCTGGACGAGGGTGGGCATGTCTTTGTCGCGGTAGGTCAGCACGCGCAGCAGCATGGGCAGGTTCACACCGGCAATGCCTTCCACGTGCCCGGGGGCGAGCAGCTTGGTGGCGATGTTCGACGGCGTGGCGCCGTAGATGTCGGTGAGCAGCAGCACGCCCTGTCCGGCGTCGGCCCAGCTCAGCATCTGGCGCGCCAGGGGCAGCAGGTCGAGGGGGTCGTCCTGCGCGGAAACGCCCAACTGCACGATGTGCGGCGGGCGCTTGTTGAGCACGTGGCAGGCGCACTGGATGAGCGCTTCGCCCAGGCTGCCGTGGGTGATGAGGAATATGCCGATCATGGGCGGAAACATCCGTCGGGTGCCGTTGCACTGCTGTGCCGGCCGCACGCGCGGCGCAGCCCGGCGATTGTAGCCGATGCGCCGCGCACGCTCATGCGGCAGTGCCGCATGAGCAGTGCAAATGCATGAAAGGATCGAATGCCGCCCGGCGGTTTATTCCAGCCCCTGGCTGGAGAGGTATTCCTCGTAGCTGCCGCGGTAGTCCACGATGGTCCCGTCCAGCTTGATCTCCACGATGCGGGTCGCCAGCGAGGAGACGAACTCCCGGTCGTGGGAGACGAACACCAGCGTGCCGGGGAATTTCTCCAGCCCGCTGTTGAGGGACTCGATGGATTCCATGTCCAGGTGGTTGGTGGGCTCGTCCATCAGCAGCACGTTGGGGCGGGAGAGCATCAGCTTGCCGAACAGCATGCGGCCCTGCTCGCCGCCGGAGATCACGTTCACCGGCTTCTTCACCTCGTCGCCGGAGAACAGCAGGCGGCCCAGGGTGCCGCGCAGCAGGGTCTCGTTGTCCTCGCCGGTGGCCGCGGCGGTGATGCGGGAGTACTCGGCGATCCATTCGGTCAGGCTTTCGGTGCCGGCGAACTCGGCGGAATGGTCCTGGGCGTAGTAGCCGGGCTTGGCCTTTTCGGCCCACTTCACGTGGCCCTTCTGGGGTTTCAGTTCGCCCACCAGCAGTTTGATCAGCGTGGTCTTGCCGACGCCGTTCTCGCCGATGATGGCCACCTTGTCGCCCGCGTCGATGGCCATGCTGAAGTTCCTGATCAGCGGCTTGTCCATGCCCTCGTAGGCGAAGGAGATGCCGTCGATCTCGCAGGCCAGGCGGTGCAGCTTGTCCTTTTCGTCGTAGTCGAAGCGGATCCACGGGTACTGGCGGCTGGAAGGCTTGACGTCCTCGGGCTTGAGCTTGTCGATGAGCTTGAGGCGGCTGGTGGCCTGCTTGGCCTTGGATTTGTTGGCGGAGAAGCGGCGCACGAATTCCTGCAGTTCGGAAATCTTCTCCTTGGCCCGGGCGTTGGCCGCGGACTGGCGCTGGCGGGCCAGCGTAGACGCTTCCATGTAGTCGTCGTAGTTGCCCGGATAGATGGTGATGGTGCCGTAGTCCAGGTCCGCCATGTGGGTACAGACCTGGTTCAGGAAGTGGCGGTCGTGGGAGATGATCACCATCGTGCAGTCGCGGCCGTTGAGCACGTCCTCCAGCCAGCGGATGGTGTTGATGTCCAGGTTGTTGGTGGGCTCGTCCAGCAGCAGGATGTCCGGGTTGGCGAACAGGGCCTGGCACAGCAGCACGCGCAGCTTCCAGCCCGGGGCGACGTTCCTCATCGGTCCGTCGTGCAGTTCGGTGGCGATGCCCACGCCCAGCAGCAGTTCGCCGGCGCGCGCTTCCGCCGTGTAGCCGTCGTACTCGCCCACCTTGCCTTCCAGCTCGGCGGCGCGCATGTAGTCGTCCTCGGTGGCCTCCGGGTTGGCGTAGATGGCGTCCCGCTCCTGGATGGCGGCCCACAGTTCCTCGTGGCCCATCATCACCACGTCGAGCACGCGCTTGTCCTCGTAGGCGAACTGGTCCTGGCGCAGGTAGGCCATGCGCTCGTGGGGGTCCTTGGAGACGTTGCCGGCGGTGGATTCGAGCACGCCGCACAGGATCTTCATGAAGGTGGACTTGCCGGCGCCGTTGGCGCCGATCAGGCCGTAGCGGTTGCCCTCGCCGAACTTGACGGAGACGTTCTCGAACAGGGGCTTGGCCCCGAACTGCATGGTGATGTTGGCGGCGACGAGCACAGCGGAGTCCTGTTTTTCAGGTAAAACAAAGCCTTGCATTATACGCCGTAAAATCGTTCCTCTGCCCTGGCCGTGCCCTGGCTGTAGAATCCGATTCGCTTCACCCGCTTCCGGCCGCCGCGCCATCGCGGGCCGGCCCGGAAAACAACCACAATATGGAGACATTCCATGACCAGACGCCGCTTTCCCGCTCTCCTGGCCGGCCTGTTCGCTGCGGCCGCGCTCGGCCTGTCGCTGCCCGCGACGGCCCAGCAGTACAAGGACGAATACAAGCTCTCCACCGTGCTCGGCGAGGCCTTCCCCTGGGGCTGGGGCGCCAAGCGCTGGGCGGACCTCGTCGCCGAGAAGACCGACGGCCGCATCCGGATCAAGGTCTATCCGGGCACCTCGCTGGTGTCGGGCGACCAGACCAAGGAATTCACCGCCCTGCGCCAGGGCATCATCGACATCGCGGTGGGCTCCACCATCAACTGGTCGCCCCAGGTGAAGGAACTCAACCTCTTCGCCCTGCCCTTCCTGATGCCCGACCACAAGGCCATCGACGCCCTGACCCAGGGCCGCGTGGGCAAGCGCCTGTTCGACATCCTCGCCGAGCGCGACGTGGTGCCGCTGGCCTGGGGCGAGAACGGCTTCCGGGAAGTTTCCAACTCCAAGCACCCGGTGCGCACGCCGGAAGACCTCAGGGGCCTGAAGATGCGCGTGGTGGGGTCGCCGCTCTTCCTCGCCACCTTCAACGCCCTGGGCGCCAACCCGACCCAGATGAGCTGGGCCGACGCCCAGCCGGCCATGGCCACCGGCGCCGTGGACGGCCAGGAAAACCCCCTGGGCGTGTTCAGTGCCGCCAGGCTGCACACCGTGGGCCAGAAGCACCTGACCCTGTGGGGCTACGTGGCCGATCCGCTGATCTTCGTGGTGAACCGCAAGGTGTGGGAGTCCTGGACCGAGGCCGACCGCAAGGCCGTGGCCGAGGCCGCGAACCAGGCGGCGAAGGAGGAGATCGCCCGCGCCCGGGCCGGCATCTCCGCCGGCGACGACGCGGTGCTCAAGGAGATCGAGGCCAACGGCGTGGCCGTCGTACACCTGGACGATGCCGGGCGCGAGGCTTTCCGCAAGGCCACGGCCGACGTCTACAGGGAATGGGCCGGGCGCATCGGTGCCGACCTGGTCAAGCAAGCCGAGGAAGACGTCGCCCGCCGCTGATGCGGCCATTGCTCCGGCCGCAGCGGCACTCCGCCGCGCGGCCGGACATCCTCCCTCCCCGTTTCCAACTCACCGCGCGTGAGCGCGCCCCCGATCGCCCATGAATGACGACGTCCCGCCCGCCGAGGGCGCTGCCGGCTCCCGGCCCTACACCATCGAACAGATCCTGGCCGGCATCGCCATGGGCCTGATTGTGCTGATCACCTTCGGCAACGTGCTGGTGCGCTACCTGACCTCCCGGTCCTTCGCCGCGACCGAGGAGTTTTCCATCGCCCTGATGATCGTGCTGTCCTTCCTCGGTTCGTCGGTGGCCTTCGCCTTCGACCGCCACATCCGGGTCGATTTCTTCACCGGCAGGCTGCCGCAGCGCGTCCGGGTCTTCCTGGAATGGCTGTCCTTCGCGGTGACCGCGTCACTGTTCGCCTTCATCGCCTTCTACGCCGGCAAGCTGACCTGGGACCAGTACCGCTTCGAGGAAACCTCGCCGGCCCTGGGCGTGCCGCAGTGGTGGTACACGGTGTGGATGCCCGTGCTGGCGGTAGCGCTGGTGCTGCGCCTGGCCCACACCCGGCTGCGGAGGCGGGCATGAACGGTACGGTGCTGATCGGCCTGTTCCTGCTCGCGCTGGTGGCGGGCATGCCGCTGGCCACCGCGCTCGGCGTGGCCAGCGTCGCCGTGCTGGCGCTCGCGGGCTTCGACCAGCTCGCGGTGCCGACCAACATCTATGCCGGCATCGCCAAGTACCCGCTGCTGGCGATCCCCATGTTCATCCTCGCCGGCATGATCTTCGAGCGTTCCGGCGTGGCCGCGCGCCTGGTGCGCTTCGTCACCGCCATCGTCGGCGAATGGACGGGTTCGCTGGCCGTGGTGGCGGTGCTGGTGTCCATGCTGCTGGGGGGCATTTCCGGCTCCGGGCCGGCGGACGCGGCGGCGGTGGCCGCGGTGATGCTGCCGTCCATGGTCGCCCGGGGCTATCCCAAGGGTTTTTCCGCCGCCCTGATCGCGGCGGCCGGGTCGACCGCCATCGTCATCCCGCCCTCGGTGGCCCTCATCGTCTACAGCGTGCTGGTGCCGGCGGCCACGGTGCCGGCCCTGTTCGCCGCCGGGCTGTTCCCGGGCATGATCGCCGCCCTGTGCCTGCTGGCGCCGGCCATCCTCATCAGCCGCCGCTACGGCTTCGGGCGCGACTACAAGGCCGAGCGCCCGCCCCTGGGCAGGAGCTTCATCGACGCCATCTGGGGCCTGCTGGCGCCGGTGATCATCCTCGGCGGGCTGCGCACGGGCCTGTTCACGCCCACCGAGGCGGCCGTGGTGGCGGTGGCCTACGGCATCTTCGTGGGCATGGTGGTGTATCGCAGCATCACGCTGCGCGGACTGTTCCGCGTCCTCGTGGATGCGGGCGAACTGTCGGCGGTGATCCTGATGATCATCGGCATCGCCTCGGTGTTCGCCTGGGCGGGCAACACCCTGGGCATTTTCGACACGGCGGCCAAGGCCCTGGTGGGGCTGGAGGCGAGCGAATGGCTGATGCTGCTGGCGATCAACCTGCTGCTGCTGGTGGCGGGCATGTTCCTGGACGCGGTGTCCATCTACCTCATCCTGCTGCCGCTGCTGGTGCCCATCGCGCTGGCCATGGGCTGGGACCTGGTGTGGTTCGGCGTGATGATGACCATCAACCTGGCCATCGGCCAGTTCACGCCGCCCATGGCGATCTCGCTGATGATCACCTCCCGCATCGCCGGCATCGGCATGGAGGCCACCTTCCGCTGGGTGATCTGGATGGTGCTGGCCATGGGCGCCGGCCTGGCGCTGATGGTGGTGTTTCCGCAGATCGCCCTGTGGCTGCCGGCGAGGCTGGGTTACTTGTAGGCCCTACAGCCACTTCTGCAGGAACAGCGCCTGCCCTGCCACCGGGTCCAGCACGTAGGGGGCGAAGCCGGCGCGCTCGTAGGCGGCCAGGGCCTTGTGGTTGTTGGACAGCACTTCCAGCGTGAGCTTGCAGCAGCCGCGCGCGCGGGCCGCGTCCTCGGCGGCGGCGAGCAGGGCCTGGCCCACGCCGCGGCCGCGCCGGGCGGCATGCACGACGATGTCGTGCACGTTGAGCAGTGGCCGGGCGGCGAAGGTGGAAAAGCCTTCGAAGCAGTTGATCAGGCCGACCGGGCTGCCGTCCGCCCAGGCGAGAAAGGAGACGTAGCCCGGCCAGCGGGCCAGGCGGTCCGGCAGCGCGGCCTTGACCGCGTCGGACAGGCCCGTGCCGCCGCCCATGGGGTCGCGGGCGTAGTGGTCCAGCAGGGCCACCAGCGCGGCGGCGTGGGCCGGGTCGCGCAGGTCCGTGGCGACGACGGTGGGGGCGAGGGTGGAGGCGGAGGGCGAGCGTTCAGCCATGGGCCACCACGCAGCGGTTGCGGCCGTCGTGCTTGGCGCGGTAGAGGGCGTCGTCGGCGCGGTTCACCAGGCGCTGGTAGTCCGGGTGCCCGTCGTGCAGGGCCAGCCCGATGCTGGCGGTGACCCGCAGGGTGTGGCCGTCGGAGAGCAGGAAGCTCTCCTGGGCCACGCGGTTGCGGATCTTCTCCGCCACGCGAAGTGCATGCAATTCGTCCACCTCCACCAGTAACACGAGGAACTCCTCCCCGCCGTAGCGGAACACGAAATCGCCCGAGCGCACCGTGTTGAGCAGCAGGCTGGCGATCTGCTGCAGCACCCGGTCGCCGGCGTCGTGGCCGTGGCGGTCGTTGATGTGCTTGAAATGATCCACGTCGACCAGCAATAGCGCAAAGGGTTTGCCCTGGCTGCGGCTGATGTCCGCCTCCCGGCTCAGGATGGCGGGCAGGAAGCGCCGGTTGAGCAACTGGGTGAGCGCGTCCTTGCCGGACTCCAGATCGACGAAACGCTCGAACATGGCATCCGCCAGGAACTTGAGCTGGCCCAGTTCCGTCTGCACCGCCTTGGTCAGGCGGCGGATTTCCTCCCGTTCCGGGGCGTCGAGCTGAGTCTGGCAGAGCGGGATCAGGCTGCCGTCCACGGTGCGGATGACGGCGTGGATGGTGGGCAGTTCCGTGGAGCCCTCGAAGATGGCGCTGGCCTTGTGCTGCAGCCACAGGCCGAAGGAGGAGTCGGCCAGGGTCTGCAGTTCGTCGCCGGGCGCGCCCGCCATCATCTCGTGCAGGAAGCGGTTCTCCCAGTCGAGCAGGGCGGCGCGCTGGCGTTCCCGCTCCAGGGACATGTTCTGGCCGTAGGAGAACACCCGGTAGGCCTCGTCGATGCGGGCGGCGCGCTCGTGGGAGGCGACGTAGGCCGAGCTCATCTCCTCGAAGGCGAGGTCGATCAGGTTGTCCGCGTACAGCACCGCGTCCACCAGGGTCTCGCCGTCCAGCCCGGCGTCCAGCAGGCGGTGGGCGATTTGGCCCTTCAGCACCCGCGCGCCGCGGGCGACGATGTTGACCGGCAGGTCCACCCGCGCATGCACGTCGCCCACGTGGCGCTGCATGGCCATGGCGGCGCCGAACTGCTCCCGGTCGGTACAGGAGAACAGGGTTTCCAGCCAGCGCTGCAGGGAATGGTGCAGGCGCTGTTCCACCGCTTCGTGGGTCAGGAAGGGCTGCGCGTCCGGGTCGGCCAGCATGTGTGCGTAGAACGCCGTCGCCATCGCCTCCCGGTGGGCCAGCACCACGTCGCGCAGGGCCGTGCGCGTGGCGGCGGACACGCCGTCGAACAGGCTCAGCCAGTGGGCTTCGATGGCGGTGGAATGGGGTGGGGCGGCGGCAGGCATGGGCGTGGGGCCGGCAGTGGATGTTCCATTCTAGTGGCGTTCCAGCAACAAGCCACATTCAAGATGGGGGGTGTAGGGGAACTGGTCGAACACCGCGGCGGCGGCGATGCGGTGGGTGGCGGCCAGCGCGGCCGCGTTGGCCCGCAGCGTGTGCGGGTTGCAGGAGATGTAGAGGATGCGATCGAAACGCTGGGCCAGTGCCAGCGTGGCCGGGTCCAGGCCGGCGCGGGGCGGGTCCACGAAGAGCGTGGAGAAGCGGTAGCCGGCCAGGTCCACGCCCTGCATGCGGCGGTACTCGCGCCCGCCGGCCATGGCGTCGGCCAGCTCCTCGCTGGACATGCGCACCAGGGTGATGTTGCGGGCGCCGTTGGCGTCCATGTTGTACTGGGCGGCGCGCACGGAGGACTTGGACAGTTCCGTGGCCAGCACCCGGTCGAACAGCGGCGCCAGGGCGAAGGTGAAGTTGCCGTTGCCGCAGTAGAGCTCCAGCAGGTCGCCCCCCGCGCCCGCGGCCCGGGCGCGCGCCCAGGCGAGCATCTTGCGGTTCACGCCGCCGTTGGGCTGGGTGAAGCTGCCCTCGATCTGCTGGTAGCGCAGGGGGAGGCCGTCCACGTCGAACGCCTCCAGCAGCCAGTCCCGGTCGAGCACGATCTTCTGCCCGCGGCTGCGGCCGATGATCTGCGCGCCCAGATCGGCGGCCAGTGCGTGCGCCGCGATCTCCCAGCCGGCGTCCAGCTTGCGGTGGTAGACCAGGCTCACCATCAGCTCGCCGGAGAGGGTGGCGAGGAATTCCACCTGGAAGATGCGCCGCTTCAGCTCGTCGCTGGCGATGAGGGCATCCCGCAGGCGCGGCATGGCGCGGGCGATGGGCTCCGCCGCGGCGGGGAAGTCCTCCAGCAGGATGGGCTGCTTGGGGTTCGCCGCATCGAACATGGCGTAGTCCACGCGCCCGGCGTGGTGCCACAGGCGGAACTCCGCGCGCAGGCGGTAGTGCAGCGGCGCCGAGGTGAACACTTGCGGTTCGGGCAGGCCGAGGGGGGCGAAGTCGGCCTTGAAGCGGGCGAGCTTGTCGGCGAGCAGGGCGTCGTAGCGGGCGGGGTCGAAATCGGGCAGGGACATCGGGATCGTCGAATCAGAGAAAGCGGGCGATGAAGCAGGGCGCGGCCGGGTCGACCCCGGCCGGCAGGGGCAGCCAGGCCCGGTGGCCGCTGCCCGGCACGCGGTCGATGGTCTGGCCGTCGGCGTCTTCCAGGCGGTCGACGGTGAGCGTGACGTTGCCGGCCGGCTGCACGAACTCCAGCCGGTCGCCGCGGCCGAAGGCGTTCTTCACCGCCACCTCGGCCAGGCCGCGCGCGGCGTCGAAGCCGGCCAGGTCGCCCACGTACAGGCTGCGCCCGGATTCCGAATGGCCGCGCAGGTAGTTCTGGTGCTCCGGGGTGTGGTGGCGCTCGTAGAAGCCGTCCGTGTAGCCCCGGTTGGCGAGCCCTTCCAGTTCGCCCAGCAGATGGGGGTCGAAGGGGCGTCCTGCCAGCGCGTCGTCGATGGCGCGGCGGTAGCTCTGGCAGGTGCGCGCCACGTAGTAGGGGCTCTTGGTGCGGCCTTCGATCTTCAGCGAATCCACGCCGATCTCCACCAGCCGCTGCACGTGCTCGATGGCGCGCAGATCGCGGGAGTTGAGGATGTAGGTGCCGTGCTCGTCCTCTTCCACCGGCATCAGCTCGCCCGGCCGGCTGCCTTCCTCCAGCAGCCACACCTTGCTGCCGCCGATGTGGCGCGGCCCGCCGCCCAGCGCGGGCGGACCTTGCACCGCAGTGCCCACGGTGCCCAGGTGCTTCGGGTTGCCCAGGGCCGGGCCACCGGAGGCGAGCAGGTCGCCGGCGCCGTTCTCCTCCGCGCCGTGCAGCCTGTAGTCCCAGCGGCAGGAATTGGTGCAACTGCCCTGGTTGGGGTCGCGGTGGTTGAAGTAGCCGGACAGCAGACAGCGCCCGGAGTAGGCGATGCACAGGGCGCCGTGCACGAAGACTTCCAGCTCCATGTCCGGACAGGCGTCGCGGATCTCCACCACTTCGTCCAGGGAAAGTTCGCGGGACAGGATGATGCGTTTGACGCCCGCCGCCTGCCAGAAGCGCACCGCCGCGTAGTTCGTGGTGTTGGCCTGCACCGACAGGTGGATGGGCAGCGCCGGCCAGCGCTCCCGCACCAGCATGATCAGGCCGGGGTCGGCCATGATCAGCGCGTCCGGCCCCAGGGCGACCACCTCCTCCATGTCGGCGAGATAGGTGCGCAGCTTGGCGTTGTGGGGGTAGATGTTGCTGACGAGATAAAAGGCCTTGCCGGCGGCGCGGGCCTCCGCGATGCCGGCGGCCAGGGTGTCGATGCGGCCGAAGTCGTTGTTGCGCACCCGCAGCGAATAGCGCGGCTGGCCGGCGTACACCGCGTCCGCGCCGTAGGCGAAGGCGGTGCGCATCATTGCCAGGGAGCCGGCGGGGGCGAGCAGTTCGGGGCGGGTCATGGGGGCGGACGGCGGCGGAAGGGGCGCGATTCTACCGCGCTCGGCCCTCACGTATCGGCAAAGCGGCGCCGGAAGGCCTCCGGCACCGCCGCCACCTTGCGCGCCTGGTAGTCGAAGAACACGATGCCGGTCTTGCCGCGGGCCACCTCGCGCCCGCTGTCCCGCTCGGCCATGCGCCACAGCAGGTCGCAGCCGTACTTGCCGAAGTCCGCGGGGCCCATTTCCACCCGCATGGTCTCCCCGTGGAAGGCCTCGGACTTGTACTGCAGCGCCGCGTCCGCGACGATGATGCCCAGCCCTTCCACGTCCAGTTCGCCGTAGCCCATGGACTTGAGCCAGCGCACGCGGGCTTCCGACACCACGGTGAGCAGCAGCGCGTTGTCCAGATGCCCGCCGTAGTTCATGTGGCTGAGGTAGAGCTGGATGTCGGTGGAGAACGGAAAGGTCTCGGGCAGGTCGATGTGGATGCGCGCCATGATGGGGGCCGGAAGCAGTCGGTCCCGCAGGTTAGCGCCCGCCACGGCCGCGGCTCAAGCACGGCGTGAAAGCGCCCCCCGCCCTTGGTGTAACATTGCCCCGAAACTTTTCGCCGCAGCGCCCCCGCCTGCGGCGTTTTACCTGAGAGCTCCCTCATGGTTCCCCATCTCACCACCGCGCTGACCGGCCCCCTGCTGGAGCTGGAAAAGACCTTCCTCGACAAGGCCACCGAGATCGAGCAGTGGATGCGCGTGCAGTGGCAGGACCACCTGCCGCCCTTCTACGGCTCCACCGACCTGCGCAACAGCGGCTTCAAGCTGGCGCCGGTGGATCTGAACCTCTTCCCCGGCGGCTTCAACAACCTCAACGACGCCTTCCTGCCCCTGTGCGTGCAGGCCGCCCAGTCGGCCATCGAGCGCCTCTGTCCGGACGCGAGCCGGCTGCTGCTGATCCCGGAGAACCACACCCGCAACCAGTTCTACCTGCAGAACGTGGCCAAGCTGGTGTCCATCCTGCGCCTGACCGGGCTCAAGGTGCGCATCGGCAGCCTGCTGCCGGACATCGTCGAACCCACCACGCTGGAACTGGCCAACGGCTCCACGCTGACCCTCGAACCCCTGGTGCGCGAGGGCGGGCGCCTGGGCGTGGCCGGCTTCGACCCCTGCGCGGTGCTGCTCAACAACGACCTCTCCGGCGGCGTGCCGGCGGTGTTGCAGGGTCTGGAAGACCAGTGGGTGATCCCGCCCGTGCATGCCGGCTGGCATTCACGCCGCAAGTCGAAGCACGCCGAATGCTACGACCGGGTGGCGCGGGAGTTCGCCGCGGCCATCGGCATCGACCCCTGGCGCATCAACCCGGAATTCGGCGTGTGCGGGCAGATCAACTTCCAGGAGCGCACCGGGGAGGAATGCCTGGCCGCCCAGGTGGATGCGCTGCTCGGCCGCATCCGCGAGAAGTACCGGGAATACGAGGTCACCGACGAACCCTTCGTCGTCGTCAAGGCCGATGCCGGCACCTACGGCATGGGGGTGATGACGGTCAAGGACGCCTCCGAGGTGGTGGGCCTGAACCGCCGCCAGCGCAACAAGATGGCGGTGGTCAAGGAAGGGCTGGAAGTGCACGAGGTCATCATCCAGGAAGGCGTACACACCTTCGAGACCGTGGACGGCGCGGTGGCCGAGCCGGTGGTGTACATGATGGATCACTACGTGGTGGGCGGCTTCTACCGCGTGCACACCGAGCGCGGGCGCGACGAGAACCTGAACGCGCCGGGCATGCATTTCAAGCCGCTCGCCTTCGAGACCTGCTGCACGCTGCCGGACGTGGCCCAGGGCCCGGATGCGCCGCCCAACCGCTTCTACGCCTACGGCGTGGTGGCCCGGCTGGCCCTGCTGGCCGCCTCGGTGGAGATCGAGGAGACCGAGCCCGCTGCGGACGTGGCCGAACTGGCGGCGCTGGGGTGAGGTCATGAGCACCCCCCTGCGCCTGGCCTTCATCCTCGACCCCCTCGACGGACTCAAGGCCTACAAGGATTCCAGCATCGCCATGATGCGCGAGGCCGTCGCCCGCGGCCACGAGACCTGGACCATCCAGCGGGAGGCGCTGGCCTGGAGCGCGACGGACGGCGTCTACGCCCGTGCCCTGCGCGTGCATCCGCTGCCCGGCGACCATCCCTGGTACGGCCCCGGCGAGGCCGCCACCGTGGCGCTGGCCGATTTCGACGCTGTGGTCATGCGCCAGGACCCGCCCTTCGACTTCGAATACGTCGCCGCCACCTGGCTGCTGGAGCGCGCCGTGGCGGCCGGCGCGCGGGTGTTCAACGACCCGCGGGCGATCCGCGACCACTCCGAGAAGCTCGCCATCACCGAGTTCGCCCAGTTCACCGCCACCACGCTGGTGGCGCGCGACCCGGACGAGGTGCACGCCTTCATCGACGAGCTGGGCGACGTGGTGTTGAAGCCCCTGGACGGCATGGGCGGCAGCCAGATCTTCCGCGTGCGCGCGGACGACCCCAACCGCAACGTGATCCTGGAAACCCTCACCCACGAGGGCGCGCGCACCATCATGGCCCAACGCTACCTGCCGGCCATCAGCGAGGGCGACAAGCGCGTGCTCATCATCGGCGGCGAGGTCGTGCCCTACGCGCTGGCGCGCATCCCCAAGGCCGGCGAGACGCGCGGCAACCTGGCCGCGGGCGGGCGCGGCGTGGCCATGCCCCTCACGGAGCGGGAACGGGAGATCGCCGAGACCCTGGCCCCGGTGCTGTGGGAGCGCGGCCTGCTGGTGGTGGGCCTGGACGTGATCGGCGGCCACCTCACCGAGATCAACGTCACCAGCCCCACCTGCTTCGTCGAGATCACCACCCAGAGCGGTTTTTCGGTGCCGGCGCTGTTCGTGGACAAGCTGGAACAGGCTTGCCGATGAGGGCCTGCGCATGAGGGCTGGTCCGGTGTGGCGCCGCCTGCGGGCGGCGCTGCTGCTCGTGGGCGTGTTCGCCCTGGCCGCCTGCGCGCGCAACGAGGTACATCGCCAGGAAGCCTACGTGTTCGGCACGCGGGTGGACGTCTCCGTGTATGGCGACGACCCGGCCGAGGCGGACCGCGCCATGAGCGCCGTGCTGCGGGAGTTTGACCGCCTGCATGCGGCCTACCACGCCTGGGAGCCCTCCGAGCTGACCCGGCTGAACGAGGCGCTGGCGCATGGCGAATCCCTCGAAGTGTCCGAAGAGCTCGCCGCCCTGCTGCGCGACGCCCAGCGCATGGCCGCCCTCGGCGACGAGCTGTTCGATCCGGCGCTCGGCAAGCTCATCGCCCTGTGGGGCTTTCATACCGACGAGTTCGTGCCGGTGGTGCCGGACCCGGTCCAGCTCAAGGCCGTCATCGACGCCCATCCGCGCATGGCGGACCTGACGATAGACGGGCGCACCGTGTCCAGCCGCAACCCCGCGGTGCAGATCGACCTGGGCGGCTACGTCAAGGGCTATGCCCTGGACCGGGCCGCGGCCATCCTGCGGGAGATGGGTATCGCCAACGCGCTGGTGAACATCGGCGGCAACGTCATGGCCCTGGGCGACAAGGGCGGCCAGCCCTGGCGCATCGGCATCCAGCACCCGCGCGAACCGCGCCCGCTGGCCACCCTGCCCCTGTACGACGGCGAGGCGGTCGGCACCTCGGGCGACTACCAGCGCTATTTTGAACTGGACGGCGAGCGCTACTCCCACCTGCTCGACCCCCG
Source organism: Pseudothauera rhizosphaerae (assembly GCF_004801305.1). Taxonomy (GTDB): domain Bacteria; phylum Pseudomonadota; class Gammaproteobacteria; order Burkholderiales; family Rhodocyclaceae; genus Pseudothauera; species Pseudothauera rhizosphaerae. The sequence continues at coordinate 30,772 of NZ_SSOD01000005.1, read as the reverse complement.
CACCGGCCGACCGGCCCGCGGCACCCAGGCGCTGACCATCCTGATCACGCCGCGTGCCAACGCCGGCACCCTGTCCGACGGCCCCAGCAAGCCGGCCTTCATCGCCGGCGACGACTGGCGCGAATACACCCGCCGCTTCGGCATCGACCACGCCCTGCGGGTGGCGGCCGACGGCCGCGTGGAAGTCACCCGGGCGCTCCGCGCCCGCCTGCAGTGGGCGCAGGGTGTCGAGGCGGACGCCGTCGTCGACTGACCCGCCGCCGAACTTTGCTGTCCGCGCCGCGCTCTCAAGCGCATGCGCCTTTCCGCCCGATTGCTCGTACCCTGCCTCGCCGCCGTGCTGCTGGCCGGCTGCGGCATGCGGTTCGTGTATACCCAGCTCGACTGGCTGTTGCCCTGGTATGCCCGCGACTACGTGACGCTGGAGCCGGTGCAGCGCAGCGAGCTGGACCGCCGCCTGGGTGCCTTGCTCGACTGGCACTGCCGCGACCAGTTGCCCGCCTACGTGGTCTTGCTGCGCGATGCCCAGGCGGCGCTGCGCGACGGGCCGGTCACGGCGGCGCGGCTGGAGGAATTCCTGCTGCGGGGCGAGGCCCTGTGGGACCGCCTGATGCAGGCCGTGGCGCCGGATGCGGCCGGGCTGCTGGCCGAATTGTCCGACGCCCAGGTGGCCGAACTCGGGGCCGCCTTCGAGCGCCGCAACGCCGAGGCCCGCGAGGAATTCCTGGAAGGCCGCCCCGCGGACCTGCGCGAGCGCCGCATCGCGCGCATGGAAAAGCGCCTGCAGCGCTGGTTCGGCCGCCTGAACGCCGCCCAGCGGGCGCGCATCGGCGAATGGAACAACGCCCTGATGCTGGACGGCGAGGCCTGGCTGGCCCGGCGCGTGGCCTGGCAGCAGGCCCTGCTCGCCGCGCTGGAACAGCGCGCCGACCGGGCCGCCCTGGCGCGGGAGGTGGAAGCCCTGCTGCGCACGCCGCAGGAAGGCTGGACGGCCGAATACCGCGCGCAGGCGGCCTACAACCGGGAACAGACCCTCGCCCTGCTGGCCGACATCGCCAACAGCGCCACGCCGCGCCAGCGTAAGCATCTGCTGGCGGAAGTCGGCGGGCTCGCCGGCCAGTTCGACGGCCTGGCCTGCCGGGCGCCCGCGGGCCAGGCGGCTTAGGGGCTCTCGGGGCGATGGGTACAGGCGGCGCGATTTCCGCCGCGCGCCTGCATCCCTGCGGGCGCCGCCGCCCGGTGTAGCATCGGCGTCCCGGCCGCCATCCGCCGGCCGGGACGATGCACGAATGCTCCCTCCCCTTCAAGGGGAGGGTTGGGGTGGGGATGGGTTTCCAGAACGCATGAAAAACCCATCCCCCTCCTGGCCTCCCCCTTGAAGGGGGAGGAACGCACCCATCATGCCTGCCTCATGTCTTGAACCATCAAGTCAATAACAAGGCCTTCCGCCATGCCCCCCACCAAGACCCACCTCGACCGCTTCGCCATCGGCCTGATGGTGCTGTTCTGCACCATCTGGGGCGTGCAGCAGGTGGCGGTCAAGGTCGCCAATGCCGGCATATCGCCAGTGTGGCAGGCGGGTTTGCGCTCCATCGGCGCCACCGCGCTGGTGTTCGCCTGGGCGCTGGCGCGCCGCGTGCGTCTGTTCAAGACTGACGGCACCCTCGCCGCCGGCGTGCTGGCCGGCTTGCTGTTCGCCGCGGAATTCGCGCTGCTGTTCATCGGCCTGCAATACACCAGCGCCTCGCGGGGGGTGATCTTCCTGTACACCGCGCCCTTCTTCCTCGCCCTCGGCGCGGTCTGGCTGCTGCCCCACGAGCCCATGCGCCGCGCGCAATGGGCCGGTATGGCGCTGGCCTTCGGCGGCGTGCTGGTGCTGTTCGGCGAGAACCTGATCGGCCCGGCCGGCGAGGCCTGGAAGGGCGACCTGCTGATCTTCATCGCCGCCATCTTCTGGGCCGCCACCACGCTCACGGTGAAAGCCACCGCGCTGGTGCGGGTGAGTGCGGAAAAGACCCTGCTCTACCAGCTTGCGGTGTCGGCCGTCGTGCTGCCGCCGCTCTCCCTCGCGCTGGGCGAACCGGGCATGTTCGCGCCCACGCCCGCGGTATGGGCCAGCCTCGTGTTCCAGATCGTCGCGGTGGCTTCGGCCAGCTATGTGGGCTGGTTCTGGCTGGTGCGCCAGTACCCGGCCACCCGGCTGGCCTCGTTTTCCTTCCTGACCCCCGTCATGGGGGTGCTGGCCGGCGGCGTGCTGCTCGGCGAACCGTTGACACCCGCGGTGTTCGCCGCCCTGGGCCTGGTCGGGCTGGGGATCTGGATCGCCAACCGGCCGACACCCCGGAATCGGGTGTAGGAGCGGGCTTGCCCGCGATGCGAGGGTTCCGGTGCCAATGACGCCGCATCGCGGGCAAGCCCGCTCCTACATGCCCTCGGTCGCTTTGCCGGTTCGGGCGCTGCTTACTACCCAGGTGGCGAAGCGCTCCACCTCAGGGCGCTGCGGGCCGGGCGCCGGCACCAGCCAGAAGCCGCGTCCCGGCACCGCCATCTGCCGCGTGCCCACCGGCATAAGACGGCCGTCCTCGATCAGCGGGTCCACCAGCACCGCGCGCCCGATCGCCAGCCCCTGCCCGGCGCTCGCCGCGTGGATCAACTGGTCGTAGTGGGAGAAGGCGATGCGCGCCCGCGGGCGCACACCGTCCAGGCCGATGGCGGCCAGCCAGTGTTCCCAGCCCAGCCATGGAAAGCCCGGTTCGTCGTATTCCAGCAGGGTGAGCCGGGGCAGCGTCTCCGCGTTCAGCTCCAGTCCGGCGGCGATGGAGGGATGGCCCACCGGCAGCACGGTCTCGCCGAACAGCTTGATAGCCTCCGGAGGAGCATCCCGGTCGGCGCAGTAGCGCAGCGCCAGGTCGATGTCCTCCCGCGCCAGATCCTTCATCCGGTTGCTGGCGTCGATACGTACCTCGGCCTCCGGGTGGCGGCGCTGGAAGTCGCGCAGGCGCGGCACCAGCCACAGGGCGGCGATGCCGATGGCGGCGGTCACCGTGACCGGGCGTGCGCCGGGCCGGCGCATGGCCTCGGCCAGTCGCCCGTACTCGGCCAGCCAACCTTCCGCCGCCGCGGCCAGCCGCTCGCCCTCCGCGCTGAGCTGCAGGCTGCGCACGCCGCGCACAAAGAGGGGCTCGCCCAGCGCCGCCTCCAGCGTCTGCACCTGGCGGCTCACCGCCGACTGGGTCAGGCACAGCTCGTCGGCGGCGCGGGTGAAGGACAGGTGGCGCGCCGCGGCCACGAAGCCGCGCAAGGGGTCCAGCGGAGGCAGGTCGAGCAGGCTGCTACGCATGAGTTTTTCGCATGAATGGAATGCAAAACTACCGTTTGTTGGCAGCCTAGTGGATGACGATACTGCATGCAAGGCCGCCGGTCGCGGCCCTTGCAGGAGATAGCCATGGATACCCCTTCCCCGACCCTCGTCCGCCAGCTCGCCCCGCGCGCCGTGTACCTGCTCACCGGCGCGGCCGGCACCGAACTCCTGTGCCGCAGCGGCTGCGTGTGGATCACCCAGTACGGTGATACCCGCGACATCGTGCTCCAGCCCGGCCGGTCCTTCGTGCTGGACCTGCCCACGGCGGTGGTGATGACCGCCCATCGGGGCGCCGAGCTGATCCAGCGCCCGGCGCCGGCGCGGCCGCGCCGCGGCTGGCTGGCGCGCGTGACTGCCTGGCTGGACCCGCGCCACGGCAGCGGGGTGACGCGGGAACTGGCCCGGCGCCTGCCGCGTCTGCGCGAGGCGGAGGATGGCGGCTGCGTGCGTCCGCTATAGTGGATGTGTCGATTTGGAAGAAGGCCCGCCCATGACCGCCGCTGCTCCCCGTCCCCGGCTTGAGTTCTGGTACGAGTTCGCCAGCACCTATTCTTATCTTTCCGTTATGCGCATCGAGGACATGGCGCGCGCCGCTGGCGTGGAGGTGACGTGGCGGCCCTTCCTGCTGGGGCCGGTGTTCCTGGCCCTGGGCTGGAACGATTCGCCCTTCAACATCTATCCGCCCAAGGGCCGCTACATGTGGCGCGACCTCGCCCGCCTGGCGGACAAGTACGATCTGCCCTTCCGCCTGCCCAGCCAGTTCCCGCGCAACGGCCTGCTGGCCGCGCGGGTGGCGCTGGTCGGGGTGGCGGAAGGCTGGGTGGCGCCCTTCTCGCGGGCGGTGATGCGGGCCAATTTCGCCGAAGACCGGGACATCGGCGATGCGGTGGTCATCGGCGAACTGCTGGCGGCCCTGGGTTTGCCGGCGGACGCCGTGCTGGAGCGGGCGCAGACCCCGGAGAACAAGCTCGCGTTGCGCGCCCAGACCGAACTGGCGGTGGAACGGGGCCTGTTCGGCGCGCCGAACTTCCGTACCGGCGAGGAGCTGTTCTGGGGCAACGACCGCCTGGAGGACGCGCTCGCCTGGGCCGCGACCCACGCCGGCGAGTCGGTCCGCAAGCTGGGGGCGGCGTGAGCGCCTGACCTACTGCTTTTGCTGCTCCAGTTCCGCCTGGCGCTTGCGGATGCGTTCCTCGTAGCGCTCCCGGTCCCGTTCGGCCTGTTCGGCGCGCTCGGCCGCGGCGGCTTCCGCCTTGGCGCGGCGTTCGTCCCGCTGGGCGTCCTTGGTGGCGCGCTCGGCGGCGGCTTCGGCTTCCCGCTGGGTCGCCACGTCCGCACGATCGCGGCGCAGTGCCTCGGCGGCCGGATCGGGCTGCACCGTGACGTCGGTGGACGGTGCCGACGGCTCGATGGGTGCGCTGCCGGGCGCGGTGCCGAGTTCTTCCGCGCGGCGTTTGCGTTCGGCCAGATCCAGGCGGCGGGCCTCGGCCTCCAGTACGCGGGCGCGGCGCACTTCCTCCAGGCGCGCGTCCTTGGCCTGGCGGATGCAGCGGTTCACCAGGAAGCGCTCGTAGCACGCCGGCTCCTCCGCGGCGAAGCGGGCGTCGGCCGCGTCGCGGATCGCCTTGGCCTCGGTGTTCAGGCGTTCGGCACGTTCGGCATCGGTTTCGGCCAGGGCCGGCGGGCAGGCTGCCAGCAGGCAGGCGAGCAGGGCGGCGGAGCGGAGCGGGGCGGAGGCTTGCATCGGCAAGGTCGGGGCGTACGGGACGGACGCGTAGAATACCGCCTTTGCACCCCGAAGCGATGACGTGATCCAGTTTCGAAATTTGTCCCTGGCGCGCGGCGCCAAGCCCTTGGTCGAAGATGCGACGCTGCAGATCCACCCCGGCTGGCGGGTGGGGCTCACCGGCGCCAACGGCAGCGGCAAGTCCAGTCTGTTCGCCCTGCTGCGCGGCGAACTGCACCAGGAGCGCGGCGACCTGGAGATGCCCGCCGCCTGGGTGATCGCCCACGTGGCGCAGGAGACACCGGCGCTCGCGCGCTCCGCCCTCGACTACACGCTGGACGGCGACGCCGAGCTGCGCCGCATCGAGGACGAACTCGCCCGCCTGGAGGCCCACCACGATCCGGCCGACGGCGCCCACATCGGTGAGCTGCACGCCCGCCTGCACGAGATCGGCGGCTATGCCGCCCGCGCCCGCGCCGCCGCCCTGCTGGATGGCCTGGGCTTCCTGCCCGCCGATCTGGAGCGTCCGGTGGCGGACTTCTCCGGCGGCTGGCGCATGCGGCTCAACCTCGCCCAGGCACTCATGTGCCGCTCCGACCTGCTGCTGCTGGACGAGCCCACCAACCACCTGGACCTGGACGCGGTGATCTGGCTGGAGCAGTGGCTGCGGGACTACCGCGGCACGCTGTTATTGATCTCCCACGACCGGGAATTCCTCGATGCCTGCGTGAGCCACGTCGCCCACGTGGAGAACCGCCGCCTCACGCTCTACAGCGGCGGCTACTCCGATTTCGAGCGCCAGCGCGGTGAACGCCTGATCCAGCAGCAGGCGATGTTCGAGAAGCAGCAGCGGGAAATCGCCCACATGGAGGATTACATCCGCCGCTTCCGCGCCAAGGCCACCAAGGCCCGCCAGGCCCAGAGCCGCATCAAGGCCCTGGAACGCATGGAGCGCATCGCCGCGGCCCACGTGGATACGCCCTTCACCTTCTCCTTCCGCGATGCGCCGCCCGCCCCCGATCCCCTGCTCGCCATCGAGGACGGCGCCGTGGGCTACGACGGCAAGACCATATTGACCGGCCTCGCCCTGACCCTGCGCCCGGGTGAGCGTGTGGGCCTGCTGGGCCGCAATGGCGCGGGCAAGTCCACGCTGATCAAACTGCTGGCCGGCGGACTCGCCCTTTCCGCCGGCCGCCGCACCGACGGCAAGGGCCTCGCCACCGGCTACTTCGCCCAGCACCAGCTCGAAACCCTGCGCCCGGACGAATCGCCCCTGCAGCACATGGTCCGCCTGGACCCGGCCGCGCGCGAGCAGGAACTGCGGGACTACCTGGGCGGCTTCGACTTCCGCGGCGACGGCGCGGGAGGCACCGCCACGCCGGCCACCGCGCCCTGCGGCAGCTTCTCCGGCGGCGAAAAGTCGCGCCTGGCGCTGGCGCTGCTGATCTGGCAACGCCCCAACCTGCTGCTGCTGGACGAGCCCACCAACCACCTGGACCTGGAGATGCGCCACGCCCTCACGCTCGCGCTGCAGGACTACGAGGGCGGCATGGTGCTGGTTTCCCACGACCGCGCGCTGCTGCGCGCCACCTGCGACCGTTTCCTGCTCGTGGACGGCGGCCGCGTGCAGATCTTCGACGGCGACCTGGACGACTACCGCGACTGGCTCGCCGCCCGCCGCGCCGAAGCGGCCGCCGCCGCCCAATGCCCGGACCGCGCCGCCGACAAGGCCGCGCGCAAGGCGGACCGGGCGCAAGCCGCCGCCGAGCGCCAGGCGCGGCTCGCCGCCCGTCGCCCGCTGGTGAAGGAGAGCGAACAGCTGGAGAAGAAACTTGCCGGCTGGCAAGGCGAAAAGCAGCAGCTCGACACCCAACTGGCCGACCCCGCCTTCTACGCCAACCCGGACCCGGCGCAACTGCAGGCCCTGACCCGCCGCCAGGCGGAACTCGCCGCCCTGATCGACGAGGCCGAACTGCGCTGGCTGGAGCTGGCGGAATCGCTGGAGGCGCTGGCCGTGGACGGCGATGCGTAGGTCGTGCCCTGGCACGACACGACCCATGGGAAGAACCGTAGGAGCGGGCTTGCCCGCGATGCGGCGGTTCCGGGTGCCAACGACGCCACATCGCGGGCAAGCCCGCTCCTACCCGAAGCGCAGTCCGTGCGTATGCCGCATGCCCACAGGGATGCCCGCCGGCAATGCTAGAATCGCCGGCTATCCAACCATTCCGCCATCCCACCGAAAGGCCCCACCGTGCAGATCGTCTGTCTCGACCTCGAAGGCGTGCTCGTCCCGGAAATCTGGATCGAATTCGCCGAGCGCACCGGCATCCCGGAACTGCGCCGCACCACCCGCGACGAGCCCAACTACGACACGCTGATGAAGTACCGCCTGGACATCCTGGCGGCGAAGAAACTGGGCCTGCCGGACATCCAGGAAGTGATCGCGAGCATGGGACCCATGGCCGGCGCGCGGGACTTCCTCGATGGCCTGCGGGAGCGCTACCAGGTGGTGATCCTGTCCGACACCTTCTACGAATTCGCCCACCCGCTGATGCGCCAGCTTGGCTGGCCCACCCTGTTCTGCCACAGCCTGGAGGCCGACGACGCGGGTGTGCTGGTGAACTACCACCTGCGCATGGCCGACCAGAAGCGCGAGGCGGTGCGCCGCTTCAAGGAACTCAACTTCAAGGTGGTGGCCGCCGGCGACTCCTACAACGACACCGCCATGCTGGGCGAAGCCCACGGCGGCATCCTGTTCCACCCGCCGGAAAACGTCGTGCGGGAGTTCCCCCAGTTCCCCGTGGTGCGCGACTACGGCGCGCTGCGCACGGAAATCGACAAAGCTTTCGCACGCGTCGCCTGAACGCCCACGCCATGCACCGCACCCGCTACTACACCCTGTCGGCCTCCTGCCCGGACCGGGTCGGCATCGTCGCCAAGGTGTCCGGCTTCATCGCCGAGCACCGGGGCTGGATCCTGGAAACCGCGCTGCACGCCGAACCGCCGCGGGAGGGCGAAGAGATCGGGCGCTACTTCATGCGCATCGAAATCCGCGCCGATTCGCTGCCCTTCCACCTGGCCGAATTCCGCGAGCGCTTCCGCCCCATCGCGGAAGAGCTGGAAATGGAGTGGAAGATCACCGATTCCGCGGTCAAGAAGCGCGTCGTGGTACTGGTGAGCCGCCAGGAGCACTGCCTGTACGACCTGCTCGCGCGCTGGCAGTCCAGGGAGCTGGACATCGAGATCCCCTGCGTGATCTCCAACCACGACGACTTCCGCGGCTTCGTCGAGTGGCACGGCATCGCCTTCCACCACGTACCGGTGACCCTGGACAACAAGGCCGCGGCCTACGCCGAGGTGGGACGCATCTTCGAGGAGGTGCGCGGCGACACCATGGTGCTGGCGCGCTACATGCAGATCCTCTCGCCCGAACTGTGCGCCGCCCACCCGGGCCGCATCATCAACATCCACCACAGCTTCCTGCCCAGCTTCGTCGGCGCCAAGCCCTACCACCAGGCCTGGACCAAGGGCGTGAAGCTGATCGGCGCCACCTGCCACTACGTCACCGCGGAGCTGGACCAGGGCCCCATCATCGAGCAGGACGTGATCCGCATCGACCACTCCGACGCGGTGGAGGACATGGTCCGCTACGGCAAGGACATCGAGAAGACCGTGCTTGCCCGCGGCCTGCGCTACCACTTGGAAGACCGGGTGCTGCTCCACGGCAACAAGACCATCGTGTTCCGCTGAGGGTTTCCACGCCGGCTTGCCGGCAGAGGCAAAAAAAACGGGCGCCCCCGCAAGGAGGCGCCCGTTCCACTTCACGGGGAGGAGTGGCCCGCTCAGTAGTGGTAGGCGGTTTCGCCGTGAGAGGTGATGTCGAGGCCCTCGCGCTCTTCCTCCTCGGAGACGCGCAGGCCGATCAGCACATCGACGATCTTGTAGGCGATGAGCGAGACGATGCCGCACCAGACGATGGTGACGAGCACGCTCTTGACCTGGACCCACACCTGGGCGGCGATGGCGAAGTCCTCGGCGCCGGTACCGCCCAGGCCGGGGGCCGCGAGCACGCCGGTGAGGATCGCCCCGACGATGCCGCCCACGCCATGGACGCCGAACACATCGAAGGCATCGTCCGCGCCGAGCAGGCGCTTCAAGCCGCTCACGCCCCACAGGCACACGAAACCGGCGATCAGCCCCAGCACGATGGAGCCCATCGGGCCGATGAAACCCGCCGCGGGCGTCACCGCCACCAGGCCGGCTACCGCACCGGACGCCGCACCCAGCATCGAAGGCTTGCCCTTGAACAGCGCCTCGCCCAGGCTCCAGGCCAGCACCGCCGCGCCGGTGGCGAGGATGGTGTTGATGAAGGCCAGGCCCGCGATGCCGTTGGCCGCCCCGGCCGAACCGGCGTTGAAGCCGAACCAGCCCACCCACAGCAGGGAAGCGCCGACCATGGTCAGGGTCAGCGAATGCGGGGTCAGGGCCTCACGGCCGAAACCGATGCGCTTGCCCACCAGATAGGCGCCCACCAGACCGGCCACCCCGGCGTTGATGTGCACCACGGTACCGCCAGCGAAGTCGAGCGCGCCGTCCTCGGCCAGCAGGCCGCCGCCCCACACCATGTGCGCCATCGGGATGTAGCTGAAGGTGAACCACAGCACCCCGAACAGCAGCACGGCCGAGAACTTGATGCGCTCGGCGAAGGCGCCGACGATCAGCGCGGTGGTGATGGCCGCGAAAGTGGACTGGAAGGCCACGAAGACGAACTCGGGGATGGTCGACAGCGCGGCCGAAGGATCGTCCGGGCCGATGCCCTTGAGGAACACCTTGTCGAAGCCGCCGAAGAACGTACCCTCGCCGCCGAAGGCCAGGCTGAAGCCGTAGATGGCCCACAGCACGGTGATCAGCGAGAAGATCACGAACACCTGCATGAGCACCGACAGCATGTTCTTGCTGCGGGCCAGCCCGCCGTAGAACAGCGCCAGGCCGGGAATGGTCATGAGGATGACGAGCATGGTGGAAGTGAGCATCCACGCGGTGTCGCCGGAATCGATGGCCGGCGCCTCTTCAACGACTTCCGCGGCGGCCGCGGCCACCTCGGCAACGGCCTCGGCGGCCGCAGCCGCCGCGTCCTGGGCGAAAACGCCGCCCGCAAAGCCGACGGTGAGAGCCGCCAGCAGGATGGCAAACAGTTTCTTCATGTTGTATGGCTCCCTTACAGCGCGTCGGCGCCGGTCTCGCCGGTGCGGATGCGGATGGCCTGCTCCAGATCGAAGACGAAGATCTTGCCGTCACCGATCTTGCCGGTGGACGCGGCCTTCTCGATGGCTTCGATGGCCTGGTCGAGGATGTCGGCGCGGATGGCCGCCTCGATCTTGACCTTGGGCAGGAAGTCGACGACGTACTCGGCGCCGCGGTACAGCTCGGTGTGGCCCTTCTGGCGCCCGAACCCCTTGACCTCGGTGACGGTGATGCCCTGCACGCCGATGGCCGAGAGCGCTTCGCGCACCTCGTCCAGCTTGAACGGCTTGATGATCGCGGTGATGAATTTCATGGCTGTCTCCGGTCGTCCGGCCGGGACGCTTGCGCGCCCCGGCTGCGGGCGGAACTTAGAAGGAGCGGCTGACCGACAGGATGAAACGATCGTCGGCGAGGCGGTTGTCCTTGATGTCGGTATCCACGTAGTGCAGGCCGAAGTCGAAGCCGCCGTAGGAATAGGTGGCGCCGAGCTTCCAGTCCTCGTAGTTGTCGGCGTTGCGGGTGTCGGAGTAGCCGTAGTGGGCGTCCAGGGTCAGGCCGTCGAGGATTTCGTAGGCGACGCCCAGGTCGTAGTAGCCGCTGTTCTTGGCATCCTCGACGCCGAACTGGTGGGAGGACAGGGTGTGCGAATAGGTGAAGGAGAGGAATTCCCAGGACAGGCCGACGTAGGCTTCCAGCGTGTTCGGGCTCTTCGAGCCGGTGGCGGCCTTCCATTCGGAGTCGAAATCGCCCGGGTAGTAATACTGCAGCAGGCCGACGTCGACGCCGATGGGGCCGAGCTCGGTGGCGTAGCCGGCGTACAGGTTGGTTTCCAGGCTGCTGCTGGAATTCACGTCCAGCCCCTTCTCCAGGTCGCTCAGCCAGGACACGTTGGAAGCCCAGAAACCGACGTAGAAGCCGCTGTCGTGAGCATAGTCGAAGCCGCCCTGCAGCGCCGGACGCTGGTCGGTCTGGCTGATGCCGCGGAAGGCGTAGTCGGACACGACGCTGACGTTGGCCGAGAACGGGCTGTCTTCGGCCAGCGCGGCACCGGAGCCGAGCAGGGCGGCGGCGAGGGCGGATGCGAGGATGCGTTTTTGCATGGTTTTCTCCTTTGAAAAAGCGTTTTGGCGTCGCTTTCAATGCATGCTCCGTGCCAGAAGGACGGAATACGCGTAAAACCTGGTGTTTCAAGGGTGTGACAACCTCGCCGGCCGTACTTCTGGCGATACCGCGCCGCGCCGGAGAGGGCTGTTTCCGTCTCGATGCACGGAATTGGTGCGTAATGTCCCGTGCCCGGCACCAAAAGCAGCGCGCCGTGGAATTGGCACATCGCCGGCGCGCGTCCGGAGTGCCCAAAAAAAAGGGGCGCCTCGCGGGGCGCCCTTCCGTAGCGGGACCGGAGGAGAGACGGTCCCGGGTGGCACAAGCCTTGTCAGTAGTGGTAGGCGGTTTCGCCGTGAGAGGTGATGTCGAGGCCCTCGCGCTCTTCCTCCTCGGAGACGCGCAGGCCGATCAGCACATCGACGATCTTGTAGGCGATGAGCGAGACGATGCCGCACCAGACGATGGTGACGAGCACGCTCTTGACCTGGACCCACACCTGGGCGGCGATGGCGAAGTCCTCGGCGCCGGTACCGCCCAGGCCGGGGGCCGCGAGCACGCCGGTGAGGATCGCCCCGACGATGCCGCCCACGCCATGGACGCCGAACACATCGAAGGCATCGTCCGCGCCGAGCAGGCGCTTCAAGCCGCTCACGCCCCACAGGCACACGAAACCGGCGATCAGCCCCAGCACGATGGAGCCCATCGGGCCGATGAAACCCGCCGCGGGCGTCACCGCCACCAGGCCGGCTACCGCACCGGACGCCGCACCCAGCATCGAAGGCTTGCCCTTGAACAGCGCCTCGCCCAGGCTCCAGGCCAGCACCGCCGCGCCGGTGGCGAGGATGGTGTTGATGAAGGCCAGGCCCGCGATGCCGTTGGCCGCCCCGGCCGAACCGGCGTTGAAGCCGAACCAGCCCACCCACAGCAGGGAAGCGCCGACCATGGTCAGGGTCAGCGAATGCGGGGTCAGGGCCTCACGGCCGAAACCGATGCGCTTGCCCACCAGATAGGCGCCCACCAGACCGGCCACCCCGGCGTTGATGTGCACCACGGTACCGCCAGCGAAGTCGAGCGCGCCGTCCTCGGCCAGCAGGCCGCCGCCCCACACCATGTGCGCCATCGGGATGTAGCTGAAGGTGAACCACAGCACCCCGAACAGCAGCACGGCCGAGAACTTGATGCGCTCGGCGAAGGCGCCGACGATCAGCGCGGTGGTGATGGCCGCGAAAGTGGACTGGAAGGCCACGAAGACGAACTCGGGGATGGTCGACAGCGCGGCCGAAGGATCGTCCGGGCCGATGCCCTTGAGGAACACCTTGTCGAAGCCGCCGAAGAACGTACCCTCGCCGCCGAAGGCCAGGCTGAAGCCGTAGATGGCCCACAGCACGGTGATCAGCGAGAAGATCACGAACACCTGCATGAGCACCGACAGCATGTTCTTGCTGCGGGCCAGCCCGCCGTAGAACAGCGCCAGGCCGGGAATGGTCATGAGGATGACGAGCATGGTGGAAGTGAGCATCCACGCGGTGTCGCCGGAATCGATGGCCGGCGCCTCTTCAACGACTTCCGCGGCGGCCGCGGCCACCTCGGCAACGGCCTCGGCGGCCGCAGCCGCCGCGTCCTGGGCGAAAACGCCGCCCGCAAAGCCGACGGTGAGAGCCGCCAGCAGGATGGCAAACAGTTTCTTCATGTTGTATGGCTCCCTTACAGCGCGTCGGCGCCGGTCTCGCCGGTGCGGATGCGGATGGCCTGCTCCAGATCGAAGACGAAGATCTTGCCGTCACCGATCTTGCCGGTGGACGCGGCCTTCTCGATGGCTTCGATGGCCTGGTCGAGGATGTCGGCGCGGATGGCCGCCTCGATCTTGACCTTGGGCAGGAAGTCGACGACGTACTCGGCGCCGCGGTACAGCTCGGTGTGGCCCTTCTGGCGCCCGAACCCCTTGACCTCGGTGACGGTGATGCCCTGCACGCCGATGGCCGAGAGCGCTTCGCGCACCTCGTCCAGCTTGAACGGCTTGATGATCGCGGTGATGAATTTCATGAGGTTCTCCTTTCGCCTGCCGGGGGCAGGATGGCGGTCAGCATGTCTTGTTTCTCCCGGTTGAGTCTTGGCGGCCCGCTTGCAAGCGGGTTCCGTGCCAGAATGCGGAACGTCAGCCGGATCAGCGAATTAGCCATGTCCGCCGCGGCGTGCTGCAGTGCAGCGGGCGAATCGGATGTCCATTCCGGTGCATGAGCACCATGGTGGTGCGAGGGATGTTACAAGCTGTGGCGGGCGGCCGCCCGGAGGCCCTCTCCGGGGCGCGTGCTAAACTGCACCCATCCCTGATTCCGCCAGCGAATACCGCCATGAGCACTCCCCGCATCCTCGACGAAATCGGCGCGAAACTGTCCGAGATCGCCGCCGCCAGCCCGGCGCGCGACATCGAAAAGAACGTGCGCGCGCTGCTCGGCAGCGCCTTCGCCAAGCTCGACCTGGCCACCCGCGAGGAATTCGACGTGCAACGCGAACTGCTTGCCCAGGCGAACCGCCGCCTGGCCGAACTGGAAGCGCGGGTCGCCGCCCTCGAAGCCGCCGCGGAGCCCGGCAAGCGCGCCTGAAGGCGTGCATCGGCAACGGTCGGGGCCGATGAGCAAGAAACCGGTGCCGTGCGCCCGGGCCACACCGCGAAACATTCCATACCGCATGAATTGATGCCGCTGGGCTAAACTGCCGGCTTCGTCCACGCGGAGCCCCGCATGTCGCTCGCCCTGGTTCACACCCGCGCCCTCGACGGCATGAGTGCGCCCGCGGTGACCGTGGAGGTCCATCTGGCCAACGGCCTGCCGGCCTTCAACCTGGTCGGCCTGCCCGATGCCGAGGTACGCGAGGCGCGCGAGCGCGTGCGCGCCGCGATCGCCACCTCGCAGTTCGAATTCCCCCAGCGCCGCATCACCGTGAATCTCGCCCCGGCCGACCTGCCCAAGGAAGGCGGGCGCTTCGACCTGCCGATCGCCGTCGGCATCCTCGCCGCGGCGCGCCAGGTGGATGCCGCCGCTCTGGCGCACCACGAGTTCGTCGGCGAACTGTCCCTCTCTGGCGGGTTGCGTGCGTCCCGCGGCGTGCTCGCGGCGGCGCTCATGGCCGGACAGCACGGCCGCACGCTGGTGGTGCCGCGCGCCAACGCCGACGAGGCCGCGCTCGCGCGCGCCACCCCGGTGCTGGCCGCGGACAGCCTGCTCGAAGTGTGTGCCCACCTCAACGGCCACCAGCCCATCGCGCCCCATCGCGCCACGGTTGCGGTGCAGCCCGCTGCGGCGTTGCCCGATCTCGCCGACGTGAAGGGCCAGCACCAGGCCCGCCGCGCGCTGGAGGTGGCCGCGGCCGGCCAGCATTCGCTGCTGATGTACGGCCCGCCGGGCACCGGCAAGTCCATGCTGGCGCGCCGCCTGCCGGGCCTGCTGCCGCCGCTGGACGACGACGAGGCACTTCAGGTCGCCGCGCTGCACTCGCTGGAGCGCGGCTTCGACGTCACGCAATGGGGTTTGCGCCCGATCCGCGCCCCGCACCACTCGGCCTCGGTCGCCGCCCTCGTGGGCGGCGGCGGCAACCCCCAGCCGGGCGAGATTTCCCTGGCCCACCACGGCGTGCTCTTTCTCGACGAGTTGCCGGAATTCGAGCGGCGCGCGCTGGAAGCGCTGCGCGAACCGCTGGAGACCGGCATGGTCACCGTGTCGCGGGCGCGCCGGCGGGTCGCCTTCCCGGCCTTCTTCCAGTTGGTGGCGGCGATGAATCCCTGCCCCTGCGGCTACGCCGGCCATCCGACGCGGCGCTGCCGCTGTACGCCGGACCAGGTGGCGCGCTACCGCGGGCGTCTGTCCGGCCCGCTGCTCGACCGCATCGACCTGCGCGTGGAAGTGCCGGCCCTCGACGAGGGCGCGCTGACGGCCCGCCCGGCGGGCGAAGACAGTGCCGCGGTGCGTAACCGCGTGATGCGCGCCCGCGAGCGCCAGCAGGCGCGCCAGGGCGTGCTCAATGCCCTGCTCGACGAGGCCCAGGTGGAGCGCCACTGCCGGCCGGACGCCGATGCGGCGGCGCTGCTGCGCCAGGCGATCTCCCGCCTGAACCTGTCCGCGCGGGCGTATCATCGCGTGCTGCGGGTGGCCCGCACGGTCGCGGACCTCGCCGAAGCCGACTCCATCGGCACGGCGCACGTGGCCGAGGCCATCCAGTACCGGCGCAGCTTCGACGAGTCCTAAAGCCCGTTCGCCGCGCGCCCGCCAGATCAACATTCCCGGAAGCGTCTCGTACGGCCCGCGGGCCGCGGCGCACCCGGTTTGCCCAAGGTTCCGCATGCCCGCCACGTCGCCCCGGCTCGCGGTGCTGCTGGCCGCGCTCGCGGCCATCGGCCCGTTTTCGATTGATGCCTATCTGCCCGCCTTCCCGGCCATGGGAGCGGCGCTGGGCGCTGCGCCGCTCGCCGTGCAGCAGACGCTGACCGCCTACATGGCCACCTTCGCCTTCATGTCCCTGTGGCACGGCGCCCTGTCCGACCGTTTCGGGCGCCGGGACGTGATCATCGTCTCGCTGGTGCTGTTCGCCGCGGCCTCCCTGGCCTGCGCCTTCGCCCCGTCCATCGAGTGGCTGTGGGCCGGACGCGCGCTGCAGGGCGTGAGTGCCGGCGCGGGCATGGTGGTCGGGCGCGCGGTGATCCGCGACGTCTACGACGGTGCGCATGCGCAGCGCCTGATGTCGCGGGTGATGCTGATCTTCGCCGTGGCGCCGGCGGTGGCACCGCTGGTGGGCGGCGCGTTGCTGGCCCTCGCGGGCTGGCGCGCGATCTTCTTCTTTCTCGCCCTGTTCGGCGCCGCGCTGGGCTGGATGACCTGGCGCTACCTGCCCGAAACCCTGTCCGCCGAGGCGCGCCAGCCCCTGCATCCGCTCGGCCTCGCGCGGGGCTACTGGGCGGTGTTCTCCAGTCTGGCCTTCATGCTGCTGGTGGTGGCGGTCGCGTTCAATTTCAACGGCTTCTTCATCTACGTGCTGTCGGCGCCGGTGTTCATCATGGAGCATCTCGGCCTGGGCGAACTCGACTTCGCCTGGCTGTTCGCGTCGGCGGTACTGGGCATGATGGGGGGCTCCTGGCTGTCCGGCCGGGTGGCCGGGCACTGGAGTTCGCGGCGCACCATTGCCGTGGGCTTCGCCATCATGCTTGCCGCCGGTCTCGGCAACGTCGTGTACGCCGCGTTGCTGCCGCCGGCGGTGCCGGCTTCGGTGCTGCCCGTCGGGGTGTATACCTTTGGCATGTCGCTCGCCATGCCCAGCCTGACGCTGCTGGCGCTGGACATCTTTCCCCAGCGGCGCGGCATGGCGGCGAGCTGCCAGAGCTTCGTCCAGGTGGGCGTGAATGCGCTGAGCGCGGGGATGGTGGTGCCGCTGCTGTGGGCCAGCCCGCTCACCCTCGGCCTGGGGATGAGCCTTTTCGTCGCGCTCGGGCTGGCGGCCTATCTGGCCTGGCGGGGGGAGCCGGCCGCCTGAATGGCGCGGCGGCGAACTCGTTCAGCACTGCTCCCAGGGCAGGCCGTCGTGCCGCCAGCCGGAGATCGTGTTGCGGTGCTGGCTGTCGTCCAGCTCGCCCTCGAAGCCATGCACCACGTTGAACACCTGCGTGAAGCCGGCCTGCTCCAGCGCCTCGCCGGCCGCCTCGGAGCGATTGCCGCTGCGGCAGATCAGCAGCACCGGGCGTTCGCCGCCGTCACCGGCGAGCCGCTTCACCTCGTCGACGAAGTGGGGGTTGATGCGCCATTCGGGGCCGTCGTTCCACGCCACGTGCAGCGCGCCGAGCGGATGGCCGACGAAGTGGTGTTCGATCTCGCTGCGCACGTCGATCAGCAGTGCGTGCGGGTTGGATCGCAGGTAGTCGTGGGCTTCCCTGGGGGGCAGATGCTTCATGGCCGGTGGGCGGAAAAACGGAATGGCGGAGTATAAGCGGTTACGGATTTTCCGTTCCGCCCAGGTAGGCGCGCCGGATCGCCGGATCGTCGCGCAGCGCGGCGGCGGCGCCTTCCAGCGCGATGCGGCCGTTCGCCATCACGTAGGCGCGCTGCGCCAGTTCCAGGGCCAGGGCGGCGTTCTGTTCCACCAGCAGGATGCTGACCCCGTCGCGGGCGATCGCGGCGATGGTGTCGAACAGCGCATCCACCAGGCGCGGCGCCAGGCCCATGGACGGTTCGTCGAGCAGCAGCAGGCGCGGGCGGGCGAGCAGCGCGCGGCCGATGGCCAGCATCTGCTGCTCGCCCCCCGAGAGTGTGCCGGCCGGCTGGCCGAGGCGTTCGCGGATGCGCGGCAGCAGGGTGTAGACCCGTTCCAGGTCGGCGGCCAGCACCGCCTTGTCCCGCCGCGTGTAGGCACCCAGGCGCAGGTTCTCATCCACCGACAGGCGGGCGAAGATGCCGCGCCCTTCCGGCACCAGCGCGATGCCGCGGGCCAGCCGCAGGTGGGCGGGCAGGGCCTCGACCGCCTCGCCGCGGTAGCGGACGTGGCCGGCGGCCAGCGGCAGCAGGCCGGCCACCGCGTTGAGCGTGCTGCTCTTGCCGGCGCCGTTGGCGCCGATCAGGCTGACCACCTCGCCTTCGTGCACGGCGAGGTCGATGCCATGCACGGCGCGCAGCGCACCGTGGTCCACCGCCACGCCTTCGAGCTGCAGCAGGGGCGGGGCGGCCTCCGCAGCGGATTCATCCGCCATGCCGCCCCCGCCCCAGATAGGCTTCGATCACCGCCGGATCGCCCTGCACCGCGGCCGGCGTGCCCTCGGCGATCTTGCGCCCGGCATCGAGCACCGCCATGCGGTCGCACAGACCCATGACCAGCGGCATGTCGTGCTCGATCAGCAGCACCGTGGTGCCGTCGGCGCGGATGCGCCGCAGCAGCGTGGCCAGCGCCGCGCTCTCGCTCGGGTTCATGCCGGCGGCCGGTTCGTCGAGGGCCAGCAGCAGCGGCCCGGCCGCCAGCGCGCGGGCGATCTCCAGCCGCCGGCGGTCGCCGTAGGACAGGGCTTCGGCCAGCGTGCCGGCATGCTCGCCGAGACCCACGTAGTCGAGCAGATGGCGCGCGAAGGCGGCGGCACGGGCTTCCTCCTCGCGCGTGCGGCGGCCGCGCAGCAGGGCGTCGAGCGCGCCGGCGGCGAGCCGCCCGTGGTGGCCGATCAGCACGTTTTCGAAGGCGGTGAGGTCGTCGAACAAGCGGGCGTTCTGGAAACTGCGCGCGATGCCGCGCGCCGCCACCGCGCGGACCTCGCCGCGGGCGAGCACGACACGGTCGAACACGATGCCGCCCGCATCCGGCGTACAGAAGCCGGTGAGCACGTCGAAGAAGGTGGTCTTGCCGGCGCCGTTGGGGCCGATCAGGGCGTAGATTTCGCCGCGGTGGATGTCCAGCGACACGTCGTCGAGGGCGCAGATGCCACCGTAGCGCTTGCTGAGCCCGCGCGCCTGCAGCAGCGGCACGCGGGCGGCATCCGCGGTGGGGAAGGTGGCGCCGCCATCCGGTTCGCTGGAATCCCTCAAATCCGCATGGCTCCCGGCCAGATGTGTTGCAATGGCTCACCGGCCGGCGATTGCGTGCCACCCGGTCCCGGTGCGATTCTAGCAGCATCATTACGCCGGTCAGGAACGATGAAGAAGCTGCTCAGCCTGCTGTGTGCCCTGTTCGCCGCCATCGGCCTGCCCGGCTGCGATTACCTCAACGTGCGCGAGCTGAAGCCGGGGGTGTCCACCGCGGCCGAGGTGCGCGAACGCTTCGGGCCGCCGCAGATGGAATGGCTCAATACCGACGGCTCGGTGACCTGGGAGTATTCGCGCCAGCCCGAGGGCGCGGAGTGCTACATGATCACCGTCGGCCCGGACAACATCCTGCGCCAGGTCGACCAGGTGTTGAACGAAACGCAGTTCGCGCGCGTCCAAACGGGCATGAGCGGAGACGAGGTGCGCCGCCTGCTCGGCCGTCCGGCCGCCCGCCAGTTCTTCCAACTGAAGCGGGAGACGGTGTGGGAGTGGCTGATCGAGCGCGGCAGCACCATCGTCGACCCGACCTACTTCACCGTGTCCTTCGATGAGCAAGGACGGGTGAGCGGCACCGGACGTTACAACAAACCCAAGCCCTGAAATCATGTCACGCCCAGCCCTGCACATCCTGCGCCATCCTTCCCGCGTGCTCGCCGTGGTGGCGCTCGCGTTCGCCCTCGCCGGCTGCGCCGCCTTCGCGCCGCCCCGCCCCTACACCAGCGAGACCGAGGCCATCGCCGCCCGCGGCGAACCGACCGCGCGCTGGCCCAACCCGGACGGCAGCACCGTGCTGGAGTTTTCCACCCAGCCCAACGGCACGAGTTGCCTGATGGTGGAAGTGGACCCCACCGGCGTGGTGCTGCGCCAGTGGGATGCGCTGGCCTCCGACAACCTCGCCCAGGTGAAGAAAGGCATGACCCAGGACGAAATCCGCCGCCTGCTGGGCCAGTACCGCTCGGTGCAGCGTTTCGCCCTGTCGGGCGAGGAGGTATGGGACTGGAACATCCCCAAGTCCTATATCGATCTGGTCGCCGAACGCTTCAACGTCCATTTCGTCGACGGCAAGGTGGTGCGCACCAGCCGCAGCTACGAGTATCCCAACGATGGCTGGATGTGGGGCACCTGGTACGGCCGCCCGTACTGGGGGATGGGATGGGGCTACCATTGGGGCCGTCCCTGGGGCTACCCCTGGCGGCACCCCTACTGGGACCCGTGGTGGGGCTGGTAGGTTGGCAAACGCCCCGCACTGCCGCTAGACTTTCGCCTCTGCCGAGGGGCGCTGCGACCTGAACCGCGTTCGGGCCAGGCTCGGCAACCGAACAACGGCGCTCGCAAACCATTGCCGGGTTTGCCGCGCCGTTCGCTTTTGTGCCGGCCGCCCGGTCAGACAAGGCATTCCGCACCATGCAACCCGACCGCAGCTCCGAACTCCGCCAGCATCTCGCCCGCCGCATCCTGATCCTGGACGGCGCCATGGGCACCATGATCCAGCAGTACAAGCTGGGCGAGGCGGACTACCGGGGCAGCCGCTTCCTGGACCACCCTCGCGACCTCAAGGGCAACAACGACCTGCTGGTGCTCACCCGCCCGGACGTGGTGGGCGAAATCCACCGCGCCTATCTGGAAGCCGGCGCGGACATCATCGAGACCTGTTCCTTCAACGCCACCCGTGTGTCCCAGGCCGAGTACGGCATGGCCGACGTCGCCTATGAGTTGAACGTGGCCAGCGCCCGCCTGGTGCGCGAACTGTGCGACGAATACACTGCCCGCAACCCGGACAAGCCGCGCTACTGCGCCGGCGTGCTGGGGCCGACCTCGCGCACGCTCTCCATCAGCCCGGACGTGAACGACCCTGGCTACCGCAACATCAGCTTCGACGATCTGGCCGACGACTACTACGACTCCGCCCGCGGCCTGATGGAAGGCGGTGCCGACCTGCTGCTGATCGAAACCATCTTCGACACCCTCAACGCCAAGGCGGCGGTGTTCGCCATCGAGAAGCTGTTCGGTGACCTGAACCGTCGCCTGCCGGTGATGATCTCCGGCACCATCACCGACGCCTCCGGGCGCACCCTCTCCGGGCAGACTGCGGAAGCCTTCTGGAACTCGCTCTCCCACGCCCAGCCCATCTCCTTCGGCCTCAACTGCGCCCTCGGCGCGGCCGAGCTGCGCGCCTACGTGGAGGAACTGGCCCACGTCTGCGACACCCACGTCTCCGCCCACCCCAACGCCGGCCTGCCCAACCCGCTGGCGCCCACGGGCTACGACGAGACCCCGGAGCAACTGGCCGGCGCGGTGGTGGAATGGGCACGATCCGGCCTCGTAAACATCCTCGGCGGCTGCTGCGGTACCACGCCGGCCCACATCGCCGCCATCGCCGAAGCCGTGGCCGGCCTGCCGCCGCGCCGGGTGCCGGAAGTCGAGAAGAAGCTGCGCCTCGCGGGCCTGGAGCCCTTCGACGTGGGCCGGGAGGCGCTCTTCGTGAACGTGGGCGAGCGCACCAACGTCACCGGTTCGAAAGCCTTTGCCCGCATGATCCTGGAAGGCCGCTTCGACGACGCCCTGGCCGTGGCCCGCCAGCAGGTGGACAACGGTGCCCAGGTCATCGACATCAACATGGACGAGGCCATGCTGGACGGCCAGGCCGCCATGGAGCGCTTCCTCAAGCTCGTCGCCGCCGAGCCGGACATCGCCCGCGTGCCGGTGATGCTGGACTCCTCCAAGTGGGAGGTCATCGAGGCCGGCCTGAAGTGCATCCAGGGCAAGGGCATCGTCAATTCCATCTCCATGAAGGAAGGCGAGGCCGCCTTCCTGCGCCAGGCGCGCCTGTGCCGGCGCTACGGCGCGGCGGTCATCGTCATGGCCTTCGACGAGAAGGGCCAGGCGGACACCTGGGCGCGCAAGACCGAAATCTGCAAGCGCGCCTACGAGTTGCTGACGGGCATCGGCTTCCCGCCCGAGGACATCGTCTTCGACCCCAACATCTTCGCCATCGCGACCGGCATCGAGGAGCACGACAACTACGCGGTGGACTTCATCGAGGCCACACGCTGGATACGCCAGCACCTGCCGCACGCGCACGTGTCGGGCGGCGTTTCCAACGTCTCCTTCAGCTTCCGCGGCAACGACGCGGTGCGCGAGGCCATCCACACCGTCTTCCTCTACCACGCCATCCGCGCCGGCATGAGCATGGGCATCGTCAACGCCGGCATGCTGGGTGTGTACGACGAACTCGATCCGGTGCTGCGGGACAAGGTCGAGGACGTGGTCCTGAATCGCCATCCCGGCGCCGGCGAGGCGCTGGTCGAATTCGCCCAGACGGTCAAGGAAGGCCGGGCCAAGGAAACCGGCCCGGACCTGTCCTGGCGCGCCCAGCCGGTGGAAGAGCGCCTCAAGCACGCGCTGGTCAAGGGCATCACCGACTTCGTCGTGGAAGACACGGAAGAAGTGCGCGCCAGGCTGGAAGCCGAGGGCAGGCCGCCGCTGGCGGTCATCGAAGGCCCGCTGATGGCCGGCATGGACGTGGTGGGCGACCTCTTCGGCGCAGGCAAGATGTTCCTGCCCCAGGTGGTGAAGTCCGCCCGTGTCATGAAGCAGGCCGTGGCCCACCTGATCCCCTACATCGAGGCCGAGAAGCTGCGCACCGGCGCCGCCAGCAAGGGCCGCATCGTCATCGCCACGGTCAAGGGCGACGTGCACGACATCGGCAAGAACATCGTCGGCGTGGTGCTGGGCTGCAACGGCTACGAGGTCATCGACCTGGGTGTCATGGTGCCGGCGGAAAAAATTCTGCATGCGGCCAAGGAGCACGGCGCCCAGGCCATCGGCCTGTCCGGCCTGATCACCCCGTCGCTGGAGGAGATGAGCCACGTGGCCGCGGAGATGCAGCGCCAGGGCTTCGAGGTGCCGCTCCTGATCGGCGGCGCCACGACGAGCCGCGCCCACACCGCCATCAAGATCGCGCCCCACTACGAGCAGCCCGTGGTCTACGTGCCGGATGCCTCCCGCGCCGTGGGCGTGGTCACGGCGCTGCTCTCGGAAGGCGGCGCGGACGATTTCAAGGCGCAATTGGCCGCCGACTACGACCGCATCCGCGCCCAGCACGCCAACAAGCGTGGCGTGCAACTGGTGGACCTGGAGGCCGCGCGTGCCAATGCCTACGACCCGCTGTCGGTGGAAGGCTACGTGCCCCCGGAGCCCAACACCCTGGGCGTGATGGCCCTGGACGTGGATCTGGAAGACCTGCGCCCCTACATCGACTGGGGCCCCTTCTTCCAGACCTGGGACCTGGCCGGCAGCTTCCCCAAGATCCTCGACGACGAGATCGTCGGCGAAACCGCGCGCAACGTGTTCCAGGATGCGCAGAACATGCTGGAAGACCTCATCGCCGGCCAGTGGGTGCAGGCCCGCGCCGTGTTCGGCCTGTTCCCCGCCAACAGCGCGGGCGACGACATCGAACTGTTCGAGGACGAGGCGCGCACCCACCCCATCATGACCTGGTACGGCCTGCGCCAGCAGCACGAACGTCCGCCCGGCAAACCCCACTGGTGCCTGGCGGATTTCGTCGCGCCGCGGGATTCCGGCGTGCGGGACTGGATCGGCGCCTTCGCCGTCACTGCCGGGCTGGGCATCGAGCACAAGCTCGCCGAATTCGAGGCCGCCCACGACGACTACCACGCCATCATGCTCAAGAGCCTCGCCGACCGGCTGGCCGAAGCCACCGCCGAATGGCTGCACGAGCGCGTGCGCAAGGAATACTGGGGCTACGCCGCCGACGAGGCGCTGGACAACGAAGCCCTGATCAAGGAAGCCTACCGCGGCATCCGTCCCGCCCCCGGCTACCCGGCCTGCCCGGACCACACGGTCAAGGCGGCCCTGTTCCAGTTGCTGGACGCCCCCGCCAACGCCGGCATGGGGATCACCGAGGCCATGGCCATGACCCCGGCCGCCTCCGTGGCGGGCTTCTACTTCGCCCACCCGGAAAGCCACTACTTCGCCATCACCAAAATCGGCCGCGACCAGCTCGAAGACTGGGCGCGCCGCACCGGCATGAGCGTGGCCGCCGCCGAACGCTGGCTCGCGCCGCTGCTGTAGGCGGGTTCAAAGGCGGTCGATCGGCGACACCACGCCACGGCCGCCCTCGCCATCGCGCTCGGCGATTTCGTTCAGTTCGAAATCCACGTCCTTGATGCGCAGGCGCAAGGCTTCCATCAGACGCATGCCGGTGCCGTAAAGCAACTGAGCAAGGCTGCGCTCCACTCCGTTCATGCGCCCGAGCCGGACCTTGACCTCACCACGCGACAACACCACCGGAACCCGCTGTCTGGGCTTGGGGCGGCCGATTTCCTTGAGCCATGGCAGATCGACGCCCAGCACTTCGCGGTACAGGAAGAGCAGGGCCGACAGCGCCTGCGTGTGGGTAGAGGCCGCCACCTTGCGTTCGTTCGCCAGGTAAGCCGGAAATGCCTCGACCTCGGCAGCGCCCATGTCGCGTGGATTGCGGAGGCGATGCCACTTCACGAAGAAGCGCACCCAGTACACATAGGCCTGTTCGGTCCGGTAGCTGTAGTGCTTGTAGCGGATGCGATTACGGACCTGATCCAGCAAGCGCGGGGCGGGTGCGGACTGTACGCTCTCCACGTTCATGCAGGGTTTCTCCAGCAAGATTGATGAAAATATGTACAGTAGATGCCCGAGTGCAAGATGACAAGCGGCTTGATGTATGATCGCTGGAATTTCTTATGCGTCAGGCGTCTGCGTATACGGCAGCGCGCCGTCTACAATAAAGTTAGGATGCTTGGAGCATGCGGATCATCACGAGGGGAGCCAAGGTCGGCCCGTGCAATATCTGCGGAACTGTAGGCGTGCTCACAGAAGATCACATTCCGCCGAAAGGTGTGGCTCGGGTGAGTCAGGTGTTGATGTTAAATATCGTCGATCTTCTTTCTGTTCAAAGGCCAAAAAAGTCGGGCCGTATCTCGCAAAACGGCGTCAAGTACCGAACTCTCTGCGGTAAGTGCAATAACGAGCGCCTTGGGCTTCGTTACGATCCTGTGCTTATCGCTCTCGCAAAAGACGTCCGTGCCTATCTTGAATCAGCACTGCATCTACCCTCTGCGATGCATTTGACCGTCAAACAAAATCGGCTTGTTCGTAGCGTGGTCGGGCACTTGCTGGCGCACGGCGTCGACGAACATCGAAACGGTTCCATGATTGAAAATCTCACGGACTACTTTCTTGACGAAAGTGCTCCGTTTCCCGCAAACCTCAAGCTGTATTATTGGGTGTACCCGTACAACGATCAAGTTATCGTTAAGGGCGCTGCTCTGTCTGTTCATTACTGGAACTCATTTGCTGTTTTCATGCTTTTGAAGTTTTTCCCGTTGAGTTTCTTCATCGTTCTGGACGAACCAGCCGAGTGGAGAATTCCCTTTGGCCGCCTAGACTCAGTACTAACCACGTCAATTGACGATGAGGCAATGATAGACATCAATTTCGCCAACCTCCCTCCGCAACGCTGGCCGGAGGCTCCTGAAAATACTGGTATGGTCATGTACGGCGAAGGAGCCATAGGTGCTATTCAAACCGCATTCTAACCTTTCAATCCACCGGACCTGAGCTCAAACGTTAGGCAGCGTTGCCCGCCCATGGAACTTAAGGACATCATCACAGCCATCGCCGCCCTCGTTGGGATGGTCCTTGGTATATATAACTATCTCCACGCTAGAGCAGCCGACCGAGTGCGGTTACGGGTGGTTCCCAAGTCATCCTCATATCAGGGCAAAGACTTCACCGGCCGCGAGTTCTACCTGCATAACAAAGATCGCTTCGACATACACCACCCTACGTACCCTCCCGATACGCTGTCCGTAGAAGTTGTGAATCTCAGTAAGTTTCCTGTCACGGTTGATGAAATCGGCCTTCGCTCGCGCTGGCGGAAGACAAGGCTTGTTCTCGTCAATCCGGTGCTCGCTGACAGAGGGCCTTGGCCAAGAAAGCTAGAACCGCGTGAGAGTGTGACCGCATCATTTGATCTTACGTCCCTCATTGATAGCGACCATCTTCCATCTGTAACTCATGCCTATGCCACAACTATTTGTGGAAGTACCTGCCTTGGAGAAAGTGGTGCTCTTAAAGAACTTGTGCTCACGCTCAAAAACGCTGCCTAACCTTTCGCTGCAGGGGACGCTCCGCCTATCGGCGGCGCGCCCCTGAACTCAAACGTTAGCCCTCGTCATGGTCATGCGGCCTCTTAATGAGCAAATCGGCGACGACGACGCCTTGCGCATTCATCTTCTTGCGGAAGCCGCTCGCGCGCTCCGGGTGAGTGGCCGAGCTTCAAATTACTACCTGCGGGAACTCGCAGACTGTCTTGATTCCGGTCTCTTCTTGGCGTCAGTTCATCTGGCCGTATCGTTGGTGGAAATGCATGTCCGAGATCTTCTTGTCTTCTTCCTTGCGCCTCAGCAGTCATCGGGAGACCTAGCCCAATGGAGGGAGGCACTTCATAAAGCGGAAAAGGAAGTCGAAGGCGTGAAGAAGCGGGGCCTCATGTTCTCCGAAATGCTCACTCGCCTTGTCAGTGCCAGTGTGGTTAGCGAGGCCGATAAAGACCAACTGCTCGCCTTCTACAATGCGTTTCGCAATCCCATTCAACATGGATTGTCGCGCCGACTGGTTCACGGCGAAGGAAACCAAGACTGGGCATTTCTTGCATCGTTACTTGAATCACCGGAGCGCCGGGCCGACAAACTCGATGAGTTTGTTACTCATCACGCCGAGGAGCTTGCGACATTCGTTGTTAACTTCATCGCTCGTAGAAACATTCCGTCTAGCCACCTACGAGGGCTAACATTTCGTTCCAGGGGACGCTGCGCGATAAAGCCGCGCATCGCCCCTGAACTTTGACGTTGGGCCTTTCCATGCGCGTACTGAGCCGGTTCCTTACGTTCTACCTTGTGCTGGTCACCCTGGGCCTCCCAGTCGTCCGCGCCGAGATGGTACCCGGCGCAGACATCAAGTCCGTCCCGGAGGCAAAGCGCGTTGACGCCATCTTGCGGCAACCCGAAAGCAAGATGGACCTCGGCAGAATCAAGCTCACCATCGACAAGATGATTAATCCGACCGTCGATGTCGATGCCGGGCTAAAGCAAATCGACGCTATGACCGCACAGGTGCGTGCCATGCAGCCCGGCTTTCCTTCAAGCAATGACAGACTCCAGGCCCTCCGCGCCTACCTCTATGAGAAAGGGCCGTGGAACGGCTATCGGTCCTTCAGCTATGACCTGGACGATCCTCTTGGGAAGAACATCCGAAACAAACTCCTGCTGAACTACATCGCGTCGAAGAAGGGCAATTGCGTCACGATGCCCTTGTTGTTCGTCATCCTTGGTCAGCGCCTTGGCCTTGATGTAACCATTTCCACAGCGCCCCTTCACTTCTTCGTGAAATACACCGATCCCGAAACCGGAATCACCTATAACCTTGAGGCCACAAGTAGCGCCAAGCCGGCGCGGGATGTTTGGATTCGGCAACAGAACCCGATGACCGACCAATCCATCGTCAACGGGCTCTATATGCGGAAGCTGTCGAAACGGGAGACGGCGGCGGCCATTGCGACGGTACTTGCCGAGTATCTTGCTCCGAAGCAGGAGCATGAGAAGGTCATCGCGCTTTCGGATGTGGTGCTTGCCCATTATCCGAAGGACATTGGCTCCATGCTCAGGAAAGGCAGCGCCTACGGCCGCCTAGCCAATAGGGACTTCATGCAGAAGTATCGGATGCCGAAATTGATACCGCCGGAGGAATACGGGTACTTCAAATACCTTGGAGATCAGAACCGCCTGTGGTTCGAGCAGGCCGAAGCCCTTGGGTGGCGCGAACCGACCCAAGACCAGGAAGCCAACTACGTTCAATCTGTCAGCCGTGCCAAGGCTGCTCAATAAGGGAAGTCATCATGTCAATGCGCAAGGTCAGAGCTGTCGCGGTAGTCGTAGGGGCATTCGCCGTCTACGCCGGGAATGCCTCGGCGCGCTTCATTCAGCCAGACCCTATCGGACTTGCGGGTGGGATGAATCCCTACACCTATGTCGGTGGCAATCCTTTGCTATACGTCGATCCCCTCGGGCTCTATTCTGAAATCGTCGTTTGGCAGCCAGTCGGATGGGGGTCATCTTCTTTCGGCCACGTTTCGACCAACGTCAACGGAACAACCTACAGTTTTGGCCCCGGTGGAATGTGGGTAGGTCCGACGGGCCAATACATGGGCATGAATAATTTCCGTAGCGGCGTGGGCACAGTGATTAATCTGAATCCACAACAGGAGCAACAGTTTGAGGCTTGCTTGAAGAAGCCCCAAGGCAGCTACGGTGCCGTGGCAAATAATTGTGGCGCACCGCCTCAATACTGCTTACAAAATCTCGGGGTTAATCTTGGAGGATATACGCCACTGCCGGTCAATTTCGGAAACAACCTGATGAACGGCGGTTCAGCTCAGGGTTTCAACTTCTATCCTGCCAGCTCCCCCGCTAATGGAAGCAGCGCACCATGGGCAAGATAGGACGATTTCTTATTGTCGTTGGCTTAGTGCTGGTAATGCTCGGTGCTGGAGCAGGTATCCTGGTCTTGCGAACCGGCTACTCAATTCAGGAAATGGATTGGAACTCGGACGGGGAAACAACCGTTAGCGAAATGCTACGCGCGATTGATATCGGTCGTCGTTCAATAAGGAAAGATGGGCTGGAGTGCCAAGAGTATTTCAGCTTCAAGGATGGCCTTCCTGTTCGTGTCGTATGTCCTCCTGCCCGTGAATAGGCCCAACCCGGCAGTCAACCGGACCTGCGCGAAAAGCCGCGCAGGCCGGTTACTTCTACGTTGGGCATCATCAGTGAAGCGCGCTACACACTTTGAGATGGGTTACTGATGGATAAAGAACAACGAGTTGGTGCTCTTGTTGCGGGCGCATCGTTCGGACTCTGGGCGCTATACCTCTACGCTGGATTGTGTAGCACCTGTGGGTCAATGGTCAGTTTTGGCGTTGTCTTGCCCGGCTGCATTCTTGGTTTTCCTTGGGGATTGTTGTGGCTCGGTGCGCTGGCAGTTCTACAGTCGGCTCTTGGCGAGAACAGTATTCCGTTGCCGGTCATCCTGCTAGGTTTCGTGGCCTGCGTCTCCTTGAACGGCGCGTTGATTGGTGGCCTGTTCGGGAATGCCCGCGCAAAATGAACACTGGTGACCGTCTCCTTCAAATCCATATACCGCCTCACTTCCATGAAACGATGCCCAACTCTACGCTCAACCCCGTTCGCTTCGCTCACTGGGCGCTGCGCGATAAACCCGCGCAGCGCCGGTTAGCTTCACGTTAGGCAAAATCAAAATGAGGTACTAAATGAAAATCGTACAAAAGAAAAGGTCAAATAAACACACTTTTTCATTTTATGACGATTATTTTAACTTCGCCTATGAAGATAAATCTGGATCAGGAGATACTGATATGAGCTACGCAGATTTTCCTCAAAAATCATCCGTTCAAATAGAACAAAATCAATGGCTCAGAAATGTTGGTTTTTTGTGGATGGCGCTAGGCACATTTATTCTCGGTCACGCTGTTTTCACTGGCGCCACACTTTCCGGCAAAGGGTTTTGGATCTTAATGGGAGTCGCCTGTGTTATTTGGGCGCATTTCTCGAAAGTAAAATACTCTGTATTTAGGGTGGGGTGTGGGAATATATTCGTTATACAAGACAAAAATCATGACGAAATTGTTAAAGAACTAAATAATAGAAGAAAAGCACAACTATTAAAATGGCATGGAGACGTGAATCCTGAAAATGAGCTAGAAAACGAAATTACTAAATTTAAGTGGTTGGTTGAGCAAGGCGTATTAACTAAAGAAGAGTCGGAAAAGAAAATAGCTCAAGCGGAGTTGCTTCATAATAAAGTGAGCATTGACTCCCCAGGGCAGAGATTGAACTAAATGCCTAACAATTAAAATTCACTCGGACAGCAAAAAGCACCGCTGCGCTCTGCGCTCTGCGCTCTGCTTTCTGCTGCCGGTGATTTTTGGCGTTAGACGCTGACCATGGACCGTCGGAAAGAACTCAGCAACGTAGTATCCGGTTTGTACGGCTCCTTCATCAGTCGCAATAACGACGTTGCGGGCTATTGGGGGATTGGAAAGCTTTGCTTGCTTGCGCAAGAACGCGAAACGGGCATTGTTGAACTCAACTTGCTTACCGAGACCATTGCTCCCGAGACAACGCAGTTTGCAAGACTGCTGAGGGGTTACCACTCATTCTTGAAAAGGCATCTGTCTGCACGGCGCATCCCTCTCACCTGGGTAGTTTCAGCAAACATTGAACTCAACTTCAGGCCAGAGGATCGCCCGAAGAAGCACATCCCAATTGTGTCGTGGGGCAGTTTGTTCAAGCTGACCGTGGCAATAAAAGATGACAAAAACAAGGAGCATATCGCTTGCGGATTCAGCTACTGCGGACCACATAACCCAACGAAGGAGCACCAAAGTGTCGGCGAACGCTTCTAACCTTGCGCTCAACGCGGACGCTTGGAATGCCGCCTCGCGGCATTCCAAGCCCCGGTTAGCTTCACTACAAGGGCTTCCCTATCTGTCAAGCAATAGCGTCCCGTGGCCGGCGGAGCGGGCAGTGTTTTCTTGCCAAACAAATACCTTCCGAGTGATCTGCAAACAAGGCGAGAACAACAAGGTGCGGACTGGCCAGACTACAAACGGTCACTCTTGCAGCGCTTCAGTGGCTGCGGACCCTGATGAAGGAC
>NZ_SSOD01000004.1 GCF_004801305.1 Pseudothauera rhizosphaerae | reverse complement strand
CGCGGCCGATGATGCCCTCGCCGGGGGCGTAGATGCCGCGGGCGGCCTCCTCCTCGGTGAGGCCGACGCTGCGGTGGATGAAGATGCGCCCGGAGTCGGGTTCATACAGGCTCACCATGCCGCGCACTACCTTCAGGTGGCGCTGCATGAGCTGCAGCAGGATGTCCAGGATCTCCGGCAGCTCCCCCGTCTCCGTCGCGATTCGGCTCATCTCGTGCAGCAGCGGGAGGAAATTCGTGCGGCACTCGCCGAAATCGAACTCGCAGTACTGGGCCGCCTCGCCCGGCGGGCGCCCGCCGGGCGGCTCGGAGGGAGGGCCGGCCACGTTCAGCACTCCAGCGGGCGCCGGCCGGCGGCCAGCGCCCGTACGTTGTGGGCGTAAGGCAGGATGGGCGCGGCGCTGTCGGGCTTCACCAGCGCCGCCGTGCCGCCCGCCGCCGGACGCAGGCGGGCCTGCAGGATGGCCTCCATCCAGCCGCGCATGCGGTCCACGTCCGCATCCACGGCGGGGATGAAGGACACCGCCCGGTACACGGCCAGCGCTTCGGGGTCGCGCAGGTCCACGAAGGCCTCCCGCACCGCGTCGCGCAGCGCCTCGGGCAAGCCGGCGCGGAAGGTCCACATGTATTCGGGAATCGGCGCGGACACGGCCAGCACCCGGATCGCGCCCGCCTCGATGCGCCCTTCGGCGAGCAGGCGCTCCAGCACCGTCAGGGACAGGGCGCCCGCCTCCGCGCTGCGCCGCGCCACCGCCTCGGCCACCGCGTCGTGGGTGCCCAGGTGGCGGCGGACGTAATCCCGGTCCTGGGTCAGGCCGGCTTCCAGCAGCATGTGGCGGGGCACCCAGGAGGCGGAGGTGGACACCAGGTCGCCCAGGGCGATCTCCACGCCGCGCAGATCGGCGATCGTCTCCGCCGTGCTGCCGGCGGGCACGATCAGCGCGGCGCGGAAGGTGGGGCCGGCCGCGCCCGCGTGGCAGGGCCGCACGCAGGGTTCGAGCGCCGCGGCGCGGCTCTGCAGCACGTAGGTCACCGGCCCCAGGTAGGCCAGATCCAGTTCGCCGCGCCGCAGCGCTTCGCCGGTGGCCACGTAGCTCCTGCCCACGACGAAGGAGATGCGCATGCCCAGCCGGCGTTCCAGGTAGGCGCGCACCGGCGCGTGCATGCGCTCGACCACCGTGCGCGATTCCCCCGGCAGCAGTCCGCAGCGCAGTGTTCGGGTGGTCTCACAGGCCATGGGTGTCGTTCCGCTAGGGGCTCCCGGCGGGAGCAGTCATACGGATGCCAGCAAACTCCGTTCCACCATGGCGATGCGCGCAAGACCGGCGCCGGACCGGGTCCCCGGCGTACGTGCACGCACGCCGTCGTACGTTTTCGAACACCTGCAGCCCCGCCATCGTCGTCATCCGACCCACCCGCCGGCCTGCCGCAACGGGCGGAACCGCACCGGCGGCGGGAGGCGGCGTCCTGCGCTCCCCTTGCCGGCCCCCGGGTTGGCCCGCGTCTTGCAGAACGGCCGACGGAGCCCGGCCCCCGCCGGCGCAAGCCAGGAGCGATGATCCGTGAGCGACCTCCTCTGTCCCCCCGCCCCGACCCGCACGCTGCCGCGCGCCGCGCCGGCCGCGCCCGTGGCCGACCTGCTCGGACGCATGCCGGTTCCGCTGCGCCGGCCGTTCAAGAGCGGGCTGGACCGCGCCCTCGCCCGCCATGCCGCCCACGGCGGCGGCATGCTGGACTGCCGGCTGGCGTCCGGCGGCCAGTGGGACCGCCCCTTCGACGACCTGGTCCGCCAGGCCCGCACGGGCGCCCTGGACGAGGTGCCGGCCATGCTGGTGACCACCTTCCACCACGACATCCTGCTGCCGGATCTGCTCGACCACTACCGGCCCGCCCCGCGCGGCCCGCAGCCCGAACTCCATCCCGCCTGTACCGCGGCCGGCCTGCCGGACCCGGAGGGCGTGTTCCGCGTCTTCGCGGTGGTGCCCTTCGTCTTCCTGATCGACGAGCGCCGCCTGCGCGGGCGCGCCGCGCCGCGCCGCTGGGAAGACCTGCTGGACCCGGCCTGGCGGGACGAGATCGTCTTCGGCGGCTGGCGGCCGGACGGGGAATCCGCCTACCAGGACTACAACGCCTACCTGCTGACGGCCCTGCACCGGGAGTTCGGCGACGCCGGCCTCACCGCCTTCGCCGCCAACGTGCGCCACCTGCAGCACAACGTGCGCACCGCGAGCCGGGCCGGCTCCAACAGCGCCGAGGTGGGCGCCGTCGCCATCCTGCCCTGGATGCAGGCCGAGCTGTGCCCCCGCCGCGACCGCACCCGCGTGCTGTGGCCCGAGGACGGCGCGCTGGCCATGCCCATCGCCGGGCTGGTGCGCCACGGCGCGGACGAGCGCGTGCGCCCGCTGATGGACTACCTGCTCGACGACGAACTGGGCGCGGTCCTGGCGCGCAACTGCTATCCGCCCGCCACGCCGCGCCTGGCCGGCCTGCCGCCCGGCGCGCGCTTCAAGTGGCCGGGCTGGGACTACGTGCGCGGCCACGACATGGCCGAACGCAGCCGCGCCGCCGCGGCCTGCTTCTTCGATGCGCTGTACGCGCGCACGGGCCTGCGGACATGCGCCTGATCACGGTCGCCGGCTCGCCCTCGGTGGGCAAGACCTCGGTCATCCTGCGCGCCGCCGAGATCCTGCACCGGGACGGGCTGGCGGTGGGCATCGCCAAGTTCGATTCCCTGTCCACCGGCGACGATGCGCTGTACGAGCAGCGCGGCTTCCCGGTGGTCACCGGACTGGCCGGCGCCCTGTGCCCGGACCACTACTTCGTCTCCAACATCGAGGACTGCCTGGCCTGGGGCCAGCGCCGCGGGCTGGACGTGCTGATCAGCGAGAGCGCCGGGCTGTGCAACCGCTGCTCGCCCCACATCGACGGCATCTACGCCCTGTGCGTGGTGGACGCCCTGGCCGGCGTGCACACCCCGCGCAAGATCGGCCCCATGCTGCGCTTGGCCGATCTGGTGGTGATCACCAAGGGCGACATCGTCTCCCAGGTGGAGCGCGAGGTCTTCGCCTACCAGGTGCGCCTGGCCAACCCCGGCGCCCGCGCGCTGTTCTGCAACGGCATCACCGGCCAGGGGGCGGACGAGGTCGCCCGCGCGCTGCGCAACGCCCCCGTCGTGCCCGAACTCGAAGGCCGCCACCTGCGCTTTCCCATGCCGGCGGCGGTGTGCCCCTACTGCGTGGGCGAGACCGCCATCGGCGAGACCCACCAGCGCGGCAACGTCAAGAAGATGCGCTTCCGCGACCTGGAGAGCGGGGTGAATCCATGAGCGGCGCGCTGGAACGGACCCCGCTGCACCTGCTGCTGGACCGCCACCCCTGCGTCGGCGACTTTCTCGGTGCCCTGGGCCTGGACGCGGGCGACGGGCAGCGCCCCCTGGGCGACTGGCTGCGGCACCTGCCCGACGAGGAACTGTTCGATGCCGGCATGGCGCGGGAGCAGATGCTGGCCCACATCCAGCGCCTGATCGGCGAGGTGGAGGACATGGCGCGGGCCTCGCGGCCCCTGCGCAGCCTGACCCTGCTCGGCGGGCGGGACAAGTCCGGCCAGGCCGAGAACGTGGAACTGGAAGTGCGCGCCGGCGAGGTGGTGTGCATCGTCGGCCCCACCGGCTCGGGCAAGAGCCGCCTGCTGGCCGACATCGAATGCCTGGCCCAGGGCGACACCCCCACCGGGCGGCGCATCCTGCTCGACGGCCAGCCCCCCGGCGACGAGCGGCGCTACGCCCCCGACCGCAAGCTGGTCGCCCAGTTGTCGCAGAACATGAACTTCGTCGTGGACCTCTCCGTGCGGGACTTCATCACCCTGCACGCCCGTTGCCGCATGGTCGCCGACGTGGAGGGCATGGCCGAGCAGGTGATCGCCTGCGCCAACGGCCTGACCGGGGAGAAGTTCAGCCCCGAGGTCTCGGTCACCCAGCTCTCCGGCGGGCAGACCCGCGCGCTGATGATCGCCGATGCCGCGCTGCTGTCCGCCTCGCCGGTGGTGCTGATCGACGAGATCGAGAACGCCGGCGTGGACCGCAAGCGCGCCCTCCGGCTGCTCTCCGGCGGCGACAAGATCGTGCTGATCTCCACCCACGACCCCCTGCTCGCCCTGCGCGGCGACCGGCGGCTGGTCATC
This sequence comes from Pseudothauera rhizosphaerae, assembly GCF_004801305.1. GTDB lineage: Bacteria > Pseudomonadota > Gammaproteobacteria > Burkholderiales > Rhodocyclaceae > Pseudothauera > Pseudothauera rhizosphaerae. Next base: position 350,407 of record NZ_SSOD01000004.1, on the reverse strand, counting down.
CGCAACGGCGGCATCGCCGAGGTCATCACCACCGGCGACGGCGAGCGCGACAACCTGGAGCGCCTGGAAACCCTGGATGGGCTGCTGATGGACGTGCGCGACCGCCTGCGCCGCGGCCTGCGCATCGAGGACAGACTGGAATGGCCCCACTGACCCCGCCCGCCGGATTGCGCCTGCTGCTGGAACGGCGCTCCCACCACCACCTGGGCGCCCCCGCCCCCGACGACGCAGCGCTGGAACTGATGCTGCGCGCGGCCCTGCGCGTGCCCGACTTCGGCCACCTGCGCCCCTACCGCTTCCTGGCTGCCCGCGGCGAAGGGCTGGACCGCCTGGGCGAAGCCATGCGCCGCGCCGCCCTGGCGGCGGGACAGCCCGAGAAGCGCATCGCCCGCGCACCGCGCATGCCCCACCGCGCGCCGCTGGTGCTGGTGGTCGTGGCCTCGCCCCGGGCCAGCGCCACGGTGCCCCTGTTCGACCAGCAACTGTGCGCCGGCTGCACCGTGCTCACGCTGCAGCTCGCCGCCCGCGCGCTCGGCTACGGCGGCATCTGGCGCTCCGGCTGGTGGATGTACGATCGGGGCTTCCACCGGGAACTCGGGCTGGCCGAAGAAGAACAGATCGTCGGCTTCCTCTACCTGGGCACGCCCGTCGAAGGCGCGGACGAGCCCGGGAACGGCGAGCCGGAACGGGTGGGCGATGTACGCTTCGAATGGCTCTGAGGATTTGGTCTCTTCCACCATGCTGCGCTTCGGCATCGAGTTCGAATACCTGCTGATCGACACCGCCGGCCCCCATGCCGGCCGGGTGCGGGACTTCTCCAATCTCCCCTTCGCCGAAATCGCCGCCATCACCGCCGAGCGTCCCGGCCTGGACGACCCCCGCTTGGCCACCGGCGACCTGGGCATCAAGCGCGGCTACTGGTATCTGGAGGGCGACGAGCGCTTCGACGCCGAGGGCCGCTTCCGCACCCTGGAGGTCAAGGGCGTGGAGATCCGCACCCCGCCCCTGGCCGCCATCGGCGATGCGCTGGACCACCTGCTCGCCACCGAGGCGGCCCTGGCCGCACAGCTCGACCAGCACGGCCTGGGGCTGGCCGTCGCCGCGTTCAACCCGCAGCGCACGCACTACGCCTTCGATCCGCCGCTCACCGAGTGGGAGCGCGACCTGCGCGCGCGCCACCCCGCCTACGACGGCTCCCACGTGTCCACGCTGAGCTACGGCCCGGACCTGAACCTGTCCTTTCCCGGCTGGGACACCGCCCGCACGCTCGCCGCCGTGCGCCGGCTCAACCACTACGCGCCCTACCTGGTACCCTTCAGCTTCAGCAGCCCTTTCCACGCCGGCCAGCCGTGGGACGGCTGGTCCTGGCGCAGCCACGAACGGGCGGCGCTGCGCCCGGCGGTCAAGCTCTTCCTCGGCGCCGGCGAATTCGAGGCCTGGCAGCCGCGCTCGGCCCTGATCCATCCCGTTCGCATACCCGCCGAAGCCGGGCGCATCGAATTCAAGGCCTTCGACGCCCTGCCCGGCGCCGACCTGCTGGAGGCCTGCGGGCATCTGCTCGCCGGCGTGTGCCTGGCCGAAGACCTGCCCGGCGCCGACGAGCACACCGACGTCGCGCTCTACCGCCGTTTCGCCCGTACCGGCTTTGCCGATCCCGCGCTGTACCGGACGACGCGGCACGTGCTCGACCGGGCCGGCGCCGCGCTCGCGCGTCACGGCCTGGGTGCCGCCGACGCGCTCGCGCCGCTGCACCGCCTGCTCGACGCCGGCCGCACCCCGGCCCACGACCTGCTCGACGCCTACCGGCGCGGCGGGCCCATGTACCGCCCCGGCGGACTCGGCCGCGCCGCCGGCCCCGATCTCCCCCACCGCATGCAACAAGGAAGCGAGACCCATGCACGATAGCCCCGATCCGCAGCAGCCACGGCACGGCGCGCGCATCCACACCCTGGAGCCCTACCACTTCGCCAACAACCTGCCGCCCGAGGTGCGCACGCGCCTGCGGGAGATCTTCGCCCACTGGGCCGAGGGCGAGAAGGCGGAAAGCCTGGTGCGCGAGATCATCGACGGCGCGCCGGACTCCCTGGGCGTGCGCATCGTCGCCTACCGCTTCTATTTCTACCGCCGCCGCTCCAGCGAAGCCGCGCACTGGGCGCTGTCCTGCCTGGCGTGGCTGTCGGAACGGCTGGGCCTGCCCGGGGACTGGCGCGCGGTGACCGCCGACATGGCCGACTTCAGCCGCTGGCACGCCTTTCCCCGCCTGTGGCTGCAGTCCCTGACCGCCTATGCCTACAACCAGGCCCGCCTGGGGAACGAAGCGGAAGCCCTGGCCGCGCTGGCCAAGGTGGAGAGCCTGGACCCGGAAGGCAAGCTCGGTGCCGCCCGCCTGCGCCAGGTATTCAGCGGCCCGCGCGGCGACGCGGGCATGGTGTTCGCCAAGGAATACGAGAACTGGCGCTTTCCGGCCCAGGCCGGAACCCACTGAAGCCGTCCGCCGGCCGGGCCGGCGGGCGGTTCTCAGCTGCCGACCAGCGCATCCACCGCGACGCCGATGCGCACGTTGCCCCAGTGGCGTCCGCCCACGTGGATGGGCAGGGCGATGTCGCACAGGATTTCGCCGGTGTCGCGCATGAAGGTCTGCAGCAGCATGGGCTCGGCGTTGCGCGCGGCACGCAGTTCGGTGGGACCTTCGAACTTGCGGCAGGTGCGGTTGCCCACCAGGTCGGTGGCGTAGTCGCCGGTGAGCGGCTTGGAGAACTTGGTGTTGTGGGCCGACAGATAGCTGTCGGCATTGACCGCCACGGCGTAGATCGAGCCCTTCACCGAGGCGACGAAGTCGTCCATCAGCCGCTGACAGCGGCGGCCGTATTCCTCGCCCCAGGACACCTTGAACTTCGGCGGATTGGTGTTGGGAATCGGCTGGTAGTGGCGGTCGAACACGTCCACCCGGGCGGCGGCCATCTCTTCGAACTGCTTCTGGACCGCGTTGCGGAAGGCGTAGGCCTCGTTCACCACGTGGTCGAAGGCGCCCTTGCCGATGCGGAAGCGGGACACCAGCTCCTGCACCGCCTCGGTGGCGCGGGACAGCTCCAGCGTGCGCTGCTCGGACTCTTCCATGTCCTTCGCGACCGAGGTGGAGAGTTCGTGGATGACGCTCACGTTCTCGTGCACCTGGCTGTTGGTGGCGGTGAGTTCCTCCATGGCCGCGGCGATCTGCAGCAACTGCTCGCCGGTGCACTCGAATTCGCCCACCATGTGCTCGAACTGAGCGGCCGAACGCCCCACCACCTGCCGGGTCTGCAGCACGTCGGCGTTGATGACCTCGTTCTCGGCGCGGGTGCTGGACACCAGCGAGATCATGCCGCCGATGTTGCCGTGGATTTCCTCGGTGGCCTTGTTGACCCGCTCGGCGAGCTTGCGCACCTCGTCGGCCACCACCGCGAAGCCGCGCCCGGCCTCGCCGGCCCGGGCCGCCTCGATGGCCGCGTTCAGCGCCAGCAGGTTGGTCTGGTCGGCGATCTCGCGGATCAGCGAGGCGATCTGCTTGACGCTCTCCGAGCGATGGGAGAGCTCATCCACCGTGTGGTTGAACTGCACCACCTTGTCGCTCACCGCGTTGATCTTGCCGGCGATGTCCTGCATCTCCAGCAGCGACTCGCGGGCGATGTCCAGGTTGGCGTTGGTGGACGCGGAGATGTTCTGGGTGCTGGTGGATACCTCCTCGATGGCCTTGGTCGATTCGGTGCTGGCGGTAAACACCACCTCGGTCATGCGCCCCTGCTCGCGCGCGTCGCGGGCGGAGCTGTCCACCTTGTTCTTCACCTGCACCGCCTCGCGCGCGATGCTCACGCTCATGGTGCGCACCTCGCTGATGATCTGCCGCATCTTGTCGGCGAAACGGTTGTAGCTCTGCGCCAGCTCGCGCAGTTCGTCGTGGGTGGTCATGGGCAGGTCGCGGGAGAAGTCCCCCTCGCCGCGGGCGATCTCGTTGAAGATGCGGGTGATCACCTTGACCGGACGCACGATCAGGTGGCGGATGTAGAGAATCTGGCCGACGTTGATCAGCAGCGCCAGCACGGTCAGGGAAAGCATGGCGTAGAGGCCGGTGTCGAGCGCGGAGGAGATCCCCGCCACGGTCTGCGCTTCCACCTTGCCGGCCGCCAGCAGGCTGGTCACCTCGCCTTTCTGGTGTACATAGATGCCGAGATAGAAGAGATCGATGAAGAAGAGCAGCAGGAAGCTGCACAGCTTCTTGGTCAGCGAATTCCAGAACGTCTTCTCCACAGCCTCGTAGAGTTGCGCGAACGTGCCCATCGAAATCCCCCTCTCTCGAATGTAGTTATGTCGTCATCTGTAACGGAATCGTGAGGGCGGACTTTAGCTCACCCCCACAGGGTTCATCCACACTGCACGCCTCGAATCGGGCAGTGGGCACAGGCATGCGAGGCACACCGATTTGCCCGGATGATGCCCGCCTGCGACAATTACGGCCTTGATTCCGGCAAAGTTCCTCCGTGCGGCGCCGATATGCCCGATGGACGGAACGCGGAAGACCGAATTGACCAGCAAACCAGACCAGACCATGCCCGAGCAGAACAACACCGCCCTTCCCCAGGACGAGAACCACATCATCGCCGAGCGGCGCGAAAAGCTCGCCCAGTGGCGCGCCGGCGGCCGCGCCTACCCCAACGACTTCTCGCGCGAGAACACCGCGGGCAAGCTCGACGAGTTGTACGGCGACAAGGAAGGCGAAGCGCTCGAAGCCAGCCCGGTGGAGGTCAGGGTCGCCGGCCGGATCATGCTCAAGCGCGTGATGGGCAAGGCGAGCTTCGTCACCATCCAGGACCTTTCCGGCCGCATCCAGCTCTACGTGAAGCGCGACGAGGTGGGCGAAGACGTCTATGCCGATTTCAAGCACTGGGACATCGGCGACATCGTCGGCTGCGTGGGCACGCTGTTCAAGACCAAGACCGGCGAACTCACCGTACAGGCGAGCGAAATCCGCCTGCTCACCAAGAGCCTGCGCCCGCTGCCGGACAAGTTCCACGGCCTCACCGACGTGGAGCAGAAGTACCGCCAGCGCTACGTGGACCTGATCATGAGCGAGGAAACCCGCTTCACCTTCGTGGCCCGCAGCCGCATGGTGCAGTCCATCCGCAACTACATGATCGGCCACGGCTTCCTGGAAGTGGAAACGCCGATGATGCACCCCATCCCCGGCGGCGCCGCGGCCAAGCCCTTCGTCACCCACCACAACGCGCTGGATATGGATCTGTTCCTGCGCATCGCGCCGGAGCTCTACCTGAAGCGCCTGGTGGTGGGCGGCCTGGAGAAGGTGTTCGAGGTCAACCGCAACTTCCGCAACGAAGGCCTCTCCCCGCGCCACAACCCCGAATTCACGATGATGGAGTTCTACGAGGCGTACGCGAACTACCAGACGCTGATGGACTTCACCGAAGGGCTGATCCGCCACTCCGCCCGTGAGGCGCTGGGCACCGAATCCTTTGTTTACCAGGGCCGCGAACTGGACCTCTCCAAGCCCTTCCACCGCCTGACCATCGTGGACGCCATCCGCAAGTACCACCCCGGCTTCACGCTGGAGCAACTGGCGGACGCCGAGTGGCTCAAGCAGAAGATCGTCGACTTCGGCGAGAAGGTAAAGCCGGGCGGCCTGGGCAGCCTGCAACTGCAGCTCTTCGAAGCCTGCGCCGAAGCCGAGCTGTGGGAGCCGACCTTCATCATCGACTATCCGGTGGAAGTCTCCCCACTGGCCCGCGCCTCGGACACGGACCCGGACATCACCGAGCGCTTCGAGCTCTTCATCGTCGGCCGCGAGATCGCCAACGGCTTCTCCGAGCTCAACGACCCGGAAGACCAGGCCGCCCGCTTCCAGGCGCAGGCCCAGGCCAAGGAAGCCGGCGACGAGGAAGCCATGTACTACGATGCGGACTACATCCGTGCGCTGGAATACGGCCTGCCGCCCACGGGCGGCTGCGGCATCGGCATCGACCGCCTGGTCATGCTGCTCACCGACAGCCCGTCCATCCGCGACGTGATCCTGTTCCCGCACATGCGGCCGGAGTGATCCACCCGCCCCCTCCCCTTCAGCCCTGACCGGAGACCTCCATGGCCGGCGCCAGCCTGCTCCTCCTGCTCGACGACATCGCCGCCGTGCTGGACGACGTCTCCGTCATGACCAAGGTCGCCGCCAAGAAGACCGCCGGCGTGCTGGGCGACGACCTCGCCCTGAACGCCCAGCAGGTCGCCGGCGTGCGCGCTGATCGCGAACTGCCGGTGGTGTGGGCGGTGGCGAAGGGTTCGCTGGTCAACAAGGCCATCCTGGTGCCGGCGGCAATCCTCATCAGCATCCTGGCCCCGTGGGCCATCGCGCCGTTGCTGATGCTGGGCGGCGGCTTCCTGTGCTACGAAGGCTTCGAGAAGATCGCCCACCGCTTCCTCCACCGGGCCACCGGCGAAGCGGTCGAGGACGAGGTGCACCAGCGCGAGGTGCTCCAGGCGCTGGCCGACCCCCATGTGGATTTGAAGGCGCTGGAAAAGGAGAAGATCCGCGGCGCCATCCGCACCGACTTCATCCTCTCCGCGGAGATCATCGTCATCGCCCTGGGCGTGGTCGGCGGCATGGCCCTGCTCACCCAGGTGTCCGTGCTCGCCACCATCGCGGTGACGATGACCATCGGCGTGTATGGTCTGGTCGCCATCATCGTCAAGCTCGACGACCTGGGCCTGCTCCTCAGCCGTCAGTCCGGCCCCCTGCAGCGCGGCCTGGGCGCGGCCATCCTCGCCGCGGCGCCGTGGCTGATGCGCGGCCTGTCCGTGGCCGGCACGGTGGCCATGTTCCTCGTCGGCGGCGGCATCCTCAGCCACGGCCTGCCGCCGGTGCACCACGCCATCGAAGCCGTAACGGAAGGCATGACCGGCATCACCGGCGCCCTGCTGCCGGTGGCACTGCAGGGCCTGCTCGGCATCGTCGCCGGCGCCGTGATCCTGGCGGTGGTGAGCCTCGCCCTGCGGCTCTTCCGGAGCAGGCAGGCGGCACACTAGATTCTCCATGCCCATCGTCCCTGCCCCGCTCGAACTCGCACCCGACGGCACGCCGCGCAGCAGCGCCTTCGACGACGTCTATCACTCCACCGCCGGCGGACTCGGCCAGGCGCAGCACGTGTTCCTCGCCGGCAACGGCCTGCCGGAGCGCTGGCAAGGGCGGGAGACCTTCGTCGTCCTGGAGACCGGCTTCGGCCTCGGCCTGAACCTGCTCGCCACCTGGGCAACCTGGCGCGCCGACCCGCAGCGCTGCACGCGCCTGCACTTCGTCTCCTGCGAACTGCATCCCTTCCGCCCCGCCGACCTGGCCGCGCTGCACGCCCCGCTCATTGCCCAGGCACCCGACCTCGCCCCGCTGGCCGCCGAACTGCAGGCCAGGTGGCCCACGCTCACGCCGGGGCTGCACCGCATCGATCTGGACGGCGGCCGGGTGGTGCTGACGCTTTTCCTCGGCGACGCGGCCGAGGGCCTCGCCAACCTGCGGGCCAGCGCGGACGCCTTCTACCTGGACGGCTTCTCGCCGGCCAAGAACCCTCAGCTCTGGTCGACGCGCATCTTCCATCTGCTGGCGCGGCTAGCAGCCCCCGGCGCCACGCTGGCGACCTGGTCCGTGGCCGGCGAGGTGCGCGAAGGCCTGCGCCGCGCCGGCTTCGAGACCGAGAAGGCCCCCGGCTTCGGCGGCAAGCGCCAGATGCTGCGCGGCCGCTACCGCGGCCCCGGCAAGGCCGCCGCCGGCAGCACGACGCGTCACGCCCTGGTGCTGGGTGCGGGGGCGGCCGGCAGCAGCGTGGCCGAACGCCTGGCCGCACGCGGCTGGACGGTGGACGTCATCGACGCCGCCGAAGGCCCCGGCGCCGGCGCCTCCGGCAACCATGCCGGCGTGCTGCGCCCCCTGCCCAGCCTGGACGACAACCGCCTCGGCCGCCTGACCCGGGCCGGCACGCTGTACGCCCTGCGCCACCTCTCCCATCTGGCCGAACTCGGCCAGGCGGTGCGTCACGACACCTGCGGCGTGCTGCACCTGGCGCGCGACGGGGAACAGGAGGAGAAACAGCGAGCGGTGGTCGAGCGCCACCAGCCGCCCGCCGAACACCTGCGCTACGTGAACCGGGAGGAAGCCGGCCGCATCGCCGGCTGGCCGCTGCCCGCCGGCGGCTGGTGGTTCCCCACCAGCGGCTGGGTGCAGCCGCCCAGCCTGTGCCGGGCGAATCTCGCCGCCCACCCGGAGCGCACCCGCTGCCACTTCGGCCGCACCGTGGCCCGCATCGAGCGGCAGGACGGCGAATGGGTGGCGCTGGACGAGGACGAAACGGTCATCGCCCGCGCCCCGCAGCTCATCCTCGCCAACGGCGTCGGCATCCGCCGCCTGCCCCAGGCAGCGGCCCTGCCGGTGATCAGCGCCCGCGGCCAGGTGTCCCTGCTCGCCGCAGAGGACGGTTCCCCGCCCCGCGTGGTGGTGTGCCGCCAGGGCTACGTGACGCCGGCAGTGGACGGCCGGCGCTGCGCCGGCGCGAGCTTCGGCGTGGGCGACGAGGACCCCGCCGTTCGCCGCGCCGACCACCTGCAGAACCTGCGCAAGCTGGAGAACATCCTGCCCGGCTACACGGAAGCCCTGGACGCGGACGCGCTCGGCGGGCGCACGGGCTTCCGCCCCGCGTCACCCGACCGCCTGCCCATGGTGGGAGCCCTGCCCGCGGTGACCTCGTTGGAGGCGCGCTGCAAGCTGGAAGACATCCCGCGCCACGAGGGGCTGTGGGCGATTTCCGGCTTCGGCTCGCGGGGACTGGTGTTCGCCGCGCTGATGGGCGAACTCCTCGCCAGCCGGCTGGCCGGCGAACCGCTGCCGGTGGAACTCGACATGTGGGACGCGCTGGACCCGGCGCGCTTCCTGCTGCGCCCGGCACGCGCGCCCCGCAGCGAAGACCATTAACCCGGCAACCGTTTAGGCAACACCGTTCGCCCTGAGCTTGTCGAAGAAGGGCATTGGCCCAAAGCGGGCTTCGACAGGCTCAACCCGAACGGTATTTGATTGCCGGGCTAATGAGCGACCCCGCTCAGAGATAGCGGTCGAGGCGGTGCAGCACCGCTTCACGCCCCAGCACTTCCACCACCGCGTCGATGGACGGCGTCTGCGGCACGCCCAGGAGCGCCACGCGCAGCGGAATGGCGACCTGGGGCATCTTCAGGCCATGTTCGGCCATGGTGTCCTTGATGGCCTGGTTGATCGCCGCCTTGTCCCAGGCCACTTCGGCCAGCCGCCCGCGCAGGCTTGCCAGCGCAGCCTTGGCGGCGTCGGTCAGATGCTGGGCCAGCACCTCGGGCGCGGGATGCACCTCGGCCACGAACAGTTCCACCGCGTCGGCCAGTTCATTGAGGTTGCCCACGCGCTCCTTGTACAGCGCCACCACGGCTTCCAGCGCCGGGCCGGCCTCCGGATTCACGCCCCGGCGCGCCAGCCGGTTCGCCACTTCGGCGGCGAGCCGTGCGTTGTCCGCCTGCTTGAGGTAGTGGGCGTTGAGCCAATTGAGCTTTTCGGTGTTGAACTGGGCGGCCGAGGGTGTGATGTGGTCCAGGTCGAACCACTCGACGAACTGCTCGCGGCTGAATATCTCGTCGTCGCCGTGGCTCCAGCCCAGGCGCGCGAGGTAGTTCACGACCGCCTCCGCCAGGTAGCCATCCTCGTCGTACTGCATCACGCTGACCGCGCCGTGGCGCTTGGACAGCTTGGTACCGTCGTCCCCCAGGATCATGGACAGGTGGGCGTACTGGGGCACCTCGGCGCCCAGCGCCCGCAGCACGTTGATCTGGCGCGGGGTGTTGTTCACGTGGTCGTCGCCGCGGATGACATGGGTGATGCCCATGTCCCAGTCGTCCACCACCACGCAGAAGTTGTAGGTGGGCGTGCCATCGGCGCGGGCGATGATGAAGTCGTCCAGTTCGGCGTTGGCGATCTCGATGCGGCCCTTGACCTGGTCGTCCCAGGCCACGACGCCTTCGATCGGGTTGCAGAAGCGCACCACCGGCTGCACGCCGGCCGGTGGCACCGGCAACGTCTTGCCCGGCTCGGGGCGCCAGCGGCCGTCGTAGCGCGGCTTTTCCTTGCGCGCTTCCTGTTCGGCGCGCAGGGCGTCGAGTTCTTCCCTGGACGTGTAGCAATGGTAGGCGGTGCCGGCGGCCAGCATCTGCCGGATCACCTCCTTGTAGCGATCCATGCGCTGCATCTGGTAGAACGGCCCCTCGTCCGCCTCCAGGCCCAGCCACTGCATGCCGTCCAGAATGGCCTGCACCGCCTCGGGCGTGGAACGCGCGACGTCGGTGTCCTCGATGCGCAGGATGAACCTGCCGCCGTGGCGGCGGGCATAGGCCCAGGCGAACAGCGCGGTGCGCGCGCCGCCGATGTGCAGGAAGCCGGTGGGGCTGGGGGCAAAACGGGTACGAACGGTGGAGGCCATCTGCAAACGCCGGAAGCGGGGCAAAGGCGCGATTTTACGCCACCCGCCCGCCGCGGGCATAGCCGGAAAACCGTTCAGCCTATGCGGGCGAAACCGACGAAGCTGCTCATCTGCACCAGGATGCCGGCCGTGGCCCCCCAGATGAAGTAGTCGTGGTAAGGAATGGCGTAGTACTCGCGCATGCGTCCCTGGTATTCGACACGATGGCGCTCGCGGTTGGCCGGATCGAGCAGGAAGCGGAGCGGTACCTCGAACGCCTCGGCGACTTCGAAGTCGTCCAGCACGAGTTCGAAGGGCGGATGCACCAGCCCGACCACCGGGGTGACGCGAAAACCGGTGCCGGTGTGGTATTCGGCCAGTTCGCCGAGCAGTTCGACGCGCTGCGGATCGAGGCCGATCTCCTCTTCCGTCTCGCGCAGCGCGGTCATGACCGCCGAGGTATCGGAATCCTCCACGCGCCCGCCGGGAAAGCTGATCTGCCCCGGATGATGGTGCAGATGGTCGGTGCGCCGGGTGAGCAGCACCGACAGGTCGTCCGCGCGGTCGACCACGGGCACCAGCACCGCCGCCGGCCTCAGCGGCGTGCCCGCCTCCGCCTCCCGCACCGGGGCGTCGTCGCCACCCGCGGTGAAGCACTCGCGCAGCCACGCAGCGGAAAGAAGGCGGGGCGAATCCGAAAGCGTATCTGTCGTCACGATGCCTGAAAGCCGGGGAATCGGGCCGCACGCGGTACGCGGCAAGCCGTGCGCACCACTCTAGGGAGAGCAGCCCGGCCGGTCAACGTGCACTGCAACACCCGGTCGAGGATCAGTCGTCGCAGACCACGCCGGCGACGACGCGCGGCCGGCCGCTGGCACTGATGACGATCTGGCGTCCGCGGCCGCCGTGGCAGATGGTAAACCGGCCCATCTGCAGCGCACCGCTCGTCGTGCGGGTCATCCCGGTGGGCACGTAAGACACGTAGTTGCGCACCGGATCGTTGCCCGTGATGCGCAGTCGCCCGCTGCGCGCACCGCTTACCGCGACGATCGTCTCGCCCGCATCGCGCCGGCCGTTGTCGTTGCCATCCTCGAAGAGCATCCATCCCGCATGCCAGTCCACCCCGGTCGCGCACCACTCGCCGTCGGCGCTGGTACAAAGCGTGGCCCGGCGGCCGCGCCTGATGGCTTCGGAGCGGGCATGAAAGAGCGCCGTGAAAATCTCGTTGCTCGTGCTCGTCAGACGGGTGTCTCGCATCAGACCCTGCCAGGACGGCACGCCGATGGCGGCGATCACCGCGAGCACCGCCAAGGCGACAAGCAGTTCGATGAGGCTGAATCCCGCCGGTCCAGCCCTCCGCATCGCGATCGATCCATTTCGCATTTCCGAACCGGCTATCGAGACATGACGAAAGAATCATATTCCCGCCAACTGAAAATGACAACGTTGTTTTGACGGCGCAGCCGTGGGCAACGGGAGAACGCCCGGTCGAGAACGTGAACGGCAAACGCCCGCACGTGCATCGCACCAGCGGTGAAAGCGTCGATCGGAAAAACGGGAAAAGGTACTGCGGGAAGGAAATCTTCGCCTATGGGAACCCATGGGATGGTGGGCGGTACTGGGATCGAACCAGTGACCCCTGCCGTGTGAAGGCAGTGCTCTACCGCTGAGCTAACCGCCCGTCGGCGAAGAAGCGCGCATTCTAGAGAAGCACGCTGCGAGCGTCAAGCTCGAAGTCGCACCGCTCAACGCCAAGACGGCCATGAAAAAGCCCGGAACGCGTCCGGGCTTCAGATATATTGGTGGGTGCTGACGGGATCGAACCGCCGACATCCAGCTTGTAAGGCTAGCGCTCTACCAACTGAGCTAAGCACCCGCGCCGAGCTGGATGCGGGGAGGCATCCCCAACCAGCCGGGCCCGTCAGTTTACTGCATCTTTGAGGGCCTTGCCAGCGCGGAACTTGGGCACCTTGGCCGCCTTGATCTTGATGCTCTTGCCGGTGCGGGGGTTGCGCCCCGTGCGCGCGGCGCGCTCGCCCACGTAGAACGTGCCGAATCCCACCAGCGTCACGCTATCCTTCTTTTTCAGCGCCTGCTTGACTGCCGCAACGGCTGCGTCGAGCGCCTTGCCAGCGGCAGACTTGGAAATTTCGGCCTTGGCGGCGATCTCGTCGATCAGTTCGGATTTGTTCACTTATGCCCCCTTCTTTGGATTCGAATGCAACACGATAAAAATGCGCAATCCCTGAACCGGCGCGGCATTCAGGGCCATTCCAAATGCGTTGAAGCCTGCACGGGCTTTATAGCGCGGTAAATTCGGGCGTGTCAAGCGTGTTACACCCCGGATTCATTCACGTGTTGCGGAAAAGAAAAAGGGCGAAGTGCGCCGGTAGCACACTTCGCCCTGGGCGGAAGCGAACGGCGGTCAGTGGGCGCGGATCTTCTGCGAACCGCCCTCTTCCGTGGCCGCGGCCACGGCCGGAGCCTCGGCCACCTCCACCTCGGGCAGCGGCTCGGGCAGGCGTTCCAGCGCATGCTGCAGCACCTGGTCGATCCACTTCACCGGCACGATGGCGATGGCGTTCTTGATGTTCTCCGGGATTTCCGCCAGATCCTTGACGTTCTCCTCGGGAATCAGCGCCGTGGTGATGCCGCCGCGTACCGCCGCGAGCAGCTTCTCCTTGAGACCGCCGATGGCCAGCACTTCGCCGCGCAGCGTGATCTCGCCGGTCATCGCCACGTCGCAGCGCACCGGAATGCCGGTGAGCACGGACACCAGCGCGGTGGAGATCGCCACGCCGGCCGAAGGGCCGTCCTTGGGAATGGCGCCTTCCGGCAGGTGGATGTGGATGTCGCTCTTCTGGTAGAAGTCGCCGTCGATGCCCAGCGAGCGGGCGCGCTTGCGCACCACCGAGAGCGCGGCCTGGATGGATTCCTGCATGACCTCGCCGAGCTTGCCGGTGGTCATCACCTTGCCCTTGCCGGGCAGCACCACCGCTTCCACGGTGAGCAGCTCGCCGCCGACCTCCGTCCACGCCAGCCCGGTGACCTGGCCGATCTGGTTTTCCTTCTCGGCCATGCCGAAGCTGTACTTGCACACGCCCAGGTACTTGTCCAGGTTCCTGGCGTTGACGACGATCTTCGTCGTGCGCGCGCGCAGCACCAGCGACTTCACGACCTTGCGGCAGATCTTGGAGATCTCGCGCTCCAGGCTGCGCACGCCGGCCTCGCGGGTGTAGTAGCGCACCACGTCGCGCAGCGCGTCCTCGGTCACCGACAGTTCGTCGCGCTTGAGGCCGTTGTTCTTCATCTGCTTGGGCACCAGGTAGCGCTGGGCGATGTTGACCTTTTCGTCCTCGGTATAGCCGGACAGGCGGATCACCTCCATGCGGTCGAGCAGCGGCGCCGGGATGTTCATGGTGTTCGCGGTGGCGACGAACATCACGTCGGAGAGGTCGAAATCGACCTCCACGTAGTGGTCCTGGAAGGTGTGGTTCTGTTCCGGATCCAGCACCTCGAGCAGGGCCGAACTGGGATCGCCGCGGAAGTCCTGGCCGAGCTTGTCCACTTCGTCGAGCAGGAACAGCGGATTCTTGACCCCGACCTTGTTCATGTTCTGCAGAATCTTGCCCGGCATGGAGCCGATGTAGGTACGGCGGTGGCCGCGGATTTCGGCTTCGTCGCGCACACCGCCCAGGGCCATGCGCACGAACTTGCGGTTGGTGGCCTTGGCGATGGACTGGCCCAGCGAGGTCTTGCCCACGCCCGGAGGACCGACCAGGCACAGGATGGGCGCCTTGACCTTGTCCACGCGCTGCTGCACGGCGAGGTATTCGAGGATGCGCTCCTTGACGCGCTCCAGACCGTAGTGGTCCTTGTCGAGCACCTTTTCGGCCTCGACCAGATCCTTGCTGACGCGGGACTTCTTCTTCCACGGCAGGCCGATCATGGTCTCGATGTAGTTGCGCACCACGGTGGCCTCGGCCGACATGGGCGACATCAGGCGCAGCTTCTTGAATTCCGCCTGGGCCTTGGCGAGCGCTTCCTTGGGCATGCCGACGGCCTTGATCTTGCGCTCCATCTCTTCCAGATCGGCACCTTCCTCGCCCTCGCCGAGTTCCTTCTGGATGGCCTTGACCTGCTCGTTGAGGTAGTACTCGCGCTGGCTCTTCTCCATCTGCCGCTTGACGCGGCCACGGATGCGCTTTTCCACCTGCAGGATGTCGAGTTCGGTCTCGAGCTGGGTGAGCAGGCGTTCCAGGCGCTCGCCGGTGTTGAACATCTCCAGCACTTCCTGCTTCTGCTCGAGCTTGAGCGGCAGGTGGGCGGCGATGGTGTCGGCCAGCCGTCCGGCCTCTTCGATGCCCGACAGGGAAGTTAGGATTTCCGGCGGGATCTTCTTGTTGAGCTTCACGTACTGGTCGAACTGGGCAATGATCGCGCGGCGCATCGCCTCGACTTCGTTGTTACCGCCGTCGGACTGCGGAATCGGCGTGACGCGGGCGACGAACACGCTGCGCAGGTCATCCACCGAATCGAGCCGCGCGCGCTGCACGCCTTCGACCAACACCTTGATGGTGCCGTCGGGCAGCTTGAGCATCTGCAGGATGTTGGCGACGCAGCCGATCTCGTAGAGATCCTCGGCGGTGGGCTCGTCCTTGGCGGCGGACTTCTGCGCCACCAGCAGGATGCTCTTGCCCGCCTCCATGGCGTTTTCCAGCGCCTTGATGGATTTCGGGCGGCCCACGAAGAGCGGGATCACCATGTGGGGAAACACCACCACGTCGCGCAGCGGCAGCAGCGGCATTTCCAGTTGTTCGTTGGGGAGGTCAAGCGGGCCCGACATGATTTTTACCCTCTAAAGACGCGTTGAGCCCAGATATGGGCTCAAGCGTGAAATTCAAGCGGCAGGCCCGGATCAGTTGGATCCGGACACCTTCGGCTGATCGGCGTAGATCAGCAGGGGTTTTCCGCCCTCCTCGATGGTGTTCTCGTCGATGACGACCTTTTCCACCGATTTCATCGTAGGCAGTTCGTACATGATGTCCAGCAGCGCCGCCTCCAGGATGGAGCGCAGCCCGCGTGCGCCCGTCTTGCGGCGGATGGCCTTGCGCGCCACCGCATGCAGCGCGGGGGTGCGGAACTCGAGATCCACGCCTTCCATGGAGAACAGCTTCTGGTACTGCTTGACCAGCGCGTTCTTCGGCTCCACGAGGATCTTGATCAGCGCGTCCTCGTCGAGTTCCTGCAGCGTGGCGACCACCGGCAGGCGGCCGACGAACTCGGGAATCAGGCCGAACTTGACCAGGTCCTCGGGCTCCACCTGGCGGAAGGTCTCGGTGAGGTTCTTGCCCTGGCGGCTCTTGACCTCGGCGCCGAAGCCGATGCCGGCCTTCTCGGTGCGGTCGCGGATGACCTTGTCCAGCCCGTCGAAGGCGCCGCCGCAGACGAACAGGATGTTGGTCGTATCGACCTGGATGAAGTCCTGGTTCGGATGCTTGCGCCCGCCCTGGGGCGGAATCGAGGCGATGGTGCCTTCGATCAGCTTGAGCAGCGCCTGCTGCACGCCCTCGCCCGAAACGTCGCGGGTGATGGAGGGGTTGTCCGACTTGCGCGAGATCTTGTCGATCTCGTCGATGTAGACGATGCCGTGCTGGGCGCGCTCCACGTCGTAGTCGCACTTCTGCAGCAGCTTCTGGATGATGTTCTCCACGTCCTCGCCCACGTAGCCGGCTTCGGTGAGGGTGGTGGCGTCGGCCATCACGAAGGGCACGTTGAGCAGGCGCGCCAGGGTCTGCGCGAGCAGGGTCTTGCCGGAACCGGTGGGGCCGATCAGCAGGATGTTGCTCTTGGACAGCTCCACGTCGTCGTCACGCCCGGAGATGTGGCGCAGGCGCTTGTAGTGGTTGTACACCGCCACCGCCAGGTTGCGCTTGGCCTGGCCCTGGCCGATCACGTACTGGTCGAGGATGTCGCAGATCTCCTGCGGCGTGGGCAGGCTGCTGCCCTCGCCCTCCGCACCGCCGTCGCCGGCGATCTCGTCGCGGATGATGTCGTTGCACAGCTCGATGCACTCGTCGCAGATGAAGACCGACGGACCCGCGATCAGCTTGCGGACCTCGTGCTGGCTCTTGCCACAGAACGAGCAGTACAGCAGCTTGTCGCCGCCCGTCTTCTTTTCCGTCATGGTCTTCCTCGCTGGTCGTTCAGGAATCGGTCCGGCTGGTCAGCACCTGGTCCACCAAGCCGTACTCGACGGCGGCGGTCGCCGACATGAAGTTGTCGCGATCGGTGTCCTTCTCGATCTGTTCCACGCTCTGCCCGGTGTGCTTGGCCAGCATGCCGTTCAGCCGCTCGCGCAGGTAGAGGATCTCGCGCGCATGAATCTCGATGTCCGAGGCCTGGCCCTGGAAACCGCCCAGCGGCTGGTGGATCATCACCCGCGAGTTGGGCAGACAGTAGCGCTTGCCCTTCTCGCCGGCGGCCAGCAGGAAGGCACCCATGCTCGCGGCCTGGCCGATGCACAGGGTGCTCACGTGCGGCTTGACGAACTGCATGGTGTCGTAGATGGCCATGCCGGCGGTGACCGAGCCGCCCGGCGAGTTGATGTAGAAGTGGATGTCCTTGTCCGGGTTCTCGGACTCCAGGAACAGGAGCTGGGCGACGATCAGGTTGGCCGTGACGTCGTTGACCGGACCGACCAGGAACACCACCCGCTCCTTCAGGAGGCGCGAATAGATGTCGTAGGCGCGCTCGCCGCGCCCGCTCTGTTCGACCACCATCGGCACCAGGCCGAGGCCGACCGGGTCCCAGTTGCTGCCAAGCTGTGGCGTTGCCTTGTTCATCGCTCGCTCTCTCGCGGCTTCAGGCCGCGTTTCCCATCAGTTCGTCAAAAGACACCGCCTTGTCGGCGGTCTTGGCTTCGGCCACCGCCCAGGCGACCACGTTGTCCTCGATCACCACCGCCTCGGCCTGCGCCAGGCGCTCCGGCTGGGCATAGTACCAGCGCACCAGTTCGGCCGGGTCTTCATAGCTCTGCGCCATGTCCTCGACCAGCGTGCGGATCTGCTCCGGCTTGGCGTGCAGTTCCTTCGCCTTCACCAGTTCGGCCATGATCAGGCCCAGCTTGACCCGGCGCACCGCCTGGTCCATGAACCAGCCCGCGTTCACCGGAATGTCCTTGCCCTTCAGGCCGCGGGCCTCCAGATCGCGTTTGGCGTTGTCGGCCAGTTGCTGGGCTTCCGCCTCGACCAGCGCCTTGGGCACTTCGATCGGGTTGACCGCCAGCAGGGCCTCCATCACCTGTTCCTTCACCTTCGCCTGGATGCGGCGCTTCACTTCACGCACCAGGTTGGCCTTCACTTCCTCGCGCAGCTTGGCCACGTCGCCATCGGCCACGCCCAGCGCACGGGCGAGATCGGCATCGACTTCCGGCAGACGGGGCGCTTCGACCTTCTTGAGCGCCACCTCGAACTGCACCTGTTTGCCGGCCAGTTGCGCGGCATGGTAGTCCTCGGGGAAGGTCATGTCGAAAGTCTTGCTTTCACCCGACTTTAGACCGCGCACCGCGTCCTCGAAATCCTTCAGCATCGAACCGGCGCCCAGCACGAAGGGGAAATCCTGCGCCTGGCCACCCTCGAACACCTCGCCATCCTTGCGGCCGGTGAAATCGATCACCACCCGGTCGCCGTCCTCGGCCGCCTTGTCGGCCGCTTCATACGTGGTGCGCTGCTTGCGCAGCACGTCCAGGGTCTTGTCCACTTCCGCCTCGCCCACTTCCAGCAGCGGGCGCTCGATGGCCTGGCTGGACAGGTCGCCCAGGGCGACTTCCGGATAGACCTCGAACACCGCGGTGAATGCGAGCACTTCCACAGCGCCCTCGCCTTCGCCCTGCTTCGGCTCGATGCGCGGATAACCAGCCACACGCAAGTTCTGTTCCCGAACCTGTTCGACGAAAGCCTTCTCCACCGCGGCACCGATCGCCTCAGAGCGCGCCTGGGCGCCATGGGTCTGCTCGACGATCTTCAGCGGCACCTTGCCGGGACGGAAGCCGGGCATCTTCACGGTGCGCGCCATGCGCTTCAGACGGGTGGCCACTTCCTGTTCGATGGCCGCCGCCGGCACGGACATGTCGATACGGCGCTCGAGCGAGCTTTGCGATTCCTGGTTGGTTTGCATTAAATGATCCCTGAGAAGTCAATGATTGCGCCCGCGCCGCCCGGGGTGCGGCTGTGCCGGCGGCGAGCCGGGAATATGCGGACGCATGTTGCGAACAAACCTGGATTCTAACACAGGGCCTGGGCCTTCCTTCCAGCGCCCGGCGGGCGGAGAATGGGGCGCGGGCCTTTGCAACACTGGCCCTCGCAAGGCACGGAACTCGGGGCATGGACCTCTATCTCACGAGTGATGCCGGCACGGTCCGGTCGGCGCCGACCCCGGGCGCCGCAAGCTGTACCCACAACGGAGGAACGGCGACATGAGCATCTTCAATGCGTACCAGACGCGTTTCGAATCGGCCCGTGAAGAAGAGATGTCGATCCAGGAATACCTGGAACTGTGCAAGCACGACCGGTCGGCCTACGCCACCTCCGCCGAGCGCATGCTGATGGCGATCGGCGAGCCGGAACTGGTCGACACGCGGCTCGATCCACGCCTGTCGCGCATCTTCTCCAACAAGGTGCTGCGCCTCTATCCGGCCTTCCGCGACTTCTACGGCATGGAGGAAGTCATCGAGCACATCGTGTCGTACTTCCGACACGGCGCGCAGGGGCTGGAGGAAAAGAAACAGATCCTCTACCTGCTCGGACCGGTGGGCGGCGGCAAGTCCTCCCTGGCCGAAAAACTGAAGAGCCTGATCGAGAAGGTGCCCTTCTACGCCATCAAGGGCTCGCCGGTACACGAATCGCCGCTGGGGCTCTTCGACCCGCAGGAAGACGGCGCGCTGCTGGAGGACGACTTCGGCATCCCGCGGCGTTACCTCAACACCATCATGAGCCCGTGGGCGGTGAAGCGCCTGCACGAGTTCGGCGGCGACATCACCAGGTTCCGCGTGGTCAAGCTGCGCCCCTCGGTGCTGCGCCAGATCGCGGTGGCCAAGACCGAGCCTGGCGACGAGAACAACCAGGACATCTCCTCGCTGGTGGGCAAGATCGACATCCGCAAGCTCGAAGAGTATTCCCAGGACGACCCGGACGCCTACAGCTACTCCGGCGGCCTGTGCCTGGCCAACCGCGGCCTGCTGGAGTTCGTGGAGATGTTCAAGGCGCCGATCAAGGTGCTGCACCCCTTGCTCACCGCCACCCAGGAAGGCAACTACAAGGGCACCGAGGGCTTCGGCGCGATCCCCTTCGACGGCATCGTGATGGCCCACTCCAACGAGTCCGAATGGGTCGCGTTCAAGAACAACAAGAACAACGAGGCCTTCCTCGACCGCATCTTCACGGTCAAGGTGCCCTACTGCCTGCGCGTTTCCGACGAGATCCGCATCTACGACAAGCTGCTCGTGCACAGTTCCCTGTCGGAAGCGCCGTGCGCCCCGGACACGCTGCGCATGATGGCGCAGTTCGCCGTGCTGTCGCGTCTGAAGGAGCCGGAGAATTCCAGCATCTATTCCAAGATGCGGGTGTACGACGGCGAAAACCTCAAGGACACCGATCCCAAGGCCAAGAGCTTCCAGGAATACCGCGACTACGCCGGGGTGGACGAAGGCATGACCGGGCTGTCCACGCGCTTCGCCTTCAAGGTGCTGTCACGGGTGTTCAACTTCGACCACCGCGAGGTGGCGGCCAATCCGGTACACCTGATGTACGTATTGGAACAGCAGATCGAGCAGGAACAGTACACGCCGGAGACCGAGGCGCGCTACCTGGGCTTCATCAAGGAGTTCCTCGCCCCGCGCTACGCCGAGTTCATCGGCAAGGAAATCCAGACCGCCTACCTGGAGAGCTACTCCGAGTACGGCCAGAACATCTTCGACCGCTACTGCACCTACGCCGACTTCTGGATCCAGGACCAGGAATTCCGCGACCCCAACACCGGCGAGATCCTCGACCGCAACGCGCTCAACGACGAACTGGAAAAGATCGAGAAGCCGGCCGGCATCAGCAACCCGAAGGACTTCCGCAACGAGGTGGTGAACTTCGTGCTGCGCGCCCGGGCCAAGAACGGCGGCAAGAATCCGAGCTGGACCAGCTACGAGAAGCTGCGCGGCGTGATCGAGAAGAAGATGTTCTCCAACACCGAGGACCTGCTGCCGGTCATCAGTTTCAACGCCAAGGCCAGCGGCGACGAGCAGAAGAAGCACCAGGACTTCGTCAACCGCATGATCGAGAAGGGCTACACCGAGAAGCAGGTGCGCCTGCTGTGCGAGTGGTATCTGCGCGTGCGCAAGAGCACCTGAGCCCGTCCCGGCGCGGAGCCGGGACGAACGGGCGCCGGACCTCCCGGCGCCCCAACGATTCGATGCGCGCGGGCCGCACGGCCTGCGTGCCGGAGTGACGCTCACATGGTCCGCATCATCGACCGGCGGTTCGACAGCAAGAACAAGAGCGCGGTGAACCGCCAGCGCTTCATGCGCCGTTTCCGCCACCAGATCCGCCGCGCGGTGTCGGAAGCCATCCAGGGCCGCTCCATCCGCGACCTGGACAATGGCGAACAGGTCTCCATCCCGGCCCGCGACCTGTCCGAGCCCCATTTCCAGCACGGGCGCGGCGGCGTGCGCGAGCAGGTCTATGCGGGCAACGACCAGTTTTCCTCCGGCGACCACGTCCGGCGTCCGCTCGAAGGTGGCGGCGGCAGCGGCCAGGGCAAGGCGAGCAACGAGGGCGAGCACGAGGACGACTTCGTCTTCCAGCTCTCGCGGGAGGAGTTCCTCGATCTCTTCTTCGACGACCTCGCTCTGCCCAACCTGGTGCGTACCCAGCTCGCCCGCATCACCGACTACAAGACCCGCCGCGCCGGCTTCACGGCCGATGGCACGCCGGCCAACATCAACATCGTGCGCTCCATGCGCGGGGCGCTGGGTCGCCGGCTGGCACTGGGCGCACCATGGGCCGCGCGCCTGCGCGAGGTGCAGCGCGAACTGGAGAAGCTGATCGCCGCCGAGGGCGAAGACGGCGAAGGCGTGCAGGCCCTGCGGGAGGAGATCACCCGGCTGCGCGCGCGCATCGAAGGCATCCCCTTCATCGACAGCTTCGACCTGCGCTACAACAACCGCGTCAAGGTGCCCATCCCCTCCACCAGCGCGGTGATGTTCTGCGTGATGGACGTCTCCGGCTCCATGGACGAGGAGAAGAAGTCCATCGCCAAGCGCTTCTTCATGCTGCTCTACCTTTTCCTGACGCGCAGCTACGAACACATCGACGTGGTGTTCATCCGCCACCACACGGTGGCCAAGGAAGTGGACGAGGACGAGTTCTTCCACTCCCGCGAATCCGGCGGCACGGTGGTCTCCAGCGCGCTCAACCTGATGCACGAGGTCATCATGGACCGCTACGGCGGCGGGCAGTGGAACATCTACGGCGCGCAGGCCTCCGACGGCGACAACTGGGACAACGACTCGCCCGTGTGCCGCCAGGTGCTCGACGGGCACATCCTGCCCTGGTGTCAGCACTTCGCCTACATCGAGATCACCCCGGGCGAGCCGCAGAACCTGTGGCGCGAGTACGAACGCCTGCTGGGCAGCCACCGCAACTTCGCCATGCAGCGCATCGAGACGCCGGCCGACATCTACCCGGTATTCCGCGAACTGTTCAAGAAGACCCTGGTATGAAGAAGCGCGCCCCCAGCCGCAGGACGCCCCTGCCGGCCTCCTCGGAATGGACGCTGGAGGCCATCGACCGCTACCATGAGGAGATCGCGCGCGTGGCGGCGGAATTCGGCCTCGACACCTACCCGGTGCAGATCGAGATCATCACCGCCGAGCAGATGATGGACGCCTACGCCTCGGTGGGCATGCCGGTGAACTACCACCACTGGTCCTTCGGCAAGCAATTCCTCTCCACCGAGAAGGGCTACCGGCGCGGCCAGATGGGCCTGGCCTACGAGATCGTGATCAACTCCAACCCCTGCATCGCCTACCTGATGGAGGAGAACACGCTCACCATGCAGGGCCTGGTGATCGCCCACGCGGCCTACGGCCACAACAGCTTCTTCAAGGGCAACTACCTGTTCCGCACCTGGACCAATGCGGACGCGATCATCGACTACCTGATCTTCGCGCGCAATTACATCGCCGAATGCGAGGAGCGCTACGGCGAGGAAGAGGTGGAACTGCTGCTCGACTCCTGCCACGCGCTGATGAACCTGGGCGTGGACCGCTACAAGCGCCCGCCCAAGCTCTCGCTGGCCAAGGAGAAGCTGCGCCAGCGCGAACGGGAGGAATACCTGCAGGGCCAGGTCAACGAGTTGTGGCGCACCCTGCCCGTCCAGGAAGTGCAACAGGACACGGGCGGGCGGCGGCGCTTCCCCGCCGAGCCGGAAGAGAATCTGCTCTATTTCATCGAAAAGCACGCCCCGCTGCTGGAACCCTGGCAGCGGGAGGTGGTGCGCATCGTGCGCAAGATCGCCCAGTACTTCTTCCCCCAGCGCCAGACCCAGGTGATGAACGAGGGCTGGGCCAGCTTCTGGCACTACACCCTGCTCAACCGCCTGTACGACGAAGGCCTGCTGGCCGACAGCTTCATGCTGGAATTCCTGCAGTCCCACACCAACGTGGTGTACCAGCCGCCCTACAACAGCCGCTGGTACGGCGGCATCAACCCCTACGCGCTGGGCTTCGCCATGTGGCAGGACATCCGCCGCATCTGCGAAGAGCCCACCGACGAAGACCGCCAGTGGTTCCCGGACATCGCCGGCGGCAACTGGCTGGAAGTGTTCGATTTCGCCATGCGCAACTTCAAGGACGAGAGCTTCATCGCCCAGTACCTGTCGCCCAAGGTCATGCGCGACCTGCGCCTGTTCGCGGTGCTCGACGACGAGCGCGAGGACACCCTGGAGATTTCCGCCATCCACGACGAAGGCGGCTACCGCCGGGTGCGCGCGATGCTGTCCGAGCAGTACAACCTGGGCAGCCGCGAGCCGAACATCCAGGTGTGGAACGTGGACCTGCGCGGCGACCGCTCCCTCACCCTGCGCCACCAGCAATACCAGCGCCGGCCGCTGGGCGACACCACCGACGAGGTCATGAAGCACATCGCCCGCCTGTGGGGCTTCACCGTGCGCCTCGAAAGCGTGGACGAGGACGGCGGGGTGGAACTGCTGGACGAAGTGCGCAACGAGAAGCGGCGCAACCACAACGGCGACTGAACGCCGGCGCCCGTGCGCAGCCGCAGGGCTGCGCTCAGCCCGCCGCTTCCAGCACCATCCTCACCCACCGTCCCGGCACCACGTGGATGCCGCTGCCGGCCTGCTTGGCCACTTTCTTGGCCGCGGCGGCGGCCGAAGCGACCTCTTCCGGCGAATGGAACTGCCCGGCGGTCACATGCACCACGCCGGCAGCCACCGTGGTGAGCGGAAACAGCACCTTGAAGCCGCGCCGGTCCTCGCTCTCGAAGCCGTCGCGGGCCAGCTCCCCGGCGTCGAACAGGTCGCGCGCGCGGCGGTTGAACTCGTATACCGCGCGCTCGCAGCGCAGCCGCCAGTCCTCGCTCTGGAACAGCACCACGAAGTCGTCGCCGCCCACGTGGCCGACGAAGTCCTGCGAGAGGTCGGCATGGGCGGCGATCACCTGGGCCGCGAGCTTGATCATCTCGTCGCCGCGCCAATAGCCGTAGAGGTCGTTGTAGGGCTTGAAGTTGTTCAGGTCGAAGTAGCAGGCGGCGAACTCGGCCTCGGCGTCGAGCAGGCGGCGGATGTGCTCGGTGATCGGAATGTTGCCGGGCAGGAAAGTCAGCGGGTTGGCGTGGCGCGCCGCCTCGATGCGCCGTTCGGTCACCGCGCGCACCAGGCTCTCGCCGGTGGCGAGCCCCGCGTAGCGGCCGTCCTCGGTGATGATGAAGCCCTCGTAGAGATAGCGCTGGTCGTCGCCGGTCAGCACCGAGATCAGCGAATCCATCGGCGCGCTCGCCTCCACGCGCAGCGGCGTGGCGTTCATGAAGAGCGTGCACGGCCGCCGGCCGTAGAGTTCGCGCGAATACGGCTGGGCGAACTTGTCCACGAAGTTGCGCCGGTTGATCAGACCGATCGGATAGTGGTTCTCCACCACCGCCACCGCGTGCAGGTCCGGGTGGCGGGCGAACACCTGCATCAGCTCGGTGTTGGTCGCCGCTGCCGGAATGGTGGGCCCCTGCACCTTCAGCCGGCCGATGGTTTCCGCCATGTCCGGGCGCGGCGTGGAGTTCGGCAGCACCGCGATCTTGGACGAGGCCAGCACCGCGCGCGCCGGCTCGGCCACCACCGACTCCGGTTGCGCCACCGGCCGCCCGAAGAGGTAGCCCTGCCCGTAGTGGCAACCCAGGTCGCGCAGCACGCCCAGTTCCTCGGCCTCCTCCACGCCTTCGGCCACCAGCGGGGTGCCGAAGACGGCCGACAGCCCGAGGAGGGCACGGATCACCTCGACCTTGCGGCTGTCGCGATGGATGCCGCGCACGAAGAACTTGTCCAGCTTCACCACCTGCGGCTTGAGCTGCGCCCACAGGCGCAGGCTGGAGCGTCCGTCGCCGAAGTCGTCGAGCGCCAGTCCCACGCCCTGGCTGGCCAGCGCGGCAAAGGTGTTCTGCAGCGCATCCACGTCCTCGACGCGTTCGTGTTCGGTGAGCTCCAGCGTGAGGCGCGACGGTGCCAGGCCGGCGTCCACCGCACAGCGCAGCAGCACGCCCCCGCCCTCGCGCCCGAAGGCGCTGATCGCCGGTGCGCTGAGATTGAGGAACAGCTTGCCGGACAGGTGCAGCGCGGCAAAGGCCCTCATCGCACCGGTGCATGCGGCCACCTCCAGCTCCATCGCCAGGCCGCAGTGCTTGGCCACGCGCAGCAGGTCGTCGGGCATTTCCAGCGGGGTGCCGGCAGGGCCGCGCATCAAGGCCTCGTAGCCCAGGATGGTGGCCCGGGCGATGTCCACGATGGGCTGGAACACGTAGTGCAAGGCCTGCCGGTCCAGTATCTGGCGCAGCCGTACCGCGAGTCCCGCGTTGTGCAGCATGGTGCCTCCGGTCGCAGTGAGCGGCGCGATTGTGCCCGACGCAGGTGAAGCTTCGATGACCGCCACGCCGCCACGGGGCACAAGGCCTTACAATCGGAACTCGTTATCCAAGGCCCAGCGTCCATGTTCCTGCCCGCCCCGCCCATCTACCCGGTTGCCGGCATCCGCGAAATCGAGGCGAGGGTCATGCCGGGCGCCAAACCTTCGCTGATGGAACGCGCCGGCCGTGCCGCGGCCGAGGACGCGGTGCGCCTCATCATCGACCGTCCCGGCCCCATCCTGGTGGCTTGCGGACCGGGCAACAACGGCGGCGACGGCTTCGTGCTGGCGCGCCACTTCCGCCAGGCCGGCCGCGAGGTGCTCGCCGCCTTCGCCGACGATCCCGCCCGCCTGCCGCCGGACGCCGCCAAGGCGCTGGCGGACTTCCGCGCCAGCGGCGGCGAGCCGGTGTCCAGCCTGCCCTCGGCGCCGGCCGACGGCTGGGCGCTGGTCGTCGATGCCCTGTTCGGCATCGGCCTCGGCCGCCCGCTCACCGGCCGCCACGCCGAATGGATCGCCGCTCTCAGCCACCTGCCTGCGCCGCGCCTCGCGCTCGACATGCCGAGCGGACTCGACGCCGATACCGGCCGGGTGCTCGGCACCGCTTTTCGCGCCACCAACACCACCACCTTCATCGCCCTCAAGCCCGGCCTGCTGACCCTGGACGGGCCGGACCACGCCGGCGACGTCTCCGTGCAGCGCCTGGACGTGGATGCGGCGGGCTGGCTCGAACCGCTCGGCCACGCGGTGCGGCCCAGCCTGTTCAGCACCCTGCTGGCGCCGCGCCTGCGCAACACGCACAAGGGCGACTACGGCGACGCCGGCATCCTCGGCGGCGATGCGGGCATGTGCGGTGCCGCCCTGCTCGCTGCGCGCGCCGCGCTGTGGCTGGGCGCCGGCCGCGTCTATGCGGGGCTCCTCGACCCCCACGCCCCGCCGGTGGACGTGGCCCGCCCGGAACTGATGCTGCGTCCGGCCGCCGCACTGCCCGGACACCTGAGCGCCCTCGCGGTCGGTCCCGGGCTGGGCCAGTCCGGGGCCGCCGCCGCATTGCTGCGCGAGGCCATCGCCCGCGACGTGCCGCTGGTGCTCGACGCCGACGCGCTCAACCTGCTCGCCGCCGACCCCGCCCTGCAACGCGCGCTGGCCGGCCGCGCCGCACCCACCCTCATCACCCCGCACCCGGCCGAAGCCGGGCGGCTCCTCGGCCGCGACACCGCCGCGGTGCAGGCCGACCGGGTCGCCGCGGCGCTGGAGCTGGCCGCGCGCTACCGTGCCCATGCCGTGCTCAAGGGCTGCGGCAGCATCGTGGCCTGTACCGATGGGCACTGGTACATCAACGGCAGCGGCCATCCCGGCATGGCCAGCGCCGGCATGGGCGACGTGCTGACCGGCCTCATCACCGCCCTCCTCGCGCAGGGCTGGCCGGCCGACCGCGCGCTGATCGCCGCGGTGCACCTGCACGGCGCAGCCGGCGACCGCCTCGCGCGCGAAGGCATCGGCCCCGTCGGGCTGAGCGCCAGCGAACTCGTGGACACCGCGCGTGGCGTGTTCAACGGCTGGATGGTGGAAGCCAACCGCAGCGGCAACGGCGGCTGAAGCGCACTTTCCAGACCTTTCCGACCACTGCGCGCGTCCGGTTCCCGCCCTTCTGCGCCCTCTCCATGCCCGCATCCGCCCCCGCCACCCTGCGCAGCATCGCCACGCTGCTCGGCGCCCTGTTCCTGTTCGTGCTGCTGGATGCCACCGCCAAGCACCTGAGCCGGACCTATCCGGTGCCCATGCTGGTGTGGGGACGCTACCTGGTGCACTTCGTGCTGATGGCGGCGCTGCTCGGCCCCTCGATGGGCGGCCGGCTGGTGTCCACCGACCGTCCGGCACGCCAGGTGTTGCGCGCCCTGTGCCTGCTGGCGGTCACCTTCCTCACCATGGCGGCGCTGGCGCGCATGCCGCTCGCGGAAACCAACGCCATCGTGTTCACCGCGCCGCTGCTCGTCACCCTGCTCGCCCGCCCCATCCTGGGGGAACGGATCGGCGCACTGCGCTGGGCCGCCGTGCTTGTCGGCTTCGCCGGCGTGCTGCTGATCGTCCGCCCGGGCAACGGACTGGTCGCGGAAGGCGTGCTGCTCGCGCTCGCCAGTGCCGTGTGCTACGCGATTTACCAGATCCTCACGCGGCAACTGACCGCCACCGAAAGCCCGGTGACCATGCTGTTCTACACCGCCCTGGTCGGGACCGCGGGCATGACGCTGCTGCTGCCCTGGATCTGGAGCGGCCCGCTGCCCGACGTCACCGACGCACTGCTGATCGCCTCGCTGGGCATCAACGGCGGCGCCGGCCACTTCCTGCTCATCCGCGCCTTCCGCGACGCGCCCGCCTCCACCCTGTCGCCCATCCTCTACGTGCAACTGATGTGGGCCATGCTGGTGGGCTGGCTGGCCTTCGACCACTTCCCGGATGGCCCGGCTCTGGCCGGCATCCTCACCATAGGCGGTGCGGGCGCCATGATCGCACTGCAGGGGCGACGGGACGGGCGGAAGCGGAGGTGACGCTCCCGCCTACAGGAACTGCTCGGCGCCGACCAACCCGATCCGGGTGAGGCCGTTGCGCTGCACCGCCGCCATCACCGCAGCCACACGCTGGTAGGGCACGGCCCGGTCTGGACGGATATGCAGTTCGGGCTGGGTCGCCTGCCCGGCCGCCGAGGCCAGACGGCTCTCCAGCGCTGCCAGCCCCTCGAGCGCTTCGCCGTTCCAGTGGATCACCCCATTTCCCTCGATGTTGATCCGCACTACTTCCGGCTCCACCACCGGCGGGGGCGGATTGCCTTGGGGCAGGTTCAGGTCCACCGAATGCAACTGGATCGGGATGGTGACGATCAGCATGATCAGCAGCACCAGCATCACGTCGATCAGCGGCGTGGTATTGATGTCGATCATCACCTCCGGCTCGCCCGCCGGCGAGGGGCTTTGCAGATTCATTCCCATTGAAGTCACCCTCCTCCGTTCAGCCGCGCGGCGGCGGCTCGGTGATGAAGCCGATCTTGAGTATCCCCGCGCGCTGGCAGGCCAGCACCACCCGCCCCACGTGTTCGTAGGGCGCGGCGCCGTCGCCGCGGATCTGCACTTCCGGCTGGGGCTGGATCACGGCGATGGTTTTCAGGCGCTCCACCAGGGTTGCGTTGGTGAGCGGCTCCTGGTTCCAGAACACCGTGCCCTCGCGGGTCACCGACAAATTGATGTTCTCCGGCTTGGTCTGGCGCGGCTGGTTGGTTTCCCTGGGCAGTTCCACCGGCACCGTATGGGTGGCCACCGGAATGGTGATCAGGAAGATGATCAAGAGCACCAGCATCACGTCCACCAGCGGCGTAGTGTTGATCGCCGAGATGGCTTCGTCCTCCTCGGCCGCACCGACGTTCATGCCCATCAGCGCCCCTCCCCGCCCTGGGCGGCGGCCGCGGTGCGCGCGTTGCCCCCGCCCAGCAGCACCGCGTGCAGGTCCGCCCCGAAGGCGCGCACTTCGTCCAGGGAAGCCTTGTTGCGCCGTACCAGCCAGTTGTAGCCCAGCACCGCCGGCACGGCCACAGCCAGGCCGATGGCGGTCATGATCAGGGCCTCGCCCACCGGGCCAGCCACTTTGTCGATACTGGCCTGGCCGGCGATGCCGATGGCGGTCAGCGCGTGGTAGATGCCCCACACGGTGCCGAACAGGCCGATGAACGGGGCGGTGGAGCCCACCGTGGCGAGCAGCGCCAGACCGTCCTGCAGGCGGCTGTGCACGTTCTCGATGGCGCGCTGGATGGATTGGCCCACCCAGGTGTTCAGGTCGATATGCTCGAACAATCCGGTGTGGTGTTCCTTGGCTTCCAGGCCGGACTGGGCGATGAAGTGGAAGGCGCCGCGGGGGTTGAGCGCCGCGGTGGCCTGCTGCAGGCCGCCGGCGGTCCAGAATTTGCGCTTGGCTTCGCGGGCGAGGCGGCGCAGCTTGTGCTGTTCG
Source organism: Pseudothauera rhizosphaerae (assembly GCF_004801305.1). Classification (GTDB taxonomy): domain Bacteria; phylum Pseudomonadota; class Gammaproteobacteria; order Burkholderiales; family Rhodocyclaceae; genus Pseudothauera; species Pseudothauera rhizosphaerae. The sequence continues at coordinate 320,743 of NZ_SSOD01000004.1, read as the reverse complement.
TAGAGCTTGGTGACGATGACGTACCAACTGGCCGCCGACATGACCACCAGGATGATCAGGGTGCCCTTGGCCACTGCGTCGCCCTGCGCCCACAGGGCTTCCAGACCGTAGGGGTTGAGGACGGCTTCGCCTTCGGCCGCCGGCGCGGCGGCGGGCGGGACGGGCGGCAAGGAGGTTTCCGGTACGGCCGCCTGCGCTTCGGCCGACGGCACTGTTTCCGCGCCGTTGGGGCCATCCTGGGCGAAGGCCGGCGCCGGCAGCGCCAAGCCTGCCGCGAGAAGCAAACTGCGCAGTGCGCGGATCAATGAATTGTTCATGACGTTCTCCATCTGGGGTCGGGTAGGAATCCTGGGCTGCCGTCAGCCGTCGAGGGCGAAGCGGAACGGCACGGTGACGCGCACCGGCTGCCCCTGGCCGACGCACTTGAGCCGGCGCACCGCGGCCAGCACCACGTCGTCGAATACCGCGTTGCTCGATTCGACGATGCGCACGCTGCCGATGGCGCCGCCTGCATCGACGATGAATTCCACCGCCACGTCGCCGCTCAGGTTGCGGCGCAGGGCCTGGCGCGGATAGGGCACGCTGCCGCGGATGGCGAGGTGGTTGGGGCAGGTCACGCCGATGGCCGCGGCCACCGGCCGGGCGGGCGCCGGCGGCGCGGGTGGGGCCGGCGGGGCCGGGGGCGGCGGTTCGGCCTGGGTCACGGTGATGGTGGGCGGCGGTTCGGCCGGAGCCTCCACCACCACCTCCGGCGGCGGTACGTAGGCCGGCGGCGGCGGCGCCGGCCGGGGGCGCTGGACGATGCGCCTGACCTCGGGCGGGGGCGGCGGCGGGGGCGGCGGCGGTTTGACCTCCTCGATCAGGCGCACGTCCAGCGGCGCCTTGAAGACCTTGACCACCTCGCGCGCCAGGCCGTTGATCAGCGCATGGACGACGAGTACGTGCAGGACGATCACGAACACGATGCCGATCAGGTGGCGGCGCGGGTCTCTCTGGCGTAGCGCGTAGCTCATTTTTGCTCGGTATTCTCCAGATCAGCGGGGCCGGATGCGGAAGGCGGCCACTCCCCGTGGCGACGGGCGAGCACGGCGACGACCAGCACGGCGTAGGCGGCCGCGCACCCCCCGATCAGCAGGCCGAGCGGGTAGCGGCTGCCCGCCTGGGCGATGCAGAAGGCGCTGATCGCCGGGCCGGTGCGGAACACCAAGCCGTACAGGGCCAGCACCCGGCCGCGCAGGGCGCATTCGCTGTACAACTGGCACAGGGACTGCATGGAGACGTTGCAGATCACGTGGCAGAAGCCCGCTGCGGCGATTGCCCCCAGCGCCAGCACGGGCCGGGCGGTGGATACGAAGACCAGCAGAGCGGCGCAGATGCCCAGGCTGGCGGCGCACAGGATGCGCATCAGGGCCCGGCCGCCGTTGCGCCGCAGCATCAGCACGGCGCCACTCAACGCGCCCAGCCCCTGCAGGCTCATCAGCATGGACAGCAGGCCGGGGCCACCCTCGAAGACCTTGCCGACGAAGGCCGGCAGCAGGTCCACGAACAGGGGCCGGGCCAGAAACGAGAAGCCGAGCACCAGCACGAACAGGCCGGCGATCTGCGGCGTGCGCGTCACGTAGCGGAAGCCCTCGCGCACGTCCTCCGCGAAGGCCGTCCCGCGCGCCGGCGGCGGACGGTCCACCCAGCGGCGCAGATGGAACAGGGCAGCGAACATGGCGAGGAAGGACAGCGCGTTGAGGGCGAACACGGGGGCCACGCCGCCGGCCCCGTGCATGACCAGGCCCGCCACCGCCGGCCCCGCGCTGATCGCCAGGGCGATGGTGATGGCCGAGGTGGCGACCGCCTGGGATAGCCGTTCCGGCGGGGCCAGCAGGCCGGGCAGCAGCATCTGCGCCGGCTGGCTGAAACCACGCAGGCTGCCTTCGGCCAGGACGAACAGCAGCAGCACGTGGATGTTCAGCCCGCCGTACAGTGTGGTCAGGCACAAGGCCGTGGCGAGCAGCATCGCGGCGCCTTCGGTGATCGACAGCAGGCGCCGCGGGCTGCTGCGGTCGATAAGCGTGCCGGCCAGCGGGGCGACCCACAGGGCGGCGATCAGGTCCACCAGGGCCAGCACGCCCACCCAGGCGACCGAATGGGTCAGCTCCCACACCATCCAGCCGATGCCCGTCTTCTGCGCCCAAGTGCCGGCGAAGGAGATGCCGCTGCCCAGGCAGAACAGCACGAAGTTGCGCGCGGGCGGCGTGGCCGGCGGCGGCGGCTCCGGTACGGTCGGTTCCATCGATCACCGGCGCGCCGCCTCCAGCGGTTCCAGGATCAGCTTGTCGGCGCGCAGCAGGGGGAACAGCACCCGGTTGCGCTTGCGGTCGAAGTTCAGGTCCGCCACGTGGGTGTCCACGCCCGCCACCGTGTCTACGCGCCCGTCCGGCCACACTACGTGCAGATTTTCCGGGCCGGCGGCGAACACCCGCCCGTCCGGCGCCAGGCCGAGGCCGTCGAAGCCGCGGTCGGGCAGGTAGCGCAGGTTCACCTTGCGCCCCGCCGGGTCGAGCTCATAGAAGTGCCCGGCACTGCTCGACGCGACGAGGAGGTTGCCGGAAGGCAGCAGGTCGATGCCGTTGGGCTGGGCCAGTTCGGGGGAGCGGGCGAACACCGAGACGCTGCGGTCCGTGCCGATGCGGTAGATGGCATCCTGGCCGGTGGGCGTCCAGGTGGAACCGTCGCGCTGCCGGCGCGCGCCCGGCGCCAGGGGCTGCTGGCCGTCCGCGGTGCTCAGCGAGAGCTGCCAGCCGCTGTCGGTGACCAGTACCTCCCCCGACGGCAGGGCGACCAGGCCGTTGAGGAAATAGGAGCCGGGCACCGGCACGCTGCCCAGCGGCCTGCCGCTTTCCAGGTCGAACAGGCGCACCACGTTGCCGTGTTCGTCGCCGTTGTCGGCCACGTACAGGACGTTGCCGGCGATCGCCAGGCCCTTGGGCGCATGCAGGGTCACGCCCGGCGCTTGGCCGTCGATCCACTTCAAGGCGATCACCTTGCCGTCCGGCGAGACCTTCGAGATGAAGCCGTTGCCGTCGTTGTCGATGGCCCGTCCGTTGACGTTGGAGAGCAGGTAGACGTCGCGCCGGGTGTCATGGACGACGGATTCCGGCGCGGCAAAGCCGGCGTTCTCGACGACGATGCGTCCCTGCCCCCAGGCCAGCGCGGGCAGCAGCATCGACAGGCAAAGCAGTTTCAGGGCTGTTTTCATGGAATTTCCTCTCGGGGGTTTCACGGGATGCGGGCGACCACCAGCTTGTGGGCGTAGATCAGCGGCAGCAGGATGCGCCCGCGCTTGAGGTCGAAATGGAAGTCGGCCACGTGGGTGTTCAGGTCGAAGACCGGCCGCGAGCCGCCGTCCGGCAGGATCCGGTAGACGCCCTTGTGGTGGGAAACGAAGACCTTGCCGTCGGGCGTCGCGCCCACGCCGTCGAAGAAGCCCTGGTGGGGCAGCGCACGGACATTGGTCTGCTGCCCGTCCGGGGTCAGTTCGTAGAGGATGCCGCCGTTGCTGCTCACCGTGAGCAGGTTGCCGCCGGGCAGCAGGGTGATGCCGTTGGGCTGGCGCAGCAGCGGCGACCTGGCGAAGGTGGAAATTTTCAGATCGCGCCCGATGCGGTAGATGGCGTCCTGCCCGCTGGGGATCCACAGGTTGCCGTCCCATTGGCGCCAGACGTCGGTCCGGCTGCGATTGTCGACGTCCTCCCGGCTGCCCAGGCGCCCCTCGCTCCGCTTCCAGGCGCTGTGGGTGCCCAGCACATCGCCGCCGGGCAGCACGACCAGGCCGTTGGACGAGGCGCCAGGGGCGTGCACCGCTTCCCCCAGCGGCGCGCCGGTGTCCGCGTCGAACAGGCGCACCGCAGCCGGGCCGCCTTCGCCGCCGCCGTCGGCGACGTAGAGCACGCCGTCGGCGATCGCCAGACCCGCCGGGTGGTGCAGCGTGGTGCCGGGGGCGCCGCCGTCTATCCACTTCAGCTGCAGCACGCGGCCGTCCGGCGCAATGCGGGAGATGAAGCCCTTGCCGGCCGGGCCGGACACCAGGCCGTTGATGTTGGAGACGAGGTACACGTCGTTCCTGGTGTCATGCACCACCGATTCCGGTTTGGCGAAGCCGACCTGTTCGACGACGATCTCCACGCCGTCCGTGGCATGGCCCCAGACGGGCAGGGCCAGCCAGGCGGCGATCAGCAGATGGGATGGTTTCATCGCTGCGCTCCGTCAGGCTTCGGCGTAAGCCGGCACCGGGTCGTAGCGGCTGATCTCCAGCCCCGAGCCCACCGGCAGCAGTACGCTGGTGATGCCAGGCTTGGCGCGGACCGCCCGGCCATAGCGCCTGACCTCCTCGTTGGCGGGGCGGACCATGTTGTCGGCGACGACGATGGCGCCCGGATTGAGCTTGGGGTAGAGGATCTCCAGGCTGGGTTCGTAGAGATCCTTCCAGTGATCCACCAGCACAAAGTCCAGCCCCTGGGGCACGTGCGCGAGCAGTTCCAGGGCATCGCCCACGCGGAAGTCGATGTAGGCGTCGAGTCCGGCCTTCGCCGCCATCTCGCGGGCATGGGCCGCCTTGTAGTCGTACAGCTCGATGGTGATGACCCGTCCGCCCGTCGCCCGCGCGGCCTCGGCCAGCCAGATGGCCGAATAGCCGAACGAGGTGCCGAGTTCGAGGATGGTCGGCGCTTCCAGGCTTTTCACCAGCAGGTTGAGCAGGCGTCCCGTATCCAGGCCCACCGCGCGCATCAACTGGTCCTTGCCCTTGCTGTCGCGGATGGCCGGGTTCTCCCGCAGCCGTGTTCTTTCGTCGAGGATGCGGCCGTGGTAAACGTCCAGAACTGCCTGAATCGCATTGTCCATGTCATGTTTCCTGAGTGTTGTGTGGCCTGCGGTCCGCCCCGTCCGCCGATTCGTGCTCCGCGCCGTCCGCCTCGGGCACGCCGAGCAGGGAGAGGAAATGCCGGCGCAGCGTGTCGAAGCGGGCTTCGCCCTGGTGCCGGGGGCGCGGCCAGGGCACCGGCACGTCCTCGGCGATGCGGCCCTGCACCAGGACCAGCACGCGGTCGGCGAGCAGGATGGCTTCGTTGATGTCGTGGGTGACCAGCAGCACCGCCGGGCGGTGTTTGCGCCACAGTTCCAGCAGCAGGGCGTGCATGCGGATGCGCGTCAGGGCGTCGAGGGCGGCGAAGGGTTCGTCGAGCAGGAACAGTTCGGGCTCGCGCACCAGGCCCCGCGCCAGCGCGGCGCGCTGCGCCTCGCCGCCGGACAGGGTAGCGGGGTAGGCGTCGATGCGGTGGCTCAAACCGACCTCGTCGAGCGCCTGCAGCGCCAGTTGGTGGGCGTCGGCGCGGCGCACGCCCAGGGCCACGTTGTGGCGGACGCGCTTCCACGGCATCAGGCGCGGCTCCTGGAACACCGTGGCGGTCGCGGCCGGGGCGTGCAGTTCGCCGCCGTCGATGCGGTCCAGGCCCGCCAGCGCGCGCAGCAGCGTGGTCTTGCCGGAACCGCTGGCGCCCAGCAGGGCGACGAATTCGCCCGGGGCGATCTCCAGGCTGAGTTCGTCGAGCACCTGGTGTTCGCCGAAGCGGCGGCTGATGCGCTGCAGGCACACCGCGGGCGGGTTTGGAGCTGAAACCGGGCTGGGCATGTCCATGGGTCTCACGGGTTGTTGAGGAAGCTCGGCCGCCAGGCCAGCGCCCAGCGTTCCAGGGCGCGCACCAGCACGTCCACGGTGAGGCCGAGCAGGCTGTAGATCAGCAGGCACACCACGATCACGTCGGTGCGGGCGAAATCGCGCGCGTCGTTGGCGAGAAAGCCGATGCCCTGCACCGCGTTGACCTGCTCCACCACCACCAGCGCCAGCCAGGAGCCGCCGAGGGAGAAGCGCAGGCCGACGAAGAAGGTCGGCAGCGCGCCGGGCAGGATCACGTGGCGGATCAGTTCCAGGCGGGTGAGGCCGAGCGTCTTCGCGGCCTCCACCAGCTTGGCTTCTACGCCGCGGATGCCGGAGAACAGGGTCAGATAGATTGGGAAGGCGGTGCCGAAGGCGATCATGGAAATTTTCATCGCCTCGCCCACGCCCAGCCACAGGATGAACAGCGGCACCAGCGCCAGCGAGGGCAGCGTGCGCAGCATCTGCATGGGCGCATCCACGGCGATCTCCCCGGCGCGGGAAAGACCGGAGATCAGCGCCAGGGTGATGCCGCCGGCCACGCCGATCGACACCCCGGCCAGCGAGCGCCCGGCGGACACCAGCAGATGGCCCAGCAGTTCGCCGGAGGCCAGCAGATTCCAGAACGCGCTGCCGATCTGCGAGGGTGCGGCCAGGATGTGGGCCGGCAGCACGCCGGTGCGCGAGGCCAGCTCCCAGATCAGCAGGATGGCCAGCGGGCTGCTGCCGCGCAGCAGGAGCTGGTTCAGCAGCCGCGCCGGCGGGCCGGCCGGCGGTGTCTTGCCGGCGGCTGCCCCGCCGCGGCCGTAGCGCAGCGCCAGCCTCATGGGACCAGGGCCTCGATGCGGTCGGCCTGGGCCGCGCCGTCGCGCAGCGGCGTGACGCGCTTCTGGCCCAGCGCCCGGTTGCCGAGGTTGAGGCGGGTGAGGTGGGCCTGGGGGTTGTGCGCGCGCGCCGCCAGGGTGTCGCGGTGGTAGCGCTCGAAGGCGTTGTCCCGCGAGACGCCGCGGTTGCCGGCCAGTTCCAGGGCCAGGGAGGTGACCTGGATGGCGTCGCGGATGACCGCCAGGCGCGCCACCGAGGCATCGGCCGCCAGGCCGTCGAGGCGCTCGTCGGCGTTCCCCGCGCTGACCGCTTCGTCGTAGTCGCGGCCGATGGAATGCAGCAGCCGGCGCGCGGCGGTCTGCCACACCTCGATCTGGCCGATGGCGTCCTGGAAGCGCGGCAGGCTGGCCAGCGGCGCACCCAGGCTGCCGGGTGCGTGCTCGCGGGCGAAGCGCACGATGTCGTCGCGCGCGGCCTGGGCGATGCCGTGGTATACCGCCGCCACCAGCAGCAGATACCAGATGCCGTCGAAAGGGCTGTTGCGCAGGCCCTCGGCGGTGGGCGCATCGCCGAAGAAGTTCTCCAGCGGCAGCCGGACGTCCTCGAAGATGACGTCCTCGCTGCTGGTGGAGCGCATGCCCAGGGTGTTCCAGGTGCGTTCCACGCGGATGCCCGGGGCGTCGGCCGGCACCAGGAAGAAGCCGATGCGCGGCTCCGCCTCGTCGGTGACGCCGATGGTGCGCAGCCAGCTCAGTCCGTCGATGCCGGTGACGTATTTCTTGTGGCCGGACAGCAGCCAGTGGTCGCCCACGCGGCGCGCCCGGGTGTGGGGCACGGCGCCGTGGGCGAGGGAACCGTTGACCGGCTCCACGTAGGCAGCGTTGATCAGCGCGCCGCGCTCCAGGGAGGAGCGTACCAGTCGGTCGGCGAGCGCCTGGGGCCAGTAGCCGCTCTCGATGGCGATCTGGCCGTGCTGGATGTAGTGCATGGCGAGGATCAGCGCAGTGGCGGATTCGCCCTGGGCGATGGTGCTGACCGCGCGCACAGCGTCCGCCAGGCCGCCGCCCAGCCCGCCCCGGTCGCGCCGGATCACCAGTTGCAGCAGGCCGGATTCGTGCAGGCGGCGGAAGTTGTCCACCGGCAGGCGGCCGTCGCGGTCGGCCGCCGCCGCGCCCTCGGCGAACAGGCGCGCCAGTTCCGGCGCCTTGGCCAGCGCGCTGGCGGGAGTACGTGCATGGGTCATGGTCATTTGTCCTGAAGGGTCGGAGGTGTCGTCCCGGGCCGGTTGGAGCGGGGGTCAAGCGGCCGTCGTGTTGCGCCGCAGCGGCCAGACGGCCTTGGCATAGACGCTGGGATCGGCACCCGCTCCACCCTTGGCGGTGATGCGATCGGCGTGGTGGTCGAGGTCGGCAAAGAACAGGCCGCGGGAAATGCCGCTCAGTAGGCGGGGCAGTTCGGGCATGCTCGGCACATCGCTGAGGTTCTTGCCGCTGCTCAGTGCCGCCGCCCAGTTGTAGCAGTGGATATTGGCGAGATAAGGCGCCTGGCCGGGAATTTTCTCGGTGAATTCGAAACCTTCCCCCAAGTAGGGGTAAAGACCGGCCTCCGGATATTCCTCGCCAGGCCGGGGGGTGTAGCGGTCCTTCCACAGAGCGATGTCGTCGACGATCAGGCTCAGTTCCGGCCGGGAAGCGAGATCAATGCGAAAGCCAGTGCCGGCAATGACGAAATCCAGCGCAAACGGTTCGTCGCCGATCTGGATATGGACCTTGTCGCCGTCCGTCTCCAGCGTCCTCGCCGTGGTATTGAGATGGATGTGGAAGTTCTCGAACGCTGTCGCGCGGTCGATCGAATCGATCGGCGTGGAAGCGCCGGCGCCCTTGCCCAGCAGGTGATAGCGCCAGCGCACGCCGTCGGGCAGGCGATGGAAATGCTCCATCGCCCCCGGTTGCCTGGCGGGCGGAAACGGCCCCGGTGCCGCGCCCGGGGGGCTTTCGGGCTGGTGGTGGATTTCGCCGCGGCGGCTGAACAGGTGCACCGCGCGGGCACCGTTTTCCAGCGCGACGCCGGCCGCGTCGAAGGCGGAGGGGCCGGCACCGACGATGCCCACAGTCTTGCCCTTGAGCAAGGTGAAGTCGATATGTTCGCTGGTGTGCGCCCACAGCGGCTTGGGCAGGGCGCGTATCGCGGCGGGGATGTTGTCCTCCCCGCCACCGCCGAAGCCGGTGGCCAGCACGAGTTTGCGCGTGGTCTCGGTATGCAGCCGGCCGTCCGCCTCGAGATGCAGGCGCAGCAGGCCGTTCTCCAGCGCCTCGATGTCCAGCAGGCGGGTGCCGTGCTGGACCTGCACACCGACGGTGCGCTGGTACCAGGCCAGATAGGCGGCCCAGTCGGTACGGGCGATGCGGGTCAGGGCGTCGAAGGCGGCCGCGCCGTGCTGGGTCTCGAACCAGGCGCGGAAGCTCAGCAGCGGATTGCCGTACTCCGGACCGGGAAGGAATTTGCTGGTGCGCAGCAGGTTCATCCGTGCCGTGGTGGTCCAGATGCCGGCCTCGCCCTCGGGCGCCTGGTCGATGGCCTTGACCCGGGTGATACCCAGGCGGCGCAGGCCATAGACGATGGCCACGCCGGTCTGGCCGCCGCCGACGATCACCGCATCGTGGTCTGCGCCCGGGGTCTCGGGAACCCAGTTGGGCGGCAGAGGCGCGGACCAGCGGAAGGAACGTTCTACATCTTCCTGGAGCTGCTGCAATGTACTCATCTTGGTATCTCGTTCTGGAGGAAGGAAGCGGGCGGCCCGGCTCATTCGACGTTGGTGAAGCCCTGGCGCACGGCGACGATCCTGGTTTCGGGATGCACCGAGGTGCTGTAGGGCTGCACGCGCTCGGTCCAGGTCGTGCCCGGACGGCCGATTTCCCTCCAGTAATCGAGCAGTTCCCGGTCGAAGTCGGCGAGGATTTCCGGGGTCAGGGCGTCCGGGTCGTAGCGTTCGTCGTGGCGGTAGGTGGACAGGGGCAGGCGCGGCTTGAGCACCGGCTTTTCCGGGCGCCGCACGGCGCCGATGGAGATGCCGACGATCGGGTAGGTGAGCGGCGGCAGGCCGAGCAGGTCGATGATGGGCTGCGGGTCGTGGCGCAGCGCGCCGATCGCCACCGCGCCCAGGCCGAAGGAACGCGCTGCGGCGCTCAGGGTTCCCAGGGTGATGCCCGCATCCACGGCGCCGACGGTCCAGCCTTCCAGGCTCTCGTGAACGTGCTGTTCGCGTCCGCCGGCCTTGACCGCGACCGCGGTCTTGTGGAAATCGGCGACGATCAGGATGAACACCGGCGCCTTGGAGGCGGGGTGCAGGCGCAGGTTGGCGTCCGGCGGCGGGCCGCCGTTCAGGCCCAGGCGCTCGCTGGTCTGCCGCTGGTCCTGGGCAATGCCCAGGGCGATGGCTTCCCACAGGCGCCGGAGGGTGTCGGGATCGCGCACCACGACCAGCGATATCTGCTGCCCGTGGCGGTGCGTCGGCGTGCGCCGGCCAGACTCGATGATGGCATCGAGCACCTCGTCGGGGATGGGCTCTCCAGTGAAGTCCCGTTCGCTCAGATGGGAGTGGAAAAGGCGTATGGTTTCGTTCGGCATGGCATGTTTCCGGTAAGCGTTATTGGAGGCCGGCACCGCCCAGCCGGCGGCGGGCGGTTTCCAGCGGGCGGGGGTCGATCCAGTCCTGCACCTGCACCGGCGTGGCGATGAACCGCCAGCGCAGCAGGAAATCGGCGAAGTCCTGCAGCACCGCCAGCGCCTCGGGGTCCAGGTTGGTGCCGACCCGCAGCCCCTCGTCGCCGCCATAGCTCTTCCAGATCCAGTACTCGCTGGTATTCACTTCGCGGGCGGCGATCTGGCGGGCTTCCTGGGGGTGCGCCCCGGCCCAGCGCTCGGCGCGCAGGATCTGCTCGACCACGCTGGCGGCGGTGTCCGGGTGCGTGTCGAGCAGATGGGCGTCCGCGGTCAGCACGATGGGGCTGGCGTTGTTCGAGCGCACCAGCGGATCGGGGTGTTCGCTCAGATCGAACAACACCCGCAGTTGCAGGGCGTGGGCCAGGGAGAGGGCCTGGGCGCCGTGCAGGACGATGGCGTCCACCTCGCCGCGGATCAGGCCCAGCACCTCCGCGTTGTGGCCCGGCAGGCGGCGTGGCCCGAACGCCTGGGTGCCCGGGATGCGATGCACTGCTTCATCGGCGAATTTCGCCCCGACGGGGTAATCCACCAGCTCCACGTCGGCCACGGTGAGCCCGTGCAGCTTCAGTGCGTTCTCCAGCGCACGCAGCGACTGGGCGCGGATGAAGTCGATGGGCTGGTTCTCCCAGCGGGCCACACCGAAGCGCTTGCCGCGCAGCCCGGCCACCGACTCCAAAGTGGAATCCGGGCCGGCCAGCAGCAGCAGGCTTTCCCGCGTGCTGGACAGTCCCAGCAGACGGGTCTCCCGCCCCGTGGAGCGGGCCCAGATGGCCGGGCTGGAACCGCCGTAGCGCACGGAGTTCTGCAGGTTGTGGTCGAAATGCGAGGCGCGCACCACCGGATCGGACGATTCCTTCAACGAACGGATCGCCGTGCCGTCGGCCGCCAGGCGTTCCTCGATCCAGCCATGGTGCATGGCCACGCCGAAGCTGGTGGGCACGCCGCAGCGGGTGTACCACAGGGTTTCAGGAGCAGTGCTCATCGTCCCGTTCCCCCTCAGAAGTCGTAGCGCAGGCTGGCGACGATGGTGCGTGGAATGTCGTAGGCATTGGCCTCGATGCCATACAGCGGCGTATAGGTCTTCTGCAGCACGTGGTCCTTGTCGAACAGGTTGCGCACCCGCAGGCCGGCGGTCCACTGGCCGCCGGGGAAGCGGTAGTCGGCGCCGACATCCCAGTTGGTCCGGCTGGGTACCTTGTGCGGCACGGTATTGGCCGGGTCGCTCCACTGCTCGGAGATGTACTGCACCGAACCGAACAGGCTCAGTTCCCCGCCGTTGGCGGTCGGGAAGGTGTAGGTCAGCCCGCTGGCGGCGGTGATCTTGGGCGCGAAGGGCAGTTCGTTGCCGGTGTAGTCGCCCGCCGCGCTGCCGGACGGATTGAGGAAGTCCTCGAACTCGGACTTCAGGTAGGCGAAGCTCAGATTCCAGTCCAGCCCCCGTGCCAGGCGGGCGCGCACTTCCACTTCGGTGCCGTAGGTCACCGCCTCGCCGGCGTTGGTTAGCACGGTCCCTTCGTACAGCACGCCGCCCAGGGTGGGATTGGCGACGGTGGACAGGTAATCGGTGTATTTGTTGTGGAACAGCGTGGCGTTGACCTGTAGGCGGCGGTTGAAAAGGCTGCTCTTGATGCCCAGTTCGTAGGCGGAGACCTCTTCCGGTTCCGCGGCCACCGTGGCGGTCTGCGGCGTGCCGGCGCTGCGGTTGTGCCCGCCGAACTTGGCACCCTCGGTGTAGCTGCCATAGACGAAGACATCCGGCGTCCATTGGTAGCCCAGGGTCAGGCGCGGCGTGACGCCCTCGGAACGCTTCTTCAGCCCTTCCACCCCGACGGTCTGGGTGATCGGATCGAGATTCGCGTCCAGCCGCCAGGCGTAGGCGTCGTATTCCTGCTCGCTGTACCAGTAGCGCGCGCCGGCGGTCAGTGTCCACTGGTCGTCGAAGCGGTAGTCGATTTGGCCGTAGAGCGCGTGGTCGTCGGTGTCGAACACCGTGATCCGGCGGCTGCGGTTGATGGTGACGCCGTCGGTGCTGGTCTTGCTGATGTTGTCGTTGTGCAGGTATTCGCGCGAGAACACCAGGCCGGTAGTGTAGGAAAGCTGCTCGCTCAGATCGCCCAGCAACTGGAATTCCTGATAGAAGATGCGCTGGCGCCAGGTCTGGTCCGCATCCTGGGAGACGCGCGGCAGGCCGCCGTGCTCCATGCGGCTGGGGTCGTGCATCCAGTGGCGCCAGCCGGTGATCGAACGCAGGCTTGTGTGATCGTTCAACTCCTTGGTGATGCGCAGGTTGAGCCCGTTGCGCTCCAGGCGGCCGTCCAGGTCCATCAGCGAATAGGTGTCGCGCGGCTCGCGAGCACCCCAGTTGACCGGGCTCTTGGTGCCGTTGTCCGACTTGTCCAGCAGGCTGTCGATGGACAGCACGGCGTCCAGATCGTCGCTCGGCGTCAGGCGGAACTTGACCCGCGCCTGGGTGACGTCGGCGGAATACACTTCGTCTCCGGTGGTGCGGTTCTTGCCGAAGCCTTCGTGCTCGCGGTGGGAGAAGGCCAGGCTGGCCGCCAGCACGCCTTCCTTCAGCGGGCCGGCGAAATAGCCGCGGGTCTCGTAGGTCTCATGGTTGCCGACGCCGGCGGAAACCCAGCCCACCTTCTCGTCGGTCGGGTCGATGGAGATGATCCGCACCGCGCCGGCCGAGGAGTTCTGCCCGTACAGGGTGCCCTGGGGGCCGCGCAGCACCTCGATGCGCTCCACGTCGGGCAGGTCCCACTGCCCGGCGGCGCCGGCGCGGATCAGCGGCACGTCGTCCACATACACGCCCACCGCCGAGGTGTAGCCCATGTTCAGCGTGCCCACGCCACGGATGATGATGTTCGACTGCTGGTTCGAGGCCCCCTTGTAGAAGGTGACGCCGGCGACGTTCTTCTCGATGTCGAACAGGTGGTTGAAGCCGCTCTTCTCCAGCTCGGCCTGGCTGATGGCGCCGACCGACAGTGGCGTTTTCTGCAACTCGGTTTCGCGCCGCTCGGCGGTGATGGTGACGACCTCCAGTTCCTCCCTGGCCTCGTCGCCGGCCGAGGTGCCCTGGGCGTGAGCCAGTGCAGGGAGGGCGAGCAAGCCGGCCTGGATCAGCACGGGGAGACGCTTGTGGCGCAAGGGCGGATGGTTGCGGATCGTGGAAGGTTTCATGACGTACTCCTGTAATGGATGGGGTCGATCGGTCGGGTCGTGCAATCGGGTGGGGGTGCCCGTTCAGGCGCGGAGCAACAGGGCTTCGAGCCTGTCGTCCCACAAGCGGTCGAGGTCGGGCAGCGCGGGAATGGCGCCGGTTTCGTGGAAGGCCCGGGCCACGGCCGCCAGACGGCTGCGGCCTTCGTCGCTGCCGAGGATGGCGGTGGGCCGTGGCCGCGGGCGGTGCTTGAGGATGAATTCCACCGGCAGGCCGTAGAGATCGCCCAGGCTGGCCGCCCACACGTCCTCGTGCTCGTCCAACCAGTGCCAGGTCTGCTGCAGGCGCAGCAGGTAGTCGGCGACGGCGCGGGTCTTGAGCGGATCGTCCAGCACGCTACGGTGCACCGCGGGGGACGAACCGTTGTTGCGCGCGAACTCGGGAAAATGATCGCCTCCCACCAGCAGTTCGCCGCCGCCCTGCTCGATCTGCCAGCTCGGCGCGAACATGCCGGCCAGCACCACGTCGATGTCGCCGGCCAGGAAGGCGGCGGCCGAATCGAGCGCGCTCAGCGCCACCGGGCGGATCTCGTCGAGGCCGATGCCTTCCTGCTTGAGCAGTTCGATCAGCAGCAGGTGCAGCGGCCCGCCGCGCATGTAGGCCACCCGCTTGCCGCGGATCTGCGCCAGGCTGGCGATGCCCGCGCCGCGCCGCACGTAAACCTTGAAGGCAGCCGCCTCGAAGCCGACGAAGCCGGCCAGACGCACGGGAGAGCCGGCGGGCAGGAAGACCGAAGCGATGTTGGATTGCAGGCCGAAATCGTAGGCTCCGGCATTGAGCGCCTCGGCCCCCAGCGACGCCTGCCCCAGACGGACCCGGCGCAGCCGGTAAGGCGTGCCGTCGACCCCGGCTTGGGGGAAGAAGCCGTCGTCGCTGCCTTTCATGTCTGAAACACGCAGCGTGATCCTGGCCAGTTCGCCGGCCTTCGCCATGACCTGGCGGGCCGGCAGGCCGAGGGCCAGCAGGGACAGGGCGAGGGCACCGTTCAGCATCCGCCGGCGCTCCCGGAGCGCAAAGGGGACTTTCGTGTCGAGGCTCATGCGTGTTCCTTGTCGTGGATGCGGGTCATTGCGCCCAGGCCCGCGGCCCTGCCGCGTCCGTTGCGGCGTGGGCGCCGCCGGGCCGCACCTGTTGCTGCCCCAGGGCGCGATTGCCGAGGCGGGAACGGATCAACTGGGCATGGGGGTTGTGGGCCCGGGCCGACAGGGTGTCGCGGTGGTAGCGCTCGAAAGCGTTGCTGCGCGAAACCCCCTGGTTGCCCGCCAGTTCCAGCGCAATGGAGGTCACCCCGATGGCGCTGGCGATCACCGCCAAACGCGCCACGGAGGCGTCGGCGGCCAGCGCTTCCAGCTCTTCCTGGCGTTTCTCGGCGCTGTCGTCGTAGTCCCGCCCGATGGATTGCAGCAGGCGCCAAGCGCCCGTCTGCTGCACCTCGATCTCCCCGATGGCGTCCTGGAAGCGCGCCAGGCTGGCCAGCGGCCGGCCGAGGCTGCCGGGAGCGACAGTGCGCGCGAAGCGGACGGCGTCGTTGCGCGCCGCCCGGGCGATGCCGTGATACACGGCGGCCACCAGCACCAGATACCAGATCGAATCCAGCGGGCTGTAGCGGATGCCTTCGGATACCGGCACGTCGCCGAAGAAATGTTCGAGGGGCACGGCCACGTCGTCGAAGATCACGTCCTGGCTGCTGGTCGCCCGCATGCCCAGGCTGTCCCAGGTGCGCTCGATGCGGATGCCGGGCGCGTCGGCGGGCACCAGGAAATAGCCGACCCGCGCATCCGCCTCGTCGGTCACCCCCATGACGCGCACCCAGCTCAGGCCCTCGATGCCCGTCACGTATTTCTTGTGCCCGGACAGGCGCCAGTGCTCGCCGTCCCTGCGCGCGACGGTCTGCGGCAGCGCTCCGTGGGAAGCCGAACCGACGAAAGGCTCGACGTAGGCCGCATTGATCAGCGCCCCCCGTTCCAGGGACGAGCGCACGAGCTTGTGGGCCACGGCCTCCGGCCAGTAACCGTCGTCGAAGGCGATCTGGCCGTGCTGGATGTAGTGCATCGCCAGGATCAGCGCGGTAGCTGGCTCGCCCTGGGCAATGACGGCGACAGCCTCGACGGCGTCCGCCAGCCCGCCGCCCAGACCGCCATGCTTGCGGGCGATGACCAGGGACAGCAGGCCGGAACGGTGGAGTTCAGCAAAGTTCTCCACCGGCAGGCGCCCGGCCGCGTCCGCCTCTGCGGCGCCGGCGGCGAACATCCTCGCCAATTCGGACCCGCGGGCCAGGGCATCGGCGGGAGTCTCTATCTGGGTCATGTCTTTCTCTGGGTTGCAGACGCTCAAGAGTCCGGGGCCTGCCTCGTTCCGACCGGAGGAAACAGAAGAACGCGATTGACTCTTTAGCGAATTAACGTTATAAAGTTAATAACTTCTTTTTGAAGTTAAATTCGGTTTGAGGATTCAACAATTTCTTTCATTGAAGGTCAATTAAACAGTTATAGTGATTTCATATAAAGATATAGAGATCGAAGATTTCGCTATTGTTTAATCAACAACCAGAATTCCATCTACCTAACCTCTTTCGCACCACAGGACGACTCGAGAAATGCAAACAGAATCCATGGATCGGGAGATGCCCATGAATGACATCGAAGCGGGAGAACACCCGGTGGAAGACGGTTTCATCGACCGCCTGCGCCTTCTGGCCGACAGGGTCGGGAGCGCGAACGGGCTGGCCAAGAGCGCGGGCATTTCGCAAAGTGGCCTGCAGCGCTATCTGGCCGGCGGCCAGCCAACACGCAAGGTTCTGATCGCACTGGCGCGGGCCGCGCGGGTCGACCTGCTCTGGCTGATCACGGGGCAAGGGGAACCGGAACAGGACGACGCACTGAATGCGGCCGTACCCAGCAGCATCCGCAGCCTGACTCGTCTGCCCCTATACAAGGAACAGCCGGCGGAAAGGAGCTATGCCGGCGATCTGACGGTCAAGCCGGAATCGGTGGCGGGCCTGGGCTTCTGCCGCTTCTGGCTCAGCAAGCACGGCATGGAAGCCAGCGATCTGGCCGGCCTGTACATGTCCGGCAACAGCATGGAGCCCACGCTCGCCAACGGCGACACGGTGCTCGTCAACATCAGGCAGCGCGACACCATCGATGGCGGCATCTATGCGCTCAGGGGCGACGACAGGACGTTCATCAAGCGGGTGCAGAACGAACCGGGCGGCTATCTGCGCCTGATCAGCGACAATCCGACCTTCAAGTCCATCGAGATTCGCCGCGCGGACGTGGATGTGATCGGACGGGTGGTCTGGCGGGGCAGTCTTTTTTGACGGGGAGGAACCCGCCACGTGCCGCAGCGGCCTGCCGCGGACCTGCATCCGCGTTAGAATCGGCCCACCCTAGCGCAGGCGAATACCGACATGACCCTCTCCGCACAGCTCCGCATCGAAATCCAGCGCTCCGTGGCCGCCTCCCTCGCCGAGGACGTGGGCACCGGCGATCTGACCGCCCGGCTGATTCCCGCCGACACCCTCGCCCACGGCCGCGTGATCTCGCGGGAGGACGCGGTGGTGTGTGGCACCGCCTGGTTCGACGCCACCTTTCTCACCCTCAGCCCCGCCGCCAACGTGCTGTGGCACGTGCGCGACGGCGAGCGCGTGGAACCCGGACAGCCGTTGTGCGACGTGGACGCCGACGCCCGCACCCTGCTCACCGCCGAGCGCACCGCGCTGAACTTCCTGCAACTGCTTTCCGGCACTGCCACCGTCACCCGCCGCTTCGTGGACGCGGTGGCCGGCACCCAGGCCAGGATCGTCGACACCCGCAAGACCCTGCCCGGCCTGCGCCTGGCGCAGAAGTACGCGGTGGCGGTGGGCGGCGGCACCAACCACCGCATCGGCCTGTACGACGGCATCCTGATCAAGGAGAACCACATCATCGCCGCCGGCGGCATC
Organism: Pseudothauera rhizosphaerae; assembly: GCF_004801305.1. GTDB lineage: Bacteria > Pseudomonadota > Gammaproteobacteria > Burkholderiales > Rhodocyclaceae > Pseudothauera > Pseudothauera rhizosphaerae. Next base: position 303,322 of record NZ_SSOD01000004.1, on the reverse strand, counting down.
CGCCAGGTGGTGGAGCGCGCCCGTGCCATCGCCCCCTCCAACGTCTTCATCCAGGTCGAGGTGGAAAAGCTGGACCAGTTGCGCGAAGCGCTCGACGCCGGCGTGACCATGGTCCTGCTCGACAACATGGGCCTGGAGGAAATGCGCGAGGCGGTCTCCATCAACGCCGGCCGGGCCGAGCTGGAAGCCTCGGGCGGGGTGAACCTGGAGACGGTGCGGGCGATCGCGGAGACGGGCGTGGACCGTATCTCCGTGGGCGGCCTGACCAAGGACGTGCGAGCGCTGGACCTCTCCCTGCGCCACATCGAAGGCTGAGTCACCCGCAGCCGGGCCATGGACGGCGAACTCGCCCACCCGCTGCAACCCTGGCCCGATGTGCCGGCCTGCTACGGCTGGCTGTCCCTGGACCGGCGCGGCCACTGGCGGCTCAAGGGCGAGCGGGTGACGCACGCCGGCCTCGCCGCCTTCCTGAATACCCGCTACCGCGCGGACGAGGCCGGCAACTGGCTGGTGGACAACGGCCCGCAGCGGGTCTTCGTGGCGCTGGACTACCTGCCGTGGGTGGTGCGCCTGGCTCCCGACGGCAGCCTCGCTACCCACACCGGCCGCAGCGCCCGCTTGCGCGGTGCGCCGCTGATGGACGAGGATGGCTGCATCGTGCTCGACACCGACGCCGGCCCCGCCCTGCTGCACGATCTGGATCTGCCGGACTTTCTCGCCGCACTACAGGACAGCGACGGCAGCCCAGTCGGTGAAGAAACACTCCTGGCACTGATGCAGGGCGACGCCAGCCAGGCCGCACTGTGGCGCGGCCATCGCCTGCAACCGGTGCGCAGCGCCGAACTGCCGGCGCGCTTCGGCTTCAGGCCCGATCCCGCGCCCTAGGGCTTACACGCGCTCGACGATGAAGCGCTTGACCGCTTCCACGTCCGGCGCCATGACTTCCACGCGCTGGGGCAGCTTCTCGATGCCTTCCAGGTCTGCCGGGCGCTCCGGCTCGTGGCCCAGGGCCTCGCGGATGGTTTCGGCGAACTTCACCGGCAGCGCGGTCTCCAGCACCAGCAGCGGCACGCCCGCGGGCAGGCCGGCGGCGTGGTCCCAGGCCACCTTCATGCCGTCGGCGGTGTGGGTGTCCAGCGTCACGCCGTACTGCTCGTACACCTGGCGGATGGTGGCAAGGCGGTCAGCGTGGCTGCTCGCGCCGGAGACGAAGGCGAACTCCCCGAGGCGGGCGAATTCCGGCGTGCCGGACAGATCGAAGGCGCGCCCGGCGTCCACCTCGGCCCACAGGGCGGCGACCTTCTTCGGGTCGCGGCCGACCAGATCGAAGGCGAAGCGCTCGAAGTTCGAGGCCTTGGAGATGTCCATGGACGGGCTGGAGGTCACACGGGTTTCGGCGGCCTTGCGCGGGCGGTACACGCCGGTGCGGAAGAACTCGTCCAGCACGTCGTTCTCGTTGGTGGCGAGGATCAGCTTCGCCACCGGCAGCCCCATCATGCGCGCGATGTGGCCGGCGCAGATGTTGCCGAAATTGCCCGAGGGCACACAGAACGCGACCTGCTGGTCGCTGGATTCCGTGGCGCCGAAGTAGCCCTTGAAGTAGTAGACGACCTGGGCCGCCACCCGCGCCCAGTTGATGGAATTGACCGCGCCGATCTTGTACTTCGCCTTGAAGGCGGCGTCGTTGGAGACCGCCTTCACGATGTCCTGGGCGTCGTCGAACATGCCGGTGACGGCGATGTTATGGATGTTGTCGTCCTGCAGCGAATACATCTGCGCGCGCTGGAAAGGACTCATCAGCCCGTGGGGCGAGAGCATGAACACGCGCACGCCGTGCTTGCCCCGCATGGCGTATTCGGCCGCGGAGCCGGTGTCGCCGGAGGTGGCGCCGAGGATGTTGATGGTCTCCCCGCGCTTGTCCAGCACGTACTCGAACAGGTTGCCGAGCAACTGCATGGCCATGTCCTTGAAGGCCAGCGTGGGGCCGTTGGACAGTTCCAGCAGGCCCAGCCGGCCCTTCTCCAGCCAGTGCACCGGGGTGATCTGGGCCGCGTCGTCGCCGGGGCGGGCGTGGCGATACACCTGGGCGGTGTAGGTCTTGTCGCAGATGGCCTTGAGGTCTGCGGGCGGGATGTCGGTGATGAATTTCGACAGGATTTCGAACGCCAGTTCAGCGTAGGAGAGCTTGCGCCAGGCGTCCAGCTCGGCGCGGCTCACCCGCGGGTAGGTTTCCGGCAGGTAGAGGCCGCCGTCCGGCGCCAGGCCGCCCAGCAGGATGTCGCAGAATTCGGGACGGCCGGCGTGGCCGCGGGTGGAGACGTACTTCACGGGCAATCCTCGTATACGAATGCGGGCCGCCACGGCGGGCGGCCCCAGGGATGCTGCACGGCTTACTGCAGGTTTTCCAGGCGCAGGCGGGTGACCTTGCCGCACACCACCGGCAGCGCCTCGATCCTGGCGATCGCGGCGTTGGCGTTCTTCTCCACGGTCTGGTGGGTCAGCATGATGATGTCGGTCTGCGCCTCGCCCTCGCCCGGTTCCTTCTGGATCATGGCGTCGATGGAGATGTCGCTGTCGGCCAGGATGCGGGTGATGTCCGCCAGCACGCCCGGCTTGTCCTCCACCCGCATGCGCAGGTAGTAGGAGGTGATGACCTCGTCGATGGGCAGCACGGCGATGTCCTGCACCTGGTCGGGCTGGAAGGCAAGGTGCGGCACCCGGTGCTCCGGGTCGGCGGTGTGCAGGCGCGTGATGTCCACCAGGTCGGCGATCACGGCGGAGGCGGTCGGCTCGGCGCCGGCACCCTTGCCGTAGTACAGCGTCGCACCCACGGCGTCACCCTGCACCAGCACCGCGTTCATGGCCCCTTCCACGTTGGCGATCAGGCGCTTGGCCGGGATCAGCGTGGGATGGACGCGCAGTTCCACGCCGTTGTCGCGGCGCCGCGCGATACCCAGCAGCTTGATGCGGTAGCCGAGCTGTTCGGCGTAGGTGATGTCGGCCGACTCCAGCTTGGTGATGCCTTCGACGTGGGCCTTGTCGAACTGCATCGGGATGCCGAAGGCGATCGCGCTCATGATCGTGGCCTTGTGCGCGGCGTCCACACCCTCGATGTCGAAGGTGGGGTCGGACTCGGCATAGCCCAGGGCCTGGGCTTCCTTGAGCACGTCGGCGAAGGGCAGGCCCTTGTCGCGCATCTCGGACAGGATGAAGTTCGTCGTGCCGTTGATGATGCCGGCCAGCCACTGGATGCGGTTGGCGGTCAGGCCCTCGCGCAGCGCCTTGATGATGGGGATGCCGCCCGCCACCGCGGCCTCGAAGGCCACCATGACGCCCTTCTTCTGCGCCGCGGCGAAGATCTCGTTGCCATGCACGGCCAGCAGCGCCTTGTTGGCGGTGACCACGTGCTTGCCGTTCTCGATGGCCTTCAGCACCAGTTCCCTGGCCACGCCGTAGCCGCCGATCAGTTCGACGACGATGTCGATCTCGGGGTCGGCCACCACTGCGAAGGCGTCGTCCGTCACCTTGACGGCGCCACCGGTCACCTTGCGGGCATGCTCCAGGTTCTTGTCGGCCACCGTGGTGATGCGGATCGGCCGCCCGGCGCGCCGGGTGATTTCCTCTTCGTTGCGCTTGAGAACGTTGAAGGTGCCGCCGCCGACGGTGCCGATGCCCAGCAGGCCTACGTTGATCGGTTTCATGCAGAGTGTTTCCGTGTCGTCGTTGAATGGGTGGAGGGGAAGGACTCAGGCCACGGTGCCGTGGCGCTTGCGGTAGTGCTCCAGGAAGCGGGCGATGCGCCCGATGGCGTCGCGCAGGTCGTCCTCGTGGGGCAGGAAGACCAGGCGGAAGTGGTCCGGGTGCGGCCAGTTGAAGCCGGTGCCCTGCACCAGCAGCACGCGCTCCTCTTCCAGCAGTTCGGCGATGAAGGCCTGGTCGTCCTCGATGGGATACACCTCGGGGTCCAGGCGCGGGAACATGTACAGCGTGGCCTTGGGTTTCACGCAGCTCACGCCCGGAATCGCGCTGATCAGCTCCCAGGCCAGGTCGCGCTGGCGGCGCATGCGCCCGCCCTCGGCCACCAGGTCGTCGATGCTCTGGTAGCCGCCCAGCGCGGTCTGGATGGCGTACTGGCCGGGCACGTTGGCGCACAGGCGCATGGAGGCCAGCATGTTGAGGCCTTCGATGTAGTCCTGGGCGTGGCGCTTGTCGCCGCACACCACCATCCAGCCGGCGCGGTAACCACAGGAGCGGTAGTTCTTCGACAGGCCGTTGAAGACGATGGTCAGCACGTCCTCCGACAGGGAAGCCAGCGAGGTGTGGGTGACGCCGTCGTAGAGCACCTTGTCGTACACCTCGTCGGCGTACAGGATCAGGTCGTGCTCGCGGGCGAGTTGGACGATCTCCTGCAGCAGCTCGTCCGGGTAGAGCGCGCCGGTGGGGTTGTTGGGGTTGATCACCACGATGGCGCGCGTGTTGCGGTTGATCTTCGCACGCATGTCGGCGATGTCCGGCAGCCAGCCCTTGGACTCGTCGCACAGGTAATGCACCGGCTTGCCGCCCGACAGGCTGACCGCCGCGGTCCACAGAGGGTAGTCGGGGGCGGGCACCAGCACCTCGTCGCCGGCGTTGAGCAGCGCGTTCATCGCCATCACGATCAGCTCGGAGACGCCGTTGCCGATGTAGATGTCCTCGATGTCCACACCCTTGATGTGCTTCTGCTGGGTGTAGTGCATCACCGCCTTGCGCGCCGCGAAGATGCCCTTGGAGTCCGAGTAGCCCGCCGAATTGGGCAGGTTGCGGATCATGTCCATCTGGATTTCTTCGGGCGAGTCGAAGCCGAACGCGGCCAGGTTGCCGATGTTCAGCTTGATGATCTTGTGCCCTTCGTCCTCCATCTGCCTGGCGCGGGTGAGCACCGGGCCGCGGATGTCGTAGCATACGTCGGCGAGCTTGGCGGACTTGCGGACCGGACGGGCGGCGGACTCGGCCTTGACGTCCTCGCTGGGGGCCACTGCCAGGTTCAGGGGTTTCGCCGCTTTCATTTCCGTCGTCCTCGTCGTATCGTCCGCTGGAACCGCCGCGGAACTCGCGTTTGCATCGTTTCTGCGAAGCAAAGAGCGTTATCTTAGCCCCCCTGCCGCAGCGCGGCAATTTGCCCGGCGCGGGCTTTTCCCCGCCCGCCGGCAGCGCTCCACCCCACTGCAGAACCCGCCATGAAGCTCCATACCGAATCGCTCGCCCACGTCAACATCTTCACCGGCTACGGCACCGACCACGTGCTGATCAACAAGGTCCGCCACGACGGCAACCTGCTCGTCACCCCGGAGCGCATCGAACCCGGCTGGGCGCGCGGCGGCTTCGCCGGGCTCACCGCCGACGATTTTGTTGCGGTGCGTGAACTGGGGGCGCAGGTGGTCATCATCGGCACCGGCGCCCGCCAGCGCTTCCCCGCCCCGGCGCTGCTGCGCCCGCTGATCGAGGCCGGCATGGGCTTCGAGGTCATGGATCTGGCCGCCGCCTGCCGCACCTACAACATCCTGGCCGGCGAAGGGCGCCAGGTGGTGGCCGCGCTGCTGTTCGACGCCGCGGGCTGAGCAACCCGGCACGGGCCGTCACGCCGCCGCGATTGTCAGCGCTGCCCCTCCTCCGCTACGCTCGGTGCAATCGTCCCCACGGAGGCTCCATGAATCTTCCCGCTCTTACCCTGCCCGCCACCGGCGGCCAGCAGGTCGCGCTGCAGGGCCTGAAAGGTGCCAAGGCCGTGCTTTACTTCTACCCCAAGGACAACACCCCGGGGTGTACCAACGAGACCAGGGACTTCGGCGCCCTGCACGGCGAGTTCGCCGCGGCCGGCTGCAAGGTGTTCGGCATCAGCCGGGACAGCCTCAAGTCCCATGAAAACTTCAAGGCCAAGCTGGAACTGCCCTTCGAGCTCCTCTCCGATGCCGACCAGGCCCTGTGCGAGGGCTTCGGCGTGATCAAGATGAAGAACATGTACGGCAAGCAGGTGCGCGGCATCGAGCGCAGCACCTTCGTGTTCGCGGCCGACGGCAGCCTCGCCCGCGAGTGGCGTGGCGTGAAGGTGCCCGGCCACGCCCAGGAAGTGCTCGATTTCGTCCGCAGCCTGTAAGAACCGCCCCCGCAGCCGACCAACTCCTCCAGCGAGCCGCCCGATGACCAAGCGCGTCACCCGCAGCACCAAGTCCAAGCCCGCCACCAAGCTGTTCGTCCTCGACACCAACGTGCTGATGCACGACCCCACCAGCCTGTTCCGCTTCGAAGAGCACGATCTGTACGTGCCCATCATGACCCTGGAGGAACTGGACAACAACAAGAAAGGCATGAGCGAAGTGGCGCGCAACGCGCGCCAGGCCAGCCGCACCATGGACGAGATCGTCACCTCCTCGCCGGAGGACATGCACAACGGCATCCCCCTGGAAGGGCCTTCCCGCGGGCTTGCCAGCGGCAAGCTCTTCCTGCAGACGGAGGCGATCCGGGTCGAGCTGCCGGAGGCCCTGCCTACCGCCAAGGGCGACAACCAGATCCTGGCGGTGGTCATGCACCTGGCCGACCGTCATCCGGGCCGGCCGGTGATCCTCGTCTCCAAGGACATCAACATGCGCATCAAGGCCCGCGCGCTGGGCCTGGAGGCGCAGGACTACTTCAACGACAAGGTGCTGGAGGACACCGACCTCCTCTACACCGGCACCCGCGAACTGCCCGCCGACTTCTGGGAGACCCACGCCAAAGGCATGGAGTCGTGGAAGGAGGACGGCCACACCTGGTATCGCGTGAAAGGCCCGCTGGCCACCGATCTGCTGATCAACGAGTTCGTCTACCAGGACGGCGAGAACGCGCTGCAGGCCTGGGTGACCGAGCAGTCCGGGCGCACCGCCGTGCTGCAGACGCTCACCGACTACTCGCACCACAAGAACAACATCTGGGGCATCACCGCGCGTAACCGGGAGCAGAACTTCGCGCTCAACCTGCTGATGAACCCAGACATCGACTTCGTCACCCTGCTCGGCCAGGCCGGCACCGGCAAGACCCTGCTGACGCTGGCCTCCGGCCTCACCCAGGTGCTGGAGACCAAGCGCTACTCCGAGATCATCATGACCCGCGTCACCGTGCCGGTGGGCGAGGACATCGGCTTCCTGCCCGGCACCGAGGAAGAGAAGATGGCGCCGTGGATGGGTGCGCTGGAAGACAACCTGGACGTGCTCAACGGCACCACCGGCGAGGGCGGCGAATGGGGACGCGCCGCCACGCGGGACCTGATCCGCAGCCGCATCAAGATCAAGAGCCTGAACTTCATGCGCGGGCGCACCTTCATCAACAAGTTCCTCATCATCGACGAGGCGCAGAACCTCACGCCCAAGCAGATGAAGACCCTGATCACCCGCGCCGGCCCCGGCACCAAGGTGGTGTGCCTGGGCAACATCGCGCAGATCGACACGCCCTACCTCACCGAAGGCAGCTCCGGCCTCACCTTCGCGGTGGACCGCTTCAAGGGCTGGCCGCATTCGGGGCACATCACCCTGCAGCGCGGCGAACGCTCGCGCCTCGCAGACCACGCGGCCGAAGTGCTGTAGCGCGGCGATCTTCTCCCCTGTGGGAGCGGGCTTGCCCGCGATGCGGCCCCATCGCGGCCAAGGCCGCCCACGACGGCCCTGTCCACGGCGCAGCCCCGCCGTCAGGAGCGCAGGGTCGCCTTGAGCCTGTCCGTGTGGCGCAGCAGATCGAGGGCGTCGAGAATGCCGGCACTCACCACGTCGGCGCTGCGCAGGGTCTCGGCGGAGGCACCCTCCTTCTGCACCAGGGCGATGCCGATGGCGGCGCTCTCCAGCATCTTGCGGTCGTTGCGCCCGTTGCCGATCGCCACCACGCCGGACGCCCCCAGCCCGCGCACGTAATCGAGCTTGGCCTCGGCCTGGTTCTCCGGCGGCGTGATGGTCAGCGTCACGGGCAGGCCGGCCAGTTGCGCCTGCGCCAGGCCGAAGGTGTCGGCGGTGATGACGTGGATCTCCACCCGCTCCGCGAGGGAACGCAGGGCGGCCGCCACGCCGTCGATCAGCACGCCGTCCACGGCGAGGGTGCCGTTGTAGTCGGTGACCACGTGCCTCAGTTCGAAACTTCCGTAACCCGGAATGGATACGCCGATCATGTTGCCCCGCCGAAGGATTTGCCGCCGAACGCCTTGAACCGCGCCGCGCCGGCGAACCGCCCGCCGGCACGGCAGATGCTGGATAATGACACGTTTTCTCCGCGGATCGCGTGCCCATGACCCACACCGCTCCCGAACTGCTGGTCGGCGCCAGTTCGGACTTCCTCAAGCGTTTCTCGCCCTTCGACCGCATGGAACCGGAGGCGCTGGCCTTTCTCGCCGAGCGCGCGGTGCTGGCCTTCCACCCCCGCGGCAGCGAGATCCTCACCCCCGAGATGGGCCAGCCGCGCCACTTCCACATCATCCAGCGGGGCAAGGTGCAGGCACGCCAGAGCGGACCGGCCAAGGTCACCGAATACTCCACCCTGACCATGGGGCCGGGCGAATGCTTCCCCATCGGTGCCATCTCCGCCCAGCGCCCCTCCACCAACGCCTACGTGGCGGAGGAAGACAGCTTCGTGTTCCAGCTCGGCGTGGACGACTTCATGACGCTGATGCGCATCAGCCCGGTCTTCCACCTGTTCTGCACGCAATACATCGCCAGCCTGCTCAACCAGTCGCGCCAGCAGCTGCAGACCACCTTCGCCCAGCGCGCCGCCGAGCAGCAGACCATGACCACGCCGCTGGGCAACCTGATCAAGCAGGCGCCGGTGTGGGTCACGCCCGACACCTCCACCCGCGCCGCGCTGGAGAAGATGGCCGAACTGCGCATCGGCTGCATCGTGGTGGCCGACGAAGCCCAGCACCCGATGGGCGTCCTCACCCAGAGCGACCTGCTGCCGCGCGTGGTGCTGCCCGCCTTCGACCTCGCCCGCCCCATCGAGGAGGTCATGACCCTCGCCCCGCGCACGCTGCCGGCCACCGCCTCGGCCTACGACGCCGCGCTGGAGATGGCCACCCACGGCGTGCGCCACCTTCTCGTGGTCGATGGCGAAGGCAAGCTGACCGGCGTGGTCTCCGAACGCGACCTCTTCAGCCTGCAGCGCATCAGCCTGCGCCAGGTGCGCGCCAGCATCGAGGGGGCGGCCGACATCGAGGCCCTGCAGCGCGCCGCCACCGACATCCGCGAACTGGCCCTCAACCTGATCGCCCAGGGCATCGGCGCGGAGCAACTCACCCGCTTCATCTCGGCGCTGAACGATGCCCTGACCCATCGCATCATCGCCCTGGCGCTGGAGCGCCACGACCTCTACGGCATCGACTACGCCTGGCTCGCCTTCGGCTCCGAAGGCCGCCACGAGCAGACCCTGTCCACCGACCAGGACAACGGCCTGATCTTCGTCTGCCCCGAACTGGTGGAAAAGGAACCCCTCAAGCTGCGCCTGCTGGAGTTCGCCCGCGACGTGAACGACGATCTGGCCGCCTGCGGCTTCCCGCTGTGCAAGGGCAACATCATGGCGAGCAACCCCGAGCTGTGCCTGACGCCCGAGGAATGGCGGCACCGCTTCGGCAAGTGGATCAGCGAGCCCGACCCGCAGGCCCTGCTCAACGCCTCCATCTTCTTCGACTTCCGCGTGCTCTACGGCAACCAGCGCCTGGGTGACCAGTTGCGCGTGTGGCTCAACAAGACCGCCCGCGCCAACTCCGCATTCCAGCGCCTGATGGCGGGCAATGCCCTGCAGGTCGCCCCGCCGCTGGGGCGCCTGCGCGACTTCGTGCTGGAAGAGGACGGCACCGTGGACCTGAAGAAATCCGGCGCGCGCCTGTTCGTGGACGCGGCGCGCATCTTCGCGCTGCGCACCGGCATCGGCGCCAGCGGCACCGTGCAGCGGCTGCGCCAGTCGGGGGTCAGGATGGGCATTCCCGCCGACGAGGTGGCCGCCATCGTGGACGGCTTCCACTTCATCCAGTTGCTGCGCCTGCGCGCCCAGCACCTGGAAACCCGCCACGACGCGCCGGGCGACAACAAGGTCAATCCCGACACGCTCAACGAGCTCGACCGCCGCATCCTCAAGGAAGCCTTCCGCCAGGCGCGCAAGCTGCAGACGCGCCTGCGGCTGGACTATCAGCTATGAGCTGGCTCGACCGCCTCCGCCCCGGCCGCCCGGAATCCGCCGCGCACGATCCCGCCGTGCGCGAGGCATTGGCGCGCTGGCAGGCGCTGCCCGCGCCGGACCTGGGACGGCCCCACTTCGACACCCGCTACGTGGTGGTCAACACCGAGGCCACCGGACTGGACCTGGAAAGCGACCGGCTGCTCGCGGTGGGCGCCATCGCCATCGACGGCGGCGTCATCGATCCCCGGCACAGCTATTACGCGCCGCTGGACCCGGACCCGGCCGCCGCCCTGGGCGGATTGCTGGAATTCTGCGGCAAAGCGCCGCTGGTGGTGTTCAACGCCGGCTTCAACCGTGTCACGCTGGAGCGCGCCTGGGCGCAATGGCTGGGCGTCGAACCCGAACCAGTGTGGCTGGACCTGCTGTGGCTGCTCCCGGCGGTGTTCGACACGGGCCCGGACGGGCCGCTGCGGCTCGCGCAGTGGATGAAGGCCTTCGACATCGAAACCTTCCAGCGCCACCACGCCCTGGGGGACGCCTGGGCCATCGCCCAGCTCTTCATCGCCCTGCAGGGCCGCGCCACCGTTCAAGGGATCGGCAGCGCCCGGGCGCTGGCCGAACTGGAACGCACCCGGCGGCAGTTCCCCTCGCCCACCTGAAGATCTGGATTCCGCTCCGTTTTCAAGGGTTTACAGCCGGTCCGCGGATGCGTATATTCCGCGCAATGTATTCCCGCCCGCTCCTGATCGCCCTCCTCGCGCTCGCCTGCGCCGCCTCCCCGGCGGCCCATGGCAGCGAGCCGCCTGCCGCGCCGCAGGCCGGCGGCAGCCTGATGGTCGGCAGCGGCAGCACCGCGCAGGAGCTGGTGAACCAGGGTCGGAGCTATCTCGGCGTCCCCTACCGCTTCGGCGGCACCTCGCCCGCGACCGGGCTGGACTGCAGCGGCCTGGTGCAGAACGTGTTCCGCAACGCCCTCGGCCTGCAACTGCCGCGCACCGCGCGCGAGATGGCCGGCCTGGGCAGCCACGTCGAGCGCAATCAACTCAGGCCCGGCGATCTGGTGTTCTTCAATACGCGGCGGCGCAACTTCTCCCACGTGGGCATCTACGTGGGCGACGACCAGTTCCTGCATGCCCCCGCGCGGGGCGGCAGGGTGCGCGTGGAAAGCATGGCCACGCGTTACTGGACGAAGCGCTTCAACGGCGCGCGCCGCCTCGTGTTCGAGGACAGCCTGCCCTCCGGCCTGCCCGACATCCGCTGACGCCCGTCGCCGGCGGAGGTTCGGGCGGCAGCCCGGGCGGTTCAGTGCTTCTTGCGCTTGCAGCCGTCCTTGCCGCCGCAGCCCCCGCAATCGTCCTCGCTCATGCGCCGACCCAGCGCCTCCTGCAGCGCGCACACCGAGCGGCGGCAACAGACGAACATCACCCCCTCGCGGCTGGCCGCCTCGCGGAAGCGCTGCATCACGTTGTGGCCGAGGAAGTCGGTGAACAGGATCACCACCTGGATGCCGGCCGGCAGCGGCGCGCTGCGGCGCTGGTGGGTGGAGTCGCGCCCGCTCACGTGGGCCGCGATGCGGATGCCGAACTGCTGCAGTACTTCGGGGATGTTCCCCAGGCGGTCGGCGCCTACGATCAGTGCGTCCATGCATTTCTCCTGTTTGAGAATGATTTTCAATAACATTAGCTCCAATACGAATGATTTGCAACTGCGAATTCGTATCGTTAGTATTGAAAGTGTTCTTTCCACGTTTAGAGAAGGCAGCCCAAAATGATCAAGAAGGCAGTCGCCACCTCCCTCCTCGCCGCCATCGGCCTCGCTTCCCCGGCCGTGCAGGCGCAGGAGCTGAACATCTACTCCGCCCGCCACTACCAGACCGACGAGGCGCTGTACGGCAACTTCACCAAGCAGACCGGCATCAAGATCAACCGCATCGAGGCCCGCGAAGACGAGCTGATCGAACGCCTGCGCAACGAGGGCGCCAACAGCCCGGCCGACATCCTGATCACCGTGGATGCCTCCCGCCTGGCCAAGGCCGACGACCTGGGCCTGTTCGCCCCGGTCAAGTCCGCCGTGCTGGAAGAGCGCATCCCCGCGCACCTGCGCACCGACACCTGGATCGCCTTTTCCACCCGCGCCCGCGTGATCCTGTTCAACAAGGACCTGGTCAAGGCCGAACAGGTGCAGAACTACGAAGACCTGGCCGACCCGGCGCTGAAGGGCAAGGTGTGCACCCGCTCCGGCAGCCATCCCTACAACCTGTCCCTGGGTGCCGCGCTGATCGAGCACAACGGCGCCGAGAAGACCGAACAGTGGGCGCGCGGCCTGGTGGCCAACTTCGCGCGCAGCCCGCGCGGCGGCGACACCGACCAGATCCTCGCGGTGGCGGCCGGCGAATGCGGCGTGGCGATCGCCAACAGCTACTACTTCGCCCGCCTGATGAACTCCCCGCGCCCGCAGGACCAGAAGGCGGCGGAAGCGGTGAGCTTCGTGTGGCCCAACCAGAAGACCACCGGTACCCACATCAACGTGTCCGGCGCCGGCATGCTGAAGTACTCGCCCAACAAGGAAGCCGCGGTGAAGTTCCTCGAATACCTGGCTTCGGACGAGGCGCAGATCTACTTCGCCGACGGCAACAACGAATGGCCGGCCGTGCCCACCACCAAGGTGAACAACCCCGCCCTGGAAAAGCTGGGCAGCTTCAAGGTGGACACCCTGCCGATGACCCGGCTGTCCGCCTCCGTGGCCGAAGCCCAGCGCATCTTCGACCGCGCCGGCTACCGCTGAGCCGGTGCCCCGCGCAGTACCCGGAAAGCCGCCCGCGGGCGGCTTTCTTCTTTTGGAGCCCGCCGCGCTCCATGCGGGCAGGCCCCAATTTCCGCATCGCGCGCCGGATGCCAGCATCGGCGCATTCCCCTGCCGGTCCGAGGACCTTCCATGACCGCCCCGATTCCCCTCGACCTCCCCGCCCTGCGGCAGGCGCGCGCCCGCATCGCCGACGCGGTGATCCGCACCGCCCAGTGGCACAATGACCCGCTTTCCGATGAGCTCGGCGTGCCGCTGCGGTTCAAGCTGGAGAACCTGCAGCGCACCGGCTCGTTCAAGATTCGCGGCGCCACGCACAAGATCGACCGCCTGCTCGCCGCCGGCCGCCCGCCGGGCGTGATCGCCGCCTCGGCCGGCAACCACGCCCAGGGCGTCGCACGCGCCGCGGCGCTGGCCGGGCTGCGCGCGGTGGTGGTGATGCCCGTCAACGCCCCGCTCACCAAGCTGCAGGCCTGCCGCAAGCTCGGCGCGGACGTGCGCCTGGTGGGCGAGAACCTGGAGCAGGCCGCCGACGAGGCCCGCCGCATCGCCGCCGCCGACGGCCTGGCCTTCCTCCACCCCTACGACGACTGGGACGTGATCGCCGGCCAGGCCAGTTGCGGCCTGGAGATGCTGGAGGACGCCCCGGACCTGACGCTGGCCGTCGTGCCCCTGGGCGGCGGCGGGCTCATCGCCGGCATCGCGCTGGCGCTCAAGCTGCAGAATCCGGCGATCCGCATCGTCGGCGTGCAGACGGAGGCGGTCGCCCCGTACCGGCACTACCTCACCGACGGTTTCCTGGAGGACGTGCCGCCCGGCGCGCATACCATCGCCGACGGCATCAAGGTCAAGCGCCCCGGAGAGCTCACCCGCCGGGTGATCGCGCAATACGTGGACCAGATCGTCACCGTGGACGACAACGCCATCGCGGAAGCCATCGTCACCCTGCTCGAACGCACCCGCACCATAGGCGAAGGCGCCGGCGTGGTCGGGCTGGCCGCGCTGATGCAGAGAAAGATTGCCCTCGGCGCCGGCGAGCGCGCGGTGTGCGTGATCTCCGGCGGCAATGTGGACATGACCCTGGTCGGCCGCTCCATCGACTACGGCCTGGCGTCCAGCGGCCGGCTGATGAGCGTGGCGGTCACCATCAGCGACGCACCGGGCCAGTTGCTGCGGCTGATCCGCAACGTGGCCGGGCTGGGCATGAACATCCGCCACGTGGAGCACCGCCGCGGCGAACTGCACGTGCCGGTGGGCATGACCGAGGTGATCCTGCAGATGGAGACGCGCGATTTCGACCACCAGCGCGAACTCCTCGCCCAGCTCGCGGGGGAAGGCCTCGCCGTGCGCAACCTGCTCGGCATGTAGCGTGCGCCGGGAGCCCCGCAGGCAGCGCGTGCTACATTGAAACGGTGTCCGTGGCCCCCGTCGGCCGTGGCAGTGCAGTCCGACCGGAGCCGTCCGTCTTCCATGCTTGAATCCATCCTCCTGAGCACCGTCCCGGTGGGCACCTTCCGGGGCAATACCGGCCTCACGAACGCCAGCGGCTTCTTCTTCCTGCGCGACGAGCGCCTGTTCCTCGTCACCAGCCGCCACGTGCTTCAGGACGAGCCCAGCGGCCACTTCCCGGATCGCCTGGAAATCGAAGTGCACACCGATCCGAACGATTTCGGGCAGTCCACCGGCTTCTCCATTCCGCTGTTCCACGATGGGCTGAGCCTGTGGCTCCACGGGCAGGACAGCGCGGGCGACGTGGATGTCGCGGCCATCGAGATCGACCGTCGCGCACTTCCCGCGAATGCGGTGTTTCGCGCCTTCACCCCGGCGCATCTACCGGAGGACTTCCGCCTCATCGAGGTCGGAACCTCGGTCCTGGTGGTGGGATTCCCGCTGGGCTTCCACGACACCCTGCATCACCTGCCCGTCGTGCGCCAGGCGGTCATCGCCTCCTCCTTCGGCCTGCGTTTCCAGGGCCAGGGCTATTTCCTGACCGACGCGCGCACGCACCGCGGCACGAGCGGCGCGCCGGTCGTCATGCGCGCCCCCGCCGGCACGGACGGCCTGGGCGATCTGCCCTGGCTGCTGCTCGGCGTCCATTCCGCCCGGCTCGACGTGGGCAAGCGCGACCTGACGATAGACGAGGCACTGGGGCTGAACTGCGCCTGGTACGCGGACATCGTGACGAGGCTCACGGCCGGGGCGCCCTTCCTGCGCTAGCCGCCCCTCCGCGCAGGGCGGGCTCTGTGCTATACATGGGCCCGCACTTTCCCCACGGACATCCCACGACCATGAGCACCCAAGACAACCCGGCCGTATTCGGCACCGAAGACATCCTGCGCAGCCTGTGCAACTCGGTAGCCAGGGTGCTGAACATCGCCACCGGCGGCGAAGTGCGTTATTCCGGCATGGTCCAGCGCATCACCAAGACCAGCCTCAAGCCGGACATCGGCTGCTTCGTGCTGTTCGACGGCGGCTTCTCCGGCCTGGTGGTGATCAACTTCTCCGCCCCGGCCGCGATGGAGCTGTACGAGACCTACATGCTCAACATGGGCATGTCCCGCACGGACCTCGCCAGCTCTTACACCTCGGACGAAGTGGGCAACGTCATGGGCGAGCTGATGAACCAGATCGTCGGCGACTTCACCGGCAAGGTGGCGCGCGAACTGCAGACCCACATCACGCAGAACCAGCCCAAGATGCTGGCGCTGGCCAAGCAGGTGGTGCTCAGCGTGGATACCCATCTCGACCGGCCGGAAACCCGCCGCGTCACCTTCTACACCGGGCGCAACAACATCTTCTACCTGGAACTGGCCATCGACCGCACGGAGTTCATCAAGCTCCACGACTTCGAGGCCCAGGAAGCGCCGGACCCCGACGCGCTGATCGAACAGGCCGGCGCCCGCCAGCAGCCCGCCGCCGCAACCCCGGCGGGCGCGGAAGACCACGACGAACTGCTGAAGTCGCTCGGGATGTAAGGCCGCGCGCGGGCCGGCTAGCGGAAGAAGCCCAGCTTGCGCAGGATGAAGATCAGCAGCACCGCGCCGCCCAGCGCCACCCCGAAACGCAGCACACCGCCCGCCACCATCAGGCCGAGCGCATCGGCGATCCAGAAACCGATCGCCGCACCGAACACGCCGACCAGCACGTTGGCGATGAGGCCCATCTGCGCATTGGTCTTCATGATGATGCTCGCCAGCCAGCCGACGATGCCGCCTATGATCAAGGATACGATCCAGCTCATGTGTGCTCTCCCGCGTTGCCTGCATTGATCGTTCGCCTCCGGCGGGACCGCGGCCCCGCCGGCCATGCCTGCTTTATAGCCCAGCCGCGGCGAAACGCCCCCGCAAGGTCCGCCACTCCGTGAATTATCTCGCCCACGCCTTCCTCGCCGGCCCGCTCCCCGCCGACCGCGTCGGCGGCGTGATCGGCGATTTCGTCAAGGGGCCGCTCGATCCGCTGCCGCCCGGCATGGGCGCCGCGCTCGCGGCCGGCGTCGTCCTGCACCGGCGCATCGACAGCTACGCCGACACCCATCCCGCCTTCCGCCGCAGCCGTGCCCGCGTCAGCGCGGAGCGCCGGCGGGTGGGCGGCATCATGGTCGATCTGTTCTACGACCACTTCCTCGCCCGGCACTGGGAGCGCTTCGGCGCTGCGCTGGGGCTGGAGCGCTCGCTGACCGCCTTCACCACCCGCACCTACCGCCTCATCGCCACCCACCCGGAACCGCTGCCGCCGGCCTTTCTGCCGGTGTTCGAGCGCATGGCGGCGCACGACTGGCTGGCGAGCTACCGCGACATCGACAACGTCGCCCTGGCGCTCGACCGCATGGCCGCATACCGCCTGCGCCGCCCCAACCCGCTGGCCGGCTCGGCCGGGGAACTGGTGCGGGACTACGCCGGCTTCGAGGCCGATTGCCTCGAATTCCTGCCCGACGCGCTGGCCTTCACCGAGTCGGTCAGGCGCTCGCGCGCACCGCAGACTCCGTAGCCGCGCCGCCGCACCGCGGCATGACATTGGGATTTGTGACATTCGTCGCGATCGCCCGCATTCGTCCTTGTCTTCCACAGGTCGCTGACCATACTGGAGAAGAGCAAGAAGAACCGACCTCCCGGGGCCGGTTTTTTTTGCACGGCAGCAGGCAGGGAATCGAGCACGATTACGCGGGGAGGACGCGATGAGCGTGATTGCCGTGGCCGGTGTCTCCGGCCGCAAGCCCGATGAAGCACCACTGCAAGGCCGCATCGGCCTCGTGGACTACCTCGTCGTGCTGGCCCAGCTCGGCCTGCTGCTGGTGCTGCTGCGCCAGTTCCAGATCGAATCCGGCGCCTTCCTCCGCCTCGCCACGCTGGCCTTCGCCGGCTTCGCGCTGCATGCCCTGCTGCCGCTGCGCTGGCGCCTGCCCTTCTTCGCCCTGCTCTCCCTGGCCGGCATCGGCGTCGTCATGGGGCCGCAGAACGCCGCCTGGCTGGTGGGCCTGGGCCTGCTGCTGATCGGCATCTGCCACCTGCCCCTGCCCTTCGTCTGGCGCGGCGTGCTGCTGCTGGGCGCCGCCGCGGTGCTCGCCCTGCAGCGCGCCGGCCACCTGCCCTTCCCCTGGTCGGACGCCATCTGGCCCATCCTGGGCGCGATGTTCATGTTCCGCCTCATCGTCTATTTCTACGACCTGCGCCACGACAACACGCCCGCCACGCCCGCCCAGCCGCTGGCCTACTTCTTCATGCTGCCGAACGCGTGCTTTCCGCTGTTTCCGGTGGTGGACTACAAGACCTTCCGGCGCAACTACTTCGACGACGACGCCTACCGCATCTACCAGACCGGCATCGAATGGATGGTGCGCGGGGTCACCCACCTGATCCTCTACCGCATCGTCTACTACTACCTGACCCTGGCCCCCCACGAGGTGGCCGACCCGGCCCAGCTCACCCAGTACCTGGTGAGCAACTTCCTGCTCTACCTGCGGGTGTCGGGCCTGTTCCACCTCATCATCGGCATGCTGTATCTCTTCGGCTTCCGCCTGCCGGAAACCCACAACCGCTTCCTGCTGGCGTCGAGCTTCACGGACTTCTGGCGCCGCATCAACATCTACTGGAAGGACTTCATGCAGAAGGTCTTCTACTACCCCGCGGTGTTCAGGCTGCGCAAGCTGGGGACGGAGAAGGCGCTGGTGATCGCCACCCTGTACGTGTTCCTGATGACCTGGTTCCTGCACGCCTGGCAGTGGTTCTGGCTGCGGGGCACTGCGCTGCTGGTGCTGCAGGACATGCTGTTCTGGGCCATCCTGGGCGTGCTGGTGGTGGCCAACTCCCTCTACGAGATGAAGCACGGACGCACCCGCAGCCTGGGCAAGCCGGCCGCGCGGAGCTGGCGCGACACCGCCGTGCTGATCGGCAAGACCTACGCCACCTTCTGGTTCATCTGCGTGCTGTGGTCGTTCTGGACCGCCGAGTCGCTGCAGGGCTGGTTCGCCATGTGGGGCGCCCTGGGCGGCCGCTACACCCCGCAGGTGCTGATCTTCCCGGCCCTCATCCTGGCGGTCGTCGTCATCGGCAGCATTCCGGGGGACTCCCTGCGCAACGTGCGCGGCTCGGCGCAGAACGAACGCGCCTGGCAGCGCACCCGCCTGGCGACGCTGGCGTCCATGGTGGCGCTGGTCGCGGTGAGCGTGGAAGACCTGCATTCCCGCTTCGGCACCCAGGTGGCGACCTTCGTGCATTCGCTGCGCTCCGGCCAGTTGAGCCGGCTCGACACCGCCCGGCTGGAACGGGGCTATTACGAGAGCCTGCTCTCGGTGGACCGCTTCAACTCCCAGCTCTGGGAGGTCTACATGAACAAGCCGAAGAACTGGCTGGACGTGGACAATTCCAACCTCAAGCACTTCGTCGGCGGCTTCGTGCAGACCGAGCTGATCCCGAACTTCGTGCGCTCCACCCGTTTCGGCACCATTTCCATCAACCGCCACGGCATGCGCGACCAGGACTACGAGCCGCTGCCGGCCCCCGGCACCTTCCGCGCCGCGGTGCTGGGCGCCTCCTCGGTGATGGGCTGGGGCGTGGGCGACGGGGAGACCTTCGAGGCCCTCGTGGAAGAGCGGCTGAACCGGGAATGGGCCGGCCAGGGCTTCGCCCGCTACGAGTTGCTCAACCTAGGCGTGCCCGGCTACCAGCCGCCGCAGCAGCTCGCCGCCATGGAGCGCGCGCTGGCCCTGGCGCCGGACGCGGTGTTCTACGTGGCCACCGGGCGCGAGATCACCCGCGCCGTGGCCTACCTTGCCGAGGTGGCGCACAAGGGCATCCCCATTCCCTACCCCGAACTGGCCGAGATCGTGCGCCGCGCGGGCGTCACACAGGGCATGGACGAAACCACCGCGCGCCGCCAGCTCGCCCCCCACGGCACCGAGGTGCTCACCCGGGTGTATGGCCGCATCGCCGGCCAGGCGCGGGAGCGCGGCCTGTCCACCGTGCTGGTCTTCCTGCCCCAGGCGCGGGAGGGCGCCTGGCAGGAGGAAACGCCGGAGACGCTGGCCATCGCCGCCGCGGCCGGCTTCACCGTCCTCGATTTCACCGACGTCTACCGCGAGCACCCCATCGAAAGCATCCGCCTCGCGCCCTGGGACGACCACCCCAACGCCTATGCGCACCGCCTGGTGGCCGAGCGGCTCTTCGCCGGCCTGCAGGCGACGCGTGACACCGTTTTCCGGCCTGCGGCGCAGGCCCGCGGCCAACAGTGAGGAGAGCCCAGAGCATGGAAACCGGCATCGATTTCGCCCGCGAAGTGAAGCAGTACATCCTCGACGAATTCCTGCCGGGGGAGAACCCGGACGATCTCACCGACGACCTGCCGCTGATCAGCGGCGGCATCATCGACTCCATCGCCACGCTCAAGATGGTGCTGCACTTCGAGGAGCGCTACGGCATCGTGCTGGAGGCCCACGAGGCGGACAAGGAGCACCTGGACACCATCCGCGACATCGCCGCCCTGCTGGCCTCGAAAGCGGGGTGAGCGCCATGGCAGCCCCCCGTCCCCTGCACCGCGCGCTGGCCGATTCGGCCGCGCGCCATCCGGAACGCCCGGCCGTAATCGAGCCCGAAGGCGGCACGCTCAGCTACCGGGAATTCGACGCCCTGGCCGGCCGCCTGCGCGACCGCCTCGCCGCCCTGGGCGTGGGGCCGGGCGACCGGGTCGGCATCTACCTGCGCAAGTCCATCGACGCGGTGGTCGCGATCTTCGGCATCCTCAAGGCCGGCGCGGCCTACGTGCCGGTGGACCCGGACGCGCCGCCCGCCCGCAACGCCTACATCATGCACAACTGCGCGGTGAAGGCCGTGATCGTGGAGGAACGCCGCCGCGAGCAGTTCGCCGCGGAATTCGCGGCCCTGGGCGAACTGCCGCCCCTGATCGTCACCGAGGGCACCGGCGGCGGCGCGCCGCTGGCCCGCGCGCTGGACGCGGCCGGCGCGGCACGCCCGTTGGCCGATGCCGACAACGCCCCCGGCGACCTGGCCTACATCCTGTACACCTCCGGCTCCACCGGCAGACCCAAGGGCGTGATGCTGTCCCACGAGAACGCCACCAGCTTCGTGGACTGGTGCTCGGGCCTGTTCACGCCCGGCCCGGAGGACCGCTTCTCGTCCCACGCACCCTTCCACTTCGACCTCTCCATCCTCGACATCCACGTGGCCATCGAGCACGGCGCGGCCCTGGTGCTGATCCCCGAGGAGCGCGGCAAGGACCCGCTGCATCTGGCCCGCCTGATCGCCGAGCAGCGCATCACCGCGTGGTACTCGGCACCCTCCATCCTGAGCCTGATCGCCCAGTTCGGCCGCCTGCCGGAGCACGACTGCAGCGCCCTGCGCCTGGTGCTGTTCGCCGGCGAGGTGTTCCCGGTCAAGCACCTGCGCACCCTGTGCGAACAGTTGCCGGGGCCGCGCTACTTCAACCTCTACGGCCCCACCGAGACCAACGTGTGCACCTGGTACGAGGTGGTGCCGCCAGTGCCGCCCGAGCGCACCGCGCCCTACCCCATCGGGCGGGTGTGCGCCCACCTGCAGGGCAAGGTGGTGGACGAGAAGGACCACCCCGTGGCCGCCGGCCAGGAAGGCGAGCTGTGCATCACGGGGCGGGGCGTCATGCAGGGCTACTGGGCACTGCCCGAGCAGACTGCGCAGGGCTTCCTGGTGGACGCGGACGGCACGCGCTGGTACCGCACCGGCGACATCGTGGTCGAGGGCGTGGACGGCGAACTGACCTACCGCGGCCGGCGCGACCGCATGGTCAAGCGCCGCGGCTACCGGGTGGAACTGGGCGAGATCGAGGCCGGGCTGTACCGCCACCCCCAGATCAAGGAGGCCGCCGTGGTGGCCCTGCCCGACGCCGAGGCCGGGGTGCGCATCACTGCCTTCCTGGCGAGCCGCGACGGCCAGCCCCTCTCCCTGATCGCCCTCAAGCGCTTCTGCGCCGAGCAACTGCCCCTGTACATGATCCCCGACCAGTTCTCCTGGCTGGACGCGCTGCCGCGCACCTCCACCGACAAGACCGACTACCAGCGCCTGAAGGAGGTCGCCTGATGGATTTCGCCTTCAGCGACGAACAGAAGCAGTTGCGCGACGGCACCATCCGCTTCGCCCGCGAGGCGCTCAACGCCGACCTGCTGGAGCGCGACCGGGACCAGGTCTTCTCCCGCGAGCTGTGGCGCGAATGCGCCCGCATCGGCATCCAGGGCCTGCCGGTGCCGGAGGACTACGGCGGCACCGGGCTGGACGCCCTGTCCTGCGCCATCGTGCTGGAAGCGCTGGGCTACGGCTGCCGCGACGGCGGGCTGGTGTTCTCCCTGAGCGCCCACCTGCTGGCCTGCGTAGTGCCCATCTGGCGCCACGGCAGCGACGAACAGAAGCAGCGCTGGCTGCCGCCCCTGTGCGACGGGACGCTGGTAGGGGCGCACGCCATCACCGAAGCCGATTCCGGCTCCGACACCTTCGCCATGCGCACCCGCGCGCGGCGCGACGGCGACGGCTGGCTCATCACCGGCAGCAAGACCTTCATCTCCAACGGCCCGGTGGCCGACCTGGCGGTGGTGTTCGCCGTCACCGACGCGGACAAGGGCTACCACGGCGGCGTCACCGCCTTCATCGTCGAGCGCGGCATGCCCGGCTTCGGTTGCGGGCAGAAGTTCGAGAAGATGGGCCTGCGCACCTCGCCGGTGGGCGAGCTGGTGTTCGACGAGCTGTTCGTGCCCGACTCGGCCGTGCTCGGCCAGGTGGGCGGCGGCTCGGCGGTGTTCGCCACCGCCATGGACTGGGAGCGCTGCCTGCTGGTGGCCGGCCACGTGGGCATCATGGAGCGGCTGCTGGAAACCTCGGTGGCCTATGCCCGCAGCCGCCGCCAGTTCGGCCAGCCCATCGGCAAGTTCCAGGCCGTGGCCCACCGGGTCGCCGACATGAAGGTCCAACTGGAAGCCGCCCGCCTGCTCACCTACCGCGCCGCCTGGCGTTTGCAGAACCTGCGCAATGCCTCCCTGGACGCGGCCATCGCCAAGCTGGCGGTCAGCGAATCCCTGCTCAAGACGGCGCTGGACACCGTGCACCTGCACGGCGGCAACGGCTTCATGGTGGAGTACGAGGTGGAGCGCGCGCTGCGCGACGCCGTGGGCAGCACCATCTATTCCGGCACTTCGGAGATGCAGCGCAGCATCATCGCCCGCTGGCTGGGGTTGTGAGATGCGGCGGGATCCACCGCGCGTACCGCATGGCACAATATGAGCAAACCCTTATTCATGCGGGAAAAAACCCTTGCGCGGGAGACGAGGCATGTTCGGACAATCGAAACGGCTGGCGAAGGAATGCGAGAACACGGTGGCCGCGCTGCAGGCCAGAGTGGCCGAGCGCGACGCGGAGATCGCCGGCCTGCGCGGTGAACTGGCCGACGTCCGTGCCCGGCTCGACGGCCAGCAGCGCTCCGCTGCGTTCGCCGCGGAGATATACCGCAACCTGCAGACCTTTTCGGATTCGCTGAAGCTGGTGCAGCAGTCGCTGGGCGGACTGGCGCAGTCGATGAAGGAAGAGCGCGACGTCTCCACCGAAACCGGCGCCGCGGTCGGACGCAGCGTCGAAGCCGTGGCGCGGCTGGACGCCAACCTCAGGCTGCTGGCGGAGAAAAGCCAGCAGACCACCTCCGCCGTGGTGTCGCTGAGCGAGCGCACCACCGAGATCGGCAGTTTCCTGGAGATGATCCGTGAGATCGCCGACCAGACCAACCTGCTGGCGCTCAACGCCGCCATCGAGGCCGCCCGCGCCGGCGAGGCCGGCCGCGGCTTCGCCGTGGTGGCCGACGAGGTGCGCAAGCTGGCCGAACGCACCACCCAGGCCACCGCCCAGATCGCCGGCCTGGTCGGCAGCGTGCATGGCGAGACCGAGCGCGTCATGGCGCAGCTCGACGTCAGCCCCGAACAGATCACCGGCTTCACCCGCGACAGCGAAGTGGCACACGCCAGCATCGACACCCTGCGGCAGATCTCCGGCACGCTGGGCCGGGCCGTTTCCTCGGTGGCGCTGGCAAGCTTCGTCGAAACGGCCAAGATCGACCATCTGGTCTACAAGATGGAGATCTACAAGGTACTGATGGGGCTCAGCCAGAAAGGCGAATCCGACTTCGCCAGCCACCTCCACTGCCGGCTGGGCAAGTGGTACTACGAAGGCGACGGCCGCGACAGCTTCTCCGGCCTGCCCGGCTACCGCGAACTCGAACCCCACCATGCGGCGGTGCATGCGAGCGGCGTCGAAGCCGTGCGCACCCACCAGGGCGGCAACCCGGAAGCGGCCGCCCGTGCGCTGGCGGAGATGGAGAGCGCCAGCCTGAAAGTGATCGAGATTCTCGAACGCATGGCACGCGCGGCGCCCTGAGCGCCCCGCCGCGGGCGGCGGCTAGGGGACGTTCATTCCGCCGGACACTTGCCCGCCGCTCGGGATCGGACGCAGCGGCTCGTCTGCGGCATCAACGCAACCCATGAATCTTGGCGCTCAGCCCACCATGCGAGAGATCAAGAGCTTGGTACGAAGAACTTTTTGCCAGCAAAAAGAACTACGGTGGCGAACTGCCTTGATAGCCCCAGCCAGACGCCTCGAGATAGTCCTTGGATTGCGTGTTCGTGAAGTCAATCATCATGGTGAGAATTTGCAGAGGGTCCGTTCCTTTTGCCGTTTCAGATTCATAGATCGCACGTCGCTGCGCATCGATTGCGGCTGCTTCACTATTGAATCTGGCTTTGAATTCGTCATCGATGATTCGTCCGGAGGTCGCTAGCGTTCTCACTTCTTCGCCACCTCCAGTGTTACTGATGTCGTATATGATTCCACTTGGCGCATATGCGATATCGCTTGCTATCTTCTCGGCACTTTGACGGCTCGAACTGGCCGCCATGATCAGCCTCTCCTGAGCCGGGGTTCTGGGCTGCGTCGCATTATTTCCGCTTGCAGCGAGTTTTTTTCCGGCACTGGATAGGGTCACCTGCTCGGTAGTATTTGCCGAGGCTGAATTCTTCGACAGATTGGCAGGCACGGCCTTCGTAACGTCGTTGCTCTGTTGCAGAGCAATCTTGCTGGATGCGCTGTAGGCCTGCACGCCATAGCCAGATTGGATGAACATATTGCTCTCCTTTCAGATGAACTGATGCAATCTAGCAATAGTCATGCCGTTTATGATCATTGTTTAGCGTACTCAATATATCTGGCATTGACACCACCAATGCACTGACACTTGTTCGGCATTTCTTGCCGGTTCGGCTCTTTTTGCCGGATCAACTAACTACGATGCCCGTAACACCTACGGTTCCAGCCCGGCCGCCGACGCCAGCACGCGGAAGTCGCCTTCGATGCGGCCCTCGTCGCCCGGGCGGTACTTGCCGGTGCGCACCAGACAGGCCTGCAGCCCGGCCTGCAGGGCGCCCTCGATGTCGCCGAACACGTCGTCGCCCACCATCAGG
This sequence comes from Pseudothauera rhizosphaerae, assembly GCF_004801305.1. GTDB lineage: Bacteria > Pseudomonadota > Gammaproteobacteria > Burkholderiales > Rhodocyclaceae > Pseudothauera > Pseudothauera rhizosphaerae. The sequence goes on along the minus strand of NZ_SSOD01000004.1, from coordinate 278,382 downwards.
CACTGGGCCGGCTGCAGGCCGGTGGAGCGCACCACCTCCGCGAAGAAGGCCGCGCTCGGCTTGCCCATGATCACCGCCTGCCGCCCCGCAGCCCATTCCAGCGCATGCACGAAGGCGCCGGCGTCCAGCTTGATGCCCTCGCCGTCGTGGTAGTAGCGGTTGTAGCCGATGCCCACCAGGGTTGCGCCCGCCAGCACCAGTTCGAAGGCGCGGTTCAGGTTGGCGTAGCTGAGGTCGTCGCCCGCGTCGCCCAGCACCACGCAGTCGGGATCGTCCCGGGGGATGCCGTCGAATTCGTGCGCCACGTTGGGCGACAGCAGCAGGTACGGCCGATGACCCCGGCTGCGCACCCATTGCGCAGCGGCGCCTGGCGCGGTGAACAGCTCGTCGTGGGCCACCTCCACGCCCATGCCGGCGAGCAGGGCCAGGAGGTAGTCGCGGGACTGGCTCGCAGTGTTGGTCAGGAAGCGCACCGCAAAGCCGCGGGCACGCAGCGCATTGACGCGCTCGACCACGCCGGGTATCGGCTGCACGCCGCTGTAGATCACCCCACTGAGATCGAAGAACAAGGCCTGCACCTGCATCTGCCGCTCCGGAAACTGCGCCCGCCTTCCCCGCTCGGCGCCCGACGCGATGATAGATCGGGCACGCCCGCCTTGCGCACGGGCGTGCGCCCTGCTATCCGGTAAGGACCGCTCCGCCGCTGCGGAACGGACCGCAACGTGCCGCCACGGAGAACGAATGGACATGAGCACGATGACGCTGAGTTCGCCGGCCTTCGCCGCCGGTGCCGCCATCCCGCCCCAGCACACCTGCGACGGGCGCGACAGCTCGCCGCCGCTGTCCTGGACCGCACCGCCGGCGGGTGCCCGCAGCCTGGTGCTGATCGTGGACGACCCGGACGCCCCCGACCCCGAGGCGCCGAAGATGACCTGGGTGCACTGGCTGCTCTACAACCTGCCCGCCGTGGCCGGCGCCCTGCCCGCCGGACTGCCGCCGGCCGCGCTGCCCGCAGGCACGCTGCAAGGCCTCAACGACTGGGGGCGCACCGGCTACGGCGGCCCTTGTCCGCCCATCGGCCGCCATCGCTACTTCTTCAAGCTGTACGCGCTGGATACGCTGCTGCCCGATCTCGGCAAGCCGGACAAGGCCGCGCTGGAACGCGCCATGCAAGGCCACGTGCTGGCGCATACGGAACTGGTCGGGCTGTATCGGCGCACCCGCTGACCCGCGGCTTCCTACTTTCGATGCATCCCGGCAACACGCCGGATCGCGGCATGCGCATCGTCTGCAATGCCTTTTCTTCCGTGAAGAAATGCACACTGCGCTCGAAAAATACCCCTTCTTTTGATATTGACGCTTTGTTGAGAACGAGTATCATTCATCATGACCTACGGTATAGGATATTTCCTATAGTCCTAATGACAGGGAGGTCAAGCATGGTGCAAGCATCGGTCCCGACCGGGCAGATCAAGGTCGTGGACAAGCTGGTCAGTCTGTATCAGGAGGCTTTCGATCACGAAGGTTTCGCGGAGATCAGGATCGAAATCCGCATTCTTCGCCGCGGACAGAAGGAAGTGATCCTGCACTGCGGCAAGCAGTATCGTTTCACCGTCGATTCGGCGCCGCTCCAGCGGTCGCTGTTTCGCCGCATCCACGACTTCCTGATGCAGGAAGTCGGCACCGTCGGCGGCAGGGCCACGCCCACCTGACCTGCGGTGCGGAACACGCATCACGGTGGCGACGCGGCGTCGCACCATCGCCGGCCCAGCGGCCGGACATCAGGCAGTACCCGCAGCACCCCGCATCATCCGTAACGCCTTCTGTTCCTGTGGCTGGAAACAAGGCAACTCTCATCAAGTTCAAGGAGTTGCTATGTCTATCGCCCAATTGTTCGGCTTCAAGTCCGACAAGCACGTCGCCGCCAAACTGGCCGCCGTCGAAACCCATCAAGTCTCCGGCAAGCTGCGCAGCCGCCTGGCCGCGCTGAAGAAGAAGGAAGGCGGCTTCACGCTGCTCGAACTTCTGGTCGTGGTCGCCATCCTCGCCGCCGTGGCCGGCACCGCCACCATCATCCTGCGCGACACCGACCGCCAGGCCTCCGCCGCCGCCCACGTGGCGATGATGGACGAGTTGTCCAAGGGCATCCTGACCTACCGCGTGCTGAACAACGGCCAGTACCCGGACAACTTCGACTCGCTGTTCGTGGCCGCCGCCGCCGACCTCACCACCATCACGGACAAGGACACCAACGTCTCCGGGGTCGTCAACGTCGATCTGGCCGAGCCGCTGGAAGTGGCCACACTGACCGAGGCGGAGGCCGACCGCCTGAACGAGTACGGCATCACGCAACTGCGCGTGATCGGCTCGGGCATCGCCCACGGCGCGTTCAACTGCGCGGGCACCTACGCCCAGGCGGTCGCGGAGCCGTCCACCCTGCCGGCCGACGGCATCCGGGCGCTGATCAACAGCCGCTCCAACGACGTCACCAACAGCAACATCTTCCGCCCGGCCGGCGCCAACGGTTGCGGCCTCGATGCCAGCGCGCCCATCGTGGACGCCGCCAAGGTGCTGGTATGGGATACCTCCGACCAGGGCAACGCCGACCGCATCAAGGTGCCGCTGAACACCACCGTGTACGCCTTCGGCATCGGCCCGGATTCCACGCTGTTCGACCCGCAGACCCGCGGCGCGCTGAACAACACGCCCACCTACCGCCACGTGACGCAGGACGAGTACAACCGCTTCGTCGGCCTGTTCGGCGTCAATGAGACCACCGACGAGATCGAACTGATCGCCGTCGTCGATGGCGCCGGCGACACCAAGGACGAAGAGCTGGGCGAATGGGACGGCACCCGCAGCACGCTCTAAGCGCCTGATCACCCGAGCCACCGGCCACGCGGCCGGCCTCGGGCCGGCGGACACCCCCGTCACCCCTTGTACGGGCGGTGTCCGCCCCCCCTGCTTCCCCCTGTTTCCTGCCGCGAGCGCCATGCCCCGTCACGCCGCCGTCCTGCCGCCTTCGTCCGCCCTGGTTCAGCGCGGACTGACGCTGGGCGAGATGCTCGTCGTGATCGCCATCGTCGCGGCGCTGGCCAGCGTGGCCTGGGGCCACTACGCTACCTTGGCGCGCACCGAGGCCGACCGCCTCGCCCGCGTCCAGCTCGACCAGATCGCCCGCGCCCTGCGCGCCTTCCATGCCGACACGGGCCACTGGCCTGGGGAAGGCCCCTTCGCCCTGGCACCTTCCGGCGGCATCGAAAGCCCGAACGCCGGCGGCGGCTACGACTGCACCGGCATCCCGTCCGACGGCGGCCTGACGGCCCGCGCGGGCCTGCCAGACATCCACCTGCCCGGCGGCTCCGTGGACCTGGAAGGCTGGCGCGATAACTGGTTCGCCCATCCGGCCAATCTCGGCCAACTGTTTGCCCGCCCGCAGCTCTGCACCAACCACCCCCTCGGCCGCCTCATGCACTGGGACGCGGAAGCGCAACGCGGCTGGCGCGGCCCTTACCTGGACGCGGCCAAGCTGCTGCGCGTGGATGCCGGCCACGACGGCACCGGGCTGGAGCAGGCGCCCATGCAGCGCAACCTGCCCAACGTGCCGGCCGGCGCCCCGCTGCCGCCCCTGCCGCCGTGCGCCACGGCCGCCGCGGAATGCGCCTTCCGCTGGCGCAGCGTGGACAGCCTGTCCGCCGGCTACGACGCCGGGCGCGACCAGTTCTCCGCCCTCGGCCGCCCGGTGTTCTATTTCCGCCCCACCGCCACCACCCCCGCCCGCATCGCCCACGCCGGCGCGGACGGGCGCTTCGGCGGATTCGCCGTGGACGCGCCGTGCCAGCCCGACCTGTCGGCCGCACACGGTGCCGACGACCTCGTGTTCTGCCTGGACTGATGCATCCCATGAAGCCCTTCCACCCCTTCATCGCCCGCCTCGCCCGCATCCTCCTGCTGCTGGCGGTGCCGGTTGCCGCGCTTTTCCATTCACCCGGCCCCGCCGCCGCACAGGACGGCACGCAGGCCGGCTATCGCCCGGTGGATCTGAAAGAGTTCGTGGACGGCAGCCGCACCGAAATCGCCGGCCAGCGCATCGTGCTGCGCCCGGAGAACGTCAGCTTCGTCGCCGTCCTGGAAGACCCGCCCGCCCCCCAGCGCGCGGAATACCTCACCAGCGTGCTGCACATGATGCAGGCCAGCGAAGTGCCCGAAGTGCGCCAGCGCATCGTGCTCAGGTACGGCGACGAACGCTTCCTCACCGCCTACATCGAGGCCGGCGTGGCCCGGCGCCTGGCGGAGACCGCCAAGGTGGGCGAACGCCGCCGCTTCTACGCCCTGCACGTGTACAACTACTCGAAGGGGCCGGCGCTGCTGATCACTTCCTTCGGCGACGCGGAATAGGGCCGGCCATGCCGCGCAGCGCAGGTTTCACGCTGATCGAGATGCTGGTCGTGGTCGCCCTGCTGTCGGGCACTGCGCTGATGGCCTTCTCCCTCGTCGGCGAGCGGGACGAGCACGTGCGCACCGAAGACAGCCACGCCCGCCTGGCGGCCATCGTCAACGCCGTGCGCGGCCATCCCGCGCCGGTATGGCAGGGCGAGATGCGCCTGTCCGGCTTCGTCGCCGACAACGGCCGCCTGCCCGCCTCCCTGCGCGAACTGAGCGCCCGCGACGAACTGGTCGATGCGGACGAGCTGGCCGGCACCGAGAGCCTCGCCACCGCCTCCGGCCTGCTGCACGGCCATCGCCTGCGCAGCCCGCGCTTCGCCCCCCAGACCGACGCCGACGGCTGGGCGCAGGCCTCGCCCGCCCCGGTGGTGCTCGACGGCGTACACGAGAAGCTGTGGAAGGGCCTGCGGCGCTACCTGGAAAGCCGCCTGGGTTCGTCCGTGTTCCGCGACGGCTGGGGCAACGTCGCCGCCAGCGCGGGGGAGGACGCGCTGAACTTCGGCTGGCTGCTGCAACTGCCGTCCGCGTCCGAGCAGCCCTGGCAGGTCGCCTCCGGCGGTCCCGCCAACGCCACCGCCGCGCCCCCGGCAGACGCCCCGCGCCGCAGCGTGGCCGCGGACGACTGGAGCGTGGACATCGCCGGCTGGAGCATCGCCGTGCGCAACCGGCTCGGCAGCGATCTGGACTACGCCTCCCTGGGTGGCCAGTTGCACGCCTCCCTGCTGGTGTACCAGAACGATGCCGGCGGCGCGCGCTGGCGGCGCCTGAGCAGCAGCGCCATCGGCGCCCTGGCCGACGGCGACACGGCCATCCTGACCTTCGCCGCTGTCCCCCTTCCCCCCTCCTCCACCCGCGTGCCCCAGGGCGAACACCTGCTGCTGCTGGTCATCGACCCGGACGGCACGCCCCACAACGGCGACGAGCAGCCCTACGTCATCGGCACCGGGCGGCAGAGCCGCAAGGTCGTGCTGTTCGCCGGCGCCACGCCGCCCGCCGTGGAGATGGTGCTGCGATGAGGATGCCGCGCCCCGCCGCCCTCGCCCTGCGCAAGCCCAAGGCCGCGCCCCGCCGCGGGCGCCGCCGGCAGGCGGACGCCGCGCAGCCCGATCTGTACACCCGTTTGTTCGTCCCCCGCCTGCTGCTCATCGAAGCGGACGCCTTCGGCGTGCGCGCCGCGGTTGCCGAGCGCCGCCGCGAATGGCGGCTCGGCCGGCAGGCGCACAGCCGCCATTACCGTCCCGCCGAGGCGCTGGCGGAGATCACGACCGAACTGGGGCCGCACCTGCCCGGCAACGCCCTGCTGCTCACCAGCGCCGCGCTGGCCCTGCTCGCCGACCTGCCGGTGGACCCGGCCCGCCCCCGCCCGCCGGCGCAGATGCGGGAGATGGTGCGCTACGAGAGCGAACCGCTGGTTTCCCAGCACAACAATCTGTGGACCATGGGCGAAGTGCTCGCCGCCCTCGGCCTGCTGGACGGCGCCCGGCGCCGCGAGGTGGCCGTGGCGCTGGAAACCCGCCGCATGGACGATGCGGGGCAGAGCGTGCGCTTCGGCGAGATGGCGGGCGAACTGGGCTTCGTCGCCCCCGAGCGGATCGAAGACGCCATCCTGCGCCAGCACTGGCAGTTGCTGCCGGAAAACGAACTGGTGCACGCCTGGCGCGCCCAGCCCGGCACCGTGCCGCCCGGCGAGGACTGGCCGCGCTGGCGCGCCGCCGTGTGCGCGGAAGTCCTGCGCGACACCTGGTACGCCGCGCTGCGGGAACAGGGCCTGCGCCTGCGCGGCATCGTGCCCTCCGCCGGCCTGGCCGGGCATCCGCCGGCCGGCGCCGCCCAGGCCGGCGTCCGCCTGGTGGTGGAAATCCGCCCGGAACAGATCGTGTGCACCCGCCACCACGGCGCCCGGACCACCGGCATGACCGGCGAAGCGCGCATGGAGCGGCCGGTCGCCGCGGACTGGATCGCCGAACTGCTGGGCCCCTGGCTGAGCGAACAGCCGGAGGCGCTGGACCTGGTGGTCGAGGACCGCGACACCGACGCCGAGCGCCTGGCCGCGCAACTGGAAGGACAGTGCCACTGCCCGGTACAGGTGCTGGCCGACGGCGCCGCCGCCGCGGCCGAACTGCGTTTCCGCGCCGTGCTGGCCGAGCAGGACCTGGACCGGAGCGAACGCCGCCTGCTCGTCCTGCCGCCGCGCCAGGCCTCCGCCCCGCCGTGGAAGACCCGCGGCGGACGCGCGGCCCTCGCCCTGGGCGCCGTGCTGCTGGGCATCGCGCTGTGGGAAGGGCGCGCGCAGTACCGCATCCACACCTATGAACGGCAGGCCGTCCAGATCCGCGACGGCCTGCGCCAGCGCAGCGAGAACCCGGAACAGGCCATGGACGCCGAGGCGCGCCGCCTGGAAGCGCAGGTCGCCGAGGTGCAGACCGAACTCTCCCAGGTGCTCAGCGAAGCCGAGCGGCTGGACACCATCGCCCGGCGCAGCCAGGCCCTGCCTGCCATCATCCGCCTGCTCGGCCGCGTCATCGGGCCGGAGGTGGTGCTCGACGGCCTGGAGGAAGGCGCCTCGCCCAACCAGGAGATCGGCATCCGCGTGCGGGCCTGGTCGGTCAGCGACGCGCTGGCCCAGCGCTTCGCCAGCAACGTGCAGCAATCGGCCCGCGGCCTGGGGCTGAGCGTGGCCCAGGTGGACCTGCACGCGGCCGTCGGGCGCACCGGCGGCAACGGCTACGCCATCTCCTTCTGGCTCATCCCCCTGCCGCCGGACGACGGCCTGGAGCAGCGATGAAGACCCCGGCCTTCCTGCAGCCCCTGCACGCCGCCTGGCACAAGATGCCGGCCGCGGAGCGCCGCCGCGCCGTCATCGCCGCGGTGCTGCTGAGCCTGGGCGGCTACGCGGCCTTCCACGCCCTGGTGACCACGCCGCGCCTGGTGGCCGCGCGGCACAACCTGGGGCGCGTGGAGCAGCTCGCGGAAAAGTCCAGGACGGCGGCCCCCGCCCCCACGGCCCCGCGCCGCAGCCAGAAGACCCCGGCGCAACTGGCGCGCGACCTGGCCCTGCTGCAGGACAAGCTCACCAGCCAGCGCGCCCGCCTCATCAGCCTGCAGCAGCGCTTCGCGCGCCTGGACCAACTGGAAGAACACCAGACGCTGCGCCTGGGCCTGACCGAACTGGCCAACAGCGCCGACATCGAGGTGGTGTCGCTGGAGAACAAGGGCCTGCGGCGGGAGGACCAGCGCCTCATGCCCACCCTGGAACGCCTGCGCGAGATGGCCGCCAAGAACGTCTTCCGCCGCCCGCTGCTGCGCCTGACCGCCCGCGCCTCCTACCGCGGGCTGATGGATTTCCTCGACGGCCTGGCCCGCCTGCCCCACGTGGTCAGCCCGGTGTGGATCAAGGTGGAGGTCCGGACCGACGCCACCGCCGACGAGCCGGCCACCATGCAGTGGCTGGACCTGACCCTGGACCTGGCCCTGTAGGCGCGCCGCCCATGCACGACTCCGCCCCCGCCCTCGACGACTTCAACGCCCTGCTCGACCAGGCCGTGGCCGCCGGCGCCTCGGACCTGCACCTGGCCGCCGGGCGCGTGCCCCTGCTGCGCGTGCACGGCGACCTGCAGGCGCTGGACCGCCCGCCCTGGCCGGCGGCGGCCATGGAGGCGCTGCGCACGCACTTCGCCCACGGCGGGCGCGGCGCGGAATGGGCGCGCAACGGCTCGCTGGACGCGGGCCACACCACCCCCGGCGGCGAACGCTTCCGCCTCAACCTGTTCCGCGGCCTGGGGCGCGAGGGCCTGGTGGCCCGCCATCTGGACAACCGCTTCCGCACCATGGCGCAACTGGGCCTGCCCGAGCGCCTGCACGAACTGTCCCACCTGCGCGACGGCCTGGTGCTGGTCACCGGCGCCACCGGCTCGGGCAAGAGCACCACGCTGGCGAGCCTCATCGACGCCATCAACCGCCACTACCCCTACCACATCCTCACCATCGAGGACCCGGTGGAGTTCGTCCACGAACCGGCGCGTGCCGCCGTCACCCACCGGGAGCTGCACACCGACGTGCCGGACTTCGCCAGCGCGGTGCGCGCCGGCCTGCGGGAGGACCCGGACGTGATCCTGATCGGCGAACTGCGCGACCTGGAAACCATGGGCGCCGCCATCACCGCCGCCGAGACCGGCCACCTGGTGTTCAGCTCGCTGCACACCGCCGACACCGTGGGCACCGTGGAACGGCTCACCGGCGTGTTCCCCGGCGACGAGCAGGAGGCCATCCGCTACCGCCTGTCCCTGACCCTGCGCGCGGTGGTGTCCCAGCGCCTGGTGCGCCGCCGCGACGGCGCCGGGCGCGCGCCCCTGGTGGAAATACTCATCGTCACCGCCGCCGTCTCCAACCTGATCGCCACCGGCCGCACCAAGCAGATCTATTCGGCCATCGAAGGCGGCGGCGGACTGGGCATGCAGACCTTCGACCAGTCCCTGGCCGGCGCGGTGCGCAGCGGCGTGCTGCGCGCCGAGGATGCGCGCGCCATGGCACGCGACGGCCAGGCCTTCGACAAGCTGGTGGCGCGCGCCGCCCCGCGCACGACGGGAGGGCTCCGTGGCAGTCAGTGAGACCGCGCTGATCAACGCCGGCCTGCAGGCCGGCCTGTTCGACGCCGAACTGGTGGCGCGCCTGCGCCCGCTGGCGCGCAGCCAGCGCATGACGCTGCTCGACGCCCTCACCCGCGAACTGCGCATGCCCGCCGCGGCCCTGTGGCACGCGCTGGCCGAAGCGCGCGGTCTGCCCTTCGTGCGCCTGGCCGACGCGGCGCCGGCCGGCGACCTGATCGCGCGCATGCCGCCCGCCCTGCTGCAGAACCACCGCATGCTGCCCATGCGCCGCGGCGACGGCAGCACGCTGCTGGCGACGGGCGACCCGGACGAGCATGGCGGCCGGCAGGCCGCGGCGCGGGCCCTGGGCGAGCAACTGCCCGTCGCGCTGATGGACCCGGACGAACTGGCCGAGCTGATCCGCCAGGAAACCGGCCGCCTGCCGGCCGCCGCCGGGCGCCCGGGCGGGGACGAACCGGTGGCCCTCTTCGACCGCCTGCTCAAGGACGCCTGGCTGCGCCGCGCCTCCGACATCCACGTGGAGGCGCAGCGCAGCGGCTACGCCATCCGCCTGCGGGTGGACGGCGTCATGCAGCCCTGGGGCGGCAGCCTGCCGCGGCCGCTGGGCGAAGGGCTGGTAAGCCGCATCAAGGTGCTCGCCGACATGGACATCTCCGAGACCCGCGCCACCCAGGACGGCGGCCTGACCCACCACGTGGCCGGCTGGGAGGGCGAGGCGGTGGAGATGCGCGTGGCCAGCATCCCCACGCGCTGGGGCGAGCGCCTGACCCTGCGCATCCTGAAAAGCGACGCCGGCCCGCTCAAGCTGGACGCGCTGGGCATGCCGCCGGCCATGCTGGAGAACTTCCGCCGCATGATCGACCGCCCCCACGGCATCATCCTGGTCACCGGCCCCACCGGCAGCGGCAAGTCCACCACGCTGTACGCCGCCCTGCGCGAGCTGGACGGCGCGCGCCTGAACATCCTCACCGTGGAAGACCCGATCGAGCAGAACATCGACGGCATCTCCCAGGTCCAGGTCAGCGTCAAGGTGGGCTTCGCCGACGCCCTGCGCAGCTTCCTGCGCCACGACCCGGACATCATCCTGGTGGGCGAGATCCGCGACATCGACACCGCCGACACCGCGCTCAAGGCCTCCACCACCGGCCACCTGGTGTTCAGCACCCTGCACACCAATTCCGCCCTGGGCGCGGTGGCGCGCCTGGCCGACATCGGCTGCGAGCGCTTCCTGCTGGCCGACACCCTGACCGGCGTGATCGCCCAGCGCCTGGTGCGCCGCCTGTGCCCGCGCTGCCGCAAGGCGGTGGCGGCGGACGCCCGCGCCCGCCGCCTGCTCGGCCTGGCGGAGGACGCCGAAGCCACGCTGTACGAACCCGCGGGCTGCGCGAGCTGCCTGGGCTCGGGCTACCGCGGGCGCACCGGGGTGTTCGAGGCCCTGTGGATGGACGAGGCGCTGGCCGCCGCGATCAACACCGGCGCCAACGAGGGCGAACTGCGCCGCCACGCCGCCCACTGGTCGCGCCTGGCCGAGGACGCGCGCGCCAAGGTGCTGGCCGGCGAGACCAGCCTGGCCGAGGTGCGGGCGCTGATCGGGGGAGAACCCGCGTGAGCGTGTACGGCTACATCGCCCTGGACGGCTACGGCATCGAGCAGCGCGGCGCCATCGAGGCCCACGACGAACGCGCCGCGCGCACCCTGCTGCGGGAGCAGCGCCTGCGCATCCTGCACCTGCAGGAAGGCGCCCTGCCCGAGGACGACGGCCTGCTGGGGCGCGTGGCGGAATGGCTCGCCCCGGTGCGCCCGCGCAACTGGATGCCGGTGCGGCCCGCCGACCTGGCCTTGATGTTCCGCCAGCTCGGCCTGATGCTGCGCGCCGGCCACACCCTGGTGCACGCCCTGGACGCCTGCGCGCGGCTCACCACCAAGCTGGGCCTGCGCCAGGTGCTGCACCGCCTGGCGGAGGAACTGCGCGGCGGACGCAGCCTGTCGGCGGCCATGAAGGCGGAGGGCAAGCCCTTCACCACGCTGATGGTGAGCCTCATCGACAGCGGCGAGGTATCCGGCGAGCTGGACACGGTGCTCACCCGCATCGCCGACGACATCGAGCGGCGCATCGACGTCAAGCGCCAGTTGATCGCCGCCCTCACCTATCCTTCCATCATCTTCCTCGCCTCCATCGGCGTGGTGACCTATCTGGTGATGGTGGTGATTCCGCGTTTCGCCGCCTTCCTCGAAGGACGCGGCAAGGACATTCCGGCCTCGGCCCGCCTGCTGCTCGATTTTTCCGCCTGGTTCGCCGCCTGGAGCCCGCTGCTGGCCGCCGGACTGGGTGCCGCGCTGACGGGCTTCGCGCTGGCCTACGCCACCCCCGCCGGGCGCCACGCCATCGACCGCGCGGCGCTCTTCGTGCCGGTGCTGGGCGCCACCCTCACCGCGGCCAGCATGGCGCAACTGTCCTGGACGCTGGCCCTGCTGATCCGCAGCGGCAGCACGGTGCTCGAATCCCTGCGCGTCGCCACCCGCATCGTGCCCAACAGCGCCTACGCCGCGGCGCTGGAGCAGGCCGCCGACGGGGTGCTGGGCGGGCGCAGCCTGTCCCACGCGCTGAAGGCCACGCCGGTGCCGCCGCTGATCCGCCACATGGTGGAAGTGGGCGAATCCAGCGGCGAACTGGACCACGTCATGGAGGAGGTCGGCGTGTATTACCGCAAGGAGCTGGACACCAAGGTCAAGCTGATGGCGGCGCTGATCGAGCCGCTGCTCATCGTCTTCGTCGGCACCGTGGTCGGCTTCGTTTACTTCGTGTTCTTCCAGACGCTGATGACGGCGTCCGCAAGGTGATCCAGGTGAGATACGCCGCCACCCTCCCCATCCTGTTCCTCCTGCTCGCGCCGGCCGGGCCGGCCGGCGCGCAGGCATCCGCCGCCGGCACCCCGGCCGACCTTCCGGCCGCGGTCGAGTCCGAACCGGAACGCGATCCTTTCGGGGTCACGCCCGAACTGCGCCAGCGCAGCGGCCAGCGCCAGCGCCTGCCGGGTGCCCACCTGCAGCCGGGCATCACCGGCCGCCTGCCGGACATGACGCTCAAGGCCATCGTCACCGGCAGCCGCGCCTACGCGCTCATTTCCATCGACCAGTCCGCCGGCGGCCGCGGCCGCGGCGCCGTGCGCAGCCGCACCGTGATGCTGCGGGAAGGCGAACTGCTGACCCTGGAAGACGGCACCCTGATCCGCGTCAACAGCATCGGCAGCGACGTGGTTTCGCTGCAGACGGGCACCGATCCCAGCAACGAATTCCTCCTCCGATGATCCGCATGTCCGCGTCCCGCCCCCTCCATCTGCTCGCCGCCGCCCTGCTCGCGCTGGCGCCGCTGCTCGCCACCCCCGCCGCGCCGGCCGAAGACCGGCGCAACACCACGCTGGGCACCATCGACCTGCGCGACGTGCGCATCAACGACGTGATCCGCCTGGTGGCCGAGGCCAGCGGCGTCAACATCGTCGCCACGCAGGACGTCGGCCAGCGCATCGTGTCCCTGTACCTGCGCGACACCACCGCCCACGGCGTGGTGGACACCCTGGCCCGGGTCGGCGGCCTGTGGTACCGCTGGCGGCCCGAATCCAATACCTACCTGCTGATGAGCGCGGCCGAGTACCAGCGCGACGTCGGCGTGCTGCGCGACGAGGAAGCCCGCGTCTTCCGCCTGCGCCACCACAACGTGGTGGCGGCGGCCTACATGCTGGAATCCCTGTTCGGCGAACGCGTGGAACTCTCCGAGCCGACCGAGGAACCGCTGGGCGAGACCCTCGACACCGAAGAACTGCGCCGCAACGATTCGGGCAGCAACAACCGCAGCAGCAACGACAACTGGTCCGGCCGCAACGACAGCAATTCGCGCACCCGCAGCACGGGCACCCGCTCCTCCGCCGGACGGCGCAGCGGCGCGGCGACCGCCGGCCAGCAGGAGGAAGCCGCGCAACTGGTCGCCGAAGCCGGCACCGGCGTGTCGCGCGAGCAGTTGCGCGCCGTGCGCCAGGGGGTCGAGCCGCCCATCTACGTGACCTACAACCGCCTGCACAACCTGCTCGTGGTGCGCACGGGCGACGACCGCGCGCTGCAGCAGATCGCCGAACTGGTCAAGTCCATCGACCTGCCCACCCGCCAGGTATTGCTGGAAATGCGCATCATCGAGGTGCGCCTGGACAACGAATTCCGCCGCGCTTTCGACATGGATCTGTTCTCCGGCAGCGAAACCTCGAGCGGTTCCAGCGCGCAGCCGGTCAACCCCCTGCGCGCCAGCGACACCAGCGGGCCGCGCGTGGTCGCCGGACTGGGCAACTACGCCCTGGACTCCTCTTCCACCGGCCTGTTTCAGATCATCAATTCGCGCATCCGCGCCCGCCTGCAGCTATTGGAGGAAAAGGGCCGCATCCACAACCTGGCGCGTCCCATGGTGCTGGCCTCCAACAACGAACCCGCGCGCCTGTTCATCGGCGAGGAAGTGGTCATGGTGACCGGCGCCACCGCCCAGACCACCACCGGCGTCAACAGCCCCGCGCTGACCACGGTGACGGCGGAGACCGAACAGCGCGACATCGGCACCACCCTGGTCGTACATCCGCGCATCAACGACGACCGCACCGTCACCCTGACCATCGATCAGGAAAGCTCGCGCCGCATCCAGGGCGGCACCAGTATCCCGCTGGCGGTCGGCTCCGGGCAGATCCTCGACTACCCCATCGACACCATGGACACCGCGCACATCCAGGTGGCGGCGCTGGCCAAGGACAAGCTGACCATCGCCGTGGGCGGCATGATCCGCGCGGAAACCACCAAGAGCCGCCAGCAGATTCCCGGCTTCGGCGACATCCCGGTCATCGGCAACCTGTTCTCCCGCGACGTGGAGACCGACGCCCAGCGTGAACTGGTGCTGCTGATCACACCGCACATCCTCGACAACGGCGAGGAAGGCGAGCAGGTCAGCTACCGGCAGATCAGCCCGGCCGCCGAAGCCCAGAGCCGCCTGCTCGATCCGCGCCACGACGCAGCCGCGGACGCGCCGCCCGCACCCGGCGCCGCCCCGGCCGCACCCGGCGCCGCCCCGGCCGCAGCCACGCCCACCGGCCGCACGGACGGCGAAGACCCGACCGCACGCTACATCCGCCTCACCCGCCACGCCCTGCTCGCCCGGCGCGCGCCCGAGGAAGCGGCGCGCACGGCACCGGCCATCGCCGCGCAGGACGTGCCCCAGGGACTGCAGGAACTGTGGCCCGAACCCGGCATACAGGCCGTGGCGCTCGAAGCGTGGCGCGACGGCGGGCTTCACGCCACCGTCGTCCGGCTGGTCAACAACAGCCTGCGCCCGATCGACATCGACCCCACCCGCCTACGCGGCCACTGGCTTGCCGCCACCGCCGAACGGGCGCGCCTTGCGCCGCTGGACGCCGCCGACAGCGCCATGCTGGTGGTCCTGCTGTCCGACCGGCCGTTCGCGCAGGCGCTCGCCGGAGTCCGCCCATGAGGACGCGCCCCCCCTTCCCCACCTTCGCGCTGCTCCTCGCCGGCACCGCTGCCCTGCCGGCCGGGGCCATGCAGATGACCATCTTCGATGCCGGCGGCAAGCACCAGCGCGTCGCCCTCGAAACGGAGCCGGCCCCCTCCGCCACACCCTCCGCGACCCCCGCCCCCAATGCACCGCGGATGACGGTCATGGCGCAAGGCGGCGGCCAGGCCCACCGCAGCGTGGCACTACCGGCGGCCGGGCCGGCCGGCGAGGCGCCGCTGGCCGTCTTCACCGTCGCTGCCCCGGCCCCCGCTGCCGCGGCCGAACCCCCGCGCGGCGTGGAAAGCCGGCTGTACGCCGAGGCCCGCCAGGAGTCCCTCGACTGGCGCATCGGCGTGCCCGGCCAGTCGCCCGACGTGATCTCCGAACTGTCCTGGCGCGGCCTGCGCAGCGCCGGCCTGCGCTGGGAGGGGGCGGTGCCGCTGGGCACGCACTGGGCGGTGGAAGGCGGCCTGGCCTATGCCGAGAGCCTGAGCGGCGAGGTGCGCGATTCCGACTACGAGAGCGACGGCCGGCGCGACCCCTGGTCCGTCAGCGAATCCGACGCCCGCAAGTCGCGCCTGTACGACCTGCACCTGGGCGGGCGCTACCGCATCGGCCTGGCCGTGCCGCGGGGCACCGCGCTGACGCTGCACGGCGGCCTCGCGCTGCACGACCGCCGGCTGCGCATCGGGCGCACCGAGATGATCGTCTCCCGCCCCCCCGCCACCCTGCCGGCCGGCACCACCTTCGACGCCGACAGCCAGTACCGGGTGCGCTGGTACGGCCCCTATGCCGGCCTGGGCGTGCAGTTCGCGCTCGGCCCCGACCTGGACCTGGCCGTGGGCTACCGCCATTCCTGGACGAAGCTCAAGGGCCGCGGCCACTGGGCGCTGCGCAGCGACTTCGCCCAGCCGGACAGTTTCATCCACGAGGCCAACGCCCGCCTGCATGAAATCGACCTGAGCCTGGCCTACCGCTTGGACGGCGGCGGGCAGTTGCTGCTGGGCGCGCACCACCTGCGCAGCGACAGCGACCGGGGCCGGGACGACACCCGCTGGGCGCAGGACGGCGGCATCGGCCTCGGCTCCGCCATCGACCTGAAAGAGCTGCGCTGGCGCTCCACGGCCCTGCGCCTGGGCTACAGCCTGGACTTCTGAACCTCCCTTTCCATCCCGGAGAACGGCACATGACCACATCGAGCATCTCCGCCCCGCCCGGCCCGGCCCGCGCGGGCAGAACCCTCCGCACCACGCTGCTCCTGCTCGCCGGCATCGCCGTCGGCGTGTTCGGCTGGACCCTGTACCGGTCCGCCATCCACCCCCTGTTCGGCTACGGGGACGAAGACATGGGCTGGTTCCGCGATGCCGACCCGCGCGCGCTGGCCGGCGGCGACCTGACCTCCTTCCACAAGGGCTGGCTTCCCTTCGAGCAGGAAGCCCCCAACCTGCCGTGGCAGTTGTCCGCCCAGTTCGACCGGGGCGACGGCCTCTTCGAGCGCAAGTTCGGCTTCCCCGCCGGCTTCCCCGAGCGCATCCCCAAGTACGGCGCGGGGCCGCACTACAACGCCACCTCCTGCGACACCTGCCACGTCAACGACGGCCGTGCCCGCCCGCCCGCCTCGGAGGACGAACCCATGACCGGCATGTTCCTGCGCATGTCGGTGCCCGACGGCCAGGGCGGCTGGAAGGCCCCGGACGGCTACCACGGCCAGTTGCGCGACCGCGGCGCCCCCGGCGTGCGGCCGGAAGGCATCGGCCGCGTGCGCTACGAGGAAATCCCGGGCAGCTTCGCCGACGGCGAGCCCTACACCCTGCTCAAGCCCCATTACCGCGTCGAAGCCCCCGGCTACGGCCCCCTGCCCGACGATCTGATCCTGGAAGCGCGCGTGGCCCCGCCGGTGCACGGCATGGGCCTGCTCGAAGCGATCGCCGAACGGGACATCCTGGCCTACGCGGCCAGCGAGAAGCCCGACGGCGTGAAGGGCAAGCCGAACTGGCTCACCGACCCGGAAACCGGCCGGCGCGTCATGGGGCGCTTCTCGCTGAAGGCCAACCAGCCCTCGCTGCGCGTGCAGAGCGCCGGCGCGTCCTTCGACGACATGGGCGTGACCAGCCCGGTGTTCCCGCGGGAAGGCTGCCTGCCCAACCAGGACGACTGCCTCGCGGCGCCGTCCAACACCTTCCCCGGCGAGCCGGAACTGTCGGAAGAGGAACTCACCGACCTCGCCGTCTACCTGCAACTGCTCGCCGTGCCGGCGCGGCGCAACCTGGACGACCCGCTCGCCACCCGCGGCGAGGCGCTGTTCGCCCAGGCCGGCTGCGCATCCTGCCACGTCCCCACCTGGCAGACCGGCGACGACCACCCCCAGCGCCGCCTGCGCGGGCAGACCATCCACCCCTACACCGACCTGCTGCTGCACGACATGGGGCCGGGCCTGGCCGGCCGCCCGGACCACGAGGCGACCGCCACCGAATGGCGCACCCCGCCGCTGTGGGGCATCGGCCTCACCGAACTCACCAACGGCCACACCCGCTTCCTGCACGACGGCCGCGCCCGCAACCTGGAGGAAGCCATCCTGTGGCACGGCGGCGAAGCGGAAGCCGCGCAGCAGCGCTACCGCCACCTCAGCAAGGAGGAACGCCAGGCCCTGCTGCGCTTCCTCGAATCGATCTGAGGGGAGAACCATGCCTCACGGCGTCTCCCTCACCGGCCCCACCGCGGTCAACCACGCCTCGGCACCGGCCGGCCTGGCGTGGCGCACCCGCGAGACCACGCGGCAGTTACTCCATGCGCTGCTCGTCGCCCTGGCGATCACGCTGCTCACCGGCCTGGCGCTCTGGCTGGGCCCGCCGCACGGCCCGCTCGTACAGGTCCTGCTGTCCGCCCACCTGGTGGCGGGCGTGCTGGCCCTGATCCTGCTGGCCGCGTTCGCCACCGTCCATTTGCGGGACGGGCGCGAGCCGCCGGCCTGCGTCGCCCTGCCGCTGCTGTTGCTGAAGAACTGCCGCCACGACCGGACCGTGCGCCACCGCCTGATCGGCCACGGCCTGCTGTGGGCGCTGGCGCTGGTGCTGCTGAGCGGCCTCGCCATCGCCGCACCCGCCGTCCTCTACCTGGCCGGCAACCCGGCCACGCTGCCCTACGGCGCCCATGTGTGGCTGCTCGACGTACACCGCTGGGCCGCGCCGTTCGCGGTCGCCGGCCTGCTCGCGCACCTGCGCCGGACCCGGGGGGCGCCGCAGCGGGCCGCGTGGCGGCCGTTCGGACTCGCCTGTATGGGATGCATGGCGCTGGGCACCGCCCTGTGGGCCGCCCTGCCGCCGGACAGGGCCCTCGGCGTCGTCGTAGCGCGGGACATGCCGTTCTATTCCCTGCCTTTCGGCGACCACCCGTTCGCCCCCGGCGAATGGAAGACCGCCGACGGCGGGCTGGTGAACTGGCGCGGCGTGCCCTCCGCGAGAAGCTGCGGCGAATGCCACCGGCGCGAATTCATGGAATGGAGCGCTTCGATGCATGCGATTTCCGATCGCGACCTGATCTACGACGCCTCGGTGCGGGAGAACGTCGCCGCCTCGCGCGCCGGCGCGCAACACGGCACCGAAAAGGGCCGCTGGTGCGAGTCCTGCCACAACCCGCTTGGCACGCTGACCGGTTTCGTCACGCCGCTGCCCAGCGTGCAGGAGACCGAAGCCCTGGAAGAGGGGGTGGGCTGCGTCGTCTGCCACACCGCCACCCATCCCGAGCCGCTGGCCGGCAACGGCGCGCTCACCTCGCACATCAACGGCGTGCGCCGCAGCGTCCATCCAGCCATGATCATGGCTGCGCCCTCGCGCCACGCGCTCGACATGCAGGCGCGGCGCGATGCCCCCCACATGGGAGAGAGCGGGCTGTGCGGCGCCTGCCATACCGAGATCCGCATGCCGGTGGTGGCCGGCCAGCACCCGCTGCACTTCCAGGAAACCTACGACGAATGGCGCCGCTCGCCCTTTGCCGCGCAGGGGGTGCAATGCCAGGACTGCCACATGGCGCGCGACCCGGCGTCCTACATCGCAGCGCTCAAGCGCGGCGAACGCCCGCGCAGGACGGTATCGCACCGCATCCCCGGCAACAACTACCTGCTCTCCGACCCGGATCTGCCCGGCGGCCTGACGCACACCCTGCGCGGCGGCTCCCCCGGCGGCATCAACCGGCTGTTCCAACGCGCCGAATATCACGACGAACTGCGCGAAACGCGCCGCCAGGTGCTCGGCCTGCTGGAAGCCGCGGCGGAACTCTCGATCCACTCCGCGAGCACCGGCGGCGGCGACCTGGCCCTCACCGTCGAGGTCCGCAACACCGGCGCCGGCCACGCCCTGCCCACCGGGCCGCTCGACCAGCGCCACATGTGGCTGGAAGTCGAAGTCCTCGACGGCGCGGGGCGCACGCTGCACCACAGCGGCGCCTTCGATGGAACCAGCGGCGCCATCGACCCGACGGCGCCGATGTGGGTCAAGCACATGCTCGACGACGCGGGCAGGATCGATCTGCGCCACCTCCTGTTCGACACCGACCGCCTGGTGTATCCGCGCAAACCGATCGCAGCGGGGGCCGCCGAACGCATCGGCTACGCGGTGGCCCTGCCGCCGGACGCCCGGGCGCCTTACACGGTACGGGCCCGGCTGTGGTACCGGCTCGCCTTCGAACCCATCCTGGAGAACATCGGACGCCAGGGCATGGGAGAGATCGAGACCGTCATCCCGCCGGTGCTGATGCAGACCGCCGAGCGCGTGCTCCAGCCTGCCCCGCTCGCCCGTGCGGAGGCAGCGCGATGACGGCCGCAGCGCGCCGCGGCGGCGGCCTCCTCGTCACCATGGCCTGGCTGCTGCCGCTCGCGGCGGCCGTCGCCATCGGCGCGCAACTCCATGCCCAACGGGATACGGACGAGTTGCGCGCGGCGTCGCGGGCGCGCGACGACATCCGCGTGCTGGTCGCGGCCCTGCTCACGCCCCGGCCCGGCGGGCGGGCCATGCCCACCACGGCCGACGGGCTGGACGCGCTGGTGGCCGACGACACCCTCGCCTTCGTGCCGCCGGACCCCTGGGGACGGCCCTACCAATTCCGCAATCCGGGGACTTCGAGCGCGTTCGAAGTCTATTCCCTCGGTCCCGATGGCGTCCAAAGCAGCGACGACATCGTGAGCTGGAACCTCTACGGCGGGCGCTGACGCCCGCCCCCTCCCCGCTTCACCGACAAGGACCCGTCCCATGAACTCTCCTGCAGACATCGCCCCACCGCCGGCCGGCACCGTCCTGGCCGGCGCCCGGGCCGCCATCGAACGCCACCTGCTCGACAAGCCGCAGACCGTCCGCCTCGCGCTGGCCTGCATCCTCGCCCGCGGCCATCTGCTCATCGAGGACCTACCCGGCCTGGGCAAGACCCTGCTCGCCCAGGCGCTGGCCACCACGCTGGGGCTGGACTTCCGCCGCGTGCAGTTCACCAGCGACCTGCTGCCGGGCGACCTGCTCGGCTGCGCGGTGTTCGACCGCGGCAGCGGGCGCTTCGACTTCCGCGAGGGGCCGGTCTTCACCCAGGTGCTGCTGGCCGACGAGATCAACCGCGCCTCGCCCAAAACCCAGAGCGCCCTGCTGGAAGCCATGGAGGAGCGCCAGGTCTCCATCGAAGGCCAGACCCGCCGTCTGTCGGCGGTGTTCTTCGTCCTCGCCACGCAGAACCCCCTGGACCAACACGGCGTCTTCCCCCTGCCCGAGGCCCAGCTCGACCGCTTCCTGATGCGCCTGTCCATCGGCTACCCGTCGCCCCAGGCCGAACTGGAACTGCTGGGCGGGGAAGACCGCCGCGCCCTGCTCGCGCGCCAGCCCGCCCTGCTCGACGGGGAGCGCCTGCTCGCCCTGCAGGGCGACGCCGCCACGCTGCACGCCAGCCCGGCCCTGCTCGCCTACATCCATGCGCTCCTCACCGAAACCCGATTGTCCGGCCTGTTCCGCCACGGCCTGTCGCCCCGCGCGGGCCAGGCCCTGCTGGCCGCCGCGCGCGCCTGGGCGCTGCTGGACGGGCGCGACCACGTGCTGCCCGCGGACGTGCAGGCGGTACTGCCGGCCGTGGCCGACCACCGCCTGCAGCCGGCCGGCGGCGGCGACAGCGGCGCGCTGCTGGCCCGCATCGTCGCCGCGGTGCCACTGCCGTGAGCCGGCCGCGCCTGCGCCCCACGGCAGCCGGCTGGGTGTTCGCCGCACTGCTCACGGTGCTCTTCCTCGCCGCGGCCAACTACGGCAACAACCAGGTCTTCCTGCTGGTGTTCCTGCTCGCCGCCACCGCCGCCCTGTCCGTGTGGCCGAGCTGGCGCAACCTGCGCGGCCTGACCATACACAGCGGCGAACCGGCACCCGTGTTCGCCGGCGAGACGGCCTGGCTACCGCTGACCCTGCCGGGCGGCGGTGGTACCCCGCGCCACGGGCTGCGCATCGCCACCGACGGCGGCGCGCGGGACGTCGCCCTGGCCGCCCCCGACGGCACGCCGCAGGCGGCGGGCGCAGCACTGCACCTGCGCGTACCCCTGCCCTGCCCGCAGCGCGGCTGGCGCCCGGTCGGCACGCTGCGCCTGTACTCCCGCTACCCCTTCGGCCTGCTCGAAGCCCGCCTCGACCACCATTGCCCGGCGCGCGTGCTGGTGTGGCCCGCGCCCGCCGCGAGTGCCCCGCCGCCTCCGGCCGCCGCCCACGGCGAGGCCAGCGACACCCTGGGCGACCTGCGCCAGTGGCAGGAGGGCGAATCCCTGCGCCGCATCGCCTGGAAGATCTGGGCACGCAGCGACCAGTTGCTCGCGCACGGCTTCGAAGGCGCCCAGGGCAGCCATGCGGCCGTCCTCGACTGGGACGCCCTGGCCGGCGACGCGGAAGACCGGCTCGCCCGGCTGGCCCGCCAGGTGCTGGACGCGGAGGCCGGCGGCGGCGACTACGCCCTCGTGCTGCCCGCCCTGCGCCTGCCCGGCGGGCGCGGCGAACGGCAGCGCCACGCCTGCCTGCGCGCGCTGGCGCTGCACGGCAGCGCGGAGGCGGCGGCATGAAGCGCCTCACCGCCTGGTGGCCATCCCTCGCCGCCCGCAGCCACGGCCGCCCCGACGACGAAGTACGCACCGCGCTGCCGTGGATACTCGCCACCCTGCTCACCGCCTTCGTCCCGGCCCTGTGGCATCTGCCGCCGTGGATGGTGCCGCTGGCCCTGCTGCCGCTGGGCCTCAAGGCCTGGGCCTGGCGCACGGGGCGCGCAGTGGGGCCGTGGTGGTGGGGCAGCCTGCTGGCGCTGTCCATCCTGGTGCTGGCGCTGACCCACCGCCAACTGGGCGCGGGCAACAGCGTGCTGGCCGCCTTCGTGCTCGTGCTCGCCATCAAGGCGCTGGAAACCCAGCGCCGCCGCGACGCGCTGCTGCTCGTGTTCGGTGCCTGCGTGCTGGCGGCGCTGGCCATGGTGCATTACCCGGACGCCATCGCCCTGCTGCTCCTGCTGCTGCTTGCGCCCGCGCTGCTGGCCGCGCTGGCGGCGCTGGCCGGCACGCCGCGCCCGCTGCGCACCGGCAGCACCCTGCTGGGCCTGGCCCTGCCGCCCGCGCTGCTGCTGTTCCTGCTGGTGCCGCGCATTCCCGGGCCGCTGTGGGACTTCGGCCTCGCCCTGGGCCTGCCCATCGGCATTTCGCTGGATCGCGGCACCGGCGGCCGCGGCGCGGAGGGCGTGTTCACCCCCGGCGCACCCCGCGGCACGGGCGGCGGCGACGGTACCGCGCTGGTGGCCGAGTTCGACGGCTACGTGCCGCCGGTCTCCCGCCTGTACTGGCGCGGCCCGGTGCTGTGGCGCTTCGACGGGCGGGACTGGCACGCCGCGGAAGGCTTCGAGCGGCGCGCGCAGGTCATGGCCACGGCCTTCCGCAGCCGCGAGCAGTGGGCGGCCGAATGGCGCACCCCCGGCCGCCTGCTGTCCTACCGCATGCGGCTCGCGCCCCACGGGCAGAAATGGCTGTACGCGCTGGACCTGCCCGCCGAGCCGGTGGCCGAATCCTTCCTCACGCGGGACTACCAGTTGCTGTCCATGAGCGCGATCATCGACGAGACGCGCTACCAGGCCACCGCCTACCTGGACGGCCGCATCGGCCGCGAGCCCGATCCCGCCCGCCTGGAGGCCGCGCTGCAACTGCCTCCCGGCCGCAACCCGCGCCTGGTCGAGCTGGGGCGCCGCATCGCGGCGGAACACCCGCAGCCGCGCGAGCGCGCCGTGGCCGCACTCGAATACTTCGGCAAGGGCGGCTACCGCTACGACGAGAAGGTCGGCGCGCCGCAGACCGAACATCCCTACGACGCCTTCCTGTTCGACACCCGCGAAGGCGGCTCCGACCTGCTGGCCGCCAGTTTCGTGCTGCTGATGCGCGCCGCGGGCGTGCCGGCCCGCCTGGTGGCCGGCTACCGCGGCGGACGCCTGATGGCGTTGACCGACTTCGTGCTGGTCAAGGAATCCCATGCCCACGCCTGGAGCGAGGTCTGGCTGGCGGACGAGGGCTGGATGCGCCTAGACCCCACCGACTTCGTCGCCCCCCAGCGCTTCGCCGACGACAAGCCGGCCGCCGCGCGCAAGCCGGCGGCGCCGGCGCCCGCGGCGGCCGGTGCTCCCGGCACCCCGGCCATCGTCACGGCCGCCCCGGTGGTGCAGGCCGGGCCGGCCTCGTCCGCTGCCGATGCCTCCCAGCGCGGCTGGCTGGCCATGCTGGACAAGTGGGTGATCCGCTACGACGCCCGGCGCCAGTCCGAACTGTTCGGCGACGGGGAATCGGTCAGCGGTGGCTGGGCCATGCTCAGCGCGGCCCTGGCCGGCATCCTCCTGCTGCTGGCCGGCCTGTACGCGGCCTTCGCGCGCTGGACGGCATGGCGCCGCGCCGATCCGGTGCAGCGCGGCTGGGAGCGCATCCGCCGCCAACTGGCGCGGGGCGGCCTGGAGGTGGCGTCTTCCGAATGCCCCCATGCCTTGTCCCGCCGCCTGGCCGGCCATCCCCACGGCGCCCACGCGGCGGAGCTGGCCGCCGCCTACGCCCGCCTGCGCTACGGCCACCCCGCGGGCGGCGAGGCGGCGGCCTTCGCGCGGGCCTGCTACCACTTCCGCTTCTTCCCGGACGGCGAACGATGAGGGCCGCGCCCCCGTCCGCCGCCGCCCTTCGGTCCCCGGAGCCTCCCCCATGCTTTCCCTCTGCCGCCGCTTCCTGCTCGCCGCGCTGTGCGCGCTGCTCGCCCCCGCCGCCCAGGCCGAGGCGCCCGACTACGCGGTGGTCACCGCCACCATCCTGAGCCGCGCCGAAGCGGCGCTGGACGCCTACGATCCCGCCAGCCCGGAAGCGACCGCGAGCGAGTTCTCCACGCTCTACTTCGGCGTGTTCGAATCCAGCGGCATGGAGCTGGCGCTGATCCAGGCCGACCGCAGCCTGCTGCTGGCCATCGAACTGCGCTTCGGCCAGATGGTGCGCCAGGCCATGAAGGGCGAGCCGCGCGAGCGCCTGCGCGCCACCTGGGCGGAGCTGCGCCCCATGCTCGAACAGGGCGCGGCGCTGCTGGGCACCAGCCCGGCGCTGGACGGCGCCTTCGACATTGCCGTGCAGGCCGCGCTCATCGTGCTACGTGAGGGCGCGGAGGCCATGCTGGTGGTCGCCGCGCTCGCCGTCTACCTGCGCCGCACCGGACAGTACGGCCATTTCACCGCGCTGTGGGGCGGCGTCGGCGGTGCGCTGGCGGCCAGCCTGGCCACGGCCTGGGCCTTCTCCACGCTGCTGGCCTCGGCCGGCGCCGCGCGCGAAACCATCGAAGGCGCCTGCCTGCTGGCGGCGGCCACCCTGCTGCTGTGGGTCAGCCTGTGGATCTATTCCCACCGGGAGATCGCCCACTGGCAGGACTACCTGAAGACGCGCCTGGACCAGGCCGCCACCGCCGACAGCGGGTGGACCGTGGGCAGTACGGCCTTTCTCGCGGTCTACCGGGAAGGCGCCGAGACCGTGCTGTTCCTGCAGGCCGTGGGCGGCAGCAGCGCGCCCGCCGGTGCCGTGGCCGGCGGCGCGCTGGCCGCCGCATTGCTGCTCGGCGCCGCCTGGCTAGTGCTGCGCAGCACCGCCATGCGTCTGCCGCTGAAGCCCTTCTTCACCGCCACCGCGGTGGTGCTGTTCGTGCTGGCCATCAGCTTCGTCGGTAAGGGTATCCTCGAACTGCAGGTCGCCGGCCTGGCCGACATCAGCCGCATCGAAGGCGCGCCGGAGTGGCCCCTGCTGGGCATCTTCCCGACCGCGCAGACGCTCGGTGCGCAGGGCGCAGCGCTGCTGCTGTGCGCGCTGGCCTTGCTGTGGCCGCAGTTGCACGGCGGCGGACGCAAGCCCGCCGCGTGATGGGAGAGCGCACTTGCCCTGCCCCGGCGCAAGGCGCTACCCTCGCCGCCTTTCCATCAGCAGCAGGGCTCCATCATGGCTACGATTCCCGCCTGTCCCCAGTGCACCCTCGAAAACACCTACCCGGACGGCGACAACTACGTGTGCGCCGACTGCGGCTACGAATGGCCGCAGGCCGCCGCCGAACAGGATGCCGACGAGGGCGAGCGGCAGGTGCGCGACGCCAACGGCAACCTGCTGGCGAGCGGCGACACCGTGGTGGTGGTCAAGGACCTGAAGGTGAAGGGTTCCTCCACCACGCTGAAGGTGGGTACCAAGATCAAGAACATCCGCATCGTCGGCAGCGGCGACCACGAGGTGGACTGCAAGACCGACGCGGGCAACTTCATGCTCAAGGCCTGCTTCCTGCGCAAGGCCTGAACGTATCGGCAAGGTGAACGAAAAAACGGGGGCCGTGGCCCCCGTTTGTTCTTGCCTGGCTGCGGCTTACTTGCCGAACGGCTGCGGACGCGGCGTGGCATCCGTGGAAGGCGGCAGAACCGGCAGCGTGAAGCTGGGCTGGTCGCCGGTCAGGGTCTTCAGGAAGGCGACGATCTTGGCGTTCTCGTCCTTGGTGAACTTCTTGCCCAGTTGCAGGCGGCCCATGACGTCCACCGCTTCGGTCAGGGTGTTGGCGGCGCCGTCGTGGAAGTACGGGTAGGTCATTTCCACGTTGCGCAGCGTCGGCACCTTGAACATCATGCGGTCGGCATCCTGCTTGGTCACGTCGGCACGGCCTTGGGCGGCAGCCGTGGTCTTGTAGGGCTCGACCAGGCCCATCTTCTGGAAGGAAGTGCCGCCGACGGCCTCGCCGTTGTGGCAGGCGACGCAGCCGCTGTTCTTGAAGAGCTGGTAGCCGGCCAGTTCGGTGGCGGTGATGGCGTCCTTCCTGCCCAGCAGCCACTGGTCGAAGCGCGAGTTCGGCGTGACCAGGGTCTTCTCGAATTCGGCGATCGCCAGGGTGACCTGGTCGATGGTGATCTTGTCGGTGCCGAACACGGTCTTGAATTCACGCACGTAGCCGGGGATGGATTCCAGCACGTCGATGGCCAGGGTGTGGCTGAAGGCCATTTCGCCCGGGTTGGCGATCGGGCCGCCAGCCTGCGCCTTGAGGTCGGCCGCGCGGCCGTCCCAGAACTGGGCGATGGCCAGGCTGGAGTTCAGCACGGTCGGCGCGTTGATCGGGCCCTGCTGCCACTTGTCGCCGATGGAGGTCGGGATGTTGTCCGTACCGCCCATGGACAGGTTGTGACAGGAGTTGCAGGAAATGAAGCCGGACTTGGACAGGCGCGGATCGAAGTAGAGCTTCTTGCCCAGTTCGACCTGGCCGAGGTTGATGTTCTGCGGCGGACGGATCGGCTGGATCGGTTCGTCGGCTTGGGCGTGGACGGTCTGGGCGGCAATGCCGGATACCAGGGCTACGGCAACGGACAGGACGGTGCGTTTCATCGCTTACTCCCTTTCATCGTGGGTCTGAATTCTGGACGCAGTCTAACCACCGGAAAGAGTCGCGATTTGACGACGATCAAAGAAGGCGCATTTCCACGACTCCCCGCTGCGGAACATACACCGCCGCGCCGGACGGCGGGCAGGAGAGCGGCCCGGCGCGGACCGTCAGGTGCTGACGCGCTCGCCCTTCACGATCTGGCGCGAGATGATGAACATGGGCAGCAAGCCCACCGCGACGATGGTCAGCGCCGAGGTGGAGGCTTCCGCCAGGCGCTCGTCGGCGGCCAGCGTATGGGCCTGGGTGGCGAGGGTGTCGAAGTTGAAGGGGCGCATCACCAGCGTGGCCGGCAGCTCCTTCATGACGTCCACGAACACCAGCAGCCCTGCGGTGAGGAGGCTGCCGCGCAGGATGGGCACGTGTACCCGGCCCAGCGTGGCCCACTTGCCGTAGCCCATGCTGCGCGAGGCGTCGTCCATGCTGGGCGTGATCTTGCCCAGGCTGGATTCCACCGAATGCAGCGCCACCGCGAGGAAGCGGCTCAGATACGCATACACCAGCGCGGCGATGCCGCCGGTCAGCAGCAGGCCGGGATTCACCCCGAAGGCCGAGTGCCACCACGCGGCGATCTGGTTGTCCAGGCGGGTCACCGGGATCAGCACGCCGACCGCGATCACCGAACCCGGCACCGCATAGCCCAGCGCCACGATGCGGTTGAGCATGTCCGGCAGGCGCGTGCGCGCCAGGCGCGCCGCATAGGCCAGCACCACCGCCAGCACCACCGCCAGCAGCGCGGTGACGGCCGCCAGCACGAAGCTGTTGCGCGCGAGTTGCACGAAACGCGCGCCGAACTGGGCGTCGCCCTCGGTCAGCGCCATCTCCAGCAGCAGGAAACCGGGCAGCAGGAAACCGAGGAAGAGCGGCATGAAGCAGGCGAAGGCCGTCACGGCGCCGGCCAGCGGCCCCAGGCGCTGGCGCACGGGGCGCGCCGCGCTGCGGGAGGTGTTGTGGAAGCGCGCGCGGCCGCGGCTGGCGCGTTCCAGCAGCAGCACGAGGATGACGAAGGCGAGCAGCGCGGCGGACAGTTGCGCCGCGGCGATGCGGTCGCCCAGGGAGAACCACGCGCTGTAGATGCCGGTGGTGAAGGTCTGCACGCCGAAGTAGGCCACGGTGCCGAAATCGGCCAGGGTCTCCATCAGCGCCAGCGTGGTGCCCGCCACCACCGCCGGCCGCGCCAGCGGCAGGGACACGCGGAAGAAGCAGCCCCACGGTCCCAGCCCGAGCGAGCGGCCGGCCTCCAGCATGCCCGCGGCGCGCTCCAGGAAGGCCGCCCGCGCCAGCATGTAAACGTACGGATAGAGCACGAACATGAACATCGCCACCGCGCCGCCCACCGAGCGCACGTCGGGGAACCAGTAGTCCCCCGCGCGCCAGCCGAAAGTCTCGCGCAGCCAGCTCTGCACCGGGCCGACGAACCTCAGCGTGTCCGTATACACGTAGGCCATCACGTAGGCCGGTACCGCCAGCGGCAGCACCAGCCCCCATTCGAAGAAGCGGCGGCCGGGGAAGTCGTGCATGGTGGTCAGCCAGGCCGTGGTCACCCCTATGCTGGCCGCCCCCAGACCCACGCCCACGCACAGGATCACCGTGTTGCCCAGGAACTCGCCCAGCACCGTGTCGACCAGGTGCGACCAGGTTTCCGAGGTGCCACCCACCAGCACGTTGGAGAACACCGAGAGCACCGGCATGGAGATCAGCGCGGCGATCAGCACCGCCACCACCGTGAGGGTGGACCAATGCTGGCGCAGGCGGATGCCGATGCCCGGCCGTCCTGTCCTCACTTCCTGGGTGATCTCCATTGCGTTCCCGTCGTTGCCTGTGCCGCGTCGGCCAAAGCGAAAATTATAATTGATCGCATTTGGGATTCCGCGGTGCAATAATGTTTTCGCCCCCCCGCCGCTCCCGTCAGAATCCGCAATGTCCCATCTGCAACTCACCGACATCGACCTCGCCTTCGGCACCCATCGCGTCGTGCGCAAGCTTTCCCTGCGCCTGGAGAAGGGCCGCATCGGCTGTCTGCTCGGCCCCTCCGGCTGCGGCAAGACCACGGTGCTGCGCTGTATCGCCGGCTTCGAGCACGTCGCCGCGGGCGAAGTGCGCCTGGACGGCCAACTGGTGAGCAGCCGGGACATCCACGTGGCGCCCGAGCAGCGCCGCATCGGCATGGTGTTCCAGGACTACGCCCTGTTCCCCCACCTGACCGTGGCCGAGAACGTCGCCTTCGGCCTGCGCGGCGCAACGCCGGAGGAAAAGCGCGCCCGCGTCGATGAACTGCTCACCACCGTGGGCCTCGCCGACCAGGGTGCCAAGTACCCCCACGAACTTTCCGGTGGCCAGCAGCAGCGCGTGGCGCTCGCCCGCGCGCTGGCGCCGCGCCCGGCCCTGCTGCTGCTGGACGAACCGTTCTCGAACCTGGACGTGGAACTGCGCGAACGCCTCTCCCACGAGGTGCGCGACATCATCAAGGCCAGCGGCACCACCGCCATCCTGGTCACCCACGACCAGCACGAGGCCTTCGCCGTGGCCGACGAGATCGGCATCATGCACGAAGGCCGCATCCAGCAATGGGACACGCCCTACAACCTCTACCACCGCCCGGCCAACCGTTTCGTCGCGGACTTCATCGGCCAGGGCGTGCTGCTGCCCGGCACCGTGGTCAACGAGCGCCAGGTGGAGGTGGAACTGGGCACGCTGGACAGCACGCTGGCGGTGGAGTGTCCCGGCGGCTGCAGCCGCAACTGCGCCGTGGACGTGCTGCTGCGCCCGGACGACGTCGTCCATGACGACGCGAGCCCCACGAAGGCCCGCGTGGTCAAGAAGGCCTTTCGCGGCGCGGACATTCTGTATACGCTGGAACTGCCCAGCGGCACCCGGGTGCTGTCCCTGGTGCCCAGCCACCACGACCACGCCATCGGCGAGACCATCGGCATCCGCCTGGACGTGGACCACGTGGTGGCCTTCCACGGGGACACGCCCGCAACGGCGGAGCAGCACGCACAGGACCTGGTACACATCGCTCCATGATTCCCTGGTTGTTCGACCGGCCGGCCTTTCCGCCGGTCGAGCGCGCCCTGACGGAACCGGCGGGCCTGCTCGCGGCCGGCGGTGAACTGTCGCCCGACTGGCTGCTGGCCGCCTACCGGCGCGGCATCTTCCCCTGGTACAGCCCCGGCGAACCCATCCTGTGGTGGAGTCCGGATCCGCGCCTGGTGCTCTACCCGCGCGAGATCCGCATCACCCGCTCGCTGCGCAAGACCCTGCGCCGGGGCCGTTTCGAAATTCGCCTGGACACCGCTTTCACCGACGTCATGGCCGCCTGCGCCGCGCCGCGGGAACCGGGCGGCGGCACCTGGATCACCGCCGAAATGCAGGCGGCCTACGGCCGCATGCATGAACTGGGCTTCGCCCACAGTGTCGAATGCTGGTCGGATGGCAGGCTGGCCGGCGGACTGTACGGGATGGCCTTGGGGCGCGCCTTCTTCGGCGAATCCATGTTCTCCCGGGAGACCGACGCCTCCAAGGTTGCGCTGGCCCACCTGACGCGCTTCCTTGAGGCACGCGAATATGCCGTGATAGATTGCCAAATGACGACGCAGCACCTGCTGTCCATGGGCGCGCACGAGATTTCCCGCGCCGCCTTCTGCGCCGGGCTGGACGCCTGGACCCGCGAGGGGCCCCCGCCCGGGCGCTGGCCGGCAGACGCTGCACAAAACATCGACTGGCGCTGACGCCGGCGAGCCCGACAGAGAGAGGGCAGGACCATGCAGAAAGACTATCCCTATGCGCTGATCCAGTTCTACGCCACGGCCCCCTACGCCTGTTCCTACCTGCCGGAGCGCATGGCCCGCTCCCAGGTCGCCACCCCGGGCCACCTGATCGACCCGCACATCTACAGCGAACTGGTGCGCAACGGCTTTCGCCGCAGCGGCACCTTCACCTACCGCCCCTACTGCGACAACTGCCGCGCCTGCGTGCCGGTGCGGGTGGCGGTCAACCGCTTCCTGCCCGACCGCAGCCAGCGCCGCGCAGCGCAGCGCCACGCCGACCTGGTGGCGACCGAACGCCCGCTCGCCTTCGAGGAAGAGCATTACATGCTCTACCAGCGCTACCAGGCCTCGCGCCACGCCGGCGGCGGCATGGACCAGGACAACCGGGAGCAGTACGCCCACTTCCTGCTGCAAAGCCACGTGGACACCCGCCTGGTGGAGTTCCGCGAGCGCGGCGTGCTGCGCATGGTGAGCGTGATCGACCGCCTCACCGACGGGCTGTCCAGCGTCTACACCTTCTACGATCCCGACGCGCCCCACGCCAGCTACGGCACCTACGGCATCCTGTGGCAGATCGAGGCCTGTCGCCGCCTGCACCTGCCCTACGTCTACCTGGGCTACTGGATAGGCGAAAGCCCGAAGATGTCGTACAAGTCGCGCTTCCGTCCGCTGGAAGGCCGCGTGCGCGGCGAATGGCGGCCCTATGAGGAATTCGCCGACGAATTCCCGCGGCCGGAGGAGGCCTGAAAAAGTTCATCGCGGGCAAGCCCCCTCAATCCCACATCCCGCGCATCTTCGCCGCCAGATCCAGCGCCGCCTGGCGCGAATCCGGGGTGCCGCGCAGTTCCGCCGGCGGTTCGGGCCAGGACATCTGCTCGAAATGCCCCAGCATGCGGTTGGAGATGAAGCGGGTGCGCCCCGCATACACGTGGCGGTCGCCCAGGCCCTGCTGGCCGCTGACGTAGAAGCGCTGCGGCGCCACCAGTTCCAGGTGGTCCCGGGCGCGGGTCATGGCCACGTAGAGCAGGCGGCGCTCCTCGTCGATCTCCAGCGTGCTGCGGGTGGAGATGTCCGACGGGATGCAGCCGTCCACCGCATTCAGCACCGTCACCGAGCGCCATTCCTGGCCCTTGGCCGAGTGCATGGTGGACAGGATCAGGTAGTCCTCGTCCAGCAGCGGCATGCCGGCCTCGCCGCTGGTGGCGCCGGGCGGGTCCAGCGTGAGTTCGGTGAGGAAGCGCTGCCGCCCCGGGTAGGTGGCGGCGATGCGGGCGAGCTGCTGGATGTCCCCCTGGCGCACCGTCGCGTCGTCGTACAGGCCCGGCATGTGCGCCTCGTACCAGCGGCAGGCGCGCTCGAAGCCGGCCGGCCAGGCGGCGTCGGCGCGGCGCAGTTCCTCCACCAGCGCGGCGAATTCCGCCCAGCCGGCGCGCGCGGCCTCCGGCACCGGCTGCTCGGCCAGCAGTTCGCAGCCGGCGGGCGCCGCAGCCAGGTTGTCCAGCACCCGCGCCGCGCTCTTCGGGCCGATGCCGGGCAGCAATTGCAGCACGCGGAAGCCCGCCACCCGGTCGCGCAGATTCTCGGTCCAACGCAGCAGCGCCAGCACGTCCTTGACGTGGGCGGCTTCCAGGAACTTGAGCCCGCCGAACTTCACGAAGGGGATGTTGCGCCGGGTGAGTTCCATCTCCAGCCGCGCGCTGTGGCTGGCGGCGCGGAACAGCACCGCCTGCTGGCGGAGCTCGATACCCTCCTCCCGCCGCGCCAGCACGCGCTCGACGACGAAGGCGGCCTGGTCGGCCTCGTCGCGCACGCTCACCAGTTGCGGGCGCACGGCGGATTCGCGCGCGCTCCACAACTCCTTGTCGTAGCGCTCGGCGGCCTGGGCGATCACCGCGTTGGCCGCGGCCAGGATGGGCTGGGTGGAGCGGTAGTTGCATTCCAGGGTGACGCGGCGCGCCGGCGGGTCGAAGTGCGCGGGGAAATCCAGGATGTTGCGCACCGTGGCGCCGCGGAAGGCGTAGATGGCCTGGGCGTCGTCGCCCACCACGGCGAGGCCGCGCCCGTCCGGCTTCATCGCCAGCAGGATGCGCGCCTGCAGCGGGTTGGTGTCCTGGTACTCGTCCACCAGCACGTGGCGGAACTGGTCGCCCACCTCCCGCGCCAGGGCGGGCTCGTCCATCATGTGGGCCCAGTAGAGCAGCAGGTCGTCGTAGTCCAGCACCTGCTGGGCCTGCTTGGCCGCCACGTAGGCGCGGAACAGGGCCTTCAGTTCGGTTTCCCATTCGGCGCACCAGGGGAAGGTGGATTGCAGCACCCCGGCCAGCGGCGCACCGGTATTCACCGTGGCGGAATAGATCGCCAGGCAGGTGCCCTTCAGCGGAAAGCGCCGCTCGCGGGTGGACAGCCCGGCCTCGTGGCGGGCGAGGTTCATCAGGTCGGCGGAATCCTCCCGGTCGTGGATGGTGAAGGCCGGGTCCAGGCCGATGCGCGCCGCGTAATCCCGCAGCAGGCGCGCGCCGATGGCGTGGAAGGTGCCGGACCATTCCAGGTTTGCCTGCGCCAGCCAGGGATGTTCGGCCGCCGCGTGGCCGAGGATGCGCCGCACCCGCCGCCCCATCTCGTCCGCCGCGCGGCGGGAGAAAGTGAGCAGCAGGATGCGCGCGGGGTCGGCGCCGTGCAGGATCAGGTGCGCGACCCGGTGAGCCAGCGTGTTGGTCTTGCCGGTGCCGGCGCCGGCGATGACCAGCAGCGGGCCGGGAACGCCGGCACCCCCGGCGCCGTGGGTCACGGCTTCGCGCTGCGCGGCATTGAGCGGTTCCAGCCAGTCGGCAGCGGTGGAGGCGACGGCAACGGAGGGGGAGGCGGGTGCGTTCATGCCTGTAATTCTATCCAGTCATGGCCGCGCAGCGGTAGTGCGCGGGGTGGCCGCATGGAGCGGTCCGCGCTCAGCCCTCGCCGCCCTCCTCCGCCGTGCCGCCCGCGCCCTCGCCGCGGAACAGGCTGGGCACCAGGGCATGGCGCTGCAGCAGGCGGTAGAACTCGGTGCGGTTGCGCTCGGCCAGGCGCGCGGCGTCCGACACGTTGCCGTCGGTGAGCTTGAGCAGGCGGATCAGGTAGTCGCGCTCGAAGCGCTGCTTGGCCTCCGCATAGCTCGGCACTTCCATGCTGCGCACGCGCAGCGCGCGTTCGATCAGCGCCAGCGGAATCAGCGGCGTGGTGGCCAGCGCGCAGGCCTGCTCGACCACGTTCTGCAACTGGCGCACGTTGCCCGGCCAGGCCGCGGTGCTCAGCGCCTCCAGCGCGTCGGGGGCGAAGCCGTGCAGGGTCTTGCGGTACTTGCGCGCCAGGGTGTCGAGGAAATGCTTGGCGAGCAGGGGGATGTCCTCGCGCCGCTCGTCCAGCGTCGGCAGCGTGAAGCTCACCACGTTCAGGCGGTAGTACAGATCCTCGCGGAATTCGCCGGCGGCCAGAGCGGCGTCCAGGTCGCGGTGGGTGGCCGACAGAATGCGCACGTCGATCGGCTCGGCGCGGCTCGCCCCCACCGGACGCACCGCGCGCTCCTGCAGCACCCGCAGCAGCTTGACCTGCAGCGCGGGCGGCATGTCGCCGATCTCGTCGAGGAACAGGGTGCCGCCGTCGGCGGCCACGAACAGGCCGCTGCGCGCGCTGGCCGCGCCGGTGAACGCGCCGCGCACGTGGCCGAACAGTTCGGATTCGAGCAGGGCCTCGGGAATGGCGCCGCAATTGATCGCCACGAAGGGGCGCGCGGCGCGCGGACTGGCGCGGTGGATGGCGCGCGCCACCAGTTCCTTGCCGGTGCCGCTGGCGCCGCGGATCAGCACGCTGGCGTCCGCATCGGCCACCAGGCGGGCTTCGTCGAGCACGGCCGCCATGCGGCTGCTGCGGCTGATGATGCCCTCGCGCCAGCGCTCGGGTGCCTGGGCGTCGGCCGCCTGCGGCACGCCGGCAGCCTGCAGCGCCTGGGCGATCTTGTCGAGCAGCGCCCGGCCGTCGAAGGGCTTGGTCAGGTAGCCGGACACGCCGCGGGAGGTGGCCTCGACCGCGTCGGGAATCGTGCCGTGGGCGGTCAGCAGGATCACCGGCAGCGTCGGATTGCCGCGCCGGATGTCCTCGAACAGCGCCAGCCCGTCGCGTCCGGGCAGGCGCACGTCGCTGACCACCAGCGCAAAGCGCTCCACCGCCAGCAGTGCCACCGCCACCTCTGCGCTCTCCGCGGTGCTCACCCGGTAGCCGCCGGCGCGCAGGCGCATCGACAGCAGCCGCAGCAGGTCGCGGTCGTCATCCACCACCAGCAGGTGGGCGCCGGCGGGACGGGCGGACTTCATGGGGCGTCCCTCCGCGGCGGCGCCAGCTCCACGGGCGGCGGCAGGCTCGAATCCGGCGACGGACGGGCGGGCAGGCTGCGTTCGATCTCGGTGAGCGCATCGAGCTTCTCCTGCAGGGCGGCGCGTGCCTGCTCGCCCGCCACCAGGCGGGCGTCCAGGCGCTCGATCAGGCGGCCCAGGCGCTGGCGCTCGCCGACGTTCTCGGCGAGCAGAAGCGCCAGCGGACGCACTGCCAGCGCGTCTTCGTCCCCGGCGGCGAGCACCGCATCGAGCAGTGCGCGGGCGCGCACCAAGTCGGCCTCCGCGCCCGGCCGGCCGAGCACCATCGCCTGGCACAGGCGGGCGAACGCATGGGTGCCCGGCGCGGCCAGCGCCCGGGCGCGCAGCCCATCGAGGTCCGCGTGGCGGCGCAGCGCAGCCTGATAGGCGAGCAGCGCATCGACCGGCGCCGGATCGCGCGCCCCCGCGGCCGGGCAGGCGGGCGTGCTACCGGCCGCCGACGGGACGGCCGGCGCCTCGTCGCGCCCGGCCGGCTGGCCGGACAGGCTGCAGCCGGCCAGTGCGAAGGCCGCCAGTACGGCCACCGGCCGCGCCGCGGCGCGCCGGCCGGGCAGTTCAGAAGTCATGGGGCAGCTCCACCCGGAAATGCGCACCGCGCGCATCCGGCATCAGTTGCACCCGGCCGCCGTGGGCGAGCACGAATTCGCGCACGATAGACAGTCCCAGTCCGCTGCCGTGGCGCGGGGCCGGCGGCGGGCGGCGGCTCTGGAAGAAGGGTTCGAAGATCCGCCCGGCGTCCTCGGCGGGCACGCCGGGCCCCTGGTCGATGCAGTCCACCCGCACCCAGCCCGGCACGCGCGACAGCACGAGGCGGATCTCGCCGCCGTCCGGACTGAAGGACACCGCGTTGCCGACCAGGTTGGCGAACACGATCTGCAGCTTGTCCGGGTCGGCCTCGATCTTCGGCACCGTGCCGCTCACCGTGGCGCGCAGGCCGCGCGCCTGCAGTTGCAGGCGCTGCCCGTCCAGCACGGCGTGGAGCAAGGCATCGAGGGCGACGGTCCGCCGCTTCAGGCTGCGCGCGTCGAACACCGCGGCGTTGTAGCCGAGCAGGCTCTCGATGCGCTCCTGCAGCACCCTGGCGTTGTTCTCCAGGATCGCCACCACCTCGTGCTGTTCGCCGCTCAGCGCGCCCACCACGTGGTCGTCGAGCAGCGCGATGCCCTCGCGCAGCGCGGCGAGCGGCGTCTTGAGTTCGTGGGAGACGTGGTGCAGCAGGTGCGCACGGTTGGCTTCCAGGTCGGCCAGGCGCTCGCGCAGCCAGTCCAGACGGCGGCCGAGACGGCGCAGATCGGCGGGCCCGGCGATCGCCACCGGCTGGTCGAAGCGGCTCGCGCCCAAGCGCTCGATGGCGTTCTCCACCGCCTTCAGCGGGCGCAGCATCCACCAGCCGGTCAGCGCGGCGAACAGCCCTGCGGCCACGAAGGCGGCCAGCACGTGCCACGCCAGGGTGGTGCGGTGCCCTTCCAGGTCCACCAGCAGGCGCTGGCTGTTGCGCCCCAGTTGCACCCGCAGCGCGGTCGCCAGTTGCTCGTTGAGCGGCGTGAGCCGGGCGAGCGGCAGCGTCACCTCGCCCTCCTGCCGGGCCGGCCGGGCGAGCGCCGCGGCGGACTCGGCGGCCGCCTCGCGCCAGCCCGCCACCAGGGCGGCCGCATGGGGCAGGCCGAACGCCTCGATGCGTTCGAGCGCGCCCAGCGACTCCCGGTGCGCCTCGGCGAAGCGCGTGAGCAGCACGGGATTCCCGAGCACCAGGAACTGCCGTGCGCTGCGCTCCATGTCCACCGTGCGTTCGGCCAGTTGCTGCACCGCCGCGGTGGCGTACAGGCCGCCGCGCGCGCCCTCGTGGCTGCGCGCGGCGAAGGCCTCGAACGCAAACAGCCCGCTGAGCGCCGCCGAGCCGAGAATCGCGGCGATCAGCAGGAAACTCGCCAGCAGGGTATGACTGAACGACAGGCGGGACACGGCGGCAGCCTGGCATGGAGGTCGGAGGAAGTGCTCCCGGCGGGGCGGCGGCGCGCCACGCCGGGCGCCGTCCATCGGTCGATGGATACCGTGCATCAGTCTAGGGCGCCGGCGATCGTCCCTGCGGTAATCAATTGCAATTCCCGCCATGAAGCACTGCCGCGCCTTTCCGCCGCATGCCAGTCCTGCGCCGCGGCGGGCGGCCCGCGGCGGGCACCGTGCGGCCCTTGACCGGCGGCCGCAGCGCCCCGGATACTTGCCTGCGGGCAGCGCAAGACACCGCCCTTGCCAGGCTCGCCATAGATTTTGCTTCTGACGTCCGCCCCCGTCGTGCGACACCTCCCGGCCCCGGCCAACCACCGGCCCCGATCGTCCGCCGGCCAGCGCCGTTAGCCGGAGTGCCACCATGCGCCGCTTCATCCGCCTCCTGACGCCGCTGCTGGCCGGTCTGTGCACCGCCGCCTTGGCCGGCGAGTTCAACACGCCGATCGACATGCGCGTCAAGGGCGGAACGACTTATTACGTGCCCGGGCAGATCGCCGGCGCCGGCGCGGTGGAACTGATGGTCGATACCGGCTCGGGCTACATGACCATCAACGAGGACATCCTCGAAACCCTGCGCGCCGGCGGCCAGGTGCGCTTCTTGCGCACGCTGCGCGGCAGGCTGGCCAACGGCAACGAACTGAACGTGCCGGTCTACTTGCTCGAATCGGTGAGCATCGGCGACGCCTGCTGGCTGCACGACGTCGAAGCCGCGGTGTTCCCGGGCAACACCCGTCCCATCCTCGGCCTCAACGTGCTGCAGCGCGCCGCGCCCTTCATCTTCTCCTTCGAGCCGCCGCGCCTGGTGCTCAGCCACTGCGACGGCGCCACGCCCCCGCAGGCGGCGGAAGTGGCCGCGCTGCAGACGGACTGAACAAGCCCGGCGCAGTGCGCCGGGCTGCCGGACCTCATTCCTCAAGTATCGGCTCGAAGGCCGAGAACTCGCTGATCGGCCGGTCGGGCCTCAGTTCCACGTACCGCTCCGGCGCGTAGTCGCCGCTGGCCGCGAGATCTTCGGCCGAGGCGCTGGCCTGCAGGCGGCCGCCTTCGAGCAGTTGCAACTGGTCGAGCGACACGATGCTCTCGTGCGCGCCCAGGCCGAGGAAGCCGCCGGACGAGATCACCGCGTGGGCGCTCTGCCCGTCCGGGCCGAGCACCAGGGTCTTCAGCTTGCCGACCTTCTTGCCGGCCACGTCCACCACCTCGAGACCGCGCAGGTCTTCCGGCGTACGCGCGTACAGCGGATTGCTGCTCGCCGCGGAACCGGGGCTCGCCGTGCCGGGCATGTCCCGCGCCGGCGCGCTTTCCTGCGGCAGGGTTTCGGCCGGCACAGATTCCACTGGCTGGCCCGGCGGCACCGTGCCGGAACGCGGGATGGGCTCGCCGTAGGTGCCCGGGGACTCCTCTGCGGCCCACGCCGGCGAAGCCGTCAGCAGTGCTGCAATGGCACCGCCCATCAGGGATTTGCGAAGTTTCGTGTTCATCTGGTCCTCCTGCCTTGCGGCCTTGCTTGAACAGGGTTGCATCGCCGTGCGGCGGATGCGCCGGGACATTGCCCTGTGCTGTTCCCGCAAGCGCCGTGCCTGCAAGCCGCGGACCGCCCGCAACGCCCCGTACGGCGGGGCCGCCGGGCCCTGCCACCACCCGCGCCGCGCCGCCGGGCAGCGCCTGCGCGGCGGGCGGGTGTCGTAGCAGGACGACACACGGCGGCCGGGGGCATGGTCCGCCCCCCTGCCCGGACCAGGGGAATCCCCCGGCCGGTGCGTGCTGCCGCACTGCCGCGCCGGCGTGTCGTGCATTCCCGACAGTTGCACCGCCGCCGGCCGCGGATTGCCCCGGCGGCCCCCCATCCGGGTTGTACGAAGGTACAATCCGCCGATGCTCTACGACCTCGCCCGCCCGCTGCTGTTTTCGTTCGACGCGGAAACCATCCACGAATTTTCCCTCGCCGCCCTCAACGTCGCCGGCCGCGCGCTGCCCGCCGGCCGCCCCGTGCCGGCGGAACCGGTACAGGCCATGGGGCTCGTCTTCCCCAACCGCATCGGGCTGGCCGCGGGCCTGGACAAGAACGGCGAGGCCATCGACGGGCTGGCGCGCATGGGCTTCGGCTTCATCGAGATCGGCACCGTCACGCCGCGCCCGCAGCCGGGCAATCCGCGCCCGCGCCTGTTCCGCCTGCCGGAGGTACAGGGCATCATCAACCGCATGGGCTTCAACAACCACGGGGTGGACACCCTGGTGGCCAACGTGAAGGCGGCCCGGTTCTGCGGCATCCTCGGCATCAACATCGGCAAGAACTTCGACACGCCCATCGAGAACGCCGCCGACGACTACCTGGCCTGCCTGGAAAAGGTCTATGCGCTGGCGAGCTACGTGACCGTGAACGTGTCCTCGCCCAACACCGCGAACCTGCGCCAGTTGCAGGGCGAATCCGAACTCGACGGCCTGCTGGCGAAGCTCAAGGCCGCCCAGACCCGGCTCGCCGACAGCCACGGCCGCTACGTGCCGCTGACGCTGAAGATCGCGCCGGACCTGGACGAGGCGCAGATCACCAACATCGCCGACGCGCTGCGCCGCCACCGCATCGACGGGGTGATCGCCACCAACACCACCATCGCCCGCGACAAGGTGCAGGGCCTGCGCTACGCGGAGCAGCAGGGCGGCCTGTCCGGAGCGCCGGTGTTCGAGGCATCCACCGCGGTAGTGGCCAGGCTCTCCCACGCGCTGGCGGGCGAACTGCCCATCATCGCCGCCGGCGGCGTCACCAACGGCCGTACCGCGCGCGCCAAGCTGGAAGCCGGCGCCACGCTGGTGCAGCTCTACAGCGGACTGATCTACCGCGGCCCGGGCCTGGTGCGCGAGTGCGTGCGCGCCACCGAGCACGGCGCTTCCGCCTGAGCCCATGGCACCTATGCCGATATGCCTATTCCCCCGTCGGGGTTGAGCGCCCGCATGCCGCAGGGGATAATTCCGCGATTGCATGCGGCTGGCCAAACATGAGCAGCTACCTCTTCGTCGTCATCGGCGCGGTCCTCGTCAACAATGTGGTGTTCATCCGCATCCTGGGCCTGTGTCCCTTCATGGGCGTGTCCAAGAAGCTGGAAACGGCCGTCGGCATGGGCGTGGCGACCACCTTCGTGCTCACCCTGGGCGCGGGCACCAGCTACCTGATCGACCACTACCTGCTCGCCCCCTACGACCTGGGCTACCTGCGCACGCTGGCCTTCATCGTGGTGATCGCCGCCATCGTGCAGTTCACCGAACTCGTCATCCAGAAGACCAGCCCGGTGCTGCACCAGGTGCTGGGCATCTACCTGCCGCTGATCACCACCAACTGCGCCGTGCTGGGCGTGCCGCTGCTCAACGTCGGCCTCGGCCACGACCTGCTCCAGTCCCTGCTGTTCGGCTTCGGCTCCTCGCTCGGCTTCACGCTGGCGCTGGTGCTGTTCGCGGGCATCCGCGAGCGCCTGGACGGCGCCGACGTGCCGCTGCCCTTCAAGGGCACGGCGATCGCGATGATCACCGCCGGCTTCATGAGTCTGGCCTTCATGGGTTTCGCCGGGCTGGACCGCTTCCACTGACGGCCCGCCGCGCGAAACCTGATCTGGCGCAAAAGAACGACATTCGCATCTGCTTATCCTTCCGCCCCTTGTTTCCCACCCCCACCGCCTCTTCCCCATGCTGACCGCCCTCCTGATCATGGCCGGAATCGCCGTCGTGCTGGGCGCAGTGCTCGGCTACGCAGCCATCCGCTTCAAGGTGGAAGGCGATCCGCTGGTCGAGAAGATCGACGCCATCCTGCCCCAGACCCAGTGCGGCCAGTGCGGCTATCCCGGCTGCAAGCCCTACGCCCAGGCCATCGCCAACGGCGAGGCCGACATCAACCAGTGCCCGCCGGGCGGCGAGGAAGGCATCCGCAAGCTCGCCGACCTGCTGGGGCGCGAGTTCAAGTCCCTCTCCGAAGAGCACGGAGTGGAGAAGCCCAAATCCGCGGCCTTCATCGACGAGCACACCTGCATCGGCTGCACCCTGTGCATCCAGGCCTGTCCGGTGGATGCCATCGTGGGCGCGGCCAAGCAGATGCATACCGTGGTGGCGCCCCTGTGCACCGGCTGTGAGCTGTGCCTCGCGCCCTGCCCGGTGGATTGCATCACCATGGTGCCGGTCGGTGAAACGGTGTCCACGTGGAAGTGGCGCTATCCGGTGATCGGGATCCGGCCCGAGACGAGACGAGCGGCATGAAGGCACTGCGCAGACTGTTCGATTTCCACGGCGGGGTGAAACCCGAGAGCGGGAAGTCGATGTCCACGACCTCGCCGATCCGGCCGGTGCCGCTTCCGGCGCGGCTGGTCGTCCCCCTGGGGCAGAGCGCCGGCGATGCCGCGATCCCGCTGGTGAGCGTGGGCCAGAAGGTGCTCAAGGGCGAGCGCATCGGCGGCGCCAACGGCAAGGTGTCGGCGGCGGTGCATGCGCCGACGTCCGGCACCGTGGTCGAGATCGGCACGGCGACGATGCCCCATCCGTCCGGCCTCGCCGCGCCCGCGATCTCCATCGAACCGGACGGCCTGGACCGCTGGGCCGACCTCGAACCGGTCAACCTGCGCGCCACGCCCGCCGACCAGTTGCGCGACCTGGCACGGGACGCGGGCCTGGTCGGGCTGGGCGGCGCGGTGTTCCCGACCCACCTGAAGCTCCACCCGGGCCGCGAAGGGCACACCCACACGCTGATCATCAACGGCGCCGAGTGCGAGCCCTACATCACCTGCGACGACCTGCTGATGCGCGAGCGCGCAGCGGGCGTGGTGCGCGGGGCGGCCATCATGCGCGAGTTGCTGCAGGCCGACCACGTCGTGGTCGGCATCGAGGACAACAAGCCCGAAGCGATCGCCGCGATGCAGGCGGCCGCCGCCCAAGCCGGCACCGGGGTCGAGGTCGTCGCCATTCCCACCCGCTATCCGGCCGGCGGCGCCAAGCAGTTGATCCGCGTGCTGACCGGCATCGAGGTGCCCTACGGCGAGCGCTCCACCGACTACGGCGTGCAGTGCTTCAACGTGGGCACCGCCTACGCCCTGCACCAGGCCTTCGACCAGGGCATTCCGCTGCTTTCCCGCGTGGTCACGGTGTCTGGCAACGTGGAGCGCCCGGGCAACTACGAAGTCCTGATCGGCACGCCGATGGAGCACGTGGTCGCGCTGGCCGGACCGCGCCCCGACAGCAACCGCTACATCATGGGCGGGCCGATGATGGGCCTGGCGATGCCGCGCCTGGACGTGCCGGTGGTCAAGGCCACCAACGCCATCCTGGTGGGCAGCCCGACGCTGTTCGCGCCCCCGCCGCCGGAGCAGGCCTGCATCCGCTGTGGCGAGTGCGCCCGCGCCTGCCCGGCCGACCTGCAGCCCTTCGAGCTGTACTGGTTCAGCCGCGCGCGCAACTTCGGCAAGGCCCAGGAATACAACCTGTTCGACTGCATCGAATGCGGCTGCTGCGCCTACGTGTGCCCCTCCCACATCCCGCTGGTGGACTACTACCGCTTCGCCAAGAGCGAGATCTGGGCGCGGGAGCGCGAAAAGGCCGCCGCCGACCAGGCCCGCGAGCGCTTCGAGTTCCGCAACTTCCGCCAGGAACGGGAGAAGGAGGAAAAGGCGGCGAAGCTCGCGGCCAAGGCCGCCGAGACCCACGCCAAGCTTGGCGAAGGCGCAGCGCCCGCGCCGGCCGCCGAGGACGATCCCAAGA
Organism: Pseudothauera rhizosphaerae; assembly: GCF_004801305.1. Classification (GTDB taxonomy): domain Bacteria; phylum Pseudomonadota; class Gammaproteobacteria; order Burkholderiales; family Rhodocyclaceae; genus Pseudothauera; species Pseudothauera rhizosphaerae. The sequence continues at coordinate 235,926 of NZ_SSOD01000004.1, read as the reverse complement.
AGGCGCTGATCGCCGCCGCGCTGGCCCGCGCCAAGGCGCAGAAGGACGCGGTCACGCCGAAGAACACCGAGGGCCTGAGCGCCGAAACGCGGGCCGAGATCGCCGATATCGACAAGCGCCGCGCGGAAGCGGGCCTGACCGGCGCGACGGCCGCCGGCGAGGCCGCGCCGCCCGCCCCCGACGACAAACCCGCCGCCACCACGCGCGACGCGTAAGCCCCCACCACGCGATGATCCACTCCCCCTTCATCCGCAAACCGGCCAGCGTGCAGCAGGTGATGTTCACCGTGCTGCTGGCGCTCGTGCCCGGCATCGCCGCCTACGTCTGGCAGATCGGCGCCGGCATCCTGGTGAACCTCGCCATCGCCACCGTCACCGCGCTGGCCGCCGAGGCGCTGATGCTGCGCATCCGCGGCCGCCCGGTCGGGCTGTCCCTCGGCGACCTGTCCGCGGTGGTCACCGCCTGGCTGGTGGCGCTGTGCTTCCCGTCCATCGTGCCGTGGTGGCTCACCGTGCTGGGCGTGCTGGTGGCCATCGTGCCGGCCAAGCACCTCTACGGCGGGCTGGGGCAGAACCCCTTCAACCCGGCCATGGCGGCCTACTGCACGATGATCGTCGCCTACCCGGCGCTGATGTCCCAGTGGCCGCCGGTGGGCGAGCTCGGCTTCGCCGCCCAGCTCGACCTGATCCTGGGCGGCGCCCGCGACCTGGACGCGATCACCGCCGCCACCCCGCTGGACGCCCTGCGCACCGGCCTGCGCATGGAAGGGGCGAACGTCGCCACCCTGCTCGAACAGAACCGGACCGCCTTCGGCGTGCTCGGCGGGCGCGGCTGGGAATGGGTGGCGCTCGGCTACCTCGCCGGCGGGCTCTTCCTGCTCGCGCGCGGCGTCATCACCTGGCACATGCCGGCGGCCTTCATCGCCGCGCTGGCGGTGATCTCCGGCGCGTTCTGGCTGGCGCATCCGGAGCAGTTCGCCCCGCCGCTCTTCCACCTCGCCAGCGGCGGCGCCATGCTCGGCGCCTTCTTCATCGTCACCGATCCGGTCTCCGGCGCCACCACGCCGCGGGGCAAGCTGCTGTTCGCCGCCGGCGTGGCGCTCGTCGCCTACCTCATCCGCAACTTCGGCGCCTACCCGGAAGGCATCGCCTTCGCGGTGCTGCTGATGAACATGTGCGTGCCGCTGGTCGACATGAAGACCCAGCCGCGCGTCTTCGGCCATCGCGGGGAAAAATCATGATCGCCCGCTACACTGCCGCCCGCACCTCGCTGCGCACCGCACTCATCATGCTGGTGTTCACCCTGCTGTTCACCGCGGCCATGGCCTTCACCTACGGCCTCACCCGCCCGGCCATCGAAGCCTCCGAACTGGCGGAGAAGATGCGCCTGATCAACGAAGTCCTGCCCCCCGGCAGCTACGACAACGCGCTGCTGGAGGACGTGCTGCGGCTCGGCCCCACGCCGGAACTCGGCCTCGCCCAGGGCGGCGCGCTCTACCGCGCGCGCAAGGCCGGTGAGCCGGCGGCGCTGGTGCTGGAGGCCGAGGCGCCCGACGGCTACGCGGGCCGCATCAAGCTGGTGCTGGCCGTGACCGCGGACGGCCGCGTGTCCGGCGTGCGCGTCACCAGCCACAAGGAAACCCCAGGGCTGGGCGACTACATCGATCCGAAGAAGGACCGCAACAAGGAACGCCCGTGGATCACCCAGTTCACCGGCGCCGGCCACGACCGGGTGGATGCGGCGGCATGGAAGGTCAGGCGCGACGGCGGCGTGTTCGACGCCCCCACCGGCGCCACCATCAGCGCGCGCGCGGTCACCAACGCCACCGGCCGGGCGCTCGGCTGGGCGCTGGCGCGGCGCGACGCCCTGTTCGCCGCCGCCCCCGGCAGCACGCTGGACACGGGCAAGGAGTAAGCCATGGACATGCAGAAGTTCCGCGAGAACGCCTGGAACGGCCTGTGGAAACAGAACACCGGCCTGGCGCAACTGCTGGGCCTGTGCCCCATCCTGGCCATCAGCACCAGCATGGTCAATGCGGTCAGCCTGGGGCTGGCCACGGTGCTGGTGATGGCGATGGTGAATCTCGCCGTGGCCTCGCTGCGCAACTTCATCCCCTACGAGATCCGCATCCCCATCTTCGTGCTCATCATCGCCGCCCTGGTGACCATGGTGGACCTCGCCTTCAACGCCTGGCTGCACGGCCTGTACCTGGTGCTGGGCATCTTCATCCCGCTGATCACCACCAACTGCATCGTGCTCGCCCGCGTCGAGGCCTATGCGGCCAAGAACGACGCCCTCAGTTCCACCGTGGATGGCCTGATGATGGGCCTCGGCCTGGTGTGGGTGCTGGCGCTGCTGGGCGGCATCCGCGAACTCGCCGGCAGCGGCACGCTGTTCTCCGGCATCGACATGATCGTTCCCGGCCTGTCGGCGATCCAGCTCTTCGGCGACGACTATCCCGGCTTCCTGATCGCCATCCTGCCGCCGGGCGCCTTCTTCGCTCTGGGCGTGCTGATCGCCGCCTTCAACTGGATCAACCAGCGCGCCGCCGCCCGCCACCGCGCCCACCCGCAGCCCGCGGCCGAAGCCCCGGCTGCCGGCTGAGGTTTGCGCCGATGATGAAGCGCGACGCCATCCGCGAGTTCTTCCGCCGCCTCGCGGCGGCCAACCCCCACCCCACCACCGAACTGGAATACGGCACGCCCTACCAGTTGCTGGTGGCCGTGGTGCTCTCGGCCCAGGCCACGGACAAGAGCGTGAACCTCGCCACCCGCAAGCTCTTCACCGTCGCGCCCACGCCCGAGGCCATGATCACCCTGGGTGAGGAAGGCGTAGCCGAGTACATCAAGACCATCGGCCTGTTCCGCAACAAGGCGAAGAACACCGTGGCCCTGTCCCGCCTGCTGCTGGAACGCCACGGCGGCGAGGTGCCCCACGACCGCGCCGCGCTGGAGGCCCTGCCCGGCGTCGGCCGCAAGACCGCCAACGTGGTGCTCAACACCGTGTTCGGCGATTCCGTCATGGCCGTGGACACCCACATCTTCCGGCTGGCCAACCGCACCGGACTCGCCCCCGGCAAGGACGTGCTGGCGGTGGAACACGCCCTGATGCGCCGCGTGCCGAAGGAGTATCTGCAGGATGCCCACCACTGGCTGATCCTGCACGGCCGCTACGTCTGCACCGCCCGCAAGCCCGCCTGCGGCGCCTGTATCGTGCGCGACCTGTGCGAATTCCGCGACAAGACCGCCTGAACACCAGAGACGCAAACCATGTTCAACCCGACCCGCGACCAGGTTCGCAACTTCTTCATCGAGGCCTGGCGCAAGCAGCGCGCCGCCGAGCCGCTGAGCGCCATGGAAAACATGGCCGTGGACATCATCGCCCTGCACCCGGAATACCAGCCGGTGCTGGAAGACCCGGACGCCATCGCGCGCGAGTTCAGCCCCGACGACGGCCAGATCAACCCCTTCCTGCACCTGTCCCTGCACCTGGCCATCGCGGAGCAGCTCTCCATCGACCAGCCCCCCGGCATCCGCGCCGCGGTCGCCACGCTGCAGCTCGCCCGCGGCAACCGCCACGACGCCCTGCACGAGGTGCTGGAATGCCTGGGCGAAACGCTTTTCAACGCCCAGCGCAACAACGCTCCGCCCGACGGTGCCGCCTACCTGGAATGCCTGCGCCGGCGTGCCGGCTAGCGCCGCTCCGGCGGCGGTTCGACGCTCCTGGGGCCCACGAACGGCTTTTCGCAGCGGATGTCGCGGAACGGCCCGCGCTCCCGCTCCCAACCCGGCCCGGGCGAGGCCTGCGCGCAGTGCAGCTTGCCGTCGACCTTGCTGCGCCATAAATACCAGGGCGCCGGCGCGGCATCGGCCGGCGGCGGCACCAGGGCGCACAGCAGGAAGAGGCAAAGGACGGAGCGCATCGGCGGCAATCGGCGAAGGGTCCGGCACAGCATAGAACCAGCGCCTTGCGCCGCCAAGCGTGAGGTTTCTGCTCCGGGCAGCACGGGCGCCGCAATCGGCGCAGGAATCAATGGAGCCGACGGCTTCCTGCGTTGCCGTCAGATCAGGCCTGTTCCGGATAGGCGTGCGAGATCCGCGGGTGTATCCACATCCCACAGCATCGCGGGCTCCGCCCAGGCATAGCGGAGCTGCCGCAGCCGCTGGCGGGTCGCTTCCATGACTTGGGACGTCCCCCAGGGCACACCGTCGAACAAGGACGCGTGCGCTGCCGAGCGCAGACCGATGAGCACGTAGCCGCCGTCCTCGGCGGGCAGGATCACGGCGTCCTTTCCTTCGATCAACGAGCGGGCGGCGGCTCTCAAGTGCCCGGCGGTCATGCCCGGACAATCGGTGCCGATCAGCAGGACGGGACGGGGAAGCGAGCAGGCCAGCGCGTACTGCATGCGCACCCCCAAATCCCCCGACGGCTGCTCCCTGCATGACACACCGCGTTTGCCCAGGGCACGGAAAAACCGGTGGGACAGGGATGGCGTTCCCCACAGCGTCACCGATCCGCCAAGCCTTGCCGCGCAGGCCGTCCCGAGGGACCGGATGACCAGTCGGCGATGCAGCCTGGCGGCGGCCTCGGCGCCCAATGCCGGAATCAGCCGTGTTTTCGCCATGCCCGGGGTGGGAGCCCGGGCAAGGACGGCGACATCTACCCTGCTGTTCATCGAGGTGGCCCCGGTCAGGTGTCGTACTGGCGAGCCAATGCGTCCGGGGAGACGCCGCGGCGGAACGCCGCCCGCAGTCTCCACATCAGGAAGATCGTTCGCCATACGCCCTTCCTCTCCCACCGACGCCCCGAGGTCGTCACCCTGGAACGCAGGCAAGCCGGTCTGGAAACGGCCTTGAGCGCATCGGAAAGCGCCAGATCTTCCATCAGGGGCATAGGCGGATAGCCCCCCAGCGCGAGGAACGCGGCGCGCCGGACAAAGATCGCCTGATCGCCCGTGGCGATGCCGGACAACCGGGAACGCCAGTTCATCATCGCGGCAATCACGCGCAGCATCCATGGCCGGCCGTCGATCCGTACGTCGAAGCGTCCCCAAACCGCGCCTCGGGCCACGGCATGGGAGATCGCCTCCCATCCCTCCTCGGGCAACGAGGTATCCGCGTGCAGGAACAGCAGGACATCGCCCGTGGCGATCGCCGCGCCCGCGTTCATCTGCAGCGACCGGCCCCGGGGAGAGGCGATCACCCGGTCCGCCAGTGGCTCCGCCAGACCCACGGTCCCGTCCCGGCTGCCCCCGTCCACCACGATGAGTTCCGCGCCCTGGCGCCTCAGGGCCTGGAGCCTCGACAGAGTGGCGACGATGCATCCTGCTTCGTCGAGGACCGGCAGGATGATCGACAGGGAACAGCGGTTTTCAGGCTCGGCCATGGACAGTGTCGAGATGGTGCCCGCCAGCCGGCCTGGCGGTGAGGGCACCGCCGCAACTGGAGCCTTGGCCCGCCGTGCAGCCATAGCAATGTTCCGCGACCCGTATGGGTGCCCCCGTCAGGGCCGGCGCGGAAATCTCGGAAAGATGGCGGCGGTGCTTCTCCGCCCCCAGGGGCAGGCCGAGTTGCTGATTGAAGTCGCAATCGTAAACGTAGCCTTGCCAATCGATGCTCAACAGGTCGCGGCACATCACGGCGGAAAGATTGGCCGGACGATGCGCCCCCTTGAGCACTTCCATGTAGGAAGCGAACTCCTTGCGCGAAAGCAGCGTGGAGCCGAAGCGCTGGATGGGCATGTTGGTCAGCGCCAGCAGGCGGGTGAATTGAATGCCGTACTCCTCCCGGAGATGGACGCGATAGGCTTCCTCCAGCTCCACCTGGGGAGGCGGCAGAACGGCCCCCTGGGGGTTGTAGACCAGCGCAAGGGACGGGCCGCCATCCGGCAGTCCATAACCGCGCGCATTGAGCAACTTGAGGCCCCGGATGCTTGCGGCGAAGCTGCCATGGCCCCGTTGCCGGTCGACGTTCTCCTCCAGATAGCAGGGCAGCGATGCGACGACGTCCACACCCTGTTCCGCGAGAAAGTCGGCCAGCCACTCCATTCCCGGTTCCGAGAGGACGGTCAGGTTGCAGCGATCGACGACTCGGCGGCCCAGGGAACGCGCAGCGCTGACCAGCCGCCTGAAATGCGGATTCAGTTCGGGCGCACCGCCGGTGACGTCCAGGGTCGAAATCCCTGGATTCAGGGTGAGAAAATCGATGATCAGATCGACCGACCCGGCGCTCATTTCCTCGCTGCGGTTCGGCCCCGCATTCACGTGACAGTGAACGCAGCTCTGGTTGCAGCGGTAGCCGAGGTTCGCCTGCAACACGCGCACGCTGCTCCGATGGACTGCCGGGAACGAGGACTTTTCGAGGAGGTGTATTACGGGAAGCATGTTCTATTGCGGTTCCTGCATCCATCCATAGACCAGGGAGAAGTCAGGAGCGGCCTGCTCAGACCTCGACGGGGAGCTTGGCCTTTTTCCAGGCCAGGATGCCGCCGGCGATGTTCAGGGGCTCCCTGAATCTATGCCTGCGCAGATGCAGACAAGCCGTCGCGGAGCGCTTCCCGCCGTGGCAGATGACCACGATCGTGCGCTCGCGGTGCGCCTGTATCTCGCCCAGGCGTCGTTCCAGCTGCCCCAGGGGGATCAGGACGCTGTTCGGCACATGGCCGGCGTCGTATTCCTTCTGTTCGCGGACATCCAGGACCAACGCGTTCCTGCTCTGGATATGGACCCGAGCGACACCCGGGGTGATGTCCTTGACGCCCCGGACGATGTTCACCAGGCGTTTCCAGACCTCCCGCGGGACATTGACGGCCCCGGCAACCAGTTCCAGGAGCGGGGATTTTCTCGTTGCTGCATTTGACATCGATTTCTCCGGAATTGTATGACTCAGACGCGTTCATCGGCGGCCGTGCAAGCCGCCGATGCCCTGCGGCGCCTGCGGTTCAGTACGAAAAGCGGGGCGCCGGGAAGGCTGGAAATGCCGACGATGATGAAGAAGGCGAGCGATGCCACCACCGCGTCGACCTGACTGACGCCGACCTGAGCGAAGAAGTACCAGTAGGCCGCCTCCCGCACGCCGAGCCCGGAAAGGGAGATCGGCAGCATCGTGACGGTGAAGATCATCGGAGTGTAGATCACGCACTGGGCGAGAGTGACCGGGACGCCCATGGCCTCGAAGATGCAGGCATTGACCCCGGCAACGAAGATCTGGAACAGGATCGACAGCAGCATGATCCTGATGAAGAGGCGCGGATTCTTCAGCGTCGACCGCACCACCTGCACGGTATTCGTCACCGCATCGCGCAGACCGGCGAATCGCGGCGGCAACAACTTGCTCACGATCCCCTCGGCCACGCGCGGCACGAGGAACAGCCCGACGAGCACCAGATCGATCACCAGAAACGCCGCCACGAGCAGCAGCAGTTTCGGGCTGGTTTCCACGAACGGCAAACCGAGCAGCGCGGTGACGCCGAGGGCCACGCCGGCGATCAGCCGTTCGGTGACGACCGAACCCATCGCCTCCGGAACCTCTCCCGTATCCCTGGTCGTCTCCCAGGCCCTGACGGCATCGCCCCCCACCGTGGTGGGCAGCACGTTGTTGAAGAACAGCCCCACGAAGTAGTGATGCACCAGACGGCGATAGGGCAGCGGGTGGCCGCGCTCGCGCAGGATCAGTCCCCACTTCCACGCCGAAACGATGACGGCCGCGAAAACCGTCAGGAAGGCGAGGACCGTCCAGGTGGGATCGAAGCTGGCGAACCTGGCCGAGAAGTCCCCCAGATCCAGTTTCCCCATGACGATCGCGATGAGGGCGAGCGTTATCGCCAACCTCAGGGCGAAGCCTTTGCGGTCGGATGCCCTGTCGGCGGATTCGAATGCGGAGACGGTATCGATTTCCGCAGGAGCGTCGGTATTCATCAGGCCGCCCCGGTCTCTTCCCCGGCGGGCACGCACGCACAATTGCGGCCGTTGCGAATCCGCCTCACCACGACCGGCCCGATCGTCCAGCCCAGCACGAAGATGGCGGCGGTAATCGAGAACACCCAGAACAGGACCTGAACCGAACCGGTCAGGTTCTGGCCGAGATAGGAGTAGATCACGGTGGCCGGCAACTGGCCGATCCCGGTGGCGACCAGGAACTTCCAGAAGGAAACCGGGGTGAGGCCCGCGCCGTAGCTGATGATGTCGAAGGAAACGAAGGGCAGAAGCCGCGAAATGAGGATGGCCCGGTTGCCGTAGCGGGCGAAGAACACATCCGAGACTTCCAGGGCCCGGGTCCCGCCCACAAGGCGTTCCACGACCGGACGGCCCAGGGCGCGGGCGATCCAGAAGCACAGCGCCGCGCCGAGCATGGCACTCGACCACGACAGCACGGTGCCCCAGACCCAGCCGAACAGCAGGCCATTGGTGAAGGTGACCACGAAGGCCGGCAGCGGCGCGATGACGGACTGGAAGACCATCAGCAGCGACGATACGGCAGGCGCCCAGTACCCGAAACCGAGCAGGTAGTCACGGAATGCCTGGATGGCCTCCTGGGGTTCCCTGACCGACAGAATCCCGATCACGACCTGGACGGCTTCACGCACCTGGGAAATCGAGAAATAGGCTGCCACGGCCAGCACGATGGCACCGAGCGTGATGTAGGTGCTTTTTCGCGAAACATTGATCTTCATCTCTGCATCCTTCTGCGGAAAAACCCGAAGCGGCCAGCGATGGCTCGCACGGCCGCTTCGTCCAAGGGGGGCGCCGGAGTGCTCCGGCGCCGCTGGCGCATCAGTTCTTGACCAGCGGATACTCGGCGGCCGGCTGGGCAGACCACTCCCACATCGAACCCGCATAGTTGCGGACGTTGTAGCCCAGATCGTTCAGGACCGTCGTGAACCAGCCGGAGCGGATCCCGCCGGTGCAGTACGCCACCACTTCGCTGTCCCGGGTGATGCCCTTGGAGGCCAGAACCTTTTCGATCTCGGCACGCGGCAGGAGTTTTCCGTCCTTGCCGATGAAGTCCTTGTACCAGAGCCCCTTGGCACCCGGCACGTGGCCGCCCCGGCTTTCGCCGTAAGGCGTCTTGCCCTCGTACTCGCGAGGCTCGCGCACGTCGAGCACGACCAGATTCTTGTTGGAAAGGCTCTGCTTCAACTCTTCCTTCCTGATTTCCCACTTGCTGGTCGGCGCGACGACAAAGTCGCCCGGCGTCTTCGGCGGCTGAATGTTCAGCGGACCTTCCTTCTGCACCGCCGCCAGCCCGCCGTCCACCACCACGACCTTGTCGTGGCCCCAGGTACGCAGAGCCCAGGTGATGCGGCCATCCTCGCCCCAACCGTTCACCGGGTCAGCCAGCACGACGATCGGACGATCCTTTGAAACCCCGAGTGCCTGCAGTTTCTTGTTCACCACATTCGGGTCGCTGAGCAGACGGCCCTTGGTCGGAAGATCGGGTTCCGCCAGATCCTGCCAGATCACGGAGGAAGCATTGGCGATCTTCGATTTCTTCTTGAGGTCGTCACCCCGGGCATCGATCACCAGCGCACCTTGCTGAATCAATTCGTAGGCGGCCCGACCGGAGACGACCCAGTCACGTTCGTAATCGATTGCGGCCGCGCTGACCGCGACTTCCCTCGCCAGGGCTTCCGGGGCGGTAACCGGAATGAAGCCTGCGGAGGACAGCGCCAGAGAGAAAAGCAGGATATTTGCGAGTTTGCGAGAAGCGAGTTTCATGGTGGTCCCTCGATGATTCGTTGAATGGCTGGAGATCAGAAGACGTGGAGGTAGCGCAACTGGACGCCCGAGAACTTCGGCCCGCTCTCCGTCGACGTGTCCGTGCGGTACTGGATCAGGAAGTTGTCGGCACCGGTTGCCCAATACCCCAGGCTCGCAATCGCGGTGGTCGTCCTGGTCCGATCGTTGCTGTCGACACCGCGCACCTCGGTTTCGCCGCCGGTGTATCGATAGGCGCCGACGGAGGCTTCGAGGCCGGGAAGAACCGCGTAGGTCAAATGGGTCTGCAGCGAGTAGAGGGGCTTCTGCTTCAGACTCCCTCCGCCGGGAATGTCGTCGTTCTTGCCGAAGAACTGGACGTCGCCCACCAGGTCCCAGGACAGTTTCTCGGTCAATCCGGTCGTGAAACCGGGCTGCAGCACGAAGGTGTAGCGATTCGCACCCGGATTGATCGTGGAATGCCGGTGATACTTGCCCCACGGCACCTGGAGGCGCGGCGTGACGGCAAAGTAGGTCCGCGTTTCCGGCTTGCTGTAGAGCCACACCGGGAAGACGAAGGTCGGGTCACCGATACCCGAACCGTGGGAATCCTCGCCGCCCGGGGGCGAGACTCTGAGATGGTTTACGGGAACGACGATCTTGGTCCCTACGACATAGCCGGCCACATCGTGAAACTTCACGTAGGTAGCGACCCCGTAGTTGAGATCGATGGAATTGCTGCCGGCCCGATGCCCCCTCGCATACTGCCTGTCGGAATCCCAGTCGCCGTAATAGAGCCCCAGTACGCTGACACCCGGCTTCGGTGCGACGTAATCGAGCGGATCGGTGTCGATGGCGAATGCGGGCGTTTGCACGCACGCTGCCGCAACAAGGATCTGGGTCGAGATTTTTTGTTTGACGTGAACCAAAGTGCCCCCTAATGCACAAGTAATATCTTGACCGGCATGCCGAAGCCCGGTGCGCGCGGCGAGGTGCCACTCTAGGGGGTGCCTCCGGGGCGAAGAACGATTTTTTTCAGATAACCTTATTCGTATGTATGCGTATATGTGCATATATGCACATAAAGCCCCTCTTGCCGGGCTGGTACGAAGCAGGAGCGCCCCGTTGCGTCAGGGGGCGTGCTGGTGAGGCTTACGCCTTGGAGTTACGGATTTGAAGCAATCGCCTGCAGCTCGCGATCTCGCATTCGAGCCCGGCCGGAGGAATGGTGCGGACCGCCGCCAGAAGGGCATCGACGAAGGGCCCGCCCTGCCGGTTCAACGTGTAGAAGACACGCTTTCCCTCGCGGGTGGCCTTGACCAGCTTCCCCTTCTTCAGTTGCGACAACTGGCGTGAGGCGTTGTAGTGGGAAACGCCCAGAACGTCCATTGCTTCGGCAACGCAGATCCGCTCGTCGATGTGAGCCAGCAACCAGAACACCCGAAGCCGTTGAGGATCGGCAAGCGCCTTCAATGACTCTACGTAGTCGTCCATCGCAATCCCAGCGTGCTCATGAGTCTCCAGTTCCTTGCATGCCGTGCGGCCGGGAGAAGTGTTCATCGGCGGCGACCGCAGGGGTCTTATGGTAGCCCACCGTCGGCTACGGTCTCGAAGACTTTCGCCTCGACCTTGCCGAGGAGGTCAGGATGAGCCCGGGCCGTGCCGACGGGGAACCGCGGACGATGGCATCGGATTTCCCCTGCCGCTTGCTTAATAATTCGATATCTGTTGAACTATCGAACCATGAACGAAACCCAAGCCATCTCCGCCCTCGGCGCCCTGGCGCACACCCAGCGCCTGCGCGTGTTCCGCGCCCTGGTCGTCGCCGGCCCCCACGGGCTCACGCCCAGCGTGCTCGCCGACCGGCTCGGCGTGGCCCGCAACACCTTGTCCTTCCATCTGAAGGAACTGGCCCATGCCGGGCTCGTCACCGTGGAGTAGCAGGGCCGCAACCTGATCTACCGTGCCGACTTCGCCCAAATGAACGGCCTGCTCGGCTACCTGACCGAGCACTGCTGCGAGGGCAGTGCCTGCGAGGTCACCGACTCCCCTCGCGCCTGCACGTCCTGCTGAAAGGAGCTCCCCCATGAAACGTTTCCACGTACACCTCCATGTGGACGACCTGAACCGCAACATCGACTTCTATTCCCGCCTGTTCGCGGTGCAACCGGCGCGCGTGGAGGCCGACTACGCGAAGTGGATGCTCGAAGACCCGCCGGTCAACTTCGCCATCTCCACGCGCGGCAGCCAGCCGGGCATCGACCACCTGGGCATCCAGACCGACGACGCCGGAGACCTGGCCACCCTGAAGGCCCATGCGCAGGGCGCCGCCCTGACGCTGCTCGACGAAGGCACGACGACCTGCTGCTACGCGCGCAGCGAAAAGCACTGGATCACCGATCCGCAGGGCGTCGCCTGGGAGCATTTCCACACCCTGGAGAGCATCCCCGTGTTCAACGAGGCGGTCCAGCCCGCGACGGGGATGGCGGCATGCTGTCCGCCGCCGGCGAAGCCCGCTTCTTCCTGCTGCTGAGGAACCACGCTCCATGACGAACGAATGCGACAACGCGGCGGGCGAGGTCTGGCCGGGCCGGCCGGTGACTGCGCGGACTGAAGCGATCGATACCGTACCCCCGGCAAGCCCGTCCATGAGCGTTTTCGAGCGCTATCTGACCGTCTGGGTGCTGCTGTGCATCGTCGCCGGCATCGCCCTGGGCCAGTTTGCACCGGAGGTGTTCCAGGCCGTCGGCCGCATGGAGGTGGCGCGGGTCAACCTGCCGGTGGGGCTGCTGATCTGGGTGATGATCATCCCGATGCTGCTCAAGGTGGACTTCGGCGCCCTGGGCCAGGTGCGGCGACACTGGAAGGGCATCGCCGTGACCCTGTTCGTCAACTGGGCGGTGAAGCCGTTCTCCATGGCCCTGCTCGCCTGGCTGTTCATCCGCCACGTCTTCGCCCCCTGGCTGCCGGCCGGCCAGCTCGACAGCTACGTGGCCGGGCTGATCCTGCTCGCCGCCGCGCCGTGCACGGCCATGGTGTTCGTGTGGAGCCGGCTGACCGGCGGCGACCCCGTGTTCACGCTGTCGCAGGTGGCGCTGAACGACACCATCATGGTGTTCGCCTTCGCGCCCATCGTGGGCCTGCTGCTCGGCCTGTCGGCCATCACGGTGCCGTGGGACACGCTGCTGACTTCGGTGGCGCTCTACATCGTCATCCCGGTCGTCATCGCGCAGGGGTGGCGCCGCTCCCTGCTGCGCCGCGGACAGGCCGCGTTCGACCGCGCACTGGCGCGCATCGGCCTGCTGTCCATCGCGGCGCTGCTCTTGACGCTGGTGCTGCTGTTCGCCTTCCAGGGCCAGGCCATCCTGCGGCAGCCGCTGGTGATCGCCGTGCTGGCGGTGCCCATCCTGGTCCAGGTGTTCTTCAATTCCGGCCTGGCCTACTGGCTCAACCGCCGCGTCGGCGAGCGGCACGACATCGCCTGCCCGTCGGCGCTGATCGGCGCGAGCAATTTCTTCGAGCTGGCCGTGGCGGCCGCCATCAGCCTGTTCGGCTTCGAATCCGGCGCGGCGCTCGCCACCGTGGTCGGCGTGCTGATCGAGGTGCCGGTCATGCTGCTGGTGGTGCGCGTGGTCAACCGCTCCCGCACCTGGTACGAACTGGGCCGGGGCGGCGCGTGCAGGAATCCGGCCTGAGCGGCATCCCGGTCTGCGGCCCACCGTGCAACATGCCGGCGCCTTCGCACTTTCCCTGCAAACCTTCGCATGTTTTCTTCCAACCCCGGGCGAAACGCGCGTGATACATAGTCCTGCTTTCCGACCGCCACGCCACGGATTGCCCCGATGAGCCAAGACCGCCAGTACTGGGACGAGAAACTCGAAACCCAGTCCCGCGCCGAGTGGGATGCCCTCAAGCTCGGCCTGCTGCAAACCCACCTGCACCACGCCTACGCCAATTCGCCGTACTACCGCACCAGCTTCGACGCCGCCGGGGTGCATCCCGACCAGTTGAAGACCCTGGACGACCTGCGCCGCTTCCCCACCATCGACAAGAAGATCCTGCGCGAACGCCAGGAGGCCGCGCCGCTCCTCGGCGACCTGGCCGCGGTGCCCGAACGCGAGGTGGTGTACGTCTCCGCCTCGTCCGGCTCCACCGGCGTACCCACCGTGTCCCCCTTCACGCAGCAGGACTTCGACGACTGGATCGACTACGAGGCGCGCCAGTTCTGGTCCTCCGGCCTGCGCCCGCACGACCGCTACGCCCATTCGCTGAACTTCTCGCTCTTCATCGGCGGCCCCTGCGTGCTCGGCGCGCAGAAACTGGGCGCGCTGACCATCCACGCCGGCACCGTGCCCTCCGAACGGCTCCTCGCCATCCTCAAGCAGTTCCAGGCCACCGCCATCTGGACCACGCCGTCCTATGCCTGGTACCTGGGCGAAACCGCGCAGAAGGAAGGCATCGACCCGAAGACCGAACTGGCGGTGAGGCGCATCTTCGTGGCCGGCGAACCCGGCGGGTCGATTCCCGAAACCCGCGCGCGCATCGAGGCGCTGTGGGGCGCGGAGGTGTACGACTACTACGGCCTGTCGGACATCTTCGGCTCCTGCGCCGGCATGTGCGAGCAGAAGAACGGCCTGCACTGGGCCGAGGACCACATCCTGGTGGAAGTCATCGACCCGGAGACCGGCGAACACGTGCCCTACGGCGGGCGCGGCGAGATGGTGCTGACCACGCTCAAAAAACGCGCCCGCCCGCTGATCCGCTTCCGCACCGGCGACATCGTCAGCTTCACCGACGAGCCCTGCGCCTGCGGGCGCACCAGCCAGCGCCTGCTGGGCGTGCACGGGCGCCGCGACGACATGCTGATCATCCGCGGGGTGAACATCTTCCCCAGCGACGTGGAAGCCATCGTGCGCAAGGACCACGACTTCAGCGGCGAATACCGCCTGGTGGTGGACCGCGTCGACCACCTCGACCGCCTCACCATCGAGGCCGAGCACGACGCCACCTTCCGCGGCAATTCCACCGAGCTGGCGGAACGCCTGAAGGACAAGGTCAAGGCGCTCACCGGCGTGGGCGCCCACGTGGTCATCCTCGACCCCGACACCCTGCCCCGCGCCACCCACAAGGCCAAGCGCGTGGAGGACCGGCGCGGGCAGGTGTGGACGCGCTAGGCTGACACGCCCCGCGCCGGCGGAAATCCGGCGCGGGGCCTCGGCGGGCATGCCGCTGCGCTGCCCGCTGCAACGATTCCAAGGTAGCATGCGGGTCTCGTCCACTTCATCGGAGACCCGCGCCATGACCACCTGGATCGTTCTCGGCATCCTCGCCGTACTGATCGGCTACCTCGTCGTCATCTACAACGGCCTGGTCACGCTGCGCAACCGGGTCAAGAACGCCTTCGCCCAGATCGACGTGCAGTTGCAGCGCCGCTACGACCTGATCCCCAACCTGGTGGAGACCGCCAAGGGCTACATGCAGCACGAGCGCGAGACGCTGGAAGCCGTCATCCAGGCGCGCAACCAGGCTCAGGCCGCCGCCCGCCGCGCCGAGGGCGATCCCGCCGACCCGGCCGCGATCCAGGCCCTGGTGGGCGCCGAGAACGTGCTCGGCGGCACCCTGGGGCGCTTCTTTGCCCTGGCCGAGGCCTACCCGGACCTGAAGGCCAACCAGAACATGATGCAGTTGCAGGAAGAACTGGCCTCCACCGAGAACCGCATCGCCTTCTCCCGCCAGGCCTACAACGACGCCGCGACCGCCTACAACATCAAGCGCGAGCAGTTCCCCGACGTGCTGGTGGCCAACAATTTCGGCTTCAAGGCCGCCGAACAGTGGGCACTGGACGACACCGCCGCCCGCCAGCCGGTCAAGGTGAGCTTCTAAACGCACGATGGATTTCTTCGCCGCCCAGGATCACGCCCGGCGCACCACGCGGCTGCTGGTGGGCTGGTTCGCCGCCGCGGTGGTGGCCATCGTGCTGGTGGTGTATGTCGCGCTCGCCCTCGTGCTCGGCCTGGGCGGGGGCGACGCGCCCGGCGCCCCGCCTCCCTCCCTGTGGCAGCCCGACCTGCTGCTCGCCACCGCGGTGGTGGTCGGCGGCTTCATCCTCCTCGGTTCCCTGTACAAGATCGTCGCCCTGGCGGGCGGCGGCGGCGCGGCGGTGGCCGAGGCCCTGGGCGGCCGCCTGGTGCCGCGCGACAGCCGGGACCCGCTGGAGCGCCGGCTGATCAACGTGGTGGACGAGATGGCCATCGCCGCCGGCCTGCCCGCGCCGCCGGTCTACATCCTCGACGCGGAACAGGGCATCAACGCCTTCGCAGCCGGTGCGCGTACCACCGAAGGCGTGGTGGCGGTGACCCGCGGCACGCTGGAAAGGCTCTCCCGCGACGAACTGCAGGGCGTGATCGCCCACGAATTCAGCCACGTCCTCAACGGCGACATGCGCCTGAACCTGCGCCTGATGGGCGTGCTGCACGGCATCCTGCTGCTCACCCTCATCGGCCGCATCCTGCTGCGCGGCGCGCGCGGCTCGGACAAGAACGCGGCGCCGGTGCTGCTGATGGGCCTGGTGCTGGTGGTGGTGGGCTACATCGGCGTGCTGTTCGGCAAGATCATCAAGGCCGCGGTGTCGCGCCAGCGGGAATTCCTCGCCGATGCCGCGGCGGTGCAATTCACGCGCAACCCGGTGGGGCTGGCGGGCGCCCTGAAGCGCATCGCCGGCTACGGTTCGGAGCTCGGCCACCCCCGCGCCGAGGAAGCCAGCCACATGTTCTTCGGCAGCGGGCTGGCACTCTCGCGCGTGTTCGCCACCCATCCGCCCATCGAGGAGCGCATCCGCCGCATCGACCCTTCCTTCAGACCGGACGAAGCGCGCGCGATGCCACCCCCGCCCGCGCCGGAGGAAGAGGCCGCGGATGCCCTGGGCGGACTCGGCGACGAACTCAGCGTCGGTCTCGCCGGCAGGGTGGCCCTCGACCCGAACGAACTGGCCGCCGCCGTCGGCACCGTGCGCCCCGAGCACGTGGACTACGCCCAACACCTGCTCGCCACCCTGCCGCCCGGGTTGCACGACGCGGCGCACCGCCCCGGCGGCGCCCAGGCGGTGGCGTTCGCGCTGCTGCTGTCCCCCGACGGGGAAACCGCGGATCGCCAGCTCGACACGGTGCGCGCCGCCCACGGCGACGCCATCGCCACGCAGGCCGCCGAACTGCGCGGCACCGTGCGCACGGCCGGCAGGGCCTTGCGCCTGCCGCTGCTGGACCTGGCGCTGCCCGCGTTGCGGGAGCTGTCGGACGAGGCACGGCAGGCGGTGCTCGCCACCGTGGACGCGCTGGTGCGCGCCGATGGCCGCGTGTCCCTGTTCGAATACGCCGTGCAGCGCCTGCTGCAGCGCGCGCTGCAGCCGCGCCCGCGCCTGTCCGCCGTGCTGCTGACGCCCCACCGCCTGCGCCAGGATTGCGGGCTGCTGTTCAGCATGCTGGCGCGCGCCGGACACGTGCTGGAGACCGAGGTCGAGGCCGCCTTCACCCACGCCGGCCGCTTTGCCCCGCTGGACGGCCCCTATCCGCTGCTGGACCGCGCCGCCATCCGCCCGGAGTCCATCGACGCGGCGCTCGACCGCCTCGCCGCCAGCACGCCGCCTTTCCGCCGGCGCCTGGTGGAGGCCTGCGCCGCCGCGGTGATCTGGGACGGACGGGTGACCCCGGCGGAATTCGAACTGCTGCGCACCGTGGGCGAGGCCCTCGACTGTCCGCTGCCGCCGCTGCCCCCGGCGGCCGTGGCTGGCCCGCTCTGAACGCTCAGCGCTTCACGTGGAGGCCCTGCCGGCTCGCGAACCAGGCGGCGAGTTCGCGCAGTTCCCGGCGCGACAGCTTCTCCACCTGTGCGGCCATGATGGGGTTCTTGCGCGCACCCGTCTGGTAGGCGCGCACGGCCTGGTACAGGTAGTCCTCGTGCTGACCGGCGATGCGCGGGAATTCGGGCGTCGGGCTGTTGCCGTCTACGCCGTGGCAGACCGCGCACACCGCGGACGTCTCCCCGGCACCTGCCGGGTCGCCGGCGGCCTGCGCCGGCAGTTGCGCGGTGCCGTAGTAGGCGGCGAGGTCCGCCATGTCCTGCTCGCTCAGGCTCTCGGCGATGCCGCGCATGGTGGGATGGCTGCGCTCACCGTTCCGGTAGGCCTGCAGCACACGCACACGATGTACTCGGGGTGCTGCCCGCCGAGCTTGGGCACCGGATAGACGTCCGGAAAGCTCGTGCGGTAGCCGGGAATGCCGTGGCAGCCGATGCACATGGATATCTTGCCGCGCGCCGCTTCGGCGTCACCGCGCACCGGGGCGTCGGCCTGGACTGCGGCACTGGCGAGGACCAGCAGGCTCGCGAGGATGTGGCTCCGTCCCTGCATGGCGTCTCCTCCGTCGGGGTCGGAAGGCAGGCGCTGAGGGATGGCGCCTGTCGGGGGCACGCGGCTCGTTCGTCCGCGCACTTTTTTCGGCCGATTCTATGCCCGCTGGCGCATGAGGAAAACGATTTCCCTGTCGGGACAAACCCTTACGAACTCCCCTCAAGCCCCCAGCCGACCAGCGCGGCGATGCCCAGCGCCAGGAAGACGACCGCCGCCACGCCATGCACCAGGCGCACCGGCATGCGCTCGGCCAGCCGCCCGCCCACCAGCACCGCGGGCACGTTGGCGATCATCATGCCCAGCGTGGTACCGAGCACGACCGCGGCGAAGGCGCCGTACTGGGCCGCCAGCGCCACCGTGGCGATCTGCGTCTTGTCCCCCATCTCGGCGAGGAAGAAGGCCGCCAGCGTGGTGCCGAACACGCCGAAGCGCAGCGTACAGGGCTCCCCCTCGTCCAGCTTGTCCGGCACCATGATCCACGCCGCCATGGCGATGAAGGACAGGCCGAGAATCCAGCGCAGCACGTCCGGCCCCAGCACACCGGTGATCCAGGTGCCGACCGCAGCGGCGAAGGCGTGATTGGCCAGGGTGGCGGCGAGGATGCCCCACACGATGGGCCACGGTTTCTGATAGCGTGCGGCCAGCACGAAGGACAGCAACTGGGTCTTGTCGCCGATTTCGGCGAGCGCGACGATGCCGGTGGAGACGAGAAAGGCTTCCATGAAGGGGGTGCTCCGGGCCGGCGCAAGAAAACCCATGACCGCGCCGCACCCCGGCCCTGCTCGGAGCGGCACGGTCAAAGGTCTCGCCAGGCCCGCAGGCGCGACCCGCGCCTGCCACTGCCTGCACCATGCCCTGACGGACAAGTCTGTTGATGCAGGCCCCGGTCGCAGTGCCGGGCGGCTACTCCCCGATGACGGGGGCGGATTCTACTCGAAGCGCGCCGCCGCAGGCAATCCGAACCGGCACTCGCCATGAAGCGGTAATGTGTTCATCATGCGCCTATAATCCACGGACCCCCACGGAGGACGACAACGATGCGTTTCGAAGGAACCGAGGAATACGTCGCCACCCCCGACCTGATGCTGGCGGTCAATGCCGCCATCACACTGCAGCGCCCGCTGCTGATCAAGGGCGAGCCGGGCACCGGCAAGACCATGCTGGCCGAACAGGTGGCCCAGGCGCTGGGTCTCCCGCTGCTGCAGTGGCACATCAAGTCCACCACCAAGGCCCAGCAGGGCCTCTACGAATACGACGCCGTCTCGCGCCTGCGCGACTCGCAACTGGGCGACGACCGGGTGCGGGACATCGCCAACTACATCGTCAAGGGCGTGCTGTGGCAGGCCTTCGAATCCGACACGCCCACCGTGGTGCTGATCGACGAGATCGACAAGGCCGACATCGAATTCCCCAACGACCTGCTGCGCGAACTCGACCGCATGGAGTTCCACGTGTACGAGACGCGCCAGACCGTGCGCGCCCGCCACCGTCCGCTGGTGTTCATCACCTCCAACAACGAGAAGGAACTGCCCGACGCCTTCCTGCGCCGCTGCTTCTTCCACTACATCAAGTTCCCCGACCGGGACACCATGCGCGCCATCGTGGACGTGCATTTCCCCGGCCTGAAGAAGAAGCTGCTGGGCGAGGCGCTGGAGGTGTTCTTCGGCCTGCGGGACATCCCCGGGCTGAAGAAGAAGCCCTCCACCTCGGAACTGCTCGACTGGCTCAAGCTCCTGATGGCCGAGGACATCCCGCCCGAGGCCCTGAGGAGCCAGGACGACAAGGAGATCGTGCCACCCCTGGCCGGCGCCCTGCTGAAGAACGAGCAGGACCTGCACCTCTTCGAGCGCCTGGTGTACATGGCGCGGCATAACCGCTGAGGATACGGCAACCATGTTCACCACCCTGCTCGGCCGCCACAGGCCGTCCGCCCACCCCGGCAAGAAAATCGGTGCCGCCGCTACCGGCTTCGCTATGCCCGACCGCCGCGCACCGCGCACTGCGCCGCGCGACACGTCCACCCACCTGCCGCTCATGGATGCCGCCCTGCGCCCGGTCACCGAGGCGACACCGGAAACCCATCTGTGCCGCGAAACCATCCTCTCCCGCGACCAGCACATCGCCGCCTACCAGTTCATGCTGCGCGAAGGCACACGCAACCGCATCCGTTCGAGCGGCCTCCACATACGCCACGCCTATACCGAACTGCTGGTCCGCAACGTCGCCCAGATCGCCGCCGGCCAACTGCCCGGCCAACGGCTGGTTTTTGTCGCAGTTCCCGACAGTTTCCTCGGCCACCCCAGCCTGGAACTGCTGCCCCGGGACAGGACGGTACTGACGCTGGAACACGCCGGCGATACCGAACCCGCCTTTGCGGCCGCCGTGCCGGAACATCTCACCCGGCTGCGCCAGGCCGGCATTCGCATCGCACTGCCGGCACCGGAAAGCGAACCGGCCTTCGCGGCGCTGCAGGATCTGGCCGACGTCATCGTGCTCGACGCCGGCGAACTCGACGCCGAAAGCGGTTTGCGGCTGGCCGACCGCATCCGCGCCGAAGCCCCGCAAGCCGCGCTGCTGGTGCGCAACCTGGCCGGTCCAGAGGATTTCCGCTTCCTCCATGCCCTGGGGGCGAGCTATTTCCAGGGCTCCTTCATCACCCGGCGCGAGAACTGGAGCGACCGGGAACTGCCGCCCAACGCCGCCCGTCTGGCGGACCTGATCGCTCGCCTGCGCAACGATGGCGACACCAGTGAGATCACCGCCCTGATCAAGCAGGACGCCGCACTCACGGTGCGCCTGCTGCGCTACATCAACTCGGCCGCCAACGGCCTGCCAAACCCGGTCTCATCGATCGAGCACGCCTTCATGCTGCTCGGCCGCGGCGCGCTGCAGCGCTGGCTGACCATGCTCCTGTGCAGTTCCGGCAGTGGCCGCGGGCGCGTACCGGCAGTGCTGGAAACCGCACTCGCGCGGGCGCGCATGATGGAGCAACTGGCCGAACGGAAGAACCCCGCGGTGCGGGAAGCGCTGTTCCTCACCGGCCTGCTGTCCCTGATCGACATCATCCTGCAGGTATCGCTGGAACGCGCCATGACCTCCCTGGCCGTCGATCCGGCGATTCAAGCGGCCGTCCTGCGCGGCGAAGGCCCCTACGCCGCAGCGCTGGAACTGGCCCTCGCCTGCGAGTCCGACGATGCCCTGCGCATCCGGCAGGCCGCCGGACGTTGCGCACTGAGCCCCGAACGCGCCACGTCGCTGCATTTCGAGGCGCTGGCCTGGGCCTGGGCGGTGCAGAACTGAGGCCGCAGCCGTGCTGATCGACTTCTTCCTGCATCTCAAGGACCGCAAGCTGCCGGTGTCCACGCGGGAATACCTGACCCTGCTGGAAGGCCTGCGCGCGCGGGTATGCGGGCACGACATGGAAGCCTTCTACCACTTCGCGCGCGCCTGCCTGGTCAAGGACGAAACCCTCTACGACCGCTTCGATCAGGCCTTCGGCGAGTACTTCAGGGGCGTCACCGAAATCCCCGGCCTGGACGTGGACCTGCCCGAGGAATGGCTGCTCGCGATGGTGAAGAAGCATCTCACGCCGGAAGAGCAGGCGCGCCTGGAAAAGCTCGGCTGGGACAGGCTGATGGAGGAATTTCGCAAGCGCCTCGAAGAGCAGAAAGGGCGGCATGCCGGCGGCAGCAAGTGGATAGGCACCGGCGGCAGTTCGCCCTTCGGCAACAACGGCACGCATCCGGAAGGCATCCGCGTGGGCGGGGAATCGGCCGGCAACCGCAGCGCGGTCAAGGTGTGGGACCGGCGCGAGTTCCGCAACCTGGACGACGGCGTGGAACTGGGCACGCGCAACATCAAGGTGGCCCTGCGCCGGCTGCGGCGCTTCGCCCGCGAAGGCGCGGCGGAGGAACTGGACCTGGACGGCACCATCGCCGCCACCGCGAAGAATGCCGGCTGGCTGGACCTGCTGATGCGCCCCGAGCGCCACAATGCGGTCAAGGTGCTGCTGTTCCTGGACGTGGGCGGCTCCATGGACGACCACGTGAAGGTGTGCGAGGAACTCTTCTCCGCCTGCCGCAGCGAATTCAAGCACCTGGAGTACTACTACTTCCACAACTGCGTGTACGAGAGCGTGTGGCGCGACAGCACGCGGCGGCACGCCGAGCGCACCGCGCTCACCGACGTGATCCACCGCTACGGGCCTGACTACAAGCTGGTCTTCGTCGGCGACGCCACCATGAGCCCGTACGAGATACTGCACCAGCACGGTTCCATCGAGCACATGAACGCCGAACCCGGCGCGGCCTGGCTGCGGCGCCTGCTCGACGCCTATCCGGCCGCCGCCTGGCTCAACCCCGAACCCGAGCGGCTGTGGCCCTACCGCAAGTCCATCGACATCATCCGCCAGCTCACCGGGGAACGCATGTACCCGCTCACCCTGGCCGGACTGGAACGCGCCATCGCCCAGCTCAGCCGCCGGCACTGAAGCCGCCGCTCAGGGCACGCGGTAGTTCTTCTCCGACATCAGGTCGACGCCGCACTGCAGCCTCTCGACCCAGTCGATGAAGCGGTTCACCATCTCCTTGCCGACGAAGCGCGCGCCGTGCTGCGGCACGATCATCTCGATGTCCATGTTGCGCACCATGTGCGCCCACAGGCGGCAGGCCTTGTTGGACACCATGTAGCGGCGGTGGAAGCCTTCCATCAGCGGAACGTGGCGCTCGAAATCCTGCACCGGCTCCGAGGCATGGCCGTGGTCTACCAGCGAAGCGCCCAGGTCGCCGGAGAACAGGATGCGCGAGACCGGATCGTAGAACTGGAAATTGCCTTCCGAATGCAGGAAGTGGCCGGGCACCGCCTTGATCTTGCAGCCGCCCAGCGGAATCAGCATGCCCTCGTCGGGGATGCCGATGGTGCGCGCCGAGTAGTCGCGCCCGGTGGTGAAGTGCGGCAGGAAGCGTGTCCACAGCTTGGAGATCAGCACCCGCGCGTTGGTGGTGACCATCCACTTGTTCAGCGAGGCGATGATGTCCGGGTCCGCGTGGGAGGCCAGGATGTAGTCCAGGTTGCGGATCGGGAAGTAGCGCTGCATCCCCATCAGCAGGCCGTTGTAGGTCATGTTGCCGCCCGGGTCGATCAGGGCGCCGTGCTCGCCGTCGACCACCAGGAACTGGTTGGACTGCACCGCGAAGTCGGCCTCTTCGTGCACCAGGTCGTAGAACGCCAGACAGGCATGCTTGCCGTCGTTGTAGAGTTCGACTGCCATCTCTCTGTTCTGCCCGTGGAATAAGGGAATCCGCCGGAAGGCGGGAAGCCGCGTAACTCTACCGGAGCCATCCGCAGGCCGTGTCGACGACTCCGCACGGACTTGATCTCGATCAAATATCCGATCAAAAAAAGAAGCGGCCCGCAGGCCGCTTTCAAACTGCTGTCCGCACAAGTGCGAAACGTCTGCCGGCTGCCCGCCGGCGGGGTATTGCCTATTCGGTGAAGGGCAAGGGCTGCATGCCGAAGCCTTCATCCATGTTCTTGATCTCCAGCAGCAGTCCGTCGAGTTCGCTCTGCAGGCGCTGCAGCGACTCCCCATCCAGCTTGCGCAGCGCCTCCGGCAATATGCCGCGGGCCGGCGACGGCGCCCGTGCGAGCATCGCGCTGCCGCCGTCGGTGAGGAACAGCCGCACCACCCGCTGATCCGTGCTGGTGCGCTCCTTGCGGATGTAGTCGGCGGTTTCCAGCCGGTCCACCATGTTCGACGCCGTCGACTGGTGCAGCGCCATGCGGTTGGCGAGTTCGCCGACCCGCAGGCCGGGCGCTTCGGCCAGTTCCTGCATGGCCCACAACTGGGCGCCGGTCACCCCGCTCTGGCGCTCGATCCACTGGGAGTGCCGCTGCGCCGTGCGGATCAGCACCCGGAAACGCTGCAGCACCGACAAGGGCGTCACGCCGGACTTGGAAGGACTCTTTTTCGACGAAGACTGTGTGGGCATTGGGAAAACCGCTCCGGACTATATTTGCTCGAATTGTGATTGTCAAAATTAACATTGCCGAGGCAATGGCGTATTGTATGGCCGCGTGGCAACGGGCGGCTCGCACTGTCTGCGCCACGCAACGCCTGGGCCCTTGTCCAGCCCCCGAGACATAACGACAATCCGCTTCCCCATGGAGCCTCCCCCACCCCTGCCGGATCGTGACACCCCGCTGCAGCGGGCGTCCGACCGGACCATCCGCCGCCTCGCGCGCGGCGGCCGCCGCTACGCCCTGCCCTGGCTGTCGATCCGGCGCTGGACCATCCGCCTGAAGTTCGTCGGTGCCGCCCTGCTGGCCGGGCTGATCGCCATCCTGTTCGCCATCGGCGCGGAACTGGCCATCGGCACCCACGCGGGCGTCATGGCCGAACATCCCTGGCTGTCCCTGCTGGTCGCCCCGGCGGGCTTCGCGGCCATGGCCTGGGTATCCCGCACCTGGTTCCCCGGCGCGCAGGGCAGCGGCATTCCGCAGACCATCGCGGCCATCGCCAGCGAGGACGGCGGAGTGCGCAGGAAGCTGCTGTCCATGCGCCTGGCGGTCGCCAAGGTGTTCCTGACCCTGGGCGGCCTGCTCTCCGGCGCCTCCATCGGCCGCGAAGGGCCGTCGGTGCAGATCGGCGCTTCGGTGATGAGCCTGATCGCCGGCAAGAAGACGCGCCGCATCGCCAACAGCCGCGACCTGATGATCGCCGGCGGCGGCGCCGGCGTGGCGGCGGCCTTCAACACGCCGCTGGGCGGCATCATGTTCGCCATCGAGGAGCTGTGCCGCTTCCACCCCTTTCGTGCCAACAGCACCACGCTGCTCGCGGTGATCTTCGCCGGTCTGATGTCGCTCGCGGTGCTGGGCAACTACACCTACTTCGGCCGCACGCCGGCCGCCATCGGCTGGCCCGACAGCGTCTGGCCCATCCTGCTGTGCGGCGCCATCGGCGGCCTGCTCGGGGGCGGCTTCTCCCGCCTGCTGGTCGCGTCGAGCCGGGGCCTGCCCGGCCGCCTGGGCGAGCTATCGGCCAACCGGCCGGTGGCCTTCGCCGCCCTGTGCGGCCTGGGCACGGCGCTGATCGGGCTGGCGACCGGCGGACTGACCTACGGCACGGGCTACGCCGAATCCAAGGCCGCGCTCGAAGGCGCCGCGCAGTTGCCGATCTACTTCCTCCTCGCCAAGATGGCGGTGATCTGGTTCGCCTTCCTGTCGCGCATCCCCGGCGGTGTGTTCGCCCCCGCGCTGGCGGTGGGCGCCGGCCTGGGCAGCAACATCGGCCTGCTGATGCCGCCGGAGTACGGTTCGGCCATCCTGGTGCTGGGCATGGTGGGCTTTCTCGCCGGCATGATGCAGGCGCCCATCACCTCCTTCGTGATCGTCATGGAAATGACCGCCAACCACCAGATGCTGCTGCCGCTGATGGCCACCGCCGTGGTCGCCCATGCCTTCGCCAAGACCGTGGCGCAGACGCCGCTCTACCACGCGCTGGCCTTCCCCACGCTACGCAAGGTGGAGGCCGAAGTGCGCGGCCGCCACGCGCCGGCAGCCGAACCGGAAATACCGGCGGCCGAGTCTTCCCCTCCGGCCGAGGCGCGGCCGCATGCCGCGCCTTCCGCCGGTCCGGAAGGGAAGAACTGATCCGCCGCGGCCCCCTACCGGGCCGCCAGCTTCGCCGCCACGCCCGCCACGTGCGCCCCCTGGAAGCGCGCGATGGCGAG
Source organism: Pseudothauera rhizosphaerae (assembly GCF_004801305.1). GTDB lineage: Bacteria > Pseudomonadota > Gammaproteobacteria > Burkholderiales > Rhodocyclaceae > Pseudothauera > Pseudothauera rhizosphaerae. The sequence goes on along the minus strand of NZ_SSOD01000004.1, from coordinate 210,098 downwards.
TTCGTTGCCGCTCGGCGTGCGCTTGCCGTCCGCGCCGGCCAGCGTGCCGGCCCCGTAGGGCGCACCGCCGGTGATCTCGTTCATGTTGCTCAGCTCCTGGCACGAGTACGGCACGCCGACGATGACCATGCCGTGGTGCAGCAGGGTGATGTGCGTGGAAAGGATGGTAGTCTCCTGCCCGCCGTGCTGCGTGCCGGTGGAGGTGAACACGCTGCCCACCTTGCCGATCAGCGCCCCGGCCGCCCACAGCCGCCCGGTCTGGTCGAGGAAGTTGCGCATCTGCGCGCACATGTTGCCGAAGCGGGTCGGCGTGCCGAAGATGATGGCGTCGTAACCGCCCAGTTCGTCCACGCTGGCGACAGGGGCGGACTGGTCGAGCTTGGCCCCGGCCCTGCGCGCGACCTCCTCGGACATCAGGTCGGGGACGCGTTTCACCGTCACCTCGGTGCCGGCCACGCCGCGGGCGCCTTCGGCCACCGCGTCGGCCAGGGACTCGATGTGGCCGTACATGCTGTAGTAGAGCACCAGAATCTTCGTCATCGTTTTTCTCCTGGTCCGGGGCTTTCAGCCCCGACGGATTGAGTCATGATCGGGAGCACCGAACAACGTGGAGAACCCCCGCATGTTTCCCGGTCTGCGCAACCCCCGCCCCGTCGGACTCGCCCTGCAGGGCGGCGGCGCGCACGGCGCCTTCACCTGGGGCGTGCTCGACGCCCTGCTGGAGGACGGCCGGGTGGATTTCGAGGCGGTGAGCGGCACCAGCGCGGGGGCGATGAACGCCGTGGTGCTCGCCCACGGCCTGCTCGCCGGCGGGCGCGAGGGCGCGCGGGAAGCGCTGGCGCGCTTCTGGCACGCGGTGGCGGCGGCGACGCCGTTCGGCATGAGTTCGGCACCCAACGGTGTGGAGAACGGCGGCCTGGCGCCGGCGCTCAAGATGATGCTGCAGTGGGCGCAGCACTTCTCGCCGTACGAGTTGAACCCCTTCGACATCAATCCGCTGCGGGACATCGTCGGTTCCCAGATCGATTTCGAACGCCTGCGCGCCGCCAGCCCGCTGCGCCTGTTCATCGCCACCACGCACGCCAACACCGGCAAGCTGCGCGTCTTCCACACCCACGAACTGACCGCGGACGCCCTGCTCGCCTCGGCCTGCCTGCCCAACCTGCACCACACCGTGGAGATCGACGGCGAGCCGTACTGGGACGGGGGCTATTCGGCCAACCCCGCGGTGTTCCCGCTGTTCTACGAATGCCGCACGCGCGACATCCTGCTCGTGCTGCTCAGCCCGCTGCTGCGCGACCGCACACCGCGCACTGCGACGGAAATCCGCGGCCGTGCGCTCGACCTCGCCTTCACCGCCACCTTCCTGCGCGAGATGCGCATGTACGCCCACGCCCGCGCCTTCGCCCGGCAGGACTGGCTGCCCCTGGGCCGGCTGGAACGCCGCCTGCGCAGCGTGCGCTTCCACCTAATCGAGGCCGAGGAACTGATGAGCCAGCTCGCCGGCGAAAGCCGGCTGACCACCAGCCTGCCCTTCCTGGAGATGCTGCGCGACCGGGGCCGCCAGCGCGCCGCGGCCTGGCTCGCCGCCTGCCACCACAACCTGGGGCGGCGCTCCTCGGTGGACATCGACGCGCTGTTCTACTGAGTTACGCCTGTCCGGCGACGTCGGTTCAGTGGCGGTACCAGGTCCGCTCGCCGAAATGCACGTGGCGGGCGTTCTCCATGTCCATCATCGCCAGGAAGTCGTCCCGGCTCATCTGGATGACGCGCTCGTGGTCGCCGGCCTCGAAGTAGATTTCCGGCTGCTCGATCAGGCTGTCGTCCATGACCATGCGCATGCCGTAGATCGCTCCCATGGGCGGGATCGCGCCGGGTTCGCAGTCGGCGAACAGGCGGCCGAGTTCCTCTTCGCCGGCCAGGCGCACCTGCGCGCTGAGGGCCTTGCTCAGCATGCCGATCTGCACGTGGCGGGTGGCCGGCAGCACCGCCATCAGATAGCCCCGGTCGTCTTCCAGCACCACGCACTTGGCCAGGCAACTTCCCGGCACGTGGGCCATTTGCGCGGTTTCGGAACTGCTGTGGGAATGCGGGTGGCTGAGCACGTCGTAGCGCAGGCCGTGTTCGGCCATGAATTCCTGGACTGGGGACGCGATGGCCATGATGCTTCTCCTCGCTCTGGACTGCGGGGCCTGCGTTGTCCTTGTGTTGCCCGCGTTGCGGACCGCGCACGGTCCCTTGGACTCCCTGCGGCGCACCCTCGCCGCCTCGCTTCATTCTAGGCGGCGGGGGGCCATAGTCCAGCCGCCGGGGCAGGCGCCGCCGGCGGCCCGGCGCGTCAGAACTTCAGCACGCCTTTCATCACCGTCCAGTGGCCGGGGAAGGAGCAGAAGAAGGTGTAGCCCTCACCCGCCGTCAGCTTCGACACGTCGATGGTGACCGAATCGGATTCGCCGCCGCCGATCAGCCGGGTGTGGGCGATGATGCGGGCGTCGCCCTCGGGCAGGTAGTTCTTGCCCGGACCGGCACTGACGCCGGCCTGGGCGACCGGGGTGAAATCCGCGGTCTTGGTCAGCACCCAGTTGTGCCCCATCGCGGTCTTGGGCAGCTTGCCCACATGCTTCAGGGTCACGGTGAACTGCTTGCAACTCTTGTCCACCACGATTTCCTTCGTGTTGAACTGCATCGCATCGTTGCTCTCGACGGTGGCCTCGCAGGTGGCTGCCCAGACCGGTGCGGCAAGGACGGACAGCAGGAGGCTAGCGGCGATTTTCTTCATCTTGGAATCTCCCATGATCGAATGGCGTACAGGAGAAACCGGAGCGGCGGAGGACGGCGGGCATGCGGAGGATTCCGGGAGCGGAGGAAGGGAGGTCACGAATGAGAATCTGTCTCAACATTGTGCGCGCCTCCGCCATTCACCGCAACAGCAGCCCTGCGGCGATTGCGACAATGGGCGCCCCCTTTGTCGCATAACCGACCCCCTTGCCGCGCCTCGCCCCGCCACCGCGCGCCGTGAGACGCCCGCGGAGACCTGGCACTGCTCTTGCAAGAGTTCCGGCGGATACCCCCGCGGCGGAGGACGACATGGCGGCAGTGACGATCAACGACACCACCCTGCGCGACGGCGAACAGACCGCCGGCGTGGCCTTCACCGCCGACGAAAAGCTGCGCATCGCGCACGCCCTGTCGGAAGCCGGCGTGCCTGAGCTGGAAATCGGCATCCCCTCCATGGGGCCTACGGAGCAGGAGGTCATCCGCGCCATCGTCGCCCAGCGCCTGCACGCGCGCACCATGGTGTGGGGCCGGCTGTGCGAAGCGGACCTGGCCTGTTGCGCGGCCACCGGCGCCGACCTGCTCAACCTGTCCATCCCCGTGTCCGACATCCAGATCGGCCACAAGCTGCGCCGCGACCGGGACTGGGTGCTGGCCACCATCGCCCGCCTGGTGCCGCTCGCCCGCGAGCGCGGCGCCGAGGTCTGCCTGGGGGGGGAGGATTCCTCCCGTGCCGATCCCGAATTCCTCTTCCGCGTGCTGGAGGTGGCCCAGGCCGCCGGCGTGCGGCGCTTCCGCTTCGCCGACACCACCGGCATGCTCGACCCCTTCGCCACCTACGAGCGCATCGCCGCGCTGCGCGCGCGCAGCGACCTGGAGATCGAGATGCACGCCCACGACGACCTGGGGCTCGCCACCGCCAATACCCTGGCTGCGGTGCGCGCCGGGGCGAGCCACATCAACACCACGGTGAACGGGCTGGGCGAGCGCGCCGGCAACGCGGCGCTGGAAGAGGCCGTGGTGGGGCTCGCCAGCCTGTACGGCATCGACAGCGGCGTCGCCCCCAACCGCCTGCAGGCCATCTCGGACCTGGTGGCGCAGGCCTCCGGCCGGCCGGTGGCTGCCAACAAGAGCATCGTTGGCAGCGCGGTGTTCACCCACGAGGCCGGCATTCACGTGGACGGTCTCTACAAGAACCCGGCCACCTACCAGTCCCTGGACCCCGCCCTGCTCGGCCGCCACCACGCCGTCGTGCTGGGCAAGCATTCGGGCACCAGCGCGGTAACGCGGGCCTACCTGGAACTGGGCGCCGAACTGGACCCGGAACTGGCCGAACGCCTGCTCGCCAGCGTGCGCGACTTCGCGGTGCGCTACAAGCGCCCGCCCGCCGCCGACGAATTGCGCGCGCTGCACCTGGCGGCCTGCGCACACCCCCCGGCCGGCCCGCTCAACTAGGGTTTTCCGGCAGCCCGGCGCGCGCGGTCCCGCGCCAGGGCGGCGACCACCTCCTCGTCCTCCACCTGGCCGAAGTGCCCGTAGAACTGCCCGACCGCGCGGAAATCGGCCGGCGCGTACAGGCACACCACCTCGTCGGCCAGCGCTTCCACCGCCTTCAGGCTGGAACGCGCGGCCACCGGCACGGCGCAGATCAGCCGCGCCGGCCTGTCCTCGCGCAGGGAGCGCAGGGCGGCCATCATCGTCGCCCCGGTCGCCAGGCCGTCGTCCACCACGATGACCACGCGGTCGCGCGCCACGGCCGGGGGCAGGCCGGGGGAATACAGCGCGCGGCGGCGCTTCAGGGTTTCGAACTGGCGCGCCTTCTCCCGTGCCAGCCAGTCCTCGCCGCCATGCACCGGGTCGGTGACGATGCTGCGCCCCTGCTCGTCGATGGCGCCCACGGCGTACTCCGGGTTCCACTGGGAGCCCAGCTTGTGCACCAGCACCACGTCCAATTCGCCCTCCAGCGCCTCGGCGATCGCCGCGCCCATGGGCACCGCGCCGCGGGGAATGGCCAGCACCAGCGGATGGCTGCCGCGCTGCGCGGCAAGGGCGTCGGCAAGCTGGCGTGCCGCGTCGATCCTGTCGTTGAAGATCATCGCCCACCTCGCGAAGTGTCGTTGCCGGGCGCCGCCGCAGGGCGATGCACCAGCTCGATGGCGAAGGCCGGCTCGTAGGGCGGCACGTGGCATTCCACGATGTCGCCGGGCGCCACCTGCAGGCGCACGCCCACCACGTCCGCATGCAGCGGCAGGCGCGCGATGCAGCGCTCGGCCAGCACCGCCACCCGCACGCACTCGGCGTGCCGGCGCACCAGCCAATCGACCGCGCGCAGCAGGGAGTGGCCCGTGTACAGCACGTCGTCCACCAGCAGCACGGTGTGGCCCTCCAGGTCCGGCGCGGCGTGGGCCGCGTCTTCCAGCAGGCGGGTCTGGGGGTACAGCAGGGTCAGGTCGTCCGCATAGCGGCTGATCGCCAGATCCACGCGGCGCGGCGGCGCCACCCCGTGCGCCCCGAGACGTTCGGCCAGCATGTCGGCCAGCGGCGCGCCCCGGCGCAGCACACCCACCAGGGCTACGGCTTCCGCACCGGCCAGCAGGCCCGCGGCCTGCAGCGCCATGGCATCGAGCACTGCCGCCAGTTGCGCCGCGTCGTAGAGGCGGCTGCGCCGGGGTGCGGCTTGGTCCATTCTTCCTCCCCTTCCTTCCCTGCCGATGGCGAGCCCGTTAAGCTTACCCCCGCGCGGCCGGACGCTTCAAACCGGCCGCGCCCCGCGACGGTCAAACCGTGCAGGGGACCAGAACATACAGGGAGAGCCGCCATGTCCGCCCATGCCGATTCCATGCCCGTACCGCTGCACCTCGGCACCGGTGATGCCCTGCTGGTGGTGGACGTGCAGTGCGACTTCCTGCCCGGCGGGGCGCTGGGCGTGGCTGGGGGCGATGCGGTGGTGCCCGTGCTCAACGCCTGGCTGCAACTGTTCGCCGCGCGCGGCCTGCCCTGCGTGTTCTCCCGCGACTGGCATCCGGCGGACCACGTGTCCTTCGCCGCGCGCGGTGGGCCGTGGCCGCCCCACTGCGTGGCCGGCACGCCGGGCGCAGAATTCGCTGTCGGGCTGGACGTGCCGGCCGACGCGCACGTCGTCTCCAAGGCCACAGGCGCGGACGCGGATGCCTATTCCGCTTTCCAGGGCACAGGGCTGGCCGACTGGCTGCGCCGGCACGACATCCGGCGGCTCTTCGTGGGCGGGCTGGCCACCGACTACTGCGTGCGGGCCAGCGTGCTCGACGCGCTCGCGGAGGGCTTCGACACCTGCCTGCTCGGCGACGCGGTGCGCGCGGTGGACGTGACGCCCGGCGACGGCGAGCGCGCCATCGCCGCGATGCGCGAACGGGGCGCCCGCCTGCTGACGCTGCAGGAGGTGCAGGCATGAGAACCGGCGACGAGGCCCTGCTCACCGACTTCTACCAGCTCACCATGCTGCAGGCCTACTTCGACGAAGGCCTGCACGGCCGCGCGGTGTTCGAACTCTTCGTGCGCAGCCTGCCGCCGGAACGCGGTTTCCTGCTGCTGGCCGGCATCGAGCAGGCGCTGGACTACCTGGAGAATCTGCGCTTCGGGGCCGACGAACTGGCCTGGCTGCACGACAGCGGGCGCTTCCCTCCCGACTTCGTGGACCGCCTGGCCGGTTTCCGCTTCACCGGCGACGTGCACGCCATGCGCGAAGGCAGCGTGTTCTTCGCCAACGAGCCGGTGCTGCGCGTGGAGGCGCCCATCGCCGAGGCGCAGCTCGTGGAGAGCCGGCTGATCAACCTGGTGCACTACGCCACCCTGGTCGCCAGCAAGGCCGCGCGCTGCCGCCTGGCCGCGCCCGGCCGGCTGCTGGTGGACTTCGGCCTGCGCCGTGCCCACGGCGCGGAGGCCGGACTGCTCGCCGCGCGCGCCGCCTGGCTGGCCGGCTTCGACGGCAGCGCCACGGTGCTGGCCGGCCAGCGCTACGGCATTCCGGTGTACGGCACCATGGCCCACTCCTACATCGAAGCGCACGCCCGCGAGGCCGATGCCTTCGCCCGCTTCGCCGCTTCCCAACCGGACAACCTGACCCTGCTCATCGATACCTACGACACCGAGGAGGGCGCACGCCGCGTCGTCGAACTGGCGCCGGAACTTGCCCGGCACGGCACCCGCATCCGCGCCCTGCGCCTGGACAGCGGCGACCTGCTCGACCACGCCCGCCGCGTGCGCCGCATCCTGGACGACGGTGGCCTCCCCGACGTGCATCTGTTCGCCAGCGGCAACCTGGACGAAGGCCGCATCGCCGCCCTGCTCGCCGCCGATGCACCCATCGACGGCTTCGGCGTCGGCACCAGCCTCACCACCTCGGCCGACGTGCCCTGCATCGACGCCGTCTACAAGCTCCAGGCCTACGACGGACGGCCGCGGCGCAAGCGTTCCGAAGGCAAGGCCACCTGGCCGGGCGCCAAGCAGGTGTGGCGCCTGGGCGGCAGTGCCGGCGACCTGGTCGCCCTGCACGACGAGGCGCCGCCCACGGACGCCGTCCCACTGCTGCAGCCGGTCATGCGCGCCGGCCGCCGCCTGGCGCCAGCCGAACCGCTCGCGGCGCTGCGCGCCCACGCCGCCGAAGAACTGGCCCGTCTGCCCGCGGCGCTGCGTACCCTTGACCGCACGGACTCCACCGAATTGTGGCCGGTGCGCATCTCCCCGGCACTGCAGGCGCTGGCCGCCGAACTGGACCGGGAGGCGCACTGATCGGGAGCATATCCGCAGGTGTATGCCCGGAACAGCCGACGCAATGAACTCCCCGGCCTGCCGCGGCGCGGTTGTCAGAAGGGCCGCCCTCGCAGATAATTGAGAGCGATTCCCATTTAACTATCGTTGTACGCACGGCCACCCCTCGTGAGCACCTCGGACTACCCGTCTCCACCTTCCATCGAGCTCCTCTACTGCGACCACCATGGCTGGCTGCACGGGTGGCTGCGCCGCCGCCTGGGGAACGCAGCGGATGCCGCCGACCTTGCCCACGACGCCTTCCTGCGCCTGCTGGCCGCACCGCGCCGCTTCGCCAGCGCGCCCGAGGCGCGCGGCTACCTCCGCGCGATGGCCAACGGCATGTGCATCGACCTCTGGCGCCACCGGGAGGTCGAGCAAGCCTGGCTACAAACCCTGGCAACACGGCCGGAAGCGTTCGAACCCTCTCCGGAACACCGCGCCCTCGTCGTCGAAGCCCTGCTGGAAATCGGCAACATGCTCGGCCGCCTGTCGCAAAAGGCGGCGGCCGCGTTCGTAATGGCCCAGGTGGATGGCATGCCCTATCGCGAAATCTCCGGCCAGCTCGGTGTCTCCGAACGCATGGTCAAGAAATACATCGCCCAGGCCATGCTGCAGTGCGCCCTGATCGAAGCCGGGCTCGACGTCTGAACATGGCGGCAGGCGACATCCCCATGCCGCCCGCCGGGCAGCCGGAACAAGGCGCGGCCAAGGCGGGTTTCGCAAGCCTGGAACAGGCTGCCGCCTGGTACGCCACCCTGCGCGGCGACGGCGTCACCGAGCGGGAACGCCAAGCCTGGCGGAACTGGCTTGCCCAATCCCCCGAACACGCCCAGGCCTGGGCGCACATCGAGGCAGTCAGCCGGCGTTTCGACCCGCTGCGCAACGGCGGGCACGAAGCCGCCGTTGCCGGCATCAAGGCCGCCCGGCGCGGCACGGCCGGCCGGCGCCACGCACTCGGCGGCATCGCGGGTCTGGCTGGCCTGGCGCTGGCCGGCTGGCTGGGCTGGCGCCAGACACCCCTGCCCGAGATCGTCATGGCCTGGGGCGCCGATTTCCACACCGGTACCGGCGAACGGCGGGAAATCACCCTGACCGACGGCACGCAGGTCTGGCTGAACACCGACAGTGCCTTGAGCGTGGATTACCAGGCCGGCGCCCGCCTGCTCAAACTGGCGGCAGGGGAAATCCTCATCCAGACCGCCGGCGATCGAACCGGCCGGCCCTTCTACGTGCAAACCCGCTTCGGGCGCATGCAGGCACTGGGTACCCGCTTCTCGGTAAACCACGGCGACGGGCGCACCCGGCTCGACGTGTTCGAAGGGGCCGTGGAAATCCGCAACGCAACCGGCGCGGTCCAACGCGTCGAAGCCGGGCAGCGCGCCGATTTCACCGCCGAGCAGATATCCACCATCGCCCCCGCCGAACGTGCCCGCGAAGCCTGGCGCCGCGGCGTGGTCCTGGCGGACGACATCCCGCTCAGGCAACTGATCGAAGATTTGGCCCGCTACCGGCGCGGCCACATCGGCGTTGCGCCGGAAGTGGCCGAACTTACCGTGATGGGAGTCTATCCGGCCGACGATACCGACCGTGCCCTGGCCATGCTGGAGAACACCCTGCCGGTTCGGATACGCCGGACGCTGCCTTGGTGGGTCACCGTCGAGGCGCGTTGAACCGGATGGCGAAGCCATCGCCTTCACATCATGGCAGTTCGATCAGCCCCAGCGCCTCGGCGGGCGAAACGATGCGCAGCCACGAAACCGGCGCCAGATCGAGCAAGTCGCGGTCACCGCTGATCAGCCAGTCAGCCCTGCCCTCCAGGGCGAGTTGCATGAACTTGTCGTCATCCGGGTCCCGGCTGAAAGTGGGCCGCTCCCTTTCGGGCAGCTTTACCCACTCGCCCACGGCACTCAAATCGTGCAGCAGCAGGCGCCGGTCTTCCAGACTCAGGTAGCGGTCGAACTTCGGGCGCCACAGGCGGGTTTCCAGTTCGGCGAAGGTTTCGTCGCAAAACAGCAGCCGACCGTGTTCAAGCAACCAGAATGTGACCTGGCCAGGTACCGAACCGGCGGACAGTGCAGCACTGATCAGTACATTGCTGTCGACGACGGCTCGCTTAGCTTTCATCGGCCAGCAGGTCTGCCAGTTCCGCCTCGGTCAGACCTTGGGCGGCAGCCGCGCTGGCGGTTCGCTCCATCGTCCTGCGCAAACGGTCGGCATAGAAAGCACGCATTGCCGCGTAGTCTTCCGGCGACACCATGACGCCGACCACGCGGTTGCGCCGGGCGACCTGGACCGGCTCCCGCTGCACGCGGTCGAGCAGTTCCCCGAAGCGGGTCTTGGCTTCATTGGCAGTAAAAGTCAACATGGCATGGGTCTCGGTGGATTTCTGACGCCCATATTAGGCGAATCGTTCGATTCGATCAATTCCGCCGAATGATGAAAAAAACGCCGGAGCAGTTCCCCTTTTTGCCTTTCGCCCGATTTACCCGGTGAGAGGCAAGCCGATCACCCATCACCAGCCACCCAACGGCGTGCGCACCGGCCCGGACAGCCGGTTGCCGCGCCCCCGTTCGCCCCGTGCGCTCAGGCAGCCAGCGCGATGCCCCGGACCGCCCCTCTCCCTGTTCAACCCATCGCTTGAGGGAAACCGTCCCATGTCCAGCCGTTCCTGCCGTCGCGCCAACCCCGGTGGCGTTGCTTGCCGCCACATCGCTCCCGCCACTCCGCATCCGCTGCCTGCAATCCGGCCGGTGTTCAACTTTGCGCCGCGCCCACTGGCGTTTGCGGTGCACGTCGCCATTACCGGCAGTTTGTTCGCCGGCGCGGGCTGGATGCCGGAAGCGCAGGGGCAGGAGCACGCGCCCCAGACGCTTGCCCAGGCCAAAACCTACGACATCCCCGCCGGACCGCTGGCCGGCGCACTGAACCGCTTCGCCGAAGAAGCCGGGGTACTGCTGACCGCCTCCGGTGAAGCGACAAAAGGCAGGACCAGCCCCGGCCTCAAAGGCAGCTACGGCGTATCGGCCGGCTTCGCGGCGCTGCTCGTCGGCACAGGGCTGGAAGCCTACCGGCAGGCCGGCGGCAACTACGGGCTGCGGCCGGCGCCGGTGGTAGACAAGCATGGGGAGGCGACGCTGGCACCGGTGACGGTGACGGCGGCAAGCGAGCGGATCGGGGTCACCGAAGGCAGCGGCTCCTATACCACCCACAGTTCCACTTATGGCAAGGGCCAGAGCCTGCGCGAGACGCCGCAATCCGTGACGGTGATGACGGCTCAACGGATACAGGATCAGGGCTTGAACACGCTTGAATCCGTCATGGAGCAGACGCCCGGCGTCGTGCATCAGATGTACGACACCTCGCGTTCCTACTTCTATTCCCGCGGCTTCGAGATCGGCAATTTCCAGATCGACGGCAACAGTTCACTCTCGAATGGTTGGGTGACGGAGCAGATCGACATGGCGCTATACGACAGCGTCGAGGTGCTGCGCGGCTCCGATGCCCTGTATGGCGTATCCGGTAACCCCGGCGGGGCCATCAATCTGGTGCGCAAGAAGCCGACACGAGACTTTCAGCTCAAGGGCATGCTTTCCGCCGGAAGCTGGAACAACTTCCGCACCGAGGCCGACATCAGCGGCCCGCTGGCTCTGGATGGCCGTGTTCGCGGCCGTTTCGTCACAGCGTTGGAGGACCGCGAGTTTTTCTATGACCATGCCGACAGCGACAAACAGGTGTTCTACGGCATCGTCGAGGCGGATGTGACCGACAGCACCATGCTCACAATCGGCGCCCACTATGATCGCCATGACGCGACCTTCTGGAGCTTCGGTATTCCCCGGTACAGCAATGGCGACGATCTTCGTTTGTCACGCAGCTTCTTCGGGAATTCATCGGATGACAACACCGACCGGAAACGTCGTTCGTTTTTTGCTCGGATCGATCAGAAATTTGGTTCAGATTGGTCTCTGGGCATCGAGATGTCTCGTACCAAGACCGATAGTTATCGTCTGGATCACCTTTTTTATGGGGCTATTGACCCTCTGACAGGCACCGGCTTTGCCGGCAGGGGGGCCTCCTACCATTACCCCGAGACTCAACGCACCATCGATGCCGCGCTCAAAGGGAAGTTTCAAATGTTTGGGCGTGAGCACCGTTTGACGCTTGGGGCAAACTGGAGTGACTTTGAGCTATCACGGACCGGCGCACGCCGTAACAGTGGTCGTATAGCAGCAGATATCTTCGATTTCGATCCTTCGCAGTATGGTTCGAACGATCCATACTATCCCTTCACTGCTGTCGATCAGGACCGGACGGAAAAGGGGTTTTACGGATCGTTGGCGCTGAAGATCGCCGATCCCTTGACCCTCATTCTCGGTGGGCGACAGAGTTGGTACGATTTCAAACAGACGCAGTATTCCTATAGCGTACCCTCGGGGTTGCTTACTAGCGTCAGCCAGACCTCCCGCAAGGATGACTCGGTTTTTACTCCGTACATTGGCGTCGTCTATGACATTAATAATAGCTGGACGACCTATGCCAGCATTGCAGATACTTATCAGTCGCAATCGACCAGCCTCAAAGCGCCACTCCCTGGTTCTCCCCTTGATCCGATCACCGGGCGCAACCATGAAATCGGGATCAAGGGCGAGCTTTTCGGTGGCCGCTTGAATACCTCGCTGGCTCTGTACAAGATCGATCGCAAGGGTACTGCTGTCCGTGATTCCAGTTATCCCAATACTCCGGGGGATCTCGGCAGCAGTTGCTGCTTTCTCGATACAGGCCACCGCGTCAGCAAGGGCATCGAAGCCGAACTGGGCGGTGAAATCCTGCCCGGCTGGCAGCTTGCAGTCGGCTATACCTACAACGACAACGAAGACAAGCAAAGCAAAGGAGTCTTCAGCTCCATCACGCCGAAACACCTGTTCAAGCTGTGGACCAGCTACCAACTGCGCGGCCAGTTGGCCGGGCTGAAAGTCGGTGGAGGCTTGACGGCACAGAGCAAAACTTATGTGTCGGGATCGGCCAGTACTTTCAATGCGGTCAGCGGCCTGTACGACGGGCCGACTGTCGACTACGAGTTCACCGAACCGGGCCGAGCACTGGTGAACCTCTTCGCCGAGTACCGTTTCAACCCGCAGTGGTCGCTGGCGCTCAACGTGAACAACCTGTTCGACAAGCGTTACTACCAGGTGGTCGGAACCACTGACTCCGGCAACTGGTACGGCGAACCACGCAACGTCATGCTGACGCTACGCGCGAGCTATTGATCTGGACCCGCTTATGCGCCTCCGCCGCTGAGTGGCTGGTGGGGGCGCTCTGCCACTCCAGAGTTCGCCCTTTCAAATGACAGGCCAGAAGCGTTACAGATGCTGTTCCACATCCATGCGCTAATAAAGGATGCGCATGACTTCTATGCCGTTGTCGGGCGCTTTTCAGAAAAAGAGCAGATGCCGACCGACGATCTGCTTGCGGTAGCCGGGGCGGATGTGTTCCGCGCTCTGGCCGTGCAGCCGTCCAGCGGCCAGTGCGGCGCAGGCGTCGCGTATCGTCCGGACGTAACGGTCCGCCTGGTCAAACCCCCAGTGGCGGGCGGAGTAGTCCCATACGTCGGACAAATCCGCCGCCGCCAGCGGCGACAGGCGATAGCCACTCACTGTGCTTCGGCGGCGCGGCGCTTTTCCTGCAGGAATCGCTCGAAGTCGAAAGGCCGCGGCTTGCCGCTGTTTTTGCCCTCGATCAACGCGGCGCGGAGGGCTTTGATGCCGATATCGCCGCTCCGTTCGCGCAAGGTGTCCTCCAGGAGTCCGCAAATGACCCGCGCCGACAACAATCCCGCGCGACGCGCCTGCTCGGCGATGTCGTCCGGGAGATCGATGGTGATGGTGGCCATGGCGCGGCTCCTGCGAAGGTGGCTGACGGTTGCGACTATGCATCAGATAAATTTTGCATTCGACGAGGTTGATCGATGAGGCCCTACTTCCGCCAGAGCATGGCGTGGCTGCACACGTGGGGCAGCGTGGTCATCGGCTGGCTGCTGTTCTTCGTGTTTGTGACGGGTACGGCGTCGTGCTTCATGTACGACACGACGCGCTGGATGGAGCCGGAGCGGCCACTGGAACTCACCTTGAGCCAGGCGCCGCAAGCGATGCAGGCCGAATGGGCGCTGGATTTTCTGGCCCGGCACGCGCCCGCTGCACACAAGTGGGAAATCAAGCTGCCCCATACGCGCAACCAGCCGGACAACGGCGGCGCCAGCCGTACTCGGCTGGTCGCCAGGGCGTTTCCCGAAAGATCGAATTGGGAATTCGACCCTTTGACGGGCCAGAAACTGCCGCCGCTCGAAGTGCGCGCCACCGAGGGCGGCGAGGCGTTTCGCAATCTGCACCACAAGCTGTACTACATGGATGAGGTGGTGGGCATCTACATCGTCGGCGTGGTGGCCGTCTTGGCCTTGGCCTCGCTGGTTACGGGCGTGATCGCGCACAAGAAGATATTCAAGGATTTCTTCACCTTCCGCCCCCGCAAGGGGCAGCGTTCATGGCTCGACGTGCACAACGTGACCAGCGTGATGGCGCTGCCCTTCTTCGTGATGATCCTGTGGACCGGGCTGGTGTATTTCAATCACCACTACTTTCCCGTGCCGGCGGAGATCATGGAGTCAGCCGTAAGTGATCGACCGGCGCGGCAATTCGACGCGGCGGCGCTGCCGGTGCCGCGGCCCCAGGCGCCACTGGCGCCGATGATCGCGCAGGCCGAAGCGATTCTGGGCCAGGGCCAGATCGGGCAAATCTGGGTGGAGCACCGCGCGGGCGAGCCGTCAGTGGTCGATATTTCCCGCCCGTGGGGCACGGAGTTGCCGCGCACGAAGAATACGGACACGTTCATCCGCTTCGACGCGCTGACGGGCGAGCGCTTGCCCGCCACCTACGCGGAGGGGCCGGGCCGAACCATGCTGCTGGCCCTGATTGCCCTGCATGAAGCCTGGTTTGCGAGCTACCCGCTGCGATGGCTCTACTTCCTTTCGGGCCTGTTGGGCTGCTTCATGATCGCCACCGGCATGGTGCTGTGGGTGCTCAAGCGGCGCGAACGCCATGCACGCGAAGGCTCGGCGGCGAGCTTCGGCCTGCGCCTGGTGGCCCGGTTGAACGTGGGCGTGCTGGCCGGGCTGCCGGTAGGCGTGGCGGCCTATTTCTGGGCGAACCGCCTGCTGCCGGTGACGATGGACGGGCGTGCCGAATGGGAGTTGCACGGCCTGTTCGCCACCTGGGGCTGGCTGATTCTGTACGCCGTGCTGCGCCCGGAAAAACGGGCGTGGGTGGAAGTGCTGGCCCTGGCCGCGCTGGCCTTCGGGCTGATTCCGCTGCTCAACGCGCTGACCACGGACAAACATCTGGGCGTGACGCTGGCGGCGGGCGACTGGGGCCTGGCCGGGTCCGATCTGACGATGCTGGGGCTGGCGGCAATGTTTGCGGCGATGGCCGCCAGGCTGTGGCGCAAGTGGCAACAGGCCGGGCAACCGGCGGCATCCATTCGGGAGCGCGCCACATGAAACGTGTGGAATCAATCAACGAAACCCGCTACCGCCTGGGCGTGGCGTCGCGCGTGCTGGCGGCGGCCATCGGCGGCTACGCGCTGATGTCGGCACTGATGGTATTGCTGGCGCTACCGCTGTCCTGGTGGTGGCCGATGGCGCGCGGGCAGGCGGTGATGATTGCGACCTATATCGGTTTTCTGCTCTACGTGCCGGTGGTGCTGTGGGTGTTCCACACGTGCAGCGCGGCGCGGGCCTGGGCTTGGTTGCTGCTGTGGACGGCGCTGGCGTCGCTGACCTGCTGGTGGCTGCTGAAAGGCGGTGCGGCATGATGCCCGATCTGCATTTCGGCTGGCATCTGGCGGTGCTGGCCTTGAGCCTGGGCGGCTTCGCCCTGCTGGCGCTGGCCAGCGAGCGCGAAGGCACGGTGTTGCTGCGCCGCCCGGCCAGCGCTGCCGAAAGGCGCGTGTTCCGCTGGCTGGGCTGGCCGCTGCTGGGGCTGGCCCTCGCTTTGTGCGCATGGGGCTGGCTGGCCCATTTCGGCACGGTGCTGTGGCTGGGCTGGTTGAGTGTGGCAGCGGTGGTGCTGGTGTTCACCATCGCTTACTGGCCCTGGCGGAAAAAACGGGAATTCCACGGTCGACCGCGAAAAACGGCGGAAATCATCATGCCACCGGCCGTTGCCTCGCCCTGGATGGGTTTGACTCGCGGCGCCGGCTGGTTCGTGCTAGCTGCTGCGCCGCTGGCCTTTGGCTGGCAACTGTGGCAGGCCGAACCGTGGCCGGTGCTGCGCGCCGATGCGGTGCGGGGTGAAATCGGCCCCTGGCGTTACCGGCTGGCCGAGGAGGAGCGCGAAGCGCCCGAAGTGCTGGCCAGTGGCGCGGCGGTCAAGCATTTCGTCTTGCGGCTGGAAGGCGACGAGTTGGCGGTGGCCCGCGCCTGGCTGCGCGTGCAGCCGCCGCGTTCGCTGCGGACGGCGGGCATGGCGTTTGACGGCAATCATGGTAACCGCGAGGCGATGCTCGTCATCCCGCCTTCGGCCACGGCGCAGGATACCTTCTGGCTGACGGTGCAAGGCAAGAACGGGCAGATTTACCGGGCGGAAATCGACATGCGCCGTCTGTCGCCGGCTACAGCGGCTTTCGTGGAGGGGCAACGATGAAGAAGATGCTCTTGTATTTGGGGCTACTCATCGGTACTCCCGCGCTCGGGCATGAACCAGTGATTCCGTTGCTGCAATGCAGGCGCGAGGCTGCCGAGGTATTTTGCGAGGCCCGTTTTTCGCACGGCCCGGCGGTGCCCAGCGCCCGTTACGAGGTGACGGACGCGCAGGACAAGACCCTGCTTTCCGGCGTGGCCGACCGGCAAGGCCGCCTGAGTTTTGCTCCGCCGGCCGAGGCCTTTCATGTGCTGCTGTGGGATGCCCGTAACGTGCTGGCCGAAGTCGGCTGGCGGGATGTGAAGGAAAGCCGTTGATGTGGCCGAGGCGCCCCCCCCAAGCCGGCCAGGGCCCCCTGAAGGGATGAAGATGCGTTTTTGCCGTGCCCCGTCAGGCCAGTTGCACGATCTGGTTGAGGATGGCGAGCACTTCGGCGAAGCGGGCGTCGGGGATGCGCCTGGCCGGGTGCGGCGCGCCGCCGCGCAGGCGCCAGTCGAAGGACTTGGGCTGGTGACAGAGCACGTAACTGGTTTGTCCGGCCTTGCGCCCGCTTGCCGCGCCGACCGCCACGGCGAAAGGGTTGTCGGCGTTGTAGGCGGCGGTGGTCATGGGCAGGCCGATGACCAGCGAGGTGCGTTCGTTGAAGGCTTTGGGAGACAGCACCAGAAAGGGATGCACGTCACGCATTTCCTGCCCGCGCTGCGGGTTGCAGTCGATCCAGATGACCTCCTGCCGATCCGGCACCCAACTCTTGGCGGCTTTCACCATTGCTCGGCACCGAGGGTTTGGTCGGCCGACATGACTTCGCCGCCGTGCCGCTGCGGATCGAAACGAGCCAGACGCTGTTCCAGGCTGAGCGCTTCGTCGCGGATGGGCGTGATGACGACACGCTCGCCTTCCACGGTGATGTTGACGCGCTGGTCGGCATGCAGATGGGCGGCATTGGCGATGGCGGCAGGCAAGCGCACGCCGAGGTTGTTGCCCCAGTGCTTGATATCGAGGACGGCCGAGGTCATGGTTTGGCTCCAATCAATGTTTATACGAAGTTTAAACCTGCCTCGCATTGGATGCAACGAATGGGTTTTGTGGGGTTTTCGGAGATGAGGTTGATGATTACCGGATTGAAATCGGGCGCTTTTGCGCTGTTGACCGCAGGCCTGTGCAGCTTCGCCCAGGCTGACGCCCTCTGGCTGCAAAAGGATGGCGAACGCTTCAAGGTGCTGGCCGGCGAGTTGCGCTCGCCGACCGCCATGCCCACCTTGCGCGATGCGCAGCCGCTGCTCGCGGGCGGCAAGAAAGCCGAGCTGGATTCGGCGCCGGATCATTACGTCTTTGCCGCTGGCGAGGGGGACAGCCGTTTCACCGCCCTGCGGATCGGCAGCGATGGCGTGCTGACCTACTTCCAAGCCCGCTACGGCCGGCAGGAAACCAAGGCGGTGAACGACCTGGAACTGGTGCCGACCACCTCCGGCGGCAACACCTTCCAACTCTACTTCAAGGGCCGGCCAGCGGCGGCCAGTTTGGTGAACGTGGAAACCGCCAGCGGCTGGCGCAAGGCGCTGACACCGGCCAAGGGTGGAACGGTGACGCTGGATACCCCCATGCCCGGCCTCTACTTGCTGGAGGTCAGCGCCAGGGTGAATAACGCCAGTGTGACCATCGAGGGCAGGAAGTACGAGGACGTGCGCTACACGGCCACGCTGAGTTTCGAGGTTGCTCCGTGATGGTGGGGGTCAAACGGACTTCCCGATCCTTGAAACGCTGGAGCGTCGTTGTACCAATCCTCGTCGTACTGGCCACACTGCTCTGGTGGGGTTTCTTCCGCACGGTTGAAACGATCCAGACGGAGCCAGTGCGCCGGGGCTGCATCGAGAACGCCGTCACCGCGCTGGGTGTGTTGCAGCCGCAGCGCTACGTGGACGTGGGCGCGCAGGTGTCGGGCCAGATCAAGCACATTGCGGTCAAGCCCGGCGACAAGGTGACCAAGGGCGATTTGCTGCTGGAGATCGACCCCGCCATCCAGCAGGCCACGGTGCAGACCAACCGCGCCACGCTGGCCAGCCTGCGTGCCCAATTAGCCGAGCAGGAAGCGCAGCGCGACCTGGCCCGCCAGCAGGCCGAACGCCAGCAGCAGATGGCGGCCGAGGGCTCGACCAAGCAGGAGGACGTGCAGACCGCCCAGGCCAATCTACGCATTGCCCAGGCTCGCATCGACAGCCTGAAGGCGCAGATCGAAGGGGCGCAGTCCACGCTGACGGGTAACGAGGCTTTGCTGGGCTACACGCGCATCTACGCACCCATCGCCGGCACGGTGGTGACGCTGGATGCGCGCGAGGGGCAAACGCTCAACGCCACCTACCAGACGCCGAACGTGCTGCGCATCGCCGACCTGTCACGCATGACGGTGTGGACGGAGGTGTCGGAAGCGGACGTGGGCCGCATCCGCCCCGGTATGCCGGTGTACTTCACCACGCTGGGCTTGCAGGACCAGGACGGCAGCCCTCGCCGCTGGAACGGCACGCTGCGCCAGGTGCTGCCCGCGCCGCCCACGACGCCGGGTGCCGCGCAAGCCACTGGCCAGAACGCGGCGCCGGCCGGCAAGGTGGTGCTCTACACCGCGCTGTTCGACGTGGATAACGCCGACGGTGCGCTGATGCCGCAGATGAGCGCGCAGGTCTTCTTCGTTGCGGCGGTGGCCAAGGACGTGCTGGTGGCGCCGCTGGCGGCGCTGGAACCGGTGAAGGGCGAGGCGGGCCGCTTCACTGCCCGAGTGCAGATCGACGGCGAGGTGCGGCAGCGCACGCTGCGCATCGGCGTGCGCGACCGGCTGCTGGGCGAGGTGCTGGAGGGGCTGAAGGAAGGCGAACCTCTCGTCATCGGCACCCAGCGCGAACAGGCGTCGCAGAGGCTGCGCTGGTGATGGAGGATCAACACCAGGCACCACCGCTGATCGAACTCACCGGCCTGCGCAAGTCCTACGGCGGCCAAGAGGGCGAGCCCAGCGTGGAAATCCTGCACGGCATCGACCTGACGATCCGCGCCGGGGAGTTCGTTGCCATCGTGGGCGCTTCGGGCTCGGGCAAATCGACGCTGATGCATATCCTGGGTTGCCTGGATCGGGCCAGCGCTGGCATCTATCGCTTTTCCGGGCAGGACATCTCATCTTTCGCTGCCGACGAACTCGCCTGGCTACGCCGCGAGGCCTTCGGCTTCGTGTTCCAGGGCTATCACCTGATTCGCACGCTGGATGCGAGCCACAATGTGCAGGTGCCGGCCGTCTATGCCGGCACGCCAGTGGAATCAAGGCAGGAACGCGCACAGGCGCTGCTGGAGCGGCTGGGCCTGGGCGAGCGCGGCGGACACCGGCCAGGGCAGCTTTCGGGCGGGCAGCAGCAGCGCGTGTCCATCGCCCGTGCGCTGATGAATGGCGGCCACGTGATCCTGGCGGACGAACCCACGGGCGCGCTGGACAGCCAGAGCGGCGTCGAGGTGATGGCGCTGCTGCGCGAGCTGGCCGATGCGGGCCACACCATAATCCTGATCACGCACGACCCGGCAGTGGCGGCGCAGGCGCGGCGCGTGGTGCGCATCAGCGATGGGCGGATCGTGGAAGACCGCGGCGCGAGCCGACCCGAAGCTGCGGCAGCGCCGTCGCTCGACACCCGGCACTTCATGGCCCACATGGCGCAGGGCGTGGCGCATGGTGCGTCTTGGCTGGCCGACGTGCGCGAGGCACTGGGCAGCGCCTGGAAGACCCTATGGGTGAGCCGCTTCCGCACGCTGCTGACGCTCTTGGGCATCGTCATCGGCGTGGCGTCGGTCATCGTTTTGATGGCCGTCGGCCGAGGTGCCAGCGAAGACATGCTTCAGAAGATGGCCGCCTTCGGCAACACGCACCGCATGTCGATCCGCCCGGACACTTACGGCACGCGGGGCTTGCGCAGTGTGCTGACCGAGGCCGATGTGCGGCTGGTGCGCGAGGTGCCCAACGTGGACATCGCCATGCCTTTCCTGACCGGCAATGCCATGCTGCGGGCCAACGCCACGGATGCTTCCACGGCCCTGTGGTCCATGGGCCACGAGGGCGCGCGGTTGTTCAACTGGAAGCTGGCACGCGGCATGTTCTTCTCGGCCGAGGACGAGGCACGCATCGCCACGGTGGTGGTGCTGGGCAAGACGGTCAGCGAGCGCTTCTTTGCGGGGCAGAACCCGGTCGGCCAGTACGTGCTGCTCAACAGCGTGCCGTTCCGCGTGATCGGCGAACTGGCCGAGACTGGCGAGCCGGACGGCGACAACCTGGTGGCCATCCCGTTCGCGACGGCCAGCCGCCGGGTGCTGGGCACGCCGTACCCGGGGCTGATCCAGGTGAAAGTGCATGACCCCGAGCGGATCAGCCAGACGGTGGCCGATTTGACCGAGGTGCTGATTCAGTCTCATCGGGTCAAGGACTTCGCCGTCGCCAACAACCCGGCGCGGGCCAAACAGCAAAACGAAGCCGCCCGCCAGCAGAGCCTGCTGCTGGCGTTGATCGCGGGCATCTCGCTGGTGGTGGGCGGCATCGGCATCATGAACATCATGCTGATGGCGGTGAAGGAGCGCACCCGCGAGATCGGCATTCGCATGGCCACCGGGGCGCGGCAGCGCGACATCCAGCGCCAGTTCATCACCGAGGCGGTGATGGTGTCGGTGGTAGGCGGCGTGGTCGGTGTCGTGATCGGCTTGATCGTCGGCGTGGTGCTGATCGCCTGGGACGTGCCGGTGATCTTCTCGATCCGGGCCATGCTGCTGGCCTTCGGCTGCGCGGTGGCGACCGGGTTGGTGTTCGGCTTCATGCCGGCGCGGCAGGCGGCTCGGCTGGACCCCGTGGTGGCCTTGGCGGGGGAATAGGCATGCGGATTCTTGTGCTGATTTCCGCGTTGACCGCAGGGCTCGCCGGGTGCGCCACGACGGTTCAGGAAGCGCCCACGCCGGAACTGCGGGTGCAGTGGCGCAATGCCTCGACTGCGGAGAGTGCCGCGGTCGACCGGGATTGGTGGCGAGATTTCGGTAGCGACGAACTGAGCGCCCTGGTCGAACGGGCGCAGACGCAAAGCCTGGACCTGGCCGCTGCCGAGGCACGCATCCGTCAGGCGGAAGCGGCGGCCAGGATGACCGGTGCCGAATTGTGGCCGAACGTCACCGCAGGACTGGATGCGGGCCGCACCGGACAGTTGGAGGGCAAGGGCACGGCAGGCAACAGTTTCGGCGCCGGCCTGTCGGCGAGTTACGAGGTCGATCTGTGGGGTCGGCTGCGTGCCAACCGGAATGCAGCGCTCGCCAGCCTGCAAGCCAGTCGTTTCGATCGGGATGCGCTGCGGCTGTCCGTCACGGCAGCCGTCGCAGGGAGTTGGCTGCAGATGATCACCTCGCAGGAGCGCATTGCCATCGGTGAACGCAACCTCGATACCGCCGAACGGCTGCTTGCCCTGGTCGAAGCCCGCGCCCGTGCCGGTGCGGCAACGCCGCTGGAAGTGGCCCGCCAGTTGGGGCTGGTGGCGGCACAGCGGCGGGCGCTGGCCAGCATTCGCCAGCAGGCCGACGATGCGCGCACCGCATTGGCGGTGCTGCTGGGGCAGGCCACGGCTCCCAGCGCCGCCAGTGATCACCCTGCGGCCTTGCATCTGCCCGTCATCAGACCCGGCCAGCCTTCCGCACTGCTGACCCGCCGCCCGGACGTCGCCCGGGCCGAAGCGCAGTTGCTTGCGGCCGACGCCAGCCTGGTGGCCGCTCGCGCCGCACTGTTCCCCAGTTTGAACCTGAGCGCCGATCTGGGCACGGACGGCAATAGCCTGCGCCGCATTTTCGAGAACCCGGTGTATTCACTCGCCGCGGCCCTGGCCGCACCAATCTTCAACGCCGGCCGGCTGGCAGCGGGACGCGATCTCGCCCAGGCGCGCCGCGAGGAACTGCTGGCCGATTACCGGCAAAGTATCGTGACGGCCTTTGGCGAAGCAGAAAGCGCACTGAACGCGACGACCAGGCTCGACGAGCAGATCGCCGCGCAGGCGGAGGAACTGGCCCAGGCCGAACGGGCGCTCGCCCTGGCCGCAAGCCGTTACCGCGCCGGGGCCGAAACCCCCATCGTGCTGCTCGATACCCAGCGCACGCTGTACGCGGCACAGGATACGGCGGTGCAACTGAAGCTCGCCCGTCTGCAGTCCAGCGTGGGCCTCTACAAGGCCCTGGGCGGCGGCTGGCATGGAAGTGACGCCGAATGAGCGGCGCCGTGGCAACCCATGAGGCGGAGCCGGGCCCGGCGGACCTGGGGGATCGGCTGACAGCGGCCGGATTGAGGGCGACGCCCGCGCGCATCCGCATCCTTGCGGCGACCGTGGCAGCCAGGATGCCCGCGGCGGCGGAGCAGATTTTCCGGCGCCTGCAGGCCGAACGGACGCCCATCGGCATCGCCACGGTCTATCGGGTCCTCAATGAATTGAGTTCCGCCGGTCTCCTGCAACGCGGGTGGATACCGGGACATACCGGCGCACGGGCGGTGTATTCACCGCGGATGGAGCCATCCGCGGCCGATGCGGCCACGCACCGCCTGGTATGCGGACGGTGCGGCCACAGCATCCCGTTCGCCGACACGGGTTTGCCGGAGCGTGTGCGCCGGGCGGCAGGGCTGTCGGAACAGACGGGACGCCTGACCATCGTCGCCGAATGCCTCGGCTGTCGGCCGGCCTGCCCGTCGCGTATTGGTAAGCGGCCCGACCAGATGACACGCGACGGCCGGGGCAGCCCCGAACACCCCTGTTCGGGCCAGAGCCTCCCCGGTGCGCCGCGCCGGTGATTGCCGGCCGAGACCGGGCCGTGCTCAGTTGCCGCTCATCGCCAGCATCAACTGGTTGATGCGCTTGACGAAGGAGGCCGGATCGTCCAGCGTGCCGCCTTCGGCGAGCAGGGCCTGGTCGAACAGCACCGCGGCCCAGTCGTCGAAGTTCTTCTCTTCGTACTTCAGGCGCAGCACCGCCGGGTGGCTGGGGTTGATCTCCAGGATGGGCCTGGAGACCGGCGCGTTCTGCCCGGCGGCCTTGAGGATGCGGGCCAGGTTCATGCCCAGGTCGTGCTCGTCGGCCACCAGGCAGGCGGGCGAATCCGTGAGGCGCAGCGTCACCTTCACGTCCTTGACGCGCTCGCCCAGGCTGGCCTTCATCTTCTCCAGCAGTTCCTTGTAGTCGTCGGCGGCCTGCTCGGCTTCCTTCTTCTCCGCCTCGTCCTCCAGCGCGCCCAGGTCCAGGCCACCCTTGGCCACCGAGACGAGCGGCTTGCCGTCGAACTCGGTCAGGTTGCCGGTGACCCACTCGTCCACCCGGTCGGAGAGCAGCAGCACCTCGATGCCCTTCTTGCGGAAGACTTCCAGGTGGGGGCTGTTCTTCGCGGCGTTGAAGGTCTCGGCGGTGACGTAATAGATCTTGTCCTGGCCATCCTTCATGCGGCCGATGTAGTCGGCCAGGGACACCACCTCGTCCGGCGTGTCCGCCTGGGTGGAGGCGAAGCGCAGCAGGCCGGCGATCTTGTCCTTGTTGGCGAAGTCCTCGCCCACGCCCTCCTTCAGCACCTTGCCGAATTCCTTCCAGAAGGTGGCGTACTTGGCGCGTTCGGCTTCGTCCTCGCTGGTGGCGAGGCCTTCCAGCAGGGCCAGCACCTTCTTCGTGCAGCCCTGGCGGATGGTGTCGATGTCCCTGGATTCCTGCAGGATTTCCCGCGACACGTTGAGGGGCAGATCGGCCGAATCCACCACGCCGCGTACGAAGCGCAGATAGGCGGGCATCAGCTTTTCGGCGTCGTCCATGATGAACACGCGCTTCACGTACAGCTTGACGCCGTGGCGGACGTTGCGGTCCCACAGGTCGAAGGGGGCGTGCTGGGGCACGTAGAGCAACTGGGTGTATTCCTGGCGGCCCTCGACGCGGGCATGGGTCCACGCCAGCGGCTCGTCATAGTCGTGGCCCACGTGCTTGTAGAAGGCCTTGTAGTCCTCGTCGGAGATTTCGTTGCGGGGCCTGGCCCACAGGGCGCTGGCCTGGTTGATGGTCTCGTACTCGTCGCGGACCACCTGCTCCTTCTTCTCCTCGTCCCATTCCTCTTTTTTCATCTGGATGGGCTGGACGATGTGGTCGGAATACTTGTGCACCAGGCTCTTGAGCTTCCACGAGGACAGCAGGTCGTCCTGCCCCTCACGCAGGTGCAGGGTGATTTCCGTGCCCCGCTGCTCGCGGGTGATGGGCTCGATGCGGTATTCGCCGGCGGTGTCGCCGCTCATGGCGCATTCCCAGCGCACGCCTTCGGCCGCCGGCAGGCCGGCGCGGCGGGTGCGCACGGTGACCTTGTCGGCGACGATGAAGGCGGAGTAGAAGCCGACACCGAACTGGCCGATCAGGTGGGCGTCCTTCTGCTGGTCCCCGGTGAGCTGGCCGAAGAATTCCTTGGTGCCCGACTTGGCGATGGTGCCCAGGTTGGCCACCACCTCGTCCCGGCTCATGCCGATGCCGTTGTCGGTGAGGGTGAGCGTGCGCGCATCCTTGTCGAAGTCGATGCGGATCTTCAGCTCGCCGTCGCCTTCGAACAGTTCGGCGCGGTCCAGTGCCTCGAAGCGCAGCTTGTCGCAGGCGTCGGACGCGTTGGAGACCAGCTCGCGCAGGAAGATTTCCCGGTTCGAGTAGAGGGAGTGGATCATCAGGTGAAGCAGTTGCTTCACCTCGGCCTGGAAGTTCAGGGTCTGGGCGGTCGCGGTTTCGGACATGGATGAAGCTCCGTTTTTTCAGGTGAACGCGCCGCAGATGGGAGCGGCTTGCCGGATTTCAAGCCCCGCGTCGCAGACCGGGCCGCGCCCGCGGGCCGGCAACATGCCAGCGGCACGATCTTCTGCTAGGCTCGCGCACTATTGCCCGCCCGGAGCGCCCGCCATGCAAGACCAGGACTATGAACGGCTCGTCCGCCGCCTGGAGATCGAAGCCCAGTCCGCGCCGCGCGCCTTCCAGGCCAAGGTCATGCTGCTCAGCGGCTTCGCCTATCTGATCCTGTTCGCCATGCTCGGCGTGCTGGCCGCGCTCGTCGTTGCCGGCTTCCATTTCGCCCGCGAAAGCCACAGCACCTGGATCACCTTCAAGCTCGCCCTGCTCGGGGTGGCGGTGGCGGGCCTGCTGTTCGGCGTGCTGCGCGCCTTCCTCGCCCGCCTGCCGGAGCCCGAGGGAAGGGAGATCGGCGCCGCCGAGGCGCCGCGCCTGTTCGAACTCATCGAACGTATCCGCCGCAAGCTCGACGGCCCGCCCATCCACCGCGTGGTGGTCGATCCCAGCTTCAACGCCGCCATCGCCCAGGTGCCGCGTTTCGGACTGTTCGGCGGCCACCGCAACCACCTCATCCTCGGCCTGCCCTACCTGCATGCCATGACCACCAAGGAGATGGCCGCCACGCTAGCGCACGAGTACGGCCACCTGGCCGGCGCCCACGGCAAGACCGGCGCCTGGATCTACCGCCAGCGCATCACCTTCGGAACGCTGATGGACAAGCTGCAGCGCGAGAGCGACGGCGATCTGCTGAGCGGCCTGCTGCTCGCCGCGCTGGTGCGCTTCGCGCCCTACTTCAACGCCTACACCTTCGTGCTCTCCCGCCAGGACGAGTACGACGCCGACGCGATCTCCGCGCGCCTGGCCGGCGCCGAGGCGGCCGCGACCGGCCTGTGCCGCGGGGCGCTGCTGGGCGACTGGATCGCGGAGACCTTCTGGTCCCGGCTCTACGCCCAGGCGGGCGAGCGCACCGCACCCGCCTTCATGCCCTACACGGCGATGCCGGCCGCCTTCGCCGCGGGCTACCCGGACTGGGCCACCGCAGAACGCCTGGCGGAGGCGCGCCGGGTCCGCTCCGGGCTGCACGACACCCACCCCAGCCTGCAGGACCGGCTGTCGGCGATCGACCAGCCCGCGCGCGTGCCGCCGCCGGTGGGCAAGAGCGCGGCGGAAACCCTGCTGGGCCCCCTCGCCCAGCAACTGGCGCGGGAATTCGACACCCAGTGGTGGCAGACCGAACAGGCCGAGTGGCAGGCGCACCACCGCCAGTGCCTGGAAAACCGGGCGATGATCGCGCGCCTGCAGGGCGCGCCGCACGATGCGCTGAACGCCTTCGATCTGCACGAACTGGGCCGCGCGCTGGCCCGGGAAGGGCGCGGCGAGGAAGCGCGCACGGTGCTTACCCGCCTGCTCGCCCGCCCGGACGGCCCCTTCCCCCAGGCGGAACTGCTGCTCGGCCGCCTGCTGCTCGTCGAGGACGACCATGGCGGCCTGGAACACCTGCACCGCGCCGCCGCCGCGGACGCCCGGCTGGTGGACGAATGCGCCCAGCGGGGCTACGACTTCCTGTGCCGCACACGGGACGCGGACGAAGCGTCCGAGTGGGCGGATACGCTGGTGGCACGGCACGGCGTCTAGCCTGCGCGGCCCGGCGCCTCAGCGGTAGGCGATCCCCACCACCTCGATCTCGCGCATGCCCGCCGGGCTCATGAAGCGCACCACGTCGCCCTCGCGCGCCTTGAGCAGCGCGCGCGCCAGGGGCGAAATCCAACTGATGCGCCCTTCGGAGGCATTGGCCTCATCCACGCCCACGATCTGCCAGGTCTGCTCCTCGCCGCCGTCCACGTCGCAGAGGGTCACGGTGGCGCCGAAGAACACCTGGTCCACGTTCTCCTGCCGCTCCGGATCGACTACCTCCGCGTTCTCGATGCGCTTGATGAGAAAGCGGATGCGCCGGTCGATCTCGCGCAGGCGCTTCTTGCCGTAGATGTAGTCGCCGTTTTCCGAACGGTCGCCGTTGCCGGCCGCCCAGGCCACCGTTTCCACCAGCTTCGGGCGCTCCACGCGCACGAGCTGATCCAGTTCGACGCGCAGCGCGTCGTAGCCGCGCCGCGTCATGTAGTTCTTGCTGCCCGGCGGCAGCCGCAGGGCGGGGGCGAGTTCCTCGTCGTCGTCCTGCCCGTCGCCTTCCTTGACGAATGCCTTGTTCACTTGCTGCTCCAGACGATGCCGTACAAAACAGGACGGCGATGGTAAGCGATGGCGGCGGAACCAGCCATGATTCAGACTATAGGCGCCCATTCATCCAGCGGCCCAGCCAGGAGCGCGACATCCCATGGACACCTACCCCACCGCCCTTCCCGCTTCCGCCCCGCGCCGGTCTGCCCTCCGCATGCTCGCCGGGGCGACGGCCGTCCTGCTGCTCCCGGGCTGCGCCAGCCTCGGGCAGCGCGAGCCGGTACGCATCAACGTGGTCGGCCTCGAACCCCTGCCCGGCCAGGGCATGGAAGTCCGCCTCGCGGTGCAGTTGCGCATCCAGAATCCCAACGACGCCCCCATCGATTTCGACGGCATCGCGCTGGAACTGAATGTGAACGACGCCCCCTTCGCCACCGGCGTCAGCGACCGCAAGGGCAGCGTGCCCCGCTACGGCGAGACGGTGCTCGAGATCCCCGTATCGGTCTCGGCGGTGGCCATGCTGCGCCAGGCCATCGGGCTCATGGAGGACAAGCCCAGGGAAGCCCTGCCCTACGAACTGCGCGGCCGGCTCGGCGGTCCCTTGGGCGGCATGCGCTTTTCCGACACCGGCACGCTGACCCTGCCAGACCTGCTGAAAGCGCCAGCGGGTACGCGTTGAGCGGCCCCGCCAGCCGCGCCGAAGTTGTCTTCCGCCCATCCGGCGCATACCATTGCCTGCATTCGCCCTCGACCAACGGCGTAAGCGCCTCCGCCCGGCCCCACCCCGATGAACGACGAAACCTTCGATGACGTCACCAGCCTGCGCACACGGCTCGAAGCGCTGCGCGGCGAGCATCGCGACCTGGACGAGGCCATCGCCCACCTGGCCGCCGCGCCGGCCGAGGACGAACTGCTGATGCGGCGCCTGAAGAAGCGCAAGCTCGCCCTGAAGGACCGCATCGCCCTCATCGAGCGCATGCTCGAACCGGACGAACTGGCCTGAGGCCGGCGCGGCGAGCCGGCCCTGCGCCCGTACGCACCCATCACGACCACCCTGGAATCACGCCCCCGATGACGACATCCACCCCTTACGGGCCGGAGACGCTCGCGCTGCACGCGGGCCAGTCGCCCGACCCCACCCACGGCTCGCGCGCCACGCCCATCCACTTCACCACCAGCTACGTCTTTCCCGATGCCGACCGGGCGGCGGACCTGTTCAACCTGGAACGCCCCGGCCACGTCTATTCGCGCATCTCCAACCCCACCAACGCGGTGCTGGAAGAGCGCATCGCCGCGCTGGAAGAAGGCGTGGGCGCCATCGCCACGGCCAGCGGCCAGGCCACGCTGCACCTGGCCATCGCCACGCTGATGGGCGCGGGCGGGCACATCGTCGCGTCGCATTCGCTCTACGGCGGCTCCCACAACCTGCTGGGCTACACCCTGCCGCGCTTCGGCATCCACACCACCTTCGTGGACCCGCGCGACGCGGACGCCTGGCGCGCCGCGGTGCGCCCCGAAACGCGGCTCTTCTTCGGCGAATCCCTGGGCAACCCGGGGCTGGACGTGCTGGACATCCCCACCGTTTCCGCCATCGCCCACGAGCACCGCGTGCCGCTGCTGGTGGACGCCACCCTGGTCACCCCCTGCCTGCAGCGCCCGCTGGAACTGGGCGCCGACCTGGTCATGCACTCGGCCACCAAGTTCCTCGGCGGCCACGGCGTGGCCGTGGGCGGCGTGCTGGTGGACGGCGGGCGCTTCGACTGGGAAGCCTCCGCCCTCTTTCCCACCCTCACCGAACCCTACGACGGCTTCCACGGCATGGACTTCGCCGAGGAATCGCCGGTCACCGCCTTCCTGCTGCGCGCGCGGCGCGAGGGGCTGCGCGATTTCGGCGCCTGCCTGTCGCCCATGAACGCCTTCCAGTTGCTGCAGGGCCTGGAAACCCTGCCCCTGCGCATGCGCGCCCACGTGGACAACGCCCGCGCGGTGGCCGGGCACCTGGCCGCCCATCCGCTGGTGAAGAAGGTCTCCTACCCCGGACTGGAAAACCACCCCGACCACGCCTTGGCGGCCCGCCTGCTGCCCCAAGGCTGCGGCTCCATCCTGTCCTTCGAGCTGAAGGGCGGGCGCCCCGCCGGACGCGCCTTCATCGAGGCGCTGCGCCTCTTTTCCCACCTGGCCAACGTGGGCGACGCCAAGTCCCTGGTGATCCACCCGGCCAGCACCACGCACTTCCGCATGTCCGCCGCGGACCTCGCCGCCGCCGGCATCGGCGAGGGTACGGTGCGCCTGTCGGTGGGGCTGGAAAGCGCCGCCGACCTCCTCGCCGATCTCGACCGCGGCCTGTACGCGGTCGGCAGGCTGGTGAAGGAGTAAGCGCCCATGGACCTGAAGGTGCTCGACACCCCCGCCCGCGTCTACACCGGCGGCCGCAGCTTCGACCGGGAGCTGCCCACCGTGGTGCTCATCCACGGCGCCGGCCACGACCACAGCGTGTGGAACCACCAGGCGCGCCACCTCGCCCATCACGGCTTCGGCGTGCTCGCCCCCGACCTGCCCGGCCACGGCGCCTCGGCCGGCCCGCAACGGGCTTCGATTCCGGCGCTGGGGGACTGGATCGCCGCCGTGCTCGACGCCGCCGGCGTGGTGCGCGCCGCCCTGGTCGGCCACAGCATGGGCTCGCTGATTGCGCTGGAGGCGACCGCCCGCCACCCGGATCGCGTCTCGGCGCTGGTGCTGGTCGGCAGCGCGGCGCCCATGCCGGTCGCCCAGCCCCTGCTCGACGCCGCGGCCGGCGACCGGGCGCAGGCCCACGCCATGATCAACCAGTGGTCCTACACGCCGGCCAGCCATCTGGGCGCCAGCCCCTCGCCCGGCCTGTGGCTGCCGGGCGTCAATGCCCGCCTGATGGCGCAGCAGGACGAAGGCGTGCTGTCCGCCGACCTGCTGGCCTGCAACGCCTACACTCACGGACTGGAAGCCGCCGCAGCGGTACGCGCGCCCACCCTGCTGATCCGCGGCGGGCGGGACCAGATGACCCCTGCCCGTGCGGGAAAACCCTTGCACGACGCGCTTGTCAACGCGGCAGGCGGCGCGCGTATGATTTCCCTGTCCGGGGCCGGCCACGCCCTGATGGCCGAAGCGCCGGACGCGGTCACCGATGCGATACGGGGGTTCCTCACCAACGACAGATAAGACAAGGTTCCGGGGCAAGTCCTCCCTGCGGCCGTTGCCGCTCTTGCCCCGCCCCCGTTCGCTGCGCCGACAACAATATTCCTTCCCCAGGAGAGAGACATGTCGCAGACGAACGATGCCGGAATCGGCACAACGCCGGCGTTTCCCGCCGTGCGCGCAGTGGGCGCGGGCGCGCCGTTGAAGTGGCTGGCACGGGGCGCGGACGACCTCAAGTCCTGCCCCATTCCCAGCCTGTTCTACGGCTTCTGCTTTGCCGGCATGGGCCTGCTGATCACCTTCGTGTTCGAGCACGCCTACGAATACACCGCGGCGCTCACGTCCGGCTTCCTGCTGCTCGGCCCCTTCCTGGCCATGGGGCTGTACGGAATCAGCCGGCGGCGGGAACGCGGCGAGGGCTGCGCGCTCGCGCCCACGCTCACCGTGTGGCGGCGCAACGCCGGCAACATCGGCATCTTCGCGGTGGTGCTGGGGGTGATCTTCCTGGTCTGGGCACGCGCCTCGCTGGTGGTGTTCGCCCTCTTCTACACCAACGAGATGCCCAACCTGTCCGGCTTCCTGACGCAGATACTGGCGCTGGAAAACCTGGAATTCCTGGCGGTGTATTTCACCGTCGGGCTGATCTTCGCCGCCATCGTGTTCGCCCTCGGCGTGGTGTCGATCCCGCTCATGCTCGACCGCGACCAGGACGCGATCACCGCCATGCTCGCCAGCGTCGGCGCCCTGGCGCGCAATCCGGGCGCGATGATCGTGTGGGCCTTCGCCATCGCCGCGCTGACCGTGGTCGGCTTCCTGACCTTCCACGTGGGCCTGGTGGTGCTGATGCCCATCCTCGGCCACGCCACCTGGCACGCCTACCGCGATCTCATCGAACCGGCACGGGCCGCGGCGGGCTAGGCCGCGAGGTCAGCCCAGTGCCAGCGTGAGCACCACCGGCTGATGATCGGAGGCGGGGGTGTCGGTGTCCACCTCCACCCCCTTCACCAGCCCGGCCAGGTCGGCGGTGACGAAGAAGTAGTCGCAGCAGTAGGGCCGGTCCGGCCATTCGGCGCCGTGCAGGCCCACGGTGGGCTCGTGGGCCAGTTGCGGATGGCGGATCTGCCAGGCGTCGCGCCAGCCCGGCCCCACGTTGCCGAGCGGTTCGCACAGGGCGGCCAGTTCGGGGCTGTCCGGCTCGCAGTTGAAGTCGCCGCACAGCACGGCGGAAGCCGGGCGCGGACGGGCGGCGAAGGCCGGATTGCCTTCGTCCCGCACACCGCCGCCGACCGCCACGGCGTTGGCCGCCGCCTCGCGCTGCAGGGCGCGCAGCGCCTCGGCCTGGGCGCGGCGCTGGCGCTGGGAGTAGTACTCCAGGTGGGTGGTCATGACCCGCAGCCAGCCCCAGGGCACCGCCACCACGGTCTCCACGCACACGCGCTGCATGGACGGCTGGGCCGGATCGGGCGGGCTGGGCAGCAGGTGGCGGAAGACCTGGTCCACCGGCAGGCGGGAGAGCACCAGGTTGCCGAAACGCGAGCGTCCGCCTTCGCCGTCGCGCACGTCCAGCGCAGCGCCGAAAGCCGGTTCGTACCCCGGAAAGGCCTCCGCGAACCAGGCCGGCTCGTCCTCCCGCGCGCCGCCCGGCAGACCGGCGAGATTGCTCGCGACTTCCTGCAGGCAGATCACGTCGGCACCGCCCGTGCCGCCCAGGGCGCGGAGGGCGCGTACCGTGCGCTCCAGGTCCACCCGCCCGTCGGCCCCGCGCCCCCACTGGATGTTCCAGCTCACGATCTTCACCGAGGTCTTCATCGCTCACGCTCCGCATCCGTGTGGCCACCCTTGGATTATGGTTCAGCCGGACGCCGGCTTCACGCCGGCTGCACGCGCCGGCTGGCCGTTATTTGCGCTGCACCATTCCCGTTGCCGGGCGGATCGCAGATAATCCACCCCGCCCGCTCTTCGGAAACCGCACCATGCACTCGGCCCAGGAACTCGTTTCCCAGCTCGACGCCCTCGTCTCCCTGCCCACGGTCTACCACCGCATCCGCGACGAACTCGATTCGCCGGACGGCTCGGTGATCGAGGTCGGGCGCCTGGTGGGCGCGGACCCGGCCCTGACCGCCCGCCTGCTGCGGGTCGTCAACAGCGCGCTGTACGGCTACGGCGGCCAGATCGATACGGTCGGCCGCGCGGTGCAGATTCTCGGCCTGCAGCAGGTGCACGACCTGGTGCTGGCCATGTCCCTCAGCTCGGTGTTCTCCGGCGTCCGCCCGGAACACATGGACATGCACCGATTCTGGCGCGGCAGCGTGATGTGCGCCCTGGCCGCGCGCGCGATCGCCCGTGGGCTGGGACTGCCCAGCGCCGAGCGCCTGTTCGTCATCGGCCTGCTGGCCGACCTGGGCCATCTGGCGATGTACCAGGTGGTGCCCGACCTGGCCTACGAGGCGCAGGTGCAGGCCGACCGCAGCGGCGAACCGCTGGCCGACACCGAACGCGCCGTCATCGGCTGCGATTTCGCCGAGGTGGGCGCCGCGCTGGTGGATCACTGGAAACTGCCGCCCTGTTTTTCCGAGGTCCTCGGCGCCCAGCTCGATCCGCGCCTGGGCGGCGACAGCGCCTTCGACGCGGCCATCGTGCATGTGGCGGCCCAGGTGGTGCGCGCCGACCGCTACGGCGAATCCAGCGAGGAGGCGGCCGCGCGCATCGACAGTTCGGTGTGGGTGCAGTTGTCCATGTCGCCCGCCAGCCTGGGGCGCATCCGCGAAGAGGCGGAACTGAACCTGGCGGCCTACGTGGCGCTGTTCTTCCCCAAGCTCAGCGTGCAGTAAGCTCGCTGTCCCAATCTGCCGCCCTGGCCAGCAGGCGCTGCAGCAGCGCCCAGGCCTGTTCGGCAGCAGCGGCAGACTGGGGCGACAGCCCTTCTCCCAGCTCGAAGCTTTCCCCGGCCACGCCCAGCACCCAGGCCGGCGGCGCGGGCCGGCCCAGCACCTGCTCGAACACCGCCAGCACCGCCGCGGGCGCCAGCGCATGGGAAAAGGCCGTGCGCCCGGCCGCGGGCGCGACGGGCGCAAGGCTGAACGGCCCCGCCAAACCCCGCGCCGCGTCCACGAACAGCACGCGCGCCGCGCCGTCCATCTCCAGCGCGTGTTCCACCTGCAACTGGAAATCGGCGAGCACGCGCACCCCGGGCAGGTCCAGCTCTTCCAGCCGGCGCGCGAGCAGCGGGCCGAGGGCGTCGTCGCCGCGGGATTCGTTGCCCACCGCCAGCACCAGCACCCGGGGCGCCGGCCCCTCCATCAGTCGCGCACCACCCGGTCGTGCACGGTGCCATCCGGCCCGGCCAGTTCCACCACCAGCGGCATCTGCCCCAGCGCGTGGGTGGCGCAGGACAGGCAGGGGTCGTAGGCGCGGATCGCCACCTCGATGT
Source organism: Pseudothauera rhizosphaerae (assembly GCF_004801305.1). Taxonomy (GTDB): domain Bacteria; phylum Pseudomonadota; class Gammaproteobacteria; order Burkholderiales; family Rhodocyclaceae; genus Pseudothauera; species Pseudothauera rhizosphaerae. The sequence continues at coordinate 176,238 of NZ_SSOD01000004.1, read as the reverse complement.
GGTTGAGCAGCCCTTCCGTGAGCGTGCGCCCGGAGAGATATCGCTTGGCCACCTCGCGCACCGCGCTGTTCATGGCCTGGTTGTTGTGGGTGGTGGAGACGATGAGGTTGCACATGGTCACCAGGTCGTCCTCGCCGATGCGGTAGTGGTGGATCAGCGTGCCGCGCGGCGCTTCGATGATGCCCACGCCTTCGCGGCGGTGGGCGCCCTCGGTGAGGAGGGCGCCGCTCATCAGGTCGGGATCGTCCAGCAGGCCGCGGATGACCTCGGCCGCGTGCAGCATCTCGATCATGCGCGCCCAGTGGTAGGCCAGCGACGCGTGGATCGGCCGGCCCTGGCCATAATCGACGAATTCCCGCCGCTCGGCTTCGGCCAGGGGCGTGGGGATGAAGTCGCAGTTCTGCACGCGGGCGAGCGGCCCCACCTTGTACCAGCCGGCCTCGGGGCCCAGGTCGTTCAGGAAGGGGAACTTCATGTAGCTCCAGGGCTTGACCTCTTCGCTGATCACCTCGTGGTAGTCCTGGTCCGGCACGTGGTCGCGCAGTATCCGCCCTTGCGCGTCGCGGAAGCGCAGGTCGCCGTGGTAGAGGTCCATGGCGCCGTCGCTGCGCACCAGACTCATGAAGCCGGAATCGAAGGTGCCGAACACGTCGTACAGGGCCGGGTCGGCCCGGTGCAGGCGCTTGACCAGTTCCACCGCGGCGCGGCTCCAGTCCACGATCTGGTGGATGTCGCGGCTGAGCAGCGCGTGGTCCTCGGCGGACAGGTGGCGGTTCATGCCGCCGGGCACCGCGCCGGTGCCATGCACCTTCTTGCCCGCGGTGGCGCGGATCACTTCCTGGCCGAACTTGCGCAGCAGCACGCCCTGGCGCGCGACCTCGGGATGCGCGGCGGCGACACCGACGATGTTGCGCCGCGCGACGTCGGATTCGAAGCCGAACAGCAGGTCGGGCGAGGACAGGTGGAAGAAGTGCAGCGCGTGGGACTGCAGGATCTGGCCGTAGTGCATCAGCCGGCGCAGCTTCTCGGCGCTGGCGGTGACGGGCGCGGCGCCCACCGCGATGTCCAGCGCCTTGGCCGCGGCCAGGTGGTGGCTCACCGGGCAGATGCCGCACAGGCGCTGCACCATGACCGGCACTTCCCAGTACGGCCGGCCCTGGATGAAGACTTCGAAGCCGCGGAATTCGACGATGTGCAGGCGCGCTTCGCGCACCTGGTCGTGCTCGTCGATCAGCAGCGTGACCTTGCCGTGCCCTTCCACCCGCGACACCGGCTCGATGGCCACGCGGCGCAGGTTTTCGCGGTTTTCAGCGGTTTCCAGTTCGAAGCTCATGGTCTGTTTTTCAATCGTAGTGCAGCAGCGGGTGGGACAGGCGCGGCGTGCGCCCAGCGATCAGGTCGGTGAGGAATTTCCACAGCGCCTCGCCCGAGGGCGGGCAGCCGGGGACGAAGTAGTCGATCCGTACCACCTCGTGGATGGGATGCACCTTGTCGAGCAGCAGCGGCAGTTCCGGGTCGTTGGGGATCTGCGGCTGCGCCACCCCGTCGCGGAACTGGTACACCTGCTGCAGGCAGGCGCCGAGATCCAGGTGGTTGCGCTGCGCCGGCAGGCCGCCGTTGACCGCGCAGGCGCCCACCGCGACGAGAATCTTGCAGTTGCGGCGGAATTCGCGCAGCACGTGCACGTTCTCCGCGTTGCACACCCCGCCCTCGATCAGGCCCACGTCGCAGGGCCCGCAGTGCTTGATGTCGGTGATGGGCGAGCGGTCGAAATCCACCAGTTGCGCGAGTTCGAACAGGTGCTCGTCGATGTCCAGCAGGGACATGTGGCAGCCGAAGCAGCCGGCCAGGGAGGTGGTGGCCACGCGCAGCTTGGGACGGGAGACTTCAGAAGCGGCGGTGTCCATCACTCGTCCTCCTGCATGGCGACCACGCGGATGGGCTGGGCGTCGTACTTGCGCGCGCCGATGGGGGAGGCGAAGCCGACGCGCTTCGTCAGGATCACGCCCACCGGGCAGATGCTGGCAGCCCGGTCGCCGGCGGAGAAATCCGTGTCGGCCAAGCGCCCCGATTCCGCATTGACCGCCAGGTGCTTGTGGATGCCGCGCTCGGTGAGGGCGAACACGTTCTTGCCATCCACGTCGCGGGAGGCGCGCACGCACAGCTCGCAGAAGATGCAGCGGTTGAAGTCCAGCAGCACGTCCGGGTGGGAGGCATCCACCGGGCGGTCGGGGAAGAAGTGGTTGAAGCGCGGGGTGAGCATCTCCAGCTCGTAGGCCAGGGCCTGCAACTGGCAGTTGCCGCTCTTCTCACAGGAGGGGCAGAAGTGGTTGCCCTCCACGAACAGCATCTGCAGCAGCGCCCGGCGCTCGCCGTTGATCTCCGGCGTGTTGCTCTCCACCTCCATGCCGTCCTTGGCCGGCATGGCACAGGAGGACACGTGCCGCCCCGCCACCTTGACGATGCACAGCTTGCACGAGCCGTGGGCCGGGAAATCCGGGTGCCAGCACAGGTGGGGCACGTAGTGGCCGGCCGCGCGCGCGGCCTGGAGGATGGTCTGGCCGTCCTCGAAGGGCACGGGCTGGCCGTCGAAAAGGAAGGTGCCGCTCATGGCGTGGCCTCCTGGGTGGTGTCCAGATGGGCGCCGGGGTCGTCGCGCCCGGTCATGCGCCGGGCCGTGGCCAGCGCGGCGTCCAGGTCGAAGGCGGGCGCGAAGTCCAGGTGCTGCAGCCGGCGCTCGTAGGCGGGGCGGAACTTGAGCAGCGTGTCCAGCACCGGGTTGGGTGCGCTGGAACCCAGCCCGCAGTGGCTGGCGTTCTTCAGCAGGCGGTCTATCCATTCGATGTCGGCCAGGTCCATCATCGCGCCGTGGCCGCTGGCGAGCTTGTCCATGTAGCCCTGCAGCAGCGAGGTGCCGACCCGGCACGGGGTGCAGAAGCCGCAGCTCTCGTGGGCGAAGAAATGCACGAAGTTGCGCGCCACGGCGAACATGTCGCGGCTGGAATCGAACACCATGAAGGCCCCGGCCGTGGGCACGTCCTCGAAGGCGATGCGGCGGTGGAACTCGTAGCCGGCCAGGGTCACACCCGAGGCGCCGCCCACCTGCACCGCCTGCACGTCGGAGGCGCCGCAGTCCTCCAGCACCCGTTCGATGGTGACGCCGAAGGGGTATTCGTAGATGCCCGGGTAGGCGCAGTCGCCGGAAATGGACAGCAGCTTGGTGCCGGTGGATTGCGCCGTGCCGGTGGCGGCGAAGGCCGCGCCGCCGTTGATGGCGATGAGCGTGGTCTTGGCCAGCGTCTCCACGTTGTTCACCACCGTGGGGCGGCCCTTGTAGCCGTGGGTGACCGGGAAGGGCGGGCGGATGCGCGGCGTGCCGCGCCTGCCTTCGAGGGATTCCAGCAGCGCCGTTTCCTCGCCGCACACGTAGGCGCCGGCCCCCAGGTGGATGTCGATGTCGAAGTCGAAGCCCGTCTCGCCCAGGATGCCCCGCCCCAGCAGACCCGCGTTGCGGCGGCGCGCCAGCACTGCGCGCAGGGGTTCCAGCAGATAGCGGTATTCGCCGCGCAGGTAGAGGAAGCCCCGCTGCGCGCCCGTCGCCCAGGCCGCCAGCGTCATGCCCTCGAACACCAGGTCGGCGAAGCTCGTCAGCAGCACCCGGTCCTTGAAGGTGCCCGGCTCGCCCTCGTCGGCGTTGCACACCACCACCTTGCCGGCGCCGGGCGCATCGCGGCAGGCCATCCATTTGACCGCGGTGGTGAAGCCCGCCCCGCCGCGCCCGCGCAGGTTGGCCGCACGCATCTCTTCCAGCCAGCCCTCGCGCCCGCGCATCACGGCGGCCTTCAGCGCCTCGCCCGGGCGCTGGCTGGAGCCGAGCAGCGCGTCGCGGCGGCGGATGTTGTCGTCCACGTGGAAGAGTTCGGCCGGCCAAGCGGCGAGCGGCTCCTGGCGGCGGATCAGTTCGGCGATCTGGTTGACCCGCGCATGGTTCAGGCGCGTGAGCGGGCGGCCATTGACCAGCAGCGCCGGCCCCTGGTCGCACATGCCGGTACAGGAGGTGGTATCCACGCTGACCAGGCCGTCTTCCGACACCTTGCCCCGCTCCACCCACAGCTTGCCGCACAGGGCCTCCATCAGCGCGGGCGCGCCCAGCATGCGGTCGGTGACGTTGTCGGAGAACAGCACCCGGTAGCGCCCCACCGGACGGGCATGGAGGAAGCTGTAGAAGCCGGCCACGCCCTCGACATGGGCGCGGGAGAGGCCGAGCCCGCCGGCCACCTGCGTCAGCACCCCCGGCGGCAGCCAGCCCAGCGCCTCCTGGAGTTCGACCAGCACCTGCAGCAAGCGCGACGGCTCATGGCCATGGCGCGCGATTACGTCTGCAACAAGCTTCCCGTCATCGGACATGGTGCGGCTCCGGCAGCGTTCGTACGGGCGATTATATTGCACCGCGAAAAACGCGTTTGTTTTGATCTGTGTACCCCTTGTGTGCATTTTCACGGGGCACGGCGGGCCCCCGAACGGTGCATGCGGATGCCTCCCTCCCCGCGGCAGACCGCGAAAACCCGTGAAACGGCACCTGCCGCCGATGGTGCGTTACTTGCTTGCTGCGAGCGGGTACAGGCACCTGCGAGTCCGCATGAATTCCGAACCCAATCTGCCCGTTCGCCGCGCCGCGGCGCTGCGGCTGCCGTGCGGCAGAGGCGCATGAACGCGCGCGACGCCGCCCTGCCGCCGCTGGCCGGGAACGAGTCGCCCTTCGGCCGGCTGCCGCACATCGACGCGGCGCGGGTGCTCGCGGTGCTCGTGGACAACCTGGACGGCATGGTCTTCCGCTGCGGCATCGACCCCGGGTGGACGATGTTCTTCGTCAGCGAGGGCTGCCGGCGGCTGACGGGCTACGCCCCCGAAGAACTGATCGGCAGCGCCCACGTGTGCTGGGAGGAGCTGACCGACCCGCTCGACCGCAACCGCGTCCGCAGCGAGATCATGGCCGCCCTGGCCGCAGGCACGCGCTACCGCTGCGAATACCGCATCCACTGCCGCGACGGCAACACGCGCTGGGTCGTGGAGCGCGGACGCGGCGTCGTGGACGAATGGGGCCGGCAGGTGCTGGAAGGCTTCATCGAGGACGTCACCGAGCAGGTGGAAACCCTGCGCCGCCTGGCCGAGGCCGAAGCGCGCTACCGCGGCCTGTTCGAGAACGCCATCGTCGGCGTGTTCCAGACCACCGCCGACGGCCGCTACCTGTCGGCCAACGGGACCCTGGCGCGGATGTACGGCTACCCCTCGGCCGCGGAGCTGATCGCCGACCTGCAGGACATCGGCCGCCGCCTCTACGTGGATCCGGCCCGCCGCCGCGAATTCGAGCGCGTCATGCGCGAGCGCGGCCACGTCAGCGAATTCGAATCGGAAATCCATCGCCGCGACGGCTCGACGCTGTGGATCTGCGAGAACGCCCAGGTGGTTTACGGCCCGGACGGCGCGCTGCTGTACTACCAGGGCACGGTCGAGGACATCAGCGAGCGCAAGCGCTACCGCGAACGGCTGGAATACCAGGCCAGCCACGATCTCCTCACCGGCCTGCCCAACCGCCACCTGCTCGCCGAATGCCTGCAGCGCGCGATGGCGCGCGCCGAACGCGACGGCGGCTGCGTGGCGCTGGCCTTCGTCGATCTCGACAACTTCAAGGTCATCAACGACAGCCTGGGCCATGCCACCGGCGACCGCCTGCTGGTCACCGTGGCCGCGCGCCTGCGGGCCAGCCTGCGGGGCGTGGACACCGTGGCCCGCCACGGCGGCGACGAGTTCGCGCTGGTGCTCTACCATCCCGGCCCGCGCGCGGCGCTGGATGGCGTGCTGGAGCGCATCCTCGCCGAAGTGGCCCAGCCGGTGCGCCTGGACGGCCACGAACTGCAGGTGAGCTGCAGCATCGGCGTGGCGCTGGCGCCGGCCGACGGCAAGGATCTCGACACCCTGCTGCAGAACGCCGACGCGGCCATGTACGCCGCCAAGTCGGCCGGACGCTCGGCCTTCGCCTTCTACACCCCGCAACTCAACAGCGCCGCCGTGGAGCGCCTGCACCTGGAGGCGGCCCTGCGCCGCGCGCTGGAACGGGGCGAGATCGAGGTGCACTTCCAGCCCAAGGTGGATCGCGACGGCCGTCCCGTCTCGGTGGAAGCCCTGGCGCGCTGGGACAGTGCCGAACTCGGTGCGATCCCGCCGGCGAAGTTCATCCCTATCGCAGAAGACACCGGACTCATCGAACCGCTCACGGAACACGTCCTCCGCACCGCCTGCCGGGAAGCGGCGGGCTGGGCGGGCGCCGGCCTGCCGCCCATCGGCGTGGCGGTGAATTTGTCGCCGCGCCTGCTGCGCGGCGCCGCCCTGGTCGAACGCGTCGCTGCCGCGCTCGCGGCGAGCGGCCTGCCGGCGCACCGCCTGGAGCTCGAAATCACCGAAGGCAGCCTGATGGGCACCGGCGCCGAGACCCTGGAGCGCCTCAACGCCCTCAAGGCCCTCGGCGTGCGCCTGGCGGTGGACGACTTCGGCACCGGCTATTCCTCCCTGTCCTATCTGCGCCGGCTGCCGCTGGACGTGCTGAAGGTGGACCAGTCCTTCGTCACCGGCGCGGTACGTGGTTCCGACCAGGCCATCCTCGCCCGCGCCATCATCTCCATCGGCCGCGAACTCGGCCTCACCGTGGTCGCCGAAGGCGTCGAGAGCAAGGCCCAATGGCGCCTGCTGCACGAAGCCGGCTGCCACGAGTTCCAAGGCTATCTGTTCTCCCGCCCGCTGTCGGCCGGCGACTTCGCCGGGTGGCTGCGCGAACGCACCGGCACGGGAGCGGGCGGCAGGCGCAGCGTCACGCGCTCCACCGTCTTGCCGAAGAAGTGGTAGCCGGAACCCCCTTCCGCGAGCAGGTCCAGCAGTTCGTCGGCGGCCAGCACGCGCGTGCCGCCGACGGCGGTGACGCCGCGCCGGGCGAAGGGTTCGGGGATCAGCGTCGCCGTCGGCCCGATCACCGCCGCCTCGGCCCCCGGCCGCAGCAGGTGCAGCAGACCGTCGAGCGTGCCGTTGATCAGCGTCGTGCCGGTGGTGATGAAGACGTCGGCCTGCGGCACGATTTCCGGCGCCTGGGCGGCGGGCGCGTAGAACGGCAGCTCTTCCGGCTTGAGGGTGGCCGGGTCCATCTCCAGGACGTGGAACGGCTGGCCGCGCCGGCGCAGTTCGCGCATGTAGGGCGGGAAGGCGCCGACCAGCGCGACGCGCTGTCCCGGTTCGATGGTGAGCGCATCGAAGGCATCGCCGTCGAGCAACTCGGCCCCGGCCGGTCCGCCCTCGCGCAGCCATAGTGTTTCGGCCAGTGCGTTGAGCGTGGCGATGGCCAGTGTCCGGCGCAGGTCCTGCGGGCGGTACAGGTCCTCGAGTACCTGCACGGCGGGGCGTCCGGCGATCTTGCCCGGCGTCGGCATGGCTTTTGCCGAACTCGGGCAGCACACCGCCTCCGGCACGCTCTTGATCGGCGTCGCGCACAGGCCGCCGGCACCGTTGGAGAGCTTCACGCCGGTGAAGAAGATGCCGAGCACGGCGCGCTCGATGGTCAGGAGGCCGGCCTCCGTGCCGAGGCGGGCGAGCACGGTGGCGTGCAGGTCCGCGAGCAGGGTGTCCGGCCGTTCGACGGGGTTCGGCGCCTGGTTCATGCTTGTTCTCCGCTGTCCGGACGGCGGGCGAAATGCAGCTTGGTGTTGCCGTATTCGCCGGGCAGGTCGCTATACCCGGTATCGACGAGGCCGGCGTTCTCCAGTCTCTGGCTGAACTGTTCGAGGTGGCACAGCGGGTGACTGTCGGTCAGCACCGCCTTGTCCAGGTCGCGCAGCCCCCCCGGTGCCGTCTCGCAGGCTTCCAGGCAGAACCAGTGCGCCGCGCACAGCCCGCCGCCCGGCGCCAGCCGCGCGGCCGTGGCGGCGAGGGCGTCGGCGGTGGATTTGCGCACCGGATAGAGGGCGTGGAACAACAGCACGTAGTCGTAGGTTCCGGATGCCGGCGGTTCGAGCGGGCTGCCGGCGTGCACGGCGGTACGCCCGGCGAGGCCGCAGGCGTCGAGCACGGCCCGGGTCCTGGCGACCGCCGCGGGGGCGACCACGACCGCGGCGTCGAGGTCCGGCAGGGTCTGGCAGAGTGCGGCGGCGGCCAGTCCGTCGCCGGCGTCGAAGCAGAGCAGGCGGCGCGGTGTCGTGCCGTTCCGCCGCCAGCGCGCGGCGAGCGTGTCGGCCAGCCGCAAGGCTTCGCTCAGGAAGGGATGCAGTGCAATGGCGGGGGGCATGGCAGCGGCTTCGGGCGTCGGGGCCGGCCCGCCTTCCTCCGTGAGAAAGGCGTGCAGATCCGGCCAGCCGCGGGCCGGCTGGAGCAGCGCCTCGATTTCCGCCGCCCGGCACCAGGGGGAGCTGGAAACCAGGACCGAACGCAGGTCGGGGGCCAGGGTGTAGGTGCCATGCCGGCTTGCGAGCAGGCCGAGGTCTTCGAGCGCCTGCAGGAAGCCGCCGAGGTGGGCGCCGCGCAGGCCGGTGGCCGCCGAGATGGCGGATTTTTCCGCGGGACCGTGCCGATCCAGCCAGTCGAAGAGGCCGCTGGCGAAGCCCGCGCGCAGCGCCTGGAAGGATTTGAAGCCGTCGACGATGCGGTGGATGGCCCGTGCCGCCGGGGGTGCATCGAGACCGGCGAGGTCAATGGGGGAGGCGTTCGTGTCCATGGGGTTGCTCCTGGTGGTTCAAGCGGTGGCAGGCCGCGCAGGCTGCCGTTCGGGATATCAAGGGTTTCCTGCTGCGCATCACCGGGGGCGGCTCATCAGGATGGTGTGGGCTTCCTCGTCGGTGAGCGGGTAGTCGAAGAAGCGCCGGTAGAAGGTGCGCATCTCCCTGCTCAGGTCGACGTCCGCGAACAGGGCGGGATGGAAGAGCTTGGCGGCCCACAGCACGGTCAGGGGCTGTTCGACGGTTCTCTGCCCCCATGCATGGGCGCCGGTCGGCGTGACGTAGACCTGTCCGTTCCGGACGGCACGCAGTTTCGCGAATCGCTCGTCCCGGTAGACGGCCGTCTCCTGCTCGGGCGAATTGACGATGAGGATGTCGGGATTCCACAGCAATAGCTGCTCATGGGAATAGTGTGCCGTGCCGCCCTTCGCCAGCCCGGCCGTGACGCTCTCGCCCCCAGCTTCCTCGATCCACCAGTTGGCGATGTCCAAGGGTGTCGCCATGGTGTTCGGGCTGAAATACAGCACTTTCGGCCGCCCCGCCCGGGATGTGCCGGCCAGGGCCTGCCGGATGCGGCGCATCGTGTCGTCGAGGTAGCGGAGGTAGTCCTCGCCCTGGGGCCGGCGATCCAGCGCGCAGCCCAGAATGTGCATGTTCGCGCGGATGTCGGAGGCATCCTTCCATTCGATGAACAGGACGGGAATCCTCGCGGCCTCGAGCACCCGGACCCGCGGCCGGTCCATGGTGATGACGAGGTCCGGGGCGAGTTCGACGAGGGTTTCGAGGTCGACCTCGCTGCTGATCTGCCCTTGCAGCACCGGACGATCGGCCAGGTAGGGGGCGATGGCGGTCTGCAGCCACCATCTGTTCGACTGTGTGAAGCGCGGGGGAAGGCCATTGACGATGGCCCGCCCCGCGCCAAGGGTGAATAGATAGCCGTTGATGACCGGCACCGACCCGACGGTGGCGATGCGGTTCACGGTCGGGGGCAGCGTGACGGTCCGGCCGGCCATGTCGACGACGGCGCGTGCATGCGGGCCGCTCGCGGCGCAGTCCGGCGGAGCGTCCGCCGCTGCCGCGCCGCAGGCCAGGCCGCACGCGAGCAGCGCCAGCGCCGGGATCCGGAAACGCAGTTTTCCGCATCCGTTCAGCATCGAATCCTCCTTCGGCGCCCGCGCCCCCGGAATGGCCGGTTCAGAAGTTGTAGATCAGCGTGGCGTGGAGGTTGCGGCCGGGATAGGCGTAGGCATCCTGGGGAATCCGGCCGAGATAGGAGTAGGTCTCGTCGAAGAGGTTGTTGATGTCCACCTTCAGGTCCACGCTGCTGCGCTCTCCCGCTTCCCACAGGCGCTTGCGCAGGCTCAGGTTGGCCACGGTGAAGTTGCCGAAGCCGACCAGCGGACCGTCGCCGACGTTGGAGCGTCCGCCGTACTGCTTGCCGTAGAAGCTGAAGTTCAGGTTCCCGGAGAACTTCGAGGCCGGATGGCTGAAGCGGATGCCGTAGCTCGCGGTGGTGTCCGGCATGCGGGCGATGGGCCACCATTTGCCCAGCAGCCCCGGCCCGCCCTCGTCGATGACTTCCTTCTTGCGGGTCATGTGGGTGACGTTGAGGTAGGGGCGCAGCTCCACGCTGCGGTAGCCGAGCAGGCCGGCCACGTCCGCGCTGGCCTGGATTTCCACCCCTTCCTGGATGCGCCTGTCGACGTTCATGACCACCCGCCCTTGCGGGGTGCCGCCGCCGGGCCGCACGCCCGGGTAGATATAGACGTTGTCCTTGATCTCGTAATAGAAGTAGGTGCCGGACAGCCGCCAGTCGGTACGCGCCAGGTCGAAGCCGATTTCGTAGGCGTCGGTGAACTCGGGCTTGAGCCGGGGGTCGCCGGGTGCGCCGTAGTCCTCGTAGAAGCTGCTGGCGAAGAGCTGCCGTCCCGACGGCGCCCGCCAGCCCTGGGTGTAGTTGGCCCGCAGTTTGAGTCCATCCACCGGCAGCCAGGACACGCCGACGGTCGGCGAAACGTGGTGGAAGCTGCGGCGGGCGGGCAACTGGTCCCGCGAGGTGATCCCTCTGCTGGTGAAGTAAGGGACCCTGTCGTAATGCTCGTCGCCGACCGACAGATCCTTGGCGCTCGCGTGCTCGTAGCGCAGGCCGCCCGACAGGTTGAGCGCCCCGTCCTGGAGCTTGAGCGTACCCACCATGTAGGCGCCCCAGAGGGTGGTGGTGCTGGTGGGATGCATGGGATAGCCCAGGCCCGCCCATTGGGGATCGAGCCCGCCCGGGCGCAGGAAGTTGCTGCGGGCGGTGGACGAGTTCTCGAGCTCGTACTTGATGTAGTCCACGCCGCCGGTGACGTCGAACAGCGTGGAGACATAGGTCAGGCTGCCCTGGGCCCGGTCCGTATCGGCCTCCTGCCCTTTCGGATATCGGGATGCGGCATCGTAGGTTTCGTAGATGTCCTTGCCCTGCCCGACGTTCGCTTTCCACGACAGGCGGCCGTCTTCGGTGGCGCCTTCATAGTTCAGGTAGAGCAACTGGGTCTTGCGGTCCGTATAGCTGTTGTTGCGGATTTCCCCTTCCTCGTCGACGTAGGACGGCCGGTGGGCCTTGTCCACGTTGTAGTGGTAGCCGTCGATGCCGATGCGGTGCCGCTCGTTGAAGGTGTAGCCGAGGTTGAAGTTGAGGCGCTCGGTGGCGTCGGTGCGGGTGTTGTGGACCTTGTCGCCGCGGCCGTCCTTGTAGTCGCGGCGCACGGTGCCGTGTTCGTAGCCGAAGGTGTAGTCGAACCGGCCGGCGCGGCCGTTCAGATCCACGCCGGCCCGGTAGGCGTCGTAGCTGCCGAGGCCGATCCGCGCCGAGCCGCTGAAGTATTCCGGCCCGCCCCGCCTGGTGACGACGTTGATGATGCCGCCGGGGGACCCCATGGAGTACTTGAACATTTCGGGCCCGCGCAGCACCTCGACCCGCTCCACGTTGTTCAGGGATATCTGCCGGGTATTGGCAACGCCGGAGCGCCGGCCGTCGATGAGGATCAGCAGCTTGCCGTTGGCCTCGGTCATCAGATGCTCGGTGTGGAAGCCACGGATCAGCGTCGTGTTCTCACCGTGGTCGGTCGGGGTGGCCTCCACGGAGAAACCCTGCTCGATCAGCAACTCGCTCAGGTTCTGCGCGGAAGACCGCTTGATGGTTTCCTCGGTGATCGTGAAAGCGCTGGTGGCTGTCTCCCGCTCCTGCTCGGTGAAGCCTTCGGGATGCACGACCAGTTCGGACAGAACCCTGGGGCCGTCGGCATGGGCGGTGGATACGACGGGCAGCAAGAGCAAGGCTGCCATGACGGGACGAAGACAGTGCATCACATACTCCTTGGACAGGTTGGAAACTGCAATGGCAAGGCGTCGAGCCCTGGGCCGCGCCCCCTCTCCCCGGCCCTCTCCCGCGAGGGGAGAGGGAGAAAACCCGCGTCTCCGGACGTTCCGGGGACGAAGCTCCCCTCTCCCCTCGCGGGAGAGGGGCTGGGGGAGAGGGGCTGCCCCGCAGGGGCAAAAGCACACCGTGATTTCATGCGATCACCCTCCTGCCTGTCGGCCGGAAGGCCAGGCGCCGGCCGTCGGTGGCGTGCAGCAGTTCGACGTGCACGCCGTAGAGCAGGTGGATCGCCGCCGCGGTCAGTACCTCGCCGGGGTGGCCGTCGGCGGTGATGCGCCCGTCCACCAGCAGGGCGACCCGCTGACAGCCGGTGAGCGGCTGGTTGGGGTCGTGGGTGGTCATGAGCACGCCGTAGCCCTCCTCGGCGAGCCGTTCCAGCCGGTCCAGGAGGCGGACCTGGTTGCCGTAGTCGAGTCCGGCCAGGGGTTCGTCCATCACCAGCAGGCGCGCCTCTTGCGCCAGCGCCCGGGCGATCAGGGTCAGTTGCCGTTCGCCGCCGGAAATCTCGGTGTAGGCGCGTTCGGCGAGATGGGCGATGCCCAGGTGTTCGAGGATGCCTTGCACGCAGGCCCGGTCGGCGGCACCGGGCGCCTTGAGGAGGCCGGTGGCCGGCAGGCGCCCCATCAGCGCCACCTGGCGCACCGTGTAGGGGAAGGGCGCGACGTGCACCTGGGGCACGTAGGCGACCAGCCGCGCCAGTTGCCGGCGCTGCCAGCCGGCCAGCGGCTCGCCGTCCACCGTCACGGCGCCCCGGCCGGGCCGTTGCAGGCCGAGCAGGATTCTGAGCAGCGTGCTCTTGCCGGCGCCGTTGCTGCCCAGCAGGCAGACCAGTTCGCCGGCGCTCAGCGCCAGGCTGGCGCCCGTCAGGACGGGACGGCCGCGGTAGGCGAAGTGGATGTCGCGGGCGGCGATGCTCATGTCCACCCCCGCCGCACGCGGCGCAGCACGAGCAGGAAGACCGGGATGCCGAGCAGTTCGGTGACGATGCCGATGGGCAGTTCGGTGGCGAACAGGTTGCGCGCCAGGCCGTCTGCAAAGAGCAGGAAGGCGGCGCCCAGGCTCGCCGCCGCCGGCAGCAGGCGGGCATTGCCAGGCCCCACCAGCAGGCGCGCGATGTGCGGCACGACGAGGCCGATCCAGCCGATCATGCCGGCGATGGAAACCGTCAGCGCCGAGATCAGGGTCGCAGCGGCGATGGTGGTCAGGCGCACCGCCGTCACCGGTACGCCCAGCGCCCGCGCCTCGTCGTCGCCCATGGAGAGCGCATCCAGCGCGCGTCCCATCAGGCAGAGCATGAGGATGCCGGCCAGCATGGGCAGAGCGGCCCAGGCCATGTCGTCGATGCTGGCCTGCCCGAGGCTGCCCATCAGCCAATAGACGATGGCCGGCAACTGGCTGTAGGGGTCGGCCATGTACTTCACCATCGTGAGCAGCGAGGTGAACAGCGCGCCGCTGAGAATGCCGCCGAGGACCAGCATGATGATCGAGCCGCCGCCGAACAGATGGGCGATGCCCACCCCGATGCCGACCGCGGCGAGCCCCATGACGAAGGCGCTGGTCTGGACCAGCAGCCAGTGGCCCTCCAGCAGGATGCCCAGCGCGGCCCCCGCGGAGGCGCCGGCCAGCACGCCCAGCAGCCCTGGCGAGACCAGCGGATTGCGGAACAGCGCCTGATAGGCTGCGCCGGACACCGACAGCGAGGCGCCGACCAGGATCGCGGCCAGCACGCGCGGCAAGCGGATTTCGACGATCAGGTTGTAGAGCAGCGCGTAGCGGTCCGGCTCCATGGAGACGAAGCCGGCGGCGGCGAGCAGGAAGCGCACGGGCTCCCACGGCGGCAGCGGATAGCGGCCGAACGACAGCGCGGCCAGCGTGGCCGCCAGTGCCAGCAGGGGCGCGACGAGCCAGCGCGTGCGCACGGTCGCCGGGGCGGTGGCGGGCGCCGGACGCGTGGAGGCCATTTCAGCCATGTTGCGGCGCCGGCGCGGAAGAAGTGTGCGTGTCGGGGGTCATGGGGTGTCCCGGTTTCCGTTCAACCCGGCCGCTTGTCCCAGGAGATGAAAGCCCAGCGCATCGGTACGCCGGGGATCGGCGCCGGCTGGCGCAGGTACCACGCATGCAGGCGTTCGCGCTCGGCGGCGGAGAGTTCGCCGAGCGCCCAGCCGACGCGCGCGGCGAATTCGTCGAAACCGGCCGCACCGCTCAGCCGGCCCTCGGCCTCGATGTAGTCGAGGCGCGGGTGGATGCCCATGCGGTGCAGGATGTTCACGGCGTAGATGTAGTCCGGCAACGCCGGCAGGTCGCGGCCGACGGCCTCGATCACCGCGGCATCGACGAAACGGCCGCCGACCAGGTGGGTCAGGTACACCCGCCGCTTCGCCTTGTCGTTCAGCTTGTGCAGCGCGGCTTCCAGGTCGGCCACCGTGGTCGAGCGCGAGGCGACGACGATGTCGCAGGCCGGCACCGCCGCCCAGTCGTCCTCCCAGGCGAGGTGCAGGGCCTCGACGTTGTTGCGGCCGAGCGCCGCCGCGTTGTCGAGCAGCGCGTCGAGCATCCCGCGGCTGAAGTCGAGGCCGATCACGCGTTCCAGGCGTTCGGCGAGCGGCAGGCAGATGGTGCCGGTGCCGCAGCCGACGTCGAGCAGCGTGCGCGCGCCGGCGAGATCCATGCGGCCGATGAATTCGTCGACGTAGCGGCTCTTCAGCGTCTTGCGGTTCATGTCCCCGGCGCGCGCATCCCAGGTGCCGGCAGGTTTCGGGTTGCGGTTGGCGGCGGCGAGGTGGTCGCGGTAGAGGCGGCCGAAGTCGATGGCGGCGATGCTCATGATGCGTGCCTCTCGGGTCGGTGCTGGGGGAATCGGGAGAACGCCGGCAGGCTGGCGGCGACGGCCGCCGCGTCCACGCCGTAGAGCGCAGCGAGCGCGTCCGGCGTCGCCACTTCGGCCGGCGCGCCGAGGCCGGCCAGCCGGCCCGGCGCCAGCAGCGCGATACGGTCGGCGACGCGCAGCGCGTGCTCCGGCTGGTGGGTGGACATGAACACGGCGATGCCGCGCCTGCGCAGCCGGCCGATGTGGTCGAGGACGCGGATCTGGTTGCCGAAGTCGAGGCTCGCCGTCGGCTCGTCCATGACCAGGAGCGCCGGCTCCTGCGCCAGCGCGCGGGCGATCAGCGTGAGTTGCCGCTCGCCGCCGCTGATCTCGGTGTAAATGCGCGTGCGCAGGTGGTCGACGCCGAGCGCCGCCAGGCAGTCGGCGGCGATCTCGCGGTCGTGCCGCGACGGCGCGGCGAAGCGCTCGATGCGCGCGGCGCGGCCCATCAGCACGATGTCCTCGACGGTGAACGGAAAGATGCCGGCGTGCGCCTGCGGCACGTAGCCGACCTTGCGCGCGAAGGCGGCGCGCGACCAGTCGGCGACCGGCTCGCCGAGCACGCGCACCTCGCCTGCGAGCGGCGGCAGCAGGCCGAGCAGGGTCTTGAACAGCGTCGTCTTGCCGCTGCCGTTCGGGCCGAGCAGGCAGAGCACCTCGCCGGCGCGGATGCCGAGCGAGATGCCGGCGCCGACGCGGCGGCCCGGATAGCCGATGGCCAGGTCGCGGGCCTCGACGGCGGCGCTCATGCTTGCCTCCCGGCGCGCGCCAGCAGCCAGAGGAAGAACGGCGCGCCGACCACGGCGGTGAGGATGCCGAGCGGCAGTTCGATCGGCGCCACGGTGCGCGCCAGCGTGTCGGTGGCGACCAGGAAGCCGGCGCCGAGCAGCAGCGAGGCCGGCAAGAGGCGCAAGAAGTCCGGGCCGACCAAGAGCCGCGCGACGTGCGGCACGACCAGCCCGATCCAGCCGACGATGCCGGCCAGCGACACGGCGGCGGCGGTGGACAGCGTCGCCGCGGCGACGAGGACGAGGCGCAGGCGGCCGACGTCGACGCCGAGCGCCGCCGCCTCCTCGTCGGCGAGGCTGAGCAGGTTGATGCGCCAGCGCAGCAGCGCCATCGGCAGCAGGCCGGCGAGCATGGCCGGCGCGGTCGCCGCGAGGTCGTGCGGGGTCACCGCGTTGAGGCCGCCAAGCAGCCAGAAAGTGATGGTCGGCAACTGCGTGTACGGGTCGGAGATGATCTTGACCAGCGAGATGCCGGCGCCGAGCAGCGCGCCGAGCGCGACGCCGGCGAGCACGAGGACGAGCACCGGATCGTGCCGCTGTACCAGCGCGGCGATGCGCCAGACGAAGGCGACGGCGAGGAGGCCGCCGACGAAGGCGATGCCCTGCACGAGGGCGAGCGGCAGGCCGAGGTAGATGCCGAGCGTCGCGCCCAGCCCGGCGCCGGCCGAGACGCCGAGGATGTCCGGCGACACCAGCGGGTTGCGGAACATGCCCTGGTAGGCGGCGCCGGCCGCGGCGAGCACGGCGCCGACCACGACGCCGGCGGCGACGCGCGGCAGGCGGATGTTCCACACCACGGTATCCACCGCCGCTGGCAGGCCGGAGCCGGTGCCGGAGAGGCGGCCGGCGAGCGAGCGCAGCAGGTCGCCCGGCGCCACCGGGAACTTGCCGACGGCGAAGGCGGTGACGAGCACCGCCAGCAGCGCAGCGGAGGCCGCCAGCCAGGCGGCGGCAGGGCGCACGGGAATGCTCATGCCTCGCCGCCGAGCAGCGCGTCGAACGCCGCCGCGCCCGGCTCGACGCCGTAGAACAGCCGGTAGAAGTCGGCCGTGGCCGCGCGCAGGGACGCCGCGTCGTCGCCGCGGCCGGGGTGGAGCAGCGCCAGCAGCCAGCGCACGCCGATCAGGCGGTTCACGCTCGGCGGCACGTCGAGCCAGCCGAAGGGCCGGGTCGGCGCCAGGTACACGCGGCGCTCGCGCACGGCCGCGAGCGGCCGCCACAGCGGATCGTCGAGCACGCGGCGGGCGAATTCGCGGTCCTGCGTGACGATCACGTCCGGGTCTCAGGCCAGCACCTGTTCGAGCGAAACCTTGGCGATGCCGCCACGGCCGGACTCGGCGGCGACGTTGCGGCCGCCGGCGAAGTCGATCGTCTCCATGTTGATCGAGCCGGCCAGCCCGGTTTCCAGCCCGCCGGCGCCGCGCGCGTAATAGACGCGCGGACGCTTTTCCGGCGGCACCGCGGCGCGCACGCGCCCGGCCAGCGCGATGGTCTCCTCGGCCCAGGCGGCGAGCCGTTCGCCGCGCGCGGCGACGCCGAGCAGGCGGCCGACCTCGCGCAACTGCGCCGGATGTTCGGCCAGCCGCCCGTGCACCAGCACGCACGGCAGCCCGGTCTGCTCGGCCACGCGCTGCATGGCGGAGAGGTAGGTGGCGTCGACGGTGCCGACGTCGAGGATGAGATCGGGCTGCAGTTGCAGCAGGGTTTCGTTCGACATCGTGCTGCCGCGCCCGGCCAGCCGCCCGACCTGGGGCAGCCCGCGCACCGCCGGCGGCAGCCAGGCGCGCGCCTCGGCGGAAACGTTCCACGGCCAGCCGAGCAGCTTCTCCGGCGCGAGCACGGCGAGCAGCGCGCTGGCCGGCGCGCCGCCGGCGAAGACGCGGCGGACGTCGGCCGGGGCCGGCAGGCGGCCGAAGGTGGCGGCGACGGTGCTCGTCGCACCCTCGCCGGCGCGGGCGGCAAGCAGCGGCAGCAGCGGGGCCGCGGCCAGGGCGCCGAGCAGGGTGCGGCGCTTCATCGCTTTTCCCCCGCGCCGACGACGCCGGCAAACCACTCTTCGAGCGCCGGCGGGCTGGCCGGCAGCTCGCTGCCGCAGCCGCCGGTGAACCAGCGCCAGTCGCGCAGCCAGTCGTCGGCGACGACGGTGAGCAGCGGCCGGCCCTCGCTCATCAGCGCCAGCATCTCGGCGGCGAAGCCGCCGCCGGCCGCTTCCAGCGCGCCGAAGCGGTTGGCAATGGCCAGGTCGGCACCTTCGTCGAGGGCACGGCGCAACGCGATGCTGGCGGCGGCGACGCCGCCCGGGTCGACGCTGCACGAGGTCGAGCCGGCGCCGAGCTTCTGGAAGAGCGGAAAGGAAAGACCGTGGTCGAGGTCCACGAGGACCGTATCCTCCTTGGCTTCGCCCCGGTGCTGCTGGACGATGCCGCACACGCGCCAGCCGCGCTTGCGCAGGCCGAATGCGAAATCGGCAAGAAGGCCGTCGACGGAGGCGTGGTGGGCATGCACGATGGCGGCAGCGGGGATGGCCATCACCGTCGGCGGCTCGGGCAGTGCAGCGATTGCGGTTTCTTTTTTCATGACGGCCCGTTGATCATCGGTCGGCGCGGCGGCGCTCCGCTCAGTCGGCGAGCCTGCGCACCTCGATCGTTTTCAGCCACTTGAGGTAGCGCGAGGCGGTGCTGTCGTCCCCCGCCGAGAGCAGGGCGACGCTGCCTTCGTCATCGGCGAGCGGCCGGCCGTTCTTCTCGAAGAACACCAGCGCGCCGTCGCCGATCGGCGAGGAGAACAGCTCGCTCCACGTGAACACGACCCGGTAGCCGTCGGTGGCGGTGGCGACGACGACCGTTTTCTTTAGGTCGAAATGGCTGCCGAAGGTAACCGAGGCTTTTTCCAGGATGTCCCGCAGCAGGACACCCGCGAAGCGGTCCGGCGGCTTGCCCTCGTCCGCCCGGCCGCCGGCCGGCGCCAGGTCGAGGCGGCGCACGGGAAAGGCGCGCAGCGCGGCGACGTCCAGGTCGAGCGGGTGCGCAACGAGGCCGGAGACGCCGACGCTGGCGCTCCTGAATTGCCGCGGGTCGACCACTTCGCCGCCGACGCCGAGAATCCAGCGCGCCAGCCTGCGCGCGTCTTCCGGCGTCACGTTGCCGTTCGCCGGCATGACCGGCAGGCGCGCCCTGCCCTCCTTTTGCCAGCCCTGGCCGGCCGGGCCGGTGCCGGCGATGATGTGCCGGGCGAGGACGGTCTCGGCGTCCGCCCGTCCGGTGTAGCGGGCCGCCACGTCGCGGAAGGCGGGGCCGATCCGCTGCTCGGCGCCGCGATGGCAGACGAGGCAGCCGCCGTCCTGCGCCAGCGCCGGCCCGCCGGTGGCGTGGGCTGGCCCGGCGGCCACCAGTACCGCAGCCGCGGCGAGGCCGGCGAGCGCGGCCCTGACGACGTTTTCCGATGCCCGGTCGATGCGCATGTCGCCCGCCCCGTCAGAAAGTGTAGGTGGCGTTGGCGAACCACATGCGGCCGGGGTTCGGGAAACCGTCGGCCAGTTCATAGTTCTTGTCGGTCGCGTTGTTGACGCCGGCTTCGCCCGATATGTTCTTGGCCGGGCGCCAGACGGCCTTCAGGTTGAGCGTGGTGAAACCGTCCAGCCGCACGGTGTTCGAGACCCACTTGCTGCTGTCGCGCTCGGCGAAGGCGACCAGGTCGACCGAGCTCACCGGGCGGAACAGGGCGTGCAGGATGATCTTGTGCCTGGGCACGTCGGTGACACGGGTGGCCGGATCGCTGACGTTCTCGAGGTCGATGTAGGTGTAGTTGCCGCCCAGCTCGAGGCGGGAGGACAGCGGGCTGCGCAGGCCGAGTTCGATCCCCTTGCTGCGCACCTTGCCGATGTTGCGCCGCTGGCACTTGTTTGCAGCGGTACACGAGGCGCCGCTGCTGTACCAGGTCTGGATCTTGTCGTCGATGTCGCTGTAGAAGAGCGCCGCCTCGGCCTTGGCGCCGGCCCAGGGCGTTCCCTGGTAGCCGATCTCGTAGTTGACGGACTCCTCCGGTTGCAGGTCCGGATTCTCGATGTAGGTGTTCATCGACTGCGAATAGCGGTCGCTGAGCGTCGGCAGGCGTGTCTTCCTGGCGACCGTCGCGTACAGCCGGACCGCCGCCGACCAGTCGTAGAACAGGCCCGCCTGGGCATCGTTCGCCGTCTTCTTGCCGGGCAGGGTGAGGCCCGGCTTGGTCGAATCGTAGAGGGTGTCGGGGCGCAACTGGTGGCGTGCCGCGCCGAGCGACAGCATCAGGTTCGGACCGATCTGGATGTTGTCCTCGATCGCCCACGAGACGAGCTTGTCGTTGAAGTCCTCGACGGCGATCGTCGCTCTCGATCTGTCGAACTTGTCGTGCTGGTCCTCCTTGTAGTGCGCCACCAGGCGCAGGGTCTGCGACGCGAAGCGCGTCGACTCCAGCTCGACCGAGCCGCCCTTGGTCTCGTCGTCATAGACGCTGGGACCGGTGCCGTTGCTGCTCCGCGTCGTGTAGGTGGCGTCCGTGAACATGTCGAGGGCGTTGTCGTACTTGTCGATGTACAGCCGGATCTTCAGCGTCTCCGACTGGCCGAGCGCCGTGCGCGAGATGAAATACAGGCTTTCCTTGTCCCAGTAGGGCCATTGCCAGTAGCGCGCCGAGGCCGGGTTGGTGGACGGGGGCTGCCCTTTCTCGCCGTTCTGCTTGTAGTAGCTGAGGGTGTACTCGTCGGTGGCGTTCGGCGTCAGGCCGAACTTGAACGAGAGCTTGTCGTCCTTGCGATAGGAATTGTTGCGCGCCCCGCCGTTCTCGGTGGCGGTCGGGCGGAAGTCCGACGACAGCCGGAAATTGTCGCTCTCGATGTAGGAAGCGCCCGCCTGGAGATACCACAGCCCCTGGTTGGTGCCGACGTTGACCGAGGCCTGCCGCTCGTTTCCTTCGCCGAAGCCGATCGACGCGTCCCCTTCGAGCCGGACCCGCGGCTTGCGGGAAATGAGGTTGATCGCGCCGCCGAGGGTGTTGGGGCCGTAGGCCACCGAACTGAAGCCCTTCGCCACCTGGACGGCGGCGAGGTCGGCGGTGGTGAAGCGGTTCAGGTCCACCAGCCCGTCGTACGGGATGTAGACGGGAATGCCGTCGATGAACAGCCCGACCTGGCGGGAATCGAAGCCGCGCACGTAGATCCGTTTCTCGTTCTTCTGCATGTTCGAGACCGTGACGCCCGAAAGCAGGTTCAGTGCGTCGCCGACGTTGTCGCGGTTGAACTGCCGCATCTCCTTGCGCGTGACCACCGACGCCACCTGGTCCTCGCCGATCTCGCCGATCTGCGGGACCGTCGCCGTGACCGTGACGGCTCCCAGTTCGAACGGGCGGGCGACGGCCTCTTCCTGCGCCGCCGCGAGGGCGGGGAAGAAGGCGGTCAGAACGGCAAGGGCCGGCAGGTTCGGCCGGCGCGGCAGCATCGTGGGCAGTGCGGATCGGTTCGTCATCGATTCCCTCCCTGATATCGTTGTGTTCTTACACATACAGCGTATTCGAAGAAAATCTGAGATTTGCCTGAAAGCTCAGACAGAATCTGATGAATGCATTGGCAGTCATTTAATATCCGTAATATCCGTATGGATATAACGCAGATCAAAAAAAGGCCCATCGCGCCTTTTCACTGCTGCCGGATCGTCTTCAAACCGTCCTTGAGGACATGGGCGGCGAAGAGGACATGGCGCCACCCGCGCAGGCCTTTGCCCCACGTTTCCCAGCAATTCCAAGACTTCCCCCCTCTCCGACCGGCCAACGAGCGCTACTAGATGTAGTAGCAAAAGATGTGTTGACATACGATATGAATGCATATCGTATTGTTTTTATTGAATTTTATTTTTTTGCGCCGGAAAGCATTTGGAGCTATGCTTCACAACGTTTCAGCTCCCCCACGAACACACAACAACGGACCCACCACATGAGCGCTACGACCCACACCCGGGCGGGCGGCAAGGCCGATGCCTCCACGCTCGCACCGCAAGAGATCTCCGGCGAAGTCCTGATCGAGAAATACGCCAAGGGCGAGGAAGCCACGATCACCGAAGTGCGCCGGCGCGTCGCGCGCGCGCTGGCCGCGGTCGAGGCCGAGGACAAGCGCGCCCACTGGGAAGCCAAGTTCCTCGAAGCGCAGGAAAAGGGCTTCGTGCCCGCCGGGCGCATCAACAGCGCCGCCGGCACCAAGCTGCAGGCCACGCTGATCAACTGCTTCGTGCAGCCGGTGGGCGATTCGGTCACCGAGGCCGTGGACGGCCGTCCGGGCATCTACACCGCGCTGGCGCAGGCCGCCGAGACCATGCGGCGCGGCGGCGGCGTGGGCTACGATTTCTCCTCCATCCGCCCCAAGGGCGCGCTGGTCAAGGGCACCCATTCCAACGCCTCCGGCCCGGTGTCCTACATGCGCGTGTTCGACCGCTCGTGCGAGACCGTGGAATCGGCCGGCGCGCGGCGCGGCGCGCAGATGGGCGTGCTGCGCTGCGACCACCCGGACATCGAGGAATTCATCCACGCCAAGGACAAGGGCGACCTGACCAACTTCAACATCTCGGTGGGCGTCTCCGACCTCTTCATGAAGGCGGTGGAAGCCGACGGCGACGTGGAGCTGCTGCACAAGGCCGAACCGGCCGAGGACTTCAAGGCCGCCGGCGCCTACCAGCGCGACGACGGCGCCTGGGTGTACCGCAAGGTGCGCGCGCGCGATCTGTGGGACCAGATCATGCGCTCCACCTACGACCACGCCGAGCCGGGCATCCTGTTCCTGGACCGCATGAACCAGGACAACAACCTGTACTACTGCGAGACCATCGAGGCCACCAACCCCTGCGCCGAACAGCCGCTGCCGCCCTACGGCTGCTGCTGCCTGGGCTCGATCAACCTCACCCCCTTCGTCAAGAATCCGTTCACCGAGCAGGCCGAGTTCGACTACCCCGCCTTCGGCAAGGTCGTGGACACCTCCATCCGCATGCTGGACAACGTGCTCGACGTGACCCACTGGCCCCTCGAACAGCAGTCCAACGAAGCCCAGTCCAAGCGCCGCGTCGGCCTCGGCTTCACCGGCCTGGGCGACACGCTGATCATGCTGGCCAAGCGCTACGACACGCCGGAAGCGCGCGAAGTGGCCCGCCAGATCTCCGAGTACATGCGCAACCGCGCCTACCTGGCCTCGGTGGAACTGGCGCGCGAGCGCGGCGCCTTCCCGCTCTTCAATGCCGACATGTATCTCTCCGGCGGCAACTTCGCTTCGCGCCTGCCGGCCGACGTGAAGGACAAGATCCGCAAGCACGGCATCCGCAACTCCCACCTGCTGTCCATCGCGCCCACCGGCACCATCAGTCTGGCCTTCGCCGACAACGCCTCCAACGGCATCGAACCGCCCTTCTCCTACACCTACACGCGCAAGAAGCGCATGGCCGACGGCACCTTCAAGGAGTACGCGGTGGAGGACTACGCCTGGCGCCTGTACCGCCACACCGGCGGCAACGTGGCCAAGCTGCCGCCCTACTTCGTCACCGCGCTGGAAATCTCCGCCCAGGCCCACAAGGACATGGTGGCGGTGGTCGCCCCGTACATCGACACCTCCATCTCCAAGACCGTCAACGTGCCGGAGGACTACCCCTACGCCGAGTTCGAGGACCTCTACCTCACCGCGTGGAAGGCCGGCCTGAAGGGCCTGGCCACCTACCGCCCCAACTCCGTGCTGGGTTCGGTGCTGTCGGTGACGCCCACCACCGGGCAGAAGCAGCCCCACGACGTGGAGATCGCCGACGCCAACAAGCGCCTGTCCATCAAGAGCCTGCCCGCCCCGGTGCTCGCCAGCCTGCGCTGGCCGGGCCGCCCCGAGATGCCGGACGGCAACATGGCGTGGACCTACATGCTCAACACCCCGAGCGGCGACTTCGCGCTGTTCGTCGGCCAGGACGGCAACAACGGCGGCAGCTTCCCCTTCGAGGTGTGGGTGAACGGTGCCGACCAGCCGCGCGGGCTGGGCGCGGTGGCCAAGACCCTGTCCATGGACATGCGCGCCAACGACCGCGGCTGGCTCAAGCTCAAGCTCGACACCCTGGCCCGCACCGTGGGCGAGAAGTCCTTCGAGATGCCCTTCCCGCCCCACGGCGAGAAGAAGCTGATGCCGGGCGCGGTGTCCGCCTTCGCCCAGGTGGTGCGCTACCGCTGCGAGCAGCTCAACGCCTTCGGCACCGAGGAAGCCTCGCCGGTGCTGGAGACCCTGTTCAGCCAGGAAGAGCCCAAGACCGGCACCGACGGCACGCTGTCGTGGACGGTGGACATCTACAACCCGGCCACCAGCGAGGATTTCGTCCTCGGCCTGAAGGAAATCACCCTGCCGGACGGCGTCACCCGCCCCTACTCGGTGTGGCTGTCCGGCAACTATCCGCGCGCCCTGGACGGCCTGACCCGCATCCTGTCGCTCGACATGCGCGTCATGGACCCGGCGTGGATCGGCATGAAGCTGCGCAAGCTGCTCGACTACCCCGAGCCGCTCGGCGACTTCATGGCCTTCATCCCCGGCACCAAGCGCCAGCAGAACTACCCCAGCACGGTGGCCTACATCGCCCAGTTGATGATCCACCGCTACGCCATGCTCGGCGTGTTGGATGAAAAGGGCTACCCGACCCGCGAGATGGGCATCCTGGAGTCGCCCCGGGACGACAGCGAGCCGCAGTTGATGCAGGGTGCGCTGTGCAGCGAATGCGGCAACCACACGGTGATCCGCAAGGACGGCTGCGACTTCTGCACCGCCTGCGGCGCGGTGGGCACCTGCGGCTGACCCCGGCCGCCGTCACGGCGAAAGGCCGCGTGCGCCAGCACGCGGCCTTTTGTTTTTCCGGCGGCCGGCTCAGTCGGCCGCGGCGGCGGCCAGCGGCAGCCGGCCCGGCTCCGCGTCCCAGCCGCCGCCCAGCGCCCGGATCAGCGCCACCGTCGAGCGCGCGCGCTCGCCGTCGAGCTGCACCGCCACCCGGCGCTGCTGCAGCACGCTGCGGTCGGCGTCGATGACCTCGAAGTAGCTCGCCGCGCCTTCGCGGTATTGCAGTTGCGACAGCCGCGCGGCGCGTTCGGCCGCCGTCACCGCTTCGTCCTGCGCGCGGGTCTGGCCGCCGAGCAGGCGCAGGCTGGCCAGCCCGTCCTCCACCTCGCGGAAGGCGCCCAGCACCGTCTGGCGGTAGCGCGCCACGTCTTCCTCGTACACCGCGCGGGCGCGGTCGAGTTCGGCCTGGCGGCGGCCGCCATCGAAGATGGGCAGCGACAGCATGGTGCCCGCCAGCGGGCCGAGCAGGAAGGTCCGGCTCGACCACTGGAACAGATCGCCGAGTTCGGCGGATTCGTAGCCGAGCGCGCCGGTCAGCGACAGGCGTGGGAAGAAGGCGGCGCGGGCCGCGCCGATGCGGGCGTTGGCCGCGGCCATGGCGCGCTCGGCGGCGGCGATGTCGGGGCGGCGTTCGAGCAGCGCCGAAGGCAGGCCGGCGGGCACCGTCACCGCGATGCGGGCGAGCGGCTGCGCGGCGAAGCTGAATTCGGCCGGCGGCTTGCCGAGCAGGATGGCGAGCGCGTGTTCCGCCGCGGCGCGGCGGCGGGCGATGCCGTGCGCTTCCGACTGCGCCGAGGCCAGCTCGGTGCGGGCGCGGGCCACGTCCAGCTCGCCGATGTCGCCGGCCTCGAAGCGGCGCTGCACCAGCTTCAGCGCTTCGCCGCGCAACGCCACGGTGGCGCGGAACAGCGCCTGCTCGGCGTCGAGTTCGCGCAGCAGGAAGTAGGCCTGGGCGACGTCGGCCTGCAGCGCGAGCTGCACCGAGCGCAGCAGGGCTTCCTGCTGCTGGGTGTCGGCGCCGGCGGCGTCCACCGTCGAGGCGACGCGGCCGAACAGGTCCACTTCGTACGAGATGCCGGCCTGGGCGCGCCACAGGGTGTTGGGCGATACCGAGGCATCCTCGTCCAGCCCCTGCGAGGCGGGCGAGGGGCGCTGGCGGGTGGGGCCGAAGCCGGCGTCGACCTGCGGCATGCGCTCGGAACGGGCGCTGCCTTCCAGCGCGCGCGCCTGGGCGAGGCGGGCGGCGGCGGCCTTGAGGTCCTGGTTGGCTGCCAGCGCCTCGGCTTCGAGCGCGTTCAGGGTGTCGTCGCCGAACAGGCGCCACCATTCGCCGCGGTGCCGGTCCTCGGCCGGCGCGGCGGTCTTCCAGCGCGCCGCGGCGTCGGCTTCGAGCGCCGGGTCGGCTTCCTTGAAGGCGGCCGGGGTGGCGACCGCGGGGCGTTCGTAGACCGGCGCCAGCGAGCAGCCGGCGAGCGTCAGCAGGGCGGCGAGCAGCAGCGGGATGCGTGTGTATCGGGTTCTCATGTCGTCGGCTCCGTGCTCAGGATGCGAGGTGGGGCGCGGGGATCGGGGCCGCGTGGGGGCTGGCGGTGTGCAGCTTGCTGCCCTTGCCGAGGCTGCGCAGCAGCACGTAGAACACCGGCGTCAGGAAGAGGCCGAACAGCGTCACGCCCAGCATGCCGAAGAACACCGCGATGCCCATCGCGTGGCGCATCTCGGCGCCGGCGCCGGAGGACAGCACCAGCGGCACCACGCCCATGATGAAGGCGATGGAGGTCATCAGGATGGGGCGCAGCCGCAGCCGGCTGGCTTCGATGGCGGCCTCCTTCGGCGTGCTGCCCTGCAGTTCCAGTTCGCGGGCGAACTCGACGATGAGGATGGCGTTCTTGGCCGACAGCCCCACCAGCACCATCAGCCCGATCTGGGTGAAGATGTCGTTGTCGCCGCCGGTCAGCCACACTCCGGTGAGGGCGGCGAGGATGCTCATCGGCACGATCATGATGACCGCCAGCGGCAGCGTCAGGCTTTCGTACTGCGCGGCCAGCACCAGGAAGACCAGCAGCACGCTGATCGGGAACACCCAGATGCCGGCGTTGCCCGCCAGGATCTTCTGGTAGGTGAGGTCCGTCCATTCGAACTTGATGCCGGCCGGCAGCGTCTCGGCAGCGATGCGCTCGGCCGCGGCCTGGGCCTGGTCGGACGAATAGCCGGGCGCCGGGCCGCCGTTGATGTCGGCGGCGGTGTAGCCGTTGTAGCGCACCACCATCTCCGGGCCGAAGCCGTTGCTCACCCGCAGCAGCGAGGACAGCGGCACCATCTCGCCGGCGGCGTTGCGCGTCTTCAACTGGCCGATGTCCTCCGGCCGGGCGCGGAAGGGCGCGTCGGCCTGGGCGCGCACCTGATAGACGCGGCCGAAGCGGTTGAAGTCGTTCACGTAGAGCGAGCCGAGGTAGATCTGCATGGTGTCGAACACGTCGGTGACGGACACGCCGAGCTGCTTGGCCTTGACCCGGTCGAGGTCGACGTCGAGCTGCGGCACGTTGATCTGGTAGCTGGTGAAGCTGGGGCCGAGTTCCGGCGCCTTCTGCGCGGCGGCGATGAAGGCCTTGGCGGCGGCGTCGAGTTCGGCGTAGCCGAGCGCGCCACGGTCCTCGATCTGCAGCTTGAAGCCGCCCAGCGTGCCCAGGCCCATCACCGGCGGCGGCGGGAACACCGCGATGAAGGAATCCTTGATCGCGGCGAACTTGCCGTTGAGCGCGGCGGTGATGGCGCCGGCGGACAGCTCCGGCGCGCGCCGCTCGGCGAAGGGCTTCAGCGTGACGAACACGATGCCGGCCGACGAGCTGTTGGTGAAGCCGTTGATCGACAGGCCGGGGAAGGCGATGGCGCTCTGCACGCCGGGCTGTTCCAGCGCGATCTGGCCCATGCGGCGGATGACGTCCTCGCTGCGGTCGAGCGAGGCGCCGTTGGGCAGCTGGGCGAAGCTGATGAGGTACTGCTTGTCCTGCGCCGGCACGAAGCCGCCGGGCACCACCCAGGACACGCCCACGGCGAGCGCCAGCAGCAGCGCATAGACGCCCATCACCTTGCTCTTGCGCGTGATCGCGCCGGCGACGCCGCGGCCGTAGTCTTCCGAAGCGCGGCCGAAGGCGCGGTTGAAGCGGGCGAAGAAGCCGCCGAGCGCGCGGTTCATCGCGCGCGTCAGCCAGTCGGCCTGGCCGTGGTCGTGGTGGCCCTTCAGCAGCAGCGCGGCCAGCGCCGGCGACAGCGTCAGCGAGTTGAAGGCGGAGATGACCGTGGAAATGGCGATGGTCATGGCGAACTGCTTGTAGAACTGGCCGGTCAGCCCGGTCATGAAGGCGAGCGGCACGAACACCGCCACCAGCGTCAGCGCGATGGCGATGATGGGGCCGCTGACCTCCTGCATCGCGCGGTAGGTGGCGTCGCGCGGGCCGAGGCCGGCGGCGATGTTGCGCTCGACGTTCTCGACCACGACGATGGCGTCGTCCACCACGATGCCGATCGCCAGCACCATGCCGAACAGCGACAGCGCGTTGATCGAGTAGCCGAAGGCCAGCATCAGGCCGAAGGTGCCGACGATGGACACCGGCACCGCCAGCAGCGGGATGATGGAGGCGCGCCAGGTCTGCAAAAACAGGATGACCACCAGCACCACCAGCGCCACCGCTTCGAGCAGCGTGGTGATGACCGCCTTGATGCTGGCGCGCACGAACTGGGTCGGGTCGTACTCGATGCGGTAGTCGACCGATTGGGGGAAGTCCTGCTTCAGCTCGGCCATGGCCGCGCGCACCTGCTCCGACACCGCCAGCGCGTTGGCGCCCGGCGCCTGCATGATGCCCATGCCGATGGCGGGCTTGTTGTCGAGCAGCGAGCGCAGGCCGTATTCGGCCGCGTCCAGCTCGACGCGGGCGACGTCGCCCAGCCGCGTGACGCCGCCGTCGGCCGAGGTCTTGAGCACGATGTCGCGGAATTCGACCTCGGTCCTGAGCCGGCCCTGCGCATTCACCGAGAACTGCAGCGGCACGTCGGCGAGCGTGGGCGAGGCGCCGATGACGCCGGCCGCCACCTGCACGTTCTGCTCGCGGATGGCGCGCACCGCGTCGCTGGCGGTGAGCCCGCGCTGGGCGACCTTGTTGGGGTCCAGCCACACGCGCATGGCGTAGTTGCCGGCGCCCCAGATGCTGACTTCGCCGACGCCCTGGATGCGCGACAGGCGGTCCTTGACGTTGAGCACCGCGTAGTTGCGCAGGTAGGTGGCGTCGTAGCGGTCGTCGGGCGAGATCAGATGCACCACCAGCGTCAGCGTCGGCGAGCTTTTCACCGTGGTCACGCCGAGCCGCTGCACGTCCTCGGGCAGCCGCGGCAGCGCCTGCGAGACGCGGTTCTGCACCAGCTGCTGGGCCTTGTCCGGGTCCATGCCGAGGCGGAAATGGACGGTGAGCGCGAGGTTGCCGTCGCTGTTGGCCTGCGACTGCATGTAGAGCATGTCCTCGACGCCGTTGATCGCTTCCTCCAGCGGCGAGGCCACGGTTTCGGCGATCACCTTGGGGTTGGCGCCGGGGTACTGGGCGCGCACCACCACCGAGGGCGGCACCACTTCCGGGTATTCGGAGATCGGCAGCTGGAACATCGCCAGCAGGCCGCCGAGCACGATCAGCACCGACAGCACGCCGGCGAAGATGGGCCGGTCGATGAAGAATTTCGAGATGTTCATGGCGGTTCGCTCAGCTCCTGCCGGCGCTGCCGGCATCGTTCGCGGCGGCGGCGGGCATGGCCGGCGCGGCCTCGCCCGACATCACCACCGGGTTGGGCTGCACGGTCTGGCCGGGGCGGGCGCGCTGCAGGCCGTTGACCACGATGCGCTCGCCCGCCTGCAGGCCGCTCTCCACCACCCGCAGCGGACCCTGCGCCGCGCCCAGCGTGACGACGCGGTAGGCGGTGCGGTTGGATTCATCGACCACCAGCACGAAGCGCTTGTCCTGGTCGGTGCCGATCGCCTTTTCGTCGATCAGCAGGGCGTTGCGCGGCGCGCTGCTGCCCAGCCGGATGCGGGCGTAGAGGCCGGGCAGCAGGCTGCCGTCCGGGTTGTCGAACAGCGCGCGCACGCGGATCGTGCCGCTGGAGGTGTCCATGCGGTTGTCCACCGAGCTGACCGTGCCCGTGCGCGGATAGCCGTCCTCGTTGGCCAGCCCCAGGTGCACCGGCACGCCGGCCTCGCCCTGGCGGCCGTTGATGAGGGCGAGGAAGCTCTGCTCGTCCACGTCGAAGGCGGCGTACATGCGCGCCACCGACACCAGCGTGGTGAGCGGCGGCGTGCCCGGACCGGCGGCGACCACGTTGCCGACGGTCACTTCGGCGCGCGACAGCTTGCCGGCCACCGGCGCGGTGATGCGGGTGTATTCGAGGTTGAGGCGGGCCGACTCCAGCGCGGCGCGGGCGGCCAGGCGATTGGCCTCGGCCTCGCGCGCGGCGTTCTGCTTTTCTTCGTAGTCGCGCCGGGCGATGGCGTTATCGGTGATCAGCCGTTCGCCGCGCGCGAGTTCGCCGGCGGTGTAGGCGGCGCGCGCCTCGGCGGCGGCGAGCTGGGCGCGGGCCTGTTCGAGCGCGGCGGCGTAGGGCCGGGGGTCTATGGTGAACAGCGGATCGCCCTTGTTCACCAGCGCGCCGTCGTGGAAATGGACCGCGGTGAGGGTGCCGGAGACCTGCGGCCGGATGTCGACGCGGTCGACCGCTTCGAGGCGGCCGGAGTAGCCGTGCCAGTCGGTGATCTGCCGGCTGGCGACGGTGGCGACGTCGACCGGGCTGGGCGGCGGCGCGGCGGTGGCCTGGGCGTCGGACTGCACGCCGAACGTGGCGAGGCCGCCCAGGGCGAGCAGCACTGCGGCCGCGATGGCGAGGAGATAGGGTTTGCGCGGAAAGGACATCGTGTTGCTCCTGTCGGGGATGGCGGCGCCGGCTTCGGTCATGCCGCAGTGCATCAATCTTGGGTGTTGTTCCGGCCCGGATAAATGTGCCGGATTCGGAAACACTATTCGCAGACGGCGAATAATCGCACTACGGATTGACGGATAATTCAGCCACCGACCGGACCGCGGGGCAGGAGCAAGGAGCAGAGGGAATGGATCGCTTTCAGGCCATGCAGGTGTTCACGCGCGTGGTGGACGCCAACAGCTTCTCGCGCGCGGCCGACAGCCTCGGGCTGCCGCGCGCCACCGTCACCACCATCATCCAGAACCTCGAACGCCTGCTGCAGGTGCGGCTGCTCAACCGCAGCACGCGGCGCCTGAGCCTGACCCAGGACGGCGCCGCCTATTACGAGCGCTGCGTCGCCATCCTGGCCGACGTGGAGGAGACCGAAGCCTCCTTCCGCGAAGCCGCGCGTCAGCCCCGCGGCCGGCTGCGCATCGACGTGCCGGCCGCGATCGGCCGCCTGGTGCTGATCCCGCAACTGTGCGAGTTCCACGAGCGCTGCCCCGAACTGGAGCTGGCCATCGGCATGGGCGACCGGCCGGTGGACATGGTGCGCGAGGCGGTGGACTGCGCCATCCGCATCGGCAGCCTGCCGGATTCCTCGCTGGTGGCGCGCCGCATCGGCACCCTCTTCGGCGTCACCTGCGCGGCACCGAACTACCTGGAAGACTACGGCGAACCGCGCACCATCGCCGAGCTCGCCGGGCACCACGCGGTGCATTACTTCTCCAGCCTCACCGGGCGCGGCATCGACTGGGATTTCGTCGTGGACGGCGTGGTCACCGAGGTCAAGATGCGCAGCGTGGTATCGGTCAACGACAGCGACGCCTACCTCGCCTGCGCGCTGCAGGGCTTCGGCCTGGTGCAGGCGCCCCGCTTCATGGCCCTGCCCCACCTGGAATCCGGCGCCCTGCGCGAGGTGCTGCCGCAATGGCAGCCGTCGCCGCTGCCGATCTCGGTGGTCTATCCCGCCAACCGCCATCTGTCGGCCAAGGTGCGCGCCTTCGTGGACTGGGTGGCCGAACTCTTCGCCGCCTGCCCGCAACTGGGCGGACAGGCGGCGGTGGACTACTGCTGCAGCTACGAGTGCCGGGCAGGCGGCAACACCCTGCGTTCGCTGGTGGATCAGCAGAACCTGGCCGAAAGCGTGCTGTAGACGGGCTGCCGCCGTCAGCGGGCGGCGTGGCCGGGTTGGCCCCGATTGTTCCCGCCGTGATCTTCGAGTACGGTCGTCCGGGCCGGTGGGGACGGAGCGCCGCGGGTCGCTTGCGCTGCGCCCAAGAAGCGCGATGCTGGCGAAGGAAGGTGTTGCGTGTGCGGCATTCCGCCGCAGGCGCGCGCCGGAATATGCCATTTGGCAGACCTGGAACGTTGTCGACGGCATTTCGGCGGACTATTCTGATATTCGGCATCAGCCCCGACGGGGCGACGTGGAGCTGTGCGATTGAACGAAGGCGCGAAAGAGCACGAGTTCGACCATGGGAGGGGGGCATTCCTCGCCACGCTGCGTCCCGGGCGGGGGCAACGGCGGCTTGCCGCCGCCACCGTCGCGGTTTCGTTCGTCCTGTTCGTCGCGGCGGTGCCGTTCGCCAGGGTCCAGTTGCCCCAGGTCTGGGCATTCATCCCGGTCTACCAGTCGGCGCTGGTGATCAACGACCTCATCACCGCGGTACTGCTGTACGGTCAGTTCAGGATCCTCCGTTCGCGTGCGCTGGCCGTGCTCGCGGCAGGCTACCTGTATACCGCCTGCATGGCGGTCATCCACGCCCTGACCTTCCCCGGACTGTTCGCCGCCGATGGCCTGCTCGGGGCCGGACCGCAGACGACCGCCTGGCTCTACATGTTCTGGCACGGCGGCTTTCCCCTGTTCCTGATCGGCTACGCGGCGATCAAGGACAGGCCGCCGGCGCGCGCGGATACGCAGGGCGCCGGCCGCGAGATCCTCGCCAGCCTCGGGGCGGTGTTCGTCCTCGGCGCCGTGGCGGTGCTCCTCGCGACGGCGGGCAAGGGACTGCTGCCCGAGATCATGAGCGGCAACCGCTACACGCCCGCGATGAAGGTGGTGGTGGGCGCGACCTGGGCGTCGAGTCTGCTGGGCCTGGTCGCGCTGTGGCGCAGGCGGCCGCATTCGGTGCTCGACCTGTGGCTGATGGTCGTGGCCTGCGCGTGGCTGTTCGATATCGGACTGGCGGCGGTGTTCAACGGCGGGCGTTTCGATCTCGGCTTCTACGCGGGCAGGATCTACGGACTGCTGGCGGCGAGCTTCGTGCTCGTGGTGCTGCTGCTGGAAAACGGCGAGCTCTATACGCAGCTCGTCCAGTCGCACAGACGGGAACGCGAGAAATCGACGGTTTCGCGCCGGCTGGGGGCCGAGCTCGAGAACCTCAACCGCGAACTCGCGGACAAGAACCGCCAGTTGGAGGAAGCGAGCGAGCGCAAGTCCGAATTTCTCGCCAGCATGTCGCACGAGCTGCGCACGCCGCTCAACGCCATCATCGGCTTCTCGGACGTCCTCAAGGACGGCCTGAGCGGCCCGCTGAGCGAGCAGCAGCGCGAATACGTCACCGACATCTACACCAGCGGACGCCACCTGCTGGCGCTGATCAACGACATTCTCGATCTGTCCAAGGTGGAGGCCGGCAAGATGTCGCTCGACCTCGAGACGGTCGAGGTCGGCACGCTGCTCGAGAGTGGTCTGTCCATCGTTCGCGAGAAGGCGGCGAACCACCGCATCGCGCTGACGTGCGAGATCGAGCCCGGGCTGGGCGCGTTGCTGCTCGATCCGCGCAAGACCAAGCAGATCCTCTACAACCTGTTGTCCAACGCCGTCAAATTCACTGCCGAGGGCGGCCGTGTCGGCCTGTCGGCCCGCCGCGCCGGCCGCGACGAGATCGAGCACTGGCGCCCCGACCGGCCGTCCACGGTGATGGGGCCGCCGCCGATGGGGGAATTCACGGAGTTCCTGCGGATCGACGTCGACGACGACGCGATGGGGATCGCGCCTGAAGACGCGTCGCGGCTGTTCCAGCCGTTCAGCCAGCTCGACGCCTCGCTGGCGCGGCGCTACGAGGGGACCGGCCTTGGCCTGGCCATGGTCATGAAGCTCGTCCAGTTGCATGGCGGAACCGTGGCATTGGCGAGCGAGCCGGGCCGCGGCAGCCGCTTCACCGTATGGCTGCCGTGGCGGGACGTCCCGAACGGGGAAAGGGACGCCCCGCCGCCGCAGGACGACGGCCGGCCGCTGGCGCTGGTGATCGAGGATGACCCCCGCGCGGCCGAACTGCTGCGCCTGCACCTGGACGGGGAAGGCTTCCAGGTGGCGCTGGCCGGGGATGCGGAGTCGGCGCCGGCGGCGCTGGGCGGGCGGCAGCCCTGTCTCATCGTCCTCGACGTGCTGCTGCCCGGCGTCGATGGCTGGCAATACCTGGCGCGGATCAAGTCGGCCGGGTCGCCGTGGGCCGACGTGCCGGTGGTGATCGTGTCCATCGTCGCCGATGCGGAGAAGGGGGTTTCGCTCGGGGCGGCGCAGGTGCTGCAGAAACCGGTCAGCCGCGACGAGCTGGCCGCCGCCCTCGATCGCATCGGCTTTCGCAGCCCGTCCATGCCGACCGCGAAGGTGCTGGTGATCGACGACGACCCGATGGTGGTCGAGCTGCTGACCGAGTGCCTCGCCGGCATCGTCGGTACGGTGCTGCGGGCCGATGGCGGCAGGGACGGCATCGAACTCGCGCGGCGTGAGCGGCCGGACTTGCTGGTGCTGGACCTGCTGATGCCCGACGTCAGCGGCTTCGACGTGGTCGAGGCGCTGCGGACCGACGCGGACACCGCGGCGATTCCGGTCATCGTCGTCACCAGCAAGGACCTCAGCGCGGCGGATCGCGATCTGATCAACGGCCACGTCACGGCCATCCTCGAAAAATCGGCGTTCACCCGCGAGCGCTTCGCCGCCGAGGTGCGCCGCGCGCTCTTCTCCGAACGCCAGGGAGCGCCCGCATGAACGCGCCGACCGTACTCGTGGTCGAGGACAACCCGGCCAACATGAAGCTGGCGGCGATGCTGCTCGAACACGCCGGCTATCGCGTCCTGAGCGCAACGACCGCCGCGGAAGGCATTGCGCTGGCACGGGAACGGATGCCCCAACTGGTGCTGATGGACATCCAGTTGCCCGGCATGGACGGGCTGGACGCGACCCGCGTGCTGAAGGCCGATCCCGCCACCCGGGGCATCCAGGTGGTGGCGCTGACCGCGTTCGCGATGAAGGGGGAGGAGACCCGGATTCTCGAAGCCGGCTGCGACGGCTACATCACCAAACCGATCGACTACAAGTGCTTTCTCGCCGAGGTGACCCGACGGCTGGGGGTTGCCGGAGGAACGCCACCATGACAGGAACCCGATCCAGAACGGTGCTGATCGTCGACGACGACGCGCTCAATCGCAAACTGCTCGAAACGCTGCTCGCCGCAGACGGCTACGTCGTCCGCAGTTTCAGTTCCGGCGGGGAGGCGCTCGCGGACATTGCCGCGCAGGCGCCGGACGCCATCCTGCTCGACGTCATGATGCCGGGCATGGATGGATTCGAGGTCGTGCGGCGGCTCAAGGTGCATCCGGTGCTCCGCCATGTGCCGCTGATCGTGGTCACCGCACTGGACGACGAGGCTTCCCGCCGGCGCCTGGCCGGTGCGGGGATCGAACACATCGTCGCCAAGCCGATCGATCGCTGGCAGTTGAAGGCGCACCTGACGGCGCTGTTGGGCGGCGCGGGAGATCGCGATGACTGATGCCGAGCGCACGGGGGACATCGACGCCGTGCATGCGCAGATGGAGCGCGTGCTCGGGCTCTACGCGATGCTGAGCCGCATCAACCGCAGCATCGTCCGTGTCGACAATCCGCACGACCTCTACGTGACCGCCTGCCGCATCGCCGTCGAGGACGGCGGCTTCGCGGCCAGTTGGGTCGATGTCCTCGATCCCGGGAGCGGGCATGTCCTCGCGGTCGCGCGTGCGGGCGTCGCCATCGACCTCTCGGCCCCACCCGGCGGCGGGACCGGGGCGAACGTGCCGAGCATGATGGCGATCGGCGACAAGCGGGCCTGCGTGATCAACGACGTCGCCGGCGACGGGCGCCTGGCGCCCTGGCGCGCCGTGTTCGAGGCGGCGGCCGTGCACGCGGTGGCGGCCTTCCCGCTGATGCAGGAAGGCCGCACGATAGGCGCGTTCGTCATCGCCGCGGCCGAAGCGGGGGCGTTCGATACCGGCCGCCTGGTCCTGCTGACCGAGGTTGCGGGAGACGTCTCCTTCGCCCTCGAGGTCATGCGCCGCGAAGAAAAGCGCGCCGTGGCCGAGAGCAAGATCCAGTACCTCGCCTACTACGACGCGCAGACCGGCCTGCCCGGCCGCGAACTATGGATCCAGCGCCTCGCCGGCCGCTGTGCCGCCGGGCCGGTCGCGGTGCTGGTGGTGAACCTGCGCAGCTATCACGGTGTGTTGCAGGTGCTGGGCCAGGCCCACGGGCCGGAGCTGGCGCGCGCCGTCGCCGCCCGTCTGGAAGACATGCTGCCGACGGCGCTGGTCGGACGCGTGACCGAGGCGGAATTCGCCCTCGTCCTGGAGGGAGCCGACGGCGTCCATGTGGTCGAGGAGACCGCGAGGAAGGTCGGCGGGGCCCTCGCCGACGCCATTCACGTCGACGGGCGAGAAGTGTTCCTGGATCCCTTCATCGGCATCGCACTATTCCCGCAGGATGGCGAAGAGGCCCAGGCGGTGCTGAAGGCCGCGTTGATCGCGGCCGGTACCGCGCAGGACTCCGGCGACCACTATCGCATCTACGCCCCCGAGCTGGACACGCGCTGGCAGCACCGGCTCGCGCTCGAGGGCGAACTGCGGCATGCCCTCGAGCGCGGCCAGTTGCAGTTGCACTACCAGCCCCAGGTCGACCTCGAGAGCGGCCGCGTGGTCGGCGCGGAAGCGCTGCTGCGCTGGTTCCGCCCGGGGCACGGCCTGGTGCCGCCGCTGGAGTTCATCCCCCTGCTCGAAGAGACGGGCATGATCGTCCAGGTGGGCGCCTGGGTGCTGGAGGAAGCCTGCCGCAACGCGCGCCACTGGCAGGATGCCGGCCTGCCGCCGCTGCGGGTCGCGGTCAACCTCTCGGCCCGCCAGTTCCAGGATGGCGACATCGGCGCCTTGGTCGGGAGGGTGCTGACCGAGACGGGCCTGGAGGCGCGCTGGCTGGAACTGGAGATCACCGAGAGCATCGTGATGCGCAACGCGGAGGCGGTGACGCGGACGCTCGACCGGCTGCGCGGGCAGGGGGTCAGCCACTCCCTCGACGACTTCGGTACCGGCTACTCCTCGCTCAGCTACCTGCAGCGCCTGCCGGTTTCGCGCATCAAGATCGATCGCAGCTTCATCACCCACATCACCTCGGATCCGCACGATGCCGCCATCGTCCAGGCGGTCGTGGGCATGGCCCACAGCCTGGGGATCAGCGTGATCGCCGAGGGCGTGGAGACCGAGGGACAGCTTGGCTACCTGCGCGGACTGCGTTGCGAAGAGATCCAGGGCTACTACTTCAGCCGGCCGTTGCCGGCGCACGATTTCGTAGCGCTCCTGTACGAGGACCGCCGCCTCGCGCCGCCGGCCGTCGATTCCGGGCGGGTGCTGCTGCTGGTGGACGATGAGCCGAGCGTGCTCGCCGCACTGCGCCGGCTGCTGCGCCCCACCGAGATCGAGGTACAGACCTGTGCCAGGCTCGACGACGCCTTCGAGGTGCTCGCCACCGGCCGCGTGGGCGTGGTGGTCTGCGACCAGCGCATGCCGGGCATGACGGGCACGGAATTCCTGCGCCGGGTCCGCAAGCTGCACCCCAACGTCATCCGCATCGTGCTGTCCGGCTATACCGAACTCAGTTCGGTGATCGACGCGGTCAACCGCGGCGCCATCTACAAGTTCCTGACCAAACCGTGGGACGACCAGGTCCTGCTGGAAAGCCTGCGCGATGCCTTCCGGATGTACGAACTCAACCGCGAGAACCGCGAGCTGTCACATCGCGTCAGCGAGTTACTGGCAAGCGGCCGGGCGGTGCGCTGAAGGGGCCGGCCGGCGCAGCAGCGCCACGTCCTTGGCCGGCACTTCCAGCGTCCAGCCCAGTTGCGCCGCCAGCCAGGCGAAGGTCTCCTCGCGGTAGAACACCACGTGGGTGGGATCGCGCCGGTAGTGCCAGTGGGCGAAGCGCGTGTCGTCGGTCTGGAAGCAGGTCATCAGCGCGAGCCAGCCGCCCGGGCGTAGCAGCGCCGCCAGGCGGGCGAACTCGCCGGCCGGGTCGCGGAAGTGCTCAGCCACCTCGGTGCAGGTGACGAAATCGTAGCTCCGCGTGAGCACCCCGGTATCCGGGCGGTAGTACGGGTCGTAGCAGGCCACGCGGTGGCCGCCCTCCTCCAGCATCGCCGCCAGCGCCGGCCCGGGTCCGCAGCCGTAGTCCAGCCCCTCGCTGGCGGGCGCCAGCCGCGCCATCAGCGGGTCCGCGAGACGGGCGAGGAAGCGGCGGTAGCCGGGATCGTCCGGCTCGTTGCAGTGGGTATCGTAGAAGGCGCGCTCGGCCGCAGGATCGAGGCGCTGGGAGGGGTCGAGAAAAGTCAGTTGGCAGCCGTCGCAGCGCAGGTAGTCGCGCCCGTCCGCCTGCAGCAGCGACCGGGTGTCCGCGCTGCGGCACAGGGGGCAGGCGGGCAGCACGCTCAGGCGCCGGCGAGCGCACCGTGCAGGCGCTGGGCGTAGTCCTGCAGTACCGCGAAGGGCGGTTCCTTGCGCGGCCAGGTGAGGGCGATGCCGTCGTCCGCGTGGCGCGGCACCACGTGCATGTGGAAATGGAATACGGTCTGATCCCCTTCCCTGCCGTTGGCCTGCAGCAGCGTGAGGCCGGGCGGGTCGAAGGTATCGCGCACCGCCAGCGCCACCCGGCGGGCGGTACGCATGACCGCGCCCGCCTCTTCCTCGGTGAGTTCGAGCAGGTTGGCCGCGTGGCGCTTCACCGCCACCAGCACATGGCCGGGATTGCACTGGCCGATGTCCATGAAGGCAAGGGTCAGTTCGTCCTCATACACGCGGGCGGACGGGATCTCGCCGGCAATGAGGCGACAGAACA
Organism: Pseudothauera rhizosphaerae; assembly: GCF_004801305.1. Classification (GTDB taxonomy): domain Bacteria; phylum Pseudomonadota; class Gammaproteobacteria; order Burkholderiales; family Rhodocyclaceae; genus Pseudothauera; species Pseudothauera rhizosphaerae. Next base: position 137,416 of record NZ_SSOD01000004.1, on the reverse strand, counting down.
GGCATTGTCCGGGCGGGGTGGTGTCGACGAACATGGGCATGAGGGTCTCCGTTGTCGTTGTTGGCATCTGTAGGAGCGGCCTTGGCCGCGATGGGGCGCCATTTGTACCCGGAACCGCCCCATCGCGGCCAAGGCCCCCCACGGAGTGTATCAGCCCCTCTGCGGGCGAGACGCTCAGCCGCGCAGCAGCGGCAGGGCGCGGAACAGCGCCGCGATGGTCTTGCCGTCGGTGATGCGGCCGCCGTGCACAGCCGCTTCGGCTTCCGCCAGGCTCAGGGTCAGCAGTTCGAGGAACTCGCCTTCGTCGAGGGCGTTGCCGATGTGGGTCAGGCCGCGGGCGAGGAAGAGTTCGATGCGCTCGTCCGAGTAGCCGATGCACGGGTGCATGACCCCCAGGTACTGCCATTCGTCCGCCCGGTAGCCGGCCTCCTCGCGCAGTTCGCGCACCGCGCAAGCGAGGATGTCCTCGCCCGGATCGATCTTGCCGGCGGGTATCTCCAGGAAGGCGCGGCGCAGGGGGTAGCGGTACTGGCGCTCGAAGATCAGCCGCCCGTCCGGCAGCACGGCGACGATGGCCACGGCCCCGGGATGGCGGATGTACTCGCGCACACCCTGCTTGCCGTCGGGCAGGTGCACGGTGTCGCGCCGGACCTTGAGCAGGCGGCCGTCGAAGACCGGCTCGGAGGCCAGCTCCCGTTCTTCGAGGGGATCGGGCTGCGGAGCTTCGCTCATCCCTGTACGGCGGCCGTGCGCCGCCTGTTGCCGTGCCAGAGGTAACGATAGATGAAGCCGGGATAGGCGAACACCACGAACAGGCTCAGCGTGGTGGCGTAGAACTCCCAGTTCTGCGGATAGGCGCCGCCGTGGCTGCGCGTTTCGAGCATGTGGGCAAGGCCGCCGACCAGCAGGTACAGCAGCAGCAGTTCGAAGAGCCGCCAGGCGAAGTTCTTGGCGCCCCCGGCCGGACGGCGCACGAACAGGATGCGCTCGAACAGGAAGGGCAGATTGGCGGCCACGAAGGCCAGCGCGAGGAGGATATAGACGCCCGCGTTCCCGCTCATGCCCCGCCCGCCTCGTTCGTCAGGACGGCCCCGCTCAGACCAGCGAGGCCAGCAGCGCGATGCCGCACAGATACATCAGGCCCTGCGGCGCCAGGCCCAGCGCGGCGACCGACAGGCCGTTGACCGACAGCAGCACGCGCACGTCGGCCGGGGCGTGGATGGGCGCGGTGTCCACCGGCTCGTCGAAGTACATGACCTTGACCACGCGCAGGTAGTAGAAGGCACCGATCACGGACATCATCACCGCCAGCACCGCCAGCCAGACGTGGCCGGCGGCGACCACCGACTGCAGCACCGCGAGCTTGGCGAAGAAGCCGATGAAGAACGGGATGCCGGCCATGGAGAACATGATGATCATCATCATCGCGGCGAACCACGGGCTGCGCTTGTTGAGGCCCTTGAAGTCGTCCACATTCTCGGCCTCGAAGCCGGCGCGGGACAGCAGCAGCACCATGCCGAAGGAAGCCAGGCTCATGATCACGTAGGACACGGCGTAGAACATGGCCGAGCTGTAGGCGCCGAAGGCGTAGTGGCGGTCGCCGTCCACCACGCCGGCGAGCAGGCCCAGCAGCATGAAGCCCATGTGGGAGATGCCCGAATAAGCCAGCATGCGCTTGATGTTGCTCTGGGCGATGGCCGCCAGGTTGCCCAGGATGATGGACAGCACGGCCAGGAACATCAGCATGGCCTGCCACTGCTCGACCAGTTCGAACAGGCCGAACACCAGCAGGCGCACGGCCATGGCGAAGGCGGCGAGCTTGGGCGCGGTGGCGATCAGCAGCGTGACCGCGGTGGGCGCGCCCTGATAGACGTCCGGCACCCACATGTGGAAGGGCACCACGCCGAGCTTGAAGGCGATGCCGGCCATCAGGAACACCAGGCCGAAGAGCAGCACGGTCTTGTTGGCGGACTGGTAGTAGAGCGCCTCGTGGATGCTGCCGAAGTCGAGCGCGCCGGTGGCACCGTACACCATGGACATGCCGTACAGCAGCAGGCCGGAGGCCAGCGCGCCGAGCACGAAGTACTTCATCCCCGCTTCGGTGGAGCGCGCGGAATCGCGGTCGAAGGCGACCATGGCGTAGAGCGCCAGGGACATCATCTCCAGGCCGATGTAAAGGGTAAGCATGTGGTTGGAGGTCACCATGACCATCATGCCCAGGGTCATCAGCACGGCCAACAGGTAGAACTCGGGGCGGTCCAGCTTGCGGTCGGCGAGGTAGCCGCGGCCGTACAGCAGCGCGATGGCCACCGAGAAGTAGATCAGCAGCTTGAGGAAGTCGCCCAGCAGGTCGCCCACGAACATGCCGCTGAAGGTATGCACGACCTCGCCGCTCATGGTCACGAAGATGGTGATGAAGGCCGCGCCGATCAGCGTGATCTGCGCCAGCGCGTAGGCGAGCCAGCGCACGCCGCGGGCGAAGGCGGCCGCCAGCATGATCACGAGGGCCATCACGGCGACGAAGATCTCGGCCGCTGCGGGGTAGAAGTCGGGGACTACGAAATTCATCTTCTGACCGGTCCGTAAAGGGTATTCGCCTGCTCGCTCAGAGCTTGCTCACGGCAATGTGCCGCAGGAGTTCATCGACCGAGGCATGCATCACTTCGGTGAACGGGAATGGATAGACGCCCATCGCCAGCACGCACAGGGCGAGCAGGGCGAGAAAAGCGAATTCGCGCGCGTTGATGTCGTCGAGCTCGGCCACGTGGTCGTTGGCCACGTGGCCGAACATCACCCGCTTGTACATCCATAGGGTGTAGGCCGCGCCCAGGATCAGCGTGGTGGCGGCGAGGAAGGCAACCCAGAAATTGAAGTCTACCGCGCCCAGGATCACCATGAACTCGCCCACGAAGCCGCTGGTGCCCGGCAGGCCGGCGTTGGCCATGGAGAACAGCATGAAGAAGGCGGCGAACTTGGGCATCTTGTTCACCACGCCGCCGTAGTCGGCGATGTTGCGGCTGTGCATGCGGTCGTACAGCACGCCGATGCACAGGAACATGGCGCCCGACACGAAGCCGTGGGAGATCATCTGCACCAGCGCGCCTTCCAGGCCGAGCTGGTTGAACATGAAGAAGCCCAGGGTGACGAAGCCCATGTGGGCGATAGAGGAGTAGGCCACCAGCTTCTTCATGTCGGTCTGCACCAGGGCGACGAAGCCGATGTACACCACCGCGATGAGCGACAGGGCGATGATCAGCGGTGCGTATTCGCTGGCCGCGTCCGGCACGATGGGCAGGGAGAAGCGCAGGAAGCCGTAGGCGCCGAGCTTCAGCGCGATGGCGGCCAGCACCACCGAGCCGCCGGTGGGCGCCTCCACGTGGGCGTCCGGCAGCCAGGTGTGCACCGGCCACATGGGCACCTTGACCGCGAAGGCCGCCAGGAAGGCGAAGAAGATCAGCGTCTGGGCGGTCATGCCGATGGGCAGTTGGTGCCAGTCGAGGATGGCGAAGCTGCCGCCGGCCTGCATGAACAGGTAGAGCAGCGCGACCAGCATCAGCAGCGAGCCGACCAGGGTGTAGAGGAAGAACTTGATCGCCGCATACACGCGGTTGGGGCCGCCCCAGATGCCGATGGCGAGATAGAGCGGGATCAGCGAGGCTTCGAAGAAGACGTAAAACAGCACGCCGTCCAGGGCCGAGAAGATGCCGTTCATCAGCCCGGACATGATCAGGAAGGCCGCCATGTACTGGGCGACCTTGTCGCGGATCACTTCCCAGCCGGCGATGACCACGATGAAGGTGATGAAGGCGTTCAGCAGCACGAACAGCACCGAGATGCCGTCGACGCCCAGGTGGTAGTTGATGTTGAACGGACGGATCCACGGGGAAAGCTCGACGAACTGCATCGCCGCGGTGGAGGTGTCGAACCCGATGTAGAGCGGGATGGTCACCAGGAATCCGGCCAGCGCGGCCAGCAGGGCCAGGATGCGCGCCAGCGGCGCGTTGCGATCCGAGCCGGTGGCGAGCACCAGCAAGCCGCCGAGGATCGGAATCCAGATCGCGAGGCTGAGGAGAGGCATTCCCGTCATCGTAACTTTCCGTTCAGTGCGTCGCCGCGGTGGCGCCCTTGTCGTTATCCAATATCCGCCGGTTCCGCGCTCAACCGCGGTTGAACCAGAAGGTGAGCAGCACGAATACGCCGATGATCATCGCAAAGGCGTACTGGTAGATGTGGCCGGTCTGGAACAGGCGGCTGGCCTGCGCCACCCAGCCCACCAGCCTGGCGGTGCCGTTGACCGCCACGCCGTCGATCAATGCCTGGTCGCCGCCCTTCCACAGGCCGCGGCCCAGCAGGCGCGAACCGGCGGCGAAGAACACCTCGTTGAAGCGGTCGAAGTAGTACTTGTTGTCCAGCAGCGTGTACAGCGGACGGAAGGTGCGCTGGATGGCGGCCGGGATGTCCGGGCGCTTCATGTAGAAGAACCAGGCCAGCGCCACGCCGCCCATCGCCAGCCAGAACGGCGCGGTCTGCAGGCCGTGGATGGCCATCGCCAGCGGGCCGTGGAAGCTCTCCGCAAGCTCCTTGAGGCCGACGTGGTTGTCGCCGACGAAGATCACGTCCTTGAACCATTCTCCGAACAGCATGGGTTCGATGGTGAAGAAACCGATCAGCACCGAGGGGATGGCCAGCAGCACCAGCGGCAGGGTGACCACCCAGGGCGATTCGTGCGGCTTCTGGCCGGGAGCGAGGCCGTGATGATGGTCGCCCGCGGGCTCCTCGTCGTCGTGGTCGCCTTCGTGGTCGTGGTGGTTCTTGCCGAAGCGCTCCTCGCCGTGGAAGACCAGGAAGTACATGCGGAAGGAGTAGAACGCGGTGACGAACACGCCCGCCAGCACGCAGAACAGCGCGTAGCCGGCACCGGGGATGTTCGCCGCGTGCACCGCCTCGATGATGGAGTCCTTGGAGTAGAAGCCGGCGAAGAAGGGGAAGCCGATCAGCGCCAGCGAGCCCAGCAGGGAGGTGATCCAGGTGATGGGCATGTACTTGCGCAGCCCGCCCATGTTGCGCATGTCCTGGTCGTGGTGCATGCCGATGATGACCGAGCCGGCGCCGAGGAACAGCAGCGCCTTGAAGAAGGCGTGGGTCATCAGGTGGAACACCGCCGCCGAGTAGGCCGACACGCCCAGGGCCACGGTCATGTAGCCGAGCTGGGACAGCGTGGAATAGGCCACCACGCGCTTGATGTCGTTCTGCACGATGCCGAGGAAGCCCATGAACAGCGCCGTGGTGGCGCCGATCACCAGCACGAAGGACAGGGCCACGTCGGACAGTTCGAACAGCGGCGACATGCGCGCCACCATGAAGATGCCCGCGGTCACCATGGTCGCGGCGTGGATCAGTGCCGAGATCGGGGTCGGGCCTTCCATGGAGTCCGGCAGCCACACGTGCAGCGGCACCTGGGCCGACTTGCCCATCGCGCCGATGAACAGACAGATGCAGATCGCGGTGATCAGCGGCCAGCCGGTCACGGCCATGTCCTGCGCGGCCAGGCTGTCGGCCAGCGCGAACACCTCGGCGTAGTTCAGGCTGCCGGTGTAGGCGGCGATCAGGCCGATGCCGAGAAGGAAGCCGAAGTCGCCCACGCGGTTGACCAGGAAGGCCTTCAGGTTGGCGTAGATGGCGGTCGGGCGCTCGTACCAGAAGCCGATCAGCAGGTAGGACACCAGGCCCACCGCTTCCCAGCCGAAGAAGAGCTGGAGGAAGTTGTTCGACATCACCAGCATCAGCATGGAGAAGGTGAACAACGAGATGTAGCTGAAGAAGCGCTGGTAGCCGGGGTCCTCGTGCATGTAGCCGATGGTGTAGATGTGCACCATCAGCGACACGAAGGTCACCACCAGCATCATCATCACGGTCAGCGAGTCGATCAGGAAGCCGATCTCGAAACTGATGCCGCCGGCCTGCATCCAGGTGTAGACCGTGCCGTTGAAGGTGTTGCCCGCGGCCACGTCCTGGTAGATCACCACCGAGGCGACGAAGGCCGCCGCCACGCCGAGGATGGTGACGACGTGCGCGCCGGTGCGGCCGATCGCCTTGCCGAACAGGCCGGCCAGGATGGCGCCGGCCAGCGGTGCCAGCGGCACCAGGAGATAGAGCATTTGCATGTCGGTCATGTGCGCCGCTTCCCTTAACCCTTGAGGCTGTCCAGATCATCCACGTGGATGGTGCGCAGATTGCGGAACAGCACCACCAGGATCGCCAGACCGATGGCCGATTCGGCCGCCGCGACGGTGAGGATGAAGAAAACGAATACCTGCCCGGAGAGATCGCCCAGGTAGTGCGAGAAAGCGACGAAGTTCATGTTCACCGCGAGCAGCATCAGCTCGATGGCCATCAGCAGCACGATCAGGTTCTTGCGGTTCAGGAAGATGCCGACCACGCCGATGGCGAACAGGATCGCACCCAGGATGAGGTAGTGGGAGAGCGAGAGCATGGTGTTATTCCTTTTCCGCCGGCATCTTCACCACCTCGATCCGGCCTTCGCGCTTGACCGCCACCTGCTCGCTCGCGCTGATGTATTTGAGGCCCTTGCGCTTGCGCAGGGTCAGGGTGACCGCGGCGATCATCGCCACCAGCAGCACCAGCGAGGCGAGTTCGAACGGATAGACGTATTCGGTGTAGAGCACCAGCCCCAGTTCGCGGGTGTTGCTGTAACCCTCGGTGGCGGCCGGCGGATTGGGCATCGCGTCCAGGCCGAAGTAGCGCCCGCCGAGCACGATGGCCATCTCGACCACCAGCAGGATGCCCACCAGCGCGCCCACCGGCAGGTAGCTCCAGAAGCCTTCGCGCAGGCGGTCGAGGTTGATGTCGAGCATCATCACCACGAACAGGAACAGCACCATCACCGCGCCCACGTAGGTCATGACCAGCACGATGGCGAGGAACTCGGCCTGCAGCAGCAGCCAGATGCCCCCCGCGGTGAAGAAGGCCAGCACCAGGTGGAGCACCGCATGCACCGGGTTGCGCGAGGTGATCACGCGCAGCGCGGCGAACACCAGGATCGCGCTGAAAACGTAGAAGACGAAAGTCTTGAAATCCATGTCGTGTGTGCGGCCCCGCCCGCGGCGGGCGCCTTCTCCTTAACGGTACTTGGCGTCCTGTTCCCGGTCCGCGGCGATCTGCGCTTCGTTCCTGTCGCCCACCGCCAGCAGCATCTGCTTGGTGTAGTAGAGATCCCCGCGCCGTTCGCCGTGGTACTCGAACACCCGCGTCTCGACGATGGCATCGACGGGACAGGCTTCCTCGCAGAACCCGCAGAAGATGCACTTGGTCAGGTCGATGTCGTAGCGCGTGGTGCGGCGCGAACCGTCGTCGCGCTGGGCGGATTCGATGGTGATCGCCAGCGCCGGGCAGACCGCCTCGCACAGCTTGCACGCGATGCAGCGTTCCTCGCCGTTGGGATAGCGGCGCAGCGCGTGCAGGCCGCGGAAGCGGTTGCTCTGCGGCGTCTTCTCCTCCGGGAACATGATGGTCATCTTGCGGGAGAACAGATGCCGCCCGGTGAGCTGCATGCCCTTGAGCAGTTCCTTGAGGAACAGACTGCCGATGAAATCCTTGGCACCCATGATCTTTCCTATCACCTCCAGATCGACAGCGGGGAAATCATCCACACCGCCACGACAACCACCCATATCAGGGTGACGGGAATGAACACCTTCCAGCCCAGGCGCATCACCTGGTCGTAGCGGAAGCGCGGGAAGGTGGCGCGCACCCACAGGAAGACGAACAGGATGGCCGCGGTCTTCAGTGCCAGCCAGTGGAAGCCGTCGGGCAGGAAGCCCACCGGCGAGAGCCAGCCGCCGAGGAACAGGATCGAGGTCAGGATGGAGACCAGGATCATGTTGGCGTATTCGGCCAGGAAGAACAGCGCGAAGGCCATGCCGGAGTATTCCACCATGTGGCCGGCCACCACTTCCGCCTCGCCTTCCACCACGTCGAAGGGTGCGCGGTTGGTTTCGGCGATGCCCGACACCAGATACACCACGAACATCGGCAGCAGCGGCAGCCAGTTCCACGACAGGAAGCCCAGGCCCATGTCGTGGAAGCGCCCGCTGCCCTGGGAGGTCACGATGTCGGTGAGATTGAGGCTGGCGGAGATCATCAGCACGCAGATCAGCGCGAAGCCCATCGACACTTCGTAGGACACCATCTGCGCGGAGGCGCGCATGGCGCCGATGAAGGCATATTTGGAATTGGACGCCCAGCCGGCGATGATCACCCCGTAGATTTCGAGCGAGATGATCGCGAGCAGGAACAGCAGGCCCGCATTGACGTCGGCCAGCACCAGCCCGTCGCCGAACGGCACCACCGACCACGCGGCGAGCGACGGCGCCAGGGCGAGGATGGGGCCGATGATGTACAGCCCCTTGTTCGCCCCGCTGGGCACGATCACTTCCTTGAACAGCAGCTTGAGCGCATCCGCGATCGGCTGCAGCAGGCCCAGCGGCCCCACCACGTTGGGGCCCTTGCGCACCTGCATGGCGCCGATCACCTTGCGTTCGGCGTACGTCATGTAGGCCACGCAGGTCATCAGCGGGATGAGGATGGCGACGATCTTGACCAGGGTCCACACCAGCGGCCAGGTCGGGCCGAAGAACTGCGCCACCGGTTCCAGCATTGCTTCCATCAGATACGCTCCACGCTGATTGCGCCGCTCAACGCGCCGAGGGTCGCGGTGTCCGGATGGGCCGCGGCCACGCGCACGCAGCCGTCGGCCAGCTTGTCGTCGGCGACGATCGTCAGTTCGGCGCGGGCCGCGCCCTGCGCCAGGCGCACGCGCTCACCGCCGGCCAAGCCCAGCGCGGCCAGCGTGGCGCGGCTCGCGCGCGCCACCGGGGCGGCTGCGTCTCGCGTGCGCTGCAGCGCGGGCGCACGGCGCACCAGCGGGTCGGCGAAGTGGATGGGCACGTCGGCGACACGTTCCAGGGCACCCGCCGGGGCGGCGACCGCCGACAGCGCGACGCCGTCGACACGGTTGTCCAGGCGCGCGGCGATGTCGCCCGCGAGGGCCTCGTCGCGCACCGCTTCCGAATCGTTGTAGTCGAAGCCGGCCAGCTCCAGCACGTTGCCCAGCACGCGCAGTACCTTCCACGCCGGGCGGGTGTCTCCCTGGGGACGCGCCACGGCGACGAAGCTCTGGGCGCGGCCTTCCGCATTGACGAAGGTGCCGGAGGTCTCGGCGAAGGGCGCGACCGGCAGCAGCACGTCGGCCACCTCGCGCAGGCTGGGCGAGACGAAGGCCGACAGCGCCACCACCAGTTGGGCGCCGCCCAGGGCGGCCACGGTCGCGGCCGGATCGGCGAAGTCCAGCTCGGGCTCGGCGCCCAGCAGCACGTAGGCCTTGCGGGGTTGTTCGATCTGCTGGCGGGCATCGAGGCCGTCGGCGGACGGCACCGCGCCGGCGAGATAGCCGCCTACGCTGTTGGCCGCCTCGCCGATCACGCCGGCCGTGCCGCCGGCCAGACGGGCGATTTCGTTGGCGAGCAGTTGCAGCTCGGCCGCACGCTGGTCCTGTACCGCCAGGTTGCCCAGCCACACCGCGACCTTGCGGCCGGAGGCGAGGCTGGCGGCGATGGCGCGCGCGTCGTCGCCGGCCTGCGCGGGAAACCCGCTCAGGCGTTCATCGATGGCCACGCCCTTCTCCGCCGCCAGCGCGACGACGATCTGGGCCAGCGTATCCACCAGGGCCGAGGGCGCGACCAGGGCGCGGGCGCGCACCGGCAGCAGCCACTCCTCGGCGTTCGGGCCCACCACGCTGACCAGCAGGCCGCGCTTGGTGGCCTGGCGCACGCGCTGGGCGAGGAGCGGATGGTCCTTGCGCAGGAAGCTGCCCACCACCAGCAGGCGGTCCAGCTCGCCCGTCTCGGCGACCTTCATGCCCAGCCAGGGCGCACCGGCACGGCCCGCGTCGGCGCGGAAATCGGTCTGGCGCAGGCGGAAATCCACGTTGCCGGAGCCCAGCCCGCGGGCAAGCTTCTGCAGCAGATGAAGTTCTTCCACGGTGGCGTGGGGCGAACCCAGCGCGCCGATGGCCGCCGGACCATAGTCCTTCGCGATGCCGCGCAGGCCGCTGGCGGCGAATTCGAGGGCGGCCTGCCAGTCCACCGCCTTCCACTCGCCGTCCTGCTTGATCAGCGGGGTGGTCAGGCGCTCGTCGCTGTTGAGGCCTTCATAGGAGAAGCGGTCCTTGTCGGACAGCCAGCATTCGTTGAGCTCTTCGTTCTCCAGCGGCAGCACGCGCTTCACCACGTCGTGCTTGGTCTGCACGATCAGGTTGGCGCCCAGGGAATCGTGCGGGCTCACCGAGCGGCGGCGCGACATTTCCCAGGTGCGGGCGGAGAAGCGGAAGGGCTTGGAGGTGAGCGCGCCCACCGGGCACAGGTCGATGATGTTGCCGGAGAGCTCGGAATCCACCGTCTTCTCGATGAAGGGCATGATCTCCGCGTGCTCGCCGCGGAAAGCCTGGCCCAGTTCCATCTCGCCGGCGATCTCGACAGTGAAGCGCACGCAGCGGGTGCAGTTGATGCACCGGGTCATGTCGGTGGAGACGAGCGAGCCGAGGTTCTTGTTGAACACCACGCGCTTTTCTTCCTGGTAGCGCGAGGCCACGCCGCCGTAGCCCACGGCCAAATCCTGGAGCTGGCATTCGCCGCCCTGGTCGCAGATGGGGCAGTCCAGCGGGTGGTTGATGAGCAGGAACTCCATCACCCCCTTCTGCGCCTTCACCGCGGCCTCGGAATGGGTCCACACCTTCATGCCGGCGGTCACCGGCGTGGCACAGGCCGGCAGCGGCTTGGGCGCCTTTTCCACCTGCACCAGGCACATGCGGCAGTTGGCCGCGATGGACAGCTTCTTGTGGTAGCAGAAGTGCGGAATGTAGATGCCGGCCTGGTGGGCGGCATCCATCACGGTGCTGCCGTCCTCAACCGATACCTGCTGGCCGTCGATTTCGATTTCTAGCATGACGGGCTCACGTAGATGTTGCTGCCGGCGTGCTGCACTTCGGGCGGCACGAGGCATTTCTTGTTTTCGATGTGGTACTCGAACTCGGAGGCGAAGTGCTTGATGAAGCTCTGCACCGGCATGGAGGCGGCGTCGCCCAGGGCACAGATGGTGCGGCCCATGATGTTGCCGGTGACCGAATTCAGCAGGTCCAGGTCGTCCGGCCGGCCTTCGCCGTGCTCGATGCGATGGACGACCTTGTACAGCCAGCCGGTGCCTTCGCGGCACGGCGTGCATTGGCCGCAGGATTCCTCGTAGTAGAAGTAGGACAGGCGCTCCAGCGCCTTGACCATGCAGGTGGTCTCGTCCATGACGATGACCGCGCCGGAACCGAGCATCGACCCCGCCTTGGAGATCGAGTCGTAGTCCATGGTGCAGCCCATGATGACGTCCGCGGGCAGCACCGGGGCGGAGGAGCCGCCCGGGATCACCGCCTTCAGCTTGCGCCCGCCGCGCACGCCGCCGGCCATCTCCAGCAGTTCGGAGAACGGCGTGCCGAGCGGAATCTCGTAGTTGCCCGGGCGATTGACGTGGCCGGACACCGAGAACAGTTTCATGCCGCCGTTGTTGGGCTTGCCGAGGTTCAGGAAGGCCTCGCCGCCCATGTTCAGGATGAAGGGCACCGAGGCGAAGGTCTCGGTGTTGTTGATGGTGGTGGGCTTGCCGTACAGGCCGTAGCTGGCCGGGAAAGGCGGCTTGAAGCGCGGCTGGCCCTTCTTGCCCTCGATGGATTCCAGCAGCGCGGTTTCTTCGCCGCAGATGTAGGCGCCGTAGCCGTGGTGGGCGAAAAGCTCGAAGGAGAAGTCCGAGCCGAGGATGTTGCGGCCGATCAGCTTGGCTTCGCGCGCCTCCGCCAGGGCTTCCTCGAAGCGCTGGTAGATCTCGAAGATCTCGCCGTGGATGTAGTTGTAGCCGCGCGCCGCGCCCATGGCGTAGGCGGCGATGGCCATGCCCTCGATGACCGCATGGGGGTTGTAGCGCAGGATGTCCCGGTCCTTGAAGGTGCCCGGCTCGCCCTCGTCCGAGTTGCACGCCAGGTACTTGTCACCCGGGAAGGAACGCGGCATGAAGCTCCACTTCAGGCCGGTCGGGAAGCCCGCGCCGCCGCGCCCGCGCAGCACCGAGGCCTTCAGCTCGGCGATGATGTTGTCCTGCGGGGTCTTGTCGGCGACGATCTTCCTCAGCGCCGAGTAGCCTCCGCGGGCGACGTAGTCCTGGAGCCGCCAGGTGCGGTCGCCGTCACAGCCGGCGAGGATCATGCCTTGCGTGCTCATTTGCCATCCAGTTCGGCCAGCATCTGGTCGATCTTTTCGCGGGTCATCCAACTGCACATGCGGTGGTTGTTGTGCAGCAGCACCGGGGCGTCGCCACAGGCGCCCATGCACTCGCCTTCCTTCAGCGTGAACTTGCCGTCGGGCGTGGTCTCGTTGAAGTCGATACCGAGCTTTTCCTTCAGGTACTCGGCCACATGCACGCCGCCGGACAGGGCACAGGGCAGGTTGGTGCACACGGTGATCTTGTGGCGCCCGACCGGATGCAGGTCGTACATGTTGTAGAAGCTCGCCACCTCATAGACGGCGATGGCCGGCATGCCGAGGTAGCCGGCGACGAACTCGATGGTCTCGTTGGCCAGCCAGCCCTTTTCGACCTGGGCGATGCGCAGGGCCGACATCACCGCGGACTGTTTCTGGTCCGGCGGATACTTGGCGATCTCGCGATCGATCTGTTGGAGTGATTCCTGGCTCAGCATTGCGTACTCGTCTTCCCGTCAGCCTGCCTGTTCCCGTCTGCCCCGTCCGTCGGCGGGGCCGCCATCCTTCCCTCGCCTGCCCCGCGCTAGCGGTCGATCTCGCCGAACACGATGTCCATCGTGCCGATGATCGCCACCACGTCGGCGATCATGTGGCCGCGCGATAGTTCGTCCATCGCCGCTAAGTGCGCGAACCCCGGGGCGCGCAGCTTCAGGCGGTAGGGCTTGTTGGCGCCGTCGGACACCGCATACACGCCGAACTCGCCCTTGGGGTGCTCGATCGCGGCGTACACTTCGCCGGCCGGCACGTGGATGCCTTCGGTGAAGAGCTTGAAATGGTGGATCAGCTCTTCCATGTTGGCCTTCATCTGCTCCCGCGGCGGCGGGGCGACCTTGTGGTTGTCGGTGATCACCGGCCCCGGGTTCGCACGCAGCCACTCGATGCACTGCTTGATGATGCGGTTGGACTGGCGCATCTCTTCCATGCGGCACAGGTAGCGGTCGTAGCAGTCGCCGTTCTTGCCCACCGGCACGTCGAAATCGACCCGGTCATAGACCTCGTAGGGCTGCTTCTTGCGCAAATCCCAGGCGATGCCGGAGCCGCGCAGCATGGGGCCGGAGAAGCCGCGCTCCAGCGCCTCTTCGGGCGACACCACGCCGATGCCGACCGTGCGCTGCTTCCAGATGCGGTTGTCGCTCAGCAAGGTTTCGTACTCGTCGCAATAGCCCGGGAAACGCTCGGTGAAATCCTCGAGAAAATCCAGCAGCGAACCACCGCGCGCGGCATTCAGTTCACGCACGGTCTTCTCGTTCTTGAAGCGGTTGACCTCGTACTGCGGCATGCGCTCGGGCAGGTCGCGGTAGACGCCGCCCGGACGGTAGTAGGCCGCATGCATGCGCGCGCCGGACACCGCCTCATAGACGTCCATCAGGTCTTCGCGCTCGCGGAAGGTGTAGAGGATGATGGTCATCGCACCGATGTCCAGCCCGTGGCTGCCGATGCCCATCAGATGATTCAGGATGCGGGTGATTTCGTCGAACATCACCCGGATGTACTGCGCACGCAGCGGCACTTCGAGGCCCAGCAGGCGCTCGATGGCCATACAGTACGCATGCTCGTTGCACATCATGGACACGTAGTCGAGGCGGTCCATGTAGGGCACGGACTGTACCCAGGTGCGGGTCTCGGCGAGCTTCTCGGTACCGCGGTGGAGCAGGCCGATGTGCGGGTCGGCGCGTTCGACGACCTCGCCGTCCAGTTCCAGCACCAGGCGCAGCACGCCGTGGGCCGCGGGGTGCTGCGGGCCGAAGTTGATCGTGTAGTTGCGGATCTCAGCCATGGCCGACGTCCCCGTAGTTCTCTTCGCGCACGATGCGCGGGGTGTTCTCGCGCGGCTCGATGGTCACCGGCTGGTACACCACGCGGCCGGCTTCCGGGTCGTAGCGCATCTCGACGTGGCCGGATACCGGGAAATCCTTGCGGAACGGGTGGCCGACGAAGCCGTAGTCGGTGAGGATGCGGCGCAGGTCCGGATGGCCGCTGAACATGATGCCGTAGAGGTCGAAAGTCTCGCGCTCGTACCAGTTGGCCGAAGGCCACACGCCGACCAGCGAATCGAGCACCGGAAAGGCATCGTCGTCGGCGAAGGCACGCAGGCGCAGGCGCCAGTTGTGCTTGATCGACAGCAGATGGGCCGCGGCAGCGAAGCGCTTCGGCCTGCCTTCGTGCGCGCCGTTGCCGTAGGCAGCGTAATCCAGCCCCGACACGTCGATCAGTTGCTCGAAACGCAGGTCGGCATGATCGCGCAGCGTCTGCGCCACCCGCAGGTAATCGGCCGCGGCCACCTCGATGGTGACTTCACCGCGATCATTCACCAGGCTCTGCAGCGTGTCGCCGAGGATCTCGCGCAGCGTCTGGGCCAGTCTTTCCAGTTTGGCACTCATGGACTTTGCCTACCTGTTGTCAGCGCGCAATGGTGTTGGTGCGCTTGATCTTGTTCTGCAACTGGAAGATGCCGTAGAGCAGCGCCTCGGCCGTGGGCGGACAGCCCGGCACGTAGACGTCCACCGGCACGATGCGGTCGCAGCCGCGCACGACCGAATAGGAATAGTGGTAGTAGCCGCCGCCGTTGGCACAGGAGCCCATGGAAATCACCCAGCGGGGCTCGGGCATCTGGTCGTACACCTTGCGCAGCGCGGGTGCCATCTTGTTGCACAGCGTGCCGGCGACGATCATCAGGTCGGACTGCCGCGGGCTGGCGCGGAAGATGATGCCGAAACGGTCGAGGTCGTAACGCGACATGCCCGAGTGCATCATCTCGACCGCACAACAGGCCAAGCCGAACGTCACCGGCCACAGCGAACCGGTGCGCGTCCAGTTGATCACCGCATCGAGCGAGGTGGTGACGAAACCCTCGCGGAAGACGCCTTCGATACTCATGCATTACTCCCAGTCGAGTGCGCCGTTCTTCCACTCGACGATGTAGCCGATCACCAGCACGGCGAGAAAAACCATGACCGAGCCGAACACGAACCACACGTGCTCGCCGGCCGCGATGAATTCCTGGAACACGGCCGCCCACGGAAAGAGGAAGGCGATCTCCAGATCGAAGAGAATGAAAAGGATGGCGATCAGGTAGTAGCGGACGTCGAACTTCATGCGGGCGTCTTCAAACGCCTCGAAGCCGCACTCATAGGGTGACAGCTTTGCGCTGTCCGGGCGGTGGGGCCCCAGGATGCGGCCCAGCAGGATGGGAACAATGCCGAAACCCAGGCCCACGAGAATGAAGACCAGAACGGGAAAATAATTATCCAGCATTGCGAAACAACCCCCGTTTCTTAAATGAGTTCGTTGTTTTTTTATACCGCTCTGCGTGGAAACGCCCGCTTTGCGCGGGCGCCTCCGAATTCTGGTGCCGACGGTGAGACTCGAACTCACACGGCTTTCGCCACCACCCCCTCAAGATGGCGTGTCTACCAATTTCACCACGTCGGCACGTCTTGTTACAGCACCGGGATTATACGGGTTTTTCCTCGGTGCGCAAACTTCGTTTATAGACTATTCGGGGATCGCCTGTGAGCGCGAATCCGGCGTGGATTGGCCGTTTGCGGGCACCTCCCCGGTCGCCGGCGCAACGGCCGGCACCGCCCCTTCCATCACGCTCGTCGGCGCCGCCGGCTGGTTCCCGGCGATGTAGGAGAGCCCCAGGCTGGTGATGAAGAAAACGGTCGCCAGCACGCCCGTCGTGCGGCTCAGGAAATTGGCCGAACCGGACGATCCGAACAGGCTGCCGGAAGCGCCGCTGCCGAACGCCGCCCCCATGTCGGCCCCCTTGCCATGCTGCATCAGCACCAGACCGATCACGGCCAGACCGACGATGACGTGAATCGTGAGCACCAGGGAAAAAATAAAGCTGTTCATCACTGACCTTGCGAATATGTTTCAGGTTTGCGCCTTCGCCGCCGCGCGGCAAATGGCGAGAAAATCTTCCGCGACGAGCGAGGCACCTCCGACCAGCCCGCCGTCGACATCCTTGACCGCAAAAAGCTCCGCCGCATTGTCCGGCTTGACGCTGCCGCCGTACAGGATGGGCACGGCCGCCGCCTGCGCGCAGCGCTCGCCCAGCCAGGCGCGGATCGCCCCATGCACCTCACCGACCTGGACCGGCGTCGCGGAGCGACCGGTACCGATCGCCCACACCGGCTCGTAGGCCAGCACCACACGCGCGAGTGCCGCGCCGCCGAGCACCGCGGCCACCGCATCGAGCTGGCGGCGAATCACCGCGAGCGTGGCACCGGCGTCCCGCTCGGCGAGCGTCTCGCCGACACAGACGATGGGCACCAGCTCCGCCGCCAGCGCCGCGGCCGCCTTGCGCCCGACCGTGGCGTCGTCCTCGCCGAACAGCGCGCGGCGTTCGGAATGGCCGACGATGGCGTAGCGGCAGCCGAACTCGGCCAGCATCGCCCCGCTGACCTCGCCGGTGTAGGCCCCCGCGGCGAACTCGCTGACGTCCTGAGCCCCCAGCACGATCGACGCAGCCTCCAGGCACTGGCGCGCCTGCGCCAGGTAAGGGTACGGCACGCAGACCGCGCACGACACCCCCAACTCGCCGGCCGACGCCAGCCCGCCCAGCAGTGCCGCATTGGCCGCCAGGCTGCCATGCATCTTCCAGTTTCCGGCAACGAGCTTGTCGGCCACGCGAAGTTCCAGTCGGTAAAACCCGCGAATTATAAGGGCCGGCCGGGCGGACGGCAAATCGCCGCCCTCATTGCGCCCGCCGTCCGAACCCTTCCATGCGCACCAGCCAGCGCTGGCGGGCCGCGGGGCGGGCCTCGACCGTGCCGACCAGCAACACGCGCACCGGGCGCATGCCGGAGAAACCCAGCACGTTGCGGCTCAGGCTCTTCACCGAATGCGCGCCGTAGAGCCAGCGGTAGGCGAACGCGGGCATGCCCATCGTCACCACGATGCGGGCCGACTTGCCGCGCAGGCCGCCGCCCTCGCGCTTGCCGTCGGGCTGCTGGGGACCGAAGGCGAAACCGGGGCGGAAGCTCTGCTCCAGGAAGGCCTTCAGCAGTGCCGGCATGTCGCCCAGCCACAGCGGATAGACCAGGATCAGGTGGTCGGCCGCAGCCATGGCGGCCTGCGCCACGGCCACGGACGGCGGCGCGGCGCCGTGCTCGAAATCCTCCTTGGTGCGCAGCAGCGGAAAGTCGAGCCGCGCCACGTCGACGAGGTCTACGCGATGGCCGGCACTCCGCGCCCCGTCCGCATAGGCCGCGGCGAGCGCGTGGCAGTAGCGCCCGCCGCCCGGGTCGGGATGCCCCTGGATGATTGCGATGTGCCTGCCCATGTCCGACCTCCCCCGTCTCGCCCGGCGCACGATGCGTGCGCTGCCGCCGCCATCGCGGCGGCCGTCCATCGGTATCACGATGCCGATGACGGCATGATGACCGGATTCGGCCCGGTTCTGAAGGCGGCGCTCGACGCCCGGCATCGTTCCGCCGTACGCGGCGTGACGCGTTGACACCGCCCGACGGCACGCTCACAATCATTCAACTTTTATTGAAATGTCAAAGCGTTTCTTGCCGCCATGGAAAAAACCGCCGTCCTGCAGGTCTTCGAAGCCCTCTCCTCCGGCGTCCGCCTGGACGTGTTCCGCCTGCTGGTGCAGGCAGGCAGTCCGGGCCGGGTCGCCGGCGAGATCGCCACGGCGCTGGACGTACCGCCCACCAACCTGTCCTTCCACCTCAAGGCCCTGCTCGCCGCCGGGCTGGTCACCGTGGAGCAGGAAGGGCGCTTCCAGCGCTACCGCGCCAACATCCCGCTGATGCTGGACACCATCGCCTACCTCACCGCCAACTGTTGCGGCGGCAACCCGGAAGAATGCGCCGGCCTGCGCGCCGAAGTGCCGGGGGTGGACGCCTTCCTGCCCAGGCTCGCCTGCAAACACGACGGAAGCTGCAAGGCATGAACATCCTCTTCCTCTGTACCGGCAACTCCTGCCGTTCCATCCTCGCCGAGGCCACCTTCAACGCCCTCGCCCCGGCCGGCATGCGCGCCACGAGCGCCGGCAGCCGGCCCACGGGTTACGTGCATCCGCGTTCGCTGGCGCTGCTGGCGCGGAAAGGCATCCCCGCCGAGGGCTGCCGCAGCAAGTCGTGGGACGAGCTGCCCGCCGCGCCGGACGTGGTCGTCACCGTGTGCGCGGGCGCGGCCGGCGAAGCCTGCCCGGTGTATCTCGCGCCGGTGCCGCGCACGCACTGGGGCGTGGACGACCCGGCCAAGGCCACCGGCACGGATGCCGAGATCGACGCCGCCTTCGAGCGCGCCTACCGCATCCTGCGCGCCCGCATCGAAGCCTTCCTCGCCCTGCCCGCCGACCTGGCGCGGCGCGACCCCGCCGCCTTCAAGGCCGAACTGGCCCGCATCGGCACCCTGCTGCCCTGACCTGAAAGGAATCCCCACCATGAAAACCATCCAGATCTTCGACCCCGCCCTGTGCTGCAGCACCGGCGTGTGCGGCACCGAGGTGGGCCAGGCCCTGGTCACCGCCGCCGCCGACCTCGACTGGGCTCGGCAGCAGGGTCTGCCGGTCGAACGCTTCAACCTCGCCCAACAGCCGCTCGCCTTTGCCGACAACGCCGTGGTCAGGGGTTTCCTCGAACGCTCCGGCCAGGACGCCCTGCCGCTGGTGCTGGTGGATGGCGAAGTGGCGCTGGCCGGCCGCTACCCCAGCCGTACCGAACTGGCGCGCTGGGCCGGCCTGCCCACCCTGCAACCCAGGGGCGAAGGCAGTACCTGCTGCGGCGGTTGCTGCTGAACCCGACCAGAGACCGCGATGCGCTTCCTCGACCAGCCGCCGCGCTTCCTGTTCTTCACCGGCAAGGGCGGCGTGGGCAAGACCTCCCTCGCCTGCGCCGGCGCGGTGCGCCTCGCCGATGCGGGACGGCGCGTGCTGCTGGTGAGCACCGACCCGGCCTCCAACGTCGGCCAGGTATTCGGCCAGGAGATCGGCAACGCGCTGGTGCCGATCGCCGCGGTGCCCGGCCTGACCGCATTGGAGATCGATCCGGAGGCCGCCGCCGGGGCCTACCGCGAGCGCATCGTCGGCCCCGTGCGCGGCGTGCTGCCGGACGACGTGGTGCGCGGCATCGAGGAACAGCTCTCCGGCGCCTGCACCACCGAGATCGCCGCCTTCGACGAATTCACCGGCCTCCTGACCGACCAGGCCCTGCTCGCCGACTTCGAGCACATCGTGTTCGACACCGCGCCCACGGGCCACACCATACGGCTGCTGCAACTGCCCGGCGCGTGGAGCGGCTTTCTGGAAAGCAGCGACAACGGCGCCTCCTGCCTGGGGCCCCTGGCCGGGCTGGACAAGCAGCGGCGGAAGTACCGCGCCGCCGTGGACGCGCTGGCCGACCCGGCACGCACCCGGCTGGTGCTGGTGGCGCGCGCCCAGGCCTCCACCCTGCGGGAGGTGGCGCGCACCCATGAGGAACTGGCCGCCCTCGGCCTCGGCCGCCAATACCTCGTCGTCAACGGTGTGCTGCCGGACACGGAGGCCGGCGCCGACCCGCTGGCCGCGGCCATCGCCGCGCGCGAGGCGGATGCGCTCGCCGCCCTGCCCGCCGCGCTGGCGGCGCTGCCCTGCGACCGGGTGGCGCTCAAGCCCTACAACCTCGTCGGGCTGCCGTCACTGCGCGCGCTGCTCGCCGGGGAATCCGGCGAAGCCGCGCCGCCGGCGCCCGCCCCTGCGGCAGCCGACGGCCTGCCGCGCCTCGCGGCGCTGGTGGACGACATCGCCGCCGCCGGCCACGGCCTGGTGATGCTGATGGGCAAGGGCGGCGTGGGCAAGACCACGCTGGCCGCCGCCGTCGCGGTGGAATTCGCCCGCCGCGGCCTGGCCGTACACCTGACCACCTCCGACCCGGCCGCCCATCTCGCCGAGACCCTGGAAGGCAGCCTGGATGCGCTCACCGTGAGCCGCATCGACCCGCACGCGGAAACCGAGCGCTACCGGGCCGAGGTGCTGGCCACCAGGGGCGGGGATCTGGATGAGCAGGGCCGCGCGCTGCTGGAAGAGGATCTGCGCTCACCGTGCACCGAGGAGATCGCCGTGTTCCAGGCCTTCTCCCGCATCATCCGCGAAGCCGGACGCAGCTTCGTGGTCATGGACACCGCGCCCACCGGCCACACCCTGCTGCTGCTCGACGCCGCCGGCGCCTACCACCGCGAGATGGTGCGCCACATGGACAAGAGCGGCGTGGCCCACTACACCACGCCGATGATGCAGTTGCGGGATCCCGCACGCACCCGGGTGCTGATCGTCACCCTGGCCGAAACCACCCCGGTGCTGGAGGCCGCGCGCCTGCAGCACGATCTGCGCCGCGCCGGCATCGAGCCCTGGGCATGGATCATCAACAACAGCCTGGCCGCCGCCCAGCCCGCGAGCCCCCTGCTCGCCCGCCGCGCCGCCGCCGAGCTGGCGCAGATCGACACGGTGCGCCGCGAACACGCCCGCCGCCTCGCCCTGGTGCCGCTGCAGGCCGTGGAACCGGTGGGCGTCGACCGCCTGGCAGCGCTGGCCGCAGACTGAAACGGCGGCCCCGCCACCTCTGCCGGGGTGCGCTATGGTGAAATCGGACACCAGAAATTCCGCCTTCCGAGGAGAAACCGGCATGGAAACCTCCAACCACGCGTTCAGCGATCTCTTCGCCCAGCTCGGACTGCCCGGCGACGCCGCGGCGATCACGCGCTTCATCACCACCCACCGCCCGCTGCCGGAAGATGTGGAACTGGCCGACGCGCCTTTCTGGACTCCGGCGCAGGCCGCCTTCCTGCGCGAGGAACTGGGCGAGGATGCGGACTGGGCCGAACTGGTCGACCAGTTGAACGCGGCCTTGCGCTGACGCCGGCAACGGGGAGCCCGGCCGGCGACGGAACGGAGCAGGTATGCTTGCGTCCATGTCCGCCCCGCTCCCCTCCTCCACGGCTCCACGCTCCCGCCACCTCGCCGCCATCGTCATTGCCCTCGGGCTGGCGCAGATCGCCACCTGGGGCAGCCTGTACTACAGCGTGGCGGTGCTCGCGGGGCCGATGGCCGAAGGGCTGGGCGTGTCGCGCAGTCTGGTGTTCGGCGCCTTTTCGGCCGCGCTGGGCGCCTCCGGCCTGGCCTCGCCGTGGGTGGGACGGGCCATCGACCGCCTGGGCGGACGCCGCGTGCTGGCTGGCGGCAGCGTGCTGGGGGCGCTGGCGCTGGCCGTGCTGGCGCTCGCCCAGGGGCCGGTGACCCTGTTCGCCGGCTGGCTGCTCGCCGGACTGGCGATGGCCGCCACGCTGTACGACGCCGCCTTTCCGGCGCTCTCCCAGGTGGCCGGCAAGGCCTACCGCAAGGCGCTCACCGCCCTGACCCTGTTCGGCGGCTTCGCCAGCACGGTTTACTGGCCGCTGGCCTGGTCTCTGGAAAGCACGCTCGGCTGGCGCGCCACGCTGGGGGTGTTCGCCGCCATTCTGCTGCTGGTGGTGCTGCCGCTGTTCTGGTTCGGCCTGCAGGGGGCGCCCGTGCCGGCGGCCCCATCGGCCGGCCCGGACACGCCCGCGCCGCAGGCGGACGCTCCAGCCGGGCCGCGCTTCCTGTGGCTGTGCACGGCCTTCGCGGTCTCGTCCTTCGCCATCTCGGCCATCGGCGCCCACGTGGTCGGCGCCCTGGGCGCCACCAGGCTGCCGGCCGCCCAGGCCATCCTGGCCGCCAGCCTGATCGGCCCGGCCCAGGTCGCGGGGCGCGTGGCGGAGCTGGCCTTCGCCCGCCGCCTGGTGCCGATCCGGGTCGGCATGCTGTCCTTCGGCGCCATGCTGCTGGCGATGCTGCTGCTGTGGGCGGCCGGCACGGCACCCTGGCTGGCCTTCGCCTTCGCGCTGCTGTACGGCGCGGCCAACGGCGCCATGACCATCGTGCGCGGCACCGTGCCGGCCGAACTCTTCGGCCGCGACGCCTACGGCAGCCTCATGGGGCGCATCGCCCGCCCGGCCTTCTTCGCCAAGGCCGCGGCGCCGCTGGCCGTCGCGCTGCTGCTGGCCAACGGCAACGGCTACGCGCCCATGGCGCCGCTGCTCGCGGCAGTCGTCGGCGTGGCCCTGGCAGCCTATCTGATGGCCGTGGACGGACGGCGGTGAGCTACCTCTGCCGGCAGCCAGGCCGCCGAGGATGCCGAACAGCAGCGCGCCCAGGGCCTTCCGCGCCCAGGCGGCGCGAAAGCGGGAACACGGCGCACGCCTCAGCCATCGGCCCGCTCCGCCCCCTCGCCGTGCGTCCAGCCGATGGCATCCATGCGCGACTTCAGACTGAAGCGGTCCAGACTCGCCAGGGGCAGACTCAGGAAGATGCCGATGCGGTTGCGCAGCATGCGGTAGGTGTCGGCGAAGGCGAGGTGGCGCTCGCTGTCCGAACCCTCCACGGCCACGGGATCGGGCATCCCCCAGTGCGCGGTCATGGGCTGGCCCGGCCACACCGGGCAGACTTCGCCGGCGGCCTTGTCGCACACCGTGATGACGAAATCCATCTCCGGCGCTCCCGCCGCGGCGAACTCGTCCCAGTTCTTGGAATGCAGGCCGTGCACCGGGTGGTCGAGCCTGGCGAGCAGTTCGAGCGCCAGCGGATGCACGGCGCCCGCGGGGTGACTGCCGGCCGACCAGGCGCGGAAGCGGCCCCTGCCTTCACGGTTGAGGATGGCTTCGGCGAGGATGGAGCGCGCCGAATTGCCGGTACACAAGAACAGGACGTTGTAGATGGGTTCGTCTGCCATGGATGAATCCTCCGGATAGGAAGTGGCGCGGATGATTTTAACGATTCAACGAATATTGAATTATAGGGGAAAACGAAGGGCGCCAACGGCGCCCCCGCGGCATCAACCGAAGCGGCCGGTGATGTAGTCCTCGGTC
This sequence comes from Pseudothauera rhizosphaerae, assembly GCF_004801305.1. Classification (GTDB taxonomy): domain Bacteria; phylum Pseudomonadota; class Gammaproteobacteria; order Burkholderiales; family Rhodocyclaceae; genus Pseudothauera; species Pseudothauera rhizosphaerae. Next base: position 114,161 of record NZ_SSOD01000004.1, on the reverse strand, counting down.
CGGCCGTCGGACGGGCTGGTGAAGATCTTCGTGGTGTCGTCCACCTCCACCAGGTTGCCGAGGTGGAAGAAGGCGGTGCGCCGGGAGACGCGCGCGGCCTGCTGCATGTTGTGGGTGACGATGACGATGGTGTAGGTCTCGGAGAGTTCGGTGATCAGTTGCTCCACCTTGGCGGTGGCGATGGGGTCGAGCGCGGAACACGGCTCGTCCATCAGGATCACTTCCGGGCTCACCGCGATCGCGCGCGCAATGCACAGGCGCTGCTGCTGGCCGCCCGACAGGCCGGTGCCAGGCTGTTCGAGGCGGTCCTTGACCTCTTCCCACAGGCCGGCGCGCTGCAGGCTGCGCTCGACGATATCGTCCAGCTCGGCGCGGCCGCTGGCCAGGCCGTGCAGGCGCGGACCGTAGGCGATGTTCTCGTAGATGGACTTGGGAAAGGGGTTGGGCTTCTGGAACACCATGCCGACGCGGGCGCGCAGCAGCACCACGTCCAGCGACCGGTCGTAGATGTCCTCGCCGTCGAGTTCGATGCGCCCGGTCACGCGGCAGCCGTCGATGGTGTCGTTCATGCGGTTCAGGCAGCGCAGGAAGGTGGACTTGCCGCAGCCCGAGGGGCCGATGAAGGCCAGCACCTCGTTCTCGTAGATGTCCAGATCCACGCCGTGCAGGGCTTCGGATTCGCCGTAGAACACGCGCACGTCGCGCGCGGCCATCTTGAGCGCGCCGTTGGCCACACCCACGAACTTTTCGGCGTTGACCAGCGTTGCACGCATGACGGTATCTTCCATTTTCATACTCACCACCTTTTCTCGAATCGTTTGCGCAGCCAGATGGCGAGCGCGTTCAGGCTGAGCATCAGGCCCAGCAGCACGATGATGGCGGCAGAGGTGCGCGCTTCGAAGAAGTTGCGCAGTTCATTACCCTGCCACAAATAGATCTGCACCGGTAGCGCGGTGGATTGATCGAAGGGCGTCGCCGGCACCGCGGCGACGAAGGCGCTCATGCCGATCAGCAGCAGCGGAGCGGTTTCGCCGATGGCCTGGGCGACGCCGATGATGGCTCCGGTGAGGATGCCCGGCAGGGCCAGCGGCAACACATGGTGCAGGATCATCTGCACCTTGGAGGCGCCGATGCCGAGCGCGGCCTGGCGGATGGACGGCGGGATGGCCTGCAGCGTCGAGCGCGTGGCGATGATGACGGTCGGCAGGGTCATCAGCGACAGCACCAGGCCGCCGACGATGGGAGCCGACAGGGGCATGTGGAACCAGTTGATGAACACCGCCGCGCCGAGCAGGCCGAAGATGATGGACGGCACCGCGGCGAGGTTGTTGATGTTCACCTCGATCAGGTCGGTGAAGCGGTTGCGCGGTGCGAACTCTTCCAGGTAGACCGCGCTCGCCACGCCGACCGGCACCGCGAGCAGGATGACAATGGCCATCATGAAGAGCGACCCCACGAAGGCCCCGGCCAGGCCGGCGGAAGCGAGCGAGCTGCGCGAATCCGGGTTGCCGAACAGCGTGGTGTTGAACTTCATCTGGATCACGCCGCGCTCGTGCAACTGGTCTGCCCAGGCGCGCACGTCGGGCGCCAGTTGCTGCTGGCTGTCGGGCAGGCTGCGGTCGATGTTCCCCTTGAGCCAGACGTCCACGTTGGCGTCGGCGAGCAGCTTGAGGGTCAGGCGCTGGCCGATGAGCGCCGGGTCCGCGATCACCCTGTCGCGCAGCACGAAACGTTCGCCGCTGGTGACCAGTTGGCGCAGCCGGGCGCGCGCGCGCGCGTCCGTCACTTCGGGCAGATGGGCGGCCAGCGTGTTCTCGATGATGCGGTTCCAGTTCGCCATGGTGAGCTGGGTCTGCCAGGCCATCTCGCGCTCGTGCAGTTGCGCGGGCGTCTCGCCGGGCTGGGCCACCGGGCGCGGATCGACCTTGATGATCTCGGGGTCGAAATACACTTCGGTGACCACCGTCGCCTGCCAGAAGGCCGGCACGCCCTTGGCCAGGATGCTGGCGAACAGCAGCGCGACCATCCCCAGGCCGAAGAACACCGCCGCGAGGCCGGCGGCACGGAAGCGCTTCTCGGCGCCGTGGCGGCGGGCGAGGGAACGCTCCACCAGGCGGCGCTGGGTGGACGGGTCCGTGCGCGGGGCGGAAGCGTCGTCGTTGTGCATGGATTCTGTTTCCACGGTTTACTCGTACTGTTCGCGGTACTTGCGCACGATGTAGAGCGCGACGATGTTCAGCGACAGGGTGATCACGAACAGCGTCAGCCCCAGGGCGAAGGCCACCAGCGACTGCGGGCTGGCAAAGTCGGTATCGCCGGTGAGCTGGTTGACGATGGTCACCGTCACGGTGGACACCGCCTCGAACGGATTGGCGTGCAGGATCGGGCTGTTGCCCGCGGCCAGCACCACGATCATGGTCTCGCCGATGGCCCGGCTCGCGGCCAGCAGGAAGGCGCCGACGATGCCCGGCAGCGCGGCCGGCAGCACCACCTTGCGGACGGTCTCGGACTTGGTCGCCCCCAGCCCCAGCGAGCCGTCGCGCATGGCCCGCGGCACCTGGGTGATGATGTCGTCGGACAGGGAGGACACGAAGGGGATGATCATGATCCCCATCACCACGCCGGCGGTCAGCGCGCTGGTGGCGCGGATGTCTATGCCCACCGTCTGCCCCAGGACGGAGAAGAACGGCCCGACGGTGATCAGCGCGAAGAAGCCGTACACGATGGTCGGCACGCCGGCGAGCACCTCGATCACCGGCTTGGCGACGGCGCGCAGCCACGCGGGCGCGTATTCGGCCATGTACACCGCGGTCATCAGGCCGGCCGGCACGGCGACCAGCAGCGCGATGATGCTGACCATCAGCGTGCCCCACAGCAGCGGCAGCAGGCCGAACTGGCCCTGGTCGGCGGCGCCGGTGGTGGAAAAGCGCGGATTCCACACGGTGCCGAAGAAGAACTCGGCCGGATTGACGAAGCGGAAGAAGTGCAGCGCCTCACCGACCATGGACAGCACAATGCCGATGGTGGTCAGGATGGCGATCGTGGAACTGATCACCAGCAGCGCCTGGAACACCGACTCGACTTGGTTGCGCGCCCGCAGTTGCGGGTCGATGCGGCGCAGCGTCCACACCAGGCCGGCGACGCACAGCACCGCCATGCTGGCGATCATCGCCAGGCGGCCGGTGTTCTGCAGGCTGCGCATGCGCTCGGCGGCGGCGAGCTCGAAAGCGGCCGGCTGATCGGAAACGCCGAAGCCCGAGGCGATCTGCTCGATGCGCCGCAGCAGCACTTCCAGCTCGTTGCCCTGCAGGCCCGCCAGATCCGGCGGCAACTGGTTGAGCACCACCGAGCGGATGATGCCCGGCTCGAACAGGGTCCACAGCAGGAACACGGCCAGGGCCGGCAGGCCGCACCACAGGGCCACCAGCAGGCCGTAGTAGCCGGGGCGCGAGTGCATGCGCGCGGCGCCCTGCCCGGCCACCGACCGGCTGCGCGCGAGGCCGAACTGATAGGCCAGCGCCATCAGCATCAGCAGCACGCAGATCAATACCCAATTATTCATTCGAACTCCGCTGTCGGCATTCGGCAATCACCCCGAACCGCGCTGCTGCGCGAATTCGGGGCGATCGTTGCGGCGGCCGGCCCAACCCGCGCCGGCCGTTTACCAGCATGCCGGTGTTACTGGACGGTCTTGCCGTTGCGCACGTTGGCGAGGATCTTACCGCGCTCGTCGTTGCTCAGCGGAATCAGACCGGCCGCTTCGAGGGGGCTGCCGAAGCCGGACACCTGCTCGCTCAGGAAGTACTCGGCATATTCCTTGAGGCCCGGGATCACGCCGATGTGCTCGCCCTTGACGTAGAAGAACAGCGGGCGGGACACCGGGTACTGGCCGGAACCGATGGTCTGCAGGCTGGGCGTCACGCCATTGACGGTGGCCACCTTGAGGCGGTCGCGGTTCTGGTCATAGAAGCTCAGGCCGAACACGCCCACCGCATCACCCTGGGCCTGCAGGCGTGCGAGGGTCTCGGTGTAGTCGCCGGCGATCTCGATCAGGCGGCCGTCCTGGCGCAGGCTGCTGCACACCTTCTTCTTCGCGTCGCCGTCCAGCGCCTTCACTTCCGGCAGCGCGTCGCAGCCGGCGTGGGTCACCTTCTCTTCGAACACTTCGCGGGTGCCGTGGTTGGAAGCCGGGATCACCAGCACGATCTCCTGGTCGGGCAGGGACTTGTCGATCTGCGACCAGCGGGTGTAGGGGTTGGCAACCAGCTTGCCGCCCTGCGGCACCTGGGCGCCGGCGGCGAGGAAGACGTGCCGGGGTTCGAGCGCGAAGCTGCCCTTGTCGGCACGCGAGGCGAACACGATACCGTCGTAGCCGATCTGCACTTCGATGATCTTGCCGACGCCGGCCTTCTTGCAGGCATCGACTTCCGCCGACTTGATCGGACGCGAGGCATTGGCGATGTCGATGGTGTTGGCACCCACGCCCTGGCAGAACTGGCGCAGGCCGCCCGACGAGCCGCCCGAGCCGACCACCGGCGTCTTGAACTGCGGGAAGGCGTTGCCGAATTCCTCGGCGACGATGCTGGCAAACGGCAGCACGGTGGACGAACCGGCGATCTGCAGGTTGTCGCGCGCCATGGCCGGCGCAGCGAACGAGGCGCCGACAGCCACGACGGCGGCCGCGATGAAGCTCTTGTTGAACATGTACGGATTCTCCAGTCTCGTGAATTCGGCTTTCCCGTCCGGGGCGGGCTCCCGCCTGAGCGGGAACGGAACGGATTATCCGCAGCAACGATGACAGTTCTGTTAAATGTCACGAAATGGATGCATCACCCGCAGCGCGGCGGGTGAACCCGGCCGGAACGCCGGGGCTCAGGCCTGGCGGTCGAGCAGGAACTTGCTCAGGAACTGCCGGGTGCGCTCTTCCCGCGGCGCGCTGAAAAGCGCCCTGGCCTCGCCCTGCTCCACGATCACGCCATGATCGATGAAGATCGCCCGGTCGGCCACGTCGCGGGCGAAACTCATCTCGTGGGTGACGATGACCATGGTGCGCTTCTCCTCGGCCAGGTCGCGGATGGTCGCCAGCACCTCGCCGACCAGTTCGGGGTCGAGCGCCGAGGTCGGCTCGTCGAACAGGATCACGTCCGGCTGCATGGCGAGCGCCCGGGCGATGGCCACGCGCTGCTGCTGCCCGCCGGAGAGGCGCCTGGGCCAGGCGTCCTCCCTGCCCGCCAGGCCGACCTTGGCCAGCAGCGCGCGAGCGCGCTCCACGGCCTGGGCGCGCGCCTCCTTCTTCACCTGCACCGGGCCTTCGATGACGTTCTCCAGCACGGTGCGGTGGGGGAAGAGGTTGAAGCTCTGGAACACGAAGCCGACGTGCTGGCGCAGTTTGCGGATCAGCCCGGACTGCCCCTTGAGCGGCCTGTCGGCGTCGATCTCGATGGCGCCCACCCGGATCTTCCCGCCAGAGGGCTCCTCCAGCAGATTGAGACAGCGCAGCAGCGTGGTCTTGCCCGAACCGCTGGGGCCGATGATCGCCACCACTTCGCCGGGGGCGACATCGAGATCGATGCCCTTGAGCACCTCGCTGCCCTTGAAAGCCTTCTTCAGGTTGCGGACGGAAATCATCAGGAATCCTGCTCGAACCGGTTGACCCGGGCCTCCAGGCGCGCCTGGAAGTGCGCCAGGACGCTGGCCATCAGCCAGTAGATCAGCGCCGCGGCCAGATACATGGTGAAGATCTCGAAGGTGCGGGCGGTGATCAACTGCGCCTGGCGGAACAGTTCCGGAACCTGGATGGTGGCGGCCAGGGCGGTGTCCTTGACCAGGGAGATGAAGCTGTTGCCCAGCGGCGGCAGGGCGGTACGCGCGGCCTGGGGCAGAATGGCGCGGTACAGCGTCTGCGCGCGGCTCATGCCGATGCTGGCGGCGGCTTCCCACTGGCCGCGGTCGATGGAGGCGATGGCCGCGCGCAGGATTTCCGAGGTGTACGCCCCCATGTTGAGCGAAAAGCCGATCAGCGCGGCCGGCAGCGGTTCCAGTTGGAGGCCGAGCTGGGGCAGGCCGTAGTAGATCATGAACAACTGGACCAGCAGGGGCGTGCCGCGGAAGAAGGACACGTAGATGCGCGACAGCCACCGCAGCGGCTGGTAGCCATACAGCCGCATCAGCGCCAGGGAAAAGCCGAGCAGCAGGCCGAAGGCCATGCCGCCCAGGCTCAGCACCACCGTCCATCCCGCGCCCTTGAGCAGGAAGGGCACGGAGTCCTGGATCAGTTGCAGGCTGATCATCGGCTGGTCACGTCGATGCCGAACCACTTCTCCGAAATGCGCTTCAGGGTGCCGTCGGCGCGCAGCGCGTCGATGGCGCCGTCGATCGCCGCCAGCAACTGGGGATTGCCCTTGCGCAGCGGGATGCCCGCCTCCTGGCGCGAGAAGGGTTCGCCGGCCAGGGCCAGCGTGTCGCCGGTCAGGCGGATGATCTCGGCGGCATTCAGGCGGTCCACCAGGATGGCATCGAGGCGGCCGATGCGCAGATCCTGGTTGCGGCTCGGGTCGTCGTCATAGGTGCGGATGTCGGCGCCCGGAGCATTTTCGCGCAGCCATTGCTCGTAGTTGGTGCCCAGCACCACGCCGATCTTCCTGCCCTTCAGCGACGCCGGGGTGGGGAACTGGTTTTCCTGCCCCTTGCGCGTCAGCACCTGGATGCCGGAATAGGTGTAGGGCTTGGAGAAATCGTATTTCTTGCGGCGCTCCTCGCCGATGGTGACCTGGTTGATGACCAGATCCAGACGGCCGGATTCCAGCGCGGCGAGGATGCCGTCCCACTTGGTGGGCTGGAACTCCGCCCGGACGCCCAACTGTTTGGCCAGCGCTTCGGCGAATTCCACCTCGAAGCCGGTCAGCTTGCCCTGCTCGTCCTGGAAGTTGAAGGGCGGGTAGGTGCCTTCGAGACCGATCCTGACCACGCCGCGCTGCTTGATGGTATCGAGCAGATCGGCGGCGAAACCGGGACCGGCCAGGCCGGCACCGAGCAGCAGGCCCAGGCTGCCGAGCAGGAAACGGCGGCGCAGGGAGGAGAAGAATTTCATGGCGAACCTCGTGCAGGCGATGAAGGGTCGGCTCACTCTAGGGCGAAATCCTTATGCGCAAAACTAATAAAAAATTATCTATATATTCCTTTTTGGTGAATCGATCAGCGCCCCTCGGCCGGGTGATAGGCGAACAGCGCCGGCGCGCCGCCGGTGTGCAGGAACAGCAGCGGCCCGTCGCCCGGAAAGGCGCCGCGCTCCAGGCCGCCGAGCAGGCCGGCGAAGGCTTTGCCGGTGTAAACGGGATCGAGCAGCACGCCTTCCTGGCCGGCCAGCAGGCGGATCGCCGCCAGACCGGCGGCGTTCGGCTCGCCGTAGCGCGGCGCGAAGTACTGGTCCCACAGTTCGATGCGCAAGCTTCCGGGCAGCGCCACGCCGAGCAGCCCGGCCGTACGCTGCAGCAGGCCTTCCACCTTGGGGCGCTGGGCCGCGTCCGGGCGCGACACGGTGACGCCGACCACGCGCGTGCCCGGGCGCATCGTTTCCAGGGCCAGCGCCAGGCCGGCATGGGTGCCGGCGCTGCCGGAGGCGAGCACCACGGCGGCAAAGTCGCGGCCGCTGGCCGCCATCTGTTCGGCCAGTTCCAGGCCGGCACGCACATAGCCCAGCGCACCGAGCGCATTCGAGCCGCCGATCGGCACCAGGTAGGGCCTGCGCCCCGCGGCGCGCAGGCGTTCGCAGGCGGCCCCGAGTTGTTCGTCGGCGTTGTCGAGGTCGGCCACCAGTTCCACCTCGGTACCGAACAGATCGAGCAGCAGGCGGTTGCCGTTGCCCAGGTAGTTCGCGTCGGCGGTGCCGATGGGGTTTTCCAGCAGGGCCAGGCAGCCGAGGCCGAACTGGGCGGCCACCGCCGCGGTCTGGCGCACGTGGTTGGACTGGATGGCCCCCGCGGTGACCAGCACGTCGGCACCCCGGGCCAGCGCGTCGGCGGCGAGGAACTCCAGCTTGCGTGCCTTGTTGCCGCCGAGGGCGAGCGGGGTCAGATCGTCGCGCTTGATCCACACCTCGCGGCCGAGGTGGCGCGACAGGCGCGGCAGCCTCTGCAGGGGAGTGGCCTGGGGGATCAGTTCCAGGCGCCGGAAGCGCGCAAGGGCGGTGGCGGGCATGGCGGCTCCTCGATGAGCGGAAGATTCATTCTAGGCGCCGATGCCGGCGCCTACTCCACCGCGCTGCGCACCGCCCCGGCGATCGCCTCGGCCAGGCGCTCCACCTGGGCGCCGTCGCGCCCTTCCACCATCACGCGCAGCAGCGGCTCGGTGCCGGAGGGACGCAGCAGCACGCGGCCGCCCTCGCCCAGTTCGGCTGCCGCCGTCTCGCGTGCCGCGGCGATGGCGCGGTCTGCCTGCCAGTCGAAACCGGCGGGCAGGCGCACGTTGATCAGGCGCTGGGGATAGAACACCAGATCGGCGCAGGCTTCGGCCAGGGTCCGGCCCTGCTGGCGCAGCGCGGCCAGCACCTGCAGCGCGGAGACGATGCCGTCGCCGGTGCTGTGGCGGTCCAGGCAGATGATGTGGCCGGAGTTCTCGCCGCCCAGCTTCCAGCCGCGTTCGTGCAGCAGTTCCAGCACGTAGCGGTCGCCCACCCGGGCGCGGGCGAAGGGCACGCCGAGACGGCCGATGGCGTGCTCGAAGCCCAGATTGCTCATCAGCGTGCCGACCACGCCGTCCAGCCGGCCTTCGGCGTGGCGGGCGGCGGCGATCACGTAGAGGAGCTTGTCGCCGTCGTAGATCTCGCCGCCGCGGTCCACCATGATCAGGCGGTCGCCGTCGCCGTCCAGCGCGACGCCCAGGTCCGCGCCCTGGGCCAGCACGGCCTGGCGCAGATTGTCCGGCCGCGTGGCGCCGACGCCGTCGTTGATGTTGAGCCCGTTGGGCTCCACCCCCACCGGCAGCACTTCGGCGCCCAGTTCGTGGAACACCGCCGGGGCGATGTGGTAGGCCGCGCCGTGGGCGCAGTCCAGCGCGATGCGCAGGCCGCGCAGGTCCAGTTCGTTGGGGAAGGTGCTCTTGCAGAATTCGATGTAGCGCCCCGCCGCGTCGCCGATGCGGCGCGCCCTCCCCAGCCGGGCCGCGTCGGCGCAGCCCATGGGCTGCTCCAGGCGGGCTTCGATCTCCGCCTCCACCGCGTCCGGCAGCTTGGTGCCGCCGGCGGAGAAGAACTTGATGCCGTTGTCGAAGAAGGGATTGTGGGAGGCCGAAATCACCACCCCGGCCTGCAGGCGCAGCGCGCGGGTGAGGTAGGCCACCGCCGGGGTCGGCACCGGGCCGGCCAGCATCACGTCCACGCCGGCGGCCGCAAAGCCCGCCTGCAGCGCGGCCTCCAGCATGTAGCCGGAGATGCGCGTGTCCTTGCCGATGAGCACCGCCGGGTGCTCGCCGTGGGGCAGGTGTTCGCGCGCCACCAGGGTGACGCCCGCCGCATAGCCCAGGCGCATGACGAACTCGGGGGTGATCGGCGCCTCCCCTACCCGGCCGCGCACCCCGTCGGTGCCGAAATACTTGCGTCCCATGCCGTCTCCGCTGCCCTTCGATGGAAAGGCCGCAATTATGGCAGCAAGCCGGGCGGGCCGCAGTGATCGATGCGGCAGGAGGTAGGAGCGGGCTCGCCCGCGATGCGGCGTCATTAACACCCGGAACCGCCGCATCGCGGGCAAGCCCGCTCCTACCCCGTCTGTACGGCGGCCAGCACCTTGAGCGCATCCACGGTATCCGCCACGTCGTGCACGCGCACGATGCGCGCGCCGTGCTGCACCGCGAGCAGCGCGGCAGCCACGCTGGCGCCCAGGCGGCGGTCCACCGGACGGCCGGTGATCGCGCCCAGCATGGACTTGCGCGACAGCCCGGCGAGCACCGGCAGCCCGGTGGCAGTCAGGCGTTCGATGCCGCGGAACAGCGCCAGGTTGTACTGCAAGGTCTTGCCGAAGCCGAAGCCGGGGTCGAGTACGAGGCGCGCCCGGTCCACGCCGGCCGCACACAGGGCGTCCACCCGTGCGGCGAGGAAGTCGGCGACCTCGCCCACCACGTCCGCATACACCGGGTTGGCCTGCATGGTGCGCGGCTCGCCCTGCATGTGCATCACGCACAGGGCGGCGTCGCCTTCCCGCACCGCCTCCAGCGCGCCGGGTGCGCGGAAGCCGTTTACGTCGTTGATCAGATCCGCGCCGGCATCGAGTGCCGCGCGCATGACCGCGGGCTTGAGCGTATCCACCGAGATCGGCACCTGCCAGGGAAGCAGCGCCTTCACCACCGGCACGATACGGGCGATCTCCACCTCCTCCGGCACCGGGTCGGAACCGGGGCGGGTGGATTCGGCGCCGATGTCCAGCAGATCGGCGCCCGCCTCGACGGCCGCCTCGGCCCGGGTCAGCGCGGCGGACAGATCGTCGCCCACACCGTCCCCGGAAAAGGAATCAGGGGTCAGGTTCACGATCGCCATGACCCGCGGGCGGGTGAGGTCGAGGCGGAAACGTCCGCACTGCAACGTCGTCATTTGGGGCTCATCCAAAGGAAACGGGCCGGCATGGCCGGCCCGCGGGCTGAATCGATTGCCGCGCCGTTCAGGCAGCCGGCGCAGGAGCGTTCGGCTGCTCGCCGCCGGTGCCGCTGTCCGACGACGGCTTGACCGGCACGGACGTGGGCTTGGGCGGACGCGGCGGCTTGCCGTCCATGATGTCGTTCACCTGGTCGGCGTCCAGGGTCTCCCATTCGAGCAGCGAATGGGCCATGGTCTCGACCTTGTCGCGGTGGGTCTCGATCAGGTTGCGCGCCAGGGCGTACTGCTGGTCGATGATGCGGCGGATCTCGGCGTCCACCTTCTGCATCGTGCTCTCGGACACGTTGCGGTGGGTGGTGACCTGACGGCCGAGGAAGATTTCGCCTTCCTCCTCGCCGTACACCATGGGGCCGAGCGTGTCCGACATGCCCCACTGGGTGACCATGCGCCGGGCCAGGTCGGTGGCGCGCTGGAAGTCGTTGGAGGCGCCGGTGGTCATCTGCTTCATGAAGATCTCTTCGGCGATGCGGCCGCCGAACAGGACCGCGATCATCTGCAGCAGGCGCTCGCGGTCCTGGCTGTAGCGGTCTTCGGCCGGCAGTTGCATGGTCACGCCCAGCGCGCGGCCGCGCGGGATGATGGTGACCTTGTGCACCGGATCGGTCTTGTCCAGCAGCTTGGCCACCACCGCGTGGCCGGATTCGTGGTAGGCGGTGTTGCGGCGCTCTTCCTCGGGCATGACCACGGAACGGCGCTCGGCGCCCATCATGATCTTGTCCTTGGCGCGCTCGAAGTCGTCCATATCCACCAGGCGCTTGTTGGCGCGCGCGGCGAACAGGGCCGCCTCGTTGACCAGGTTGGCCAGGTCCGCGCCCGCGAAGCCCGGCGTGCCGCGCGCCAGCACGTGGGGGTCCACGTCCGGAGCGATGGGCACCTTGCGCATGTGCACCTTGAGGATCTGCTCGCGGCCACGGATGTCCGGCAGCGGCACCACCACCTGGCGGTCGAAGCGGCCCGGGCGCAGCAGCGCCGGGTCGAGCACGTCCGGACGGTTGGTAGCGGCGATGACGATGACGCCGGCCGTGCCTTCGAAGCCGTCCATTTCCACCAGCAACTGGTTCAGGGTCTGCTCGCGCTCGTCGTTGCCGCCGCCCAGGCCCGCGCCGCGCTGGCGGCCGACCGCATCGATCTCGTCGATGAAGATGATGCACGGGGCATGCTTCTTGGCCTGCTCGAACATGTCGCGCACGCGCGCAGCGCCGACGCCGACGAACATCTCGACGAAGTCCGAACCGGAGATGGAGAAGAACGGCACCTTGGCTTCACCGGCGATGGCCTTGGCGAGCAGGGTCTTGCCGGTGCCGGGCGAGCCGACCATCAGCACGCCCTTGGGGATGCGCCCGCCGAGCTTCTGGAACTTGGAAGGATCGCGCAGGAATTCCACCAGTTCGCCCACTTCCTCCTTGGCCTCGTCGCAGCCGGCGACGTCGGCGAAGGTGATGGAGTTGGCGGATTCGTCGAGCATGCGCGCCTTGCTCTTGCCGAACGAGAACGCGCCGCCCTTGCCGCCGCCCTGCATCTGGCGCATGAAGAAGATCCACACGCCGATCAGGAGCAGCATGGGGAACCAGGAGATGAAGATGCTGGCGAGGAAGGACTGTTCCTCCTCGGGCTTGGAGGCATTGACCGTGACGCCGTAGCGCATCAGGTCGGAGACCATCCAGATGTCCTGCACGCCGGGGGTATACACCGTGATCGAGCGCCCGTCCTGGGTGCTGGCGCGCAGCGTGCGCCCATCCACCGTGACCTTGGAGACGCGCCCGGCCTTGGCCTCCTCCATGAACTGGGAGTACTCCATGGTGTTCGGCGCCACCTGGCGTTCGTTGAACTGGTTGAAGACCGTCATCAGCACGATGCCAATCACCATCCAGATGGCGAGATTCTTGAAGAGATTGTTCAACGTATTTCCCCGAGAGCCCGGTTGGGGCAGACGCAAGAGTGACCCATTCTAGTGGCGAACGTTCCCACCCGCAAACCAATCGCCACCATCAACAATAACAATCGCAAGACGCGCAACAGCCCTGCTTGTGCCCTACTTCCGCCCCGTTCCGAGCAGGTAGACCTCGGCGCTGCGGTCGCGCGACGCCTTGGGCTTGCGCACCTGCACGGTGCGGAAGACCTCCTGCATCTGCCGGCGCAGGTCGTCGAAGCCCTCGCCCTGGAAGACCTTGACCAGGAAGTTGCCGCCCGGCTTGAGATGCCGCGCCGCGAAGTCCAGCGCCAGTTCGCACAGGTGGATGGAACGCGCCTGGTCCACGGTGGGCACCCCCGACATATTGGGGGCCATGTCCGACATTACAAGGTCCACCGCCGCGCCCTGCAGACTTTCTTCGAAGCACGCCGCCACCGCGTCGTCGGTGAAGTCGCCCTGCAGAAACTCGACGCCCTTGATCGGCTCCACGGGCAGCAGATCGAGCGCGAACACCCGCCCCTGCGGCCCGATGCGCTGCACTGCGACCTGGCTCCACGAACCCGGCGCCGCACCCAGGTCCACCACCACCGCGCCGGGGCGCAGCAGACGGTCGCGGTCGTCGATCTCGGCGAGCTTGAATGCCGCCCGCGAACGGTAGCCCTGCGCCTTCGCCTGCTGGACGAAGGCGTCGTTCACGTGTTCGCGCATCCAGGCCTTGCTGGTCTTGGTTCGCTTCATGTTTGAAGATCGGAGTAGAATCCCTGCCTTGCGAAGCCCCCGGCCGCCAGGCGGGGGCTTCGCCGCTGATGCCCTGAATCGAGAATACCCATGACTGAACTCACCCCTGCGCAGCGCCGCGACCTGCGCGCCCGCGCCCACCATCTCAGCCCGGTGGCGAGCATCGCCGCCAACGGCCTGAGCCCGGCGGTGCTGGCCGAAATCGAGCGCGCACTGCAGGCCCACGAACTGATCAAGGTGCGCGTATACGGCACCGAGCGCACGCAGCGCGACGCACTGCTGAATGATCTGTGCGCAGCGCTGGACGCGGCGCCGGTGCAGCACATCGGCAACATCCTGATCGTCTGGCGCCAGCGCCGCGAGGAAGCCCCGGCCGCCACTGCCGCCGCGCCCAAGAGCGGACGCGCCGCCCGCCCCTCCACCGCCAAGTCGGCCGCCGGCTTTGCCGCCGCCGCGCGCCGTGCAGCCCTGGCCCAGGCCGCGCAGGCGAAGAAGCACCCTGCCCGCAGCGGCGCCGGCACGCGCTTCAAGCGCAGTGCGGGACCGAGCCGCAAGAAGTAGACGCCCGCTTCCCCCACGCGCCGCAACGGCCCGGGTCAGACGTAGCGCACGTCCACGATCTCGTACTCGCGCACGCCGCCCGGGGCCTGCACCTCGGCGATGTCCCCGGCGTACTTGCCGATCAGCGCGCGCGCGATGGGCGAGCTGATGGAGATCTTGTTGTCCTTGATGTCCGCCTCGTCGTCGCCGACGATCTGGTAGGTCACGCCCTGGCCGGACTCCATGTCCTCCAGCTCCACCGTGGCGCCGAACACGCAGCGGCCGTCGGCGTCGAGCAGCTTGGGGTCGATGATCTGGGCGGTGGCGAGCTTGGCTTCCAGCTCCATGATGCGGCCCTCGATGAAGCCCTGGCGGTCCTTGGCCGCCTCGTACTCGGCGTTCTCGGAGAGGTCGCCGTGGGAGCGCGCCTCGGCGATCGCGGCGATCACGTTGGGGCGTTCCACGGTCTTCATGCGGTGCAGTTCGGCGCGCAGCTTTTCGGCGCCGGCAACGGTCAGGGGTGTCTTGCTCATCGGCTTTGCTTCAGTTCGGCATGCAGGGACTGCAGGGAATACACCTCGAGGCCGGCCAGGTGGCGCATGCCCATGCAGGCGGCGCGGGCGCCCTCGATGGTGGTGTATACGGTGACCTTGGCGGCCAGCGCGCTGGTGCGGATGGAGCGCGAGTCGGTGATGGCCTGGCGCTTTTCCTCCACCGTGTTGATGACCAGGGCGATTTCCTCGTTCTTGATCATGTCCACGATGTGCGGACGGCCTTCGGTGACCTTGTTCACCACCGCCACCGGGATGCCGGCGGCCTCGATGGCGCCGCCGGTGCCGCGCGTCGCGACCAGGCGGAAGCCCAGCTCGTGGAGTTCCCGCGCCACCTCCACCGCCGCCGGGCGGTCGGTGGGCTTGACGCTGATGAACACGGTGCCGGCCTGGGGCAGGCGGATGCCGGCGGCGAGCTGGCTCTTGACGAAGGCTTCGGCGAAGCTGCGCCCCGCGCCCATGACCTCGCCGGTGGACTTCATCTCCGGCCCCAGGATGGTATCCACGCCGGGGAATTTGACGAAGGGGAACACCGCCTCCTTGACCGCGTAGTACGGCGGCACGATCTCGCCGGTGACGCCCTGGCTGGCCAGGCTCTGGCCGGCCATGCAGCGCGCGGCCACCTTGGCCAGCGGCAGCGAGCAGGCCTTGGAGACGAAAGGCACGGTGCGCGAGGCGCGCGGATTGACTTCCAGCACGTACACCAGCGCGTTGTCGCCTTCGCCCTGGATGGCGAACTGCACGTTCATCAGGCCGACCACGTTCAGCGCGCGGGCCATGGCCTCGGTCTGGCGGCGCAGCTCGTCCTGCAGCGCGGCGGAGAGCGTGTAGGGCGGCAGGGAGCAGGCGGAGTCGCCCGAGTGCACGCCGGCCTGCTCGATGTGCTCCATGATGCCGCCGATGATGACCTGCTGGCCGTCGGACAGGGCATCCACGTCCACCTCGGTGGCGTCGTTGAGGAAGCGGTCCAGCAGCACCGGGGATTCGTTGGAGACCTTGACCGCCTCGCGCATGTAGCGCTCCAGGTCCTTCTGCTCATGGACGATTTCCATGGCCCGGCCGCCCAGCACGTAGGACGGACGCACCACCAGCGGGTAGCCGATCTCGGCCGCCAGACGCACCGCCTCTTCCGGCGTGCGCGCGGTGCGGTTGGGCGGCTGGCGCAGGCCCAGGTCGGTGAGCAGCTTCTGGAAGCGTTCCCGGTCCTCGGCCGCGTCGATCATGTCCGGCGTGGTGCCGATGATGGGCACGCCGTTGTCCTGCAGGGCCTGGGCGCGCTTCAACGGGGTCTGGCCGCCGAACTGCACGATCACGCCCACCGGCTTCTCGATATGCACGATCTCCAGGATGTCTTCCAGCGTGATGGGCTCGAAGTACAGGCGGTCCGAGGTGTCGTAGTCGGTGGATACGGTTTCCGGGTTGCAGTTGACCATGATGGTCTCGTACCCGTCCTCGCGCAGGGCCAACGCCGCATGCACGCAGCAGTAGTCGAACTCGATGCCCTGGCCGATGCGGTTGGGGCCGCCGCCCAGCACCATGATCTTCTTCTTGTCGGTGGGGCGCGCCTCGCACTCTTCCTCGTAGGAGGAATACAAATAGGCGGTGGAGGTGGCGAACTCGGCCGCGCAGGTATCCACGCGCTTGAATACCGGGCGCACGCCCAGGGTGTGGCGGTGCAGGCGCACGGCGGTTTCGTCGGCGCCGAGCAGCTTCGCCAGCCGGCGATCGGAGAAGCCCTTCTGCTTGAGGGCGCGCAGTTCGGCCGCCTGCAGCGCCTTCAGGGAACGGCCGACGAGGGCCTTTTCGGTCAGCACGATGTCTTCGATCTGGGCGAGGAACCAGGGATCGATCTTGGTGAAACCGAACACCTGCTCCAGCGTGTAACCCTCGCGGAAGGCCTGGCCCACGTACCAGATGCGCTGGGCGCCGGGATTGACCAGTTCGTGTTCCAGGTCCTCCCGGTCGGTTTCCACCTCGTCCAGGCCGTAGGCACCCACTTCCAGGCCGCGCAGGGCCTTCTGGAAGGATTCCTGGAAGCTGCGGCCCATGGCCATGACCTCGCCCACGGACTTCATCTGCGTGGTCAGGCGGTCGTTGGCCTGGGGGAACTTCTCGAAGGCGAAACGCGGCACCTTGGTGACCACGTAGTCGATGGAGGGCTCGAAGGAAGCCGGCGTGGCGCCGCCGGTGATGTCGTTCTTGAGTTCGTCCAGGGTGTAGCCCACGGCCAGCTTGGCGGCGATCTTGGCGATGGGGAAGCCGGTGGCCTTGGACGCCAGGGCGGAAGAACGCGACACCCGCGGGTTCATCTCGATGACGATCATGCGACCGTCCTTCGGGTTGATGGCGAACTGCACGTTGGAGCCGCCGGTATCCACGCCGATCTCGCGCAGCACCGCGATGGAGGCGTTGCGCAGGATCTGGTATTCCTTGTCGGTCAGGGTCTGGGCCGGGGCGACGGTGATGGAGTCGCCGGTATGCACGCCCATGGGGTCCAGGTTCTCGATGGAACACACGATGATGCAGTTGTCGGCGCGGTCGCGCACGACTTCCATCTCGTATTCCTTCCAACCCAGCAGGGATTCCTCGATCAGCAGTTCGTTGGTCGGGCTCGCCTCCAGGCCGCGCTTGCATATCTCGTGGAACTCTTCCATGTTGTAGGCGATGCCGCCGCCGGTGCCACCCAGCGTGAAGCTGGGGCGGATGATCACCGGAAAGCCGATGCCGCCCTGCACCTGCAAGGCCTCTTCCATGCTGTGGGCGATGCCGGAACGCGCTGAACCCAGGCCGATGCGGGTCATCGCATCCTTGAACTTGAGGCGGTCCTCAGCCTTGTCGATGGCTTCTTCCGAGGCGCCGATCAGTTCCACGCCGTATTTCGCCAGCACGCCGTTGCGGGCCAGGTCCAACGCACAGTTGAGCGCGGTCTGGCCGCCCATGGTGGGCAGGATGGCGTCCGGGCGTTCCTTCTCGATGATGCGCTCCACCACCTGCCAGGTGATGGGCTCGATGTAGGTCACGTCGGCGGTGCCCGGGTCGGTCATGATGGTCGCCGGGTTGGAGTTCACCAGCACGACCTTGTAGCCTTCCTCGCGCAGCGCCTTGCAGGCCTGGGCGCCGGAGTAGTCGAACTCGCAGGCCTGGCCGATGATGATCGGGCCGGCGCCGATGATCAGGATGGACTGGATGTCTGTACGCTTGGGCATTGCCTTGTCTCGGATTCGGTGACGGCGGGCCGCGGCCCGCCGGAATGCTGTCTTACCTGGCCGCTTCGATGAGCTTGATGAAGCGGTCGAAGAGGTAGGCCACGTCGTGCGGGCCGGGGCTGGCTTCCGGGTGGCCCTGGAAGGAGAAGGCCGGCACGTCGGTGCGGGCGATGCCCTGGTTGGAGCCGTCGAAGAGGGACACGTGGGTGACCCGCAGGTTCGCCGGCAGGCCGGCCGGGTCCACCGCGAAGCCGTGGTTCTGGCTGGTGATCAGCACCTGGCCGGTATCCACGTCCTTCACCGGATGGTTGGCGCCGTGGTGGCCGAACTTCATCTTCAGCGTCTTCGCCCCCGAAGCCAGCGCGAGCAACTGGTGGCCCAGACAGATGCCGAAGGTGGGCACGCGGGCGGCGAGGATCTCGCGGATCGCCTCGATGGCGTAGTCGCAGGGTTCCGGGTCGCCGGGGCCGTTGGACAGGAACACCCCGTCGGGCTTGAGGGCCAGCACGTCCTTCGCCGGGGTCTGCGCCGGCACCACGGTCAGGCGGCAGCCGCGGCTGGCGAGCATGCGCAGGATGTTGTACTTGACGCCGAAGTCGTAGGCCACCACGTGGAAGCGGGTCTGGTCCGGCGCGGTGTAGCCCTGCCCCAGCACCCATTCGCCCTGACTCCAGGGGTAGGTTTCGGTTGCGCTCACCACCTTGGCCAGGTCCATGCCGGCCAGCCCCGGGAAGGCGCGCGCCTGGGCCACCGCCGCCTCGGCGTTGAGCGCCTCGCCCGCCGCGGCGGTGACGATGCAGCCCGCCTGGGCGCCCTTTTCCCGCAGCACGCGGGTGAGCTTGCGGGTGTCGATGCCCGCGATGGCGACCACGTTCTCCGCCTTCAGGTAGGCGTCGAGGGTGCGCTCCATGCGGAAGTTGGAAGCCAGGATGGGCAGGTCGCGGATCACCAGGCCGGCGAAATGCACGTGGCCGGCCTCGACGTCTTCAGGGTTCACACCGGTGTTGCCGATGTGCGGGTAGGTCAGCGTTACGATCTGGCGGCAATAGCTGGGGTCGGTCAGGATTTCCTGATAGCCCGACATGGCGGTGTTGAACACCACCTCGCCGACCGTGCTGCCTGCCGCGCCGATACCCTTGCCGTGGAAGACCGTCCCGTCGGCAAGCGCAAGAAGGGCGGGCGGGAAAGCAGTCACGAGATACTCCTGGATTGAAACCGGAAACCGGGGCTGGCCGGGCGCGGGCAGGACCGGGCGCCGTTCGGCCCATATGTGAAAAAACGGGACGAGCCGCTCGGCCAATCCCGCTTCAAATGCTTGAGATTGTATTGTTTTTCGGCGCCTTAGGCAACGCGGACGGCGAAGGCTGCCGTATGTCGAGGGCCGTTCGGGGATACCCGTCCGATGCGCGTCAATGGCCAGACCGGCAGCCACCAGTTCGCCGAGTATCCGATGGACCGTGCCGCTGCCCACGTACATACCCCTGCCATCCGGATGCGGCACAAGTCTTTCGCCGACAGGGGCGACGGGGACGCTTCGAGCACTCGCAGGATGCCTGAGCGCGCTGCCGCCGAGCGCTTCATTTCCGCCCTACTCCCCCGCCAGAGCCACCACCGGATCGAGCCGCGCGGCCTGCCGGGCCGGCATGAAGCCGAAGACCAGCCCGGTCGCCACCGCGCAGCCGAAGGCCAGCAGCATCGCCCGGATCGAGAAGATCACCGGCACGTCCCACAGGATCAGCGCCACGCCGACGGCCAGGCCGGCCGCCACCCCGGCCGCGCCGCCGACCAGCGACACCATTACTGCCTCGGTCAGAAACTGGCGCTGGATGTCGCGCTGGCGCGCACCGGTCGCCATGCGGATGCCGATTTCCCTGGTGCGCTCCTTGACCGCCATCAGCATGATGTTCATCACGCCGATGCCGCCCACCACCAGCGAGATGCCCGCGATCAGCGCCAGCAGCAGGTTCTGCTGACGGGTGGCCTCGTTCTGCGCACGGGCTCTGGCCGGATTGTTCGCAATGTTGAAGTCGCGCACGCGGTGCGCCTTTTCCAGCACGGCCGTGATGTCTTCGACTGTCTGACCGATCCGGTCCGGGTCGTGCACCTTCACCTGGATCAGCCCCGGATACGGCGTCCCCAGCACCCGCCGGCTCGCCGTCGAGAACGGGATGACCACCAGGTTGTCGCCATCGGCATCGCCGGTTTCCGCCAATTGGCCGATCACGCGGAAAGGCGCGTTGTCGACCAGCACGTATTGGCCGACGGGGTCCGTGTCCGCGAAGAGGCGTTCGCTCGCCTGTTTGCCGAGCACGGCCACGGTTGCCAGTTGCGCCTCGTCCGCTGCGGAAAAGAAGATGCCCCGGGCCAGACTCCAGTTGAACAGCCGCATGCCCTCGTGGCTCGTGGACCACAGTTGCGTGAAGGCATCCACGTTGCCCGCTCGCAGCATCGCGCTGCCGGTCAGAAACGGCATGGCGATGTCCACGTTGGGCACGTCGCGCACCAGTTGCACGTCCACCACGCTCAACAAGCCGCGCACGCCGCGCGCACTATCCGTGCCGGGGCGGATGGACATGCGGTGCGTATTGCCGAAGGCAGCCATCTTCTCCAGCATCTGCTCGCTCGCCCCCTGTCCGACCGCCATCAGCACGATCACGGAGGCCACGCCGATGACGATGCCCAGCAGCGTCAGCACGGTGCGAAAGCGGCTCACCCACAAGGTGCGCCACGCGCCGGCGACCGCCTCGCGCGCATCGGCCACCCACGAGGCGCCATGGGCCACACCCAGCGCCATGCGTTCCATGAAGTGCGCACTGTCGAGAGAGGGCGGCACGGCAGCCGCTTCCACCGCCCCGTTCGCCCCCTCGTTCATCGTATCGCCGACGAGGTGCCCGTCGCTGATGCGCACCACGCGCCGTGCCTGTGCCGCCACCTGCGGATCGTGGGTGATCACGATCACCGTATGCCCGGCGTCGGCCAGTTCGCGCAGCAGGGCCATGACCTCGGTGCCGCTCTTGCTGTCGAGCGCCCCGGTCGGCTCGTCGGCCAGGATCACGTGGCCGCCGTTCATCAGCGCACGGGCGATGGACACCCGCTGCTGCTGTCCGCCGGACAGTTGATTGGGCCGATGGCCGGCGCGTCCGGCCAGGCCCAGGCGTTCGAGCAGGACTGCTGCCCTCGCCTCGCGCTCGGCGGCGGACATGCCGGCATAGACCGCCGGCACCTGCACGTTGTGCAGCGCATCGAGCGTGCGGATCAGGTGGTAGCCCTGGAACACGAAGCCAAAGGCTTCCCGGCGCAGCCAGGCGAGTTCGTCGGCATCGAACCCGGCGATGTCCCGCCCGGCGAAGCGGTAGCGGCCCGAGGTCGGCTTGTCCAGGCAGCCGAGGATGTGCATCAGCGTCGACTTGCCCGAGCCGGACGCGCCCACCAGCGCGACGAACTCCCCGACCCGGATGGTCAGCGAGATGCCGTGCAGGATTTCCACGCTCGCCTCGCCGCCCTCCCCGCCGTAGGACTTGCGGATGTCGGCGAGTTCGATCAGCGGCGGGGGTTCCGATTCCGCTGCCGCCGCTACCATCGCAATCTCCGCGAGGCCCGGGTGCGCTGGATGCCCGTCACCAGCACCTCGCCTTCGGCAAGTCCGTCCAGGATTTCCCCGTACAGGCGGTCGCGCACCCCGATCCTGACCCGGCGCTCCAGAACGTCGCCGTCCGCCAGAATCCCGGTGGTAAAAAGGTCGGCCTGCCCGGCCACCGGCTGGAGTGCCGCCAGGGGCGCAGCCAGCACATTCCTTGCGCTGGCCTGTACGAAAAAGACCTGCGCACTCATCTGCGGCATCAGCGCGCCGTCGGCGTTATCCACGTCGAACAGCGCGGTGTAGAGCACCACCTTGCCGGCCGGAACGGTGTTCTGAGCGTTGCTTGTTCCTCCCTGGGCCGGCGGTGCGGGCAGTACCTGGCGCAGCGTGCCCTGCCAGCGGCGCGGTTCGCCGCGCTCGTCCTGCAGGCCCAGCGTGGTGAAATAGGCCGGCATGCCGGGACGGATGCGGCCCACGTCGGCTTCGGAGACTTCCGTCCATACCGTCATCCGCGACAGATCGGCAATGCGCAGCAGGTTGGGCGTCTGGTAGGTCGCGTTCAGCGTCTGCCCCTCGCGGGCATCCAGCGTGACGACGGTGCCGTCCATCGGCGCGTAGATACGGGTGTAGCCGAGCAGGGCTTCGTTGCCCTCCAGGGTCGATTGCGCCCCTTCGATCTGTGCGCCCAGACTGGCGATGCGGGCTTCGGTGACGCGCAGCGCGGTGAGCGCACTCAACACCTCTTCTCGCGTGGTGGCATCCTCGGCCAGCAGCCGCTGCTGGCGCTCGGCCTGCTGCGAGGCGAAGTCGCGCTGGGCCTCCTGCTCGGCCAGTTGCGCGCGCAGGCTCGCCAGCGTGGCGCGGTTGGTCCGCACCGTCGCCTGCTGCAGGGCAGGGTCGATCTCCACCAGCAGATCGCCCTGTTTCACCGGATCGCCCGGCTTCACGGCGATGCGCTCGATCTGGCCGGAGACCTGGGCGCCCACATCCACGTAGCGCTGCGGCTGCAGCACGCCGAGCGCCGTCACCGCGTTCTCGATGTCCGCCCGGCGCACCGGTACGGTTTCGATGGTTTCCACGGTGCGGAAGAAAGCCCACCACAGCGCCAGCGCGAAAAGGCCGGTCACGCCGATGGCGATACCCCAGCGTCCGGCGGAACGTCCCTTGGGCCGGCTCACCGCTGCTCGACCTCGACGCTCATGGCGCCGTCGAGGCGAGCGCCGCTCGGGACGGTGCGGCGTCCACATCGCGCCAATCCACTTCCACCGCCTCTCCCGGCTTGTCGCCCACCAGCAGGTAGAACTCGCCCTCGGGGCGACGGAAGCGCGCCTTTCCGCTGGCATCGGCTTTGGTCGTATGCACGAGCGTTCCGTCGTAGGCGCGCACTTCGATGCGGACATGGCCCCAGGTGCCGGCCATGGCCCGGCCGGCTTGGCAACTCACCTCCGCGCCTTCGTTCCAGCAACGGCATACCGGGACGTTCGACTGGTCCGGTTTGTGCGCCATCGCCGGCAGGGCGAGCAGCCAGGCGGCGGCAAACACGCAAGAACGTCTCATGGCGTCTTCTCCCCGATGAAGCGCGCGGCGGCCGGCGAAACCCGTGCCACGTCCAGCGCGGTCTGGTTAACCTGGCCATCCTTGCCGACCACCGTCAGCCAAAGCCGATCCCGGGGTTGGAGGCCCGGTGGAATCGCCAGCGTCGCCTCGCGCTCCCAGCGTTCGCCGACCAAGCGCGTCCCGAGGGCCAACGGCGGGCGCGGCGGGCGCAGTTTCAGATAGGCGGTACGGATTTCCGCGTCGCAGGCATCGCAGAAGCGCAGCATCAGATGTTTCACCGGCACGCCGCTGGGCGTCGTCTCGGGCGCTTTCTGTTCTTCCTCCACCAGCGTGAAGGACCACGGTCCCACCTGCCCCCGTACCGCATCGGCGCGCAGCAGCGGATGCACCGGCGCCTGCCACAAAGCCCAGCCGAAACCAGCCGGCAGCACGATCAGGCCGAATACCAGCACGACATGCCGGGCCCCAACCGTGCCCGTCGATGGCCCGGCCGGCACCGGCGGAGCCGCTCGCCCGGCGCCAAGGGGTTTGCGCTGTGAGCGCCATGGCCAGTAGGCAATGGAGAACGCTACCGCCAGCGCCGCCACCGTCAGCCAGCCGAACCACAGAAAAGGCCCGAAGTTGCCGCACCAGCCCTGCACGGCCAGCGCCAGCGAGGCCACCAGCAAGGGCCAGCCGGACAGGCGGAAAACAAAACGCTCGCGCGCCGTCGCTGGCCGGTGCAGCAGCACCTTGCCTTCCCGTTCGCTCGCCAGCGCCAGTAGCGCGAGACCGCCCAGGCAAAGGAGCAGCCCAAGCGCATCCCACCAGAAAGGGAGGATCGGCATCATGCGGCACCGCCTAGCCGGAGCAGCAGCCAGCACACGCCATACACCACCGCCGTCCAGCCGATCGGCCAGACCCAGGCGCGGGTCGCGCTGCGGGTATGGAAGACCCACAGCAGGATGGCCGCATGGATGGCGAAGATCACCAGATTGGCGCCCATAGCGGCCGGCTCCACCGGCGAAACCAGCGTCAGCAGCAACTGGATCGCGGCGGCCAGCGCGTAGCCGCCCACGATCGCCGCCAGTACCCGCGAGGCCACGCTCAGACGGTAGCGGACAGGGGCACCCGAATGGTCGAGCAAGGGCAGCGTCATGCGCTCGCCTCCTGAAGCGCGAACGCTTTCGATCCGGTCTGCGTTGACCATTTGCGTCCCAGTTTCCACGCCACCGCCCCGAACAGCGCCGCCAGCGCCAGCATCGTCAGATCGACGCCCGCCAGCACCCAATCGCCATGCGGGATCGTCACGCCCAGGTGCTTGTCGGTGGTCAGCCAGTTGAGCAGCGGAATCAGCCCGAAGGCCGCCGTTGCCAGCCACAGGGTTTCCGTCCACGCCTTTCCGGTCGGACGCAGCATCGCGTAGAGCAACACCCAGGCCCAGGTCAGGAACAGCGCATGGACCTCCCAGTCGGCGCGTTCGAACATCGTCACCGGCAGCAGGCGGTTGGCCCAGAAGTAAGCCGCCACGCCCACCGGCAGGCCGACTAGCACACCGACGTTCAAGCGCTCCACCAGCCGCAGGCCGAAGGGCGGCACGCTGCCTTCCTTCTCGTGCCGGGCGCGGCGCTTGACCGCCCACAGCACCATGCCGGTGGCGATCATCGCGCACCCGAGCAGGCCGGAGAGGAAATACAGCCAGCGCAAAGGCGCACTGGCGAACCAACCATAATGTGCCGCCACCAACCACCAGCGACCTTCCCATGCAGGAGCCGCATCCAGAACATTCGGCAACAGCTCCCCCGTCTCGGCATTGAAGTGCAGTTCCCCCGCCCGGCGCTTGGCAAGGGCCTCTTCCTTGGAGAAGGGGTTCTCGACGCCCCAGTGCCGCGAGACCACGACGCTCGGCACTTCACCACCCGACTGTTTGAAGGCGACCTTGCCAATCTCGCCCTGCCCCAGCCGGCTTTCCGCCTGCTCGACGATGCGCGTGGCCGGTATGGCGGCCAGATCGACCGTCCGGGGTGGCGCAAGCACTTCGGGCGCTGCCGCCTTTTCCGCTTTGGGTGGGGATAGCAGCGGCTTGGGCATGTAGCCCTGCAGAAGCAGCCCGCTGTACAGAACCATCACGAAGAACGGCAGGGCCATCACCCCGGTCAGGTTGTGCGCGTCCAGCCACGAGCGCTGGCCTTTGCCGGCACGGAAGGTGAAGAAATCCTTGAAGATCTTCTTGTGCACGATCACGCCGGTAATCACGGCCAGCAACGCCAGCATGGTGCAAAGGGCGACGATGAGTTCGCCCTGGTTCACGTAGTGCAGCATGTAATGCATGTGAAGAAAGGTATCGCCGCCTTCCGTGGCGCGCGATACCGGCGGCAGCGGCAAGAGGCGGCCGGTGACGCCGTGCAGCCATTCCTTCCGGTCCGCCCAGGAAACCTTCAGGTCCGAGGGATAGCCCCGCAACAGGCCGCCGCACGACGTACCGCATCCGATCCGCTCTCCGTTCGCCGGCAGGGTGATGGTCCAGGCGCGGGCCGCGTCGGGCTGCCGGGCAAGGAAATCGACGGCCGTCTTGACCATCGTGGCGGCCGGAGGGTGTTGCGCTTGGGAGCGCAACGGCATCTCCGGCTGCATCCAGCGCGTGATTTCCATGTGGAAGTAGGCCGCCGAACCGGTCACGAAAACGAAGAACAACACCCAGCCGGCGACCAGTCCGGCCCAGGTGTGCAGCCAGGCCATGCTCTGGCGGAAATGCTCCTTCATGACCGCCTCTTTTCCCGGAAGGCTCGATGCCCCTCACCTCGAGCAAGACCGTATTCGATATGAAACGGATCGCTCTCGACACCAACGTACGGGTTTCCGCCACCCGCAGCCGGGGGGGCGCTTCGTTCGCGGTATTGCACGACACGGCGGATTTCGCCAGCGCGGCGAAACGCTTCCGCCCGACCTTGCTCACGCCAGGCGAGTCTTATCAACGACATATTCTGTCTCCGGCAAAGGAGGATCGACATGGCCAACTATCCATTGCGCGTTCCCGAAGCCCTGTTCGAATACTCCGGGAATGCCGGCCGACCCGTTTTTCATCGGGGCGATGCGGCCGGTCCTGTCCGGGCAATGGCAGTTCAGAACTTGCCGCGCAGGCTGACGCTGATGCTGCGCGGTTCACCCCAGCGACCGATTCCCGCACTGCCCGTCAGGTAATATTCCTTGTCGAAGACATTGTTGATATTGGCGGCCACGGACCAGATTCTGTCGATTTCATACGCGCCAAACAGGCTCCAGACGGAACGCCCGGGTTCGGTGCGATAATTCCAGTTGTCCGCGGTCTCGCTCTGGGCGGAAACGCCGCCACCCACGCGCAATCTGGCCCAGTCTCCGGAAAAGCGATAAGTGCTCCAGGCTCTGAGCAAATGCCTGGGTGTTTGCTGGCTGTAGGGTTTTCCTTGGGCATTGGTGGGCAGGTCGAAATTGTTTCTGTCCTTGACCACCTTGGTCGTGTTGTAGGTATAGCCAATACCCGCTTGCCAGCCCGGCAGCAGTTCGCCATTGACCTCGACTTCCACCCCCTCGCTGCGCCGTTCTCCGCCGTTGTAGTGGCACACGCCGCCAGTCGGATTGCCCGGGCAAGGTTCGACGTTGGCATCCGGCCAGCGTGGATCGACCTGCGCGCGCCCGGTTTCATCGATGCGGAACAGTGCCGCCGACAGGTTGAGGGCGCCGCCGTAGAGTTCGCCCTTGATGCCCAGTTCGTAGTTGGCGCCGATCACCGGGTCCAGGCTGCCGCCGGAAGCCGTGTATTGGCCAAATTGCGGATTGAAGATATCGGCATAACTGCCATAGGCCGACCATTGATCGGTCAACTCATAAACAATGCCGGCAAAAGGCGTCAGTTCGGCATCGACGTGGCGATCCTGCGTCAATACGCCGGTTTGCCAGTTCCTGACTTCGTGATCGTAATAACTCAGCCTTGCCCCCAGGATCAACTTCAATGGATCGGCCAGACTCAGACGCAGGGTGGAATAGGCGCCATACCGGGAACTATCGACTTTATCGCCGCGGCGGACTGTGTCGGGAATGGCTGGATCGGGCAGATAATCGCTGTCGTTCAGACCTTCGCGCACGTCGATGAAAGTGTTATGCCGATCCTGCCATGGATAGAACCAGTTCGTATAATTTTCGCTTTTTGTATTGAACCAGTTGGCACCGGCGACCAGTTCATGCGCCCGGCCGAACAATTCGAAATTGCCGACCACGTTGCCATCGAATGCGATGTTGGTGGTGTCGCTCGGCAGGCGATAAAGCACCTGCAAACCGTTGGACTGGCGCAACTGGTAGTTGGGCCATGTGCCGGCCGACACGTAAATGGTATGCGACTTGAACTCTACCGTGGATGTCTGATGGGTGAAATTGGCCCTGGCCTTCCAATCGTCATTGAACTGATGTTCCAGTGTGGCGAAATACTCCTTGCTTTCCTTGTCGTAGTACGTCCAGTCACGCCCCGCCGGGTTGTCTGAACGGGAAAAATTGGGCAGCGGCTTGTCGCCCTGCAGTATGGTCGCCCAGCGCCCGGTTTCCTTGTATTTCTCGTACAGGCCGCCGATCGACAGCGTGGTCCTGCTGCCCAAATCGATATCCAGCACCCCGTACAGAAGCGGGCTCTTGGAGTTGGTCAGCTTCCAGAAACGGTCACTGTCCTCGTAGGAAGCCACCAACCGTCCGCGCACGCTGCCGCTTTCGTTCAGCACGCGGCTGACGTCCCCCTCCACACGGTATTTGTCCCAGGAAGCCACGCTGAACAGCAATCCCGTCTGGTCTTGCGCCAAGGGGCGTTTGCGCTCCAGGTTGATGACCGCGCCCGGCTGACCGTTGCCGACCAGCAGGCCCGCCGCACCGCGCAGTATTTCTACTCGGTCGTAAATACCCGAACTGCCGTTGGCAATGCTGTCACCGTATTCCCCCCGTCCTGTATTCACAGGAGCACCATTGATCATGTAGTTCTCGATCTGGTAGCCCCGGGAAAAATAGGTGCTGCTGCGCCCTTCACCTTGCGGATTCCCTGTTTGCACCGAGGCGATCCCCGTCGCCTCCAGCAACACTTCATTCACCGTCGCGAGATTCTGGTCATCGATCCGCTGCCGCGTCATCACGGACACGGACTGCGGAATGTCCTTGAGCCGCTGGTTGCCCTTGGCGATGGAGGCGGCGCGCGCGGCATAGGAACCGGAACCTTCCGATACGGCATCCCGGACGCGCTCCGCCGTCACTGCCACCGGTGCCAGCACGGCCTCGCCGCGCTTATCGATCACTGGTGCCGGCCGCAGCCCGTACTTTCCGTCCGTCTGCCGGAAGGCTTCCAGGCCGGTTCCGGCGAGCAGGGCATCCAGCGCGCCCTGCACGTCGTAGGTGCCGTGCACGCCGGAGCTTTGCCTGCCTTGGGCGAGTTCGCTGGCACCGGCGAGGAAGATGCCGGCCTCGGTGGCGAACTGGGTCAGCACGGCACTGAGGGGGCCGGCCGGAATATCGTAACGGCGTGCGACGGCCTGTTCGGTGGCCGTGCCTTGCGCCCGCGCCTCGGCGGGCCAGGCAAGGGTGGCGAGCAGGCCGCCGGTCAGCGCGAGTTGCAGGGCCAGCGCAAGCGGGTGGCGGGCAAACGTGTGGGTGCGCGCCGGCTGGCGCGCGAGTCGGGTCGAACCGGTACGGCTCATGGGCTGGTCCTTGGCTGGATTGACGTTGTGAGCGTCGCCATCACCGGATTCGAACGGGCTGCCTGGACATGGCCGCAAGCGGGTCTGTGCTGGGCAAACCCGCTTGCGGCCATGGGGAACGAACACCACGAGGTGTCGCGTGGGTGGCTGGTTGATCGTCGGATGTGTTGCTCTTCCACCCGGTAAATCAATCGAGCGGGGGAAAAGCGGAACCGGCCGCAGCATTTTTCAATCGTGGGGCGCGGAAGGTTGTTCGCCGGAACGGCCGACAACAATGCCGCGGAGCCGACAGCCGGTGATATCGGCTACCGCGATGCCGCCTCGCCCTTCGCCTCGATGCTGACCCACCACGGCAGCGTGCGCTGGATGCGGATGGGCAGGGCGGATTCGAGCATGGCCAGGGTTTCGTCGGTATTGCGCAGCGGAAAGCTGCCGAAAACGCGCAGGCCGGCGACTTCGGGCGCCACGCCCAGGTGGCCGGTGCGGTAGGGGCGCAGTTCCTTCACGACCTGTTCCAACGGAATGTCCCGCGCGACCAGTACGCCCCGCGACCAGGCTTCGCGCGCCGCATCGGCGGTTTCCTGGCTGCCCAGCGTGGCGGCAAAGCGAAGCTGCCGCCCCGCCGAAACGATGGCGGCATCTCCGGCACCGGTCTGGACTTCGACAGCGCCCTGGTAAACGGCGAGGAAAGTGCTGCCGCCGTCTTCGAGGCGCACCGTGAAGCGGGTGCCCAGCGCGCGCAGGCGGCCGTGCGGTGTATCGACGACGAAGGGCCGGGCCGGATCGGGAGCGGTATCGATGAGGATTTCACCCGCCACTACCTTCAGACGGCGCAGGCCGGCCCGGTAGTCTTCGTTGATGGCGGTGACGGCACCGAGCCAGACGCGGGTGCCGTCGGCCAGCACGATTTCGCGCAGTTCGCCGGTGCCGGTGCGGTGGTCGGCCAGACCGGCGAGCACCACGCCCGGCAGCGCGGCATGGCGCCAGCCGGCCCAGCCGAGCAGGCCGGAGCCGGCGAGCACGGCGATGCCGGCGAACGCCCGGCGGCGCCGGATGACGCGGCCGTTGGCGGCCCACAGGTTGTCGGCGGTGCGCCGGGGGTCGGGGGTGGCCTGCAAGGGCGCGAAGCTGCGGGATACGGTCTCGACGTAGCCCCAGGCACGACGGTGGTCGGGACTGGCGGCCAGCCAGGACTGCCAGCGGGCCTGGTCGCCGCCGGTGGCTTCGCCGGAACGCAGCAGGGCGTACCATTCGGCCGCCGCCTCCATCGCCTCGTGCGGGGGGTCGGATTGGGCGGTATCGGGAATGGCGGAGCCGGAAATCATCCCGTTCAGGCGCGGCCACCGGCCGACAGATCATCCAGCGTCTGCCGGGCCTGCGAACGCAGGCAGCACAGCATGGCCTGGGCCACGTACTTGCGCACCATGCGGGTGGACACGCCGAGTTCCTCGGCGACTTCCTTGTCGGTCATCTGGCAGGCGGCGGCCATCAGGAAAGCCCGGGCCGCCTTGGGCGGCAGATCGAGCAGCATGGCGCCGATTTCGTGCAGGGCTTCGAGCACGATGGCCTGATGCTCGGCGGACGGTGCGTATTCCTCCGGACGGGCAGCCAGGGTATCGAGCCATGCCTGCTCGATTTCG
This sequence comes from Pseudothauera rhizosphaerae, assembly GCF_004801305.1. Taxonomy (GTDB): domain Bacteria; phylum Pseudomonadota; class Gammaproteobacteria; order Burkholderiales; family Rhodocyclaceae; genus Pseudothauera; species Pseudothauera rhizosphaerae. The sequence continues at coordinate 84,111 of NZ_SSOD01000004.1, read as the reverse complement.
CGCCGGTGCCACAGGTTGATGCACATGCCCTGCGCCATGGCGCGCAAATAGGCGCGCGCTTCGCCGAAGCTGTCGAATCCGCGCGAGGCCGGTTTGAGGATCAGGCGCAGGAAGGCGTCGTGTGCCAGATCGGACGCATCGGCGGCGTTGCCCAGGCGGCGGCGCAGCCAGCCGTGCAGCCAGTCGTGGTGGTCGCAGTAGAGGATTTCGACGGAAGGGGGAAACGGATAATCGGAAGCGTTCACGGGCCGGTCACCGAGCCGCACGCCGACTGCTTCGTGCGGGTGGAAATATTAATGAGAACCATTATTAATCTTCCCTCAACGCGAACCATCCCGCAACACCGGCAGGCTGAAACCACGGGCGGCGGCACTTGGCGACAGCGATCCCCGGCGCTGCGGCGCCCGATTTGCGGTCAGTTGTGCCGCAGATGCTGGCGCAGGTTGTTGGCAAGCAGGTTCAGTTCGCGGATCAGCGCGGTGACCGACTCGGCGCACGCCGGCAGGTCCTGGGCACGGGCCAGTTCCTCGACCCGGCGCGCCGCCTTCTCGGCGCGCACCGCGCCGAAGATGCCCACCGAGCCCTTGAGCGCGTGGGCCAGTTCGCACAGGCGGCCCGTGTCCCCCTCCTCGCCGGCGCGGCGCAGCGCGTCCAGGTTGCCGCCCAGGTCGCGGAAGAAGAGCTGGAGCAACTGCGCCACCGCCTCGTCGTCGCCGCCCAGCAGTTCGTAGGTATGGGCCAGGTCCGCCACCGCGTCGTCCCTGGGCGGGGCGGCGTCGGCGGGCTCCAGCAGGCTGGCGTCGGCGGCGTTGTCGTCCAGCACGGCCACCATCGCGTCGCGCCGCGCGCAGGCCCGCCGCATGGCGGCGAAAAGCTCGTCCGGGCGCACCGGCTTGGATACGTAGTCGTCCATGCCGGCCTCCAGGCAGCGCTCGCGGTCGCCTTCCATGGCATGGGCGGTCATGGCGATGATGGGAATCGACTGCCAGCGCCCCGACATCGCCCAACTGCGCCGCGCCTCGCGGGCGCGGATGGCCTGGGTGGCCTCGATACCGCCCATCACCGGCATCTGCACGTCCATCAGCACCACGTCGAACTGGCCGAGGTCGAGCGCGTCCAGCGCTTCCTCGCCGTTGCCGGCGACGGTGACGTGGTGGCCGGCACGCTCCAGCATGCGCGAGGCCACGGTCTGATTGATGGGGTTGTCCTCCACCAGCAGCACGGCGAGCGCCTCGGACGGCTCCGCCTCTTCGAGCGCGGTGCCGGTGAGGCTCGCCTGGGGATCGAAGGCGAGAAAGGCCAGCGTATCCTCAGCGGCGTTGCCGGCACGGGCGACCCGCAGCGCGTCCAGCAGGTCCGCCCAGGCAAAAGGCTTGGACAGACGGGTATTCAGACCCAGCTCGCGGCAACGCTGCTGGTCCCGGCGCAGGTTGTGGCTGTCGAGCATCAGCACGATGCGGTCCAGCCACTCGGTGTCCGTGCGGTACTGGGCGGCGAGCGCGAAACCGCCCGGCGCAGGCATGGCGGCGTCCATCAGCACGAAGTCCACCGGATCGCTGCCGTCCCGCACCGCGGCGAGCGCGGCGAGCGCCGCCTGGCCGTCGGCCGCCTCCAGCGCGCGCAGGCCGCAGCGGCCCAGGCGTTCGACGAGATGGCGGCGAAAGGCGCCGTTCACCGCCGCCACCAGCACCCGTGCGCCGCGCAGGTCGGGCACCTCGGGCGCAACGGCCTCGGCCACGGCGTCCAGGCGCGCGGTGAAGCTGAAGGTGCTGCCGTAGCCTTCCCGGCTGGAAACCTCCAATTGGCCGTTCATCAGTTCCACCAGACGGCGACAGATGGCCAGCCCCAGGCCGGTGCCGCCGTACTTGCGCGTGGTCGAGCTGTCGGCCTGGGAAAAGGCGGCGAAGATGTCTTCCTGCTTGTCGCGCGGGATGCCGATGCCGGTGTCGCGCACCGCGACCCGCAGGCACACCGAAGCCCCGCTGCGCTCGGCGAGCGACAGGGCGACCTCGATTTCGCCGGCTTCGGTGAACTTGATCGCATTGCCGACGAGGTTCAGCAGCACCTGGCGGATTCGCCCGGGGTCGCCGCGCACCACGGCGGGCACGTCACCGGCCACATGGAAGTACAACTCCAGGCCCTTGCGGTGGGCGTTCAGCGCCAGCGCGCGCACGGTCTCGGCGAGCAGGGCCTCGGGCGCGAAGTCGATGCGTTCCAGGGCGAGCTTGCCGGCCTCGATCTTGGAGAAGTCGAGGACGTCGTTGATGATGGTGAGCAGCGCCTCGGCCGAGGACTTGACCGTCTGCAGGTAGTCGCGCTGCTCGGCGTCCAGGTCCGAGTCGAGCAGCAGGTCGGTCATGCCGAGGATGCCGTTCATCGGCGTGCGTATCTCGTGGCTCATGTTGGCGAGGAAATCGCCCTTGGCACGATTGGCCGCCTCCGCCGCCTCCTTGGCCTGCAGCAGTTCGAGTTCCTTGCGCTTGCCGTCGGAGACGTCCCGCCACACCCCGGCGACGCGCTGCCAGCGGCCATCGGCGCCGCGCACGGCGGCGCGGCCGTGCACCTGCACCCACTTCCACTCGCCGTCGCGGGCGCGCACGCGGAACTCGCACTGGAAGGAGGGCAGATCGCCGCGCAGATGGCCGCGCAGCAGGGCCTGGACGGTACTGAGGTCGACCGGGTGGAGGAACGGCATCCAGTCGTCGAAGCTGGCGCCGATCTCGTCCTCGGCGTAGCCGAACAGCGCGCGCCAGTGGGCATCCAGATGCAGCGCATTGCTGGCCAGTTCCCAGTCCCACAGCCCGCTGCCGGTGTGGTGCATGGCCAGGTCGAGGCGTTCGCGCGCCTCGGCCAGTTCCGCCAGCGCCCGATCGCGCTCGGCCGCGAGCGCTTCGGCCAGCGCCCTGAACGCGGCCGGGTCCTCGGGCAGGGCCGCCGTGGCGGCCGGCGGCTCCGTCATCGGCTAGCGCAGGCCGAGCACGTCCTGCATGTCGAACAGTCCGGACCTGCGCCCGGCGAGGAAGCGCGCGGCGCGCAGCGAGCCGAGCGCGTAGGGCATGCGGCTGCCGGACTTGTGGGTGATTTCGATGCGCTCGCCGATGCCGGCGAACAGCACGGTGTGGTCCCCGACCACGTCGCCGCCGCGGATCGTGGAAAAGCCGATGGTCTCGGCCTTGCGCTCGCCGGTGACGCCTTCGCGCCCGTAGATGGCGCAGGCTTCCAGGTCGCGCCCGAGTTCGCGCGCGATCACCTCGCCCATGCGCAGCGCGGTGCCGGAGGGCGCATCCACCTTGAAGCGGTGGTGGGCCTCGATGACCTCCACGTCGTAGCCTTCGTTGAGGATGCGCGCGGCCTGTTCGAGCAGCTTGAACATCGCATTGACGCCCACCGCCATGTTGGGCGCGAACACCACCGGAATGTCCCGCGCGGCCTCGGCGATGGCCGCCTTGCCGGCGGCGTCGAAGCCGGTGGTGCCGATCACCATGGCCTTGCCCAGTTCGCGCGCCAGCGCCAGGTGGATCAGCGTGCCCTCGGGGCGGGTGAAGTCGATCAGGCAGTCGGCGGCGGCGATGGCCGCGCGCGGGTCGTCGCCGATCGCAACCCCGCTGGCGACGCCCGCCATCTCACCGGCGTCGCGGCCGACGAAGGGCGTGCCGGGACGGTCGAAGGCGGCGGCAAGCTGCGCCTCCCCGTCCTTCAGCACCGCTTCGATCAGCATCCGGCCCATGCGCCCGGACGCCCCGGCAATGGCAATACGTACTTGCGTCATCAGTCTTCCTCGGCATGCGCCGGCGCCCGCAGGTTGGACGGACGCCTCATTTCTTGGCCGGCGCCTCGATCTCGATGACCCGGCTGCGCTCGCCCTGCCCCGCCTCGACCGCGATCTGCGGGTCGCCGGCCTGGATGTCGCCTTCCACGCGGTCCAGCGTGTCACCGGCGAAGAACACCGACAGCACGCGCTGCTGGGCTTCCTCCGCACCGCCGCGCCCCGGCGCGTAGCGATAGACGTAATCCCAGCGGTCGTTGCGGAACATGTCCACCACCAGCGGCGTGCCCAGCACGAAGCGCACCTGGTCGCGCGTCATGCCGCGACGCAACTGGGAGACCATTTCCTGGTCCACGTAATTGCCTTGGCGCACGTCGATGCGGTACGGACTGATATGATCGGTGACGGTCCCGAAGGAGCAGCCGGCCAACAGGCCGAGCGCGGCAAGTGATGCCGTAAGGTGCGAAAGGCGCATGAATGGTGTCTTGGCTGGCGCGCCGAAACGGCGCATCGTTCTCAGGTCAGGGCAAAAAATATATCATATGCGGGTCGGGCCACCGAGCCTCAAGCAGCGCCTCCGTGCCGATTCCTGCCATCTTCCCCAGGCGATCATGTCCGAAAACTCCCAGAACCTGAAGAATATCGGCCTCAAGGCGACCTACCCGCGCCTGAAGATCCTCGATCTGTTCCAGACATCGGAGCAGCGTCACCTGACGGCCGAAGACGTCTATCGCCTGCTGATGGGTGAAGGCATGGATATCGGCCTGGCCACGGTCTACCGTGTCCTCACCCAGTTCGAACAGGCCGGGCTCCTCGAACGCCACTACTTCGAATCCGGCAAGGCGGTGTTCGAGTTGCACGAAGGCGGCCACCACGACCACCTCGTGTGCCTGCAGTGCGGCAAGGTCGAGGAATTCTACGACCCCGAGATCGAACGCCGGCAGAACGCGGTGGCCGAGGAGCGCGGCTTCAAGATGAAGGACCACGCGCTCTACCTGTACGCCGACTGCATCAGGAAGGACTGCCCCAACCGCGGCAGGGAATAGGCGCCGGGCACCCGCGAGCGCGTGCCGCGCCGCGGAACTCACCCCTGCCCGAGCATCTCCGCCGCGTGCCGGCGGGTGGTATCGGTGATGTTCACCCCGCCCAGCATGCGGGCGATCTCCTCCACCCGGCCTTCACCGTCCAGCACCGAAACCCGGCTCAGTACCTCGCCGTCGCGCTCGGCCTTGGCGATGTTCCACTGCCAGTCCGCGCACGCCGCCACCTGCGGCAGATGGGTCACGCACAACACCTGGCGCTCGCGCCCGAGGCGGTGGAGCAGCTTGCCGACGATTTCCGCCACGCCGCCGCCGATGCCCACGTCCACCTCGTCGAAGATCAGCGTGGGGGTGGCCGAAGCGCGGCTGGCCATGACCTGGATGGCCAGGCCGATGCGCGACAGTTCGCCGCCCGAAGCCACCTTGGCGAGCGAACGCACGGGCTGGCTGGGATTGGCGGCGACCAGGAACTCCACCTCCTCGTCGCCATGCACCGAGCCGCCGGCGACTGGCACCAGCGCGACCTCGAACCTGCCGCCGGCCATGGCCAGGGTCTGCATCGCCTCGGTGACTTCGGCCGACAGCGCCTCCGCGGCCGGCCGGCGCGCCGCCGACAGGCGGGCCGCGGCGACCTCGTAGGCCTTGCGCGCGGCGGTTTCCCGCTCGGCCAGGCGGGCCGGATCGGCGCTGGCGGTGAGCGCCTCCAGGCGGGCACGCCAGTCGTCCAGCAGACCGGGGAGTTCCTCCGGCGTCGCCCGGTGCTTGCGGGCGAGGTCGGTGACCGCGCCGATGCGGGCCTCCACTTCGGCCAGGCGTTCCGGGTCCAGGTCCAGCCGGTCGCGGTAGCGGCGCAGCGCGTGCAGGGCCTCGTCGGCCTGGATGGCGGCATCGGCCAGCAGGCCGCGCACCTCGTCCAGGCCCGGGTCGATGCCGGCCATCTCGCCGACGCGGCTGCCCAGGCGGGCGAGCAACGGAGCGGCCGCCAGATCGCTGTCGCCCAGCGCGGCGAGCACTTCGTCGGCGCCGGCCATCAGCCCGGCGGCGTGGGCGAGGCGGGAATGCTCCTGGTTCAGTTCGGCCCATTGGGCCGGATCGAAGGCCAGTTCCTCCAGCTCCCGCACCTGCCAGGCCAGCAGTTCGCGTTCGCGGGCGGAGGCCGCAGTGTCCGCTTCAGCGCGTTGGCGCTGCTCCGCCGCCTGCCGCCAGGCGCGGTGGTGTACGGCCACCTCGGCGGCCAGCGCGCCGGCACCGGCCTGGGTATCGAGCAGGCCACGCTGGGCGTCGGCGCGCAGCAAGGCATGGTGGGCATGCTGGCCATGGATGTCGCACAGCCATTCGCCGGCCTCGCGCAACTGGGCCAGCGTGACCGGCGTGCCGTTGAGCCAGGCGCGCGAACGTCCGCCGGCTTCGACCACGCGGCGCAGGATGAGGACGTCGTCCTCGATCTCCAGCGCCTGCTCCGCAAGCCAGGCGGCCAGGCCGGCGTCGACCGGCAGGTCGAACTCGGCACTGACCTCCGCCCGCTCGCGGCCGTTGCGCACGGCCGTGGCGTCGGCACGGTCGCCCAGCGCGAGGCCGAGGGCGTCGAGCAGGATGGACTTGCCGGCGCCGGTCTCGCCGGTGAGGGCACCGAAACCGGCTCCGAAGTCGAGCTCGAGCCGGTCGACGATGACGAAGTCGCGGATGGTCAGGCGGCGCAGCATGGCGGAAAGGTTCTCAGGAATGGCGCGGAATGGCGCTCCAGTGCAGCTTCTCGCGCAGCATGGCGAAGTAGCTGTAGCCCTCCGGGTGCAGCAGGCGCACCTGCAGGGCGGAACGGGTGATGCGCACGCAGTCGCCGGCGCGCGCGTCGAAGCGGGCCTGGCCGTCGAAATGCACGCGCGCGTCGTGGGGCGGCAGCAGGTTGATGTCGATGCGGCAGGAGTCCGGCAGGGTCACCGGGCGGGCGGTCAGCGCGTGGGGGCACAGGGGGACGATGGCGATGCCGCCCACGCTCGGATGCAGGATGGGGCCGTTGGACGACAGGGCGTAGGCGGTGGAGCCGGTGGGCGTGCACACGATCATGCCGTCCGAGCGCTGGGTGTAGACGAATTCGCCGTCGATGGCGACGTCGAACTCGATCATGCGCCCCAGGTCGCCCTTGTTCACCACCACGTCGTTGAGCGCCAGGGTCTGGAACACGCGCTGGCCGCCGCGCAGCACCTCGGCGTCGAGCATGGAGCGCGACTCGGCGGTATAGCGCCCGTCGAGGATCTCACCGATGCGCTCCAGGGCGTCATCGCGCGCGACGTCGGTGAGAAAGCCGAGCCGGCCCTGGTTGACGCCCACCAGCGGCACCTCGTGCTCGGCCAGGCGGCGCGCGGTGTTGAGCATGGTGCCGTCGCCGCCGAGCACCACCGCCAGGTCGGCGCGGGCGCCGACCTCGTCGTAGGTGGCGGGCGGGAAGCCGCTGCCCGCGCCGATGGAACTCGCCGTGCCCTGCTCGATCAACACCGACAGCCCGCGGCCGCGCAGGAACTCGGCCAGGCGCAGCACGGATTCGGCCACGTCGGGGCTCTGGTACTTGCCGATCAGGGCGACGGTCTGGAAGCGCTGTGTCATGGAACGCGATTAAACCACATCCGTCCCGCCGCTTGGCAGCGCTGCAGCGAGCAACGATCCGCGCTATATTTGCCTCCGCCATGAACACGCTCGACGCCCGCTCGCAGATCCTCCTCAAGACGCTGATCGAACGCTACATCGCCGAAGGCCAGCCGGTCGGCTCGCGGGCGCTGTCGCGCTATTCCGGCCTTGAACTGTCGCCGGCCACGGTGCGCAACGTGATGAGCGACCTGGAGGAGGCGGGCTTCATCGCCAGCCCGCACACCTCCGCCGGACGCGTGCCCACCGCCCGCGGCTACCGCTTCTTCGTGGACTCGCTGCTCACCGTGCAGCCGCTCGACAGGACCCGCATCAGCGAACTGCGCGGCCAGTTGCTGCCCGACCAGCCGCAGCGCCTGATCAGTTCGGCCTCGCACCTGCTCTCCGACCTCACCCAGTTCGCCGGCGTGGTCGTGGTGCCGCGCCGCGAGGCGGTGCGCATCCGCCAGATCGAGTTCATCAGCCTGTCCGAAACGCGCATCCTGCTCATCATCGTCACCACCGCGGGCGACGTGCAGAACCGCATCCTGCTCACCCGCCGGCCCTACAGCACGAACGAACTCGCCAGCGCCGCCAGCTATCTCAACGAACACTTCGCCGGTCTGGCCTTCGCCGAGATCCGCGGCCGGGTGCAGGAGGAACTCAAGCAGTTGCGCAGCGACATGAGCGAGCTGATGGCCGCCGCGGTCGAGGCGGGCTCCGAGGCCACCCGGGACAGCGCGGGCAGCTACGTGATCTCGGGCGAAACCAATCTGCTCGACGTGGAGGAGCTGTCGTCCAACATGGCGCGCCTGCGCGAGCTGTTCAAGCTGTTCGAAAAGCGCACCGGCCTGCTCCAGTTGCTGGACCTCTCCAACCGCGCCGAGGGCGTACAGATCTTCATCGGCGGCGAATCCGGCCTGGCCCAGCTCGACGGCTGCAGCGTGGTCACCGCGCCCTACGAGGTGGACGGCCAGGTGGTCGGCTCGGTGGGCGTCATCGGCCCCACCCGCATGGCCTACGACCGGGTGATCCCCATCGTGGACATCACCGCCCGCCTGCTCTCCAACGCGCTCTCGGCGCGCGACTGATTCTCCGTACAGTTCCCCATCGCAAGGACCCCCATGGCCCGCTACCGGCCCGAACCGCCCGCCGTCGAGGGCAATGTGCCCCGCACTGCCGTGCTGCTGGCAAACCTCGGCACCCCGACCGCGCCCACCGCCGCCGCGCTGCGTCCCTATCTGCGCCAGTTCCTGTCCGATCCGCGCGTGGTGGAAATACCGCGCGCCCTGTGGTGGCCCATCCTCAACGGCTTCATCCTCACCACCCGACCGCGGAAATCGGCGGAGAAGTACGCCAGCGTCTGGCTGCCGGAGGGCTCGCCCCTCAAGGTACACACCGAACGCCAGGCCAGGCTGCTGACCGGCTACCTCGGGCACGCGGGCCTCGCCGGCCTCCACGTGGATTGGGCGATGCGCTACGGCGAGCCGTCCATCCCCGCCGTGCTGGAACGGCTGCGCGCGGCCGGCTGCACCCGCATCCTGGTGATGCCGCTGTACCCCCAATACGCCGCCAGCACCACCGCCAGCGTCATGGACGAGGTGGCGCACTGCCTGCCGCAGTGGCGCAACCTGCCGGAGATTCGCTACGTACGCAGCTTCCACGACGATCCGGGCTACATCGCCGCCCTGGCTCGCAGCGTGGGGGAGCACTGGGTGAAACACGGCCGCGGCGACAAGCTGGTGCTGAGCTTCCACGGCATCCCCCGGCGCGCGGCCGAACTGGGCGACCCCTATCCGCAGGAGTGCCGGCGCACCGCCGATCTGCTGGCCGCCGAACTCGGGCTTCCGGCCGACCAGGTGCTGCTCACTTTCCAGTCCCGCTTCGGCCGCGCCGAATGGCTGCAGCCCTATACCCAGCCCACGCTGGAAGCGCTGGCGGCCAAGGGCCTGCAGCGCGTGGACGTGATGTGCCCCGGCTTCGTGGCGGACTGCCTGGAGACCCTGGAGGAGATCGCCATGGAATGCCGCACCGCCTTCATCGGCGCCGGCGGCCGGCAGTTCGAGTACATCCCCTGCCTGAACGAGAACCATCCCTGGATCGATGCCCTGAGCCGCATCGTCCGTGCGCACCTGGGCAACTGGCTGGAAGCGCCCCTGTCCGATACCCCAGAACGCAGGACAGCGGTCGCCGCTACGCGCGGCGGCTGAACCCGCCCGCGGCCCGCTCAAGTTCTTCCGCCGCCGGCCGTTAATACCTTCGGGCCGTTTCAACTTCCGGGGGACACGGGCATGAAGATCGCCGCAGCAGACATCCAGATGCAGTCCTCGCATCTGTCGATGACCCATTCCCAGTCTTCCGAGCGCCTGAACATGTGGGTGGGCGAGCGCCCCGCCGAGCGCCGGAGCAATCCGCTGCAGACGGCACTGGCGTCCGCCGCCAGCCAGGTCAGCCTGTCCCCGGATGCCCTGGCCGCGCAGGAGGCGGACGCCGCGCGCACCGCCGACGACGAGCAGGATGCGCTGGACCCGAGCCTGCGCGTGCTGGTACGGATGCTCGAATTCCTCACCGGCCGCCCGGTGCGCCTGTTCCAGGCGGACGAATTGCCCCGCGCAGCCGGCGCCAACACGTCGTCCGCAAATGCGCAGACGAGCGCCGGCTTCGGCATCGAGTACGACTACAGCGCCACCCACGCCGAGTTCGAGCAGGTCGCCTTCCAGGCCGCCGGCACAGTGCGTACCGCGGACGGGAAGGAGATCCGCTTCGAGCTGGGCTTCGAGATGCAGCGCAGCTACGTGGAATCGACCAGTTTCAGCCTCCGCGCCGGCGACGCCCAGCGGCGGCTGCAGGACCCGCTGGTGTTCGACTTCGGCGGCCCTGCCGGCGCCCTGTCCGATCTGCGCTTCGAGTTCGATCTGGATGCCGACGGCCGCACGGACGACGTGCCGCTGCTCGACGGCGGGCGCGGCTTCCTCGCCTTCGACCGTAACGGCAACGGCCTCATCGATGATGGCAACGAGTTGTTCGGGCCCACGAGCGGCGACGGCTTCGCCGAACTGGCGGCGCTGGACGACGACGGCAACGGCTGGATAGACGAGGCGGATGCCGCTTTCGCCCGCCTGCACGTATGGCGGCCCGCAGCCGACGGCTCCGGCAGCCTGCAGACCCTCGCCGAAGCGGGCGTGGGCGCGCTCTACCTGGGCCGCGTGGCCACGCCCTTCGACATCCGCGGCGCGGCCAACGACACGCTGGGAGTGATGCGCTCGTCGGGCATCTATCTGAACGAGGACGGCAGCGCCGGCACGCTCAGCCAGATCGACCTGAGCGTCTGAAACGGGAAGACCGTTCAGTCCTCGACCAGTTGCAGGTCCAGCCCGCCGGTGGCGGTGTAGTTTCCGCGCGTGGCCGGCTCGGCCCCTTCCGCCAGCCGCCTGGCCAGCTCACCCAGGCGCTGCACCGCGACGGTGGACAACTGGTTGCGGAACAGCTCGCGCACTTCGTCGGTCGCCAGTGCGAGCGCCGCGGGGTTGATTTCCAGGTAGGTGCAGGGCTTGGTGGCGACCGCGCTCAGTTGCTGGCGGTGATCGCGCTGGTCCATCCACGCGGTTTCGCCGAAGACCTCGCCCGGCCCCAGCGTGGTCAGCTTGCGGTCCTTCACCGACAGTTCGATCTCGCCTTCCAGCAAAAGGCCGAAGCGCTGGTCCGCGTCGCCCTCGCGCATCAGCGTGGTGAATTCGTCCACCTTGCGCCAGGCGCAGATGCGCAGCACCTCCCACACCTCGATGTCGTCGAACTCGGTAAAGAAAACCTGCCGGCGCAGCATGGAGAAGCGGCTGGTGTCCGGCGGCACGTACTTGTCGTCGAGAATCTTGTAGCGCACCGCGGACAGATCCTTGGCGAACTCGGCACCGTTCTTGTAGCGCGAGTACAGGTCCTTCTCCAGCGCCTTGCGGATCACCGCGTCCATCTGCTCGGGCACATCCGGGTTGATCTGCGACACCGAGGGCGGGTCGGCGTTGATGATCTTGTAGATCAACTGGGCCGGGTTGCCGGCACGGAAGGGCAGGCGCCCGGTGAGCATGTGGAAGAGGACCACGCCGAGGGAATAGAGGTCGGTCTTCTGGTTGAGGGGGTAGTTCTTGATCTGCTCCGGGCTCATGTAGGCCGGCGAGCCCACGCCCATGATGAAGGTCGAGTCGGTATCGACCTTCTTGTCCACGTTCAGCGCCAGGCCGAAGTCGGTGATCTTCACGTTATCGTGCTCGTCCACCAGGATGTTGGCCGGCTTGATGTCCCGGTGCACGATGCCGTTGCGGTAGGCGTAGTCCAGCGCCATGCAGCACTTGAAGACGATGCTGATGGTGCGATGCACGGGCAGCAGGCGTTCGAAGGAGCAGAAGCGTTCCAGCGACCAGCCGGGGAAATACTCCATGACCACGAAGGCCTGCTCGGGCTCGATCACCGCCTCGAAGATGCGGATGATGTTCGGATGGTCGAGGCGGGAGGCGACCGCCTTCTCCGCCTTCAGCAGCTTGACCAGGCGGCGGTTCCACTTGGCCTCGTCCTTCGCCTTATCGGCGAACTGCACGTGCTTGAGCGCCACCGGCTCCGGATAGGCGGGGTTCTCCGCGAGATAGACGATGGCCGTCGCGCCGCGCCCGATTTCGCGAACGATGCGGTACTTCCCTATGTTCTGCGGAACGTTGCTCATGTGCGGCGCAGGCTCGTCACCCCGAATCTAATCCATTTTGGCACGAGCGGGCCGGATCGTGCCAACTGGTGGCGGAAATCGAAAAAAAGCCGCGCCGCCCTCTTGAAATACCGCCCCTCGCCCCAAGCTTGCGTTCCATCGTGAGCAAAGGGAGTCGATGACGATGCAGGAGCAGAACAAGGTGCCGCAATCCGGTGAAACCCTCGAAAACCATTCCGATGCCGCGGCACAGACGGCGGCGGAGGGCGCAGCCGGCACGCCGGAGGGCCGCACCGACACCTTGCCGAGCCTGGAGGAGAGCCTGCGCCAGGCCGAACTGAAGGCCGCCGAACACCACGACGCCTGGCTGCGTGCCAAGGCCGAGACCGAGAACGTGCGCCGCCGCGCGCAGGAGGACATCGCCAAGGCCTCCAAGTTCGCCGCCGAAAAGTTCGCCGGTGCGATACTGCCGGTCAAGGACAGCCTCGAAGCCGCGCTCGCCACCGAGAACCAGACGCTGGAGAAGCTGCGCGAAGGGGTTGAACTCACCCTCAAGCAACTGGCCGGCGCCTTCGAAAGCGCCAGCCTGACCGAGGAGAACCCGCTCGGGCAGAAATTCGACCCGAACAAGCACCAGGCCATCGGCGCCCTCGAATCGGATGCCGAGCCGAACACCGTGATCAACGTGCTGCAGAAGGGCTACCTGCTGCACGAACGCGTGCTGCGCCCGGCGCTGGTCATGGTGGCCAAGGCCCAGTAACGGCGCCGCACCGGGCTTGAAAGCCCGCGGGCGCACCCCATATTCGGAACAAGTCGGCCGCCGCCGCGGCCGCCAACATCCAGGAACCTGAAGGACATCAGACATGGGCAAGATCATCGGCATCGACCTCGGCACCACCAATAGCTGCGTTTCCGTGATGGAAGGCGGCAAGCCGAAGGTCATCGAGAATTCCGAAGGTGCTCGCACCACCCCGTCGGTGGTCGCCTACACCGACGACAGCGAAATCCTGGTCGGCGCACCGGCCAAGCGCCAGGCGGTCACCAACGCCAGGAACACCCTGTTCGCGGTCAAGCGCCTGATCGGCCGCCGCTTCGAAGAGAAGGAAGTGCAGAAGGACATCGACCTGATGCCCTACACTATCGCCAAGGCCGACAACGGCGACGCCTGGGTGGAAGTGCGCGGCAAGAAGATCGCGCCGCCGCAGGTCTCCGCCGAAGTGCTGCGCAAGATGAAGAAGACCGCCGAGGACTACCTCGGCGAGGAAGTCACCGAGGCGGTCATCACCGTGCCGGCCTACTTCAACGATTCGCAGCGCCAGGCCACCAAGGACGCCGGCCGCATCGCCGGCCTGGAAGTCAAGCGCATCATCAACGAGCCGACCGCGGCCGCGCTCGCCTTCGGCATGGACAAGAAGCCGGGCGATTCCAAGATCGCGGTGTATGACCTGGGCGGCGGCACCTTCGACATCTCCATCATCGAGATCGCCGACATCGACGGCGAGCACCAGTTCGAAGTGCTGGCCACCAACGGCGACACCTTCCTCGGCGGCGAGGACTTCGACCAGCGCCTGATCGACTACATCGTCACCGAGTTCAAGAAGGAACAGGGCGTCGACCTGAAGAACGACGTGCTCGCGCTGCAACGCCTGAAGGAAGCGGCCGAGAAGGCCAAGATCGAGCTCTCCTCCAGCCAGCAGACCGAGGTCAACCTGCCCTACATCACCGCGGATGCCACCGGTCCGAAGCACCTGGCGATCAAGATCACCCGCGCCAAGTTCGAATCCCTGGTGGAAGACCTGATCGAGCGCTCCATCGAGCCCTGCCGCATCGCGCTCAAGGACGCCGGCGTCAAGGTCTCCGACATCGACGACGTGATCCTGGTGGGCGGCCAGACCCGCATGCCCAAGGTGCAGGAGAAGGTGAAGGAGTTTTTCGGCAAGGAGCCGCGCAAGGACGTGAACCCGGACGAGGCCGTGGCCGTGGGCGCCTCCATCCAGGGCGGCGTGCTGCAGGGCGAGGTCAAGGACGTGCTGCTGCTCGACGTCACCCCGCTGTCGCTGGGCATCGAGACCCTGGGCGGCGTGATGACCAAGCTGATCCAGAAGAACACCACCATCCCGACCAAGGCCAGCCAGGTGTTCTCCACCGCCGACGACAACCAGAGCGCCGTGACCATCCACGTGCTGCAGGGCGAGCGCGAAATGGCCAGCGGCAACAAGAGCCTGGGCCAGTTCAACCTGTCCGACATCCCGCCGGCGCCGCGCGGCATGCCGCAGATCGAAGTCACCTTCGACATCGACGCCAACGGCATCCTGCACGTGTCGGCCAAGGACAAGGCCACCGGCAAGGAAAACAAGATCAAGATCCAGGCCAACTCCGGCCTGTCGGACTCCGAGATCGAACGCATGGTGCAGGACGCCGCCGCCCACGCCGAGGAAGACAAGAAGGCGCACGAACTGGTGGATGCGCGCAACCAGCTCGACGGGCTGATCCACTCGGTGAAGAAGGCGATCTCCGAGCACGGCGACCAGCTCGACGCCGGCGAGAAGTCCTCCATCGAAGCCGCCATCAAGGAGGCCGAAGAGGCGCTCAAGAGCAACGACAAGGACACCATCGACGCCAAGAGCGAAGCGCTCGCCAAGGCCAGCCAGAAACTGGGCGAGAAGATGTACGCCCAGGCGCAGGCCGAAGCCGGCGCTGCCCAGGCGGGCGGCGCGGAAGCGGCAGGCGGCAAGACGGCCGATGCCGACGTGGTGGATGCCGAGTTCACCGAGGTCAAGGACGACAAGTAAGCGCCCCGCCGGGCGGCAACCCGCTGGCCGAACCCCTGCCGGAGCGCCCCTCCGGCGCGGGTTCGGCCTTTGCATGAATTCAGCCTGAACGAGCCACCATGTCCAAACGGGATTACTACGAGGTCCTCGGCGTCAACCGGGATGCCGGCGACGACGAGATCAAGAAGGCCTACCGCAAGCTGGCCATGAAGTACCACCCGGACCGCAATCCGGACAACAAGGACGCCGAGGAGAAGTTCAAGGAGGCCAAGGAGGCCTACGAGATCCTCTCCGACGAGCAGAAGAAGGCCGCCTACGACCGCTACGGCCACGCCGGCGTCGACCCGTCCATGGGGGCGGGCCCGGGCGGCGCGGGCTTCGAGGGCTTTTCGGACGCCTTCGGCGGCATCTTCGACGAAATCTTCGGCGGCGGACGCGGCGGCGGGCGCTCCAACGTCTATCGCGGCGCCGACCTGCGCTACAACCTGGAAATCTCGCTGGAAGAGGCCGCCCGCGGCGCCGAAAAGACCATCCGCATCCCCACCGTGGAAGAATGCGAGACCTGCCACGGCAGTGGCGCCAAGCCCGGCACCCAGCCCAAGACCTGCCCCACCTGCGGTGGCGCGGGCCAGGTGCGCATCCAGCAGGGCTTCTTCTCCATCCAGCAGACCTGCCCCAAGTGCCACGGCAGCGGCCGCATCATCCCCGACCCCTGCACCGCCTGCCACGGCGCCGGCCGGGTGAAGAAGCAGAAGACGCTGGAAGTGAAGATTCCCGCCGGCATCGACGAAGGCATGCGCCTGCGCCACGCCGGCCACGGCGAACCGGGCGTCAACGGCGGCCCGCCGGGCGACCTGTACGTGGAAATCCACATCCGCCGGCACCCCGTGTTCGAACGCGACCACGACGACCTGCACTGCGAGATGCCGATCAGCTTCACCACTGCGGCGCTCGGCGGCGAGATCGAGATTCCCACGCTGGACGGTGTGGCGCGGCTGAAGATCCCGGCCGAGACCCAGACCGGCAAGGTCTTCCGCCTGCGCGGCAAGGGCATCAAGAACGTGCGTTCGCACACCCACGGCGACCTGCTGTGCCACGTGCTGATCGAGACCCCGGTGGACCTCACCGAGCGCCAGCGCGATCTGCTGCGCGAGTTCGAGGAACTGTCGCGTTCGGACGCCGACCGGCACAACCCGAAGGCCAAGTCGTGGATGGACAAGGTGCGCGAGTTCTTCACGCCCTGACCCGGGGCGTCACCGACCGGTCCCCGTGGGCCGGCGCTTCCGCATCCGGCGGGAGCGCTGGCCCATTCTTCTGGCATGGTGCAATGCCAATGCGCCGGTTCTTGGGTATACTCGCGGCCACGTGGAGATGTACAGACGGCGACCGACGCCGCATATGCCAAAGCTTTCGGCGCCATGCCGGGCACCGCCGCTCCACCCACCATTGGACAAGAGACACGGAGACCGCATGACCCCGCTGCGCACCCTCGCATGGACCGCCCTGATCGGTCTGACCGCCCTGCTCCCCACCGCGCCGGCCATGGCGCAACAGGGAGTCACCGCGGACACCATCCTGCTCGGCCACTCCGGTGCGCTCAGCGGCCCGCTGGCCGAACTGAACCGGGAGTATCTGTCCGGCGCCACCCTGTACTTCGACGAACTGAACGGCAAGGGCGGCGTCAATGGGCGGCGCGTCGCGCTGCTCACCCTGGACGACGAATACAGCCCGGAAAAAGCGGCCGCCAATGCCGCCGCGCTGATCGACAAGGAGGGCGTGTTCGCCCTCTTCGGCTGCTTCGGCACCGGCCCCAGCCTGCAGATGATTCCGGTGGCCACCCGCGCCAAGGTGCCCTTCTTCGCGCCCTACACCGGCGCCGACATGCTGCGCGAGCCGCTCAACCCCTACGTCTTCCACCTGCGCGCATCCTACGGGCAGGAGATCGAGGCGATGGTGTCGCACCTGGTGAACATCGGCGTGCAGTCGATCGGCGTCGTGCATCACGCCGACCCCTTCGGCCAGGCCGGCCTGGACGCCGCCGAGAAGGCGCTCGCCCGGCACAAGCTGAGGCCCGCCGTGGTTTCCAGCATCGCTTCCGGCGGTGCGGACGCCGGCGAGTCGGCCCGCCGCGTGGTCGCCGCCAACCCCGCGGCCCTGATCCTGGTGACGGCCGGCAACAGCTCTGCCGCCTTCATGCGTGCCCTGCAGACGACCGAAGCACGCCCGATGCTCTACGGCCTGTCGGTCATTAGCGCCCAGCAACTGATCCGCGAACTGGGCGAAGACGCCCACGGCCTGGTGATTGCCCAGGTCGTGCCCTCGCCCTTCCGCATCGACCACGCCGTGGTGCGCGACTATCGCCGCGCGGCCGAGCAGGCGGGCCAGTCCTATTCCTACACCGCGCTGGAAGGTTATCTCGCCGCCAAGACCTTCGCCGAGGCCCTGCGCCGGGCCGGCCGCGAGCTGAACCGCGACCGGCTGATCGACGCGCTGCAGGATCTGGGCAACTGGGACGCGGGCGGCCTGCGCCTGCAGTTCTCGCCGCGCCGCCACGTCGCCCTCGACTTCGTGGACCTGAGCATCATCAGCCGCGGCAGCTTCACGCGCTGAGGCCCGTCGGCGGGATGCCCTGCACGGGCATCCCGCTCTTCACGCGTCAGGCACGGCGCCAGGTCGTGCCCTGCGCCGTATCCTCCAGCACGATGCCGCGCGCCGCCAGTTCGGCGCGGATGCGGTCGGCCTCGGCATAGTTCTTCGCCTTCTTCGCCGCCGCACGGGCGGCGATCTGGGCCTCGATCGCGGCCGCCTCGCCGGTGTCACCACCCGCCCCACCGCCCTGCAGGAAGGCCACCGGGTCGCGTTCGAGCAGGCCAAGCACGCCGCCCAGCGCCTTCAACTGGCCGGCCAGCGTGCCCGACGCACTCCGGTTGACCTCGTTGGCCAACTCGAACAGCACCGCCACCGCCTCGGCCGTGTTGAAGTCGTCGTCCATCGCCGCCTTGAAGCGCTGCGCATGGGACTCATCCCAGTCCACCGCCGTCGCTGGCGTCGGCGGCACGTTCTTAAGGGCCGTGTACAGGCGGGTCAGCGCCTGCCGCGCGTCGTCGAGATGGGCGTCGGAATAGTTCAGCGGACTGCGGTAATGGGCACGCAGGATGAAGAAGCGCACCACCTCCGGGTCGTACTTCTTCAGAACTTCGCGGATGGTGAAGAAGTTGCCCAGGGACTTGGACATCTTCTCGTCGTCCACACGCACGAAGCCGTTGTGCATCCAGTAGTTCACGAAAGTGTGGCCGTGCGCACCCTCGGACTGGGCGATCTCGTTCTCATGGTGCGGGAACTGCAGATCCTGGCCGCCGCCGTGGATGTCGAAGTGCTCGCCCAGCAGCTCCGAGCTCATCGCCGAGCACTCGATGTGCCAGCCCGGCCGCCCCGTCCCCCAGGGCGAGGCCCACTTGGCCTCCGCCGGCTCGTCCTCGCGCGCATGCTTCCACAGCACGAAGTCGAGCGGATCGTGCTTGTCCGCCGCCACGTCCACCCGCTCCCCGGCACGCAGTTCGTCCAGCGACTTGCCGGAAAGCTTGCCGTAGCCGCGGAACTTGCGCACCGAGTAGCACACGTCGCGGTTGGCGGCCACGTAGGCCAGGCCGTTCTTCTGCAGCTTGTCGATGATCTGCTGCATCTGCGCCACGTAATCGGTGGCGCGGGGCTCGAAATCCGGCCGCAGCACGCCCAGCGCGGCGGCGTCCTCGTGCATGGCGGCGATGAAGCAGTCGGTCAGGCTGCGGATGGACTCGCCCTTCTCGGCCGCGCGGCGGATGATCTTGTCGTCGATGTCGGTGATGTTGCGCACGTAGGTGACCTGGTAGCCGCTCGCGCGCAGCCAGCGCGCCACCATGTCGAACACCACCATCACGCGCGCGTGGCCGAGATGGCAGTAGTCGTAGACAGTCATGCCGCACACGTACATGCGGACCTTGCCGGGTTCGATGGGAGTGAAACCTTCCTTCTTTTTCGTCAGTGAATTGTGAAGCGAGAGCATGACATCTTCCGAAAAAACCGGCCGCACCACCGCAGTACCGCCGGCCGCTTGAGAACTGGCCGTAAAAAAGCGGGTCCGACCGCGGACCCGCCTGTGCCGCGGGGCGACCCGGGGGCCGCTGCGGCTCGATTGTGGGATATCGAGGGTTATTGGTAGAATCGCCCGCTGAGTTGCAGGGACATGCCCCCCGAAAATCAATGCATTATAGTACATGAGAATCCGTGCCTCTGCCGCGCTGGGCGCACTGGCCGTCGTGGTGGCGCTCGGTTTTTCGACCACCGCACGTGCCGCCAACGACAACCGCGAAGTCAGCGACCTGCTGCAGCGTGGCCAGCATGAACGCGCGCTCGTCATCGCCGACCGCCTGATCGCCGCCGATCCGCGCAACGCCGAAGCGCGTTTCCTGCGCGGCATCGCGCTGGCCGAGCTCGACCGTCCGGCCGAGGCGATCGCCGTGTTCCGCAAGCTCACCGAGGATTTCCCGAACCTGCCCGAGCCGTACAACAACCTGGCCGTGCTCTACGCCCGCCAGCGCGACTACGACAAGGCGCGCACCGCGCTCGAACAGGCGATCCGCACCCACCCGAGCTATGCCACCGCCCACGCCAACCTGGGCGACCTCTACGCCCGGCTGGCCAGCGAGGCCTATGATCGCGCCCTGAAGCTGGATGCCGGACAAGGTACCGGCCAATGGTCCACGCAACCGCCACTGGCGCTCATCCGCACGCTGGAACCCGCCGCCACGCCCCCGCTCAGCGTGGCCAGCGCCACGCCGGCACCCGCACAGCCGGTATCCGCCAAGCCCGCCCCCGCGAAACCGGCCGCGGCGGCCTCTCCCGCCCCCGGCGCTGCGCCTGCTGCCCGCCCGGCGCAAGCGCCCGCAGCCGCCGAACCGGTCGCGTCGAGCGCGCTGCCGGCCAAACCTGCGAGCGCCGCGCCAGCCGCACCTCCGCCCACCGCTACGGCCGCCGCGGTCCAGACGCCGGCGGCCGCAAAGCCCGCCGCCGAGACCGGGCAGACGGACGCGGTGCTCGCCGCCGTCCAATCCTGGGCCGCGGCCTGGGCAGGCAAGGAAGTGGACCGCTATCTCGCCGCCTACGACAAGGATTTCGAGGTGCCGGGCGGGCGGGCGCGCAGCGATTGGGAAAACGAACGCCGCCAGCGCATCGCCCGACCAGCCAGCATCAGCGTGGAAATCGATAATCCGCGGGTCCGCATCGACGGCGAGCGCGCCGAGGTCCGCTTTCTGCAGCGCTATCGCGCTTCGAACTACAAGGCCAACACCATCAAGATTCTGGAACTGGTCCGCCGTGGGGACCGCTGGCGCATCGCCCGGGAGACGGTCGGAAAATGAAACGGATCAAGGCCGATAGCGCCCGTCGCCGCCTCGCGCACGTGGTCGGCATGCTGGCCGTCGCCGTGGGCGCCGGCCTGGCCTGTGCCGCTCCCGAGGACCGGCGGATCTCCGATGCCGGACCGGAAGCCGCGCTGCGGCAGATCTTCGCCGAGATCGAGGCCAACCGCCTGGACGCCGCGCTGGACCGCACCCAGGTCCTGCTGCAGGCCTATCCGAACTTCCGCCTCGCCCACCTCATCCGCGGCGACCTGCTGCTCGCCCGCTCCCAGCCGATCTCCACCTTCGGCAACGCCAGCGCGCCGGACGAACGCCTGCAGGAACTGCGCGACGAGGCTAGCGCCCGCCTGCGCGCCTACCGCGAACGGCCGGGCGCAACCGACTACGTGCCGCGCTATCTGCTGCAGATGGGCCCCGAGCAGGAGTATGCGGTGGTGGTCGATACGCAGCGCGCCCGGCTGTACGTGTACCGCAACGAAGACGGCAAGCCGCGCTTCGTCGCCGACTACTACGCCAGCCACGGCAAGGCCGGCTCGGCCAAGCAGTTCGAAGGCGACAACAAGACGCCGGTGGGCGTCTATCACGTCACCTCCTTCATCGACCCGGCCAAGCTGCCCGATTTCTACGGCCGCGGCGCCTTCCCGATCAACTACCCCAACACCTGGGACCGCCGCCTCGGCCGCACCGGCTACGGCATCTGGCTGCACGGCACGCCCAGCGACACCTACGCCCGCCCGCCGCGCGCCTCCGAGGGCTGCGTGGTGCTGGCCAACCAGGACTTCAGCAGCCTGAGCAACTTCGTGCGGCCCGGCCTGACCCCGGTGATCATCAGCAACGACATCGAATGGCTGTCCCTCGACGACTGGCAGGCCGAACGCAGCGCGCTCAACGACGCCATCGAGGCCTGGCGCAGCGATTGGGAAAGCCTGGACGTAGAGCGCTACCTGGCCCACTACTCGCGCGACTTCCGCAGCGACAAGCTGGGCTACGCCGAGTGGGTGGCACGCAAGCGGCGGGTCGCGAACGCGCGCGACTGGGTCAAGGTCGAGATCGGCAAGATGAGCATGTTCCGCCAGCCCGGCGAAGAGTCCCTGGTGGAAGTCACCTTCGAACAGACCTACCGCAGCGCCGGCTATACCGACACCATGCGCAAGCGCCAGTACTGGACCAAGGAAGACGGCCAGTGGCGCGTCGTCTACGAAGGCGGCGTCTGAGCCCCATCCCGAATCCCCGCAATCCGCAAGAGGCTTTCCGATGAAGAAGCTGCTCGCCCTGTTCGCCCTGCTCGGTTGCATCGCCACCGCCGGCGCCGCCAATCCTCAGGTGGAACTCGACACCACCCAGGGCCGCATCGTGCTGGAGCTCTATCCCGACAAGGCGCCCAAGACCGTGGCCAACTTCCTGGAGTACGTTTCCAGCGGCTACTACGACGGCACCGTGTTCCACCGCGTGATCGACGGCTTCATGGTCCAGGGCGGCGGTTTCGACGCGCAGATGAACCAGAAGACGACCCGCGCGCCGATCGAGAACGAGGCCAGGAATGGCCTCAAGAACGTTGCCGGCTCCATCGCCATGGCCCGCACCCAGGCACCGCACTCGGCCAGTTCGCAGTTCTTCATCAACCTGGTGAACAACGAATCCCTCGACTACCCTTCCTTCGACGGCTGGGGCTACGCGGTGTTCGGCAAGGTCACCCAGGGTTTAGACGTGGTGCAGAAGATCGGCAAGCTGCCGGTGCGCAACGTCGGCTTCCACCAGAACGTCCCGGCCGAGCACGTGATCGTCAAGCGCGCCCGCGTGCTCGAAACCCACTGAACGCGCGCCGCAATCCAAAATCCAACAAACCCCCGGAGGAGAACCCCCATGGCCGTCAAACTGCACACCAGCCTCGGCACCATCACCCTGGAACTGGACGCCGACAAGGCCCCGGCGACGGTGGAGAACTTCCTCGCCTACGTCGAGGCGGGGCACTACGACAACACCGTCTTCCACCGCGTCATCGACGGCTTCATGATCCAGGGCGGCGGCTTCGAGCCGGGCATGAACCAGAAGCCGACCCGCGAGCCGATCAAGAACGAGGCCGACAACGGCCTCAAGAACGCACGCGGCACCATCGCCATGGCGCGCACCCAGGCGCCGCACTCCGCCACCGCCCAGTTCTTCATCAACGTGGCCGACAACGACTTCCTCAACTTCCGCTCCCAGGACCTGCAAGGCTGGGGCTACTGCGTGTTCGGCCGCGTCAGCGAAGGCCTGGACGTGGTGGACAAGATCCGCGCGGTCAAGACCGGCTCCAAGGGCTTCCACCAGGACGTGCCCGTGGAGGACGTGGTGATCCAGCGCGCGGAAGTCGTCTGATCTCCCCACCCGGATCGAAGGCGCGGCCGGTGCGGGCGCTGTTCGTCGCCGATCTGCATCTGGCCGAGGAACGCCCCGAAGCCACCGCCGCCCTCCTCGCCTTCCTGGCCGGTCCTGCGCGCAAGGCGGAAGCGCTCTACATCCTCGGCGACCTGTTCGAATACTGGGCCGGCGACGACGATGGCGACGCCCCGCTCAACCGACGGATCGCCGACACCCTGCGCGCGCTGGCGCAGGGCGGCACCCCGGTGCATTTCATGGCCGGCAACCGGGACTTCCTGCTCGGCGAAGCCTATGCCGCGCAGGCCGGCATGGCCCTGCTGCCCGACCCCTTCCCGCTCGTGCTGGGCAAGACCCGCATGCTGCTGAGCCACGGCGACATCCTGTGCACCGACGACCTGCCCTACCAGGCCTACCGCCGCCAGGTGCGCGACCCCGCCTGGCAGGCCGCCTTCCTCGCCCGGCCGCTGGCCGAGCGCAAGGCCTTCATCGAGGACCTGCGCCGGCGCAGCGAAGTGGGCAAACGGGAAAAGGCGATGGCGATCATGGACGTGAACCGTGCCGCGGTCGAAGCCCTGCTGCGCGAGCACGGCTACCCCACCCTGATCCACGGCCACACCCATCGGCCGGCCTGCCACGAACACCTGGTAGACGGCCACGCGTGCCAGCGCTGGGTGCTCGCCGACTGGCACGCCACGGCGCGCTATCTCGCCTTCGACGGCGAGTGCTTTCGTACGGGCGAACTGGCCGTCTGATGCCGCACGCAGCACCCTATCCCCCCGCACGCCAGGCACCCAGCATCCGCACCCCGGTTGCCGGAACAAGCCAGCGCAGCCTCGCGGCGGGCTCGGCCGGCGGCAAACCGGGTGGGAGGCGCCAGGCCACCGCCGCGATCCAGCCGTCCGGCAGGCCGCACACTGCCGCTTCCCATGCCCCCGGCGGCGCACGCAGCACCGTGCCGGCGCAGCCCTCGCCGGCCGGGCGCAGCCCCACCGTCGCCATGCCGGCCGGGAAATCCAGTCCGGCTGCCTTGAGCAGCGCCTCTTTCAGCGTCCACAGCACGTAGAAATACTCCAGGCGCGCGGCCGCATCGGCCACGCCATCGAGCAGGGCACGCTCGGCCGGCGTGCACACCCATTGCGCCAGCGCCCCCGCATCGCGCGGACGGCACAGCTCCACATCCACGCCCAGCGCAAATCCCTGCGGCGCATCGGCTGCCAGGGCATGCGCCCGGCTGTGGCTCAGACTGACCGGCGCATCCGCCGCCAGGCCCGCCTGCCGGCGCAGCCATGCTGCCAGCGCCCGGCTCACGCGCCAGTCACGCTCGGCGCGCGCCGCCCGCGGCATCGATGCGCGCAGCCTGTCGGCCCGGCTCAATGCCTGTACATCGTACGCAGCTTCCAGTTCCGGACCGCCGAAGGCGATACGGATGCCGGCATCGTGATTACCCTCGGCTACGGTCTGCAAAATCCGGTTACTTCCTTGAAATGTTCTTTATAATCGCACGCCATGTTTACGTTCTCAATCGAGAAATGGCAGGCGTGGGCACCCGGTTTGCATGACGAAGACAACTGGCGCCACTGGGCCCGTTTCCCCTATTGCCCTGCCGGCCGGACGAGCGCTGCCGATCTGCCCGGTACCTCTTTCCTGCCTCCCCTGCAACGCCGCCGCCTGAGCCCGCTGGCCCGGATGGTGTTCGACTGCGCCTGGCCGCTGGCGGACGGGCTGGACCCCATGCCCATCGTCTTCGCCTCGCGCCATGGCGAAACCAATCGCAACTTCGCACAACTGCAGACGCTCGCCGCGGGCGAACCGCTCTCGCCCACCGCGTTCGGCCTGTCGGTGCACAACGCCATCGTCGGCCAGTGGTCCATCATCCGCAAGGAAACCGCCGAAGGCGTGGCCCTGGCGGGCGAGGCCGACATGCTCGAACACGCCTTCATCGAAGCTTGCGCCCTGCTGCGTGCCGACTCGCCGCGCGTCCTGGTGGTGGCGGCCGAAGAGCGCCCGCCCGCCGACTATGCGCACTGGATCACCGACGTTCCCTTCTCCTATGCGGCGGCATTCCGCGTCGGCAATGCCCCCCAGTGGCGCGTCGAACCGGACGCCACGCCCGCCGCAGCGGCGGTGGACGATGAGCCTGACTGGCCCCATCCGCTGAACCTGCTGCGCCACCTCATCAACGAGACCCCCGCCTGGCGGCATGACCGTGCCGCCCGCCGCTGGACCTGGACCCGCCACCGCGCATGAGTGCCGAGCTTTCCGAACCGCGCCAGGACGCATGGCTCTGGCGCCTGTGCGCCACCGGCATGGCCTTCAGCCTGTTCGGCCTGGGGGGGCTGGTGCTGCGTTTCATCGTGTTCCCGCCCATGCGGCTGCTGGGCGGCGACGCCGCGTTGCGCCGGTGCCGGTCGCGAGCCGCCATCACCTGGTCGTTCCGCTGCTTCATCCGCTTCATGGTGCGGGTGGGCATCCTGACCGTCGATTTCAGGGGAGCCGAGCGCCTCGGCCGGCCCGGCCAGATGATCATCGCCAATCACCCCTCCCTGCTGGACGTGGTGTTCCTGATCGGCCACGTGGCGGGTGCCAGCTGCATCGTCAGGCACGGCCTGGTGGAAAACGTGTTCACGCGCGGCCCCATCACCGCCGCCGGCTACATCAGCAACAACGAGAGCACGGACATGCTCGACCAGGCCGCAGCGGCGCTGCGCGAGGGCGATACGCTGATCGTCTTTCCCGAAGGCACGCGGACGCCGCGCGACAGCCTGCCGCGCTTCCACCGCGGCGCCTGCGCCATCGCCATGCGCGGCGCACGCATCATCACCCCGGTGGTCATCCGCATGAGTCCGCGCAGCCTCACCAAGGGTGAACCGTGGTACCGCATACCCAGGAGGCGGATGCAATACAGCATCCAGGTGGGCGAGGACATCGATCCCGCCGACTGGACCTCGCGGCATCCGCTGCCCATAGCCGGGCGCAGGATGAACGATCATCTGCACGCATATTTCGAGAGGGAACTCGCAAGACAATGACCGCACTGGAAAACGAAATCAAAGCCCTGATCATCGAGTCGCTGGGGCTGGAAGACATTGCACCGCAAGACATCGACAACGATGCCAACCTGTTCGGCGACGGCCTCGGCCTGGACTCCGTCGACGCGCTGGAACTCGGCCTGGCGCTGCAGAAGAAGTACGGCGTGGTCATCGACCCGGAGACCCGCAACATGCGCGACCACTTCGCCACGGTCGCCAACCTGAGCAAATTCGTGGCCGCCCAGCGTGCCGCCTGACACAGGGGAGTCCCTCATGCAGACCCGGGATGACGTTTTCGCCGTGTTGCGCGATGCGCTGATCGAACTCTTCGAACTGGAGCCCGAGCGCATCACGCCCGCGGCCAATCTCTACACCGATCTGGAAATCGACAGCATCGACGCCATCGACCTGATCGATCACATCAAGCGCGAGACCGGCCACAAGCTGGCGGCCGACGATTTCCGCGCGGTACGCACCGTGCAGGACGTCGTGGACGCCGTGTGGCAGAAGATCGGCTCCGCCCCATGAAGCGCGCGCTGGGCGCGGCGCTCGCATTGCTGGGCGTGGCCTACCCGTTCGCGGTGTATTTCAGCCTCGAGCACGTGCGTCCGGGCTGGCTGGCCGCTGCCGCCGCCGCGCTGTGGCTGACGCGCGCCCTGTGCCGCCCGGAGGCCGGCCAGTTCGGCGGCCGCTGGCTGCCCGGCCTGGCGCTGGCCTTCTGCACCGCCATCGCGCTGGCCGACACCCAGGCTGCGCTGCGCTGGTATCCGGTCATGGTCAATGCCCTGCTGCTCGCCGTGTTCGGCGCCAGCCTGATGCACGGCCGCCCCGTCATCGAACGCCTCGCCCGCCTGCGCCACCCCGACCTGCCGGAAGCCGGCGTGCGCTACACGCGCCGCGTCACCGAGGTGTGGTGCGGCTTCTTCCTCGTCAATGGCGGCATCGCCGCCGCGCTCGCGCTGTGGGGTTCCTGGAGCGCCTGGACCTGGTACAACGGCGCCGCCAGCTACGCCCTGATGGGCCTGCTGCTGGGCGGCGAATGGCTGCTGCGCCCGGCTGCCGCGCGCGCCTGACCGCAATATCCCCGATGCCCCATCCCGCCCTCTGGATCGACCCCACCGAACTGCTGCGCACCCCTTCGGCCGAACGCCCGGTCGCCTGCGACCCGGCGCTCGACCATGCCGCCTTCGTTGCCCGCAGCCTGGGCCTGGCCGGCGGCCTGGCGGCGCGTGGCGCCCGGCGTGCCGCGCTGTGGTTCGACGACGCCGCCGAACTGGCCGCGGCACTGCTGGCGTGCTGGCGCGCCGGCGTGGTCGCGGTGATTCCCAACGACGTGCTCCCGCCCACCTGCGCCCTCGTCGATGCCGACGTGGACCTGTGGCTGACCGACACCGACCTGCCCCTGCCCGCCGGCCGCACCCACGCGCCGCAGGCATTGATGGATGCGCCGCCGCTGGCCGCCGGCATGCTGGACGAGGCGGCCGCGGGGCTCGTGCTCTATACCTCAGGTTCGAGCGGCCGGCCCAAGCAGATCCGCAAGAGCTGGCAACAGCTCGCCAGCGAAGTGCGCACGCTCGCAACACGCTGGCCCGCCGACGAAGCCCTGTGCGTACTGGGCAGCGTGGGCGCGCACCATATGTTCGGCCTGCCGTTCCGCGTGCTGTGGCCCCTGTGCGCCGGCCACGCCATCGACCGCCGCCAGCGCCACTACCCCGAAGAACTGGAACGCACCAGCCTGGCCCACGAGCGCTTCGTGTGGATCGCCAGCCCGGCGCTGCTGCGCCGCGTCGGCGAGCGCATCGACTGGGCCGGCCTGTGCGGCCGGCTGCGCGCCCTCTACACGGCGGGCAGCCCCCTGCCCGCCGCCATCTCCGACCACATCGCCTCGGCCTGCGGCTGCCGTCCCACCGAGATCTACGGCAGCACCGAGACCGGCATCGTGGCGACGCGCCAGGGCGCCGGCGCCTGGCAGTTGTTCGACGGCGTCGAAGCCGGCACGGACGCGGCCGGCGCCCTGTGGGTGGCCTCGCCATGGACCGCCGGCGCGCGCGAACAGACCGCCGATGCCGCCGAACTGGGCCCGCAGGGCCTGCATCTGCTGGGGCGACTGGACCGCGTGGTCAAGCTGGAGGAAAAACGCATCGGCCTGCCCACCGTGGAAGCCGCGCTGGAAGCGCATCCCTACGTGGCCGAGGCGCGCGTGGGCCTGAGCGCTGGCACGCCGCGCCTCGCCGCCCTGCTCGGCCTGTCCGCCGGCGGCCTGCACGCCCTGCGCAACGGCGGCCGGCGTGCGCTCATCGGCGCGCTGCGCAGGCATCTGGCCGGCCGCGTCGAACCCCTCGCCATTCCGCGCGTGTGGCGGCTGCTGCGCCAGATTCCGTGGAACGCGCAAGGCAAGCTCAACCAGCAGCAGTTCGCCGCGCTCGCCGGCCCGCGGCCGCGCCAGCCGCAGTTCGAAGCGCCGGTGGCGCTCGAAGACGGCAGTTGGCAGACCGCATTCGAAGTGCCGCCCGACCTGGCGTTCTTCTCCGGCCATTTCCCCGCCACCCCCGTGGTGCCGGGCGTGGCCCAGATCGGCTGGGCGCTGCAGGTGGCGCGCGCCCACATCCGCCCCGAACTGCGCGTCGGGGGCATCGAGAACCTCAAGTTCCAGCGCCTGATGCGCCCCGGCGACCGCGCCACCCTGACCCTGCGCTGGGACGCCGCGCGCGCCAAGCTCAGCTTCGTCTATCGCCTGGCCGACGAGCCCTGCTCCTCCGGCCGCATCGTGCATGCCCATGAACACGCCGCCCCATAGGCCCTGCGCGGTCATCCCGGTGTACAACCACGGCGCCACGGTGGGCGCGGTGGTGGCGGCGCTCGCCGCCCTGGAACTGCCCTGCGTGCTGGTGGACGACGGCTCCCGCGCCGATTGCGCCGCCGTGCTCGACACCCTCGCCGGTCCCGGCGTGACCCTGGTGCGCCGCGCCGTCAACGGCGGCAAGGGCGCCGCGGTGCGGGACGGCCTGCGCGCAGCCGCCCAGGCCGGCTACACCCACGCGTTGCAGGTGGACGCCGACGGCCAGCACGATCTGGCCGACGCCCTGCGCCTGCTGCAGACCTCCCGCGCCCATCCCGATGCGCTGATCGGCGGCCTGCCGGTGTACGGTGCCGACGTGCCGCGCGCGCGCCTGTACGGGCGCTGGCTGACCCGCGTATGGGTGTGGATCAACACCCTGTCGCGGGACATCCCCGACGCCATGTGCGGCTTCCGCGTCTACCCCCTCGCCCGCGTGCTGCCGGTGCTGCCCGGCTGCGGCGCGCGCATGGACTTCGACATCGCCGTGCTGGTGCGCCTGCACTGGGCCGGCGTGCCCATGCGCTGGCTGCCCACGCAGGTGCGCTACCCGGAAGGCGGCATCTCCCATTTCCGCGGCCTGGCGGACAACCTGCTCATCAGCCGCATGCACGCGCGTCTGTTCTTCGGCATGCTGCTGCGCTCGCCCCGGCTGCTGGTGAGACGCCTTGGAGGGAGACCAACATGAAGCCCGGCATGGTTTCCGCCTCCGATTCGACCCACTGGGCCGACCAGCGCGAGCGTGGCAGCCCGCTGCTGATGCGCCTTACCGCCTGGGCCGCGCGCCACCTCGGCCGGCGCGCCGTGGCGCCGGTGGTGTGGCTGGTGGTGCTGTACTTCTACCTCACCGGCCGGCGCGCGCGCCTCAGCATCGCGCGCTACCAGGCGCGGCTGGCAGCGGCCTATCCGCAGGCCGCCCTGCCGCGCCGCGCGCCGGTCTACCGCCAGTACCTGGCCTTCGCCGCCGCCCTGCTCGACAAGCTCGACGCCTGGCAGGGCCGCATCCGGCTGACGGACGTGGACCTCGTCGACCCCGACGACGTGCACCGCCAGATGGCCGGCGGCGCAGGCCAGCTTCTGGTCGGCGCGCACCTGGGCAACATCGAAATCTGCCGGGCGCTGGCCGAGCGCGAACAGAAGCTCACGCTCAACGTCCTCGTACACAACAAGCACGCCCAGGCCTTCAACCGCCTGCTCGGCGAGGCCGGCGCCGAGCACCTGCGCCTCATCGAAGTCAGCGAACTGGACGCAGCGCGCATGCTGGAACTGGCGCAGGCGCAGGCCCGCGGCGAATGGATCGCCATCGCCGGCGACCGCGTGCCGCTGACGGGCGAGCGCACGGTGGACGTGGATTTCCTCGGCGCCCGCGCGCCGCTGCCCCAGGGCCCGTGGCTGCTGGCGGGGTTGCTGGGCTGCCCGGTCAACCTGCTGACCTGCACCCGCCAGGACGGACGCTACCGCATCGAACTGGCGCGCCTGACCGATGGCGTGCGCTGGACCCGCAGCACCCGCGAGCGCGAGGTCGCGCGCTGGGCCCAGGCCTATGCGGACCGGCTGGCGCAGGCCTGCGCCGGCGCGCCGCTGCAATGGTTCAACTTCTACCCTTTCTGGAGAGACGATGCGCAGCCGCGGCGTCCATAGCGTGCAGATCGCCGTCGAAGTGCCCTTCTTCGACGTGGACATGATGCAGGTGGTCTGGCACGGCCACTACGTCAAGTACCTGGAACAGGCACGCTGCGCGCTGCTGGCCGAACTGGGACACGACTATCCGGCCATGCTGGCCTCCGGCTACGCTTGGCCCGTGATCGACATGCAGTTGCGCTACGTGCAGCCGGCCGTGTTCGGCCAGCATCTCACGGTGCGCGCCGAACTGGTGGAATGGGAAAGCCGCCTGAAGATCCACTACCTGATCACCGACGCCGCCAGCGGCACGCGCCTGACCCGCGCCAGCACGGTGCAGGTGGCGGTGGACATCGCCACCCGCGAGATGCAGCTCGTCTCGCCCCCCGCCATGCGCATAGCCATCGAGCGCCGGCTCGCGGAACTCGGGGCGCTGCGATGAGGCGCCCCCTGCTGCGCGCCGCGCTGCTGGCGACGGCCCTGCTGCCGGCCGCCGGCTGGGCCTTCGACCTGGCCCAGTTGCGCACCCAACTGGGCGCGGCGCCTGTGGTGCGCGGCAGCTTCGTGCAGGAGAAGCACCTGCGCGCCCTGCCCCAGCCGCTGGTGTCCCGCGGCGAGTTCGTGCTGGTGGCCGGGCGCGGCCTGCTGTGGCAATTGCAGTCCCCCCTCGCCCACACCCTGCGCATCACCCCGCAGGGGGTCGCGCGCCGCCTGCCCGACGGAAGCTGGCAGGCGGCAGACGCCGGCAGCCGCGACAACGGCCTCTTCCTCGCCCTGCTGGCCGGCGACACGCAAGGGCTGGGGGAGAGCTTCGACCTCCGCCTCGAAGGCAGCGCCGCCGACTGGCGCATGGTGATGACCCCCAGTTCGGCCATCCTGCGCCAGATCTTCACCGACATCGAAATCCGCGGCGGCGCCCTGGTGCAGCGGATCGAACTGCGCGAAACCCAGGGCGACCGCACCGTGCTGCGCATGGAAGGCGCCCGCGCCGACGACACCCTCAGCGACGATGAACAGCGCGCCTACACCGACTGAACGGCGCCTGCAGTACTGCGCCTGGATCGCGCTGGCCGCACTGCTGGCGCTGCTGGCGTGGCAATGCCGCGACGGCTGGCCGGTGTCGTCCGATCTGCTCGAATTGGCGCCGCAGACCGCCCAGGACGACCTGCGCCGCCGGGCACAGCAACGCGTGGACGCACCGCTGGCCCAGCGGCTGGTGGTGCTGGTGGGCCATGAGGAACGCCAGCGCGCGGTGGCGCTCGCCCGCACCGCAGCCGGGCAACTCGAAGGGAGCGGCGAATTCACCGGCGTGCAACTGGAGATCGGCGTCGACGTCCCCGCCCTGCGCGCCCAGTTGCTGGCGGCACGCCTGGCCATGCTGCCCGCGCCCGAGCGTGCGCGCCTGGCCGGCGACCCGGCCGTCTACGCGGCGCAGCGCGCGGCCGAACTGGTCGATCCGTTCGCCAGCGCCGGCATCCTGCCGCTGCAGGACGACTTCCTCGGCCTGGGCGGGCGCATCGAACACGCCCTGCAGCCCACCGGCGCGCTGCGGGTGGACCTCGCCAGCAACACCCTGCAGGCCGACGGCGACGGCCGCCACTGGGTGCTCATCGTCGCCCAGGCGCGGGGCGACGGCTTCGACCATCAGGCCAGTGCGCGCGTGGCCGCCGCCGTGGATGCGGCGCGCGCCGCGGTGACAGGGGACGGCGGCCGTCTGCTCGCCGCCGCCGGCGCCCTCTATGCCGCGGCCGGCAGCACCCAGGCCAGACTCGAAAGCACGCGCATCGGCGCGCTGTCCCTCGCCGGCACCGTACTGGTGCTGCTGCTCGCGCTGCGGCGCCCGCGCACGCTGGTGGCCTTCCTGCCGGTGGGTGCCGGCCTTGCCGCCGGCACCGCCGCGTGCGTGGCGGTCTTCGGCCACATCCACGTCTTCACCCTGGTCACCGGTGCGAGCCTGCTCGGCATCGCCATCGACTTCCCCATGCACTGGCTGGGCAAAGCCTACGGACTGCCCGACTGGCAGGCCTGGAGCGCCATGCGCCAGGTGCGCCCGGGGCTGACGATCAGCCTCGCCACGACGCTGGTGGGCTATCTCGCGCTGCTCTTCACACCCTTCCCGGCCCTCACGCAGACCGCCGTCTTCTCGGCCGCCGGCCTCGCTGCCGCCTACGCCTGCACCCTGTTGCTGCTGCCCGCCCTGTTCGGCCGCTGGCGGCCGCAGCCCTGGCCGGGCTTGGCGCAGGGGGCGGCCCGCCTGCTCGCTACCGTCGAGCGGACACGCCGCCTGGCCTGGCCGCAGCGCCTCGCTCTCGCGCTGGTGGCCGCGGCGCTGTGTGCCGCCGGCATCGCGCGCCTGAACCTGCACGACGACATGCGCCAGTGGCTGGGCGTGCCGCCCGCGCTCGTGGACGACGCGCAGGCCATCGGCACCATCACCGGCATCATGCCCACCAGCCAGTTCTTCCTCGTACGCGCCCCCGACGCCGACGCCCTGCTGCGCCGCCAGGCGGAACTCGCCGCGCGCCTGGACCCGCTGGTGGCCCAGGGCCGGCTGCGCGGCTACGACGCCCTGAGCCAGGCCGCTGCACCAGCCGAGACGCAGACCCGGCTGCGTACACACCTGGCCGCGCTGGCCGACACCCCTGCAGTCTGGCAACCCCTCGCCGCGGTCGGTGTGCCGCCGGCCGCGCTGCAGGCCGAACTGCGGGCGCTGGCGGCGCTGCCCGTGCTCCCGCTGCCCCAGGTGCTGGATTCGCCGCTGGCCGAACGCTGGCGTTCCCTGTGGCTGGGGCAGATCGACGGCCAGGCGGTCGGCCTGGTCACGCTGCAGGGGCTGGCCTCCGCCGACGGCCTGGCCGCGCTCGCGGACGGCCTGCCCGGCGTCGAACTGGTGGACCGCAGCGGCGAGCTCAACGTCCTGTTCGGTGCCACCCGGCTCGAAGCCGCCGAGCTCAAGCTCGCCTCCTACGCCGTGGCCACGCTGTTGCTGTGGCAGATGCTGGGCCGTGCCGCAGTGTGGCGCATTCTCGCCGTGCCGCTCGCCGCCACGCTGTGCACGCTGGCCGTATTGGGCTATGCCGGCCAGCCGGTCACCCTGTTCGCCTTGTTCGGGCTGCTGCTGGTCTCTGCCCTGGGCGTGGATTACGCCATCTTCATGTACGAAGGCGTGGGCGGCGCGCCCGCCTGCCTCATCGGCATCGGCCTGGGCGCGGTCACCACGCTGCTGTCCTTCGGCCTGCTGGCCGCCAGCGCCACCCCGGCCATCGCCAGCTTCGGCCTCGCCGTCGCCGTGGGCGTCCTATTCTCGGTGCTGTTCGCGGCCTGGATGCCTGCGCGAACGGCACCGGATTCCTCCCTGGTCACAAGAACAACCTGCATAGAAAGGCCTTACATCCATGGAAACCCGTGAAGTCGTAGTGATCGGCGCCGGCCCCTCCGGCGCGGTGGCCGCCGCCCTGCTCAAGCGCCAGGGCCACGACGTGCTGGTGCTCGAACGCGAACGCTTTCCGCGCTTCTGCATCGGCGAGAGCCTGCTGGCCCATTGCCTGGAGTTCATCGAGGAGGCCGGCATGATGGACGCCGTGCGCGCCGCCGGATTCCAGATCAAGAACGGTGCCGCCTTCGCCTGCGGCGACACGAGCACGCACTTCGATTTCCGCGACAAGTTCTCGCCGGGCCCGGGCGCCACCTTCCAGGTGCAGCGGGCCCGCTTCGACAAACTGCTGGCCGATGAGGCCGAACGCCAAGGCGTGGAGATACGCTACGAACAGGAAGTCGTCGCTGCCGATTTCGGCGGTGAGACACCGGTGCTCGACATCCGCGCGGCCGACGGCACGACCTGCCGCGTCGGCTGCCGCTTCGTCCTCGATGCCAGCGGCTACGGCCGCGTGCTGGCCCGCCTGTGCGATCTGGAGCAACCGTCGGCGCTGCCGCCGCGCAAGGCGGTGTTCACCCACATCGAGGACCGCATCGACGATCCCGCCTTCGACCGGGAAAAGATCCTCATCAGCGTACATCCCGAGATTCGCAGCATCTGGTACTGGCTGATCCCCTTCTCCAACGGCCGCAGTTCCATCGGCGTGGTGGGCCGCGTCGAGGAATTCGGCGCCCCCGGCGAAGCGCTCATGGACACGCTGCGCCATATGTGCGACGGTGCCCCCAACCTGCGCCGCCTGCTCGGGAACGCCCAATGGGACACTCCGGCCAACACCATCACCGGTTATTCGGCCAGCGTCACCTCCCTGTACGGCCCCGGCTACGCATTGCTCGGCAACGCCTCGGAGTTCCTCGACCCGGTGTTCTCCTCGGGCGTGACCATCGCCCTGCGCTCCTCCAAGCTCGCCGCCGACGCGCTGCACCGCCAGCTCCGCGGCGAAGCGGTGGACTGGCAGGCCGATTTCGCCGACCCGCTGATGGTAGGCGTGGAGACCTTCCGCGCCTACGTGAACGGCTGGTACGACGGCAGCTTCCAGGACGTGGTGTTCTACGAACAGGCCCAGCCCGAAATCCGCCGCATGATCAGCTCCGTACTGGCCGGCTATGCCTGGGACCGCGACAATCCTTATGTGGCCGAGCCGGGACGCCGCCTGCAGGCGCTGGCTTCGATCTGCGCCGGCTCCACCGCACGCGCCGCCGCCACCGCTTGAGATCCCCGTGATGCCAGCCCTCTCCCCCGCCCTGCAGCGCAGCCTGGCCACGCTAGCCCTGGCCGGCGCGCTCGCCGGCTGCGCCACCGCCGTGCCGGTACCGGACCAGACCCCCGCCTTCAGCCTGCCACGCATGCTGCACGTGACCCACCACGTGCCCGGACGGCCGGCGGCGGATGGCGTGCTGGTGGTACAGGCCGAGGCGCAGGGCACCCGCTGGTCGCTGTTCGACCCGCTGGGAGCGCCGCAGGCGCGCCAGATACTGCACGCGGGGAACTGGCGCAACGACGGCTTCCTGCCGCCCAACGACACGGCGCGCACGCTGTTTTCCGCTCTGGTGTTCGCCTGGACGCCTGCGGCGGAGCTGGCGGCGCGTTACGGCGCGGCCAACGTCGTCGTCGGCGACGGCGTGCGCACCCTGGCTGCCCACGGCCGCCCGGTGGTCACCGCCAGGTCGGACGGCATGCACCTGCGGCTTGAGCTGGGCGACGGCACGCACTGGACCGTCGCCCCCCTGGAGACACAGTGATGGCTGCAAACCGACCCTGCTGGCTCGCTGAACCCGGCGTGATCTGCGCGCTGGGCGCCGGCACGGCCCAGGTGCGCGAGCGCCTGATGGCCGGCGATACGGGCGGACTCGCGCCCCTGTCGGGCTGGATCATGGACCGCATGCCCACGCTGGGCGCCGTGAGCACGCCGCTGCCGGCCCTGCCCGCCGAACTGCCCGCCCACCTGCACAGCCGCAACAACCGCCTTCTGCTCGCCGCCGCGCTGCAGATCGAGGCGCCCCTGCGCGCCGCGGTGCAGCGCTACGGCGCGGCCCGTGTGGCCATCGTGCTGGGCACCAGCACTTCTGGCGTCAACGACAACGCCCCCGCCTTCGGCGCGCTGGCCCGGGACGGCTACTGGCCGGCGGACTACGACTACCGCCGCCAGTACCTCAACGCGCCGGCCGAGTTCCTCGCCGCCTGGCTGGGCACCACCGGCCCCGCCTATACGCTGTCGACGGCGTGCACGTCCAGCGCCCGCGCCCTGCTGTCGGCGCGCCGCCTGCTCGATCTGGGCCTGTGCGACGCCGTGGTGTGCGGCGGTGCCGACACCCTGTGCCGTCTCACCATCAACGGCTTCGCCGCCCTCGAAGCGATCTCCGACGCGCACTGCCTGCCCTTCTCCGCCAACCGGCGTGGCATCAACATCGGCGAAGCCGGCGTGCTGTTCCTCATGGAGCGCACGCCTGCCGACCCCGCCGGCATCGCCCTGCTGGGCGGCGCGGGCAGTTCCGACGCCTGGCACATGTCGGCCCCCGACCCCAGCGGTGCGGGTGCGCGGCAGGCCATGCTCGGGGCACTGGCCGACGCCGGAGTGGACGCTGCCGATATCGGCTGGGTCAATCTGCACGGCACCGCCACCGAACTCAACGACGCCATGGAAAGCCACGCCATGCACGCCGTCTTCCCCGCCGGCGTGCCCTGCGCCTCCACCAAGGGCCTCACCGGCCACGCCCTGGGCGCGGCCGGCGCCCTGGAAGCGGCGCTGTGCTGGATGGCCCTGTCACCCGCCAATACGGACGGCCGCCTGCCTACCCACGTCTGGGACGGCGTGCCCGACCCCGCCCTGCCCGCGCTGGATTTCTGCACCGGCGCGCAGTCCTTCGCCGCCGGCCGGCCGCGCATTGCCATGAGCAATTCCTTCGCCTTCGGCGGCAACAACGCCAGCCTCATCCTGGGAACGCACGCATGATCCCCTGGCCCGTCACCGACCTCATCCCCCACGCGGGCGACATGGTGCTTCTCGACCATGTGCTCGCCTTCGATACCGACACGCTGCAGGCCCGCGCCACGGTGCGGGCGGACGGCCTGTTCAGCGAGCCCGACGGCAGCCTGCCCAACTGGATGGGCCTGGAGATCATGGCCCAGGCAGTGGCGGCCTGGGCCGGCTGCCATGCCCGCGCCGCCGGCCGGCCGGTGGAACTGGGCTTCCTGCTCGGCACGCGCAACTACGAATGCCACGTGCCGGCCTTCGCGGCCGGCACCGAACTGCTGGTGGACGTGAGCCGCTCCCTGCACGATGCGACCGGCATGGGCATGTTCGAATGCCGCCTCCTCGGCGCGGGCGCCACGCTCGCCCAGGCCAGGCTCAACGTCTTCAGCCCCCGCGATGTGAATTCCTTCGTCCAAGAGTCCCAACCACCTCGATCCACATGAACAGTTCGTCCATCCTCGTCACCGGTTCCAGCCGCGGCATCGGCCGCGCCATCGCTCTCGCCCTCGCGCAGGCGGGCCACGATCTCGTCATCCACTGCCGCAGCAAGGCCGAAGAGGCCGAGGCCGTGGCCCAGGCCGTGCGCGAACTGGGCCGCGACGCCCGCGTGCTGCAGTTCGACGTCGGCGACCGCAATGCCGCGCGCGCCGCGCTGCTCGCCGACATCGACGCCCACGGCGCCTACTACGGCGTGGTGCTCAACGCCGGCCTGACGCGCGACGGCGCCTTCCCGGCCCTGTCGGACGACGACTGGGACCAGGTGCTGCGCACCAACCTCGACGGCTTCTACAACGTGCTGCACCCGGTGGTGATGCCCATGATCCGCCGCCGCACGGACGGACGCATCGTCTGCATGGCCTCGGTATCGGGCCTCACCGGCAACCGCGGCCAGGTCAATTACAGCGCCTCCAAGGCCGGCCTGATCGGCGCCGCCAAGGCGCTGGCGGTGGAACTGGCCAAGCGCCGGATCACCGTCAATTGCGTGGCCCCCGGCCTCATCGACACGGACATGATCGACGAGAACGTACCCGTGGAAGAAATCCTCAAGGCCGTGCCTGCCCAGCGCATGGGCACGCCCGAGGAGGTCGCCGCCGCGGTGGTGTTCCTGATGTCGCCGGGCGCGGCCTACATCACCCGCCAGGTGCTGGCCGTCAACGGAGGGCTGTGCTGATGGAACGCGTCGTCGTCACCGGCATGGCCGGCATCAGCGCGCTGGGCGATGAATGGGCCCGGATCGAGGCGGCCTTCGACGCCGGCCGCAGCGCCGTGCGCGTGATGCCCGAATGGGACCGCTATGCCGACCTCAACACCCGCCTGGGCGCACCGCTGCCCGCCTTCGAGGTGCCCGACCACTGGACCCGCAAGCAGTTGCGCAGCATGGGGCGGGTGTCGCAGCTCGCCGTCTACGCGGCCGAGCGTGCCCTGGCCGACGCCGGCCTGCTGAACGACCCGGCCATCGCCGACGGCCGCATGGGCGTGGCCTGCGGCTCGTCCACCGGCAGCACGGCGGAGATCCGCGCCTTCGGCAACATGCTGCTCAACGGCGTCACCGACAACCTCAACGCCAACTCCTACGTGCGCATGATGCCGCACACCACGGCGGCCAACATCGGCATCTTCTTCGGCCTCAAGGGCCGCGTCATTCCCACCTCCAGCGCCTGCACCTCGGGCAGCCAGGGCATCGGCTATGCTTTCGAGTCCATCCGCTACGGCCGCCAGGCCCTGATGCTGGCCGGCGGCGCCGAGGAACTGTGCGCCAGCGAGGCCATCGTATTCGACGCCCTGTACGCCACCAGCCAGAAGAACGACACACCCGAACTCTCGCCGCGGCCCTACGACAGCGCCCGCGACGGCCTGGTCATCGGTGAAGGCGCAGGCATGCTGGTGCTGGAGTCGCTGTCCCACGCCCAGGCGCGCGGCGTGCGCATCCACGCCGAGATCGTCGGCTTCGGCAGCAATTCGGACGGCACCCACGTCACCCGCCCGGAAGCCGCCACGATGCGCATCGCCATGGAACAGGCACTGGCCGACGCCGGCCTGCCCCCCGACGCGATCGGCTACATCAACGGCCACGGCACCGCCACCGAGCACGGCGACATCGCCGAAACCCAGGCCACCCATGCTGTGTTCGGCCCGCGCGTGATGATCAGCTCGCAGAAGAGCTACCTGGGCCACACCCTGGGCGCCTGCGGTGCACTGGAATCCTGGTTCAGCATCGAGATGCTCAGGAACGGCCGCTTCGCCCCCACGTTGAACCTGACCGAGATCGACCCGCGCTGCGGCGAACTCGACTACATCACCGGCCGGGCACGCCGGGCCGAGCACGAGTACGTCATGAACAACAACTTCGCCTTCGGCGGCCTCAACACCTCGCTGATCTTCCGGCGCTGGCCCTAGGCCGGCTCCGTTTTTCGCCTCTGCATCGTTCCACCGACAACAAGGAGAATCACCCGTGCCTACGATCCGCGTTCGACTCGCCCACCTGGGCGCCTCCGCCGCCCTGGCCCTGGCCGCTAGCGGCACCGCCCTTGCCGCCGACGACGTCATCCACGTTCCGCTGCAGAAGGCCATCGACGCCGCCACCGCGTCCGGCAAGCTCGACGGCAGCGTCAAGTTCTACCTGGCCGGCACCGGCCCCAAGGGCAAAGTCCTGAAGGCCAGCGCGCTCACCAACAAGAAGAGCAACGCCTTCGCCAAGGACCACGAACAGGCGTGCATCTGGACCGCCCAGTCCGCGCTCATCCAGTTGCAGGATGCGGCGCGCAATGCCGGCGCCAACGCCGTGACCAACATCGTCAGCTACTTCCGCAAGAACGAGTACAAGAGCACGACGGACTTCGAATGCCACGTCGGCGCTCTCATGGCCGGCGTCGCGCTGCGCGGCGATCTCGCCCGCATCGGCAAGTGACCCCTTTCCCCCCACGCATCAGGAGATCGACAGCATGAAAAACTGGTTGCGAATTCTCATGGCCCTGGCCGCCACGCTCACGATAGGCACGGCCGCCCATGCCGCCCGCCCGTCCCAGCCGATGGAGCTCTTCCTCGGCAATCCGATCGAAACCACCAGCGGCAAACCGCTCTCGGCAGTAGAAGCCGAACAGGCCATGACGCGCGCCGGCGCCGCGCGCGGCTGGAAGATCACGCGCAACGCCGATGGCACGCTGAACGCCC
Source organism: Pseudothauera rhizosphaerae (assembly GCF_004801305.1). GTDB lineage: Bacteria > Pseudomonadota > Gammaproteobacteria > Burkholderiales > Rhodocyclaceae > Pseudothauera > Pseudothauera rhizosphaerae. The sequence goes on along the minus strand of NZ_SSOD01000004.1, from coordinate 44,405 downwards.
ACCTGCCGATCCGCAAGCACACGCTGGACGTGACCATCCGCATCGACGGCAGGCAGTACGACATCGTCTACCGCGACAGCGCCGTTCTCGGCTACGCGCCCAACCCCGACGACCCGGAGCGCCCGCTGATCCATCCGTCGTACAACAAGTGGGTGAAGACCCTGGTGAGCGACTTCACCCTCGAATTCGCCCGCCAGTAATCCCGCGCGGCCGGCCGCGCGGGATGTGGGAAACGCCGGCCGGCGTTAGCCGGCCAGGCCGCGCGCCAGGTCGGCCTTCAGATCCTCGACCGACTCCAGCCCCACCGCGACGCGCAGCAGTCCTTCGGAGATGCCGGCTGCCGCGCGTGCCTCGGCGCTGATCCGCCCGTGGGTGGTGGAGGCCGGGTGGGTGATGGTGGTCTTGGTATCGCCCAGGTTGGCGGTGATGGAGATCACCCGGGTGGAGTCCACCACCCGCCAGGCGCGCTCGCGCCCGCCGTCCACCTCGAAGCTGACGATGGCGCCGCCGCTCTTCTGCTGGCGCAGCGCCAGTTCGTGCTGGGGATGCGAGGGCAGGCCCGGATAGAACACGCGGCGCACGCCGGGCTGCGCTTCCAGCCAGCGCGCCAGTTCCAGCGCCGCGGCGGACTGCGCTTCCATGCGGATGCGCAGGGTTTCCAGGCCCTTGAGGATGACCCAGGCGTTGAAGGGCGAGATGCACGGCCCGGCGGTGCGCAGGAACTTGAACACTTCCTCGACCACGTCCGCGCGCCCGGCCACGGCGCCGCCCAGCACGCGGCCCTGGCCGTCCAGGTACTTGGTGGCCGAATGCACCACCACGTCGGCACCCAGTTCCAGCGGACGCTGCAGCGCCGGGGTGCAGAAGCAGTTGTCCACCGCCAGCAGCGCGCCGGCACCATGGGCGATCTCGGCCACGGCGGTGATGTCGACGACCTCGGTGAGCGGGTTGGACGGCGTCTCGATGAAGAACAGCCGGGTGCGCGGGCGCACGGCCGCGCGGTAGGCCGCCAGGTCGGTGGCCGGCACGAAAGTGGTTTCGATGCCGAACTTGCTCAGGATGTTGCTGAACAGTTGCTGAGTGGCGCCGAACAGCCCGCGGGAGGCGACGATGTGGTCGCCGCTCTGCATCGTGGCCATGGCCAGCGACAGGATGGCGGACATGCCGGAGGCGGTGGCGATGCAGCCCTGCGCCCCTTCCAGCGCCGCCAGGCGCCGCTGCAGGGCGGTGACGGTGGGATTGGAGAAGCGCGCATAGACGTTGCCCTCCTCCTCGCCGGAGAAGCGGGCCGCGGCCTGCGCGGCGTTCTCGAACACGAAGCTGGAGGTCAGGTAGAGCGCCTCGCTGTGTTCGTTGAACTGGCTGCGCTCGATGCCGGCGCGCACCGCCAGGGTGTCGAAGTCGAATGCGTCCATGGGCCCGCCGCTCAGTGGTCGTTGTGGGTCACGAGGTTGAGGTCGAGCTGGCCGTCCTCGGGGTCGTCCGTCTGGCTGGTGCCGGCGGGCTGCCCCTCGCCGCGCTGGTTTTCCACGCCACTGAGGTACTCGGCGGTGATGTCGCCGGTGATGTAGTGGCCGTCGAAACAGGAGGTCTCGAACAGGCTGATCGCCGGATTGACCGCCCGCACGGCCGCTTTCAGGTCCGACAGATCCTGGTAGATCAGCCCGTCCGCGCCGATCTCGGCGCAGATCTGCGCCTCGTCCCGGTCGGAGGCGATCAGCTCGCCGCGGGTCGGCATGTCGATGCCGTACACGTTGGCGTAGCGCACCGGAGGTGCCGCCGAGGCGAGATAGACCTTGGCCGCGCCGGCCTCGCGCGCCATGTTGACGATTTCCTTGCTGGTCGTACCGCGCACGATGGAATCATCCACCAGCAACACGTTCTTGCCGCGGAATTCCTGCGGGATGGTGTTGAGCTTCTGGCGCACCGACTTCCTGCGCGTGGCCTGCCCCGGCATGATGAAGGTGCGGCCGATGTAGCGGTTCTTGACGAAGCCTTCCCGGTACGGCAGCCCCAGCTTGTGGGCCATTTCCATGGCCGACGGGCGGCTGGAGTCCGGGATCGGGATCACCACGTCTATGGTTGCGTGCGGCAGCGTGCGCTTGAGCTTGTCGGCGAGGAATTCGCCCATCTTGACGCGGGACTCGTACACCGACACGCCGTCGATGATGGAGTCCGGCCGCGCCAGATAGACGAACTCGAACATGCACGGCGCTTCCACGGTGCGCTCGGCGCACTGGCGGCTCCTGAAGTTGCCGGCGGTATCCACCAGGATGGCCTCGCCCGGCGCCACGTCGCGCAGCAGCTTGAAGCCCAGCACGTCCAGGGCCACCGATTCGGAAGCCACCATCCACTCGGTGCCCTGCGCGGTGTCGTTGCGCCCCACCACCAGCGGGCGGATGCCGTAGGGGTCGCGGAAGGCGAGCAGGCCGTAGCCGGCGATCATGACCACCGCCGCGTAGGCACCGCGGCAGCGCCGGTGCACGCCGGCCACGGCGCGGAACACCGCTTCCTCGTCCAGCTTCAGCCCGTTGGCCGCGGCCTGCAGCTCGTGGGCGAGCACGTTGAGCAGCACTTCCGAGTCGGAGTTGGTATTGATGTGGCGCAGATCGGCGAGGAACATCTCGCGCTTGAGCGCCTCGGAATTGGTCAGGTTGCCGTTGTGGGCGAGCAGCAGGCCGAAGGGCGAATTGACGTAGAAGGGCTGGGCCTCGGCGGCATTGTAGGCCGAGCCGGCGGTGGGATAGCGCACGTGGCCGATGCCCCAGTTGCCCTCCAGGTTGCGCATGTTGCGCGTGCGGAACACGTCGCGCACCAGGCCCGACCCCTTGTGCATGTGGAAGCGCCCCCCTTCCGAGGTGGCGATGCCCGCCGCGTCCTGGCCCCGGTGCTGGAGCACCTGCAGACCGTCGTAGAGCAACTGATTCACCGGAGAGGTGGCGACCACCCCAAGGATTCCGCACATGGAAGACCTGCCTATCTGAAACGAACTTTACTGGCCACCACATCCGGCAGCCACGGTTTGGCGGCGATCACCGCCGTTTCCAGCGGCGGTGCGAACAGCGCGTTCGACCACCAGGACTCGCGGGAAATTCCCACCATTCCCCCGAGCAAAACAATAAGCAGCGCGATGGCCAGCCCCCGCAACAGGCCGAAGACGGCACCGAACAGGCGGTCGGCCGTCCCCAGGCCGATGGCCCGCAACAGTTCCCGCAACAGGAAGCGCAACAGCGCGGCGACCAGCAGCACGGCCACGAACACCGCCGCGAAGCCCGCCACGTGTCGCCAGGCGGGCTCATTGATCCAGCCGGAGAACCACGGCGCCACCACGTGCGCATAGCGCCAGGCCAGGAACAGAGCCAGCACCCAGGCCACCAGTGCCATCACCTCGCTCACCAGCCCGCGCCACAGGCCGATGACCGTCGACAGGGCGAGGATGGCGAGAAAAACGTAATCGAAAACCGTCATCGGTTGCCGCTCAACGCGCCGTCACCACCGGGGTCTGGCCCTGCGCCCGCAGCCGTTCGGCGGCGCGGTCGGCCTCGGCCCGCGCCGGGAACGGGCCCACGCGCACGCGGGTCACGTTGCCGGCCTTCTCGGTATAGGCGGCAAATCCCTTGCCCTTGAGTTCCCGTGCCAGCGCCTCGGCCTTGGCCACCTCGCCGAAAGCGGCGACCTGGACCACGAAACCGTCGCCGGCCGTGCTCGGCGGCGGCACCTTGCCTTCCAGGATGGCACGCACGCGCGCGGCTTCGTCCTGGGGCGGCTTGGCCGGGGTAGCGGCCTGCGCCGGCGCGCGCTGCGGCGCGGCTGCCGTTGCCGGGGGTTTGGATGCAGGAGCAGGCGCCGGGCTGGGGGTGGCGGCCGGCGGAGCGGCAAGTTCGGGGGCGGTCGGCGCCGCAGCGGCGGCCGGCGGCTGTTCCTGCGGCGGCGGGGCGACGTCCGGCTCGACGTTGACCGGGGCACGCCCGGCGATCGGCCGCGACAGTTCGGCATCGCGGTCGGGAATGGTGATCTGGATGTCCTGACTGGGCGAGCGCGGCTCCTGGTCCATCACCATCGGCAGCAGGATGGCGGCCAGCAGCGCGAGCGCCGCCGCGCCCACCAGGCGCCGCCGCGAGCGCTTCTTGAGCTCGAGGTTGTCAGTGTCCATCGCGCGATGATCTCAATGGCGTTCGGCGTGGATGGCGGCAAGCACGTCGGCCACGGTCAGGAACGAACCAAAGGCGACGATTCTATCACCCTCGGCAGCGCTTTTCCGTGCCGCGGCAAAGGCTTCGCGCGGCGCCGCGAAACAGCGGACGTCGCCCTCGATGCCGGCTGCGCGCAGGCGCAGCGCGAGTTCCTCGGCCGGCAGGCCGCGCGGCCCCGGCAGCGTGGCGAGCAGCCAGTGCTCGACCCGTTCGCGCATCAGCGCGAGCACGCCCTCCACGTCCTTGTCGGCGAGCATGCCCAGCACCGCCCAGGTCTCCGGGTAGAAACCCATGCCGGAGAGGTTCTCCGCCAGCACGCCGGCCGCCTGCGGATTGTGCGCCACGTCCAGCACCACCGCCGGACGGCCCGGCAGCACCTGGAAGCGGCCTGGCAGTTCGACCAGCATCAACCCCTGGCGCACCGCCTGCATGGACACCGGCAGGCGCGCGCGCAGCAGATCCAGCGCAGTCAGCACGGCCGACGCATTGAGCAACTGGTTGGCGCCGCGCAGCGCCGGATAGGCCAGCCCGCCGCGGCGCGTGAGCGATCCTTGCGCGGGCGGCCCGGCGTAGCGCCAGTAGCCCCACTGCTGACGGTCGCCGCCGAAGCCGAAATCGCGCCCGCTCACCCACAGTTGGGCGCCGATGGCCCGAGCGTGCTCCAGCAGGCTGGCGGGCGGCTGCGGATCGCCGCACACGGCAGGGCGCCCGGCGCGGAAGATGCCGGCCTTCTCGAAGCCGATCTGCTCGCGCGTATCGCCCAGATAGTCCATGTGGTCCATGGCCACGCTGGTGACGATGGCGCAATCGGCGTCGAAGATGTTGACGGCGTCGAGCCGCCCGCCCAGGCCGACTTCCAGGACGATCACGTCCAGCGGCGCGCGGCAGAAGGCCCACCAGGCAGCCAGCGTACCGTGCTCGAAATAGGTCAGCGGGGTGTCGCCACGCGCGCGTTCGACCGCCGCGAAGGCTTCCGCGAGTGCCGCGTCGTCGATCTCGCGGCCGCCGATGCGCACGCGCTCGTGGTAGCGCAGCAGGTGCGGCGAGGTGTAGCAGCCCACGCGGTAGCCCTCCGCGGCGAGGATGGCCTCCAGCATGGCGCAGGTGGAACCCTTGCCGTTGGTGCCGCCGACCGTGATCACCACCGCTTCGCTGGCCGCACCGAGCGCATCGCGCACCGCGCGCACGCGCTCCAGGCCGAGTTCGATGTGCTGCCCGTGGCGTCCCTCGATCAGGGCCAGCCAGCCGTCCACCGTGGACGGCGGTGTGCTGCCGGCCATGGCGCGGGTCAGGCCTGGAGCGCCGGCTGACGGGTCAGCAGGGTCAGCAGTTCGGCGAGCTTGGCGCGCAGTTGGCGGCGATCGACGATGAGGTCGATGGCGCCCTTCTCGAGCAGGAACTCGGAGCGCTGGAAGCCTTCCGGCAGTTTCTCGCGCACGGTCTGCTCGATCACGCGCGGGCCGGCGAAGCCGATCAGCGCGCCCGGTTCGGCGATCACCACGTCACCCATGAAGGCGAAGCTCGCCGACACGCCGCCCATGGTCGGGTCGGTGAGGAGGGTGATGAAGGGCAGCTTGCGCTGGGCGAGCTGGGTGATGGCCGCGGTGGTCTTGGACATCTGCATCAGCGAGAACAGGCCTTCCTGCATGCGTGCGCCGCCGGTGGCGGTGATGCAGATGAAGGGGACGCGCTGTTCCAGCGCCGCCCGGGCACCGCGCACGAAGCGTTCGCCGACTACTGAACCCATGGAGCCGCCGAGGAACTCGAACTCGAAGCAGGCCACCACGACCGGCACGTTCAGGATGGCGCCCTGCATGACCACCATCGCATCGGCCTCGTCGGTATCCTTGGCCGCGGCGGAGAGACGCTCGGGATAGCGGCGCGAGTCCTTGAACTTGAGCGGGTCCACCGGCACCACCTCGGCGCCGATCTCGAAGCGGCCTTCGGCGTCGAGCAGCATGTCCAGGCGCGCCCGCGCGCGGATGCGCTGGTGATGGCCGCACTTGGGGCAGACGCTGAGGTTGCTTTCCAGGTCGGAGCGGTAGAGCACCGCCTCGCACGCCGTGCACTTGCTCCACAGGCCCTCGGGAATGGACTTGTTGCGCGCGCTGACTTCGGCGCGCTTGATCTTGGGGGGAAGCAGTTTCTGCAGCCAGCTCATCGGGCCGTTTCTCCGATCTGATCCAGGGCCGTGCGGATGCCCTTGATGAAGTCCCGCACCCGGGCGACGACCTCGCCCGGGGCACTGTTCTCGATTTCCTCGATGATGCGGCTGCCGATCACCACGCCGTCGGCCAGTTCGCCGATGCGCCGCGCGGATTCCGCATCGCGGATGCCGAAGCCCACGCCCACCGGCATGCCCACCGCGGCGCGGATCTGCGGGATGCGCCGGGCGACCTCGTCCAGGTCGATGTTGGCCGAACCGGTCACGCCCTTCAGCGAAACGTAGTAGATGTAACCGCTGCCCGCCCGCGCCACTTCGGCGAAGCGCTGCGCGGACGAGGTCGGCGCCAGCAGGAAGATGGGATCGAGGCCGGCGCCCTTGAGCGTGGCAGCAAACTCGACGCATTCCTGGGGCGGGTAGTCCACCACCAGCACGCCATCCACGCCCGCCTCGCGCGCGGCCGCCGTGAACGCCTGCCCGCCCATGGCCTCGATGGGGTTGGCGTAGCCCATCAGCACCACCGGGGTATTCGTGTCGGTGCGGCGGAACTCGGCGACCAGGGCGAGCACCTTGCGCAGGCTCATGCCCTTGGCCAGCGCCCGCTCGGAAGCGCGCTGTATGGTCGGGCCGTCGGCCATGGGGTCGGAGAAGGGCACGCCCAGTTCGATGACGTCCGCCCCGCCCTCGACCAGCGCGTGCATCAGCGGCACGGTGGCGGCCGGGTCGGGATCGCCCGCGGTGATGAAGGGGATCAGCGCCTTGCGGCCGGCGGCCTGAAGGCGCTGGAAGGTGGCCTGGATTTTCGACATGTTCGTCTACGTGTGGCGGGGCGCGGAACGGTACGCCCCGGCGGGATCAGAAATGGATGCCGGAACGCTCGGCGACGGTATGCATGTCCTTGTCGCCGCGCCCGGAGAGATTGACCAGCAGTATCTTGTCGCGCGCAAGCTGAGGCGCGAGCTTGGCCGCGTAGGCCAGCGCGTGGGAGGATTCCAGCGCCGGGATGATGCCCTCGCAGCGGCACAGATCGTGAAAGGCCTGCAGCGCCTCGGCGTCGGTGATGCCCACGTATTCGGCGCGTCCGCTGTCCTTCAGCCAGGCGTGCTCGGGGCCGACGCCGGGATAGTCCAGTCCGGCCGAGATCGAATGGGTTTCGATGATCTGCCCGTCCTCGTCCTGCATCAGATAGGTGCGGTTGCCGTGCAGCACGCCCACTCTGGCGTTGGCAGTCAGCGGGGCGGCATGGTGGCCGGTTTCTATCCCCTCCCCGGCGGCTTCGACTCCCACCAGACGCACGCCCTGTTCGCCGATGTAGGGATGGAAGATGCCGATGGCGTTGGAGCCGCCGCCCACGCAGGCGATCACGTAATCGGGCTGGCGGCCGGTCAGCTCGGGCATCTGGACCTTGCACTCCTTGCCGATCACGGTCTGGAAATCACGCACCAGCACCGGATAGGGGTGGGGGCCGGCCACCGTGCCGATGATGTAGAAGGTGTTGCCGACGTTGGTGACCCAGTCGCGCATGGCCTCGTTCATCGCATCCTTGAGCGTCCTGGAGCCGGATTCCACCGGCACCACGGTGGCGCCCAGGAGCTTCATGCGATAGACGTTGGCAGCCTGGCGTTTCACATCCTCCGAACCCATGTACACCACGCATTCCATGCCGTAGCGCGCCGCCACGGTGGCAGTGGCCACGCCGTGCTGGCCGGCGCCGGTTTCGGCGATCACGCGCGGCTTGCCCATGCGGCGTGCCAGCAGGGCCTGGCCGATACAGTTGTTCACCTTGTGCGCGCCGGTGTGGTTGAGGTCCTCGCGCTTCAAGTAGATCTGCGCCCCGCCGAACTTCTCGGACAGGCGGCGGGCGTGGTAGATCGGGCTGGGGCGGCCGACGTAGTGCTTCAGTTCGTACTCGAACTCGGCCACGAAGGCCGGGTCGCGCTGGCACTCCGCATAGGCCTGGCGCAGTTCGTCGAGGGCGGGGATCAGCGTCTCGGCGACGAACACGCCGCCGTAAGGGCCGAAATGGCCGCTGGCGTCGGGGAACTGGTAAGGCGTGTCAGCCATCTGCATTGCGAACTCCGGCGATGAAGGCGGTGATCAGGCGGGCGTCCTTGATGCCCTTGGCGGACTCGACGCCGCTGGACACGTCCACCGCCCAGGGGCGCACGCGCCGCACGGCCTCGCCGACGTTGTCCGGCGTGAGGCCGCCGGACAGCACCAGCGGACGCGCAAAACCCCGCGGGATCAGCGCCCAGTCGAAAACCTCGCCCGCACCCCCATAGCCATCCACGAAGGCGTCGACGAGTATGCCGCGCGCCCCCGGATGGGAAGCCGAGAATTCTATCAGATCGATTCCCGGACGCATGCGCGCCGCCTTGATCCACGGACGGCCGTAGCGCGCGCACTCGGCCTCGCCCTCCTCGCCGTGGAACTGCAGCAGTTGCAGCGGCACCGCGTCGAGCACGCCGCGCACCCAGGCTTCGTCCGCATTGACGAACAGGCCCACCGCAGTGACGAAGGGCGGCAGCAGCGCCGCCAGCGCCGCCGCCTGGTCCACCGCCACGTGGCGCGGGCTGGGTGGATAGAAGACGAAGCCGACCGCGTCCGCCCCCGCATCGACTGCGGCGAGTACGTCTTCCGGCCTAGTCAGGCCGCAGATCTTGATTCGCGTTCGGGACATTCAGATGAGGGGGATGCGGGGCAGCGCGATGATACGCCCATCCCCCGGCAGCGGCCAGTGCGGGGGGTAGTCCACACCGCACAGGTAGAGGCCGTCCGGCGCGAAGGTGGGTGCCGCCAGGCGGCGGTCGCGGCTGGCCAGCAATTCGGCCAGCCATTCGACCGGGTAGCGCCCCTTGCCGACGTAGCACAGCGCACCGACCAGGTTGCGGATCATGTGGTGCAGGAAGCCGTCGGCATGGAAATCGAACACGATGAACTCGCCGTCGCGGTGCACGCTCGCCTCGTCCACCTTGCGCACGGGCGTCTTCGCCTGGCAGCCGGCGGCGCGGAAGGCGCTGAAATCGTGCCGCCCGAGCAGGCAGCGGGCGGCCTCGGCCATCGCCCCGGCGTCGAGCGGGGGATGGAACCAGCCCACCCGGCCGGCGAGCAGGGCCGGACGCACCGGTGCGTTGTGCAGGATGTAGCGGTAGCGCCGCCCGCAGGCCAGATAGCGGGCATGGAAGCTTTCGTCCACCTCGACCGCCCAGCGCACCGCGACCGCATCCGGCAGCAGGGCGTTGATGCCCCGCACCCAGGCCGTGAGCGGCCGGACGCTGGATGTGTCGAAATGCACGACCTGCGCGGTGGCATGCACGCCGGCGTCGGTGCGCCCCGCGCAATGGGTGCGCACCGGGTGGGCACACACCTGGGCCAGCGCGGCCTCCAGCGCGTCCTGCACGCCGCCGCCGCCGCGCTGGCTCTGCCAGCCGCGAAAGGCATTGCCGGCATACTCGACGCCCAGCGCTATTCTCATCTCGCGTACCACCAGGCCAGCGTCAGCAGCGCCGTGACGAGCAGCACCCGCTCCACCGTGCCGAGCCTCTCACGCTGCAGGTGCAGGGTTTCCGCAGGGGCCTCCACCTCGTCGTCCAGCCAGTGCCGCCAGCCGCGGCCCTGGGGATCATCCACGTAGCGCAGCACCAGCAGCATGCGCACCGCGACGCGTTCCGACGACAGGCCCACCAGCGCGAACGGCCTGCTCAGCGCGTACAGGCCGCCGACGAGACGGTCGGTGGACAGCTTCTGCAGCAGGATGGCGACGCAGAACACCACCGCCACCAGCCTGCCGGCGTGCTCGAGCGCCAGCAGCAATCCCTCGCGGCTGGGGCTCAGCGCCGGCCAGTCGGCCAGCACCGCCTCGCCCGGCGTGAAGCCGGCGAACAGCACGACGATGGCGACGAGCAGGATGCGCACCCGGCGCAGCAGGCGCAGAGTGCGCGCACGCGCCACCCACAGTGCGATCGCGGCCAGGACGGCAACCACGGCCACCAGCAGATCGGGGCGCAGAAACTGCAGCGCACCGACCACCGCGATCCAGAGCAGAATCAGAAAACCCGCGTGCATCGCACCAACCCGCCGCAGTCCCGAAACGGCACCGGGCGGGGAACGCCCCGCCCGGTGCCTGATACTTCGCGCAACCCCGAGGATCAGTCGAGCCGGCTCAATACCTGGCGGGCCGATGCCTGCTGCTCGGCGCTGCCTTCACGCAGCACCTCCTCCAGCAGTTCGCGCGCGCCTTCCTTGTCGCCCATTTCCTCGTAGGCACGGGCCAGTTCCAGCTTGGTATCGACTTCCTGGCCCGCACCGCCTTCAGCCGCGGCGGCCGGCTCCGCACCGGCCTTCTCGGCTGCCGCGGGTTCGAGGTTCAGGTCGATGCTGGACAGATCCATCGCCGGAGGTTCGCCGGCAGCCGGCGTCGCGGGCGCATCGATCTCGAAATCGAAGTCGAGCAGGCTGTTGTCGAAACTCGTCTTCTCCAGGTCGATGACCCCCTCGTCTTCCTGCTCGCCGCCGGCGCCGTAGGTGCCGGAAGATTCGATGACCGTGGCGGAAAGGTCGAAGGACTGCGGCGCCTCGGGAGATTCGAGATCGACGACGGCCTCGTTGCGCTTCGTCTGGCCGTAGGTACCGAGCGATTCGACGACGGTGGCGGTCGCGTCGAACTCTTCGGAGGCACCGGTCTCCAGCGCCTGGACCACCGAGGCTTCCCCGATCCCGCCCAGCCGCTCGATGTCGGCGGGGCTGCCGACCACGGTCGCGGTGACCGAGGGAACCTCGCCGCCCGCTGCCGGCAGGTCGGTATCGAAGTCGAGCACCAGGTCGTTGCCGGCGACAGCCGGTTCGCCCTCGGCAGCAGGCGCAGGCGTTTCGGACGCATCGCCGAAGCCGAGATCGAAATCGAGCACGTTCGTATCCACCGCCTCGCCTGCCGGCTCGGCAGGTGCCGCGGCATCGGTGCCGCCGAACGGCGACAGGCCGCCCGGCATGGCCCAGGTGTCCTTCATCTGCGCGGCGGTGGCAGCACCGGCTTCAGGCAGATCGAGCACATTCGCCGCCTGCCCGGCCGCCTCGTCGAGGGCCGCCGCGGCGGACTCCAGCGTCTGTTCGGCCACGTCGGGCAGTTCGAAATCGAGCGCGCCCGCGGATTCATCCGCAGCCGGCAGCGCTTCGGCTTCGCTCTCCTCCGCGAGGCCGGCCACCACCGCGGCCGCCGCCGCAGCGTTCGCGGCCGCGCTGGAGCGGACCTTCTCGCCCTGTTCGGTGATCGGTGCGGACGAATCGCCGCCGAGATAGAGCGGATTCTCGGGATCGATATCACGGCCGAGCGCAGCCGCCTTCGCCCATTCCGGACCTTCCCCGCCGGTGCGGGCATAGAGCTCGGCGGCCGTGGTCTCGAACTGCTTCAGGCTCTTGCGCGCAGCATAGACTTCCAGCAGCTTGAGGTAGATCGCGATACGGGAAGGATCGGCCTTGAGCGCATCGACGAGGATTTCCTCCGCCTGCGCATCGCGCCCATAAGCCATATAGACGTCGGCTTCGGCAACCGGGTCGACCCCTTCGTCGGTGTCGATCGAGGACAGGCCGGTCTGGCTGAAATCCGTCTGCAGGACGCTGCTGTTGCTGGTGTCGACGCTCTGCCCGCCGGTCACGCCGAACACGGAATTCGGCCCCGTGGGCGCCTCGGACATCAGGCCGATGGTCGGGCTCGCCCCTTCGTTTTCCTTGCGCCGCCGGCTCACTTTGTAGCCGGCGTAGCCGAGCAGCAACGCGAGGACACCGCCGCCCGCGGCGAGCGTCAGGGGATCACCCAGCAATTCGTCGACGAAGCTCGGCTGCGGCTCGGGCGCGGGCGGCACCACCGGTTTGCGCGCCGGTTTGGGTGCGGCTTCGACCGGCTTGGGCGCGGGCTCGGCCGGTTTCGGCGCCACTTCGGCGGCGACCTGCACCGGTGCCGGTTCGGCGGCCGGAACCGCCGGTGCGGCTTCGGCCGCAGGTTTCGACTCGGCTTCGGCCGCGGGCGCCGGTTCGGCTGGCGCGGCCCCGGGTGCGGCGGCAGGTGCAGCCGGCGCTTCGGCCGGCGGCGCGCCGGTGCCGGTTTGTTGCTGAAGCTGGGCGAGTTGCTCGCTCTTGAGTTCGATCAGTTTCTGCAGGTCGCGAATGCTGCGTTCGAGCTCGCCGAGCCGCTCGTTGGCTTCGGTCAGAGCACGGTCGCGGGCGACCAGGTCTTCTTCGAGCGCGCGCAGCCGTTCGTCGCGGGCACCATCGCTTCCGCCTGCGGCGTCAGCATCCGCCGCGCGCGAAACCTGCACGCGGTCGGTGGCGGCGGCTTCGGTCGGAGTCTCTTCCACTCGCGGCGTGATGCGCCCGGCGGCGGCCTGCGCGGCCTCGTCGGCCGGCTCGCTCACCGTGGTCGCAGCGCCTGCGAGACGCTTCCGGTAGGCGTCGAAATCGGCTGCCTGGGCAACGACCTCGCGACGCGCCTCGGCCGGCGCGATCTCGCCGATCTGCTCGGCCGGCGGAATGCGCAGCACCGCCCCCGCACGCAGGCGGTTGATGTTGCCGTCGTGGAAAGCCGCGGGGTTCGCCCGCAGCAGGGCGATCAGCATTTGATCCAGAGTGGTGTCGGCCGGGCGGTGGGTATCGGCGATGCGCTGCAGGGTATCGCCACGCTGCACCGTGTAGCTGTCGGCACCGGCGGACGGGCCGGCTTGCGCCGGGCGCAGCGGAGGCACCGGCGCCGCGGCGACGCTCGGCTGCGTGACCGGCGCGGCCAGCGGGCGAGCCGGGGCCAAATCCACCGGATCGAGCAGGAAGGTGTATTCGCGCGTCAGTTTGCCGGACGCCCAGTTGAACTCGACCAGCAGATCGATGAAGGGCTCATTGACCGGCCGCTCGCTGGTGATCCGCAGCACCGGCCGGGAGCCGGAACTATCCACGCTGAGCCGCAGCCCGGTGAGCGTGGCAGAGTATGTGATGTTCGCCTGGCGGAATGCATCGGGTGACGCGACCTTCGCCGACAGGGTCTGCAGCTCCTGCGCCGTCGCGGACAACGGCACCTCGGCGCGCAAGGGCTGACCGAGGCCGCTGCGAACGTTGATCGGCCCCGCTCCGAGCGCGAATGCGCTGGACGGGATGGATGCAATCGCGGTCGCGATCAGGGATGCCTTGAAAAAAGTTTTCATCGTTCTCTGCGCGTTCCCTTGCCTGAGCCAAGCAGTAAAGGACATAGCTTCATGGACTTGGGCTAGCAATCTAGCATCTTCTTTAACTTTGCGCAGCAATTGTTTAATCGGCAAGAGTAAAGAACAAGCTAGGCCCTTTGGGTTAGTGTCGGCCGCGACAGCACGGGCGAAAGCCGGTCCGCCCTCGCCCGCGGCCGGACGCTCAGCGCTCCAGCAGGATGCGCAACATGCGGCGCAGCGGCTCCGCCGCGCCCCACAGCAACTGGTCGCCCACGGTGAAGGCGCCCAGATATTCGGGCCCCATGGCCAGCTTGTGCAGGCGGCCGACCGGAACGGAGAGCGTGCCGGTGACGGCGGCCGGCGACAGTTCGCGCTCGGTGATCTCGCGTTCGTTCGGCACCACCTTCACCCAGTCGTTGGCGGTGGCGATGATCTGGGTAACCTCGTCCAGCGGCACATCCTTCTTCAGCTTGATGGTCAGGCCCTGGGAGTGGCAGCGCATGGCGCCGATGCGCACGCACAGGCCGTCGATGGGGATGCTGCCCGCGCTGCGGAAGGCCGGCTTGCCGAGGATCTTGTTGCATTCGGCGCCGCCCTTCCATTCTTCCTTGCTCTGGCCGTGCTCCACCGGCACGTCGATCCACGGGATCAGGCTGCCGGCAAGCGGGGTGTTGCGGAAGTTCTTCTTCGGGAAGGATTCAGAACGGATGGTTTCGGCCACCCTGCGGTCGATGTCGAGGATGGCCGAAGCCGGATCGGCCAGCAGGTCGGCCACCGAACCGTGGATGGCGCCCATCTGCGCGATCAGTTCGCGCATGTTCTGCGCACCGGCGCCGGAGGCGGCCTGGTAGGTCATGGCGGAAACCCATTCCACCAGGTCGTGCTTGAACAGGCCACCCAGGCCCATCAGCATCAGCGACACGGTGCAGTTGCCGCCGATCCAGTTCCTGCCGCCCCTGGCGAGCGCATCCTGGATGACGTGCCGGTTGACCGGGTCGAGGACGATCACCGCGTCGTCGGCCATGCGCAGCGCGGAGGCCGCGTCGATCCAGTGGCCGTTCCAGCCCGCCGCGCGCAGCTTCGGATACACCTCCTTGGTGTAGTCGCCGCCCTGACAGGTAACGATGATGTCGCAGGCCTTGAGCGCGTCGATGTTCGTCGCGTCCTGCAGCGGGGCGTTCGCTTCCTTGCCGCCGAAGGACGGCGCCTTGCCGCCGGCGTTGGACGTGGAGAAATACACCGGGTCGATGTGGGCGAAATCGCCCTCTTCCACCATGCGCTGCATCAGCACGGAACCGACCATGCCGCGCCAGCCGACCAGACCAACCTTGCTCATTGCTCTTCCTTTCGAACCAGACCTGTAACCGAAGCTTACAACGCCGCCAGCACGGCGTCGCCCATTTCCCGGGTGCCGACCCTTTTCGTGCCCGGCTCGAAGATGTCGCCGGTGCGATAACCCTGCGCCAGCACCTTCTTCACCGCGCCCTCGACGCGCTGGGCGGCCTCTTCCTGCGCGAAGGTGTAGCGCAGCAGCATCGCCGCCGACAGGATGGTGGCGAGCGGGTTGGCCACGCCCTTGCCGGCGATGTCCGGCGCCGAGCCGTGGGAGGGTTCGTACAGACCCTTGTTGTTCTCGTCCAGGGAGGCCGAGGGCAGCATGCCAATGGAGCCGGTGAGCATGGAGGCTTCGTCCGACAGGATGTCGCCGAACATGTTGCCGGTGACCATCACGTCGAACTGCTTGGGGGCGCGCACGAGCTGCATCGCGGCGTTGTCCACCAGCATGTGGGTGAGTTCCACGTCCGGGTATTCCGGCGCCAGTTCGTTGGCCACGTCGCGCCACAATTGCGTCGTTTCCAGCACGTTCATCTTGTCCACCGAGCAGAGCTTGCGGTTGCGCTTGCGGGCGGCCTCGAAGGCCACGCGCAGGATGCGGCGGATTTCCGACTCGGTGTAGTGCATGGTGTTGAAGCCGTAACGCTCGCCGTTGCGCACTTCGATGCCGCGGGGCTGGCCGAAGTAAATGTCGCCGGTCAGCTCGCGCACGATCAGGATATCCAGGCCGGCGACGATCTCGGGCTTCAGCGAGGACGCATTCGCCAGTTCCGGGTACAGGATGGCCGGGCGCAGGTTGGCGAACAGGCCGAGTTCCTTGCGGATGCCCAGCAGGCCCCGCTCCGGGCGCTGCTCACGGGGCAGCGTGTCCCACTTGGGGCCGCCCACGGCGCCCAGCAGCACCGCGTCGGCTTCGCGCGCAAGCTTCGAAGTGGCCTCCGGATAGGGACTGCCGGTGGCGTCCACCGCGCTGCCGCCCAGCAGGGCCTCTTCCAGCTCGAACTTCAGGTCCAGCGCACGCAGCACGCGCACGGCCTCGGCCGTGATCTCGGGGCCGATGCCGTCACCGGGCAGAACGCAAATCTTCATCCACTCTCTCCTGGGCGCCCGACAACGGTCAGGCGAAGTAATACGGGTGCTCGGTGCGCCGCTTCGCTTCGAAGGCGCGGATCTCGTCGTCGTGGCGCAGGGTCAGGCCGATGTCGTCCCAGCCGTTGAGCAGGCACTCCTTGCGGAAGGGGTCCACGTCGAAAGGGATCGCCTTGCCATCCGGGCGGGTGATGGTCTGGGCGGCCAGATCCACCTTCAAGCGGTAGCCTTCGGTGGCCTCGCACTGGGCGAACAATACGTCCAGTTCGGCCGCGTCCAGCTTGATCGGCAGCAGGCCGTTCTTGAAGCTGTTGTTGAAGAAGATGTCGGCGAAGCTGGGCGCGATGATGACGCGGAAGCCATAGTCTTCCAGCGCCCACGGCGCATGCTCCCGCGAGCTGCCGCAGCCGAAGTTGTCGCGGGCGAGCAGTATCTGCGCGCCCTGGTAGCGCGGCTGGTTGAGCACGAAGTCCGGGTTCTTGGGCCGGTTCGTGCAGTCCTGGCCGGGCTGGCCCACGTCCAGGTAGCGCCACTCGTCGAACAGGTTGGGGCCGAAGCCGCTGCGCTTGATCGACTTGAGGAACTGCTTGGGGATGATCGCGTCGGTGTCCACGTTGGCGCGGTCGATCGGCGCGACGAGCCCGTCGAAGGTCTGGAAGGGCTTCATCACTTCACCGCCTTCTGGATGGCTTCGCCACCTTTCTCGATATCCTTGCCCAGGCCGTGCACGGTGTTGCAACCGGCCAGCAGCACGCCGGCCATGATCACGGCAAACAATGAAATCAGCTTTTTCATGCTTCTCTCCGTAGTCGAACGGCTCAGGCGAGCTCGCGCACGTCGGCGAAATGTCCGGTGACCGCGGCGGCGGCGGCCATCGCCGGGCTCACCAGATGGGTGCGCCCGCCAGCGCCCTGTCGGCCCTCGAAGTTCCGGTTGGAAGTGGAGGCGCAGCGCTCGCCCGGCTCCAGGCGGTCGGCGTTCATCGCCAGGCACATGGAACAGCCCGGCTCGCGCCATTCGAAGCCGGCCTCGAGGAACACCTTGTCCAGCCCCTCGGCCTCGGCCTGATGCTTGACCAGGCCGGACCCCGGCACCACCAGCACGCGCTTGACGCTTGCGGCCTTGCGGCGCCCCTTGGCCACCGCGGCGGCCTCGCGCAGATCCTCGATGCGCGAGTTGGTACACGAGCCGATGAAAACCTGGTCCACGGCGATCTCGGTGATTGCCGTATTCGGTGCGAGGCCCATGTACTTGAGTGCCCGCTCGGCGCCCTCGCGCTTGACCGGGTCGGCGAACTGGGCCGGGTCCGGTACGCGGCCGTCCACGGTGGTGACCATCTCGGGCGACGTGCCCCAGGTCACCTGCGGTGCGATGGTGGCTGCATCGATCTCCACGATCTTGTCGAACTGGGCGCCTTCGTCGGACTTTAGGGTGCGCCAGTAGGCCGCCGCCTTGTCCCACAGTTCGCCCTTGGGCGCGAAGGGCTTGTCCCGCAGGTAGGCGATGGTGGTCTCGTCCACCGCCACCAGGCCGGCGCGCGCACCGGCCTCGATGGCCATGTTGCACACGGTCATGCGGCCTTCCATGGACAGGGAGCGGATGGCGCTGCCGCCGAACTCGATGGCGTAGCCGGTACCGCCGGCGGTGCCGATGCGGCCGATCACGGCCAGCACCACGTCCTTGGCGGTGACGCCGCGGCCCAGTTGCCCTTCCACCTTGACCAGCATGGTCTTCGACTTCTTCTGCAGCAGGCACTGGGTGGCGAGCACGTGCTCCACCTCGGAGGTGCCGATGCCGTGCGCCAGACAGGCGAAGGCGCCGTGGGTGGAGGTGTGGGAATCGCCGCACACCACGGTCATGCCCGGCAGCGTGGTACCGTTTTCCGGCCCGATGACGTGGATGATGCCCTGGCGCTCGTTCTTGAACGGGAAGTAGGCCAGCGAGCCCACTTCGCGGATGTTGGCGTCCAGCGTCTCCACCTGCTGGCGCGACACCGGGTCGGTGATGCCTTCGTCCCAGTGGTCGGTGGGCGTGTTGTGGTCGGCGGTGGCGACGATGGAGGAGATGCGCCAGGGCTTGCGGCCGGCCAGCTTGAGGCCTTCGAAGGCCTGCGGGCTGGTGACCTCGTGTACGAGGTGGCGATCGATATAGATCAGCGCCGTGCCGTCGGCCTCCTGGTGAACGACGTGACTCGACCAGAGCTTTTCGTACAGCGTTTGGGGTGCCATCCGTTGACTTCCGCGCAAATGGAAAAGGTTTTGATTATTTCACAGCGGCCGGGTGCCTGAACAGCCAGCCCGCCCCGGTTCGCTAGCGCCCGCCCGCCTGACGGTACAGGGGCATCACGCGCTCCGCATACTCGGCCAGATCGCGCTGGCGGCTGGTGTGGGAGGGGTGGGTGGACAGCCATTCGGGCGGTGCCCCCGACGACTTGCTGGCCATCTTGTTCCACAGCGTGACCGCCGCCCGCGGATCGTAACCGGCGCGCGCGGCCAGTTCGACGCCGATGCGGTCGGCCTCGGTCTCGTGCAGGCGCGAATTGGGCAGTTCGAAGGTGACCTTGGCCACCTGCCCCATCAGGCTCTGCCCCGCATCGCCCACGCCGAACAGCGCGCCCGCCACGGAAATGCCGATGTTCGTGGCCATGGACTTGGAGATGCGCTCGCGCGCGTGTTCGCGCAGCGCATGGGCAATCTCGTGCCCCAGCACCGCGGCGATTTCGTCGTCGGTGAGTTTCAACTGGTCGATGAGCCCGGTGTAGATCGCCATCTTGCCGCCGGCCATGCACCAGGCGTTGAGCTGGTCGGAACTGAGCACGGCGACCTCCCATTGCCAGCGCGTCGCGTCGCTGCGGAACACGCCGCTCTGGGCGGCAAGCCGGTTCACGATGCGCTGCACGCGCTGCACCGTCGCCGGGTCGCGGTTGAGCGCGTTCTGCTTGCGCGCCTCGGCGATGATCTGCTGGTACTGCTGGGCCGAGGCCTGCTCCACCTCCTGCGCGGACACCATCATCATCTGCCCGCGGTCCACCCCCACCGCGCCGCCGCCGGTGGTCTGCACCGTCTGGCAGGCCACCGCCACCATGGCCGCGAGCACGGCCGGGAAGGCGTTTCGAAACAAAGATCCCATGGATCGTCTCCTCACTCGTGTACTTCCGTTCCGGGCACACCCTGCCGCCAGCCTCTGAGCAGCCAGACGAAGCCGGCCAGCGCGAATGCCGAACCCAGCGTGTAGGTCCACGCCGGGCCTATGGTGTCCCAGGTGAAACCGCTCAGCAAACCGCCCACCATGCCGCCCGCGCCGAAGGACAGGCTGCCGTACAGCGCCTGCCCTCTGGCTTGGAGCCTGCCCGGAAACCAGAGGTTCACCGCCGCGATGGCGGCGGCGTGATAGGCGCCGAAGGTGGCGCCGTGCAGCAACTGGGCGAACACCAGCACCGGCAGGCTGCCCACGCCCCAGCCGATGAGCACGAAGCGCAGTATGGCGGCGGCGAAGGCGAACAGCAGGATGGCGCGCAGCGTAAAACGCTTCGCCAGGCGGGGCATGAACAGGAACACGGCGATCTCCGCCAGCACGCCCAGCGTCCACATCCACCCGACCAGCGCCTTGCCGTAGCCGTTGTCGACAAGATAGATGGAATAGAAAACGTACAGCGCACCGTGGGCGGCGGACATGAAGAAACAGGCGCCGAGCAGCGCCCGCACTTCGGGGCGGCGCAGCGTCTCGCGCAGGCTGGCGCCGTTGCGCTGCACGGCGGCATGGGTCGCCTCCGGCACGCCCAGCGCGCAGAGCATGATGCCGGCCAGGATCAGGGCCGTCATCCACAGCACGGATGCGATCGGCAGATGGTCCAGGGCATGGCCCATGCCGAGCACCGCGACGACGAAGCCCACCGAACCCCACAGGCGGATGTTGCCGTAGCGGTGGCTGTCGCGCCCCAGGTGGCGGAAGGTGACGCTTTCGATCAGCGGCAGCGCGGCGCTCCAGAAGAAGGCCATCAGCGCCATGCCGGCGAAGATGCCGGTGAACTCCGTGGTGAAGAAGAACACCGAGAAGCCGGCCAGGCTGGCCACGGCGGAGAAGCGCAGGATGGACACCGGCACGCCGAGGTGCTCGGCCAGCCAGCTCCACAGGTTGGGCGCGAGGATGCGCATGACCTGCATCAGCGACATCAGGATGGCGATGTCGGTGGCGGAGAACCGCAGCGACTGCAGGTAGAGCGTGAAATACGGCGAGAACGCGCCGACGAAGCCGAAATAGAAGAAGTAATAGGCCGACAGGCGCCAGTAAGGCAGCATGGCGCGCGAGAAGCCGCGCGCCTCAGGCGCGCGGGCTGGGCACGGCCTGCACGCCGCCCGGCGCCAGTCCGGCAACCTTCGGCGTGGCGGTGGCCACGTCGCCGCACTGGGCACGGTGGCGCAGGGCGTGGTCGATCAGCACCAGCGCCAGCATGGCCTCGGCGATGGGCGTGGCACGGATGCCCACGCAGGGATCGTGGCGGCCGTGGGTGTTGACGATGGCCGGATGGCCCTGCTTGTCGATGGAACGGCGGTCCAGGCGGATGCTGGAGGTGGGCTTGATCGCCATGCTCACCAGGATGTCCTGGCCGGTGGAAATGCCGCCCAGCACGCCACCGGCGTTGTTGGACAGGAAGCCCTCCGGCGTCAGTTCGTCGCCGTGTTCGCTGCCGCGCTGGGCGATGCTGGCGAAACCGGCGCCGATCTCCACGCCCTTGACCGCGTTGATGCCCATCATGGCCCAGGCGATGTCCGCGTCCAGGCGGCCGTACACCGGCTCGCCCCAGCCCACCGGCACGCCGCTCGCTGCCACGCTGATGCGCGCGCCGATGGAATCGCCGGACTTGCGCAGCTCGTCCATGTAGGTTTCCAGTTGCGGCACGATGGCGGCATTGGGGGCGAAGAAGGGGTTGTCGATCTCGTCCCAGGATACGAAGGGAATCTCGATGCTGCCGAGTTGGGCCATCCAGCCGCGGATCACGATGCCGTAGCGCTCGGCGAGCCACTTCCTGGCGATGGCGCCGGCCGCCACGCGCACCGCGGTCTCCCGCGCGGACGAGCGCCCGCCGCCGCGGTAGTCGCGGATGCCGTATTTCTGCCAGTAGGGGTAATCGGCGTGCCCCGGGCGGAAAGTATCGGCGATGTTGCCGTAGTCCTTCGAACGCTGGTCCTGGTTGCGGATCAGGAGCGCGATCGGGGTGCCGGTGGTGATGCCCTCGAACACGCCGGAGAGGATCTCCACCTCGTCCGGCTCGCGGCGCTGGGTGACGTGGCGGGAGGTGCCCGGCTTGCGCCGGTCGAGCTCGATCTGGATGTCCGCCGCACTGAGCGCCAGCCCCGGCGGGCAGCCATCCACCACGCAGCCGATGGCCGGGCCGTGGGATTCGCCGAAGGAGGTGACGGCAAACAGCGTACCGAGGGTGTTGCCGGACATCGCGGACTCGTGTTCAGGAATGCGGGCGGAAGGCGGGGAGTTTAGCACAGCGCTCCCCCGCTCCCGGGGCCCGGCACGCCTGCCCTGAGCGAAGCCGAAGGGCTCAGTGGAAGAAGTCCTCCAGGCGTTCGAAGACCTCGTGCCCGGCACTGTGGCGGCGCACCGCCAGCACGTCCTGCAGCTTCTCGAGCTGGCGGACCATCTGCTCCAGGCGCTGGTCCTCGAACACCAGCAGCCAGATGCGGCTGCGCTTGCCGTCGGAGACCGGCATGCACAGGATGCCTTCCACGTTGAACGCGCGCCGGGCGAAGAGATTGCAGATGTGGCTCATGACGCCGGGGTGGTTGTTGACGTCGATCTCCAGGATCACCTTGGCGAAGCCGGACTGCTGCAGGGGTTCTGCGACCTGTTCGATCATGGTCAGCCTCCGATCATTTCAGTGTTGGCGGCGCCCGGCGGCACCATGGGGTAGACGAACTGCTCGCGGTCGATGGACACGTGGATCAGGCACGGCCCCGGCGTGTGGAGCGCCTGCGCCAACGTGCCGCGCGGGTTGGCGGCGGTGTCCAGGTCCACCGCCGGAATGCCGAAGCCTTCGGCGATCTTCACGAAGTCCGGCGCGCCGCGGTACTTGGACGCGAACACGCGCTTGCCGTAGAAGAGGTTCTGCTGCTGGTACACCAGGCCCAGGGAGTTGTTGTTCATCAGCACGATCTTCACGTTGAGCCATTCCTCGGCCAGCGTGGCAAGCTCCTGGACGTTCATCATCAGGCTACCGTCGCCCGAGAAGCACACCACGGTACGGTCCCGTTCGGCCAGCGCCGCCCCCATCGCCGCCGGCACGCCGAAGCCCATGGTGCCCAGCCCGCCGGAAGTGAGCCACTGGCGCGGACGGCGGAAGGGGTAGGCCTGCGCCACCCACATCTGGTGCTGGCCCACGTCGGTGGCGATCACTGCTTCGTCGTCCAGCGCCGCGGCCACCGCCTGCACCAGGCCGTAATGGGTGCGCGGATCGTCCTGGTTCGCCCACGGCACCGGGAAGCGGCTCTTCAGGCTCTCCACGCGGGACAGCCAGCGCTTGCGCAGGCTCACCTCCACCCGCGGCAGCAGCGCTTCCAGCACCCGGGCCACGTCGCCGTTGATCGCCACGTGGGCCTGGCGGATCTTGTGCAGTTCGGACGGATCCACGTCGATGTGCACGATCTTCGCCTTCGGACAGAACTGGGCGGCCTTGCCGATGGCGCGGTCGTCGAAGCGCGCGCCCACGCACACCAGCAGGTCGGCCTCTTCCAGCACGAAGTTGGTGTGGCGCGCGGCATGCATGCCCAGCATGCCGATGGACAGGGGATGGTCCACGGGCATCGCGCCCAGCGCCATCAGCGTCATCGTGGTCGGCAGCCCGGCCTGCTCGGCCAGCGTCACCGCCTGCTGCGCGGCACCCGAATGGATGACCCCGCCGCCCAGGTAGAGCACCGGTTGTTCGGCTTCGTTGATCAGGCGCGCGGCCTCCGCGATGGCCGCCATGTCGAGCGCCGGCGGCGCATCGGGGGTGGCCGGAGGCGGGAAGTCCTCGCAGGCGACGATCTGGTTCTGCACGTCCTTGGGCACATCCACCAGCACCGGGCCGGGACGGCCGGACATGGCGATGCGGAAGGCCGCCGGAATCACTTCCAGCAGTTCGTCCACCGAACGCACGAGGAAGTTGTGCTTGGTGATCGGCACCGTCATGCCGTAGATGTCCACCTCCTGGAAGGCGTCGGTGCCGATCATGGACAGGGGCACCTGGCCGGTGATGGCCACCATGGGGATGGAATCCAGCCGCGCGTCGGCGATCGCGGTCACCAGATTGGTGGCGCCGGGACCGCTGGAGGCGAAGCACACCGCCGGCACGCCGGACACCCGCGCCATACCCTGGGCCATGAAGCCGGCGCCCTGCTCGTGGCGCGCCAGCACGTGGTGGATCAGCGTGCTGCCGGACAGCGCATCGTACAGCGGCAGGATGGCGCCGCCGGGAATGCCGGCAACGGTGCGAACGCCCTGGCGTTCGAGCAGGCGCACGATCAGTTCGGCGCCGGTCATCTGCTTCATCTTGTTCTCCTGGAACGGTGTGCGACGTCAGGACCGGCGGCAAAAACGAAAACCCCCGCCGGCTTGCGCGCCGACGGGGGTTTGGATTCGGTGACCTGCTGGTTCTGTCCTGACCCGCTACGACGCGCGACCGCCTACGCCTACTACTACGCGTACGGACAGGACTACGGCGAGGGAGCGGAGGAAGCTGGACATTGTTCGGACAGAACGGTCAGTGCCGAGGATGAGAACACGAATCCGGCCGCATTTCAAGCGCCTTGCGCAGAATGCACCGCCTCGTCGCGCAGCGCGCGGCGCAGGATCTTGCCCACGTTGGTCTTGGGCAGTTCCTTGCGGAACTCCACGTGGTGCGGCACCTTGTAGCCGGTCAGGTTCTCGCGGCAGTGGGCGATGACGGCTTCCACGGTGAGCGCGGGATCCTTCTTCACCACGAACACCTTCACCACCTCGCCGCTGCGCTCGTCCGGCACGCCCACCGCGGCCACCTCCAGCACGCCCGGATGGCTGGCGATGACGTCCTCGACCTCGTTCGGATATACGTTGAAGCCCGACACCAGGATCATGTCCTTCTTGCGGTCCACCAGGCGGATGAAGCCCTGCGGGTCCATCACCACGATGTCGCCGGTGCGCAGGAAGCCGTCGGCGGTGAACGCGCGGGCGGTGTCCTCCGGCCGGTTCCAGTAGCCCTTCGTCACCTGGGGGCCGCGCACGCACAACTCGCCGCGCTGGCCCAGCGCCACCTCCTTGCCGTTGTCGTCGCGGATGCTGATGTCGGTGGACGGCACCGGCAAACCGATGGAGTGGTTGAACTCGGCCAGGTCCAGCGGATTGATGGTGACCGCCGGCGAAGTCTCGGTGAGCCCGTAGGCCTCGAACAGCACCTTGCCGGTGACTTTCTTCCATTTCTCCGCCACCACCTGCTGCACCGCCATGCCGCCGCCCAGCGCGATCTTGAAGTGGGAGAGATCGAGCCTGGCGAAGTCCGGATTGTTGAGCAGGGCGTTGAACAGCGTGTTTACCCCGGTGATGACCGTGAACGGGTACTTCGCCAGTTCCTTGACGAAGCCGGGAATGTCGCGCGGGTTGGTGATCAGCACGTTGGTGGCGCCGATCTTGAAGAAGGTCAGGCAGTTCGCGGTGAGGGAGAAGATGTGGTAGAGCGGCAGCGCGGTGATGATGGTCTCTGCGCCCTCCTCCACATAGGGCTTGATCCACGCATGGGCCTGCTGCAGGTTGCCGACGATGTTGCCGTGGGTCAGCACCGCGCCCTTGGCGGTTCCCGTGGTGCCGCCGGTGTACTGCAGATAGGCGACGTCGTCGTGGCCGAGCTCCACCGGCGCGAGCTCATGGCGTGCGCCGCGGGCAAGCACCGTGGCGAAACGCACGTACCCGGGGACGCGCCAGGCCGGCACCATCTTCTTCACGTGGCGCACGACGAAATCGACGATCGCGCCCTTCGGGAAGCCGAGCATCTCCCCCAGACTGGTGACGATTACCGTGCGCACAGGGGCTCGCGGCAGCACGTGCTCCAGCGTGTGGGCGAAATTCTCCAGGATCACGATCGCCTCGGCGCCGGAATCCCGGAGCTGATGCTCCAACTCCCGCGCGGTGTACAAGGGATTGACGTTGACGACCGTATACCCGCCGCGCAGCACACCGAACATGGCGATCGGATACTGCAGGACGTTGGGCATCATCAGCGCCACCCGCGCACCGCGCGGCAGCTTCAGCTCGTGCTGCAGCCAGGCGGCGAAGCGCGCCGACAGGCGATCGAGCTCGGCGTAGCTGATCGACTTGCCCATGTTGATGTACGCGGTACGTTCGCCATACCGCTGCACACCCCGTTCGAACAGATCGACCAGCGAGCGGAACTCGTTCTGGTCGATCTCCGCGGGCACGCCAGGGGGGTAGCTTTGCAGCCAGATCTTGTCCAAGTTGTCTCCTCCTTGTGTTGGAAAATGCCGCATTCCACTGTGTTACGTGGCTGGTGCACCGCCCTCCCGAGGCGAAACGCGCGCCGCGCATGCGGCATCGCGTCTTCCAACGTACTGCTCTTGTCCGTAAGAGGCCCGGACGTATTGTTCTAGTTCTTTACCGCCGGCCGGACGCCCCCCTGCGGCATCCGGCCGGCGTGTTCATCTTCCGCTCAGCCCTGCTCGTCGCTCTCGGCGGGCCAGTTGCGGATGTAGTTCTTCAGCATGCGGTTCTCGAAGCTCTGCTCCTCGAGCACTGCCTTGGCCACGTCGTGGAAGGAGACGACGCCCAGCAGCGTGCCGCCGTCCATCACCGGCAGATAGCGCTGGTGGCGATCCACCATCAGCCGGCGCAATTCGTCCAGTTCCATGTCCGGCGCAGCCGCCAGCGGGTCGCGCAGCATGGCCTGCTCCACCGCCGTGGCCTGCCAGTTGCCACCACCCGCGTGCACGGCACCCAGCACTTCGCGGAAGGTCAGCAGGCCCGCCATGCGCCCGTGGTCGAACACGACCAGGGAACCCACGTCCTGCTCGGTCATGATGGCGACGGCCTCGGCCAAGCTGCGGTTGGGCGCGATGGTATAGAGCACCTTGCCCTTGATGGCGAGAATTTCGCTGACCAGCATCCTGATGTGACCTCGTGATCCGATATTGACGGCGTCGTGCGCCATGTTAGTGCATCGCCGGCGGGACGAAAAGAGTGCGCGGCCGCCGGCCGCGGCCCGGCTTGCCCTCTATTTCTTCAGTTGGTCGAGCTTGCTCTTGACCTTCGCCCACTCCTCGGCGTCGGGCAGCGCATCCTTGCGCTCGACGATTGCAGGCCATTTCTTCGACAGTTCGGCGTTGAGCGCGACGAAATGCTCCTGGCCCGCGGGCACGTCGTCCTCGGCGTAGATCGCCTCCACCGGGCATTCGGCCACGCACAGCGTGCAATCGATGCACTCGTCGGGATCGATGACGAGAAAGTTGGGGCCCTCGCGGAAGCAGTCCACGGGGCAGACGTCCACGCAGTCGGTATACTTGCACCGAATACAGGACTCGGTTACGACGTAAGTCATGTTTTTTCTCCGTCGGGCGTCGTCCAGCGGCACGCCGGGAACGGACGCTTGGCCATCAAATATAGTCCAGGGCATCGCTTTTTTGCCACGCCCCCCGAATCCCGGGGTGAGACTTCGTCCATATTTTGTTGACGGCGGCCCCGGGTTCGCATAACTTTCGCAAAACTCCCAAGCGCGGCCACACTCCTAGCCTCGCTCCTGCGGGCCGTCCCAGGCCCCGATCCCCGACCCGGTTCAGCAACACAGTCCCCCTGATGTGAGGAATCATGAGCGAGCATATCCATTACGTGACCGACGGCAATTTCGAGTCCGAGGTGCTGCAGTCGCAAACGCCCGTGCTGGTTGATTACTGGGCGGAATGGTGCGGTCCGTGCAAGATGATCGCCCCCATTCTCGACGACGTCGCCAAAGAATATGCCGGCAAACTCAAGGTTGCAAAGCTCAACATCGACGAAAACCAGGACACGCCTGCCAAGTTCGGCATCCGCGGCATCCCGACCCTGATGCTGTTCAAGGGCGGCAACGTGGAAGCCACCAAGGTGGGTGCCCTGTCCAAATCTCAACTGACGGCCTTCATTGACAGCAATCTCTGACCCCATCGCGCCGGAACTCGATCCGGCCGCCTCCCGCGACGCCGCCCGGCCTCCCCGCCGCAACAGCCGGCGCCGCGAAGAATCCGCGCCAGCGGCACCCGCCCCCGATCCCATCACCGAAGTCTCGCTTTCATCCCCCGCCATGCATCTATCGGAGTTAAAGGCTCTCCACGTCAGCGAACTGCTGGAGATGGCCGTCGCCAACGAAATCGAGGGCGCCAACCGGCTGCGCAAGCAGGAACTGGTGTTCGCCCTGCTGAAGAATCGCGCCCGGAAAGGCGAACCGATCTACGGTGACGGGGCTCTGGAAGTGCTGCCGGACGGCTTCGGTTTCCTGCGTTCGCCCGAGGCCTCCTACCTGGCCGGCACCGACGACATCTACGTGTCGCCCTCGCAGATCCGCCGCTTCAACCTGCACACCGGCGACACCATCGAAGGCGAGATACGCACCCCGAAGGACGGCGAACGCTACTTCGCGCTGGTCAAGCTCGACAAGATCAACGGCCGTCCGCCGGAAGAGTGCAAGCACAAGATCCTGTTCGAGAACCTCACCCCCCTGCATCCGAACGAGTGCCTGAAGCTCGAGCGCGACATGCGCGGCGAGGAAAACGTCACCAGCCGCATCATCGACATGATCGCGCCCATCGGCAAGGGCCAGCGCGGCCTGCTGGTGGCACCGCCGAAGAGCGGCAAGACGGTGATGCTGCAGCACATCGCCCACGCCATCACCGCCAACCACCCTGACGTGACGCTGATCGTACTGCTGATCGACGAACGCCCGGAAGAAGTCACCGAGATGCAGCGTTCGGTGAAGGGAGAGGTCGTGGCCTCCACCTTCGACGAGCCGGCCACCCGCCACGTGCAGGTCGCCGAGATGGTCATCGAGAAGGCCAAGCGCCTGGTCGAGCACAAATGCGACGTGGTGATCCTGCTCGATTCCCTGACCCGCCTCGCCCGCGCCTACAACACCGTGCAGCCGGCCTCCGGCAAGGTGCTCACCGGCGGTGTGGACGCCAACGCGCTGCAGAAGCCGAAGCGTTTCTTCGGCGCCGCGCGCAACATCGAGGAAGGCGGCTCGCTCACCATCATCGCCACCACGCTGATCGACACCGGCAGCCGCATGGACGACGTGATCTACGAGGAGTTCAAGGGCACCGGCAACATGGAGCTGCACCTGGACCGCCGCATGGCCGAGAAGCGCGTCTATCCGGCGATCAACGTCAACCGCTCCGGCACCCGCCGCGAAGAGCTGCTGATGAAGTCGGACGTGCTGCAGAAGGTGTGGATCCTGCGCAAGCTGCTGTACGGCATGGACGACATCGACGCGATGGAATTCCTGCTCGACAAGGTCCGAGCCACCAAGAGCAACGCGGAGTTCTTCGACGCGATGCGCTCCGGCCGCTGAACGCCCCCCGCCGGGCGTCAAAGGAAAAGCCACCCGCGGGTGGCTTTTCCGTTTTCAGGCCTGCTGCTGCGCGGCCTTCATTTCGAGTAGTCGAAGAACCCCTTGCCGGTCTTGCGGCCCAGGTAGCCGGCCTCCACCATCTCCACCAGCAGCGGTGCCGGGCGGTACTTGGGATCCTTGAAACCTTCGAACAGCACCTGCATCACTGCCAGTTCCACGTCCAGGCCGATCATGTCGCACAGGGCCAGGGGGCCGATGGGGTGGTTGCAGCCCAGCTTCATGGCCTCGTCGATCTCGGCGGCACTGGCCAGCCCCTCGCCGAGGGCGAAGATCGCCTCGTTGATCATCGGGCACAGCATGCGATTGACGACGAAGCCCGGGCTGTTCTTGATCTGCACCGGCGTCTTGCCCACCGCCTTCGACACCGCCTCCACCGCCCCATAGGTCGCATCCGAGGTCTGCAGGCCGCGGATCAGTTCGACCAGCGCCATCAGCGGCACCGGGTTGAAGAAGTGCATGCCGATCACGCGGTCGGGACGGCCGGTGGCCGCCGCCAGCTTGGTGACCGAGATCGACGAGGTGTTGGTGGCGATGATGGCTTCGGGTTTCGCCGCGGCGTCGAGCTGGGCGAAAATCTTGAGCTTGAGTTCGAGATTTTCCGTGGCGGCCTCGATCACCAGGTCGGCGTCGGCCACAGCCTTCACGTCGGTGGAGGTGCCGATGCGGGCGAGCGCCGCAGCCTTCTCGGCTTCGGTCATCTTGTCTTTCTTGATCAGGCGGTCCAGACTGCCGCCGATGGTGGCCAGGCCGCGCTGCAGTGCCGCTTCGGCCACGTCGGTCATCACCACCTCGAAACCGGAGACCGCGAACGCCTGCGCAATGCCGTTGCCCATGGTGCCGGCGCCGACCACGCCGATCTTCCTGATCGTCATCTTGAATCTCTCCTTTGATCGATGAACATGCCGCAGTGGATCCACAGACGACGGAATCCATACCGCAGCGTATGGATTCGAATTTAGCCTATTCGCCCATGTCGCGCCAGCCCTGCGGCCACCGCCGGCGTCGATGGACAACGGGGCCTGCGCCGGGCTAGGCTGACGGCATGACCCTGATCACCTGGCTGCGGCACCAGTCCCGGCCCATGCTCGTTCTCACCCTGCTCGGCATCTTCGCCGGCCTGTTCGCGGCCTTCTGGCTGCTGTTCCATTTCGTCCGCCCGGCACCGCCCAGGACGGTCACCATCGCCGCTGGTACCGAAGGCGGTGCCTATGCGATGTTCGCGGAGCGCTACCGCGCCGCGCTGGCGCGCGAAGGCATCGAACTGGTGATCCGCCCGACTTCGGGTTCGGTCGAGAACCTGCGCCTGCTCAAGACCGACCCGGCCATCGATCTCGGTTTCGTCCAGAGCGGCATCGCCGTGGAGCCGGAATCGGAAGACCTGATGTCCCTCGGCAGCATGTACGTGGAGCCCGTATGGATCTTCCACCGCCTCGGCCAGACCCCGACCCGCCTCACCGAACTCGCCGGCCGCAGGTTGGCGGTCGGCAGTCCGGGAAGCGGCACTCAGTTGTTTGCGCTGCAACTGCTCGCCGCCAGCGGCTTCGCGGTGGACGCGAAGGGGCTGCTCGCGCTGGACGACAACGCCGCAGCCGAAGCGCTGCTGGCCGGCGACATCGACGCCGCCTTCATCGTCGCCGCACCCGAGGCGCCGGTGGTCCAGCGCCTGCTGGAGCGCCCCGAGATCGGCCTGGTGGACCTCGCCCAGGCACCGGCCTTCGCCCGCCGCCTCCCGCATCTGACGCCGCTGACGCTGCCGGCCGGCGCCCTCGATCTGGCCCACGTCAGGCCGGCGCACGATGTCCGCCTGCTGGGGGCGACCGCCGGCCTGGTTGCCCGCCAAGACCTGCATCCGGCCATCGTCAGCCTGCTGCTCCTCGCCGCCCGCGACATCCACGGCCGGCCCGGCCTGTTCCAGCATGTCGGCGAATACCCGCAGGCGGGTGGCCGCGAACTGCCGCTCAGCCCCACCGCGCGGCGCTTCCACGAATCCGGCCCGCCGTTGCTGCAGCGCTACCTGCCTTTCTGGCTCGCGGTCCTCGTGGACCGGCTGCTGGTCTCGCTGCTGCCGGTAGTGGCGCTGCTGATCCCGCTGATGCGCATCACACCGGCGCTCTACGCCTGGCGGATGCGTTCGCGCATCTATCGCTGGTACGGGGAGTTGAAGTTCCTGGAAAGCGACATCGCCCGCCACTTCGAACCGCAGCGGACGGAAGACTATTTCGCCCACCTGGACCGCATCGAGGAGCAGGCCAACCGGCGCAAGGTGCCGCTGGCATTCGCCAACGAGCTGTACACCTTGCGCGAGCACATCCAACTGGTGCGGCGCAGCCTGCTGCGCAAGGCGCAGGGCGGCCACTGAAAGAAAAACGGGAGCCATGTGGCTCCCGTTTTTTGGTGGCGGAGTGGACGGGACTCGAACCCGCGACCCCCGGCGTGACAGGCCGGTATTCTAACCGACTGAACTACCACTCCGCGCTGACCTGCTCCGGCATTGCTGCCGGCTCGCTCACCTGCTCATCGCAGGTTCGCCGTGACTGGCGTCCCCACGGGGATTCGAACCCCGGTTATCGCCGTGAAAGGGCGGTGTCCTAGGCCTCTAGACGATGGGGACCTATTCGTTGGTGGAGGTAAGCGGGATCGAACCGCTGACCTCTTGCATGCCATGCAAGCGCTCTCCCAGCTGAGCTATACCCCCAACAGAGTCGAAGATTATAGCGGCCGGTAAAGGCCACCGCAAGCTTCTCCGGGCTGGCATCTTCTCCCGGAACCACGAATCATGCCGACTTCGCGGGTAATACGTGGCGGAGTGGACGGGACTCGAACCCGCGACCCCCGGCGTGACAGGCCGGTATTCTAACCGACTGAACTACCACTCCGCGCTGACCTGCTCCGGCATCACTGCCGGCTCGCTCACCTGCTCATCGCAGGTTCGCCGTGACTGGCGTCCCCACGGGGATTCGAACCCCGGTTATCGCCGTGAAAGGGCGGTGTCCTAGGCCTCTAGACGATGGGGACCTATTCGGGTTGGTGGAGGTAAGCGGGATCGAACCGCTGACCTCTTGCATGCCATGCAAGCGCTCTCCCAGCTGAGCTATACCCCCGACCGCGAAAGAGCGCGCATTATATGAACACCCCCCTGACCTGTAAAGCGCTCGCCCACACTTTTTTCGCCCATTCGGGAAACAGCGGAGACGACCCGCTTCAAAGCACCTTGCCGGGGTTCATCAACCCCTGGGGATCGAGTGCGGTCTTGACCGCGCGCATCAGGTCGAGCTCCACTTGTGACTTGTAGTGTACGAGTTCCGCACGCTTGAGCTGACCGATGCCGTGCTCCGCCGAAATGGTGCCGTCCAGCCCGTCGACGATGTCGTGCACGATGCGGTTGACGTCGGCGGTGCGAGTGATGAAGGCGACGTTGTCCTCGGCCCGCGGCAAGGACAGGTTGTAGTGCAGGTTGCCGTCGCCCAGGTGGCCGAAGGCGACGATGCGCACGACGGGCCACACGGCTCGCAGCGCGGCTTCGGCTGCGGCGAGGAAGTCGGGGATGCGGCTCACCGGCACCGCCACGTCGTGCTTGATGGCGAAGCCCTCGATCTTCTGCGCTTCCGAGACGTTCTCGCGCAGCGCCCACAGCTCGGCACGCTGGGCGAGGCTGGCGGCCAGCGCCGCATCCTGCACCCAACCGTGGCCGAGCGCCTCTTCCAGCACGCCGCCGAGCAGTTCGTCGAGCACCGCATCGGGGTGCGGATCGCTCAGTTCCACCAGCAACGACCACTCCGGCACCGCGGGCAGCGGCGAACGGGCGCCCGGGATGTGCCGCAGGACGAGTTCCAGCGCGTTGCGCCCGATCAGTTCGAAGGCAGTCAGCCGCTCACCCACGTGGTCGCGCAGGAAACCGAGCAGCGCGACGGCCGCAGCGGGGCCGGTGACAGCGAGCCAGGCTACCGCCTGCGCGCGCGGACACGGGAAAAGCTTCAGCACCGCCGCGCTGATGACGCCCAGCGTCCCTTCGGCGCCGATGAAGAGCTGCTTGAGGTCGTAGCCGGTGTTGTCCTTGCGCAGACCGCGCAGGCCGTCCCACACGCGGCCATCGGGCAGCACCACCTCCAGCCCCAGGGTCAGCTCGCGCATGTTGCCGTAGCGCAGCACGTGCACGCCGCCGGCATTGGTGGAGAGGTTGCCACCGATTTCGCAACTGCCCTGCGAACCCAGCGACAGCGGGAACAGCCGCCCGGCCTCCTCCGCAGCCTGCTGGACCGCCGCGAGCGTGCACCCGGCTTCGGCGATCAGCGTGTTGTTGTCGGCATCCACCGCCCGGATGCGGTTCATGCGCGACAGGCTGAGCAGGACGGAACGCCCGTCGGCCGGCGGCGTCGCCCCGCCGCACAGGCCGGTATTGCCGCCCTGCGGAACGATGGCCACGCCGGCCTCGGCACAGGCGCGCACGACCCGTGCGAGCTCATCCACGTTGCCCGGCTGCACCACGGCCAGTGCACGGCCCCGATAGCGTCGGCGCCAGTCGGTGAAATACGGCTCGGTATCGGCCGCGTCGGTGAGCACGCGCTCCGCGCCCACCGTCGCAGCCAGTGCCTCCAGCAGTTTCACCGCGCCGTCCATCGTTCAGTCCAGCGCCAACGCGTGGCGCAGGGTCGGGCGGGCGCGCTCGGCCGCGGCCCTGCCCTCGGCAATGGCTTCCGTGGCGTGGTCGAAATCCATGATGCCCAGTTGCGCGACGCGCGGCGTGATCAGCACGTCGGCCGGCTCCCCGGCCAGGCGGCTGCGCGCGATGCGCATCTGCATGATGTTGATGCTGGTGGTCAGGATGGTGGCGAGCGAAGGCAGGTCCGGCTCGGTCGCCGCATCGTTGCCGTTGCCCAGTCCGACCATGGCCAGCAGGCGCTGGCTCCATGTGTCGGCAGGCAGTTCGTGCTTTGGCTGGCGACGGCGGGCGCGACC
Organism: Pseudothauera rhizosphaerae; assembly: GCF_004801305.1. Lineage (GTDB taxonomy): Bacteria > Pseudomonadota > Gammaproteobacteria > Burkholderiales > Rhodocyclaceae > Pseudothauera > Pseudothauera rhizosphaerae. The sequence continues at coordinate 10,856 of NZ_SSOD01000004.1, read as the reverse complement.
GACCAGGTCGGAGCCGAGATCCACTGCGATCACCACGTCCGCCCCCATGGCGCGGCACAGGGAAACCGGCACCGGGTTGACCAGGCCGCCGTCCACCAGCACCCGCCCGTCGTGCACGGTGGGCGAGATCAGGCCGGGCAGCGCGATCGAGGCGCGCACCGCGTCGGCCACGCTGCCCTGGCGCAGCCATACCTCGCGCCCGGATTCGAGCTCGGTGGCAACGCAGGCGAAGGGAATGGACAGACGCTGGAAGTCGTCGGCGAGGAAATGGCGGGTGCAGTACTGCATGACCTTATCGCCGCGGATCAGCCCGCCCTTGAGGCCGATGTCGAGCATGGACACCACGCCCTGCCAGTCGAGCGATTCGGTCCATTGGGTGAGTTCGGCGAGCTTTCCCGACGCGAACGCCGCGCCGACGAGCGCGCCGATGGAGCAGCCGCACACCAGATCGGGGCGGATGCCCTCCTCCTCGAGCGCGCGCAGCACGCCCAGATGCGCCCACCCACGCGCCCCGCCTCCGCCCAGCGCCACCCCGACGAGGGGGCCGCCGGAACTGCCTCGGGTGGGGGCGAGATCGATCATGAGCTTGGTCTCAATCGATCCGTTCGGCGTAGAGATCGTGCACGTCGCAGTCGGTGATGCGCACCTGCACGAAGTCGCCCGGGGCGAGATCGTCTGCATCCGGGATGATGACCAGTCCGTCGATCTCCGGCGCGTCACCCGGCGAGCGGGCCAGCGCGCCGTCCTCATCCACGTCGTCCACCAGCACGGTCATTTCGCGGCCGATGCGGGCTTCCAGGCGCTGCGTGGAGATGTCCTCCTGGAAGGACATCAGCCGCATGCGACGTTCCTCGCGCACGTCCTCCGGTATCGGGTCGGGCAGCTCGTTGGCGGCAGCCCCCTCCACCGGCGAGTAGGCGAAGGCGCCCACACGGTCGAGGCGGGCCTCGTCGAGGAACTCCAGCAACTGATCGAAATCCTCTTCAGTCTCGCCGGGGAAACCCGTGATGAAGGTCGAGCGGATGGTGAGATCCGGACAGATGCTGCGCCACTTGCGCACGCGCTCGAGCACGTTCTCGGCATTGGCCGGGCGCCGCATGGCCTTCAGGATGCGCGGGCTGGCGTGCTGGAAGGGCACGTCCAGGTAAGGCAGGATTCTGCCCTCGGCCATCAGCGGAATCAGGTCGTCCACGCTGGGATAGGGATAGACGTAGTGCATGCGGATCCAGATGCCCAGTTCGCCCAGCGCCTTGGCCAGATCGAGCAGTTGGGTCTTGACCGGCCTGCCGCCCCAGAAGCCGGTACGGTACTTCACATCCACCCCATAGGCGCTGGTGTCCTGGGAGATCACCAGGATCTCCCTGACGCCGGCCTCCACCAGCGACTCGGCCTCGCGCATGACCTCGTGGATGGGCCGGCTGACCAGGTCGCCGCGCATGGACGGGATGATGCAGAAGGTGCAGCGGTGGTTGCAGCCTTCGGAAATCTTCAGGTAGGCGTAGTGCGGCGGGGTGAGGCGCACACCCTGGGGCGGCACCAGGTCCACGAAGGGGTCGTGCGGCTTGGGCAGGTGCTTGTGCACCGCGTGCATCACGTCCTCGGTGGCGTGGGGGCCGGTGACCGCCAGCACCTGTGGATGGGCGGCGAGCACCACGTCGTCCCTGGCGCCCAGACAGCCAGTGACGATGACCCTGCCGTTCTCGGCCAGCGCTTCGCCGATCGCGTCCAGCGACTCCTCGACCGCCGCATCGATGAAACCACAGGTGTTGACCACCACCAGATCGGCCTCGTCGTAGCTGCCCGATATCTCGTAACCCTCGGCACGCAGACGGGTCAGGATGTGCTCGGAATCGGTTGTGGCCTTGGGACAGCCGAGGGACACGAAGCCCACTCGCGGCATACCCTGGGAAACTCTCTGGTTCATGCTGTTGGGGAAACTCCAGGGGACCGCGAATGCGCGCGGCACCGCCGGGCCGGCCGTCTCAGGACTTGCCTTGCCCCTTGCCGGTGGAGGAAGTCTCTGCGGATTTCTCGTCCTGCCCGGTCTTGTTATAGGTGGGAAACTGGAAACCGGTAAAGATGTTGCGCGTCTGGCTTTCGATCTGTTCCTGCATCTGCTGGAACATTTTCTTGCTCTGCTCGACGTAGGCACCCATCATGCTCTGCATGGCCGGCCCCTGGAAATTGAGGAACTGGGCCCACAGGTCCTGGTTGATGGGGCTGTTCTCGCCGTAAAGCGCGCGTGCCTGTTCCTGCAGTTTGGCCTGCATGTCGGTGAAGGCCTTGATGTTGTTTTCCAGGTACTTGCCCAGCATGCCCTGCATGGCGTTGCCATAGAAACGGATCATGTGCGCGAGCAGGTCGCTGGTGAACATCGGCGCGCCGCCGGCCTCTTCTTCCAGGATGATCTGCAGCAGGATGCTGCGGGTGAGATCTTCGCCGGTCTTGGCGTCCACCACCTGGAAGTCCTCGCTGCCCAGCACCAGTTCCTTCACGTCGGCAAGCGTGATGTAGGAACTGGTGCGGGTGTCATACAAACGGCGATTGGGATATTTCTTGATCAGACGCACTTGCTCGGCCATTTTCGGTCATCTCCTCGGCGGCGGTTTTCCCGCACTCTCATGGTGCGGAATTATACCGCGCTGCGCAATAAAAAACCCCGCCATCGGACGGGGTCGTGCATCGGGGCGCGCATGGCGCCGATGCGGCATCAGCACATGTGCAGGCCGCCGTTGATGTTGATCGTGGCACCGGTGACGTAGCCGGCCAGGTCGGAGGCCAGGTAGGCGCACAGCGCACCGATCTCTTCCGGCTTGCCCAGACGCTTCATCGGCACGGTGTCGATGATGGCCTGGCGGATGTCGTCGCGGATCGCCATGACCATGTCGGTGCCGATGTAGCCGGGGGCGACGGCATTGACGGTGACGCCCTTGGTCGCCAGTTCGGCCGCCAGTGCCTTGGTGAAGCCCAGCACGCCGGCCTTGGCGGTGGAGTAATTGGTCTGCCCGGCCTGGCCCTTGACGCCGTTGACCGAGGAGATGTTGATGATGCGGCCCCAGCCGCGCTCGGCCATCTTCGGCGAAATGTGGTGGGTGACGTTGAACAGGCTGTTCAGGTTGGTGTTGATCACCGCATCCCACTGCGCCTTTTCCATCTTCGGGAAGAACTTGTCGCGGGTGATGCCGGCATTGTTGACCAGCACGTCGATGGGGCCGACTTCGGCTTCGATCTTCTCGACCATCGCCTTGCAGGATTCGTAGTCGGACACGTCGCCCTCGGCGGCGACGAAATCGAAACCGGCGGCCTTTTGCTGGGCCAGCCACTCATCCTTCTGCGGGAAACCCGGCAGACAGTTGGCCAACACCTTGAAGCCGTCCTTGGCCAGAGCCTGGCTGATGGCGGTGCCGAGGCCGCCCATGGCGCCGGTGACGAGCGCGACTTTCTGAGTCATTGTTCGAGTCCTTTTGCTGCAGTTCGATTGAAGCAGGGACGGCGGAGCAAGGCTCGCGGGCGGTCCCTTCCGTAACGTGATGCGGCGCTGCGCAAGCCACCACGCGCACGATTATAAACAGTTTCGTGAGCGAATGTTGCATCGCAAAAAAACGAAGGCGGCGCCCCCGGAACGGGGTGCGCCGCCTTCCTCGTCGCCGCGGGGAGCGGTCAGAACATGTGCTGGCCGCCGTTGATGGAGATGTTGGCGCCGGTCACGAAAGCCGCTTCCTCGGAGGCCAGGTAGGCCACCAGGCCGGCGATCTCTTCCGGCTTGCCGAGCCGGCCGATGGGAATCTGGGGCAGGATCTTGGAATCCAGGATTTCCTGCGGGATCGCCATCACCATCTTGGTACCGATGTAGCCCGGCGAAATCGTGTTCACCGTGACGCCGCTGCGTGCCACCTCCAGCGCCAGGGCCTTGGTGAAGCCGTGCATGCCGGCCTTCGCCGCCGAGTAGTTGGTCTGCCCGAAAGCGCCCTTCTGGCCGTTGACCGAGGATACGTTGATCACACGCCCCCACCTGCGCTCGACCATGCCGTCCATGACCTGCTTGGTCAGGTTGAACACGCTGTCGAGGTTGGTGCTGATCACCGCATCCCAATCCGCCTTGGTCATCTTCCTGAAGGTCATGTCGCGGGTGATGCCGGCGTTGTTCACCAGCACGTCCACCGGCCCGACCTCCCTGGTCACCTGCTCCACGCAGGCCTTCGCGGAATCGAAATCCGACACGTCGCAGGGGTAACCCTTGAAGCCGTAGCCCATGTTGTTCATGGTCTGCAGCCACTCGGCAGCCTTCGTGTTGCCGGGCGAGTGGGTGGTCACCACACGGTAGCCGAGTGCCGCCAGCTTGATGCAGATCGCTTCTCCCAAACCGCCCATGCCGCCGGTTACGAGTGCAATTCTTGACATGGTTTTCTCCTCTCCCAAACTGGGCTCTCCGGGGGGAAGTCGATCTTCCGCGGCAGCGCCCCTCCCGTTACCCGCTGCCGCTCGCCTGTCTTCGTGCTTTTCTTGCGGCGGCCCGCCGTCAGGCCCTCTCCTTCACATAGCGCCCCGGGGCGGGCTCGATGGGTTTGTACCTGGCATTGCCCGCGCGCCCGCGCGCGGCGACCTGCTTGCCGCCATTCCCCCTGAGCCATTCCACCCAGTGCAGCCACCAACTGCCCGGAGCTTCGACGGCGGTTTCCAGCCACTCGTCCGGATCGCTCGCACTCGCGTCGCTTTTCCAGTAGCTGCGCCGGTTCTTGCTCGCCGGGTTGATGGCGCCGGCGATGTGCCCGCTCGCGCCGAGGACGAAGGTGGTCTCGCCGCCGAGCAGGTTGCGCGACAGGTAGGCGCTTTTCCACGGCACGATGTGATCCTCGCGCGCGGCCATCAGGTAGGCCGGCACGTCCACCTTGCCGAGGTCCACCTTGACCCCCTGCATCTTGAGCTTGCCCGGCACGCGCAGGTTGTTCTCCAGGTACATGTTGCGCAGGTACCAGGTCAGGAAGGGGCCGGGCAGATTGGTGCTGTCCGCGTTCCAGTAGAGCAGGTCGAAGGCCTGTGGCTTGTTGCCCTTGAGATAGTTGCCGACCACGTACTGCCATACCAGGTCGTTGGCGCGCAGGGCCGAGAACACGTTGGCCAGTTCCTGTCCCTGGAGCAGCCCGCCCTTGCCGATCGCCGCCTCGCGCGCCGTGACGCTGGCCTCGTCCACCAGGCAGCCCAGTTCGCCGGCATCGGCGAAATCCAGCAGGGTCGTCATCAGCGTCAGGCTGGTCACCGGGTCCTCGCCACACCCCTTGGCGACGGCAAGCGCCGAGGCCAGGATGGTGCCGCCGACGCAGAAGCCGAGCACGTTGGGCTTCTTGACCCGGGTCACCGCGCGCACCACGTCCAGCGCCGCCAGCGGCCCCTTGGCAAGGTAGTCGTCCCAGGTCGCCTGGGATTCCTCCCTCTTCGGATTCTTCCACGAGATCAGGAATACCGTGAAGCCCTGCTCGACCACGAAGCGCACCAGCGAGTTTTCCGGCTGCAGGTCCATGATGTAAAACTTGTTGATGCACGGCGGCACGATCAGCAGCGGCACCTGCGCCACCTTGTCGGTGAGCGGCGCGTACTGGATGAGCTGCATCAGCTCGTTCTCGTAGATCACCGAGCCCGGCGTGAGCGCCAGGTTGCGCCCCACCTCGAAGGCCGCATCGTCGGTCATGGAGATGCGGCCCTTCTCCAGGTCGGAAAGCATGTTCCGGATGCCGCGCGAGATGCTCTCGCCCTTGCTTTCGATGGCGGTACGGATGAACTCCGGATTGGTCGCGGCAAAATTGGTCGGCGCCAGGGCGTCCACGTACTGCCGGGTCAGGAACTGGATGCGGGACTTGGCCCGGCCATCGGCGATCGGCATCTCCTCGGCCACCTGCTGCAGGAAGCCGGCGTTGAGCAGATAGGCCTGGCGCACGTAATCGAATACAGGACTCTCGGACCAGTCGGGGGCGCTGAAACGGCGGTCGCCCGGCGGCGGCTGGACCACCGCCGTCCCCGGCTCGCCCTTCTGGCGCGCAAGCATGGCCGACCACAGTTCGGCGTGCTTCTCGGCGAACTCCTTCTGCAGGCGGGTGAATTGTTCGGCTTCCGGCAGCGGCAGGCTGGGCGCCGCAGTACCGCTGGTGTCCTGCATGGCCGCGTGCTGCTTGGCGAGCACGTCGAAGAACCCCTGCGCCATGGTCTGGCCGAACTGGAGCATGCCCTGCACGATCGCCGCGGGGATCTTTTCACCTGAATCTGACATCCGCCCCTCCTGAGGCATCGTTACGGTGCGCCGCGCATCCTGCCGTCCGGCCCCCGTGCGCGGGCGGCGGTAGAATCGGCGCCATGTACATCGTTGCCATTGCCTGGCTCTACGTGGCCTTGCTCGTCGCCATCGCCAACACTACGGTGGTCGGCGGCGTGCTGACTTTCCTGTTCTTCGGCATCGGTCCGCTGGCGCTCTACCTGTGGCTGTTCGGTACCCCGGCACGTCACCGCGCCGCGGCCAGGCGTGCCGCCGAAGACCCGAGTCACAACGATAGAGCCGATTCGGACGGCAGGCAATAGGCGTCCGCCACGGTGTCGTGACGCATGCGGTCTCACTCCTGCAGCCAGATCAGCGCCGCCATGCGCCCAGTCGTCCCGTCACGGCGATAGGAGAAGAAGCGGGCCGAGTCGGACCAGGTGCAGTATTCCCCGCCGCCGATCCGCGTCACCCCGGCGCCTGCCAGGCGTTGGCGCGCCAGCCCATAGAGGTCGGCGAGCCATTTCCCGGGAGCGCCGGCGCGCACGAAGGCACTGCCGGCCGCGGTGTCGTGGCCAAGGAAAGCTTCGCGCACCTCTCCGCCCACCTCGAAGGCCGTGGGACCGATCGCCGGCCCCAGCCAGGCCTGGATGGACGAAGGCGCAACCGCCATGCGCTCCACCGTGCGTTCCAGCACCCCGGCGCACAGGCCGCGCCAGCCGGCGTGGGCGGCCGCCACCACGGTGCCGTCATCGTCGCAGAACAGCACCGGCAGGCAGTCCGCAGTCATTACCGCGCACACCACGCCCGGACGACGCGCCAGCGCGGCATCCGCCCGCGGCACACCCTGCCCGACGGCCTCGGCCGCATCCACCACGTCCGTGCCGTGTACTTGCTCCAGCCACAGGGGCTCGCTGCCGACGCGGGCGCGGACCCGGGCGCGATTGGCGGCCACGGCGGCCGGATCGTCACCCACGTGGGCGCCGAGGTTGAGTTCGTCGTAGGGCGGGCGACTGACACCGCCGTGGCGCGTGGTCATCAGCGCGCGCACGCGGGCCGGTGCCTGCCAGTCCGGCACGATCCAGTCGCTTACCGTCATGCCCCCTCCGTACGGTGCAGGTCAGCCAACAGGCGCGCGAAGTCCTCCGGCAGCGGCGATTCCCACTCCAGGGCTTCCCTGCTCACCGGATGCAGCAGGCCCAGCCGCCACGCATGCAGGGCCTGGCGGGGAAAGGCGTCGAGCAGCGGATTGCCGCGCCGGCGCGCACCGTAGGTCGCATCGCCGACCAACGGAAAGCCCCTGTGGGCCATGTGTACGCGAATCTGGTGCGTGCGCCCGGTCTCCAGCCGGCACTCCACCAGCGTGCAGTCGGCGAAGCGTTCGCGCACCATGTACTGCGTGGCCGCATCCCGGCCGCCATCGACCACCGCCATGCGGGTACGCTGGGTCGGGTGGCGGCCGATGGGCGCATCGATCCGGCCCGAACCGTTCAACTGTCCGCGCACCAGGGCGAGGTAGCGCCGGCTCACCGTACGCGCCTGGAGCTGGCGGATGAGATCGGTCTGGGCGGCCAGCGTCTTGGCCACCACGAGCAGGCCGGAGGTCTCCTTGTCCAGCCGGTGCACGATGCCCGCCCGCGGCACGCCGGCCAGTTGCGGGGCGTGGTGCAGCAGGGCGTTGAGCAGGGTTCCGCTCCAGTTGCCGCTGCCCGGATGGACGACGAGGCCGGCAGGCTTGTCGATGACCAGGATGTCCGCGTCCTCGTACACCACCGCCAGCGGAATGTCCTCGGCAGCAGCCCCCTGCTCCTCGGGCAGCGGTATCTCTTCCACCTCCAGCCGCTCGCCCCCCGCGACTCGGTGCTTGGCCTCCGGCACGCTACCGTCGAGCCTGATGCGACCCGCCTTCAGCCAGCCCTGCAGCCGGCTGCGCGAGTGCTCGGGGAAGAGCGCCGCCAGCGCCTGGTCCAGGCGCATCCCGGCACAATCCGCGGGAATCGCCAGGACATGACAGGGGGCGTCTTCGTCCTCTGGGCTATAATCGCCGCGTTCACTCACGCGAGAGTTCTCGATGGCTAGGTTCACCCTGCGAAGTTTAGCGGTTATCGGCGCCCTGCTGCTCGGCGGCTGCGGCCTGCTGCCCGAACAGATCGACGAGACGTCCGACTGGAATGCCCAGAAGCTCTATTCCGAAGCCAAGGCGTCGATGATCGAGGGCGGCTATGACCGCGCCATTCAACTGTTCGAGAAGCTCGAAGCGCGCTACCCCTACGGCCGCTACGCCCAACAGGCGCAGATCGAGATCGCCTACGCCTACTACAAGTCCGGCGAGCCGGCGCTGGCGATCACCGCCGCGGACCGCTTCATCCGCCTGCACCCCGATCATCCGAACGTCGATTACGCCTACTACCTGAAGGGGCTGGCGACCTTCAACGAAGACCTCGGCCTGCTCGGCACACTGGCGAACCAGGATCTCTCCGAACGCGATCCCAAGGGTGCGCAGGAATCCTTCGATACCTTCAAGGAACTGGTCGGCCGCTTCCCGGAAAGCCGCTACGCCGACGACGCCCGTCTGCGCATGCAGTACCTCGTCAACGCCCTGGCCAGCCACGAGGTCCACGTCGCACGCTATTACTCCCGCCGCGGCGCGCACGTGGCGGCCATCAACCGCGCGCAGGCGGCGATTTCGAACTATCCGCAGACGCCCGCCGTGGAAGAAGCCTTGTTTCTGCTGATGCGCAGTTACGACGCGCTGGGCATGGCCGACCTGCGCGACGACGCCGAACGCATCCTGCGCAAGAACTTCCCCGACAGCGTGTACTTCGCCGGCGGCCCTGCCGACGACCGCCCGTGGTGGCAGCTTTGGTGAACTTCGGCGCCGGGTGAACGAAGGGGCGGCAACGCCCCTTTTTCATCTAGCCGCGGCCGTAGTAATCCTCCAGGCGAACGATGTCGTCCTCGCCGAGATAACTGCCCGACTGCACCTCGATGATCTCCAGCGGAAGTTTGCCGGGATTTTCCAGGCGATGCGTGACGCCGAGCGGAATATAGGTGGACTCGTTTTCGCCCAGCAGGAAGCATTCTTCGCCGCGTGTCACGCGCGCCGTCCCGCGTACCACGACCCAGTGCTCGGCGCGATGGTGGTGCATCTGCAGGCTCAAGGTCCCGCCCGGCTTCACAACGATGCGCTTGACCTGGAAGCGCTCGCCGGCGTCGATGGCGTCGTAGTAACCCCAGGGGCGATGGATCTTGCGGTGGGCATCGGCCTGGACACGACCTTCGCGCTTGAGCCGGGCGACGACATCCTTGATTCCCTGCGTCGCATCCTTGCCCGCTACAAGCACCGCGTCCGCGGTTTCGACCACGACCAGGTCGGAGACGCCGACGCAGGCCACCAGGCGATCGGTGGCAACCACCATGGACGAGCGCACGCCTTCGGTCAGCACGTCGCCGCGCACGACATTGTCCTGCCCATCCTTGTCCGAGACATCCCACAGCGCGTCCCAGGCACCGACGTCCGACCACCCGGCCGCCATCGGCACGGCGCGAATCCCCACACCGGGATTGGCCGCCCCGGGCAGATGCTCCATGACCGCGTAGTCGACGGAATCGGCCGGGCAGCCCTCGAAACTCGTGCGTTCGACCCGCACGAAATCGGCATCACGCACCGCCGCGGCGAAGGCATCCTTGCAGGCAAGCAGAATGGACGGAGCGAAACGCTCTATCGCATGCAGCCACACCGATGCACGCAGCAGGAAGATGCCGCTGTTCCAGAGATGATTGCCGTCGGCGACATAGCGTGCGGCCGTCTGCTGGTCCGGCTTCTCGACGAAAGCCTCGACCGGGAACGTACCGGAAGCGTCCACCGCGCCGATCCGCAGATAACCGTAGCCCGTCTCCACCCGGGTGGGCTGTATGCCGAAGGTCACCACGTCGCCCACCTCCGCGGCCGGCGCGCCCGCCGCGACGGCACGCGCGAACGCCGCGCCGTCCCGGATCAGATGATCTGCCGGCATCACCAGCAGCAGGGCATCATCCTCGTACGCCAGTGCCGCGAGCGCGGCCAGGGTCAGGGCCGGCGCCGTATTGCGGCCAAACGGTTCCAGCAGGATGTCGCCGCACGGATAACCGCATTCGCGCAACTGCTCCGCCGTGATGAAGCGGTACTCCTCGTTGCAGACCACGATGGGCGTAGGAGAAACCGGCAGCAAGCGGGCGAGATCGGCAATCCGCAGGACCGTCTCCTGCAGCATCGAACGCTCGCCGGCCAGTTGTAGCAATTGCTTGGGATACTGTTCGCGCGACAGCGGCCAAAGCCGCGTTCCCGAGCCTCCGCAGAGTATCACCGGCTGGACCTTCATTGCCTCGTTCCGCCTTTGCTGTGCACTGCAAGGAGCATAGCACCGCGCCTGTGGCGTCTTCAGGGCAAATTCCGCCCCTCTAAATCAAAAACCCCCGCCAGCGGATTGTGCTGGCGGGGGTTTTGGTATGAGTTAGTCTGACGATGACCTACTTTCGCGAGGGGAACCTCACTATCATGGGCGCGTACTCGTTTCACGGACCTGTTCGGGATGGGAAGGGGTGGGACCGAGCAGCTATGGTCGTCAGACTG